>NZ_JANUEU010000005.1:0-330944 GCF_024807715.1 Buttiauxella sp. BIGb0471
TGACCCCATGCCGAACTCAGAAGTGAAACGCCGTAGCGCCGATGGTAGTGTGGGGTCTCCCCATGCGAGAGTAGGGAACTGCCAGGCTCCAAATTCAAAGCAGTAAAAGCCAGAATGTGACACCTGGTGGTAGTAAGAAAGAAATTCAGTGGAGCGGTAGTTCAGTCGGTTAGAATACCTGCCTGTCACGCAGGGGGTCGCGGGTTCGAGTCCCGTCCGTTCCGCCACTTATTTAAGCCCTGAGTCTTTTAGACTCAGGGCTTTTTTATGCATAAAATTTAGCATATCTCTGTATTATTGTGTTTAACGCAAATATCTTCTGCATTTACCTGACTTTTTTAGCAAAGTTATCCGCTGCATAATCCTCGTATAACAAACATATATCCCCAACGAGGTAAAAAATGACAATTCCTGCATTTGGTTTAGGTACATTTCGTTTGAAAGACGATGTTGTGATCGCATCAGTAAAAACAGCGCTTGAATTAGGTTATCGCGCGGTCGATACAGCACAAATTTATGAGAATGAAGCTGCTGTAGGGCAGGCTATTGAAGAAAGTGGTGTTGCACGTAGTGAGCTTTTTATCACCACTAAAATCTGGATTGAGAATCTAAGCAAAGAAAAATTAATCCCAAGCCTGAAAGAAAGTCTGCGCAAATTGCGTACAGATTATGTCGATTTGACTCTAATTCACTGGCCATCATCCAATGATGCTGTGCCAGTTGCAGAGTTTATGCAGGCGTTACTTGAAGCGAAAAAAGAAGGACTAACGCGCAATATTGGTGTTTCTAACTTCACTATCGACCTGATGCAGCAGGCAATTGATGCGGTGGGGGCTGAAAATATAGCGACCAACCAAATTGAGCTTTCACCGTATTTGCACAACCGCAAAGTCGTTGATTGGGCACATGAACATAATATCCATATCACCTCATATATGACTCTTGCCTATGGTAAGGCACTGAAAGATGAAGTCATTGGACGAATTGCACAGAAATATAATGCAACTCCGGCTCAGGTTATTTTGGCATGGGCAAGGAAGTTGGGTTATGCGGTTATTCCTTCTTCAACAAAACGTGAGAATCTGCAAAGTAATTTACGATCGCAGACTCTTATGCTCGATGAGGAAGATATGATGGCCATTACAGAACTGGACTGTAACGATCGACTGGTTAGCCCGGAAGGTCTGGCTCCACTCTGGGATTAATCTTCCATTACAGCCCCTGCGGGGGCTGTTGCACATGCTCACTTAGAAAATCAATAAATGCTCTAATCCGGCTACTGACAGCGCGATCGCTGTAATACACCGCACTGAATGGCATTTCTACGGGCAGCAGTCTGTCTGCAAGTAATTCCACAAACTTCCCTTCAGCTATTTCTTTATTAATCATGTAGTCAGACAGGCATGCAATACCATTCCCGGTCAGGCAAAGCTGCTTGAGTGTTTCACCGCTATTGGATGTTATTCCCGGTGTGATGTCATACCGTAATCCATCAGCTTGGGCGACCGGCCATTTGTTCAAACTTTCTGTTTCAGAGAAACCCAGGCAGATATGATCCTGAAGTTCCTCTGCACTTCGCGGTATTCCGTTTTGTGCTAAATATTCAGGAGAGGCAATAATTTTACGCTGGCTAGTGAAAAGAGGTCTGGCCCGAAGTGTTGAATCCGTCAACGTTCCTGCGCGAATGGCAACATCGACTTTACGTTCAATCAGGTTAATAAATGTCTCTGAGGAAATAAGCGAAAGTGTTATCTCCGGATAGCGTTCACGGAAAGGTTTAATGAGCGGCATCAAGAGGTGGAGCATCACAGGGGTCGCGGCATCAATGCGCAGTAAACCTCGAGGCCTTTGTCGTGTTTCCATTAGTTCATTTTCAGCCGCTGCCATCTCTTGCAAGATCTGTTGTACGCGGCGGAAATAACGCTCACCTTCTTCTGTAAGGCTCAGCTGGCGCGTTGTGCGATTTAGAAGTGTTACCCCTAGCTTCATCTCTAATTTTTTCACCGAGCGGCTCACAGCTGAATTAGCCAGTTCGAGCTGTATCGCTGCACGACTAAAACTTCCGCTTTCCACAACGGCGACAAAGATCGTCAGTTCTTCAGAGGTGGCCTTCATTATTGCTCCTGAGACAAAATTGTATTGAGATTTTGCATATTTTTGTTATTTAACCATCACGCCATACTGCGTGTCATCAAAAGACACGCAGTATGGAGTAAATTATGCCTCTGGCACTATGGGCGCTGACTATCAGTGCATTTGCAATCGGTACTACAGAATTTGTCATTGTTGGGCTGGTACCAACAATCGCTGACCAACTTTCAATTTCATTACCTTCTGCTGGATTGTTAGTCTCTATTTACGCGTTGGGCGTCGCTGTGGGCGCTCCTGTTTTAACGGCATTAACCGGGAGATTGCCTCGTAAGCAATTACTGATTGGTCTGATGGCATTATTTACCGCGGGTAATCTGTTAGCCTGGCTTTCGCCAAACTATGAAACCCTCGTTATTGCTCGTCTTCTGACAGGACTTGCGCATGGCGTGTTTTTCTCAATTGGCTCAACCATCGCAACCAGTCTGGTCCCTAAAGAAAAAGCGGCATCTGCCATTGCGATTATGTTTGGTGGTTTAACCGTGGCATTGGTTACTGGCGTACCCCTCGGGACGTTCATTGGCCAGCATTTTGGTTGGCGCGAAACGTTCCTTGCCGTTTCGGCTATTGGTGTTATTGCCTTAATAAGCAGCACGATTCTGATTCCAAAGAATATTCCAACCCGCGCTGTCGCCAGTTTAAAAGATCAACTGAAAGTGATGACTCACCCACGCTTGTTGATTATTTATGCGATCACGGCGTTAGGTTACGGTGGCGTGTTTACGGCATTTACCTTCCTGGCTCCGATGATGCAGGATCTTGCAGGTTATTCGCCAGCAGCAGTGAGCTGGATTTTATTAGGCTATGGTGTGTCCGTAGCAATAGGGAATATCTGGGGCGGGAAACTTGCTGACCGTCATGGTGCTGTGCCTGCCTTGAAATTCATTTTTGCAGCACTTGCCGCATTACTCCTGGTATTCCAGTTTACGGCTAGTTCACATATTGGTGCCTTAGTGACGGTGTTAATCATGGGGATTTTCGCTTTCGGCAATGTACCTGGTTTGCAGGTGTATGTTGTGCAGAAGGCTGAGCTTTACACGCCAAATGCGGTAGATGTTGCTTCTGGTCTGAATATCGCGGCTTTTAACGTTGGGATCGCATTAGGTTCTGTTATTGGCGGTCAAACGGTTCAAAGCTTTGGTTTGGCGCAAACGCCCTGGATTGGCGCGGTGATTGTTGTTGGTGCATTACTTTTAATTACGTTCAGTGGCCGACTTGATTCCCGCCGAGAAATTGCTGTCGGGTAACTCATTTAAACAAGATCGTTAGCAATTGCTTACGGTCTTGTTCATCAATGGTTTGAATTGGTCGTTGAAACTCTGCACTAAAGTCCCTATAACTGAAAGACAGCCTTCGATATGGAGGCTTCTTTGGTTACAGAGGTCATTAGTAAAAAAGTGCGCAAAAATACTTATGCCATGAGATATGTTGCCGGTCAGCCAGCAGAACGCATTCTGCCTCCTGGCTCCTTTGCAACTATTGGTCAGGCATTGCCACCCGGGGAACCTTTGCCGAGCGAGGCTTCCTTAAAAGTATTGGTATGGAATATCTTCAAGCAGCAACGAGCTGAGTGGCTTTCGGTGCTGCAAAATTTTGGTAAAGATGCTCACCTCGTCTTGTTGCAGGAAGCGCAAGCCACTCCTGAACTGGTAAAATTTGCGACCAGTAATTATCTGGCCGCAGATCAGGTTCCGGCGTTTGTATTGCCTCAACACCCCTCTGGCGTGATGACGTTGTCTGCCGCACATCCTGTCTACTGTTGCCCACTGCGCGAACGTGAACCGATTCTACGTTTGTCTAAATCCGCGTTAGTAACAGTTTACCCGCTGCCTGATGGCCGTTTATTAATGGTCGTGAATATTCATGCCGTGAATTTCAGCCTGGGTGTGGATGTTTACAGTAAGCAACTTGGGCCAATTGGTGATCAAATTGGCCATCATAATGGGCCGATTATTATGGCAGGCGATTTTAATGCCTGGAGTCGCCCTCGCATGAATGCACTCTACCGCTTTGCTCGCGAGATGACTCTGCGTGAGGTGCGCTTTACTGACGATCATCGCCGTCGGGCTTTTGGTCGCCCTCTCGATTTCGTGTTTTATCGTGGATTAAATGTTACGGAAGCCTCTGTTCTGGTTACCCGCGCGTCTGACCACAACCCTCTACTAGTCGAATTCCGTCCCGGCAAACCTGATTGAAGTAAGGTTAGTCAGGTCTGCCACTGGGCAGACCTGTGTGCTGCCCTTACTTATAATCAACTGCAAGGACAATACAATGACAACACAAACTCACCATGACAAAGTCAGCCAACAATTTAGCTCTCAGGCAGGGGCGTATCTGAGTAGCGCTGTACACGCTTCAGGAAGAGACCTGGAGCGCTTGAACGCGCGTCTGGCCGATTTTCCTGAGGCCCAACTGCTTGATATGGGATGTGGGGCAGGGCATGCGAGTTTTATTGCCGCGTCACAGGTGAAAGATGTTGTTGCTTACGATCTCTCCGAACAAATGCTGTCGGTGGTCAGTGAGGCAGCTAAAACTCGTAATATCTCCAATATAAAGACGCAGCAGGGTTATGCGGAAGCTTTACCATTTGCGGATGAATCATTTGATGTTGTGATCAGCCGCTATTCAGCTCATCACTGGCACGACGTTGGCAAAGCGTTACGGGAAGTAAGGCGCGTATTGAAACCTGGCGGCGTGGTGGTGTTTATGGATGTTATGTCACCTGGCCATCCTGTTCTGGATATCTGGTTACAAACTGTTGAAGCATTGCGGGATACTTCGCATGTTCATAACTATTCCAGCGGAGAGTTACTGGGCATGTTTAACGAGGCAGGTTTAGTGACGCAAAACTTATTGTGCGACCGATTGGTTCTGGAATTTTCAAGTTGGATTGCACGTATGCGAACACCTACGGTAATGGCTGATGCTATCCGTGCTTATCAACGAAGCGCATCAGACGAAGTACAACGCTATTTTGATCTGCAGGCTGATGGGACGTTTACCAGCGACATTGTGATGGTCGAAGCTAGGAAAGTCTGACATTGCGAAGCAGGAATAAAAAAGGCACCTAAATAGGTGCCTTTTCTTCGAATAAACAATCATGTATCAGGTGTAGAGTTGTTGCTTACAAACAGCGTCAACTGATCGCCAGGTTTCAGATTGTCCGTATCATCGTTCCAGCGTAGAACATCTTTGATATTCACACCGTGACGTTTAGCGATACTCGACAACGAATCACCCTTGCGCACCTTATACGTGATGCTATCGTTCTTAGCTAAGCTCTGAGCGCCATTTTTGACACTGAGTGTTTGGCCAACTTTGATATGCGCGCCACGTATGCCGTTCCAACTTTGCAAATCTTTTGAGCTAACGCCTAAGCGTGAAGCGATGCTCGACAGGGTATCACCCGAGCGAACACGATAAGATTTGCTGCCACCTGCGCTGATACGGTTATCCGCGACAAGCGTTGGCTGCACTGCTGCAATTTCACCGGAAGCCAAAGAGGCTTTCAGCTTGTCGGCATGCTTTTTAGGCACCATCACATAACGCTGATTTTTGCCAACAGTCGAGGTTTTAACCCCAGCGTTGAACGTTTTAAGCGTACTTAATGGTATTCCCGCCATTTCAGCCACTTGTGTCAGTTCCACCGGATCGCTCACTTCAACTCGCGCTAAAGCACGACTTTCGTCAGTCGTCGGCAGGCGTACACCGTATTTTTGGCTGTTCTTGAGTATATCGCTCAAAGCCAGCATTTTTGGTACGTAAATCTTGGTTTCCCGTGGCAGTGAAAGCGACCAAAAATCCGTAGGTAAGCCACGAGCTTTATTCGCTTTCATTGCCTTCAGTACACGACCTTCGCCGCTGTTGTACGCCGCCACGGTTAACAACCAGTCGCCGTCAAACATCTTATTCAGACGCTGCATCATATCGAGTGCGGCAGTGGTAGAAGCCACTACATCACGACGTGCATCGTATGCTTTGGTCTGTTTTAAACCATAATTTCGACCCGTACTCGGTACAATCTGCCAGATGCCAGCGGCATTCGCAGAAGAGGTAGCGTGGGGGTCAAAAGCGCTCTCCACTATGGGTAGTAGTACTAGTTCCATTGGCATGTTGCGTTTCTTAACTTGCCCGGCAATCCAGTACATATACGGCTCTGCCCGTAATGTTACATCGTGGAGATAGCTCTTATTCTTCAGGTACTTCTGTTTCTGTTCGCGGATCCGGGTATTCTCCGGTATCCCCATCTTTAGCTCGTCGCCAATGAAGTTCCACAAGTTTTGATTATCTGCGAGGTATGTCCCATCGTCCATCCATCGCTTACCTGTGTACTTTCCTGCTTCACCTTGACCAGCTGCAGACAGACTCTGTGCGTGCTGTTGGATGTTGCCGTCATGCTTCGACGCCTGGCACCCCACTAGCAGGACAGAGGCGAGTAATATCGCTTTTGCCTTCATGTGTGTGTCAATAGTTGCTTAAAAGACGAGCAAGAATACCTTCCACTTCCAAACAACACAACCAGAAAATTCAGAATGTATCTTTCTTTGTCCGTAACCATGCAAAAATCTGGTGTGGTTGTTGCAAGTTTGTTTCTTCTTTTATTTTGTCTTTTAAATCAATATCATGTGTTCTAAGGAATAAATTTATTTTGCGTTCATTTTCTAAAGAACTGGGTAGCGTTGATTGGTTTTTTGCACGTAACTCCTTAACTTTTCGACAGTATCGGTTTAACTCATCATCGCTGGGAAGGATCGATAAGGAAAACTTAATGTTCGAAAGTGTGTACTCGTGGGCACAACAAATTAACGTTTCAGCGGGGAGTTTGTTAAGCTTTTGAAAAGAATCAAACATATTTCTCGCTGTGCCTTCAAAAAGCCTGCCGCAACCACCAGAAAATAGAGTGTCGCCGCAAAATAGATAAGGTGCGCAGTAGAAACAGATATGTCCTAAAGTGTGACCGGGAGTGGCAATAACACTAAATTCATACTTTAAAATATTGACCTTATCACCCTCTCTGACTACCCGGTTCGTTCCCTTATCTTGTGTCTCTTCAGGGCCATATACCACAAGGTCTGGATACTTTTTCACAAGTTCTTTTACGCCGCCAACGTGATCGTTGTGATGGTGAGTCAGTAAAATTGCCTCTGGTGTCCATTGGTTGGTTTCAAGCGCTTTAAGCACTGGTTCAGCTTCACCAGGATCGACGATGATACATTTACCCTGTTCGTCGTTCAGAACCCAGATGTAGTTATCCTGGAATGCAGAAATACTGTTAAGATTCATAATTCAACCTCTCTGAATTGCGTTAAGAAGGTAGTGATGAAACCGGCAAGGATACCTGATAATTTCATTTCACCGCATCATTGGGGAGAGCTGCCCTGGGGCGAATATTACCGCGAAGCTCTGGAAGTCCAACTCCAGCCCTGGCTTGCTAAGATGTTCGGTTTTCATCTTCTGAAGATTGGTAACTTAAGCACAGAAATTAACACCGAAGCATGCGCTATTTCACACCAGGTGAATGTCGCACTACAAGGCGAGCGGCTTCAGGTTAATGCCGATCCGCTGTATTTACCCTTTGCTGCTAAATCGGTCGATGCCTGTATGTTGGCTCATACATTACCCTGGAGCCAGGATCCGCACGGATTACTCCGAGAAGTGGATCGAGTATTGATTGATGACGGTTGGCTAATTTTAAGCAGTTTTAACCCGGTGAGTTTGCTCGGCTTGGGTAAAATTGTTCCGTTTTTACGCAAACGCACGCCGTATCATTGCCGAATGTTCACACCAATGAGGATGTTTGACTGGTTAGCGTTACTGAATTTTGAAGTGATGCACCAACGCAGTTTCCAGGTTTTACCCTGGAGTAAACAAGGTGGGAAGATGCTCAGCACCCACCTTCCTGCGTTGGGATGTATGCATGTCATTGTGGCACGTAAGCGCACATTACCGCTGACGCTCAATCCAATGAAAAGTCGGAAAGCGAAAACACAAATTCGATCAGCGGTCGGGGCAACAAGGCAGTTTCGGGAGACAACTAAAGCTTCGTCTCTGGTTGATAACCCACGTCCTCAAGAGTTGGATTAGAAGCCGCTTCACGCGCAAGTTCATCGCAACGTTCGTTCTCGGGGTGACCGGCATGGCCTTTCACCCACTCCCAACTGATTTTATGCTCGCTTAATGCGGCATCCAGTCGTTTCCACAAATCGACATTCTTTACTGGTTTTTTATCGGCGGTTTTCCAGCCACGTTTTTTCCAGTTATGAATCCATTGGGTAATGCCCTGACGAACATATTGGCTATCAGTGCTAAGCACCACGTCGCAAGGTTCGACTAACGCTTCAAGTGCGACGATCGCAGCCATCATTTCCATGCGATTATTTGTCGTTAAACGAAAGCCAACGCTGAAAATTTTTTCGTGTTGCTTGTACCGTAAAATGGCGCCATAACCGCCCGGGCCTGGATTACCGAGGCAAGAGCCATCGGTGAAAATTTCTACCTGTTTGCGCATCTCTGGTAGACTTCCTGTGATTAAAAAACCAAGTCTGACATAAACGAGCGACATGAGCACACCAATTACACGACAGATAGTCCTGGATACTGAAACCACCGGTATGAACCAAATCGGTGCTCACTACGAAGGGCATCGCATTATTGAAATCGGTGCGGTTGAAGTGATTAACCGCCGGCTGACGGGTAATAACTTCCACGTTTACCTGAAGCCTGACAGGCTGGTGGACCCGGAAGCCTTTGGCGTTCACGGAATTGCCGATGAGTTTCTGGCAGACAAACCCACGTTTGATCAGGTTGCTGATTCGTTCATGGATTATATTCGCGGCGCGGAGCTGGTTATCCATAATGCGTCGTTTGATATTGGGTTTATGGACTATGAGTTCGGGAAGCTTAAACGCGATATCCCGAAAACCAATACCTTCTGCAAAGTTACCGATAGTCTGGCACTTGCTCGTAAAATGTTCCCGGGCAAGCGTAATAGCCTTGATGCACTTTGCAATCGTTATGAAATAGACAACAGCAAACGAACACTACACGGCGCATTGCTCGATGCCCAGATTTTGGCTGACGTCTATTTGATGATGACGGGCGGCCAAACCTCTTTGAAGTTTGCCATGGAAGGGGACGTTCAGCAGCGTACCGGAGATAGCGGTATACAGCGTGTTGTGCGTCATGATTCAGGTATACGTATCATTCGAGCCAGTGATGTGGAACTGGAAGCGCATGAATCGCGGCTTGATCTTGTGGAAAAGAAAGGTGGAAGTTGCCTGTGGCGGATGTAAAAACAGGATTGATGGATTAAAAATCACCAGTTGGGTTAAATTACCGGCAACTGATTAGATTTTTTAGAAAAAACGTTGACGCTTACAGGCCCAGTACGTAATATCTGCCTCGTTCCCGACGGGGAACAAAACGCGGAGCGGTAGTTCAGTCGGTTAGAATACCTGCCTGTCACGCAGGGGGTCGCGGGTTCGAGTCCCGTCCGTTCCGCCACAATCAGAAAGCCTGAATCAGAAATGATTCAGGCTTTCGTCGTTTCTGTATGTTTGTTTTTCACCTTCCTGCATTTAGTTTTTCTTAAGATCGTGCTTTCTCTTCATGCCCAACATCTTAAATATATTTAATTATTATAATTAGCGATCATTCATTTCCCTAGGTTATTTTAGAGTGATTTTTATTTTTAATATTCTATTTATTCGCATGTTATTAATGATATTTCCTTATATTTTAATGTAGATCACGAATGTGTATTGAATGAAAAATTATCATCCACGTTAAACTAACACATTAAGGACGATATCATGAAGGATGAACTTAGGCAGACTAATACCGCTGCAGGTTATTTAGGTGATTATTTAAGAAGGGAAGTTCCTATAAATCAACTGATACCTCAGCATGAATATATTTTGGACACATTGAATTTAGAAGCTGAACTCCAGAAAAATACAAAGCATATTATGTTGTTGACACTTTCCGAAGCTGATGCTGCGTTAAATCAGCTCCTTAATTTGGTCGATCCTGTAGCGACTTATGCAGGGAATATTAAAGATATGGTTGGTGGCATCAAAAATATTCATAAATTAACATCATACTATAATGATGCTAATAAACTAATTTTTAACCTAAAAGGATTGGGTATTAAAGCCTCTGTATATAAAGAAAAAGGTTTTCAATATGTAAAAATCACCGGATATGCAGGTATTCGTCGTATCCTAAAAGGTACGCGGTATGCAATAAACAACCCACAGGTACTAGAGCTAGGCATTGGTAACGCGGGAAAGAATGGAGCCATTATCAGTGGTGCTCGGTTCTGTATCTGGTTTTCATTGGCATACAGGACTATTGATTTGATATTTAAAGACGATTACAAAGTTGTAGATTTTATTGGTGACATTACTATGGATGTAGCGAAGATAATTCTGACTGTTTTTATTACAAAAATTATGATGATGGTTGGATCTGGTGTTGCAGCAACTGGTGTTATAACAATACCAATTTCTGGAGGGATTTTTTTGGTAGTTTTAATGGGTTTTATTATAACCTTTGCAATAGATTATCTTGATAAAAAATATCAATTATCAGATAAGTTGAAAAATGCTATTAAACAAGGTATTCAGGAAAGAAATAGAGTTGAAGAGTGGAATTTGAAAAAACTGTCCCCGACGTTAAATTCCCTGCGAGAGGGGTTCTAGATATGGATATAAGATTAAAGAGGTTATTAATCATTATAGCTGTTTCTATTAGTTTGCCTATAGTCACAATTTTTATTGCTAGGTTATGCTTAGCTGATGTTATGAGTTTATTATCTCACGGAGATTTCTTTTACCTTAACTGGAGAGTGTTTCCTATACTATCCTCTTTGCCATTTATTGTTTACATGGAAGTTGTGTTTATTAGTGGTTTTTTTACAAGAGATCACATAGCACATCCAGGTATTACGAAACATATGACAACAATGACTTTCGTTAGCTGTGTACTTTTCTTCTCTTCGGTATTAATTGGACCGGCTCTAAATATTGGTCTGGCTTTTTCCTCTTGGCATTCATGTCCGGTTGATGGCGGGTTTTCAGGTGTTTATTATGTAAAGGATAAAAGTAAATGCGCTACATTAACCAGCGCGGTACCCTGGGGGGATGGTAAGTAAAAGCTCCATAATAATGTATGGAGCTTAATTGACTCGAGCTAAAGAACTCGATCATTCCAAAGGCTATATGCACTAGTTCCTGCAGGTACATTCTCCCAGGTTATAGTTTCATAAGAAAGTGAAATAGCCTCCTGAGGTTGTTCTTTGTTGTCTAATAGGTTGTTAGGGAGCACAAGATGGTAATCCGTTATCCTGGCCTTTGTTAATTTTATTTTTAGGTAAAGTTCATTAATACCAAATCTGTTGATCCGATAAGTATCAAAGTCACAGTTTAATATTTCGTTTTCAGAAATTGCTTTGCCTAAAAGCGGTGTTGATTTATCAACGGGTTTAGTAATGATAACGGGGTGATGAACTGCATTTTCTACTCTAGTAATGGAGTGTGAAAATCCATAAACCATAATCTGATCCAAATGTGCAATTTGAGCTTTATTTCCAATTGAATCTAGCGAACAGCAGCCTGCGGACATCAGTCCTTGCTGTAATCCAGTCAGTGTCAGATAGATTAAATTTGCCATGGTAGTTTTCCCTTACTGGTGTTTATTATCGACAGGCAATGTATACCCGTCATATTTCAAGATGCACATGCGTTGACTGCGCTCGTGCGCCCCAGGAACATAGTTATCTATGTTCCTGGGGACTTACAGCCTTGTCGCCTTTGGGCAGTTCGAATTATTTAGGGTGTAGGTTCATTTTCTGCATTGAAATTGCGAACTAACAGGTAACGACTCGACAAGGCACTTATTCGTTCATCGATCTGCTTTTCTAGTATTTGTGTGCCCAGGTGTTGTCTCTTCGCATCCTCTAATTGGGTGATTAATACCTCCAGTGGTGTTCCCTGCTTCAATAAAGTCTCAACCTGATAAGCCACTGTTTTGAGATACGAAAGAGTCATACCTTCTTTATTTTTTTCACGTTCCACGAGTAGGGCTGCAAATGCATGTATATCCTGTTGTGCCTGCATATAGCTCCTTAGTGATGGGCTATTCTCAGCACGCGATTTAAGGGTTGCTTGCCATTTCGCACTGGCTAACTGTTGTTGAGTGCTTTCTGACCAGGTAACTTGTGCGGTACGTCTGAGGAGTTCACCGGTTTCGAGGGGTTGTAGCGGTGAGGCAGCAAGTAACTGGTCCAGTCGGTCGGTATAATCTTCCAGATCAGGTGAGGCAAGCCATAATGTTGCGCTGCCTTGTGGGGTGTCATTCACCTGAGTTATCTGTTGCTGCATAGGAAGCACATTCCACCACCATATACCGGCCGCAATAATCGCACTACAGATGGCACCTGATAGAAAACCGCGCAAAGTTAATGGTGGACAGGGGCGGGGGGGATTTTCTGATCCTGGAAAATGCACTTCAATTTTCGGTGACTGAGGGTTTGAATCTGTCATTGGCGGTGTGTAATTCATCGCATCCGTAAAGTCCGACTGCGCGGGCATATAAACTAATGTCGGTGATGAGTACGCTGGTGTAGAAAGTGCAAGTTGTTCACTCTCCACACGCTTACGGATGTTCTGCACGAAATAAAGCAGGTTTTCGACGCGAGGAATACGTTTTAATTCTACTTGCTGAAGCTTATCGCATATCAGTTGCAGAGTTTTTTCCGTACGCAGCAAAAGGTTTGTATCGGCGGTGAGAAGGGAAGGGTTCTGGCGCAAGATACTACCGACACGGTTATTAAACCATTCCAGCATATCTGAGCGGGCCTGATAGTTCTGAGGCCAAAAGTGTTCCCATTCCGCAGTAATTAACCCTGCCAGTAATTCGCATCCTTCGCAAAAACCCGCCAGCCCGTTAATCCTCGTGCGTGCCAGGGTGTAATAGGTGGCGCTATGCAGGTCAACTCCATTGCTTTTAAAAAGTGTTAGTGCCAGAGATTCGACGAGCCGCCAATTCACTTCTGGGTGAGTGGGATGATTGGCTTTATTCACCTCTTCCCGAATAGCACTAAACTCAGGCAAGCTACGTGGATCTTCACCCAGTTTGATGATCAATTTTGTGTCGCTCATACTGTCATTCCCTGAATATCCCCGGCGCTGCCACCGGGGAATAACCATTAATACAAAGTATCCGGAAGGGTGAAATCGCTAAAAAGCCCGCCGGTGAATGGATTGTCCTGAGTGTCTACGTGAATCCGATAGATCATATGGCCACCGTCGACATTAAACCGAACATCAAACGAGCCATCTTCAACGTTGGTCAGTTGGCCTGCATCTATCAGGCGGAATTGTGCCCATGGCCCGCTAAAGATGATGCTACGAGGTGCGCCACCACCCGTTCCAATGAGCGTGAGCTTACTTTCAGACCCTTCTCGCATGGTGTTTGGCCACACCAGATGAGCCGTGAAATTGCGCCCATGGCTGTAGTCCAATAACTGCCCATCCATATTCAGAACGCTGCGGCGCTTATTGGCGGACAACTCAACGGTTTCTGCGGCATATTGCGTCCCTAAACCACTTTGTTGCGTGAAGAAGGTGTCGCGAATTTTTTGTGCAGTTTCAATTTGTTGCTGTACATCCTGACGGATCAAGACCTGCCCGTCTTCGCCCAACGTCAGTTTGCTTTCAATAAACAGTTTGAGGTTTTCCTGGTAGAAGCTATCGAGGATCCCGGCTGGTTTGAAGAAACGATCAAAAGCATCCAGCGATGCATCTTGTTCGGCTTGTGGATCAAATGGATAGCGATCGGCTAAAGTCTGCTGCCAGGCTTTCACCACTTTTTCGTTCCACTCGACTTCCATGTAATGAACCGCTTCTATCATCACAACATGCCAGGCCTGATCGGCAAGTTTGCCCACCCATCTGTTCAACGGAGCTGGAAGCGTTTTTGCTAACTGGCGTGTCGCAAAGATAGGATCGCTGCTGTTTTGATCAAGGCGAAGCTGCACAGCTTTAAGTGCAGATTTACCCGGCACCGGCGAGTTATGGATGGCGAGCAGATACCGATGCAACTCGGTTAATTGCTGGTACACCGTCTGCAATGTGCTGTCTTTGTCTTTACCCTCGGCTAGCACGCTGTTTTCAGGAGCAAATTCGCGTCCAAGACGTGTCAGCAACTGGAAGTCCAACGCAGACATCATCGCTTCGCGAGTTTTATCCGGCAGGTTGGCTGGTGGAGGTGGCGATTGAGTATTGTCACGGAGCGCTTGCAGAGCGCGGTAAAAAGGCTGATCGCCACTAATTATCTGCTCGAGCGCATCAATCACCTGTTGCATGTCCTCATACTCCCGAAGATCGAGATTGTTCAGAGCTGCCTGCCAGGTCGCGGTATAGTCGCTGATATATTGCTCAGTAATATGCCGCTGAATCTCTTCACGATCGGCGGCACTGTAGGTCACATCTTTGGTGATATTCAGTACCCAGCTATCCAGCGCGGTAAGTTCAACCAGGCTGTCGCGCTGCTTAACGAAATAGCTTTGCAACCCGTAACGCGTCAGGAATTGAGGAACGGAGAGATCTTCTTCTTTATTGGCAACAAACACTTTGTCAAAGCTTGGCCCAATTTGATCGCGCAGGTTCAGGTCTGCAGGCAACACGCCTAATGCTCTGGTGCGCAAACTCTGGTAAACGCGCTGATAAATTGAGAGCTTACTGAGCTCTTTCTGTGCCGCTGCAATAGGTTTCGTATAGGGTAGAAAACGATTAATTGAATCGTTATCACCTGCCATGCGTTGCGCCTGCCAGTTTGTATGTTCAAGGGCATAATCCAGATGCGCCATAAGTTGCCCCTGCAAGCCTCGCTGACCATGGAAATTGTCACTCCAGCGTTGCCCCATATATTGCTCCACCACTTTGTTATCGCGGCCACTTTTATCTTCGAGCATGCGGATAACCCTCAGTACCGCGAGTTTTTTCTCACTTTCAGGCTCCGCATTGTTCAGGTCCCGAATCAATCCGTTTAGCAGTGCCGGTAAATAGCGTTGCTCAAGCAGTTGCAAGTAAGTTCTCTCGACATAGGGGCCAATTCTTCTTCCTTGATAAAGAGCCATATCGGTGAGGGCGTTATGTTCACGATAATCACCGTAAGCAAGCGTGGCGTCTCGAATGGGGTTGAGCAGCGGTAATTGCAGATTGCCAAGCTCATCAATGCCCTGCGGTGGTGGGATATCCATAAAGGATTTTGCCTGCGCAAGAACGGTGACACCCGAGCGGTAATTCGATTTGTAATAGTGATGCCAGCCAGCAATACAGGCGATTGCCGCAACCGCTCCAATAGCGGAAAAGACAGTGAGTTGACGTTTGTTTTTCCCAAGCCACACGCTGTTTTCGCTTGCCAGATTAGGTTCTGCCAGCAACGTTTGGGGGAACAGTCTGTGGGTAAAATAAGGCTGTGTTTCGACCATTGGCCAGGAGGTCATTGCATTCTGTCCCAGTCGGTATTGCGCTGCGGCTGACTGAATAAACATGTCGTCTACCTGACCACGTTGCAGCGACGAAGTGAGATAAACCCCGCGCAACATCACTGCCATATTGTCACCTGCCAGCAAACCTGAAATAAGGGCTTCCAGATGCTCGATAATTCCCTGAACCTGACGACTAAAGCTAAATAAAGTACTTCGCTGGCTGCTTTCCACATGATTGAGTGACAAATTCGGTAGCGCCTGATTAAAACGCTCCATCCACTCTTGCCAGAAAGCATGTAACTCCTCGCGCCAGCGCTCATTTTCGTGAGCACCTGCGGTAAAAGTGACGCCCAACGTTGCATCCCGCTCTTGCTTATCAAGCGGTTGGAAAAGTGGGGCGAATCCAAAAAGCAGATCAAGTTTTGTTAAGGTGATATAGACCGGCAGTTCGCAATGAAGCTGCTGGCGAATATCCTGAAGACGTTGGCGCAATATCGTGAGTTGACGCTCACGTTGATTTTTATTTGCCGTTAATAGCTCGGGCAAATCCACGGTCAGAATAATGCCGTTAAGGGGCTGACGATGACGCTTCTGGTTTAGCCAGTCCAGCCAATGTACCCATAATCTCGCGTTAGAATTCGTTTCTTCCTGCTCACTAACCGGCTGCTCGATAAGCGCCCCGTCGATATCGAAAATAACTGCATGAGCGCCGACCCGAGGTGAAATATGCCAGGTTGAGTTATTCTCGCCGCGAACTTTTTCAGGTGCGTAAATGGTATCGGCAGAATAGCCCTCTCCTAAAAGTGTACTTTTCCCGCTTCCAGAAGTGCCAATGATCATATACCAGGGTAAATGGTAGAGATAATTACGCCGTGCCAGATGGCGTTGCAGGCGTAATAACCAATGGTCTAGATGGCGCTGTTGCTGGTGGATCTCCAGGCTAATCGGATCCTTTTCATGCTGGCGTTGCTGCTGTTGCAGAGTTTCAAGAAACTGCAATCGTTTAACGATACGTAATGTTAGCCATGTCAGTGCAATCAGTACCCAGACGGCCGTTGCCAGCCAGCGGTTAGCCTGCGGAGCGAGTGGATGTTGGTCGCCCAGCATCCAGGTTGGCCCCTTCCACCAAATCCAGACCAGTGATAATACCCAGCCTACAATCAGCAAAATCATTGCGGAGATTTTTAACCTCGGCATTGCTGGTTTAAGTGTCGGTCTTAGCGCTCTTAAAAAGCCGGGTTTAGAAACTTTGAACACAATAAAACTCCTGTTTAAACATCACTGTCCGTCGTGATTTTTTCTTCTAATTGTTTAAGTAAGACGGGTTCCCACTGAGATAACGTCATCTGACATGCTGTTTGATGCAGCATTTTGTATTGCTGACGTGCAGAGGTGACCAATCCGGCTTGTTCAAAAAGCTGGGCGCCAAAAAATTGTCGGTAAAATTGATCTCGTGGTTCGTGAACTTGTTGCTGGTATTGATCGAGCAATTGCAATGCAGGGGTAAGGCCTTGCTCTGAAAAGCACTGCCAAAGAGTTTCTGTATCGCTATTACTGCTCAGAGAAGAAGTAGAAGCCGTTTTTGCTGCATGCGTATCAAGCCAATGCTGTGTCGTTTGTGACAAATACGGGGAATAATCGTTGAACAGTAATGTTTTTAGCGCCGGAATTCGGTTTAAGAAATAATTAAGCTCATCACGTATCGCTTCTGCGGTATCTGAATACCCTAGCTGCATTGCAATTCGGGCTGACAGACAGTGTCCGTCGAACCAGTAAGGCGTCAGCAGAAGGCTCTTCTCAACCTGTTCCCAGAGTTCACTATTTGCGGATGTCAGACGAGCCTGGTAATCCTCCATTAAATCGACAGAGAATGCCGCCAGCTGCGTTCTTCCATCAACTTCCGCCTGTGGGGCGCTGGTGATAGTTTGCCAGATAGCGTAGCGACGCAGACGATATCCAACCGGGCATTGAGGATTGCGCTCGCATAGCAAATCCGCGACTTTTAAAAGCGTTTGTCTCCAGGCTTTATCGTCATGATTTTCAATAGAAATAGTGGGGAGAGGCGTACTGATAGCCGTTGATAAATTGGCTGGTGTAGTCGCTAATACATTTTCAACTGGTGCAGAAGCATGTTCGAAAATATGACGCTGATAAAGCGAAATTAACTCATGTGCGGTCGCGGCAAGTTGCTCGCAGCCAGCCTTTTGCCAGAACGTTGAGAGTTGAGCAAATTCATCCAACATCGCTGTATGCTGGGTCTGGTTTGAATCACTCGCAAAGCCTGCCGCAGCAGCCTCAAAACGAGAGAGTATCTGCTGCGCGAAGCGGTTTTTATGAGCCTCTTTATGCGGCCATGACGGCTTCCAGAATCGCTGTAAATATTGATTGAGCAGTTGAACGGAAAGTATCAACTCAACCGCTTTCCCGGAATGTTGCAGTGTTCGTAGCAGATGGACTATTACGCGAAAATCTTTGCTTTCGTTCGCCAGTAATTTCAGGGAACGCTGCTGTATTTCAGCAATATCCAGCTGTGAGTGATTAAGCGACCCAAGCTTAACCATTTCCCTGTCAATGTATTCCCAGTCGGCATTACTTTCGCTGAGCACAGAACTGATTTGTTCTTCTGATAGAGAAGCGACAACGTGTTCAACCCATGTCTGCGATGTTGAAATATCCATATTAGCTCCCTTGTAAAACTAGCTTGCCCAATGGCAGGCAGCCCGCATTGGTTCAAGTGTTTTTTCCAGATCGGTAATGGCAAATGTCATCGCATGCAGGGAAGGTTGCGACTGGCCTGCAATGTCTACCGTCAGCGTCTGCGCAGCGAAGAGTTGTTTGATTTCATCGATCCCTGCCAGGCCTCGGCTGGACTCAAGAAGTGAATCGCTTTCACGTAAAAACCAATGGACGTTAAGGTGCGTTTTTTCCGTAGTAATCGACAGATTTGGTGCACTTTTAAGGGGTTCAGGTAAAGCAATTTGCATTCGAGTGATGTTATCAATGCAACTGAACATCAAAACCGGGCGAGGGGGCACACTTCCCAGCGCAGGGGTGGTAATCACCACTGAAGGGCGCTCACCCTCCGTTTGCCGGGTTATAAAAGTGGTGGAGTGATCGTCGCGCTGCAGCTCCTGGTTATAGGCTCGCATCCAGGCGTCGCCCTGCAATTGGGCTTTTTTTAGCGCGCCGGCAAATCCAGGATATTGTGGTGCCAGAGCATGGTCGTAACAGTCCAGTCGCACCAGCGAAGCCGGTTCGGCGCGACAGGTTAGCATCGCTTTTAGCGTGTCTTCTGTGGGGAAATTATCGAACTGAGTCGAGGCGCAATTGGCTTGTAGCGGTATTAAAGCCAGCAATATGCTGGCTAATGTCGATCCCTTCATCAGATGCCTTGCGCCTCAGTTGCCGCATCTTCAATCTCTGCGGTGAAACGGTGCTCATCAACAGCGATGTGCACACGCTGGATGACTGAACCCGCTGCCATTTTTTGCAGCAGCAGTAACGAAAGCGGCGGCAATACTTCACCATCAATGACGGATTCGAGCATGCGGGCACCGTTTTCGGACCGCGTGACACGAAGCATGATTTCTTCACTGACTTGCTCTGTAATTATTGTTTCAGCACTGAATCGCTGGTTTAGCAAAGTAATGAGCCTTTCCAGCTTAGCGGTGATAATGGTTTTTAAGGTCTCATCTGAGAGGGGCAGGAAAGGAATAATTTCCATACGCGCCAGCAGGGCCGGCTTGAAGAAATCGGCCAGTACCGGATAAAGTCCTTCATGAAGTTGCTCTGGGTTTTGCGCATGTTCGACGATGACCTGATAACCCAGGTTTGAGGTAAGGAAAAAGACCACGTTTTTGCAGTCGATCAGGCGTCCTTCGCCGTCGGCCATTTCGCCTTTGTCGAAAGCCTGATAGAAGAGATTCAGCACATCCGGGTGCGCTTTTTCGACTTCATCGAGCAAAACGACGGAATAAGGTTTCTGGCGAATCGCTTCTGTCAGCACACCACCTTCGCCGTAGCCGACATAACCTGGCGGCGAGCCAATCAAGCGTGAAACGGTATGTTTTTCCTGGAATTCCGACATATTGATCGTGGTGAGATACTGGCGGCCGCCGAACAACAACTCGGCAAGTTGCAAAACGGTCTCTGTTTTGCCGACGCCGCTTGGGCCTGCCAGCAAAAATGCACCCAATGGGCGCCCCGGGCGGCGCAGGTCAGCTCTCGCCGTCAGAAGATGTTTATGTAACTGTGCAATGGCTAGCGTTTGGCCTTTAATTTTGTCGCCGAGCCATGTCGGAAGCTCAGTAATTAATGTCATTTCGCTTTGCGACAAGCGGTTAAGCGGTACGCCTGTCCACTCTGCAATCACCGAGGCAATCTGGCGCTTATCAACATGCGGGGAAACCAACAATTGCTGTTGATGCAACGTATCCAATTCGACCATAAGCGACTGAAGTGTTTCTCGTTTTTCGGGCAGTGTTGTTGCAACATTTTCTTCACTGTTCATCAGTAGTTCATGACGCAGCGCCACAATGCGCTGCACCAAATCCTGCTGGTGGTGCCAGCTTTCATTCAGTTCGCCGAGCTGTGCGTTCGCCTGTTCATGAAGCTGATGTAATTCGAGCAGGCGAGCATCGTTTTGCGGCAAACCAATTTTATGCTCGCGCTCCAGCTGATGGATTTCTGCCTGGTACTGATGGCTCTGCGTTGTGAGTGCCGAGATTTGGCGCGGAGGGGAGGAAATATTAATTGCCACGCGGGCGCAGGCAGTATCCAGTACATCAATCGCTTTATCCGGAAGCTGACGGCCAGAAAGATATCGCTCGCTGAGTGTCGCGGCGGCCTGTAATGCTTCATCATCAATTAACACGCCGTGAGCCTGCTCGTAGACAGAGGCCAGTCCGCGCAAAATAATAGTCGCTTCAGCGGCGGTGGGTTCGTTTACCTTAACGGGCTGAAAACGCCGCGAAAGTGCGGCATCTTTCTCAAAATATTTTTTGTATTCACTCCAGGTTGTCGCCGCGATGGTTTTCAGTTCACCACGAGCCAGCGCGGGTTTAAGTAGATTGGAAATATCCAACCCGCCCTGTTGGTTGCCTGCACCAATAAGCGTATGCGCCTCATCGATAAATAAAATCACCGGAGTTGTGGCCTCACGCACTTCCGTCATGATCCCTTTGAAACGTTTTTCGAACTCGCCTTTAACGGATGCTCCAGCCTGAAGCGCACCTAAATCGAGGGTCACGAGTTCTGTATTCAACAGCTTTTCCGGGACCTGACCATGGATGATACGTAGAGCAAGCCCTTCAATTAGCGCACTTTTACCTACACCCGCCTCGCCAACCACAATGGGATTGTTTTTCCGTCGGCGACACAGAATGTCGATCATCAGATCAATTTCGGCATCGCGACACAGTACGGGGTCGAGTTTGCCGTTGCGTGCATCATTCGTCACATTGGTGGAGTAGCGAGCGAGCAGACTCTCTTCGTTGTGTGCTATCGCCGATGTTTTGGCATTGTCATCAAGAATGACGGACTCCGCAGAGTCTTTGGTGCAAGAGGTAAAATTCAGCCGGAGCAAGTCGCGGTTTATCTGCGCCAGTAATTGCGCTGCGGCTGGCGGTACGTAGCGCAAAGGCGTATGAAGCAGGGCAAGCAGTAAGATTCCGCCGCGTAATTGTCCAAGCTGCATCTCGGCGGAAGCCAGCAGCCATGCATCTTTAAGCCATTCCACCAGTAATGGTGAAAAACTTGGGTAGCTATCAACGGATTGACCTTTATATCCACCGACGAGAGTCAGTGCGTCGCGTAGCTCCCCGAGGTCAATCCCGGAATATTCGGCGATAACACGGACATCGCTACGCGGAGTTGCCAGCATTTGTATCAGGACTTGCGCGACGGTAATTTCTGATGCTTGCTGGTTGACGCATTCAGCCGCTGCCATCTCCAACGCTTGTTTTGACAAAAGATTCAGCCGGTTAACCAGCGTAGGTAAATCAATCTGGATCATCTCAATATCCTTATTGTTATCTCAGCAAGCCACTTAGCTGCTGCAAAATGTCCTGGGTCTGCGCGTTCAGGCGCAGTAGATAAAATAAATAGGTCGCGAGGAGAAGGGTGATACCGCCTACGAGCAAATGCTTAATGCCCAGGCGTTTTACTAAGCGGTACGGCGAATGCTGGTTTCTTTTATCCAGATGCAATAGCGGGAAGGGACCATCCCCACGCAACTGGTGGAGTACGTGGTGTAAGCGGCGAAATATATGTTCGAATTCATCGTTGTTTTGCATACTGACTTTATAGCGGCCACGGAATCCGAGCGAAAAACATAAGTACAGAAACTCAAGTAGATCGCGATATCGTTTCGGTTCACCAATCAGCCTTTCAAGCAGAATATAAATCTTCTCACCGCCCCAGGTTTCATTATGAAAATGAACCAACAGTGATTGTTTTACCCATTCGTTCTGGCTTGACCAGCCCTGGCCCAACGCCGCTTCATCAATGAAAGTACAAAGAACATAACGAAACGAAATGATGGTCCCAGGCTCGTAGCCATGGTTCTGCAGTAGTTGCTCAATCGCACGAATATCAGTAACAACCTGGCCAAAAAGATGGTCCGGTAACCCACGACTGCTCATGGTTTTCAGACGCAACACCATGCCAAGAAGAGGGGTTGCTCCATCAATCATTGGATTCAGACTATTGCCGCGAAGCGCCAGCCGATACTGGCGTTGGTTATCGTCATTGGTTTCATCAGTGAAAACCGATGCTTCAGAGAGTTCGCTCATAGCGTTATCCTCTTATTGCCCAAAGCTGTAGCTCGAGTTCCGGGAAGTTCCCGGAGACGTGCAAAGCGATTCCGTTGTGACGCACAATTTCCGCCCAGGCCAGGCTGTTTTTATCCAGGGTGAAGTAGACATAATTGGCGTGATACGGGATCTGGCGAGGAGCGGTGGAAAGCGGCACCAGCTGAACCCCCGGAACTTGAACGCTTACAACATTGCGGATTTTTTCCACGGAGCTGATTTTGGATTGCTGCACAAATTGGCGATGTAATGTTTCGTGTGGCATTTGCGATTTCACCGCCAGCACAAAGGTTGCGGATTGCAAAAGAGTTGAATCATTAACGATGGCGGCGTAAATGCCATCCATATAAGTAAATGGCAGATTCATCGCGCGTGGAGCTAATACCGTACTTAGCGCTTTGCGTAATCGAGGCATTATCTGATTAAACGTTTCGGTCAGATTTTCCTGCTGATAGAAGCCAAGCTTTTCAGACAGGCGACTCTCTTCTGTGAATGTCACAAGCTCGCCATACAATGAAATCAAATCCAGATAAAAAACCTCAGGGTGTAAGCGAGCCAGCGCAGAGCGATGAGCGAATTTTGTCTGATTGCGGTTAAACATCTGTAGCATCATAAATTCGGCAACATCGGCAATACCTTGTTGCGAAGGTGCGCCAATACGTTTTGCCAGTTCTTCGGCACGGTTAGTGACAGAGGAGGTCACTTCTCCCAGATAACGCGTCAAGGCGGTGCTGGAATGAGTCGTCATAACGCTGGGAATAAATTCGGGATCTAGCTCCAGCATCCCATTGGGATGGCGTTCTTTAATGCGACATAAAGGGATCGTCACCCAGGAACTTAAATCTTCGGCTCCGCTCATCAGGCAAGGAAGTAATTGACCCAGAGCGAGAGCGCTGGCATCGCCTTCATTGGTGTGAAGATCGCGAACATCGCTGTAGTTAATACGGTAACGCCCCGAAGATTGTCCTGCACTATGCATCCCTTCAACTTCATTAATCACATCGCTAATGATTGGCAGAGCCAGATAAATTTCGCGGCTGGCCGAAGTCTTTAACTCATTAATTAGCAGCGGCGCGGGGATAATATCCTGGTCTGGGATGCTAAATACTGTTCCATCGGACATACATCCGATCGCTTTATTAATACTGATTTTGCCATGCTTAAGTTGAGTTTCATCAATATCCAGATCGGTAAAACCCCAGTTGATATTACTCAGCGCCAGCAGACGATTCTGTAGAACATAATCGTTATGTCGTTGCTGTTGCTGAAAATGCTGGGGTTTAACAAATAAACCTTCCTGCCAGATAACTTTATTTTTCATGGTTGCCACGATCGTTATTCCTCTTTTTTTAATTCGATACTGCTGTCGCGCACATGTACCAGCAGGTGATAGGTATGTCCGATACCTTCAACAGATGTTATTTGCTTCCATTCTGTAATTTGATCATCAGCGAAATAGGCCACTACGCCGATATAACGAGTTACCGGATTCATTTTTATCAGTGGTAGCGTTTTAATGGTGTTGGGCAGTAAGCTGAAATCCTGGTTGTCGATATAGTTTTTACCCAATACCTCATCAAGCTTGGCACCCGCAATAAGATCAAAATCAGCATCTTGCAGCTTGGAGTCTTCACTCATATAAATAAGCTGAATGCTTACCGGCAAACCCTCGCCACTTTCGTTGGCATTAGCGTCCGGCTCGGTCAGAAGTGTGACGACCAGTTCAGAAGGCTGCTCGGCGGCTTCGCCCACTTTAATATTTGGGTCAGCGATCACCTGGCCTAACTTTTTTGCCGTTTCGCATCCGCTAAGTATTCCTGTGATGAGACACAGAATTGCCATCGCCAGGGACCATCTCCACTTCATAGTGCATCCGACTCCCGGTCTGACCGACGCAATACGCGGTCGTAGACCTGCGCGTAAACCTCATTGAATAATCTTTCGAAACCAAGCTGCCGGCTCGAAGCCAGCTCATCGTAATAGTTGCAGTACATGTTCCATGCCCAGGCATCGTTCATTTCCAGACGTTGTTCGTGGCTGCGGCGGTACTGTGCAAAACGCGTCATTAATTGATTGGGAGAGAAGGCATCAAGCATCATGCGAAGCGCTTCAACGATGGCAGTTTGATTCGCCTGGTTGTGCAGTTTCATATTGCGCAGGCTTTCAGCGACAGCGGCTGGAGCAGACAAATGCACTGGGCTTTTTCCATCGGCAAAGAGTACGTTCAGCGCACCTTCATAGCTCAAATTCAGACGTAACGGGTTATCCTCAAGCGGGCGTAAATGCTTATCAGAAAGGCTATTTTGCTGGTGTTGCAGATCTAACAACCCTTTCACCGCTGCTTGCAAAGTGCGGCCAATCTCTTCCAGAAAATCATCTGCACTTTGCGAGTTGTGCAGTGGAAGTGCATGACCCAAGCCACGCATGAGTGGTGAAACGGCGACATGGTGGTAAGTCAGATCGTTGGCATCGTTGTGGTGTGTTTCTTCATTTTCTTTAGCGCGCAAACTATTGATATCGGGCAAATCCATGAAGTGGTTATCGATGCCACCTTTTCGAGGAGCATCCGAACCCGGCGCGGTAAGCGGGACTTGATGGCTGTACTGCATAAGAGAAGGTTCATCAAAAGCCGAGAATGTTGCATGGTGAGTTGTCAGACTCTCTTTTTGTAGGGCTGCAAGCGGGTCCGAAGAAAAACCATTCACAATCGAAGGCGCGATTTCCCGGTAAGGCAGGGTGCTTTGGTAGCTTGGTTGCCCTTCTGTGGTCAGTAACGTTTCGGTTAACCGATCCTGGTTCATCACAATGGTTTCTGGCGTCGTATTTTGCAGATCCAAATCGTCGCCTTCGCCCAGATGAAATTGTGCTTTTATACGCAGGGTGCCGATGCCGATTTCATCTCCCTGACGCAAACGAATTAAACCCGCGTTCTGAGTTACAGGCGCCTGATTTAGCTGTAAATTTCGCGTGTGTATTTGCAAACAAAAAATGCCGTCTCGCCAGACAACGGAACAGGCTTTCTCATTAATACTTTGCTTGTTGTCCTGTACAGACCAGTAACACATTTCGGTATGGCCAATATCACCGCCTTCTGTCGTAAACAGGCATTTTGCTGCCCGGCCACTTTCCAGTTCATTACCATTCATAATCTGTAATGAAAGTGACGGCTGCTGTTTATCCTCTGCCATATTGCGCTCCGTTTTTAAGGCTCTGGTTACGTTCTCACCGTGATTGTCACGTGAGGATACTGATTGGGCTGGCCGAGAAAACTCGTCCATCCCAGAAGTGAATTTTGTTCATTGCCAAGCGTCATGCCGCCCACTTGTTGCGGGGCAATTCCTAGCCGTAGATCCCAGGCAAATTGGTCACGTAATACAAAGGCAACAAATAGTGTTAATGGCAGGAAGTTTTTACCGTTGGGTAAAAAAGAAAGAAATCGTTCACGAGAGAGATTGTTTAGACATAACAAAAATTTGCAACCTCGATCGGGAATATGACCGCCGATAGAGAAGTTCTTACCCAACACCGATTTTTCCTGATATTTATTACTACCGCGCATGACACGGCTTCCCAATCTGTTTTGTTGGTCGGGAGAAATATTGACTTTACGTAATTGCCAACCGTGTAATGTCACTTCTTCATGATCAAAGCAGTGAGATATCAGGCTGCAAATAACTTCAGGCGAGCGACCTGGATTTGCCAGCGCTCCAGCGTAAGCCAGCATTTTGCTGTGATTAATCGCCAGGCGGCTGCGAATAGTTTCGCTGCCCAATCCAACAAGTGAATACATTCGTTGAGAAAAGGCATCCACACCACCATTACGGAAACAGGCGTAGTAACGATATTTACGCCAGATATGGTAAATAAATTGAGTCCAGCGGTGAGAAAACATATCGAGAAAATCACCCAGTTTTTTTTCGCCTTGAGCAGAGCCCCAGGCAAGATTATCAAGGTAATAACCCGGTAATGGCGATTGACTGCCATGCAATCCCAGAAAGGTGGTGGTCATAATAAACTGGTCGATTTTATTACGGGTAAGCGCTTGAACATCGCTTTTAGGAAAAGCAATGCTGGCATCAGCTTCAAATCGCAATACTTCATCCTGAGGTTCAGTCTGAAGGGAAATGACCTGATATTTGTCGGTCTGCTTATAAATTGCTTCAACTAAAGCATAAAAATTATAACGACAGACGTCGTGAAAGGGGTTGTTCACTGCTAAATCAGCGCGTGCTGACCCATTCTCTCCGGCCATTCGTAACACTCCTGATTATCTATATTGACGACTTTTAATTCGTGGAAGCTATTCACGCTGGCATAGAGCGAAAAAAAGTGGGAAAGCACAGTGCCCAATAAATAAAGCTCACCCTCACAAATGAATGGGGTTTGACGGATATAGATTGTTGACGCTAAACCTCTGATTGGTACACCTTTAAAAAGGTGATCCACGGGTTTGGTTTCAATCTGCTCAATGGCGTCTAGTTTTTGTTGAGATAACCTTGCTGCCTGCGGGTGCTGAATACCCGGCAAATCATAAGTACGAAGTACCTGCTTCAAGGCATCCAGATCCAATAATGAGAGATAGTTAAGACTCATATTCGACAACAGCGACCAATGCAGACTGCCATCAAGAACGGGATATAAAGGCAGTGAGGGACGTGTGACATTACGGAAGGAGGATACCGCGGGGTTTTTTCCCATTGCGCAATTGATATCACCCGTTTTGAGTTGTGCAGGTAACTCTCTGTTGGTACAGGTTAATTCTGCTGAAACAACCTCATATCCGTCACCGCTATATTCCCTTTCAGATAAGGTACCGTCACCGTGGACAAAGGAAATAAAGTGCTCAAGCCCATGATAGGAAATCGATGTTTTGGATTTAACCCGATAATATAATGCTTCCCGTTGCTGAGAATATTCCACCTGATGCTGAAAACTTTCGAAAGAAGAATAGGTACGTATTGTCGTTTCGACTGCTTTGCCTCTATGATTATTATCATAACACCAACCACTTTCGACGTTATTCACTGAGAATATGTCGTAGCACTCAGATAGTCGATGGTTTGCTTTGAGTAAATAATCAGTAGTGGTGTTATTCAACTCAATAGGCTCTGCACTTTGTGAAAAAAGATTCACTGCAGGTGTGCAATATAATCTGACTGAGTCCTGTCTTAACTTTAGATCGGGAGGCAATGGTTTTGAAAAATGCAATCGAAGAGTGAACTTTTCCGTGATTGTCTCTGAAGGTAATGAATGAATACCTCTTGCATCGAAAAAGAAAAAGCTATCTAAATAGCATAAGTATTCTTGTAATATACGATATCCGCTATAAACATTCTTTGGATAGGGAAGTATGGCATCCTGTTTTTCAAAACCTACCGGAGTCAGCCTGAAATCAGGCAGGCGAATAGTATTTTCTCCTACAACTAATTCTGCTTCTGTCATGTATTCGCAGAACCATAGATAAAGTTGATAGCGAGTATAATTATCATCATTACCTAACCAGACGCGTATTTTGTCGAAGTCCAGCGTGCTGATATCCTGCGCATTACCCAGCGAAAATGATATATCAATCATGCCATGCTTGTGACTGCTATTGGTTGTGACGTCATCAATACTGATGGGTAATAACCAAACGTCACGACTTAGCGTGAATACGCATGCGGGTAACGATTCTTCAGAGTGTTGATCGGTAGTTATTCCAGCGGAGTCATTTGATGCACTCATGACCTGCGAATCAGCATTCACTAAAAATGCAGTGGTGACCGTTTTCGGATTGGGTGTGTATTCAATGATTGTCATACTCGGTGTTGGGCGCAGGTAATTTGGCCACAATAAATTGAGCAGACTATGAGTCAATTCAGGAAATTCATCTTCAATTCTGGATCGTAAATTACCCGATAAAAAAGCAAACCCCTCTAACAGGCGTTCAACGTCAGGGTCAGCTTCTTTTTCTGCTAGAAAGGGAGCTAAATGGGGTTTTTCTTTAGCCAGTAGCTTTCCTAACTGACGAAGATAATCCAGCTCTTCTCGAAAATACCTTTCCTCAAATGACATATAACTTAATCCAGATGGTAGTGATATTGGTTGTCTAATTGCATATTAAATTCCACGACATCCTTACGGCCGTTAAAGTCTAAATGCGCCACAATATGAAAATTAAGATCCATGGGGTCATATCCATCACTGCTTACAGCATGGACATCTGCTTGCTTTATACGAGGTTCGTAATCTTCAATACATTTCTTGATGGCTTCTTCGACCGTTTTTCGAAAATCTGCTGTTGAGGCCGTTGCGTCGTTTAAATCGATGACACCTAATTGCAGTGTGCTTTGAGAACTGCCAGGCCTGGAATTAAGGATGCTGCGCAAGTTACGTTTAATCGATAATTGTAAACTCTCGATTTGCATTGAACGTGAATGACCTGATGAACCATTCTCAATACGCTCAAATAAACTGGCTGATGCTTCTCTTTTCCGGCCTGGCGTTATCATAATTATTCCTTGTCAAGCCTGCCAACAAGAGACAATTCAAAGTTGGCACCCATATATTTAAAGTGAGGGCGAACTGAAATAGCGACCTGATACCAACCCGGCTCACCATCAACATCCAATACATCAATTTTGGCTGCGCGCAGAGGTTTGCGACTACGGACATCTGCTGGTGGATTCTCCTGATCGGCAATGTACTGCTTAATCCAGTTATTCAGTTCACGTTCCAGATCATTACGAACCTTCCAGGAGCCGATTTGCTCGCGCTGTAGCACTTTAATGTAGTGAGCCAGACGGTTGATGATGAACATATAAGGTAATTGCGTACCCAGCTTATAGTTGGTTTGCGCAACTTTTCCTTCAGGGGTGGCAGGGAATTTCCTTGGTTTTTGTACCGAGTTTGCTGAGAAAAACGCGGCGTTATTGCTGCCTTTACGCATGGTTAACGTAATAAAACCTTCCTCGGCAAGTTCAAATTCACGGCGGTCTGTGACGAGAATTTCGGTAGGGATTTTTGCCTGAGTCTGCCCAAGAGCGTCAAACATATGTACGGGTAAATCGTTCACCGCACCGCCACTTTGAGGGCCAATGATATTTGGACACCAGCGTTATTTGGCAAAGCTATCTGTCAGGCTGCTCGCCAATAAGAAGGCGGTATTACCCCATAAGTAATCTTCATGGTGATGGCTAACATCTTCTTGAAAATTAAAATTTTTAATAGGGTTTTCGATTGGTGAGTATGGCAGGCGTAATAAGAAACGTGGCGCCGTTAGTCCCAGATATCGGGCATCTTCAGATTCCCGTAATGCACGCCATTTTGTATAAGAAGGGCCTTCAAAAATGGAGGCAACATCTTTGATTGTTGGCAGTTCAGTAAAGGATTTTAGACCAAAGAAATCAGGCGATACGGATGTCAGGAACGGGGCGTGAGCCATTGCGCCAACAGCGCTGACATAATTCAGTAGCTTCATGTCTTGAGCGTTATTGTTAAACGCGTAGCTACCGATAATCGAAGCAATTGGTTCACCGCCGAACTGACCATAACCTGATGAATAAACGTGCTTATAAAATCCGGATTGAACAATCTCAGGAGCGAATTCAAAATCTTCCAACAACTCTTCTTTAGTTGCATGCAGGATATTGATTTTTATGTTTTCTTTGAAATCTGTCCGGTCAACCAGCAACTTCATCGAGCGCCAGAATGACTCAACTTGCTGGAATGGCTCAGCATGCAAAATGTTATTCATTTGCTTACTTATTTTGCCATCCAGTTCAGCAATCATGCGATCAACTGCAAGTTTATTAACAGGATCCTGGTGATTACCCGTTTGCAGAATACTGGTTACGAAAGCGGCAATACCCTGGCGTGCGACATCATAACCCTCAGACTCTGGCTGAATACGGGTTTGCGCCATAATCTCATCCAGAAGTGATGTTGATTTAGCAGCAGCTCCCGCTAAGGGCGAGGAAAGTTCTTCCTGTAACGACATGTTCAAAATCCTTCTTAAAATGATGCCTTATTGACGATATCTAGCTCTTTAAGGAGTTGGGCACGCGATTCTTCCTGATCCAGCAATGCCTGTAACTGGGTACGGAAAGCAGGAACATTCCCCATTGGCCCTTTTAACGCGACCAAAGCTTCACGTAACTCCAGCAATTTTCTGAGTTCAGGAACTTGTCTGGCGATATTATCCGGGGAGAAATCTTCGAGTGATTTCACGTCAAGCTCGACCTGAAGTTCTTCACCTTTCTTCTTGCTCAGGGCGTTGCCTACGCTAAAGTTCAGGTTGATCCCCGTTTCGCTCATTACTGCGTTAAAATTATTTTTATTGATAGAAACTGTATTGCGTTCATCCAGCTGTGAATCTTCTTCACGGCCTTTCATATCGCCAACGACTAATAAATTTAGCGGTAATTCGACTTCTGAATTTAACCCTTCAGCTTTGGGAACATAACGGATGTTAATTCGCTCTTTAGGCGCGACGCTGCCATCTTTATTGTTACTCATATTTACTTACCCTTGTGTTACGCACTTATTGGTATGCCTGGCATTGGTTGACTGGCGTTAGTTAATAAATAGTTAGGGCTGATTTGTTGTTTGTCAGAGTAATGGTTTCTGAATGGTGGCTACGTTAGCACTATAAGCCAGCGTTTTGTACAGATACAAAAGTCCAGAAAACGACTTCTAATTATGTTTTTTTTGTTGTGGTTTTATGTTTGCAACTGGAATGTAATCAGAGAACGATTCTTTATTTATCACTGTATTATTTTTTCGTATGCTTGATAGTGTATTCATAATTTTTATAATTAATTAAGGTAGGGATACGGACATTGCTCTGTATTTTTGTTCTTTCGCCTTTTTGCTGGTGTTATTTTATTGCCTGGTTTCGTTTTGTTTTGTTTGCCTGTTTAAAATTTTAAATGATGCAAATCACTCTAGTTCATTCATATTACTGATGTGTATGACGTAGTTGGCAAACCAAATGAATGTTAAGAAATCATCGTTGATTAATAGTGATGTTTATTACTTACAGGAGTTTTTCAATGCCAACCCCATGTTATATATCAATGAATGGTCAGACTCAGGGCAATATTACTGCTGGGGCTTTCACCGCTGAATCAGTCGGCAATATTTATGTTCAGGGGCATGAAGATGAAATGCTGGTGCAAGAGTTCCAGCATATCGTTACCGTACCTACCGATCCACAATCAGGCCAGCCTGCTGGGCAGCGTGCTCATAAGCCTTTCATTTTCACTGTAGCGCTTAATAAAGCCGTACCACTGCTTTATAACGCGCTGGCATCAGGCGAAATGTTGCCAACAACAGAGTTGAAATGGTTCCGTACTTCTGTAGAGGGTAAGCAAGAGCATTTCTTTACCACCCGTCTGACAGATTCAACCATTGTGGATATCAATTGCCATATGCCACATTGCCAGGACGCTACCAAGCGTGAATTCACCCAATTAATCCAGGTTTCACTGGCTTATCGCAAAATTGAGTGGGAACACACTTCTGCGGGGACTTCTGGCGCTGACGACTGGCGCGCACCACTGGAATCTTAATTCCGGGTTAAAGGTAATAACGTCCTGCATGCAGGACGTTATTTTCTCGTACTTTTGATTCTTCAACCGTAGCTATATAATCTAAATCAACCCCTACCTTTCCCCAGGCTAAACCGTGAATATATCTCCTGAGCATTTGCCTGATAGGTTTGTTGTTTTGATTTTTTGACCACATCCTCCAGGTCTTTCGCTTTAGTCGTACTGGCTGGCGTGATGGGAATCGCTGTTTCGATACTCGCTGGTGAATACATTTCCCAGTTACCCGTTTTGACATCAATAACGGCATAGCGCGTCAAGTAACGTAGCGAACTAATTTGATTGTTATTATTAACCGGTTGAAAGTCCTGCCACACAACAGAGTTAGCTTGTTTATCAAATATTCCCATCTGCAATGTTGGCCAGTAAACAATCACTGTGCTTTGTCTACCCCTTGCGCCGAAATAACGGAGAGTCAACATATAACTATTGGTGGTAGTGGAGGGTTCTTTATTTGCAGTGATTTTTTTGGAAGGTAAAACCCCAGAGAATGTCGCGACTTTGTAGTATTTTTCCAGCTCTTTTTGCATGTCAGTATCAGGGGTTTTCTCTCCTGACTGCACCAAAATAATTGAAGCATTGTGTGGGATGCTTATTTCATCTTCTGCCTGGGCAATAGCGTCCTGGATATCCTCTTCTGTGATCTCCGCAGAAGGATCCCAACCGAAAAGTTCTTGCTCAGTTAATTGAGGTGATACCACTGGGCGCGGTTTATATGTCGATTTTTGAGCATCAATGAATTTTCCTTGTTGACCGCATCCAGTTAGCGACAGGCAAAAAATAGCAGAAGTGATTCCAACAATGATCTTTTTAGTTTCCATTCTAATCATGCACCTTATCAGCAGCTTGCAATGGTTCCAGCTAACTGAAAATAATAAGGTACAGAAGGGGAAATGGCTCTTTGATAACGTGTCGGATTTCGTACTATTTAATTTGAAAAGGCCTGAGTCTGCAACAACTCAGGCCTTTATCGTGCGCAAGATTATTCTTTTGAAGCCGCAACCTGCCCATTAAAGTCAGCAACTTCATTCACTTTCTCGGCACGAGCCAGCCAGCGGTAGCAGCCTGCGCTCATGAATGCGCCGATAAACCAGCTAAAGTTTGCCACTTCATGAAGTGAAGGAGTAAAGCTAATTGTCAGACAAACTGCGACGGATGGCACCAGAGCAAGAATCGCTTTTGGGTTGAAGCCCCCTTTGTACCAGTAGCGTCCTTTAGGAGTGGCATCAAACAGATCGTCGACATAAATTTTGCTGCGTTTGATGATGTAGAAATCAGTCAGCAAAATCCCGAACAGCGGCCCAATAAACGATCCCAGCACATCCAGCGTGTAGTGAATAAGTTCAGGGGACTGGAACAGGTTCCACGGTGTCAGCAATACAGAGCCTACGGCCGCAATCATCCCGCCAGTGCGGAAGCTAATCTTCTGCGGTGAGCAGTTCGAGAAGTCAAAAGCGGGTGATACGAAGTTCGCGACGATATTAATGCCGATAGTGGCGGTAATCATGGTCAGCAAACCAATTGCCATCGCGAGGCTGTTGCCAACATGACTGACAGTTTCGATTGGGTCTGTAATCATTTTTCCAAACAACGATTGGGTGCCGGATACGATAACCACGGTCACAATCGAGAACAGCAGGAAGTTGAACGGAAGCCCCCAGCGGTTGCCACGGCGGATCTCTTTCATGCTTTTACCGTAGCGCGAGAAGTCACCGAAGTTCAGTAACGGGCCGGAGAAGTATGAAACCACCAGTGCAGTTGCGGTCAGCATTTGCCATGCTTGTTCGCCAGAAGTGAGTTGTTTACTGGCAAGAGTAAACGAAATTCCATCAAACCCTGTTTGATACAAAATCCAGCCCGCCAGGGCCATCATCACCACATAAACCGCAGGTCCGGCGATATCAATAAAGCGTTTAATCGCATTCATGCCGTGCCAGAACACCATCGCCTGTAGCACCCACATGATGCCAAAGCAGACCCACCCGAGATGCGAAAGACCGAGAAAGTGCCCGGTGGTCATTGGCGCAAGTGACGGCCAGAACTTCAGCATAACGAGCATCAGGGCGTTGGCTGCCAGCCAGGTCTGGATGCCGTACCAGGCGAATGCGATGAGTCCGCGAATCACAGCCGGAATATTGGCTCCAAATACGCCAAATGCCTGGCGGCAAATTACGGCATAAGGCACCCCAGCCATTTGACTTGGTTTAGCGACCAGGTTTGCACACAGTTGCACGATGCAAATTCCGACCAACAGGCAAAGCAAAACCTGCCAACTCGCCAGCCCTAACGTGAAGAAACTGGCTGCCACCACATAGCCACCCATACTGTGCACGTCGGACATCCAGAAAGAAAAAATATTGTACCAGGACCATGTCTGGTTGCGCGTCGGCGCCAGATCATCATTACACAGGCGCGGGCTGTACCCGGCACTGGCGCTATCGGTCAAAGCTGATGACGTATTTTCATTGTTTGGCATGAAATCTGCTCCTTTAAAAACAGATGCTGACGGAATGTCTGCAACTTTCGTTGCATTAACCAGGCCAGGTTTCATGTTTTGTGGAACAAATGGATTATTCAGGCTTTTTGGTGCATTAATAAGGCCGCGCGGTTAATCGTTGCGCTTTGCCATGGTGCAATTGAACATTTCGTTGCCCGGATCTGGTGCTAAATCCCGGGAAAAATACAGAGGACTCAATATGACGAAACATTTGATCCAGGTGATCAACCCAAATACTAATGTTGCGATGACACACACCATCGCGCAGGCGGCGCGAAGCGTTGCTGCACCTTCCAGCGAAATTATTGCCGTTTGCCCAACGCAAGGTGTGGAATCTATTGAAGGGCATTTTGATGAAGCCATTGCCGCCATTGGTGTGCTTGAGCAAATCAAGCGCGGCAAGGAGCAGGGAGTGAGCGGCCATGTTATTGCCTGTTTTGGCGATCCGGGTTTGCTGGCTGCGCGTGAGCTTGCGAATGGGCCGGTTATCGGGATCGCAGAAGCGGCAATGCACGCTGCAACGATGGTTGCGACACGTTTCTCTATCGTCACCACCTTGCCGCGCACCGTGATTATTGCGCGTCATTTATTACGCCAGTATGGCTTCGAGCACCACTGCGCGGCGTTGCATGCGATTGATCTCCCGGTGCTGGCTTTGGAAGATGGCACGGGTCTTGCTCAGATGAAGGTACGCGAGCGTTGTATACAAGCCATGAAAGAAGATAACAGCGGAGCTATTGTGCTCGGTTGTGGCGGGATGGCTAATCTTGCGCGGGAACTGACTGCTGAGTTGGGTATTCCCGTAATTGATGGCGTCACGGCTGCGGTGAAAATGGTCGAATCCCTCATCGCACTTGGCCTTGGAACCAGTAAATACGGTGATCTCGCGTATCCGAATAAAAAGCCGTTATCCGGCTGTTTTGACATGCTGAGTTGATTTTCTGGCTCGGCTCATAAGGACCGAACCATGAATGAAGCACCAAAAACTAAAAACTATCACTTTACCGAGAACTACCCGCGCGACATGAAAGGTTATGCGGGTACGCCGCCACACGCGCAGTGGCCGAATAACGCCCGAGTTGCCGTACAATTTGTCCTCAATTTTGAAGAGGGTGGTGAAAACCACGTACTGCACGGCGATGCCGGTTCCGAGCAATTTCTTTCAGATATTATCGGCGCCGCGAGTTTTCCCGACCGCCATATGTCGATGGACTCACTCTATGAATATGGCTCGCGCGCCGGGTTCTGGCGCATCCACAATGAATTCCAGAAACGCGGCCTCACCATGAGTATTTTTGGTGTCGCAATGGCTCTGGCGCGAAACCCTGAAATCGTTGCCGCAATAAAAGCCGCTGATTATGACGTGGTGAGCCATGGCTGGCGCTGGATCCACTATCAAAACCTCGACGAAGCTACAGAGCGTCAGCACATGCACCAGGCGATAGAAATCCTCGAAGATTTATTCGGCAACAAACCGCTGGGCTGGTACACCGGGCGCGACAGCCCTAATACGCGTCGTCTGGTGGCGGAGAATGGCGGTTTTCTTTATGACAGCGATTATTACGGCGATGATTTGCCATTCTGGAGCAAAGTCACCTGTAGCGACGGCAGCGTAAAACCTCATCTGGTGGTGCCGTATACTCTCGATGCCAACGACATGCGCTTTGCCACCGCGCAGGGTTTTAACACCGCCGAGCAGTTTTATACTTATCTTAAAGACAGTTTTGATGTGTTGTATGAGGAAGGGGAAACCGCGCCGAAAATGATGTCGATTGGTATGCATTGCCGCTTGTTGGGGCGTCCTGGTCGTTTCAAAGCGCTACAACGTTTTCTGGATTATGTGCAGCAACATGAAGATGTGTGGATTTGCCGTCGTCAGGATATTGCCGAGCATTGGGTGAAGACGCATCCATTTAAGGAATGACTTGAGTGGCGGGTGCATTGACCCGCCATTCTCTTTAACTCATCAAGCTGACATGGGCTGCCACAATACGCCAGCCATAAGGGAATTTGACCCAGGTCTGCATCTGGCGGCCAATTTTATCGCAACCTTCCCGGGTAAACTCAGTACTGGCAACGGCCATATCATCGCCGTAGGTGGTGATCGTCGTGTTCTGTAAAAGCCGCTCTAACCCCTGTGATGAACGGGTATTTCTGAACGCTCTGATCTCATCGATCCCGTACAGGTTTTCACTGGCTCCGTAGCGCACGGTGCGCGGATCGGACCAGAATAACTCATCCAACACTGCAACATCGTTGCTGATCAACGCCTGTTCGTAGCGGTAAAAAGCGGCACTCACTTCATTGACGATTGCCGGGCGATCAATATTATCTCGCATCATAGTATTTACCTTACCTGGTGATTTTCCCTGCCAGCATACCCTGTATTTCGAGCCGATGGGCGGCTCTCAGGCAGATATCTTCTCGCCAGGGCGGCGCAATGAGCTGCACGCCAATAGGATTGCCACTTGCGGTCATTAACGGCACCGTCACCACTGGTAAGCCGAGGAAAGAAATTGGCTGTGTCAGCATTCCCATGCTGGCTTTTACAGGAAGGTCTGTGCCGTTGATTCGCATGGTTTGCTGGCCGATAAGTGTTGCGCTGCATGGCGTAGCCGGGGCAATCAACACGTCAAAATCGTCAAATAGCGGCAGCGTTTTATCGCGCAACCAAGTGCGGAAACGCTGCGCCTGCGTGTACCAGGCGGATGGTGTCATTGCGCCTGCCAATAAACGTTCGCGAGAATTAATCTCAAAACGTTCGGCCTGTTCGCGCAATGCGGGCAGATAATGATTTCCTCCTTCCGCGGCAGAGAGCAAAAATGCCGCCGAGCGGGCTAGTTCGGCTTCTGGCAGCGTGATGCATTCCAGTGCCTCGAGCGTGTGAGCCACTCGTGCAACGGCATTTTTCGCATCTTCATCGCACCAGTTCTCAAAAAAACCGCCCAAAACGGCACAGCGTAAATGCGATGAGTGTTCCAGTTTATCGGCGACCGGTTCAGTTGCCCGCGCCGATTGAAAACGATCGTCAGCATCAATTCCCTGAAGCACGTCATAAACCTGAGCCAGGTCATCCACGCTGCGTGCAAGGGGGCCGATATGATCGAGGCTGGCAACAAAAGGCTGGCTGCCGCTGCGTGACAACCTACCGAAAGTAGGTTTCAACCCGAAGACGCCGCACAGCGAAGCGGGAACGCGAATCGATCCGTTGGTGTCGGTTCCAAGCGTAAAATTCACCATCCCAGCCGCGACGGCTGCGGCAGAACCGCCGGATGAGCCACCCGCAATGCGTGCAAAATCATGTGGGTTTCGGGTCGCGCCATAATGGCTATTTTCTGTGGTAAAACCGTAGGCGTAGGCATCCATATTCAGCGCGCCTGAAAGCATGGCTCCGGCAGCGCTTAATTGTTTGATGGCGAACGCATCAGCACTGGCAGGAGGTTGTGTGCTAAAAAGCTCGGCACCAGCAAGAGTTGTCACATCTTTAATATCAAAAAGGTTTTTTACCGCATAAGGCACGCCAGCCAGTGTTGGCAGGGTTTCCCCGCGGGCGCGACGCTCGTCAATGCTCGCTGCTTCTTGCAGCAAACGCGGGGCGGTGATTTCAGTGAAAGCGTTAATATCAGGGTTCGATTGCTCTATTTTAGCGAGCGTAAGGCGTGCCAGTTCCTGGGCCGAAAACTCACTGGTTGCTAATCCTTGCTGAATATCGCGAATGGAAAGTGCGTTCATAGTTTATAAACCCCCGCGACTTCCTGGCGTTGAGGCAATGGAAATTCCATCAGCGGCTCCGCTAATGCCGCCATGCGCGTCAGTTGGATTTCCATTTCCTTTCTGCGCATATCATCCAGCGGGACATTAAGCAGTTGTTCCATTAACTGGATATAAGCGGGCCAGGCAAAACTTTCTGATTTCATCTGTTTTTCCTTAGAATCCTGCGGCGCTGCCATTACTGCGTGGGTCATATGCGCCTTCGAGCATGCCGTTGATGTGGCGCACAATGGCTCCGGCGTGGCCGACGGCCTCACTAAAATCAGGCAACGCTTCCACGTCATGCCCCAATTCGCGTAGTGCTTTGAACGTTTCCGGGCTGAATCGGCCTTCTAATTTCAGGCTGTCGGAGGCTTGCCCCCAGGTTCTGCCTAATAACCAGCGTGGCGCGGTCACGGCTTCTTGTAATGGCATCCCCTGAATAACGTGGCGCGTAAAAATGGCGGCCTGAGTCTGCGGTTGCCCATCGCCGCCCATCGAGCCGTAAACCATCGTGCGCCCGTCAGCCAGCCGTGCAGCGGCTGGGTTCAGCGTGTGGAACGGCTGTTTTCCGGGAGCCAGACTCAGCAAGCTTTCAGGTTGGAGGCTGAACGCCGCGCCGCGGTTTTGCCACAAAACGCCGCTTTTTGGCAGCACAACGCCGCTGCCAAACTCGTGATAAATGCTCTGAATAAATGACACCGCCAGTCCGCTGCTATCCATCACCCCCATCCATACCGTGTCGCCTGGGCCTTTGCCGGTTCCCCATTCTGCGGCTTTATTGTCGTCAATTTCTGCGGCCAGTGCGGCAAGGGGGGCAGGCTCCAACAGGCTTTGGATTGAGGTGGTAATGTGGCGAGGATCGGTAATGTATTTGTCACGCAGAGCAAAGGCTTTTTTGGTCGCTTCAACGATGCGATGAACGGTTTGAGTTTCATCGGCTTGCGCCATATCCAGATTCTCGGTGATCCCGAGGATTGCCAACGACACCAGGCCCTGAGTCGGTGGCGTCATATTATAAACATCACCCAACTCATGGCTCAGATGCAGCGGAATGCGGCGTTTCGCACGTTGGGCGGCGAGATCTTGTAACGTGATGGGCATGCCTAAATCAGCAAGTTCTTTGGTAATCAGCGCGGCTAACGGGCCGCGATAAAAACTATCGAGTCCTTCAACGGTCAGGCGCGTCAATGTTTCAGCCAGGCGGGGTTGAGTGAAGCGGCTACCTGCGCGCGGAATTTCACCCCGGTCCAAAAACGTCTCGGCAAACCCCGCGATATTGACCAGTTCGTCATATTTGCTGTGCGTCGCCTGCGCCTGGGATTGCGTGACCGGAATACCATCTGCCGCATAGCGAATGGCGTCGGCCAGTAAACGCGAAAGCGGTAATTGCCCGCCCCCAAGTTGTGCCGCAATCTTCAGCGCTTCATCCCACCCGCTAAGGGTTCCAGGAACAGTCAGCGCTGCTTTGGGGCCACGATGTGGGATTGAGGAAGCGCCTGCATAAAATTCTAAAGATGCGAGAGAACCCGCAGCACCGCTGGCATCAATAGCAATCGGTTCGCCCTCTGGCGGAACAATCAGCCAGAAACCGTCACCGCCAATACCATTCATATGGGGATAAACCACGGCAATGGTTGCCGCTGCAGCTACCATCGCTTCGATAGCGTCACCACCATGGCGCAGCACGGATAACGCAGTTTCACTGGCTAAATGATGTGGAGTGACCGCCATACCGGAAGGAGCCATATTGCTTTGCATCATCGTTTTATCTCTCAGAATGGAAGCTCAGGGATCTCTCTAGCAAGAGATGTTCCAGGTTGACTCTGTTCGTTTCACTGTGCCAGGCTCGAGTGAAACAAAAGTTACAGAGGTCATAATGAAACAATTAGATGAGCGCTTAAGGGCGACATATGAACAGCTTTCCCCACAAGAACAGCGAGTTGCTGCATTTATTGTCGATCATTTTGATGACCTGATTAGCTACAACAGCGCAGAGTTAGCCCGCCTTTCTGGGGTATCTAAGGCGACGGTTAGCCGCTTATTCAAACGTCTTGGCTATGACCGCTACAAAGATATGCGCGAAGAGTTGCGTAACCTGCGCCAGAGCGGGATGCCGCTCACCGAAAATCGCGATGCGGTACAGGGTAACACTTTACTTGCGCGTCATTACAAGCAGGAAATGGCCAATCTAACGCAGTGGGTTAGCCTGCTCGACACGCAGCAATTTGCCGACGTAGTCACAACTCTCACGACGGCAAAACGTATTTTTATTATTGGGTTAAGAAACTCATGGCCGGTTGCAATGCACTTGCGCCAGCAGCTATTGCAGGTTCGTAGTGACGTCTGGCTATTGCCGCAGCCAGGGCAGACGCTGGCCGAAGAGGTGGTGGATATCAGTGAACAAGATTGTGTTATCGCCATCGCGTTTCGTCGACGCCCGCGCATTATCAAACCGCTGCTGGCAAATTTGCATCAACGCCAGGTCCCGCTGCTGGTGATGAGCGAAGCGCAGGGATCAGGCCTCACACCTTATTGCCGCTGGCATTTTGCCGCGCCGCTCGACAGTGTTTCAGCCTTTGATAGCTATAGTGGTGCGATGAGTCTGGTGAATCTATTATCCAACGCCGTACTCCACGAAGCGTTAACCACAGGCCGTCAGCGTATTCACCACATTGCTGAATTGTATTCTGAGTTTGATGAACTGGAACAACGCTAACGCACTTTAGTGGTGCGTTTGCACGCATCATGGGAACCATTCTGGTTCAGAGATGAAGAGTTAGTGAACGGGTTTTGTAGGGTGGATAAGCGGTAGCGTCATCCACAATTTTCGCCGCTTTTGTCGGATGACGCTGCTGCTTATCCGACCTACGAAGAGGTATGTCATCTGTCTCGTTTTCTTCTTTGTCTTTCGCGAAAATTGGTGGCACATTAGTTGCAGAATATTTTAATTAAGAATCTTTTGTTTCACGCAGAATAAAAGGAAATACCATGTTCGATATTCAGCACTTCTCACAAATCAATCCACCGCATCGTTTGTTAATGGGGCCGGGGCCAATCAATGCAGATCCCCGCGTATTACGCGCGATGGCGAGTCAGTTGATTGGGCAGTATGACCCGGTTATGACCGGTTATATGAACGAAGTGATGGTGCTGTATCGCGAACTTTTCCGCACGCAAAACCGTTGGACGATGCTGGTGGATGGGACTTCCCGTTCCGGTATTGAAGCGATTTTACTGTCTGCCATTCGCCCCGGTGACAAAGTCCTGGTCCCGGTGTTTGGGCGCTTCGGCCATCTGCTGTGTGAAATTGCCCGTCGTTGTCGCGCAGAAGTTCACACCATAGAAGTGCCGTGGGGTGAGGTTTTCACGCCCGACCAAATCGAAGATGCCATTAAAACGGTGAAACCGCGTTTGCTGCTAACCGTTCAGGGCGACACGTCTACCACCATGCTACAACCGCTGGAAGAACTGGGTGACATCTGCCGTCGCCACGGCGTGTTGTTTTATACCGATGCCACAGCTTCATTTGGCGGCAACAAACTGGAAACCGACGCCTGGGGTTTAGATGCGGTTTCTGCCGGTTTGCAAAAATGCCTCGGCGGCCCGTCGGGCAGCTCGCCGATAACCTTGAGTGCGCAAATGGAAGAGGTTATTCGCCGTCGCAAATGTGTTGAAGAAGGGATCCGAACCACAGCCCATCAGGACGGCGATGACGAAATGATCTACTCGAATTATTTCGATCTCGGCATGGTGATGGATTACTGGGGGCCGGAGCGACTCAACCACCATACCGAAGCCACCAGCATGTTGTTCGCCGCCCGTGAATGCGCGCGCATTATTCTCGAAGAAGGGCTGGACGTGGGCATCGCGCGCCACGAATTGCATGGTCGTGCGCTGGTGGCCGGAATTCAGGGCATGGGGCTGGAAACTTTCGGCAATCTACAACACAAAATGAACAACGTACTTGGCGTTGTGATCCCGTCCGCTGTTCACGGTGAAGAAGTGCGCAAAATGCTGCTCGAAGATTTCCATATCGAAATCGGCACCTCATTTGGTCCGCTACAAGGCAAAATCTGGCGCATCGGTACCATGGGTTATAACGCGCGTAAAGATTGCGTACTGCAAACCCTGACGGCGCTTGAAGCGGTGCTTAACCGCCTCGGTTTTAAATCGACGCAAGGGGCTGCAATGCAGGCCGCGTGGGATGTTTATGCGCAGGAAAGTCGCTGATGGTTAAACATGTCATGAACGCCATGCAGGCGAGTTTTGCCGCCCGCCGAATTATGCAGCGAGCAGATGAACTGGCGCAGGTTAGCGAAACGCCGGAACAACTTACTCGAGTCTATCTTTCACCCGAGCATCTGCGCGCCAATTATCTGGTGGCAAGCTGGATGGAACAGGTGGGAATGACCACCTGGCAAGATGCGGTGGGCAACATTTGCGGGCGCTATGAAGGCGCAAGAGAAGGCGCTCAGGCTGTTTTGCTTGGCTCACATCTTGATACCGTACGCAATGCCGGGCGTTACGATGGCATGTTGGGCGTCTTAACCGCGCTGGAAGTTGTCGCCTTTCTCCATGAACATAATCTTCAATTAGAGCAGGCGATTGAAATCGTTGGCTTTGGGGATGAAGAAGGTACGCGTTTTGGCATCACATTATTAGGCAGTCGTGGCGTGACCGGGACGTGGCCGGATAACTGGCTGGCGTGTGAAGATGCCGCAGGTATCAGTGTTGGGCAAGCACTGGTGAATGCCGGTTTTGACCCTTCGCGTATTCAGAGTGCGGCGCGTGGCGCGGAAGAGTTCAGTGCTTATCTGGAACTGCATATCGAACAAGGGCCGGTGCTGGAGCGCGAAAATCTGGCGCTCGGCGTGGTGACGGCTATTAACGGCGCTCGTCGTCTGAAATGCCGCTTTGTTGGCGAAGCAGGGCATGCGGGTACGGTGCCGATGACCATTCGTAAAGATGCGCTAGCAGCAGCCGCTAATTGGATGACTTACATCGAAAGCACGACTGCCAGTTACGCCCCAGATATTGTTGCGACTGTCGGCTCGCTGCAATGTTTACCGGGCGCGGCGAATGTGATTCCGGGGGAAGTTCTGCTCACGCTGGATATCCGTAGCCCGCGAGATTCAGATATCGAAGCGCTGCTTGAAAAATTGTTATGCGAAGCGCAGCAAATTGCCGCTCAACGAGGTGTGGCGTTCGACTCTGAAATCTATTATTCAATTCCCGCCACGCCATGCGACGCGAGTTTGCAGCGCCGGTTAACATCAGCCATCACTTCGGTGCAGGGGCGTAGTTTATCGCTGCCAAGTGGCGCAGGGCATGATGCGATTGCCATCGCTGAACTCTGGCCGGTGGGCATGATGTTTGTCCGTTGCGATCGTGGGATTAGCCACCATCCGGCAGAATCTGTCACTGAGGCTGATGTGATGCAAGCGGTGCAGGCATATACACAAACGGTGGTGAATTTGGCTTCAATGAATCCACTCACCGAGTTTAACCATGCAACGGAAAGTGAAGCGCTAAGCCAGATAACACCCTGTGTTGCGATACCTGCATGGGTTGAAAATCTGGTTGCCGCCCGGCCTTATGCGACCGTCGATGTGTTGCAGCATTATGCCTCGCAACTGACACTGGATTGGGGGCGCAATGAACTGAACCAGGCGCTTAGCGCGCATCCTCGGATTGGTGAAAAAGCGCAGGGCAGCAGCAAAGAGGCTGCGTTGTCAAAAGGTGAACAGTCTGCTGTCGATACGCAAAACAGCGAATTAACGCTCGCGCTGGCGCAGGGGAATGCTGATTATGAAACGCGGTTTGGACGAGTATTTCTTATTCGAGCCAAAGGGCGCAGTGGCGATGACATTCTCACCGAACTTCGTCGTCGCCTGAATAATTCGCCAGCCGAGGAAGAAGCTGAAGCGCTGGAGCAATTACGCCAAATCACGTTGTTACGCCTGGAAGGAGTGTTTGCATCATGAGTCAGTTGAGTACGCATATTCTTGATACTGCGCTCGGGAAGCCGGCGACAGGTGTAGCGATTTGCCTTGAACAGCAGCTTGGTGACACCTGGGAAACGGTGGCGCAGGGGGTCACTGACTCTGACGGGCGGCTGAAAGATTTCACACCTGCAGCATTGGCGGCGGGGCGGTATCGTCTGACGGCAGAAATCGGGCTTTATTTTGCCGCAACACACAGAGAAACACTGTATCCCACCGCGCAAATTGATTTCGTGATACCGCAAAACGGCGGGCACTATCACCTGCCGTTTTTGATTTCCCCGTGGTCGTGGTCGACTTATCGGGGAAGTTGATTACAAACTGAAGGGATCGGCATCCTGCCAGGCGGGGAATTTCTCGCGATATTCTTGTAATGCAATCAATGACAAATCGGCATCGAGGCGCATCGCCTGATGGGCATCGCCATTCGCCAGGATTTCACCCTGTGGGTTAATAATTTTGCTGTCGCCACGGTAATGATGCCCGTTACCGTCGGTGCCGACGCGGTTGCAGCCTGCGACATACGCCTGGTTTTCAATGGCGCGAGCGACCAGCAGGCTTTGCCAGTGCAAGGAACGCGGTGCAGGCCAGTTCGCGACGTATAGCGCCAGATCGTAATCGTTGCGGTTGCGCGAAAACACCGGGAAACGCAGGTCGTAACACACCTGTGGCAGAATGCGCCAGCCGCGCCATTCCACGATAACTCGCTCATTGCCCGCCTGATAATGATGATGTTCATCTGCCATGCGGAACAGATGACGTTTATCGTAGAAGTGGACTTTGCCATCAGGCTGTACCAGCAAGAACCGATTTACCGGCCCGCGATCGGTCTGGAGTGCGGCACTTCCGGCGATCATGGCCTGAGTTTGCTGGGCTTTAAACTGCATCCAGTCAATCACTTCTTCTTCAGCAAGCGATTGAATGGCGGCTTCCATCGCGAAACCGGTGGTGAACATTTCCGGCAAGACAATCAGATCGCGGCCATGAATAGCGTCCAACTGTACATCGAAATGGCGCAAGTTTGCCGCGCCGTCCATCCAGACCAGCGGTTGTTGTAGAACGGTAATTTTCAAACCAGACACAATCGGAAGCCTCGTGATAAGCAGTGTTTCATTCACTTTAGCATGAGTTCGCTGGCTTTTGTTGGGCAATAAAAAACCCCGCGAGCGGGGTTTTTAGAGCATAGTCTGCTTATGCGGCTTCAATCTTACGATGCTTTTCCGGCACCTTTACCGGCATGGTTGCCAGCTCCTCCGGTTCAAACTCATCGACATTGATACTGCGCAGACGGCTTGCTTCAGCTTTGGTCAATATCGCCGCTTCTTCTGCGTTGATTTTCCCTTCAGCCAGCCACTGTTTCGCTTGTTCATCAAGTCGAGTGAATGGCAGGTTACGCCCGGTTTCTTTGCAGATGCGCAAATGAATTGGCTCGGCGGCCATAACATCCATCAATGCTTCTTCCAACAGACCCGCAGGGTTGAACTCGCTTGGCGTCAGGTACTGACCACGACCAATGCGTGAACGAGTCGCTGATGGGATCTGCATGATCTTCGCTAGTTTATGATCCAGCTTGTCTGATGGCGCGTCGTAGCGGCGGCCCAGCGGGAAGATCACCACACGCAGCATGCCAGCCACAAACGCATTCGGGAAGTTACGCAGCAGGTCGTCAATCGCCTGTTCAGCCTGATACAGCGCATCCTGTACGCCCCAGTGAACCAGGGGTAAATCGGCTTCGTTACGGCCTTCGTCGTCGTAGCGTTTCAGCACCGAAGACGCCAGGTACAGCTGGCTCAGAATGTCACCCAGACGCGCGGAGATACGTTCGCGACGCTTGAGACTGCCACCCAGAACCGCCATGGAAACGTCTGACAGCAGTGCCAGGTTGGCGCTCAGGCGGTTCATATATTGGTAGTAACGTTTGGTTGAATCTTTGGTCGGTGTGGCGCTGGTCAAACCGTTGGTCAGGCCAAGCCACAGGCTTCGCATTTTGTTGCTGCCGACGTGGCCGATATGCTTGAACAGCAGCTTATCGAAGGCGTTAACGTCATTGTTTTGCGCCGCATTCATTTCGTCGAGAACATACGGATGGCAACGAATTGCACCCTGGCCGAAGATAATCATGCTGCGTGTCAGGATATTCGCGCCTTCAACGGTGATAGCAATGGGTGCACCCTGATACGCTCGCGCTACAAAGTTGGAATTACCCAGCATGATGCCTTTGCCGCCGACAATATCCATCGCATCCAGAATGGCCCGCTGGCCGCGATGGGTACAGTGGTACTTCACGATGGCTGACAGAACAGCGGGTTTTTCACCAAGCATAATCCCGTAAGTCACCAGTGATGCAGCTGCGTCCATTACGTAAGCGTTACCGGCAATACGCGCCAGTGGTTCTTCAATCCCTTCCATTTTACCGATAGAGATTCTGAACTGACGACGGATATGAGCATAAGCGCCCGTAGCCATTGCGACAGATTTCAAACCACCGGTTGCGTTGGATGGCAGGGTAATGCCACGACCAACTGACAGACATTCCACCAGCATACGCCAGCCCTGACCGGCCATTTTCGGGCCACCGATGATGTAATCAATCGGGACGAAAATATCTTTACCGCGAGTTGGGCCATTCTGGAATGGTACGTTAAGCGGGAAGTGGCGTTTGCCGATTTCTACACCTGGCGTATGTGTTGGGATCAACGCACAGGTAATGCCGAGATCTTCTTCATCGCCCAGCAGTTTATCCGGGTCAGACAGTTTGAATGCCAGACCTAAAACGGTAGCGATTGGTGCCAGCGTAATGTAGCGCTTGTTCCAGGTTAGACGCATCCCAAGAACTTGCTGGCCCTGCCATTCGCCCATACACACGACGCCAGTATCAGGAATCGCACCCGCATCGGAGCCTGCTTCAGGACTTGTCAGAGCAAAGCATGGGATCTCTTGCCCACGAGCCAGGCGCGGCAGGTAATGATCTTTCTGTTCTTCCGTACCGTAATGTTGCAGCAATTCGCCTGGGCCTAATGAGTTAGGCACACCGACGGTAATGGCCAGAATCCCGGAAACACCCGAAAGCTTTTGCAACACACGAGCCTGAGCGTACGCAGAAAACTCCAGGCCGCCGTACTCTTTCTTGATGATCATCGCGAAGAAGCGATGCTCTTTTAAATAGGCCCACAGCTCTGGCGGCAAATCTGCCATTTCGTGTGTGATTTGGAAGTCATTTGCCAGGCGGCAAGCTTCTTCAACCGGGCCGTCGATAAAGGCTTGTTCTTCTTCAGTCAGTTTTGGCTGCGGATAGTTGTGCAGCTTTTCCCAGTCAGGTTTACCGCGGAACAAATCACCTTCCCACCACGTTGTCCCCGCGTCGATAGCTTCTTTTTCAGTACGCGACATTGGCGGCATGACTTTGCGGAAGCTGCGGAATACCGGGGCGGAAATCAAAGATTTGCGAATCGGGGTGAAGACAAACGGCACCAGAATAATCGCCAGTGGAACCAGTACCCAGATAGACCAGATACCAGCAAAACCAAGCGCGGCTGTCCACGCCAGTAGAATTGCGCTACTGAGCAGCAAATTGACCTGGTGATAGAAAAGCACACCGAGGAGAACAACGGTTGCGACAATACTCAAAATCAACATAAAGGAAACTCCCTTGCTTGTAGGAGGTCTGACCACTTGGATGTATTGGTTTTAGTTCATGTGGTTTTTTTTAGCAATATATTCACAAAATAATTACAACTCAGCTCACATTGTTACCGCACAGAACAGCAAAAGCAGGAGGATATGGCGCTTCTCGCGCTATCCGGTAAACTGCTTGGGTTAATCAATCAAAAAATGCTGAAGGACATCCTCATGTACCAGGATCTTATTCGTAACGAATTGAATGAAGCGGCAGAAACGCTGGCTAACTTCCTGAAAGATGACGCTAACATTCACGCAATCCAGCGTGCAGCGGTGCTGTTGGCTGATAGCTTTAAAGCAGGCGGTAAAGTGCTTTCTTGCGGTAACGGTGGCTCACATTGCGATGCAATGCACTTTGCTGAAGAACTGACAGGTCGTTATCGCGAAAACCGTCCGGGCTACCCGGCGATTGCGATTTCTGACGTGAGCCATATCTCTTGCGTCGGCAATGATTTTGGTTACGACCACATTTTCTCTCGTTACGTTGAAGCGGTTGGCCGTGAAGGCGACGTGTTACTGGGCATCTCCACTTCGGGTAATTCCGGCAACGTCATCAAAGCGATTGAAGCCGCTCGCGCGAAAGGCATGAAAGTCATCACTCTGACCGGGAAAGACGGCGGCAAAATGGACGGTAGCGCCGATGTTGAAATTCGTGTGCCGCACTTTGGTTATGCTGACCGCATTCAGGAAATTCACATCAAAGTGATTCACATCCTGATCCAGCTTATCGAAAAAGAGATGGTTAAAGCTTAAGTTTTGCCTGAACTTGTATCCTCTCCCCCAAGGAGAGGATTAGGGTGAGGGTGGTTAAAAGTGGTGGGAGGTTAATATGTGCGAACTGCTCGGGATGAGCGCCAACGTACCAACGGATATTTGCTTTAGTTTTACCGGTTTGGTGCAGCGTGGCGGGGGAACGGGGCCGCATAAAGACGGCTGGGGCATTACCTTTTATGAAGGTAAGGGCTGTCGTACGTTCAAAGATCCGCAACCCAGCTTTAACTCACCCATCGCTAAATTAGTGCAGGATTACCCCATCAAATCTTGCTCTGTGGTCGCCCATATTCGCCAGGCGAACCGCGGAAAAGTCGCACTTGAAAATACGCACCCGTTTACCCGTGAACTGTGGGGGCGCAACTGGACTTATGCTCACAACGGGCAGCTTAAAGGCCATCGTGCATTGGATACCGGCCCGTTTCGCCCGATTGGTGAAACCGACAGCGAACAAGCATTTTGTTGGCTGCTGCATAAATTGACGCAACGTTATCCACGCACACCTGGCAATATGCAGGCGGTGTTTCGCTACATCACCGAGCTTGCGGTGCAATTACGTGAGAAGGGCGTGTTCAATATGTTGCTGTCCGATGGGCGTTACGTGATGGCGTTTTGTTCCACCAATTTATACTGGATTACCCGACGGGCACCGTTTGGTGTGGCAAAACTGTTGGACCAGGATGTGGAAATTGATTTTCAGGAAGAGACCACACTGAACGATGTGGTCACTGTCATTGCGACACAACCCCTGACCGGAAATGAAACCTGGCACAAAATTGCGCCAGGTTCGTCAGAATTATTTTGTCTCGGAGAGCGTGTAGTTTGACGCCAGTTGCGGTTGTGTCGTTGGCACAACCGGCTTACTAATCACATAATTACCGCTGATGACCGAAACGCCCGGCGGTTGATGATTCGCCATGAAGTAGTCGTAACCCGGCTTCAGTTGTTTCCAGAAATTGATGTAGTAAGAGTACTTGTGGCGTTGCATGTTCGCGTCTGTCATCCGGAACGGATAGATACTGACTTGTACACTTGGCTGGCCAAATACCAACGCGCCGGTCACAAACTGGAAAATCTCATCAATGTTGGTGTCAGTCATGGCATAGCAGCCAACAGACACGCAAGCACCGTGAATCATCAAATACTGGCCTTGATAACCGTGTTGGCGATCAAACTCGTTCGGGAAGCCAATATTAATGGCTTTATAGAAACGGCTATCGGGTTTTAGCTGGCTACGGGTCACATTGTAGAAGCCTTCAGGACTCTTAAAATCACCCTGACGCTGTTTGGGACCTAACCCACCGGAATAGTTACAGATGCTATAGCTGTCGAGCAGTTGGAACTTTTCGCCCATCTTGACATATAGCTCTAGCGTGCGCTCTTCCTTAAATATTTGAATATAAACAGGAGAGCCCATGAGTTGTTGCTTGAATTCTTTGCTGACAGGCGTGGTTGACGAATTGCTGCTTAACAAGCTGGCAAACGAAAAGCACGGGATCAGAAGCATCGCAATAACGAGTGCGATCTTACGCATACTGCTTTATTCCTTGATAAAACTTATACCGAATGCCAGGACGGCAAAATAGGGACCCGAAATCAGATTACTCTGGATTAGGAGCGCTCACATTATCATCGTTATGATTTTTCGCAAGCCCAAAGCAGGGGATGCAAAGTTATAAATTTGGACTTTATACAATACTTTTGGAAAGGGAAAGGATTAGCTTTTTGCGTAACAGCTCCCATAGCTGCATATCTGTGTGTTGTTTTGTGCCCCTTCCAGCCTCTAATGATGCTAAAATCCCCGCCGAATGTTGACCTGCGGATATGAACGGAAACTATCCATAAGTCAGTTGTCCCGGTTGTCCGGGCGGCTTATACCTCCCTCTCGCAATAGTGAATGGATGCGTTTCCTGTTTTCACCGCTTTATGTGTCGCATCGGTTGAACGTTAATTCAACCCATCCGTTGTCGGCTACAGTTTTTTGTCGGTATGTTTAAGCCAATTTTAAACGTGATAACCTTATGATAAAAATCAAAAAAGGTCTGGATTTGCCTATTGCCGGTTTGCCGGAACAGCAAATCCATGACGGCGCAGCGATACCTTTCGTGGCCTTGCTCGGTGAAGAGTATGTCGGCATGCGTCCCTCCATGCTGGTGCAGGAAGGCGACAAGGTATTGAAAGGCCAGCCTCTCTTCGAAGATAAAAAGAACCCAGGCGTTCTCTTTACCGCTCCTGCGAGTGGAACGGTATCAGCGATTAATCGTGGTGAGCGTCGAGTACTGCAATCTCTGGTTATTGAAGTCCAGGGTGATGAGCAGGTTGTTTTTGAGCGTTTTGCTCCTGAAAGCCTTGCCAAACTGCCGCGTGAAACCGTCCAGGCGCAATTGCTGTCGTCTGGTTTATGGACTGCGCTGCGTACACGCCCGTTTAGCAAAACACCGCAACCTGCAACAGTTCCAGCCGCCATTTTTGTTACTGCCATTGATACCAACCCGCTGGCAGCGGACCCGCAGCCCATTATTCGCGCTCACCGCGAAATGTTTGATGCAGGCTTAACCGTATTGTCCCGACTGACCGATGGCAAAGTCCATGTCTGTCAGGCAGGCGGCGGTAAGCTGGGCGGTCATCCTGCTGGGCAGGTGACATTTAATGAATTCGCAGGCCCGCATCCGGCAGGGTTAGTGGGTACACACATTCATTTCCTGGAGCCGGTCAGCCTGCAAAAAATGGTCTGGCATCTTAATTACCAGGATGTCATCGCCATCGGCAAATTGTTCGTGGAAGGCGATTTGTGGACCGATCGTATTATCGCGCTTGCCGGGCCACAGGTGAAAAAGCCACGTCTGATTCGCACACGCCTTGGTGCTTCACTGGAAGTGCTGACGGCGGGTGAACTTGCTGAAGGTGAAAACCGCATTATTTCAGGCTCTGTTTTAAGCGGAACTATCGGGGCGGGGCCGCGCGCCTGGCTGGGGCGTTTCCATCTGCAAGTTACGGTTCTGAAAGAAGGCCGTGAAAAAGAGCTGTTTGGATGGGTGATGCCTGGTGCCGATAAATATTCGATTACCCGCACCACTGTTGGCCACTTCCTGAAACGCAAACTGTTTAGCTTCTCGACAGATACCAATGGCGGGGAACGTTCAATGGTGCCCATTGGCAACTATGAGCGTGTTATGCCGCTGGATATTCTGCCAACGATGCTGTTGCGTGATTTGCTGGCAGGAGATACAGACAGCGCACAGGCGCTGGGGTGTCTTGAGCTGGATGAAGAAGATTTGGCGCTTTGTACCTATGTGTGCCCGGGTAAATATGAGTACGGCCCGGTACTACGCGAGGTATTAACCCGCATCGAGCAGGAAGGATAAGTCATGGGCTTGAAGCATTTATTTGAAAAACTAGAGCCGCACTTCACGCAAGGCGGAAAGCTAGAAAAGTACTACCCGCTCTTTGAAGCGACGGCGACACTGTTTTATACACCCGGTATCGTTACGCCTGGCGCTTCCCACGTTCGTGATGCAATCGATCTGAAACGCATGATGATCCTGGTGTGGTTTGCGGTGTTCCCGGCCATGTTTTGGGGTATGTACAACGTCGGGCTACAAACGATTCCGGCCCTGAACAAAATGTACGGCGCGGAACAACTCCAGCAGGTGATTTCATCTGACTGGCATTATGTTGTCGCGCAGTGGCTGGGGGTGAACTTCACGCCGGATGCTGGCTGGTTAAGCATGATGACCCTTGGGGCCGTGTTCTTCCTACCAATTTACATCACGGTATTCCTGGTAGGTGGTTTCTGGGAAGTGCTGTTTGCCATCATCCGTAAACATGAAGTTAACGAAGGTTTCTTCGTGACCTCCATCCTGTTTGCGCTGGTGGTTCCACCGACGTTACCTCTCTGGCAAGCGGCATTGGGGATTAGTTTCGGTGTGGTCATTGCTAAAGAGATCTTTGGTGGAACTGGCCGTAACTTCCTGAACCCAGCACTGGCGGGCCGTGCATTCCTGTTCTTCGCTTATCCAGCGCAAATCTCCGGTGACCTGGTGTGGACCGCGGCTGACGGTTTCTCTGGGGCAACTCCACTTTCGCAGTGGTCTCATGGCGGCGGCGAAGCCTTAGTGAATGTTGTCACAGGCCAACCTGTCACCTGGATGGATGCTTTCCTCGGTAACATTCCGGGTTCCATTGGTGAAGTTTCCACGCTGATGATCCTGATTGGTGGCGCGATAATCCTGTTTGGCCGCGTCGCTTCCTGGCGCATCGTCGCGGGTGTTCTGCTTGGCATGATTGCCACTGCCACTTTGTTTAACTTCATTGGTTCTGAAACCAACCCGCTATTTGCGATGCCGTGGTACTGGCATCTCGTGCTGGGTGGTTTTGCTTTCGGCATGATGTTCATGGCAACCGACCCGGTTTCAGCCTCGTTTACCAATAAAGGTAAATGGTGGTATGGGGCGCTTATCGGTGTGATGTGTGTCCTGATTCGAGTTGTAAACCCGGCCTATCCAGAAGGGATGATGCTGGCGATCTTGTTCGCCAACCTCTTTGCACCGCTGTTCGATTATCTGGTGGTGCAAGCCAATATCAAGCGGAGGAAGTCGCGTGGCTGAAGTAAAAAGTAACGATAGCATTGGCAGAACGCTGCTGGTGGTGCTGGTGCTTTGCCTGGTGTGTTCCGTTGTGGTGGCTGGCTCTGCTGTGGGGCTGAAAGCTCGCCAGCAGGAGCAAAAAGCGCTCGATAAGCAGCGTAACATCCTGGATGTTGCTGGCTTAGCAACGCCAAAAATGACCGGCGAAGATGTCAAAACAATCTACGAATCACGTATTACACCGCGTTTGCTCGATCTGAAAAGTGGTGAGCTGCTGGATAAAGACTCGTCTAAATTTGACCAGGCTGCGGCGCTACGTGACCCTGAACAAAGCGTCACGCTCTCTTCAAGCGAAGACCGTGCCGGGATAAAACATCGCAGCAATATCGTTGAAATTTATCTGGTGCGTGATGAGCAAAACAAAGTGAAGGAAGTCGTGTTGCCAGTTTATGGCAAAGGCTTGTGGTCGATGATGTATGCCTTTGTTTCGCTTCAAACTGATGGCCGGACGGTGAAAGGTATCACTTATTACGACCAGGGCGAAACACCAGGGTTGGGTGGTGAAGTTGAAAATCCGAACTGGCGTGCGCAATGGATTGGCAAGAAATTGTTGGATGACAACGGTCAGCCTGCGCTACGCGTGGTGAAAGGCGGAGCGCGTCAGGGCGATGAATATAGTGTGGATGGTTTGTCTGGCGCGACGCTGACGGCAAACGGGGTACAACATACTTTTGATTTCTGGATGGGTGAACTTGGTTTTGGTCCTTTCCTGAAACAAGTACGTGAAGGAGCGCTCAATAATGGCTGATATTTCAGACATGAAAGAGGTCAAACGGGTTCTGGTTAGTCCTCTGGTGGATAACAACCCAATTGCCTTGCAAATACTCGGTGTCTGTTCGGCGCTGGCGGTCACGACTAAGCTGGAAACGGCATTCGTAATGACCATCGCGGTAACAGTGGTGACGGCATTCTCTAGCATGTTCATCTCAATGATCCGTAACCTGATCCCTAACAGTGTGCGAATCATTGTTCAGATGGCGATCATTGCTTCGTTAGTTATCGTCGTGGATCAGATCCTGCGTGCTTATGCTTACGAGATCTCCAAACAGCTTTCCGTCTTCGTCGGCCTGATCATCACTAACTGTATCGTGATGGGACGTGCTGAAGCCTATGCCATGAAGTCACCGCCGCTGGCGAGCTTTATGGATGGTATTGGCAACGGTCTGGGCTATGGCGTGATTCTGTTGCTGGTTGGCTTCCTGCGTGAGCTTATCGGCAGCGGTAAACTCTTTGGTATCACGGTGCTGGAAACGGTTCAGAACGGTGGCTGGTATCAGCCAAACGGGATGTTCCTGTTAGCGCCGAGTGCGTTCTTTATTATCGGCCTGCTGATTTGGGCCTTGCGTACGCTTAAGCCTGCTCAGCAGGAAAAGGACTAACTGACTATGGAACATATGATTAGTCTGTTTGTGCGCGCAGTGTTTATTGAAAACATGGCGCTCGCGTTCTTCCTTGGTATGTGTACCTTCCTTGCAGTTTCCAAAAAGGTCTCCACTGCATTTGGATTGGGTATCGCAGTGACCGTGGTGTTAGGGATTGCCGTACCTGCGAACAACCTGGTTTATAACCTGGTGCTTCGTGACGGCGCACTGGTTGAAGGCGTTGATCTCAGCTTCCTCAACTTCATCACCTTTATCGGTGTGATTGCGGCATTAGTTCAGATTCTTGAGATGATCCTCGATCGTTTCTTCCCGGCACTTTATAACGCGTTGGGTATCTTCCTGCCGCTCATTACCGTTAACTGCGCTATCTTCGGTGGCGTGTCGTTTATGGTGCAGCGTGATTACAGCTTCGGTGAATCCATTGTCTACGGCGTGGGCTCCGGAGTGGGCTGGATGCTGGCCATTGTTGCGATGGCGGGGATCCGCGAAAAGATGAAATATGCCAATGTGCCCGCAGGATTGCGTGGCTTAGGAATTACCTTTATCACCACTGGATTGATGGCGCTGGGCTTTATGTCATTCTCCGGTGTGCAGCTATAAGGGCATAAACGTATGGAAATTATTCTTGGCGTGGTGATGTTCACGCTAATTGTTTTGGCTCTGGCGTTGTTGATTTTGTTTGCCAAGTCAAAGCTTGTTAACTCCGGCGATGTGCTGATTGAGATTAACAACGAAGCAGACAAACAGTTCCATGCTCCGGCTGGCGATAAGCTGCTGAATACGCTTTCAAACCAAGGGATTTTCATCTCTTCGGCTTGTGGTGGCGGCGGTTCATGTGGGCAATGCCGTGTGACCATTAAAGAGGGGGGCGGTGATATTCTGCCGACCGAGCTTTCGCACATCACCAAGCGTGAAGCGAAAGAAGGTTGCCGTCTAGCGTGTCAGGTCGCTGTGAAGCAGGACATGAAAATTGAGCTGCCGGAAGAAATATTCGGCGTGAAAAAGTGGGAGTGTGAAGTTATCTCTAACGATAACAAAGCGACTTTCATCAAAGAGCTTAAGCTGCGTATTCCTGATGGCGAAGTTGTGCCTTTCCGTGCCGGTGGGTATATCCAGATTGAAAGCCCGCCTCATGAAGTTAATTATCAGGACTTCGATGTTCCACAGGAATATCGCGGTGACTGGGATAAGTTTAACCTTTTCCGTTTCAAATCTGTGGTGAAAGAGCCGTGTGTCCGCGCTTACTCGATGGCGAACTACCCGGATGAAGCAGGCATCATCATGCTGAACGTACGTATTGCTACGCCACCGCCGAATGTACCAGATGCTCCTCCAGGCATAATGTCCTCGTACATCTGGTCGCTGAAAGCGGGCGATAAAGTGACAATTTCCGGGCCGTTCGGTGAGTTCTTTGCCAAGGAAACGGATGCGGAAATGGTGTTTATTGGCGGTGGGGCCGGTATGGCGCCAATGCGTTCACACATCTTCGATCAGCTCAAACGCCTTCATAGCACCCGCAAAATCAGCTTCTGGTACGGCGCTCGTTCTCTGCGTGAAATGTTCTACGAAGATGAGTTTGAAAAACTGGCGCAGGAAAACCCGAACTTTACCTTCAATGTGGCGCTTTCTGATCCGCAACCAGAAGATAACTGGACGGGCTACACTGGCTTCATCCACAACGTATTACTGGAAAACTATCTTCGTAGCCATCCAGCTCCAGAAGACTGCGAATTCTATATGTGTGGGCCGCCAATGATGAATGCTGCGGTTATCAAAATGCTCAAAGACCTGGGTGTCGAGGATGAGAACATCATGCTTGATGACTTCGGCGGCTGACGGGAGCCATTATGCTGACAGTATTTTTAGCCACCTTTACCATTTTTATTCTGGTGATTTTCGGCATGTCGCTGGGCGTTATCGTAAAGCGTAAAACGCTTCAGGGTAGCTGTGGTGGTATTGCCGCGCTAGGCATGGAGAAAGTCTGCAATTGCCCTGAACCTTGCGATGCACGTAAGAAACGAATCGCAAAAGCGGAGCGGCAGGCAAAACTTCAGCAAAACCGCATCCTTTAAGCCTTGTGAAACCTCCTGCATCTGCGGGAGGTTTTCTTTCTGTCTTTCCTCAATCATAGTTTAACTGTATACTTATCCAGTATCAAAACTGGTGTGAAAAAGTATGCGTAAAATCATTCATGTTGATATGGACTGCTTTTTTGCAGCCGTTGAGATGCGTGATAACCCGAGCTTGCGGGATATTCCATTGGCTATCGGTGGCAGTGCGCAGCGACGCGGGGTTATCAGCACAGCAAATTATCCAGCGCGTAAATTTGGCGTGCACAGCGCAATGTCGACCGCCATGGCACTCAAATTGTGCCCGCATCTGACACTTTTACCTGGGCGCTTTGACGCATATAAAGAAGCCTCCAACCATATCCGCGAAATATTTAGCCGCTACACCACGCTTATTGAACCTCTGTCTCTGGATGAAGCATATCTGGATGTGACCGCAAGCATGAACTGCCACGGTTCGGCTACTCTCATGGCGAAAGAAATTCGTCAGACCATTTCAGATGAACTTAATCTCACTGCTTCAGCGGGGATCGCTCCGGTCAAATTTCTCGCGAAAATAGCGTCAGACCTTAATAAGCCCGACGGGCAATACGTCATCACTCCAGAAGAAATTCCTGCATTTTTGCAAACTTTGCCGCTTGGCAAAATTCCAGGCGTTGGCAAAGTGACTGCGGGAAAACTGGAAAGCCTGGGCTTGCGGACGTGTGCCGATGTGCAGAAAACGGATTTAGCGTCTTTGCTCAAACGCTTTGGTAAGTTCGGGCGGATACTTTGGGAGCGAAGCCAGGGTATTGATGAGCGCGAAATTAACAATGAACGTCAGCGCAAATCGGTAGGTGTTGAGAAAACATTGGCCGAAGACATTCATTATTGGCAGGAGTGTGAAGCCATCATTGAACAACTTTATGCTGAACTTGAGCGACGTCTGAAAAAGGTGAAACCAGATTTATTGATTGCTCGTCAGGGAGTCAAACTCAAGTTTAATGATTTTCAGCAAACCACTCAGGAACATGTCTGGCCCCAGTTGAATAAAGCCGATTTAATCGCTATCGCGAAGCAAACTTGGGAAGAGCGCAGGGGAGAGCGAGGCGTAAGGCTAGTGGGGCTGCATGTCACGTTACTGGACCCGCAGTTGGAGCGCCAACTGGTTCTGGGAATATAAAAAAACCCTCTCAATGAAAGGGTTTTGATCTACACGTATTTGGCTTACTTAGCTGGAATTGCTTTTAGCAACTCAGTCAGCAGGATCCAGTACTGGCCTACGCTTGCGATATGAACTTGTTCATCCGGGGAGTGTGGACCCGTAATGGTCGGCCCAATAGAAACCATATCCATCTCAGGATAAGGTTTTTTGAACAGCCCACATTCCAGACCGGCATGGATAACCATGATGTTTGGCGTTTTGTTGAACAGCTTCTGGTAAGTTTCACGTACCAGCCCCATCACCGGGGAGTCAGCGTCGGGCTGCCAGCCTGGGTAGCTGCCTTTAGCAACACTTTGTGCACCAGCCAACTGACCCAATGCCTCGAGCATGCCGACCACATAGTCTTTGCCGCTATCAATCAGGGAGCGAATCAGGCAAATAATTTCTGCGCTTTCATCAGTCATTGAAACCACACCCACGTTCAGTGAGGTTTCCACTACACCTTTAACCGCGTCTGAATTACGGATAACACCGTTTGGCATGGCATTGAGCAAGTTAATGAAAGCATCACGGCTTTTTGCTGTTAGCGCAGCTTTGTCGGTGGTGGTTGCTTCAACCAGGACAGTGGTGTTTTTCTCAACTGCACCCAATTCATTTTGCAGAATTGACAGGAACTTAGCTGCGAGATCTTTGAACTGTGCTGCTTTGTCGGCAGGGACTGCGACAATTGCAGAGCCTTCACGCGGAATAGCGTTACGCAGCGTTCCACCGTTCAAATCAATCAAACGAGCGTCCAGTTCAGCCGCATGTGCAAACAGGAAACGCGCCAGCAATTTGTTGGCATTGCCCAGACCCAGGTGAATTTCAGCACCTGAGTGACCGCCTTTCAGGCCTTTGATGGTCAGCTTGTAGGTTTCGTAACCCGCAGGAACTGCTTCGCGTTGCAGCGGCAGCGTGGAGATAAAATCAATCCCGCCCGCGCAACCCATATAGATCTCACCTTCTTCTTCAGAATCGGTGTTGATCAGAATATCAGCTTGCAACCAGCCCGCTTGCAGGCCAAATGCGCCATCCATACCGGCTTCTTCGGTCATGGTCAGCAGAACTTCTAATGGGCCATGAGCGACAGTCTCATCAGCCAGCACCGCGAGTGCAGATGCCATACCGATGCCGTTATCGGCACCTAATGTCGTACCGCGTGCTTTAACCCATTCACCATCAATATAGGGCTGAATCGGGTCTTTGGTGAAATCATGGACAGTGTCGTTGTTTTTCTGCGGCACCATATCAAGGTGAGCTTGCAGGACGACCGCTTTACGGTTTTCCATACCCGCTGTTGCAGGTTTACGGATCAGGATATTGCCAACCTGGTCGCGCTCAACATGCAGGCCTTTTTCTTTTGCCCAGGACAGAATATGTTCCGCGAGTTGCTCTTCATGATAAGAAGGGTGCGGAATAGAACAGATTTTGGCAAAAATATCCCACAGTGGTTGCGGAGATAATTGAGACAATTCAGACACGATAAGTCTCCTTGACATCGACTCTGCTGACATTTTTTATTCGTGCAGAGCGGGATTGAACTTAATGAAATACAACACAAGTAAGCATTGTGCGCTGGCTTGAGAATACCACTATAACTGAGGTTGTGACGACCTAAAGCACGTAAAAACCAGAAGGACAGGCCTGCAGCACTGGTTTTTAGTGCGCCAGATCTCTATAATCTCGCGCAACCAAAACCCCTTTGAACATTTTTAAGCCGTTAATAACTGGCTGGGATAATTTCACATGAGCGAAAAATACATCGTCACCTGGGACATGTTGCAGATTCACGCACGTAAGCTTGCAAGCCGTCTGCTTCCTGCTGAACAGTGGAAAGGCATTATTGCTGTTAGCCGTGGCGGCCTGGTTCCTGGCGCATTGCTGGCACGTGAACTGGGGATTCGTCATGTTGATACCGTTTGTATCTCCAGCTATGACCACGACAACCAGCGTGAGCTGACCGTCCTGAAACGTGCTGAAGGTGATGGTGAAGGCTTCATCGTGATTGATGACCTGGTAGACACCGGCGGCACCGCGGTGGCTATCCGTGAAATGTATCCAAAAGCGCATTTCGTGACTATCTTCGCCAAGCCTGCTGGCCAGCCTTTGGTTGACGATTATGTTATCGATATCCCGCAGGATACCTGGATTGAACAGCCGTGGGATATGGGCGTGGCATTTATCCCGCCTTTAGCCGGCCGTTAATAGCCTGAGAATTTGCACTGATTTACGCCCGGCATTGCCGGGCGTTTGTGTTATTTAGCCACCGACAGAGTACAATAGCCCCATTCCTGACGTTTGTATGGAGGCAGAAACGATGTCGCAGGCCAATCTTAGCGAAACGCTATTTAAACCCCGATTTAAGCATCCCGAGACGTCGACTTTAGTTCGTCGCGCTCATCATCAAACTGCCCCTGTTATCCAGTCTGCGCTGGACGGCGCAACAGTGCCTCACTGGTATCGCATGATTAACCGCCTACTTTGGGTCTGGCGTGGCGTCGATGCGCGTGAAATTCTTGAAGTGCAGGCCAGAATTGCAGCCAACTCGGGTGAGCGAACCAATGATGATTTGTATGATACGGTGATCGGCTATCGCGGCGGCAACTGGATCTATGAATGGTCGAAGCAGGCCATGATGTGGCAACAGCGTGCCAATCAGGAAACGGATAAAGTAAAAAGCGGCAAATACTGGTTACAGGCTGCCAATCTTTATAGCATCGCGGCGTACCCACATCTGAAAGGCGATATGCTCGCGGAACAGGCTCAAGTTCTGGCAAATCGCGCATACGAAGAAGCGGCTCCGCGGCTTTCTGGTGGTTTACGTGAGCTGGAGTTTACCATTCCTGGTGGTGGGGCGATTACTGGCTTCCTCCATGTTCCAAAAGAAGGGCAAGGGCCATTCCCGACGGTACTCATTTGTGGTGGCCTGGACGCATTACAAAGCGACTATTACACCTTGTTTGAGAAATATTTTGCGCCTCAGGGTATAGCGATGCTGACCATCGATATGCCATCGGTCGGGTTTTCATCAAAATGGAAATTGACTCAGGACTCTAGCCTTTTACACCAGCATGTTCTCAAAGCGTTGCCGAACATTCCCTGGGTTGATCACACTCGTGTCGCGGCGTTTGGTTTCCGCTTTGGCGCGAATGTTGCGGTGCGATTAGGTTATATCGAAGCGCCTCGCCTGAAGGCGGTTGCGTGTTTAGGTCCCGTTGTTCATAGCTTATTGAGCGATGCATCACGCCAGGCACAGGTACCAGAGATGTATATTGATGTGCTGGCAAGCCGATTGGGAATGAATGATGCGTCTGACAGCGCATTGCGCGTGGAATTGAACCGCTATTCGCTTAAAACTCAGGGGCTATTAGGGCGTCATTGCCCAACGCCAATGTTATCCGGTTACTGGGAAAACGATCCGTTCAGTCCAGAGATTGATTCGCGATTAATCACTTCGTCATCATCGGATGGTAAGTTATTGGCGATCCCGTTTAATCCGGTGTATCGCAACTTTGACAAAGCGTTGAAAGAAATTACCAGTTGGATCAAGCAGAGATTACGTTAATGATTTGCTAAATTTCATTGGTTTGGTAAAACAGTTGCTTCACAACAGGAGATCGCAATGACGTTACCGAGTGGACACCCGAAAAGTAGATTGATTAAAAAATTCGCCTCGCTTGGCCCATATATCAGGGAAGAGCAATGTGAAGATAACCGTTTCTTCTTCGATTGCCTGGCTGTGTGCGTCAATGTGAAGCCTGCACCAGAGAAACGTGAGTTCTGGGGCTGGTGGATGGAATTAGAAGCGCAGGAAAAGCAATTTACCTACACCTACCACTTTGGTCTTTTCGATAAAGAAGGTAAGTGGACCCAGACGGCAGCAAAAGACAAAGAAGTGGATGAAAGACTTGAGCAAACACTGCGTGGTTTCCACGAACGTTTACGAGAGTTACTCAGCACGCTAGGTCTTAATTTGGTGCCAGCGGAAAATTTTGCAGAAAAGCCGGTTAAGCTTTCTGCATAAACAAAAAAAAGCCCTTCTCTAATGAGAAGGGCTTTTTATTTGCAGACTAGAACTGATAAACCATGCCTAATGCGACGATATCATCGCTGCTAATACCCAGCGGGTTATTATCATCCAGTTGGTTGATTTTATAATCAACGAAAGCAGACATGTTTTTATTGAAGTAGTAGGTTGCGCCTACATCAATGTATTTAACTAAATCAGCATCGCCAATTCCTTCGATTTCTTTGCCTTTCTGCTGCACGTAACCCAATGATGGGCGCAGACCAAAATCAAATTGATATTGAATCACAGCTTCAAAACTTTGCGTTTTATTTGCAAAACCGCCTGAAATTGGCGTCATATTACGTGTTTCAGAATACATTGATGCGACGTAAATATTATTCGCATCATATTTTACACCAGTGGCCCAGGAATCAGCTTTATTGCCTTGACCACGTGCCATAGCCTGTTGTGCGTCAGTACGGTCTGACGTGGTATATGCGCCGCCTAGTTGGAAATCACTGCCGCCAAAATCATAAGTCAGAGCGGTGCCGAAACCATCACCGTTCTGTTTAGAAACGTCACGGTTTTCGTTTTTGCCCTGATATTGCAGAGTCATGTTCAGGCCATCTACCGCACCAAAGAAATCAGTGCTGCGGAACGTTGCCAGGCCTGATGCCCGCTTAGTCATAAAGTTATCTGTTCTGGCTGAAGAGTCTCCGCCAAATTCAGGGAACATATCAGTCCAGGCTTCCACGTCGTACAACGCACCAAGGCTACGACCATAATCAAATGAACCGAAATTAGCATATTTCACACCGGCAAAAGCATAACGAGTTTTCGTGGTGGAACTACCTTCGTCTTTATTTCCTGAAAATTCAGCTTCCCATTGACCATAACCAGTTAATTGGTCATTAATCTGAGTTTCACCTTTAAAGCCGAAGCGAACATAGGTCTGGTCGCCATCCTTAGTGTTGTCATCGCTTAAATAATGCATCGCTTTGACTTTTCCATAGACATTAAGTTTGTTGCCATCTTTATTATATATTTCCGCAGCCTGAGAAGATGCTGATGCAACAATGCCTAATACCATTAATGCCAGAGTGGTCTTTTTCATTTTTCATCCCAATAGTGTTTACGCGCTAAATTTAATCGGGAAATATCCCGTTAAAAAACGCAGAGAGTTTTATCGTTTTGAGATGAAAGATTTATGACAGAGTAAGATAAAGTTTAAATAAAAGTAATAAATTTTAATTGTCATAAATATGTCAAATTTTGCCGCTACGTTACTCAGACCTTTACGCAAACTTCGCTGTTTTCCTTGCCGGGACTGTTGGCAAGCCGCATGAGTCCTGTTACAACGTCATCTGACATTTTACTCGTCATGCTTCAAGCTACAGGGTCGTTGGCTGCATTCTTTCACCCCAGTCACTTACTTTAGTAAGCTCCAGGGGATTCAATCTCTTGCCGCCTACCTGTAACTCGAAGTATTTAGAGTATAATTTTTCCAATTTCGTTTAAACGGCAGAGAATCATGAGTGACAGCCAGACGCTGGTGGTTAAACTAGGCACTAGCGTATTAACCGGTGGCTCACGCCGCCTGAATCGGGCTCATATCGTTGAGCTGGTGCGTCAGTGCGCACAACTCCATGCCTCAGGGCATCGTATTGTTATTGTCACCTCCGGGGCGATTGCCGCGGGGCGCGAGCATTTGGGATACCCCGAACTCCCCGCAACCATCGCCTCTAAGCAACTGCTTGCGGCGGTAGGACAAAGCAGGCTGATTCAACTTTGGGAACAGCTGTTTTCTATCTACGGCATTCATGTTGGGCAAATGCTCCTGACACGTGCTGATATGGAAGATCGCGAACGCTTCCTGAACGCTCGTGACACCCTTCGTGCGCTGCTAGATAACAATATTGTGCCGATAATCAACGAAAACGACGCTGTCGCAACAGCAGAAATAAAAGTCGGTGATAACGATAACCTTTCCGCGCTGGCCGCGATCCTGGCGGGCGCTGATAAACTATTGTTGTTGACGGATCAACAAGGTCTGTTTACTGCTGACCCGCGCAATAATCCATCTGCTGAATTAATCAAAGAAGTCCACGGTATTGATGACGCATTGCGTGCCATCGCTGGCGACAGTGTTTCCGGCCTCGGAACTGGTGGAATGGGTACGAAACTGCAAGCGGCGGATGTTGCTTGCCGTGCGGGTATCGATGTTGTGATTGCAGCAGGCAGTAAACCCGGTGTTATTGGTGATGTGATGGCTGGGATTTCTGTCGGAACCCGTTTCCATGCGCAGCAATCACCGCTTGAGAACCGTAAGCGTTGGATTTTTGGTGCGCCTCCTGCGGGTGAAATTACCGTTGATGACGGAGCTCTGGCCGCGATTCTTGAGCGAGGTAGTTCTTTACTGCCAAAAGGCATCAAGAGTGTAAAAGGCAACTTCTCACGTGGGGAAGTTATCCGTATTCGCAGCCTGGAAGGGCGCGATATTGCCCACGGTGTATGCCGCTATAATAGCGATGCTTTGCGTCGTATTGCGGGTCACCACTCTCAACAAATCGATGAAATCCTGGGTTATGAATATGGCCCGGTTGCCGTTCATCGTGATGACATGATTGTTAACTAAGGAGCTGGCAATGCTGGAACAAATGGGCAAAGCAGCCAAAGCCGCCTCTTATCAGATGGCACTGCTCTCGAGCCGCGAAAAAAACCGTGCGCTGGAAAAAATCGCAGATTATTTGGAAGAACAAGCACAAAGCATTTTAACTGCCAATGAGCAGGATTTGGTGGAAGCAAAAGCGAGCGGCTTAAGCGAAGCAATGCTTGATCGCCTGCAACTGACACCGGCGCGTTTAAAAAGCATTGCTGATGATGTTCGCCAGGTATGCAATTTAGCTGACCCTGTAGGCCAGGTTATTGATGGCGGTCTACTGGATAGCGGCTTGCGCCTCGAGCGTCGTCGCGTGCCTTTAGGCGTGGTTGGCGTGATTTATGAAGCTCGCCCTAATGTGACTGTTGATGTTGCCTCTTTGTGCCTGAAAACAGGTAATGCGGCGATCCTACGTGGTGGGAAGGAAACGTGGCGCACAAATGCCGCGACGGTAAAAGTGATTCAGCAAGCGCTGACGGAATGTGGATTACCCGCAGCTGCGGTGCAGGCAATTGAAAGCCCGGATCGTGCTTTGGTGAACGAATTGCTGCGTATGGATAAGTACATCGATATGCTGATTCCACGCGGTGGGGCGGGTCTGCATAAACTCTGCCGCGAGCAATCCACTATTCCTGTTATCACCGGTGGAATAGGCGTTTGCCATATTTTTGTTGATGAAAGCGCTGAATTTACACCAGCACTCAATATCATCGTTAATGCGAAAACACAACGCCCGAGCACCTGTAATACGGTTGAAACGTTGTTGGTACATCAGGGCATTGCCGGGGCGTTCTTGCCGGTATTAAGTCAGCAAATGGCAAAATCCGGTGTCACACTACATGTGGATGAAAAATCTTTGCCTGTTTTGCAAAATGGCCCGGCAGAAGTGGTTCCGGTGAAAGCAGAAAATTATGACGACGAATGGTTGTCGTTGCAGCTGAATGTGAAAGTCGTTGCAGATATAGATGGCGCGATTGAACATATTCGCGAGCATGGCACACAGCATTCCGATGCGATCCTGACGCGTACGTTAAGCCATGCAAATCGTTTTGTGAATGAAGTTGATTCTTCAGCAGTGTATGTGAACGCTTCAACTCGTTTCACCGATGGTGGCCAGTTTGGACTGGGTGCGGAAGTGGCAGTGAGTACACAGAAACTTCATGCTCGTGGCCCGATGGGACTTGAGGCTTTGACGACATACAAATGGATCGGCTTCGGCGACGATACTATCCGCGTTTAATCTATATAAAGGTAATACATCTAAATCTGGAAATTATAAGATGATGTATTACCTCTTTTGATTTCAGTCATCACTTCTACTCACTATTCCTCTTGAAGTTATGGTGTTTTTTTAAAACATGCCCCTCTATTAACATTCTATTTTTTCCAGTTAATTAAATTGCTATATCAAATAATTGGTTGTTTATATTTTCGAGATTGTGGAAAAAGATGTTTTGTTATTCGCGGGGGTTATGTTTTTATTTTGGCTGGTTGTGTTTGGTTATTAGTCTGTTTCCGTACTTAATTAAGAAAATAATTGAACGAATTGCTTTAGGAACATAATAATCCTCCTGGCTAATACAATTACACGTATTAGTGTTAACTGCTTACTGCATTGACTATTGATGGACCAACATAAGATTAAGTCCCTTGGGAGGGATGACAAATGCATTCTTGGAAAAAGAAACTCGTTGTATCTCAACTAGCAGTGGCCTGCACTTTGGCAATTGCCTCTCAGGCAAGTGCTGCAAGTAATGATGTCTCCGGTACGACATACAATACTTTCGTTCACTACAATGATTCTACTTATACCGATGGTGTTTACTTTCGGGGATATGCCGGCTGGAATAACTATGATACTGATAGCTTCTATAATGGTGATATTTATCCGGTAATCACTAACTCTACCGTAAATGGTGTTATTTCCACGTACTACCTGGATGATGGTATTTCTACCAACACCAATGATAATAGCCTGACAATCAAAAACAGTACCATTCACGGCATGATAACTTCTGAATGTATGACCACGGACTGTGCCGATGGTCGTACAGCGGATTATAACTATGACCGACTAGCATTGACCGTTGATAATTCAACAATTGATGACAATTACGAATATTACACCTACAACGGCACGTATAATGACGCAGCAGATACTCATGTTGTAGATGTATACGATATGGGTACGGCGATCACTCTGAATCAGGAAGTTGATCTTGCTATTCAGAATAACTCACATGTCGCGGGTATTACGCTGACTCAGGGTTATGAGTGGGAAGATATTGACAACAATACTGTTAGCACTGGCGTAAACAGTGGTGAGGTGTTCAATAACACAATTACTGTCGCTGATTCTACCGTGACTTCCGGTTCCTGGACGGATGAAGGTTCATCTGGGTGGTTTGGAAACACTGGCAATGCAAGTGATTATAGTAACACTCCTACTGCTGATGATGTTGCGATCGCAGCTATTGCGAGCCCGTATGCTGACAATGCCATGCAGACAACCGTAAACCTCAGCAATTCTACGCTGATGGGTGACGTGGTTTTCTCAAGCAACTTTGACGAAAACTTTTTCCCGAATGGCGCAGACTCATATCGTGATACCGATAACGATGTTGATACTAATGGTTGGGATGGCACCGACCGTATGGATGTGACCCTGAATAACGGTAGCAAATGGGTTGGCGCAGCCATATCTGTACATCAGGTTGATACTGATGGCGATGGTGTAATCGACTCATATGCCGCTGGCACTGATGCAACTGCAACACTAATCGATATCGCAGCTAATAGCCTATGGCCATCATCAACTTACGGTATCGATAACGCTGATACTGCATATGATGAAGGTCACGTTGCTGGTAACGAAGTTTATCAGAGCGGCCTGTTCAACGTAACGCTGAACGGCGGTTCAGAATGGGATACTACCAAAGCATCTCTGATTGATACGCTGAATATTAACAGCGGTTCTCTGGTAAATGTGGCTGATTCCTCTTTGGTTTCTGACTCGATTACTCTGACCGGCGATTCTGCTCTGAAAATCGGGGAAGATGGCCATGTTGCAACTGACTCTTTGACTATCGACAACAGTACCGTATCTCTGGCTAATGATGTTTCTGCTGGCTGGAATGTGAGTGATGCTGCTTTGTATGCAAACACCATCACTGTAACCAACGATGGTCTGTTTGATGTGAATACCGATCAGTCAAGCTCAAGCTCATTCCGTACTGATGTACTGAACGTGACCAGCACTACTGATGCTTCCGGTAATATCCACGCGGGTACTTTCGACATTCACAGCAACCGTTATGTGCTGGATGCTGACTTGAGCAATGACCGTACTAATGACACTTCTCAGTCTAACTACGGCTACGGTGTTATTGCCATGAATTCTGATGGTCACTTGACCATTAACGGCAATGGCGACGCTTATGATGTTGATCAGTCAGAAGCAGGTCAGAACGAAGTCGATAATGTTGGTGACAACGTTGCTGCCGCAACCGGTAACTATAAAGTCCGTGTTGACAACGCAACTGGTAAGGGCTCAGTCGGTGACTATAACGGTAACGAGCTGATCTATGTGAACGACAAGAACAGCACTGCGACCTTCTCTGCGGCCAACAAAGCAGACCTGGGTGCTTACACCTATCAAGCTGAGCAGAACGGTAACAGCGTTGTTCTGAAGCAGGATCGATTGACTGACTACGCCAACATGGCGTTAAGTATCCCTTCTGCAAATACTAACATCTGGAACCTGGAGCAAGATGCTCTGGCAACACGCCTGGCAAATGGTCGCCATACGTCAACAGCTGATGCTGGCGGTGCATGGGTCACTTACATCGGTGGTAGTTTCTCCGGCGATACTAACGTCTTGAACTATGACCAGGATGTTAATGGCATCATGGTTGGCCTGGATACTGTGGTTGAAGGTAACAGTGCTAAGTGGACTGTTGGTGCTGCGGCCGGCTTTGCTAAAGGTGATATCAGTGATAACAGCGGCCAGGTTGATCAGGACAGCCAGTCTGCCCGTATCTATTCCTCTGCTCGCTTCCAGAACAACATCTTCCTTGATTCAACATTGAGCTATAGCCATTACAGCAATGATTTATCGGCTACCATGAGCAACGGTGCTGCGGTTAGCGGAGATGCTTCTTCTGATGCCTGGGGCTTTGGTATGAAGCTGGGCTACGATCTGCAACTTGATCAGCACGGCTATGTGACTCCATATGCTTCTATCTCTGGCCTATTCCAGGATGGAGACAACTACCAACTTAGCAATGATATGAAAGTAGGTAGCCAGTCTTACGATAGCATGCGTTATGAGTTAGGTATGGATGCTGGTTATACCTTCGACTATGGTGATCAGGCTCTGACTCCGTACTTCAAACTGGCTTATGTCTATGACGATTCAAACAGCAATAGTGCTGATGTGAATGGTGATAGCATAGACAATGGAGTTGAAGGTTCTGCCGTTCGTGTAGGATTGGGTACTCAGTTTAGCTTCACCAAAAACTTCGCTGCTTATGCTGACACTAACTACCTGGGTGGTGGTGATGTTGATCAAGACTGGTCTGCGAATGTGGGTGTGAAGTACACCTGGTAATAATATAGAAATAGCTTAGTTCAGAGATATAATTTCTTGCGCCTCATTAATATTATATCTAATCCGAGTTAAATGTTTATAATAAATGCCTGTCTCTAATAGTGACAGGCATTTTATTAACGCCCCCAAGATAAAGGAATATCTATTATGTATACAAAACCATTGACCCAGCTCGAAAGTATTCGCAGCAGGTTGGTGGGGGTTGGCAAGAAGTTTACCGTGCCAGCGGACAGTGAATTTAGTATGCTCAATGAAAAAGGCGAGGCATTAATATTGTTTTTTAGTGAAGGGAGTATTCTATTACACAGAGAAAAAAATGATGTTTTGATGGAGCTTGTTTCTTCACCAACATTAATCGGCCTGGCGAATGTATTTCATAAGTCTCATATTGAATATCGCATAACAACTCAAACCGATTGTCAGGGCTTTTCTCTTCCAGTAAGTCAGGCTTTTGAGGTCATAGAAAAAAATAAATTATGGCAACAGGCATGTCACTGGACAACATATCTTTTACGCAGTTTTGAGCAGCGTGATGCTAACTTCGTTGGAGCCACTACTTATTCACAAATTCGGGCCACTTTACTTTTGATGGACTCATGGAGTCCCGATCTTCGAGCCCGTACAGGCGTGATTAATTTTATACAAAAAAGAACAAAAATATCACGCTCAGTCATTGCTGAAATATTATCCGCGCTACGTAAAGGAAACTATATTGAGATGGAAAAAGGCAAACTGAAATCAGTGAGTCATTTGCCAAGTAGTTATTAAAAAAGCAGGTCGACTTATCGACCTGCTTTTTTATTAAGATGCTGGACTTACTTGTGGTATGAAACCGCTTAATTCTGAAACTAAATCATTCACACCGTCACTCATATTCACAAAACGAGTTAATGGTGAGCGAGTGACAACGACAAAAACACCCACATTACTTTCTGGAACCATCGCCATATAGGTGATAAAACCGCCTCCGCCGCCAGTTTTCTGCACAATACCTGGGCGACCCTTTTTAGGTGCCATATACACCCAACCCAGCCCTAAAGCATCTGCTTTTCCAGGTACATCCATACCAATAACTTTAGTCAATTGCGCACGTTGATAAATAAGAGTCTGCATTCTGTCGGCTTGGGTATTGCGACGGTGGAAGTCAGAAGTCAGGAATTGTTGCATCCAACGCATCATATCGTCTGGTGTGGAATAAACTCCGCCGCTACCAATGGCTGCGAGAGTGTTATCACAAGGGCTGGCTCCTTTTTCCGCCACCATCAAGCGTTTGCACTGATCGGGCGAGGGCGTGAATGTGGTGTCCTTCATGCCGAGGGGACGGGTGATCTGTTCTTCGAATAAAGCGGGATAAGGCTTTCCAGCTGCACGTGCCAACGCATCCGCAAGCAAATCAAAAGCTAAATTTGAATAAGAGGCTATAGTCCCTGGAGCACTTTTTAAACTCGCAGTGGCAAGCCAATTCCAACGTTGATCACGCGTGGGCCAGGTAAACACAGTGCGATGAGCGGCACCGCCGGGCTGTTCGCGAGGTAAAGCACTGGTATGCGTTGCCAAATTCACCAGAGTGATAGGTTTACCGTTGTATGTGGGCACTATGGCGCCTGCGGGAGCGTATTTGCTTAACGGATCATTCAGTTGAACTTTGCCCTGATCTAACATCTTGACCAACATTTCGCTGGTCATTAGCTTGCTCAGGGAAGCAATGCGGATAACCGAGTCCAGTTGCGGGCGAACGTTATTGCCAGGCCTGGTTTCACCGAAGCTTCTGAAAACGCGCTGATTACCATCAATCACCACCATCGCCATGCCAGTCGCACCGGTGCCGTAATAAATATGATTGGCATAACGGTCTGTAATATCTGAAGCAAAAACAGGATCGGGTGAAGTTTGCGCAAAGCTCAAAATTGGCAGCGCGGCAATAACGAGCGCAGCTAAGCGCGGGAGACGAATTTTCAACGCAGGTAACCCATTAGACGAAGTGGAGCGATATTGATTGATCGTATTTATACTACTCTACAGCGCTGCGCAAACGTGGAAAATGAGGAATGTGATGAGAAAAAACGTAACGTGGCATTTCAGCGAGTTTTTTGTGCGTTAATTCGCCAGCGCTGCCAACAAAGTAAAAGATAAAATCAGACATTTTTAGGTTCTTTTATGAGCGACAAACAGCTTATAACTCGTATAACTGACGGAATAGGACGAAATTCGCAAAAAAACTGACAACATCTATACATGGCTTGATTAGAAAATGCGTATCATCAGAGCCACTATAATGACCGTGCTGCAACTATTACCGCCGGGTGGCGTCTTAGTCATGGCAATCGCTGTACCGCTAATGATTCAGTTCCTTATGCGATACACACTAATCACGCATACAGAAGTTGATAATGTCTAGCAAACAGTTTTTCCGAAAAGATCTCCTTCACCCCCGCTATTGGCTGACCTGGTTTGGTCTGGCTATTTTGTGGCTTTGGGTACAACTACCCTATCCCGTATTACTGAAAATGGGTGACGTAATTGGCCGGGCGTCAATGCGTTTCCTTAAACGCCGGGTTTCCATTGCCCGCCAGAACCTCAAACTTTGCTTCCCACACTACAGCGACGAGCAAATTGATAAACTCGTAAAGCAAAATTTCTCGTCACTTGGGATGGGGTTGATTGAAACGGGTATGGCCTGGTTCTGGTCTGATGCGCGGGTTCGCAAATGGTTTGATGTCAGCGGGCTTGAGCATATCACCGCCGCTTGCGACAAAGGGAAAGGCGTGCTGGCTATCGGCGTGCATTTTATGTCGCTGGAACTAGGGGGCCGTGTGATGGGTCTTTGCCGTCCAATGATGGCGATGTATCGCCCGCATAACAATAAAGCGATGGAATATGTTCAAACCCGTGGGCGTTCGCGTTCCAATAAAGCCATGATCGACAGACGCAACTTAAAAGGCATGGTGAAGGCGCTGAAATCCGGTGAAGCGGTGTGGTTTGCACCCGATCAGGATTACGGCCCGAAAGGCAGTTCATTTGCACCCTTCTTCGCCGTACCGCAGGCTGCAACGACCAACGGGACTTACACCATTGCCCGTCTGGCAAAGCCCGCACTTCTCACGATTGTGCTATACCGCAAATCTGATGGCTCAGGCTATCAGCTGGTTATTGGGGCGGAAATGGACGATTACCCGCTTGATGATGAACAAGCTGCCGCTGAGTACATGAACCGCAAAATTGAACACGAAATCATGCGTGCACCTGAACAGTACCTGTGGTTGCATCGTCGTTTCAAAACCCGACCACCTGGTGCACCTAAACTTTATACCGTTTAATGCTCAAATCGGGTTGTGCTACGCTCTTTCCTTCTGAGACGAAGAGAGCGAAATCATGGCAGCCCTACGTGTACTAATGGTTATTGATATGCAGAATGGGGTGTTTGATGCCCCTCGTCATAATCGGGAAATGTGTACGAAACGCATTAACCAGCTGATCGACGCCGCCGATAAAGTCATTTTTATCCAGCATACTGAACAAGGGCTGGAGCAAGGGACTGCGGCATTTGCTTTGTTGCCCGAACTTCATCAACCTGTTGATGCGCTTTATGTCACTAAAACTGCATGTGATGCGTTTTATCGCACAGACCTTGAAGATGTTCTCACCCGTCATCAAATAAACGAATTTGTGGTGTGTGGTTGTGCAACGGATTATTGCGTTGACGCTACTATTAAAAACGGAGCCAGCCGTGGTTATGCTATGACTGTCGCTCTTGATGCCCATACCACAGCAAATCGTCCGGCGGCTCTTGCCGAGGTGTTGATCGAGCATTACAACGATGTCTGGCGCAACTTTACGATTCCGGGAAACACTCTGCGAGTAAAAACCACCGCGGATATCCTCACCGATTGGTAACGCCTCCCTTTGCCTGACATCTCTTGATACAACATTAAGCGAGCCATATTGCGTCCGGGTGGTCATAACAATAAGAGTTTGTTTTCAGGAGTGTTGTAGATGTTTAAATCGTTTTTCCCTCGTCCGGCAGCCTTTTTTCTGTCGGCTTTTATTTGGGCGATGATCGCCGTTGTTTTCTGGCAAGCTGGCGGAGGCAATTGGCTTCAACGTTTGGCTGGCGCCTCAAATGAGGATCCGATTAGTGCTGCGCGTTTTTGGTCATTAAAATCGCTGGTTTTCTACGGTTTCTATGCTGTTAGCGTGGGCTTGTTTTATCTATTTTGGTCTGTTTATTCCCCGCACCGTTGGCAGCGCTGGTCGATACTTGGTTCAGCACTCATTGTATTCGTCACCTGGTTTTTAGTGGAAGTGAGCGTTGCCATTAACGCCTGGTATGCGCCATTTTACGATCTGATTCAGCAGGCGCTCAGCGCTCCTCATAAAGTCACCATCAGCCAGTTTTACAGTGAGCTAGGTATTTTTCTCGGCATTGCGTTAATTTCAGTGACCGTTGCCGTGTTAAATAACTTCTTTATTAGCCACTATATTTTCCGCTGGCGTACGGCAATGAACGAATATTATATGGAGCATTGGCAACGCCTTCGACATATTGAAGGTGCTGCGCAGCGTGTGCAGGAAGACACCATGCGCTTTGCTTCTACGCTCGAAGATATGGGTGTCAGCTTATTGCAGTCGATCATGACCTTGATAGCCTTTCTTCCTGTGCTTGTCGCCCTTTCTCCGCACGTGCCAGAACTGCCGCTTGTAGGGCATTTACCGTATGGGCTGGTGATTGCGGCGATTGTCTGGTCTGTGATGGGAACCGGCTTGTTGGCGGTTGTGGGGATTAAATTACCGGGATTGCAGTTTAATAATCAGCGTGTTGAAGCTGCTTATCGTAAAGAGCTGGTTTATGGCGAAGACGATCCATCGCGCGCAGCGCCTCCGACGATTAAAGCTCTCTTTAATGCGGTGAGACAGAATTATTTCCGCCTTTATTTCCATTACACCTACTTTAATATTGCCCGTATTCTCTATCTGCAAGTCGATAATATTTTCGGGCTCATTTTGCTGTTCCCGTCTATTGTGGCCGGAACGATTACCCTCGGTCTAATGACGCAAATAACCAATGTGTTCGACCGCGTGCGCAGTGCATTCCAGTATCTAATTAACTCGTGGACTACGCTGGTGGAACTGATGTCCATCTACAAGCGTCTGCGCAGTTTCGAGCGCACTTTGCAGGATATACCTGTCGAAGAAGCGGGTGAGATAGTCTAAAAGAAAACGGGCGGATAAATTCCGCCCGTTTGATTTAATGCCCTGCAGATGGTGCGCTCGGTGCGCCCGAACGAACAAACGGCGGCCGGGCAAACCAAATCACGATAATCAGCGCCATAAACCCCCAACCTAAAATCCAGAAGTAGTCGATGGTCGACATCATGTAGGCCTGCTGCTCAATGGTTTTATCGATAAACGCCATGTGTTGCTGCGTTGCACCACCCATTTTATCCAGATAATCCACCGCTGCCGGATTGTAGTTGGAGACGCTCTCAGTAAGGTTCGCATGGTGGAAGACTTCACGGCGCGACCAAATCCAGGTCGTCAATGACGAAGCGAAAGAACCACCCAGCACGCGGAAGAACGTTGCAAGGCCTGAACCTTCCGCGACTTCTGCACCGTTCAGATTCGACAGCACAATGGTGGTAATCGGCATAAAGAAGAACGCCACGCCAATCCCCATAAACAGCTGCACTTCGGCGATGGTGCGGAAATCCACGTCGGTATTAAACTGCGCACGAATCAGGCACGAAGCCCCCATGGTCAGGAATGACAGCGAGGCCAGAATACGCAGATCAAACTTGGTTGCGTAACGCCCGATGATCGGCGTCATGATAAGCGGCAGTACGCCCATTGGCGCGGCAGCAAGACCAGCCCAAATCGCTGTGTAACCCATCTGCGTTTGTAACCACTGCGGCAAAATAATGTTGATGGCGAAGAACGCCGCATAGCCCAATGTCAGTGAAAGCGTACCGATAGCAAAGTTCCGATCTTTGAACAGGCGCAGGTTCACAATCGGGTGGCGCTCGCCCAGCTCCCACATAACAAACGACACCAGCGAAATTGCCGAAATCACCGACATAATGATGATGTGCGTCGAGGCGAACCAGTCCAGATCGTTGCCTTTATCCAGCACCACCTGCAACAGCCCCACGCCAAGAACCAATAGCGCGATACCGATATAGTCGATTGGCGCGTGAGTCGTGGTTTCTTCGCGAGCACGCATCTGCGTCCAGACCACAATCGAAGCAAATATCCCAATCGGTACGTTGATATAGAAAATCCATGGCCACGAGTAGTTATCGGTAATCCAGCCACCGGTAATCGGGCCGACAATAGGCGCAACGACCGTCACCATCGACAGCAACGCCAGCGCCATACTGCGTTTGCTGGAAGGGAAGATCACCAGCAATAACGTCTGGCACATTGGAAACATCGGCCCGGCGAAGAAACCTTGCAGAGCACGAAAGAAAATCAGCTCGGTCATACTGTGGGCAAAGCCACACAGGAACGAGGTGAGGGTGAACATCACCACCGAGCCGATAAACAGCTTCAGTTGCCCGAAGCGACGGGTAAACCAGCCGGTGAGCGGCAGAGCGATGGCGTTACATACCGCAAACGAGGTGATGACCCATGTGCCTTGATCCGCACTCACGCCGAGATTACCGGCGATAGTGGGCAGCGCCACGTTTGCGATGGTGGAGTCCAGCACCTGCATAAATGTTGCCAGCGATAGCGCGAGCACCGCCAGCCACATATTGGGAGGCGTAAATGCAGCCTTATCTTGCATAACGTCTCTCTTAATGGGCGCTTGACGCTACCGCATTACTGTTGTCATGAAGGATTTTCGTCACCAGTTTGTCAGCCGCTTCCAGCGAATCTTGATAGACATCTGTGGTGAAGCGAGGCGTGCTAACCGTTTGCTGTGGCAGCAAATGACCCTCTTCATTATTGCGAATATCTACGCGGACATTCATCGACAAACCCACACGCAGCGGGTGCTTCTGCATATCATGTGGATCTAGCGTGATACGCACCGGTAAACGCTGAACAATCTTGATCCAGTTGCCGCTGGCATTCTGAGCTGGCAGCAGGGAAAACGCGCTGCCGGTACCAATGCCCAGGCTCTCAATGGTGCCGTGATATTCCACGTCATCGCCGTACAAATCGGCATTGAGCGTGACTTTTTGCCCCAGACGCATCGTGTTCATCTGACTTTCTTTGAAGTTGGCGTCCACCCAAACTTCATTAAGCGGCACGATGGCCAGCAGCGTTGTGCCTGAAGTGACGCGCATACCCAGTTGCACCGCGCGTTTAGCGACGTAACCGCTAACAGGAGCCACAATCGTGGTACGTGCATTATCAAGGTAACGCTGGCGAAGCGTTGCAACGGCGGTTTTGATTTCGGGGTGGGTATCAATCACGGTATCGTCGACCATCGCAAGGTTGGTCCGCAATGCCTGTTGCGCGGCAGCTAAATCACTTTGTGCGCTGGTAACTGCATCGCGGTAATGCGAAAGATCTTCTGCAGCAATTGCGCCCGTTGAGAAAATTTTCTGACGACGCGCATAGTCATTTTGAGCTGTTTGCAGGGCCACCTGTTTCGCGGCAACTTGCGCCCGGTAGTTATCCGCGGTGCTGTATAAACCACGAACCTGCCGTACAGTATTTGCCAGACTGGCTTCCGCTTGTTGCAGCGCTATTTTGGTATCGCTGGGATCAAGCAAAACGAGCGGTTGGCCTTTCTCAACGTAATCCCCTTCGTCAGCTGTCACTTGCGTCACCGTGCCGTTAATTTGCGGGGTGAGCATGACCTGATTTCCGTTTACATAGGCATCGTCTGTCGACTCGTAGTAACGCGCATATAACAGATACCAGGCCAGACAACCCGCGGCTGCCAGCACTAAAATCAGGATAAAAATAATAAAATTACGTTTGCGCTTACTGGAACGCTCAACGTGCACTTCTGGATTGGTTTCCATCTTTTGGCCTTTATACGGTGTTATCGATGTGGCGCAGTAATGTCATCCGGCAGCATTTTTGTAATCAATGCGACCAGTTGCTGGGATTCATCCTGCGTCAGGCGTGCGGTGAGGTCACTGATGATTGAGGCAAGCGCTTCATTTTGAAAACGGTCGCAGATCAGCTGGCCTTTATCGGTTAGAGCCAGAATCACCTGGCGCTTATCCTGTGGATTTGGGTGACGGACAATCAGTTCGCGCTTGACCATACGCTCAATCATGCGGCTCATTGCGCCCGCATCCATCACCAGGTTTTTGCTGATAATAACGGGGCTGGTTACGCCTTTATAGATACTAATCAGCACCTTAAATTGTGCCGCAGTAATATCCATGCCCGAGAAATACTGGCTGATAAGCTGATCTTTAAATTGATTTGCGAGATGAATGAGTAACCCGAGGTGGAATTTGTTGTCGATTTTATCGTCGCTTAAATTCAGATTATTGCTCATGAATTAGTTGCCTGGTCAGTAATTACATTTGAAATTACTGACCAGGCAACTAATTGTCAAGTTTGTGTCAAGATAAGCGCACATTTTGTCAGTGCCAGGAGGTTCATTAACTATAAGCCAAACTCTGATAAACGCCTGGCCGCATAACTGTTATTGTTTCGTCTGACTCGATAAAAACAATCAAAATGGAACGATATGAGTATGTTAAACAGGCAACATGGTCTTTTTGCTTTAAGCTTTGGCGCGCTTTTTGTGCTGGCGGGTTGTACCACTAAAACGGCGCCTTCCGTTTCGGAAACCACTAAACCGGTTGATGTCGAAACGGTGGTAAAGCAAAAAATCCCTGCCAGCGTAAAAGACAGAAATAGCTGGGCTAAAGATTTGGCAACCACGTTTAAGAGCCAGGATATCGCCCCAAGCGAAGAGAATATCTGCTCTGTGCTGGCGGTGGCGCAGCAGGAGTCTAATCTCGTGGCTGACCCGGCAGTCCCCAATTTGAGTAAAATTGCCTGGAAGGAAATTGATCGCCGTGCTGAAAAAATGCTTATCCCGGCGTTTCTGGTTCACACCGCGTTACTCATCAAATCACCCAACGGCAAGAGCTACAGCGAACGACTGGATAACGTTAAAACCGAGGGGCAACTGAGCGCGATTTTTGATGATTTCATCGATATGGTGCCGATGGGGCAAAAACTGTTTGGTAATCTCAATCCGGTTCATACCGGTGGTCCTATGCAAGTCAGCATCGCTTTTGCTGAACAGCACACCAGCGGCTACCCGTGGAAAATGGAAGGAACCGTGCGCCAGGATGTGTTTACTCGTCGCGGCGGGTTGTGGTTCGGCACTTACCATCTGCTGAACTACCCGGCGAATTACACCCAAACGCTATACCGCTTTGCAGATTTCAATGCAGGATGGTACGCCAGTCGCAATGCGGCGTTCCAGAATGCGGTCAGCAAGGCAACCGGTGTAAAACTGGCGTTAGATGGCGATTTAATTTTGTATAACACCGACAAAGCGGGCAGCACTGAGCTGGCGGTCAGGAAGCTGGCAAGCAAGCTTGATATGAGCGAAAGCCAAATTCACCGGGCTTTGCAAAAAGGCGACAGCATAGACTTTGAAAAAACGGATTTATATCAGCAGGTTTATGCGATAGCAGAAAAGAAAGCTGGTAAGAAATTGCCGCGAGAAATGTTGCCGGGGATTACGCTGGAAAGTCCGAAAATCACCCGTAATCTGACGACGGCATGGTTTGCAAAGCGGGTCGATGAACGACGGGCAGCGTGTATGAAACGTTGATATTTGACTGCGCAGGGCAGATAGCCCTGCGTATATTCATTGATTTAACTATGGATTGATTTAAAAGTGAAAACGATGGTGGAACTTCAATGCCAGGCTCACCACACCCAGTAGTGCACAACCGGCGAGAAACGGCACCACACCAAATACAGTGCTGACGATGAACCCCATTTCAATGCGTGGGCGGGTAGTCTCATTACCCTGGGCAAGGTGCTCAAGCACGCCCGGGGCGTGAGCCATCAGACTCAGAATCTGCATTCCAACCCAAAAGCACAGCAAAATGAACGCAGCGTATGCCAGATTACTCCGGGTAGATCTCTCTGTTTTGGTTGTTGAAATCGTGGTTATTACAGGAACAACCTGTTTCGACAAACTCATATCAGCCATCACGACCTCCCATGCAACAGTAAAACGATTCAGGCTGCGGCCTGATACTTCAATTGCGTTGAGTTTGGCAGGTCATATGGTTTGTCAATATCAGATTGTTGGTAATTTAACGTGCGGAATGCTCCTGGTTTGTGAATGTATGTCTGAGATCACATATCTGTAACTTATGTGAAATTGACGTAACAAAATCCTGTTTAGCCCGCATTTACGTGCGGTTTCTCGCCGTGGGCTATGCCACAATAAGCCCTCTCTTTATCCTGACGGGTTGCATCATGTCTGCTAAAACATTGTCTTCAAAAATGCGCCGTGACTGGCACTACTATGCCGTGGCGATTGGTCTCATCTTTATTTTGAACGGTGTGATTGGCTTGTTGGGGTTTAAAACCGAAGGCTGGCAGAATTATGCAGTCGGGTTGGTAACCTGGGTGATTTGCTTCTGGTTGGCGGGATTTATTATTCGCCGCCGCCCGGAACCTGAAGAATCGACGACGGCGAAAGAGTAAGCCTTAGGCGGTAATTGAACTTTTCAACGCGCAATCTTGCAGGTTTCGCTCAAGAGCCAGTTCAATCAAACGTGTAATCAGCGTTTGATAATCTAAGCCGCTTGCCTGCCAGAGTTTTGGATACATACTGATATTCGTAAACCCTGGCAGCGTATTGATCTCATTGATAATAACTTCATTATCGTCAGTCAGGAATACGTCAACCCGCGCCATTCCACTGCATTCCAGCGTCTGGTAAGCGCGCACCGCAATGTCACGAATTTTATCGTTGATGTCGGTTGAAATCGCCGCCGGCACAACAACTTGTGCGCCTTTATCATCAATATATTTAGTGTCATACGAATAAAAATCGCTGCTTACCACTACTTCGCCGCAGGTACTTGCTTGCGGTTCGTCATTGCCTAATACCGCGCATTCAATTTCACGGCCTTTAATCCCGGTTTCAACCACAACTTTATGGTCGAACTCGAAAGCTAACGCGACAGCGGTTTCATATTGCGCCGCATTATTCACTTTGCTGACGCCGACGGATGAACCCTGGTTGGCAGGTTTGATAAACAGTGGCAGGCCCAGTTTCGCTTCAATTTCTGCGAAGCTAATTTTGTTGCGGTTGGCGCGGGTTAGCGTGATAAACGGAGCGATATTAAGCCCGGCATCGCGTAGCAGACGCTTGGTCACGTCTTTATCCATGCTAACGGCGGAACCTAACACGCCAGAACCGACAAACGGAAGGTTCGCCATGCGTAGCATCCCTTGCAGGGAGCCATCTTCGCCCAGCGTGCCGTGAACTATCGGGAAAATAACGTCTACAGGCGCTAAAAACTGTGCGGAGGAGGACTCAATCAGCTGATTCTCTGTCTGGCCTGGCACCACGGCAACATTGGTTCCTGAGCGATTCAGGGCAATCAATGCTGGGTTTTCTGCATTTAACAGATAGTTGGACGCATCATTGACATGCCACTGGCCTTTTTTATCAATGCCCAGTAACACCACCTCAAACTTTGATTTATCAATGGCGTCGACAATATTCTTCGCCGACTGTAGCGATACTTCGTGTTCAGCTGACTTGCCCCCAAACACAATCCCAACCCGCAGTTTTGCCATGCCCAAACCCATCCTTAAACAGTACAAAGGCGGACAACATACCACGCTCATTACGAGGATTCATGTGCTTCCTGACGCTTAAAACGGCTCAACTTCTATAATGATTATTCCGTAAACAATATCAGGTGATGGGATGGTGAAAGGAGTGACAATTGTCATTGGCATGGTTATCGTGGCCGCGACAGGCTTTTGGCTCTATGAGCGTTTGCCCGCGCAGTACAATCCCTTTGCTCCGCTTTCTATTGACGACCCGCCGACGCTTGTCACACGCTACAAACTCCGGGCTTTGGCTAACCATCCGCAGGCTTGTCTCGCCCTGTTACAACAGGCGAAACAACGCGGGCAACTCAATTTCCGTAGCGTGTCCGATACCACAGGAAATTGCCCGCTGACCGATACCGTACGCGTGCAAAATTTTGGCAGTGTTGCGCTCAGTAGTAGTTTTCTGGCCAGTTGCCCATTAGCACTGAGCAGCACGATGTTTGTTCATCAACGCGCCGTGCTGTTAGCGCAGAGTGAATTTGGCAGCCGACTCACTCATATCAATCATTTAGGGAGTTTCGCCTGCCGCAATATCTACAATCGGGAAGGCGCGCGTTTGAGCGAGCATGCCACGGCGGATGCACTGGATATCAGCGGATTTGGCTTTGCAAACCAGCAACAAATCAGCATTCTGAAAGGCTGGCAAGCGGGTGGAAAAGGGCAGGAATATCTTCACATCGTGTTTGAAAACGGTTGCCCATTTTTTGGAAACGCGTTGGGGCCAGATTATAACGCAGCACATGCTGACCATTTCCACCTGGGTATGCGGGGTTATGGCCTTTGTAGATAACAACTATTTGTATGATAAACTTCACAGTATTCAGCCTGGCTTTTTTTACCCCACTAATTAAGCGTGCCCCGTATGGAATCCTGGAAGGTCAATATTATCTCGGTGTGGTTCGGTTGTTTTTTTACCGGCCTCGCCATTAGCCAAATTCTTCCTTTTTTACCGCTCTATGTTGAGCAGCTCGGCGTGACTTCTCACGAAGCGTTATCCATGTGGTCCGGGCTTACATTCAGCGTAACCTTTCTTGTCTCGGCGATAGTGTCGCCGATGTGGGGCAGCCTTGCCGATCGTAAAGGTCGAAAACTGATGTTACTGCGAGCCTCGCTGGGTATGGCGGTGGCTATTTTATTGCAGGCGTTTGCGACCAACGTCTGGCAATTGTTTATTTTACGCGCCGTGATGGGGCTGACTTCCGGCTATATTCCCAATGCCATGGCATTAGTGGCTTCTCAGGTTCCGCGTGAGCGAAGCGGCTGGGCTTTGAGCACGCTTTCTACGGCGCAAATCAGTGGGGTGATTGTCGGCCCACTTTTGGGAGGCTATATGGCCGACATCCTTGGTTTGCGGATGGTGTTTTACGTCACCGCGGCATTGTTGATGGTCAGCTTTTTAGTGACATTATTTCTGATCAAAGAAGGGGGGCGTCCTAATATCAGCAAAGCAAACCGTTTATCCGGCAAAGCAGTATTCGCTTCCTTACCCTATCCCAAATTAATGATTAGCCTGTTTGTCACCACCATGGTCATACAACTTTGTAATGGCTCTATTGGCCCGATACTCGCGCTTTTTATCAAACATCTGTCTCCGGAAAGTAACAACATCGCGTTTATTAGTGGATTTATTGCCGCAGTGCCGGGTATATCCGCGCTTATTTCTGCCCCCCGACTCGGAAAATTAGGCGACAGAATCGGTACAGCCCGAGTATTAATGGCGACGCTAATTTTTGCAGTGATATTATTTTTTGCTATGTCATGGGTGACATCCCCAATGCAGCTAGCCGTATTACGCTTTTTACTCGGCTTTGCTGATGGGGCGATGTTACCGGCTGTGCAAACCTTGTTGGTGAAATATTCAAGCGATCAGGTGACAGGTCGGATATTTGGTTATAATCAATCGTTTATGTATCTTGGTAATGTTGTAGGGCCATTAATTGGGGCCGGCGTTTCTGCGATGGCCGGTTTTCGTTGGGTATTTATTGCAACGGCAGTGGTGGTATTGCTCAACGTTTGGCAATTAGCCGTAATGTTGCAGCGTAAAAAGCAACAAGACGAAAAAAGAAATGAGATCGCGCCATGATTTCAGAGTTATTTTTAGATGCTAAATAACGGGTAATACTATTTTTTTTGCTCTCTGACACATATTCGCAGAGCCGTATAAAAATAGTCTCGCCCCCCTCTATGCAACATGAAATCAGAATGTTAACGTCATGCTTCGTATCCCTTTGGGCAATAAATATGAAGAATCTCATCTCTGAGTTACTGTCTAAACTCGCCGAAAAAGAAGAAGAGTCAAAAGAGTTTGTCGCACAAATTGAAGCCCTGGAAATAGTTGTTACTGCCATGCTTTGCCGAATGGATAAGAATGATCGGCAGGCCATGGTCGCCCATATTCAAAGCGCGTTAAATGAAGTCCGACCTACCGAAGCGGTAACGGAGCGTGATACTGACCTTCTAAAGCAATATTTAGATAAGCTGTTAACCCAACCGCGTAATTGATTGCCTGCGTCACTATCTCTGAATTTTTTTATTATTAAGGGAAGTTAAAGTAAAACGACAGTTCATGGTTTTATTCTTTAACTAAACCCGTTTAATTTCCCTTATAGCGTTGGGATATTCGCCTTTTCGGAAACCTCGACCCAAAATTAAAGCACCACAATAAAAAGGATGGTGCTATGAAAACAGTATTAATGATGGTGTTACTGGCAGGTGTTGTTGGGGCCGCAACCGCAGCAGATAAAGCAATGACTCCGCAACAGCAACGCATGACTTCATGTAACCAGCAAGCCACATCACAAACCCTAAAAGGTGATGAACGCAAAACTTACATGAGCAACTGCCTGAAGAACAGCCAGTCAGAGCCAGCAGATAAGAGTCTGACTCCGCAGCAGCAGAAAATGAAAGATTGTAATGCTCAGGCGGGCAAACAGACATTATCAGGCGATGCGCGAAAAACATTCATGAGTAATTGCCTGAAAAAACAAATCAAATAACCTAAATGGGTGAGTCGGTTCGCTGACTCACCCGAAAAATCATACTTCCCCCCTGGCCTGAGTTTCTATAATTACGGCAAATGTTTCAGAATATTCCTAAATATCATGAATGATGAATTCAGCTCTGGTAGATGGCTTCCTGGGGGAATTATGGAAAGCTCAACGTACCTTGACGAAGACAGGCACCGCTCGGGTCGACGGTTCGCCCGCCGCCTGTACATCCCAAGAATCATTGGCTTAGCGACAGGTTTTTTCTGTGTCTCTTCGGTATTAGTTCTGCAGCCAGTGTCCGGTTGGTGGTGGTTGTTATTGGTCGCTTATGGCTTTATCTGGCCGCATTTTGCCTGGCAAACCGCCGATCGCTCAAGCGACCCGGCCCGGGCAGAAATCCGCAACTTAATGGTTGATTCATTAATGGGTGGCGTGTGGATTGCCGTCATGGGGCTGAATGCGCTGCCTTCGGCATTGATTTTCACCATGTTGTGCATGAACAACGTGGGCTGTGGCGGGGTAAAATTGTTTGGGATGGGGCTTGGGGTGATCTTGCTGAGTTGTCTGTTAACGCTAGGGTTGGCACACATTCCTCTTAATCTGGAAACCATGCCATCACAGGTATGGATTTGCCTGCCGTTTCTGCTTGTTTATCCCGTTTACTTTGGCCTCGTCAGTTACCGCACCGCGCTCAAACTTTCGGAACATAAACGCAGGTTGATGCAAATGAGCACTCGCGATGGCATGACAGGCGTATATAACCGCCGTCACTGGGAGCATTTGCTGCACGGCGAGTATGACAACTGCCAACGTTATCAACGTAGTGCGACGCTATTGCTGATTGATATCGACCACTTCAAATCGATTAACGACTCATTTGGACATGATGTGGGTGATGAAGCCATTCTCGCCATTACCGAACATTTGCAGCTTAGCCTGCGTATTACCGATGTGATAGGGCGGTTCGGTGGCGATGAGTTTGGGGTCATTATGTCAGGGACGCCGCAAGAAAGTGCAATCCAGGCGATGGCTCGCGTTCGTGACTATCTCGACGAGTTTCGTTTACCGCGAGCACCTCATGTACCGCTGCGCATAAGCGTGGGCGTTGCGGAGTTCAATAAGCACATGGTGAACTATCGAGAGTGGTTAAAAGCGGCAGATGTGGCGTTGTATAAAGCTAAAAATCTTGGACGGAGCCGTACTGAAGTGGCTGATATAGCAGCATAAAGCCCTCACCTGAAAGCAGGAGAGGGCATCAGGATTACGATTTACCTAAATGCTCAGACTTCGCCATACACTTCACCACGGCTTCCATCACAGCAGCTCTGAACCCTTTTTCTTCCAGAATTTTTACCGCTTCAATCGTTGTTCCGCCGGGTGAGCAGACCATATCCTTCAACTCGCCCGGATGCTGGCCGGTTTCCAGAACCATTTTCGCCGAACCCATAACCGCTTGTGCCGCGAACTGATACGCCTGCTTACGCGGCATTCCGCCCAGTACCGCAGCATCAGCCATCGCTTCAATAAACATAAACACATATGCCGGGGCGGAACCGCTCACGCCCACAACCGGGTGAATCATGGTTTCCGACACCACCTCAGCAAGACCAAAGCTGCGGAAAATATTCACCGCATCGGCAATATCTTCAGAGGTGACTAACGCGTTTGGCGTGATTGAGGTCATCCCGGCATTCACCAGGGCTGGCGTATTGGGCATGGCACGGATAATTTTACGGTCGTGTCCCAGGGCTTTTGCCAGCGAATCCAGCGTGATGCCTGCGGCAATGGAAATCACCACCGTATCTTTATTCAGGCTGGAATTGACTTCACCCAGCACTTTTAGCATCACATTGGGCTTCACCGCACCGAAAACGATATCGGCAATTTGAGCAACTTCCTGTGCGCTTTGCGCGGCATTAATACCGTATTGCTCGCGCAAGGCATCGACTTTATCGGGCGATGGCGTATAGACCCAGATGTTGCCTGGAAGCACTTGCCCACTGGCTATCAGACCACCAAGAATGGCTTTTCCCATATTGCCGCAACCGATAAATCCAATTTTCTTATCCAAAGTCTCACTCCATCGTTTTGAGTTGTGTGATGAGCATAGCTTAACGTGATTTCACTGGCTTCGGCTAACCGCAGGCAAAGATAAAGTTTGCGATTCTGAAAAAGCACGGCAAGATCCCCTCCATTAGCGTCGGCAATCAGGAGTCGTGATGCAAATTTGGGTGGATGCAGATGCGTGTCCAAAAGTGATAAAAGAAGTGTTGTTTCGTGCCGCAGAGCGTACGCAAACCATGGTAACTCTGGTGGCAAACCAGGGAATGAAAACACCGCCTTCGCGTTTTATTCGTAGCCTGCAAGTGGCATCGGGTTTTGATGTGGCCGATAACGAAATTGTCCGGCGCTGTGAAAAAGACGATTTAGTGGTGACGGCGGATATTCCTTTGGCTGCCGATGTGCTGGAAAAGGGCGCGATTGCGCTCAATCCTCGCGGTGAGCTTTACACTCCAGCCACCATTCGAGAACGCCTTACGATGCGTGATTTTATGGATACATTAAGAGCCAGTGGTGTGCAGACCGGCGGGCCTGACAGCCTTAATCAGCGTGATCGTCAGTTATTTGCGAACGAACTCGAAAAGTGGCTGCTTGTTGCCAGTCGCTCTAAAAGCGCTTAATACCGATGTAATTCTACACCGCGTACTAGCTTGCTGGTATGATGACACTCTTTGGCGGACTTCTAAGGATTAGCCACCGATGACTCAACCCATTTATTTAGTCGGCGCACGAGGTTGTGGCAAAACAACCGTGGGTGTTGCATTAGCGCAGGCATTGGGCTGTAACTTTGTTGATACCGACCATTACCTTTTAACGACCACCAAAATGAGCGTTGCCGATATCGTCGCACAAGAAGGGTGGGACGGTTTTCGTCGCCGTGAGTCCGGTGCGCTGCAAAGCGTTACGGCGCCAGGTACGGTTATTGCGACCGGGGGCGGCATGGTGCTGGCCGAAAGCAATCGTCAGTTTATGCGCGATCACGGCGTGGTTATCTACCTGCGTGCACCGGCGCAAATCCTGGCCTCACGCTTAGAAGCCTTTCCGGAAGAAGGCCAGCGTCCTACACTTACCGGTAGGCCGATTACCGATGAAATCGTCGAAGTTCTTGCGGCCCGTGAAGCGCTCTATAACCAGGCCGCACACCATGTTGTTGATGCCACTAGTTCCCCTGAAGAAATCGTCGCAGCGGTGCTGGCGGCATTGCATACGGCTCATGCCAGCTAATCATTGTCTATACTTAACGCTCATCCACAACCTAAGGAAGAGCGATGGCGAGCAATCCTCCATATCCACGAGAAGCGCGAATTGTTGCCGTTGAAAAAGGCGCAACGGACCAAACAGTGACCTGGTATCAACTTCGTGCGGACCATCCCCATCCTGACACGCTAATTAGCGAGCATGAAACAGAACAAGAAGCGCGGGATGCTAAGCGGCGTTACGAAGATCCGCAAAAAACCTAGTGTCACTGGCAAGGATGCCGCATCTTCTCCCTCTTTTGAATTCACTCACTGACCTGCGATAAATCACATCTTTCAGTTAATCCATTTGTTAAAAAATAATTATCGTGATGTTGTACTAATGTCGTTGGCGTTTCGTTGAATATTCCGGCAGATGCTCTGCAATTATGCTGCTACGCTTTGTGGTTAATTATTGAACGACCTTCAGCAGAGTATCATTCACAGGAAAGATACCAGTGCAGCAGTGAGGGGCTGATATGGGACAAGGGCGGAACGAAACATGAAACAAACATTGGCAATTATCACCATCGGCGTTGTTCCGGTCAGTGAAATCCTGCCGCTACTCACGGATCACATTTCTGCTGATCAAATCAAACTATTCAGCCTGCTTGGTAATCTTTCGCATGACGAAGTGATGGCGGAATATGCTCCGGCAGCAGGTGAGGAACCTTTACTCACTCTTTTATCCGGTAATCTTCTGATTTCTTTGGGGAAGCAGAAAGTAGAGCGTGCGTTGCAAGATGCGATTGAAGTGCTGGATAACCAGGGTTTCGATGTCATTTTACTCATGAGTTCACACCGTTTTGCCAATCTAACGGTACGCAAAGGTATTTTGCTGGAGCCAGAGCGCATCATCCCGCCGCTGGTAGCCTCGATTGTCGTCGGGCATCAGGTCGGGATTATTATCCCGGTGCCTGAAATGCTTAAATTCCAGAGCCAAAAATGGCAACTTTTAGAGAGTGAACCGCTGTATGAATTGGCGAATCCGATTCATGGAACGGAACAGGATCTAATCGATGCAGGAAAGAAACTGGTAGCAGATGGTGCGGATGTACTGCTTCTGGATTGCCTGGGTTTTCATCAAAAACATCGTGATTTGCTGCAAAAATCATTGGATGTTCCGGTATTGTTATCGAACGTGCTGATTGCTCGACTTGCGTCGGAATTGCTCGCTTAACGGCAGGCAATAATTTGCGTGACAGGCTCTTAAGTTCCCCTCTATATTGTTTTTTCAACTATTTTTAAAAGGGCCTGGTCATGCTTCAAAGTAATGAGTACTTTTCCGGTAAAGTGAAATCTATTGGGTTTACCAGCAGCAGCACTGGCCGCGCAAGTGTTGGGGTCATGGCTGAAGGTGAATATACTTTTGGTACAGCTCAACCAGAAGAAATGACAGTGGTGAGTGGGGCATTGCATGTTTTACTGCCGGGCGAAACCGAATGGAAAACGTATGCTGCGGGCACTGTGTTCCATGTTCCCGGACACAGTGAATTCCATTTACAAGTCGCTGAACCGACTTCCTATCTTTGCCGTTATCTGGCCGACAAATAATGTATTTATTTCCCTCTTCCCATAGGGAAGAGGGAACGGATTTTAGCGCTGTGCTTCGCCGCCTAACGCTTCAACCAGGCTCTTGATCAACGCAGCTAATTCACCTGTCATCAGAATAAAATCAGCATCAAAACGTTGGCCAAAATCTTCGCGGTCGATGTCATCGTTCTGTTCACGGATGGTGTCTGCAAATTTCAAACGCTTAATTGAACCGTCGTCAGCAATCAAAAACTGAATACGTTCTTGCCAGTCAAGAGCCAATTTAGTGACTACTTTATCGGCTTCGATATGGGCGGCAATTTCATCGCAAACCAGGTCCTGCTGCTTGCAACGAATCACACCGCCACCTTCAAGAATGGCTTTCAGCTCGGCTTCATCCATCAGCGCAAAGCCTGGAGGTACATCGCCTGAGCGAACCCATTCGGTCAGTGTCAGCTCAATTGGGTTTTCGAGCGCAAGCGGCACCACTGGCAACGAACCAAGACTTTTACGCAGCAACGCCAGCGTATCTTCCGCTTTCTTGGCACTGGCACAATCCACCATGATTAAACCGTTTACGGTATCAATCCACATCATGGTTTGATTGAAACGACTAAAAGCGCGTGGCAGCAAAGAGTGCAGCACTTCATCTTTCAGGGAATCTTTCTCGGTTTTTTTCAGCTTACGAGCCTGTTCGGCTTCAAGGCGGCTGATCTTCGCTTCCAGTTCTTGTTTAATCACCGGAGCCGGGAGAATTTTTTCTTCTTTACGGGCGCAAATCACAATCTGCCCGTTGGCAACATGGGTTAATGCATCACTGTGCGAACCCATCGGCGACACCCAGCCGGTCTTGGCCATATCCTGGCTACCGCAAGGGGTGAAAGTAAACGCGGCCAACTGTTTTTCCATGTCATCCGCTGAAAGCGTGATGTCACGGCTTAAACGGTAAACCATTAAATTTTTGAACCACACCATGATTATTTCCCGGACTGTCAGTTAAACGCAGCGGGCATGATAACGAATCGGGCGCTGTGTTTCATTGCCTTTACGGGGCAGCACTTCTATTCTATTGATAACAATAATTAAATGAGGGCATTGCCGTGCGTATTGGTATCGACTTAGGTGGAACAAAAACAGAAGTTATCGCTCTGGCCAACGACGGGAAACAACTTTTCCGCCATCGCTTGCCAACGCCGAAAAACGATTACCAGCAGACTATCGGCACGATTGTTGAACTGGTGCGCCTGGCAGAAGAGGCCACGGGTGAGACTGGAACCGTAGGTATCGGTATACCCGGTTCGATCTCGCCTTATACCCGCGTGGTCAAAAATGCCAACTCAACCTGGCTTAACGGCCAACCTTTCGATAAAGATCTGTGTGATGCTCTGCAGCGTGAAGTTCGTCTGGCTAATGATGCGAACTGTCTGGCGGTTTCTGAAGCAACCGACGGGGCAGCAGCCGGTGCGGCAATGGTTTTCGCGGTGATCATCGGTACAGGCTGTGGATCGGGCATCGCCATTAACGGGCGTAGCCTGATTGGCGGCAACGGTACGGCGGGTGAGTGGGGCCATAACCCTTTACCGTGGATGGATGAAGACGAATTGCGTTTTCGCGAGGAAGTGCCTTGCTACTGCGGCAAACAAGGCTGTATCGAAACCTTTATTTCCGGAACGGGCTTCGGCACAGATTACCGTCGTTTGAGTGGCCATGCCCTTAAGGGTAATGAGATCATGCATTTAGTCGAGCAACAGGATCCGGTTGCAGAACTGGCGATCGCTCGCTACGAAATGCGCCTGGCAAAATCACTGGCCCACATTGTCAATATTATTGATCCCGATGTGATCGTGCTCGGCGGCGGTATGAGCAACAACGAACGTTTGTACAAAACAGTGCCGCAGCTAGTGAAGCCGTGGGTCTTTGGCGGTGAATGCGAAACCCCGATTCGCAAAGCGGTTCATGGCGACTCCAGCGGCGTACGCGGTGCGGCGTGGTTGTGGCCGCTGGAGAAGTAAAAGCTGGTGGATGACGTTGCGTTAATCCGTCCTATGAGATCTCATACGTAGGTCGGATTAGCGTTAGCGACATCCGGCAAAAAATAATCTATTGAACGCCTGAACCATTTGTAGGTTTCCCTATTTTCTTTTATGTGACACCTGTCACAGTCATCTCGCTCTTCCAATCTTATCTTTCACGTCCATTATGCTTTTGATTTTATTATATTTATCAGAGTAATGATTCAGTTTCGACTATGTGCTCTGGTCAATAACTCCACGGACAGGAAAGGACTTCCCTCATGGCCTCAGACGGCACCCGCTTTACCTTCACCGCGGGGCGCACTCCGGCGGACACCTTTGCGGTGGTGGGCTTTAAATTAATGCAGTCTCTCTCTTCGCTATTCACTCTGGATATCACCGTGGCCTGTAATGACCCGGCGATTGGCTTTAAAGCCATTCTCGATGAATTCGCGCTGCTCTCCATCTGGCAGGGCGAAGAGATTAAGCGCCGGGTGCGCGGTATCGTCACCTTCTGCGAGCAGGGCGACAGCGGCAAACATCAGACGTTGTACCGCATGACGGTGCGCCCGGAGTTCTGGCGCAGTTCACAACGGCAGAATTGCCGCAGTTTTCAGAACTACGACATCCAGTACATCTTCGCAAAGCTGCTGAAAGAAATGCGTATCCGCACGCATGACGCCCTGTTCCGTCGCCCGCATCCGGCGCGTGAATTCTGCGTCCAGTTTATGGAATCGGATTACGATTTCATCGCCCGTCTTGCCGCCGAAGAAGGCATTTTCTTCTTCGAGGATGAATATCTCGACGACAGAGACCAGAAGCTGACTTTCACCGATGACCGCTGCAACCTGCGCGGACTCGGGACGTTCCCGTACAACCCGAATGCCGCCTCTGAATCATCCACCGAATGCATCAACACCTTCCGCCGCAGCGCACAAATCCGCCCGGCGAAAGTCACCACCCAGGATTACACCTTCACCGCCCCGAACTGGCAGGCGCAGTACCAGGAAGAAGGGGCGGACCTGTCATATCAGCGCCCGGACTATGAAATCTTTGACTATCCGGGGCGTTTTAAAGACGAACAGCACGGTGCCGATTTTGCGAAATATCAGATGGAAGGCTGGCGCAATAACGTCGATTTTGCCAGCGGCACCAGTAATTGCCCGCAGTTACAGCCGGGGCGCTGGTTCACCCTCACCGACCATCCGCGTGAGGATTTAAACAGCCCGTGGCAGGTGGTGTCGTGCGAGATGAGCGGCAGCCAGCCACAGGCGCATATCGGCAGCGCCGGTCAGGGCACCACGCTCACCAACCGCTTTCATGTTATCCCGGCTACGCAGACCTGGCGACCGGCGCCGCTACCGAAACCGCTGGTGGACGGCCCGCAAATCGGCATTGTCACCGGCCCTGCCGGGGAAGAAATCTACTGCGACGAGCACGGGCGGGTGACGGTGAAATTTGCCTGGGACCGCTACAACAAAAGCAACGAGGAAAGCTCGTGCTGGGTGCGCGTCTCGCAGGCGTGGGCGGGCACGGGATTCGGCAACATCGCCATCCCGCGCGTCGGCCAGGAAGTGATTGTCGATTTCCTGAACGGCGACCCGGACCAGCCGATTATCACCGGGCGCACCTATCACGCCGCCAACCGTGCACCGGGCGACCTGCCGGGGACTAAAACCCAGATGGCGATACGCTCGCAGACGTATAAGGGTGTCGGGTACAACGAATTAATGCTTGAGGACCAGACCGGCCAGGAGCTGCTGTCGATGCATGCCCAGAAGGACATGAAGACGGTGGTGCTGAATAACCGCGATACGAATGTGAAAGTCGACCACAGTGAAACCATTGGCCATAACCAGGAGGTCACGGTCGGCCTGGGGCAGACGGTGAAAATCGGCAAGGAAAATGCTGCCGGACATGACCAGAAAATCACCGTGGCGCACGACCGCAGCATCACCGTGCGCAATGACCAGACGCTGAAAGTGACCCGCGACCGGACGGTAAACAGCGGCCGCGATGACAACCTGTATGTGGAGCGCGACCGCAAAGTCACGGTGAAAGGCAGCCAGGAATACAACACCGCCAAAGACCATATCAGCCTGGTGAAGGGTAATCACAGCTTGGAGGTGAAAGGCGACCTGGCCCAGAAAGTGAAGGGTGCGCTGGGTGTGGATGCGCAGGGCGATATCGTGTTGCAGAGCAACAGCAAAATCACGCTGAAAATGGGCAGCTCATTCATTGTCATTCATCCCGGCGGCGTGGACATCACCGGGCTGAAAATCAATCTCAACGGCGGGGGAAGTCCGGAAGCGCCTGTGAAGACCCTACAGGCGGCGGTACTGAGCCGTCTGGGCGATGAAGATGATTCGGAAGATGAGTCGCCGGAGGATAGTGACGAAGGTGGTGGTGGAGATTCCGGTGGCGATGGCTCAGGTGAGCAGGATGAGCCAAAAGATGAGGATGAACCTGATGAATATAATATCCAGTTCACTTTTAAAGACGATGACGGTATTCCCTATCGCCAGACTCGCTATATCGCAAAGTTTGCAGATGGATCTCAGGTGGAGGGAGTGACAGATAATGAAGGAAATACTGAAAGTTTTAATACTGATGAAGAAGCACAGGACATTGATGTCAGATTGCTAAGTCAGAACATTGATATGATTCTGGGAGGGGTAAATGAGTAGTGAAAGAAAAAGTACAAAAGGAACAAGTGAAAAGAAGAAGCAGTGTGTTAAGGAAACCAAGGTTACTAATCAATTCAAGAAAATGATGGATGAAGCACTTGAGGCGACCCAAAAAGTATTAGAGCAGAGACAAAAAGATCTGAGTGAAAAAGGTTGGGATGCTGATAAGCAGAAAGAGTTTTTTAAAATATTTGGTGTGGAAGGGCATTCTATTATTACCATCGATAGTGAAGAGGAAAAGAAAAAGGCGATGGATGCCGATCCCAGTAGTCCCTTTGATCCTTATATTGAAAAGAGAAACATCACAGCGCATGAATTTATGCAAGAAGGCGTTGATAGATTACTTTTTATATTTAAAAAGATATCGACCACTATTGACGAGGGAAATAAGGATCCGATTCTTATTGGGAATTTCTTTAATAAAACTGACTCCGACAAAGGCTCTGCAAGTGTAACTGCTGATCAGACATCCTTTTTGGAACCCGATAGATATGCAGAGATCTTAAGAATAAATATCTTCCAGAATTTTGTATGTAAACCATTAATGGGGGTTAATTCTCAAGCATCTACACTTTGCCACGAGCTATCTCATTTTTATCGCAGTGGGGAAAATGGTAGGGATGGGGGGATGGGAACGGAGGATATGCCAACAAAAGGAGGTTACAGTAAACTAAAAAATTATCCTACATTTGCGACTGAACTTAAAGAAAGCAAAAGCCAGTATGTTTTTAAGAATTCTTATAATATTGAGAGATATTTTGAGATTCTATTGTAAGTAATAAAAATAAATGATTTTTCACTTACTATTTCCATGTGAAAATATGCGGTTTTGTTGAGAGGGGATATGAAATATTTTTTTTGTAGGATTAAGATTGTTGCAATAAAATTTCTTAACTTAAAAATAACAATGATGTTGTTTTTTTTTGTGTCTCCTTTGGCATATGTAACAGCGAGTGAGGATGTGGTTCTTCAAAAACATATCTATGGACTTCGCCAGTTTAGCCAAGTGAAAGGAGAGAAATATCTCCCTCCGGTTATTGAACCATTGCCGTACACAGATTTAAAAGTAAATGGAGACGATATTAAAGTATATCCCTATTACGACATAGGTGAATATGAAAGTGAAATGGAACAAAATAAACGCCAAGTTGATATCCATCTGACTGTACAACAAAAAAATAGCTCCACATTTGCCACCGTAAACTTTTATAATAGAAGCCTGCAAACATATTTTGTGCATAGAAGCAGACTTGCTCGCGAAGAAGAACAACCTTTATGTAGTGATACTTTTTCAATAGCAACCGAAGGTATCAGACTGGTTTATCTGGGATGGCGATGCCAATTTGAAGATGAGGATAATGATAAAAAACCGGATTGGCAGGAAATCCTTGCGGGAAAAACATTTTCTTATACGGTAAAACTTAATGACGCTTATTTATTTCCGCCGGGGAAGCGCCGTTACAATATCGGAACGTTAGAGTTTTTCATGGCAAATGATACCTTTTTCCATGAAAAGAGAATCTATAATACTGTTTTTTCAATACTTAACTGGAAGTTTGGCAGTTGTGAAACGGATAAATACAGTTATTTTTTACAAAATATTAATGAGTTATGTAAGGTGATTGACCCCTGGAAAGAGGATACTGCTGAAGGCCTCTTAAGAAAATTTGACTACGATGGATTTAGCCCAGCTAATTTCTTTGAAGCCAGATCTAATCAAGTCATTATTAATATCGACGGTGACATGCTCACATCGCCTTATGATATGAATAAAACCAAATTTACAAATTAGATTAATAGAAACTCAGACATCCATAAATATTACTTTATTCAAGGATAGATAATCATGCCCTTCGCCGCAAAACTCAATGACAAAGGCTCCCAACATGATGGCTACTGCGAAACTGTCATAACAGCGGGTTCACCAACAGTATCCATTGACGGGTTACCGGCAGCCCGAGTGGGGGATCCGTTGACACCCCATGACAAACCTAAACATCCGCCTCACCCGCGTAAAATAGCGAGTGGTTCAGGCACCGTATTTATTGATGGTCTTCCTGCAGCGAGAGCCGGTGATGCTATTGATTGCGGTGGCGTTGTTATTGGTGGTAGTACGGTTAATATTGGCTGAGCATCAGGCGGTGCTATCTGAATACGGCTTCTTAGATGGAAGCCGTCCATTCCAGAGAGTCAGAGGGATCACCCGACCGCAAACTCTTTCGCCAGCCGACTCACACCTAATCCGTTAATCTTCTTCACCTTAATCTGCACCGGAATACGCTCTTTCATCGCTTCGACGTGGCTAATCACACCGATGGTTTTACCGCTGGCGTTAAGCGTGTCGAGCGCATCCAGCGCGGTATCCAGCGTTTCGGCATCCAGTGTGCCAAAACCTTCATCAAGGAATAGCGAGTCGATTCGTGTTTTATGGCTGACCAGGTCTGAAAGTGCCAGTGCGAGCGCAAGGCTGACCAGGAAACTCTCTCCGCCAGAAAGCGTGCGCGTGTCTCGTACCGCATCGGCCTGCCAGGTATCGACCACCTGCAACTCCAGCGCTTCGCTATCTTTGCGTTGCAGCAAATAGCGCCCGTGTAAACGGTTGAGCTGGTTGTTTGCCAGCCACACTAAATTATCGAGCGTCAGTCCCTGGGCGAATTTACGGAATTTGTCGCCTTCCTTCGAGCCAATCAGCGCATTGAGATAGCCCCAGTCTTCCACTTGCTGCTGGCACTCAACAATAGCCTGCATCAAACCTTGTTGGCGCTGGCGGTTTTCTGCGTCATGGCGAAGCTGTTGCTGAATTTGCCCCTGCTGTGTCGTGTTGTCGCGCAGCTGTTGATTGCATTGCGTCAGTTGGTCTTGCAGGGCATTAAGCTCGACATCGGCCACCAGCGTTTCCGGGCGTGCAGATTTGTGTTCTGCCAATGCTTTTTCAACCTGCTGGAAGAGCACGGTCTGCTGCTGAAGTTGTTGCTCAAGCTGTTGTTTTCTAAGTTCGAGTTTTTGGCATTCGGCTTCATTCAGTAACGCCGCCTGGAATGTTTGCACATCGGCAAATGGGCTGACGGCGAGTGCGGCGAGAAATTGCTCGCTTGCCTGAGCAACGCGCGTTTCTTCTTGCTTGTGTTGCTGTTGCAGCGTCCGCCACTGGCTTTCCAGCGCAATACAATTACTGTGCAGGCTATGCCAGTTCTGTAATGCCTCATTTTGTTCGTTTTCCGATAGCGGAGCAGGCGAAGTGCCATCGTCTATAAATGTACTGAGCACATTTTCCAGCAAAGCCAGTTGCTGTTGCACGCGGGGAAGCTGTTCATTGCGCTGTTGCCACTGTTGTAATTCCTGCTGACGTTCCGCCAGCCAGTTATTCTCTTCGCCAGGAGTCGGGTATTGCAGCCCTGCGTTATTAAGCGCGGTAGTGATTGCTTCGCGCTGTGTAGCAATTTCAGCGACGAGTTTAGCGTGTTGAGCACGTGTCTGAGCAAGCTGCTCTTCCAGCACAATGCGCTGGCTTAACTGATGTAACTGTTGTTCGCGTTGTTCTTCGCTTTCCAGCCACTGCTGGAGGTCGTCTTCCGGCGCGAGAGTCAGTTGCAGATTTGCGCACAGTTGTTGCCAGCGTAAGCGCAATCCGTTTTCTTCTTCATTCAGCGCAGTGATAGCCGCCAGCAGGTTTTCGCGCTGTTTACGCTGCGTATCAAGCTGGCCTTTCATCGCAAAGCCTGCTTCCGCAAGAATGGCAACTTCACGTTTAAGTTCGGCTAGCCGCTGCTGATTTTCTCCGGGCTGAATCGCCTGATAATCAGCGACCGCCGGATGTTGCGTCGAGCCGCACAGAGGGCAAGGTTGATGAGGCTGTAAACGAGCGCGCTCGGCTTCAAGGCTGACAATACGCAGTTCAAGCTCACACACTTTCTCGAGGTCACTCTCATGCTGGCGGCGTTCTTTATATTGCTGGCGCTTTAAAACCAGCTCCACATCACCCTCGGCAATTTGTTTTTCGAGCGCGGTAATCTCTTGTTGTTGCTGCGATTTGCGTTTGAGAAGCGATGAAAATTGAGGCTGTAATGTGGCAAGCAGCTGGCGCTGCGGACGTGCAGCCATCGTTGCTTGTAAGTGGGTACTTACTTCATCAGCACTGATAGACATTTCAGCTACTGGCAGAAGTTCGAGTTTCTTCTGGCTTGAATCGATATTGCGCTGCAAATCTTGTAGTTTTTCAGCCTCACGCTGCTGCTGACCAAACCCCATGCGCCAGCCCGCCAGCTCAGTCCCCCATTGGCGGTATCGGTCGTGAGTTTTCAGCCACTCCTGGAGTTGCGTGCTTTCCTGCGTGAGTTTTGCAGCCATGCTTGCGGCAGCCTGCCGTGTCTGCTGGCGTCGTACTGTCGCCTGATGTAAGCGAGCATTCACTTCTTCACACTGAGCATGTGTGTTTTGCAAAGTTGCCTGCAATTCCTGCAAACGTTGCCAGTCAGGGCGCAGTTTTTCTGCCGGTTGTGCGCGAGTCAGTTTATCTAACTCTGGCGCGGCGGCTTCTATTGCGTTATTCGCCGCTTTTAAAGAGTGTTCTGCCTGCCCATGTTTTTGCGTGAGCTGCGCCAGTTGGCCTAACCATTGCTGATGCTGCTGGAGTTTCATTTGTTCTGCGAGCAGCGCTTTTTCTTCTACGCTCAGGGTCTGAAAACTCTCAGAAAGCTGCTGGTGCTGCTCTTCACTTAACAATGCTACGCCAGCGGCCTGCGCTTGTAGGTTTTCAAGCTGGCTGCGCACATTTTTATGATTCTCGAACACCGCCGCAGAAACGGTGCCATATATTTCAGTTCCGGTCAGCTCTTCGAGCAAAGAGGCGCGGTCATTGGCATTGGCATTTAAGAACGCAGCAAACTGGCCCTGGGATAACATCATTGAGCGGGTGAATCGGTCGTAATCCAGACCGGTGAGTTTGGACGTAACCTCAAGTTTGTCTTTGACTTTATCGGCAATAATCTTGCCACTTGCCACTTCTGCAAGCTCGATACGCGGGGCTTGTAGATTGCCGTTGGCCGCATTGCGCGCACGGTTCTGGCTCCAGAATGCACGATAGGCAACCCCTTTTACTTCAAATTCCACTTCCGCCAGGCATTCGGCGGTGTCGCGCGTCATGAGATCATTTTGCGATTGCGTGACGGTATTGAGGCGCGGTGTCTGGTGGTAAAGCGCGAGACAAATCGCATCGAGCAGCGTGGTTTTCCCGGCTCCTGTTGGCCCGGTTATGGCAAACAAACCGTTGCTGGCGAACGGTTCGCGGGTGAAATCGACTTTCCATTCCCCTTTCAGGGAATTGAGGTTTTTTAAGCGCAGGCTAAGGATTTTCATGCTTCTTCCTCCACGTCATGCAGGCTCGCCACCGTTTGGGCAAATAGCGTTCGCAAACGCTGTGCTCGTTCTTCGGAGGTGTCTTCCTGAACCAGGCGGCGCTCAAAAACCTCTTCAACCGTCAGCTCACTCAGCGTTTCTTTATGTTGCTGGGCGATAACGCGATCGCGCTGTTCACGGCTGCGACGCAGCAACACCACTTCGACGGGTAGCGTTTCGGTTAATTGTTGAATATGACGCTGCATATCATGCAGATATTCTTCGGTAGCGATTTCAATATCCAGCCAAACTTTGGGTTCTGCTGGTGCATCGCGCCACTGCGCGAGTTGCTGTTCGATTTCACTCAGAGAACCTTTGATGACTGCTAAAGGCTGGCTGACAGGCACCGTCAGCGGAGTCACTTCATGAAGCACGCCTTCGGCAAACTCAACCAGATAAACACTTTTGTTCTTGCCTGTTTCGTCAAAACTTAACGGGATGGGCGAGCCGCTATAGCGAATATGTTCAGTGCCACCAATGAGTTGGGCACGATGGATATGGCCGAGTGCGATGTAGTCGGCTGCGGGGAAATGCTGCGCCGGGAAAGCATCCAGTGTGCCGATGTAAATATCGCGCACCGCATCGCTTTTGGTTACGCCCACGGTGGTTAAATGGCCGGTCGCGATAATCGGCAGCTTCGCATCAGCGCGTAATTCGCAGGCGGTGGTGTAACACTGCTGGTAATGCTCGCTGATGGCTTCCATCAACGAACGCTGCTTTTCGTGGCCGGAAAGCCCCGCCTGGCTATTTTGAATATCCCGTGGGCGCAGGAATGGAATCGGACAGAGAATGGCACCCGGTTCACCCGATTTAGCGTTGAGCACGATAGCCTGCTGGCTGGCATCATGCCGCGCACTGGCAATGACATAAGTATTCAGGCATGCCATTAATTCACGAGATTCATTCAGCGTGGCTACGGAATCATGATTTCCCGCCAGCACCACGAGAGAACAGCCTGTTTGCTGAAGTTGCACCACAAAACGGTTATACAATTCGCGTGCGTAACTTGGCGGCGAGCCGGTATCAAAAATATCGCCTGCGACAATTATCGCATCCACATCATGCTCGACTGCGGCTTGAAGCAACCATTCAAGAAACGCCTGGTGCTCTGGCCCACGGCTTTTGGTATAAAAATTTTGACCAAGATGCCAGTCTGAAGTGTGAATAATGCGCATTGGTTGTCCCTTGGCATAAAAAAGCGTGGCGGGATTATAAAGCGGATGAGCAAGAACGACACAATTGAGTGTCATAATTCATTGTGATGAATCACCAGGCATTTATGTTTTTCATAAATCTGTCATAAATCTGACGCATAATGGCACCGCATTGAAACAACAATAATTATTCCTTGAGCAGGGCGAATCATGGCGAAGCGTATTTTAGTCGTAGAAGATGAAGCTCCAATCCGTGAAATGGTGAGCTTTGTGCTTGAGCAAAACGGTTTTCATCCTGTAGAAGCGGAAGATTATGACAGTGCAGTGAATCTGCTTATCGAACCCTTTCCGGATTTAATTTTACTCGACTGGATGCTGCCGGGTGGTTCGGGTATTCAATTCATCAAGCATTTGAAACGCGAAGCATTAACTCGTGAAATCCCGGTGATGATGCTGACGGCGCGTGGTGAAGAAGAAGACCGCGTGCGAGGGCTTGAAGTCGGAGCCGATGACTATATTACCAAACCGTTTTCCCCGAAGGAGCTTGTGGCACGCATTAAAGCGGTGATGCGCCGCATCTCTCCGATGGCGGTGGAAGAGGTGATTGAGATGCACGGGCTGAGCCTTGATCCGTCATCGCACCGCGTCATGACCGGTGAGAACCCATTGGATATGGGGCCAACAGAATTTAAATTATTACACTTCTTTATGACGCACCCGGAACGGGTGTATAGCCGTGAGCAACTGCTTAATCATGTATGGGGTACCAATGTTTATGTCGAAGACCGAACGGTGGACGTACATATTCGGCGGTTACGCAAAGCGCTTGAACATAGTGGACATGACAGAATGGTACAAACAGTACGCGGTACGGGTTATCGGTTCTCAACCCGCTTTTAATTCCTTGTCAGGAGAATGACGCGTGCTGGAAAGGTTGTCATGGAAAAGGCTGGTGATGGAGCTGGTGCTCTGTTGCATACCCGCCGCCATCTTAGGTCTTATTTTCGGCCATTTACCGTGGTTTTTATTACTGGCAGTCACCGGACTGCTGGCTTGGCATTTCTGGAATTTACTGCGTTTATCGTGGTGGCTGTGGGTGGATCGCAGTATGACGCCGCCGCCAGGCCGCGGGAGTTGGGATCCCCTGTTGTACGGTCTTCATCAGATGCAGCTGCGCAACAAAAAGCGCCGCAAAGAGTTAGGCAATCTGATTAAGCGTTTTCGTAGCGGAGCCGAATCGCTGCCCGATGCGGTGGTTTTGACCACGGAAGAAGGGACGATTTTTTGGTGCAACGGTCTGGCGCAACAATTGCTGGGGTTACGCTGGCCGGACGATAACGGGCAGAACATCCTTAACTTGCTGCGCTACCCTGAATTTACTCGCTATTTGTCGCAAAAAGAGTTTTCGCGTCCGTTAACTTTGGTACTCAATACGGGCCGCCATCTGGAGTTCCGTGTGATGCCCTACAGCGATGAGCAGTGGCTGCTGGTGGCACGCGATGTGACTCAGATGCACCAGCTCGAAGGGGCGCGACGTAATTTCTTTGCTAACGTCAGTCACGAACTGCGAACGCCGCTCACGGTGCTGCAAGGTTATCTGGAGATGATGCAGGACCAGACGCTTGAAGGGCCGCTGCGTGAGAAAGCATTAGGCACAATGCGCGAGCAAACTTCGCGCATGGAAGGGTTGGTTAAGCAGCTTCTGACGCTTTCAAAAATAGAAGCCGCTCCGGCCATGGTGCTCAATGAAAAGATTGATGTGCCGCTGATGCTGCGTGTTGTAGAACGTGAGGCGCAAACTCTCAGCCATGAACGGCAGACGATACAATTTGATATCGATCCCACGCTGAAAGTCTTTGGCAATGACGAGCAACTGAGGAGTGCGATTTCTAACCTCGTTTATAACGCAGTCAACCATACGCCAGAAGGCACGCATATTACGGTGAGCTGGAAACGTGTGGCGGGTGGGGCAAGTTTTAGCGTGACTGATAATGGTCCGGGGATTTCAGCAGAACACCTTCCGCGCCTGACTGAGCGTTTTTACCGCGTCGACAAAGCGCGTTCGCGTCAGACGGGCGGCAGCGGGCTTGGGCTGGCGATAGTCAAACATGCTTTAAGCCACCATGACGCACGCCTGAATATTGAAAGCCAGCCGGGCAAAGGTTCAACGTTTTCCTTTGTTTTGCCCGAGCGGTTAATCGTTAGCGAGAAATAGACTGATAATCAGTTTTCGTCGGTCGTACAGATGCGTCATCCGACACTGGCGCAATAAGTGTCAAAATAACTTTCCACAGGCCGCTTTTCTGGCCTGTGTTTTTTTTGCCCACATGTAAATCAAAAACACTCAATCGGTTATAATTTAACCACACAAAAGACCATGATCTTTTCCTCTGATTAATCGAATCCACTAGTGATGCTGTTAATTTAAGGATATCAATCTGGTTTTTAGATCCGTTCTTGCCTTCAAACGCTATAAGCGTTTTAATTGCGGCCCTGTGATTGGTAGACCGACTGGATATGAGTGGTAATTCAAACAACTATTCTTCTCCACCGATCCCGGAAAGGATTTTCCGCTGTCGAGTCTACTGATTGCCGCTTTTATGCCGAGTTAACAGGTATAAAAATTTGAATACTTTCAACACCACACATCCACAGGCTGCAAATATTTTATGACCCATCATTTGAAATCTCGAGACATCCTCGCACTGGGCTTTATGACCTTTGCGCTGTTTGTCGGCGCAGGCAATATCATTTTCCCTCCAATGGTGGGGCTACAAGCGGGTGAACACGTTTGGATTGCATCATTAGGCTTCCTGGTAACGGCTGTAGGCCTGCCGGTGCTGACTATTGTCGCCATCGCTCGTGTCGGCGGGGGCATTGATAGCCTCAGTTCGCCAATTGGCCGCCGTGCCGGTGTGTTGTTAGCCACCATTTGTTATCTGGCTGTTGGGCCGCTGTTCGCCACACCGCGTACTGCTACCGTTTCTTTTGAAGTGGGAATAGCGCCGCTGGTCGGCACCGGTGAGTTACCGCTGTTTATCTACAGCCTGGTTTACTTTGCGATTGTGATTGGCGTTTCGCTGTATCCGGGCAAACTTTTAGACACCGTTGGCCATGTGCTCGCCCCGGTAAAAATTGTCGCGCTGCTGGCGCTGGCTGCGGGCGCAATGTTGTGGCCTGCGGGTGGTATCAGCACGGCGACTGAAGCGTATCAGAATGCTGCGTTCTCAAACGGCTTCGTGAATGGTTATCTCACCATGGATACCCTGGCATCGTTAGTGTTCGGCATAGTGATTGTCAACGCCGCGCGTTCGCGTGGGGTGACTGAATCCCGTCTGCTGACGCGCTATACCATTTGGGCTGGCTTGATTGCCGGTGTTGGCTTAACGCTGATTTATCTGGCTCTGTTCCGCCTGGGTTCTGACAGCGCAACGTTAGTTGCCGATCAAAACGCGAACGGTGCCGCAATTCTGCATGCGTATGTGGCTCATACTTTCGGTGGTGCGGGTAGCTTCTTCCTGGCAGCCTTGATTTTCCTGGCTTGTATGGTCACGGCAATTGGCCTGACTTGTGCGTGTGCTGAATTCTTCAGCCAGTATTTGCCACTGTCTTATCGTTCGCTGGTGTTTATCCTGGGCCTGTTCTCAATGGTGGTTTCCAACCTGGGTTTAAGCCATCTGATTCAGGTTTCAATTCCAGTGCTGACGGCAATTTACCCGCCGTGTATCGCGTTGGTGGTGTTGAGCTTTACCCGTCCGTGGTGGCATAACTCAACCCGCGTGATTGCTCCAGCGATGCTCATCAGCACCTTGTTTGGTATTCTCGATGGGATTAAATCATCGGCAATCAGTGATATTTTACCCGCGTGGGCCGCGCGTTTGCCGCTGGCCGATCAGGGGCTGGCATGGTTAGCGCCAACGGTGATTATGGTGGTTCTCGCCATCATTTGGGACCGCGCCGCAGGGCGACAGGTGGCTTCAACCGCCCACTAAAATTTTTGATTTTCTTTAACCACGGGGCTTTGCTCCGTGGTTTTTTTATTGTTAAGCAGGGTGTGGAATCAATGGAAAACGCTAATAAGCTCAAGCGCGGCTTGAGTACCCGGCACATACGCTTTATGGCGTTGGGTTCGGCAATTGGCACCGGGCTGTTTTATGGCTCGGCGGACGCTATCAAAATGGCTGGTCCAAGTGTGTTGCTGGCTTATATCATCGGTGGTGTGGCGGCATATATTATTATGCGCGCGCTGGGTGAGATGTCGGTTCATAACCCTTCAGCCAGTTCTTTCTCACGCTACGCGCAAGATAACCTCGGCCCGCTGGCAGGCTATATCACCGGCTGGACCTACTGTTTCGAAATCCTGATTGTGGCAATTGCGGATGTCACCGCGTTTGGCATCTACATGGGGCTGTGGTTCCCGGCGGTGCCGCATTGGGTCTGGGTGTTGAGCGTGGTGTTAATCATTTGCGCCATCAACCTGATGAGCGTGAAGGTGTTCGGCGAACTTGAATTCTGGTTCTCGTTCTTCAAAGTTGCCACCATCATCATCATGATTGCTGCTGGTATTGGCATCATCGTGTGGGGGATTGGCAACGGCGGCCAGGCAACGGGGATCCACAATCTGTGGACCAACGGCGGCTTCTTCAGCAATGGCTGGATAGGCATGATTATGTCGTTGCAGATGGTGATGTTTGCCTATGGCGGCATTGAAATCATCGGTATTACGGCTGGCGAAGCGAAAGATCCGCAAAAATCTATCCCGCGCGCTATCAACTCCGTACCACTGCGTATCCTGGTGTTCTACGTGGGTACGCTGTTTGTCATCATGTCCATTTACCCGTGGAACCTGGTGGGAACAGAAGGTAGCCCGTTTGTGCTGACTTTCCAGCATATGGGGATTAACGCTGCGGCAGGCATTCTGAACTTCGTGGTGATTACCGCGTCCCTTTCAGCGATTAACAGCGACGTGTTTGGTGTGGGGCGTATGTTGCACGGCATGGCGGAGCAGGGCAGCGCACCGAAAGTGTTCGCTAAAACTTCACGTCATGGCATCCCTTGGGTGACGGTATTAGTGATGTGCTTTGCGCTGTTACTGGCGGTGGTGCTGAACTACCTGATTCCAGAAAACGTCTTCCTGGTGATTGCATCGCTGGCAACTTTTGCCACGGTATGGGTATGGATAATGATTTTGCTGTCGCAAATCGCTTTCCGTCGCAAGCTTTCACCAGAAGAAACCAAAGCGCTGAAATTCCCGGTTCCGGGTGGGATTGCCACCACCATCGTTGGCCTGATATTCCTGGTGTTTATCATCGGGTTAATTGGCTGGCATCCAGACACTCGCATCTCACTGTATGTGGGCTGCGTATGGATTGTGATGCTGCTGGTGGGCTGGATGTTTAAACGCCGCCAGATATTGGCCGCGAGCGAAAGCAACAGCTGAGTTTAAGCACCGATAAACGGTGGATGGCGTAAACGTCATCCGCCGTATCACTACATCTCCGGGCACTCGACCTTACTTATCGCATCCCAGTAGTTTTTCTCGTTATTGCGTTCCAGAGCAATCCTCGCATCCCGGATATACCGCTTGTTATCTTCGTTGGAGAGGATTTTATTCCCCCACGCTTCATCAGACATTTTCTTTTGCGGATGGCAGGTCTTTTTTAAATCGACCGTAATCTGTTGTTTATACTTGCCAAATTCCAGACCCTCGTACGGCGAGCTGGCGAGTGTATTGGCCGAGTAAATGACGAAAAGAAACAGGGTGAGGTTGCGGGCGATAGACATTTCAATTTCCTCAGGCAGTGAGAATGTTCTCACTATAGGTAGCGCTAACTTATTAAGCAAACGGCTTAATTTCTCCACCCCCGCATTCCTCCCCCAATAAAAATAGCAATGATGAGTGATCCCCAGCTACGCTGTGGCAAGGTGGCGCAAATTAATTATCTGGGGACACGATTATGTTGAATGCCTGGCACCTCCCGGTGCCCCCTTTCATACAAACACGTAAAGATAAGCTGCACATCACGTTATGGGTTTCTGGCACTGACTTACCGCAGCGCGTCGTTTTGCGCTATGAAAAAGATAACGAAGAAACCTCGCTTCAGATGACTCGTCAGAAAGCGGCTCCTGAAAGTGGGGTGGTCGCCTGGCGTGGTGTAATTGATTTATCCGAAGGCCTGCCGCGCCGCCGCTATAGCTTCAAGCTGTTGTGGCTGGATAAACAGCGCTGGTTTACGCCGCAGGGTTTGAGTTCTATTCCTCCAGCGCGCCTCGAGCAATTTGCGGTCGATCTTCCGGATGATGGCCCGCAATGGGTGCAGGATCAGGTTTTCTATCAGATTTTCCCCGATCGTTTCGCCCGCAGCGAGCAACGCACGCCGGAGCAGGATCAGGTTTATTATCACCACGCGGCCAAACGCGACATTATCTTGCGTGACTGGGATGAACCGCTGATCGCGGACGCGGGTGGATCAACATTCTATGGCGGCGATCTGGACGGTATTAGCGAAAACCTGCCGTATCTCAAGATGCTGGGCGTGACCGCGCTGTATCTCAATCCGATCTTTACCGCGCCGAGCGTCCATAAATACGATACGCAGGATTACCGCCACGTTGATGTCCAGTTTGGCGGCGATCACGCGTACCTGCGGCTGCGCAAAAATACGCAGCGTTACGGTATGCGTCTGATGCTCGACGGTGTATTCAACCATAGCGGCGACACTCATCAATGGTTTGATCGCCAGCAAACGCATAGCACTGGGGCCAGCCACAATCCACAATCACCCTGGCGGGATTTTTACAGTTATAACCAGGACGGGCGTGCCCTCGACTGGCTCGGCTATTCCAGTTTGCCCAAGCTCGATTACCAGTCAGCTTCGCTGGTTGACGAGATTTACCAGGGCGAAGACAGTATCGTGCGCCACTGGTTGCGGGAACCATGGGGCATCGACGGTTGGCGGCTTGATGTGGTGCACATGCTCGGCGAAGCGGGTGGTGCGAAGAATAATCTGCTGCATGTCAGCGGTATCACCAAAGCGGCAAAAGAAACCAATCCAGAAGCGTATATTTTGGGCGAGCATTTTGGCGATGCGCGTCAGTGGTTGCAGACCGATGCTGAAGATGCGGCGATGAACTATCGCGGTTTCACATTCCCTATCTGGGGATTCCTGGCGAACACGGATATTTCCTACGATCCGCAACATATCGACGCCGAAACCTGCATGACGTGGATGGATGAGTATCGCGCCGGGCTTTCTCATCAGCAGCAACTGCGCATGTTTAACCAGCTCGATAGCCATGATACGGCGCGTTTCAAGTCGATCCTTGGCAAAGATGCTGCGCGCTTGCCGTTGGCCGTGGTGTGGCTGTATTGCTGGCCGGGCGTGCCGTGCGTTTATTATGGCGATGAAGTGGGCCTGGATGGCAACAACGATCCCTTCTGCCGCAAGCCTTTCCCGTGGAACCCGGATCATCAGGATCTGGATTTGCTCGCACTGTACCAACGTCTCGGAAAGCTACGCCACAAAAGTCGTGCTTTGCGCCACGGTGGTTGCCAGGTCATTTATGCTCAGGGTGATGTGGTGGTATTTGTTCGTGTCTATCAGGGCGAGCGGATACTGGTGGCAATCAACCGGGGTGAAGAAACGGCGGTTAACTTGCCGTGGGAGCCATTGCTAAACAACAAAGCCTGGACTCAGCTTGAAGGCGAAGCGAGTTTTGAAAATCACCAGCTTTCGTTGCCTGAAGTTTCTGTTGCGGTGTGGCGTTGCCAGTGATTCTGTAACCGGTTTCCCTTTTGCCAGGCGGAGGGAGAAACCGGTGCTATTCTTATTCTTCGTCCCCCTGCTTAAGACCCGATTAAGTTAGACATTTCCAGATCTCATGCCAATTGGGAGGCAGCGCTGCGTGCTTTCTCCTTAATTATTCTGATGAAGTTTAAGGAAACATGATGTCTATACGTGAACTTCTCGACCCAACTAACTCCACACTGATCTTTATCGATCACCAACCGCAAATGTCGTTTGGTGTGACCAATATCGATCGCCAGACCTTGAAAAACAACACGGTAGCCCTCGCCAAAGCCGGCAAGATTTTCAACGTTCCCACTATTTTTACCTCGGTTGAAACCAAAAGCTTTAGCGGCTACATCTGGCCTGAACTGCTGGCGGTACATCCTGAAATTACGCCTATCGAACGTACTTCCATGAACTCATGGGAGGATGCTGCTTTTGTCGCGGCGGTGAAAGCGACCGGGCGCAAAAAACTGGTGATTTCTGCACTATGGACAGAAGTGTGCCTCACTTTCCCGGCATTAATGGCGCTGGAGGAAGGATTTGAGGTTTACGTCGTTACGGATACTTCGGGCGGGACTTCTGTTGATGCGCACGAGCGCTCGATTGACCGTATGGTGCAGGCCGGCGCTGTGCCCGTCACCTGGCAGCAAGTGCTGCTCGAATATCAACGTGATTGGGCACGCCGCGATACCTACGATGCAGTGATGGACCTGGTGCGTGAGCACAGCGGCGCATATGGCATGGGGGTCGATTACGCCTACACCATGGTTCATGGCGCACCGGAACGGAAAGCCTGACAGATGGCTGACAACAACACGGTTACGCTGGTAATTACTCACGCCCTGTTACCGGGGCAGTCTACGCGCTACGAAGAGTGGCTCGCGAAAATCATGCCTGCGGCAGCGCGCTATCCTGGGCATCTTGGCGTACATGTTATTCGCCCAACCACTGGAAATGATATTTACAACATCGTTATCCGCTTCGACACCCTGGAAAATCTCACCGCCTGGACGAAATCGGCGGAGCGGGAAGCGCTCGTCGATGAGATCAAACCGATCCTGAGTCAGGACGATCATCTGGAAGTACGCACCGAAAACGTTTTTTGGTTCACTCCGGAAACGCCGACCGTAAAACGTCCGGCAAAGTGGAAGCAATTCCTGATAACGCTGGCGGTGATCTTCCCTAGCACCAATGTTGTCCCGCGAATCACCGCTGTGATTTTTCCGTCCTGGCATGGTTCACTTTTGTTGCACCTCATTAACGATGCGTTGGTCGTCGCGCTGGTGGTCTGGCTTTGGATGCCTGGTATGACGCGGCTGTTTGCGGGCTGGTTGAAAAAATAACGTTTCACTGCGGAGAACAGATCATGTCGCAATCTGCTTCATTAATTCTCACGAACGGACAATTTCACACACTTGATAGCGAAGCGCCGTTGGCGCAAGCGGTGGCGATAAAAGACGGCAAAATTATCGCGGTGGGTAACGAATCATGGGTAATGAGTTTTGCTGACGATCAAACACAACGGATCGATCTCAAAGGTCATACCGTCATTCCAGGCCTCAATGACTCGCATCTGCATCTGATTCGCGGTGGGCTGAACTATAACCTCGAATTACGTTGGGAAGGCGTGCCTTCCCTTGCTGATGCACTTCGTATGCTGAAAGAGCAGGCTTTACGTACGCCATTCCCACAATGGGTGCGCGTGGTCGGCGGCTGGACGGAATTTCAGTTTGCCGAGCGCCGGATGCCAACGCTTGAAGAACTCAATGAGGCTGCACCGGATACGCCCGTTTTTGTGTTGCATCTCTACGACCGCGCACTGTTAAACCAGGCCGCGTTAAAAGCAGTGGGATACACCAAAGAGACGCCAAATCCACCGGGTGGCGAAATCATGCGCGACCGTAATGGCAACCCAACCGGAATGTTGATAGCCAAACCGAATGCCATGATTCTGTACTCAACGCTGGCAAAAGGGCCTAAATTACCGCTGGAGATGCAGGTAAATTCGACGCGCCAGTTTATGCGCGAACTCAACCGGCTGGGCATCACCAGCGCGATTGATGCCGGGGGCGGGTTCCAGAATTACCCGGAGGATTACCAGATAATCGACCAGCTTCACGCGCAAAAACAGATGACGGTACGCATCGCCTATAACCTGTTTACCCAGCGTCCGCAGCATGAGCTGGAGGATTTTGAAAAATGGACGGATATGCTCAAACCGGGGCAGGGGACGGATTTCTATCGCGCCAATGGCGCCGGAGAAATGCTGGTCTTTTCCGCCGCCGACTTTGAGGATTTTTTGCAGCCGCGCCCGGATTTGCCCGACGGCATGGAACAAGAGCTGGAACGTGTGGTGCGCCATCTGGTTGAGCATCGCTGGCCGTTCCGCCTACATGCGACTTATAACGAGTCCATCAGCCGCATGTTGGATGTGTTTGAGAAGGTGAATCGCGATATTCCTTTTAACGGTTTGCACTGGCTTTTTGACCACGCAGAAACCATCACTGAAAAGAACATCGAGCGCGTTAAGGCGTTAGGCGGCGGGATTGCCGTTCAGCATCGCATGGCGTTTCAGGGGGAATATTACGCCGCACGGTACGGAGCAGATGCGGTGAAACAGACACCGCCGATAGCCAAAATGCTGGCTGCGGAATTACCTGTCGGCCTTGGCACTGATGCCACGCGTGTGGCGAGCTATAACCCATGGACGGCGCTGTACTGGCTGGTTTCCGGGCGTACCGTGGGTGGAATGCAAATGTATGACGACAATAACCGTCTGTCGCGTGATGTGGCGCTTGAACTATGGACGGCGGGCAGTGCGTGGTTTTCCAGCGAACAAGGCAAAAAAGGGCGTATTAAAGCCGGGCAACTGGCCGATTTAGTCGTCCTTTCAAAAGATTATTTCAAAGTGACAGAAGAGGAAATTAAAGGCATCGAGTCGGTGTTGACGCTGGTGGATGGCAAAGTGGTTTATGCCGCAGGCATGTTTACCTCCCTGACTCCTCCTCCGATTCCCGTGTTACCCGAATGGTCGCCTGTCGTAAATGTGCCAGGGCACTATCGAGCTGAACCGCCCGCAGCGGCAAAAGTGGGCATGAACGCGCAAGTTCATCAATGTTGTGGGAGCTGTAATGTGCATGGTCATCAACATGACGCAGCGCGTAAATCGGCTATACCGGTTTCTGACGAAGGGGCATTCTGGGGCGTGATGGGCTGTTCTTGTTTTGCGTTTTGAGCAAAAAAAAACCATTAAAAAAGGCCGCTTGCGCGGCCTTTTTGGCAAATACGTTTAGCGATTACAGGCTAGAAACGTTTTCGCTCAGGTATTTAGCAACGCCGTCTGGAGACGCGTTCATGCCTTCTTTACCTTTTTCCCACTGAGCTGGGCACACTTCGCCGTGCTCTTCGTGGAATTGCAGCGCGTCAACCATACGCAGCATTTCATCAACATTACGGCCCAGCGGCAGGTCGTTAACAACCTGGTGACGCACGATACCGTTTTTGTCGATCAGGAAAGAACCACGCAGAGCAACGCCTGCGTCTGGATGTTCGATGCCATAAGCTTTCTGAATTTCACGCTTAATGTCAGCAACCATCGCGTATTTCACTTCGCCGATGCCGCCGTTCTCAACAGGGGTTTTACGCCATGCGTTGTGAACGAACTCGGAGTCAAAAGATACACCAACGACTTCTACGCCACGTTTCTGGAATTCTTCGTAACGCTTGTCGAACGCAATCAGTTCAGACGGGCACACGAAAGTGAAGTCCATTGGCCAGAAGAACACAACGGTGGTTTTACCATTGGTGTGTGCTTTGAAGTTGAAGTTTTCAACGATTTCGCCACTGCCGAGAACGGCTGCAGCGGTAAAGTCAGGGGCTGGACGAGTAACCAGGACCATATGTACTCCTGTTAATTTTGTTAAAGTGAGTGTTAACGCAACGGGGGGGAGTATAGGGGTGGCAATCCCTCTAACTCAAGCATACTGCGCCAATTAATCAGATAGGATTTACCTATCAAAAAATGAATATTCACACAGCGGCGATCCAAAATAGCCCTTTTTAGTAAAAGGGCAAGTATTTAATCGTGGTGCTGCGACAGGCTACAAATTCTTTCGTTCGGCCAGTTCCATCATGCGTGGGTAAAACTGCCAGAACAGCTCCTCAAGCTCGTTATAATGGGTATCGAGGTCCTGCCAGGAGGCTCGCAAAGCATCGAGTTTTGGTCTACGCGACGCCATCCCATTGAGAACATTCGCAATAAACGCCATGTCGCTGTAACGCTCGAGCCAGCGCTCGTCCCACAAGTACTGATTAAGATTGATAAAGCGGGGTGGGGTATCTGACAGGAAGGGTTCGATCCTGGCGCGTGCATAAGCGACAAATTCCGGCAGAGGGATCGCTGGGTTCAGGGTTTGCCAGTGGCGTGACACAAAATGATCCCACATCACATCAAGCGTTATTGGTGCTACGCGTCGGGTTTCTGGGCGGAACCATTGCCGCGCAATCGCCACTTCCGGTAAACCATCGGTCAGAACATCCACACGGCGGTGCATTCGGATGCCAGCCACTACATCGCCAGGGAAACTTTCATCCGGGTTTCCACGCACAAAATCAGCCAGCAGATTTCCGAGAAGGGAACTGTCAGCAAGACTTGCGAGATGTAAATGGGCGAGAAAATTCATAGTAACCTTATTCGTAAATGGCGTATGGGGAGGCTTATTCCTTGCAGGGAAAGCCCCCTGGCACTAGACTGTAGCGCCACTTTTTAAGTCTTGAGTTCTAAACCATGCGTGTTGCCGATTTTTCCTTTGAATTACCTGAATCCTTGATTGCCCATTATCCACAAGCACAGCGTAGTGGGTGTCGTTTGCTGTCGCTGGAAGGGCCGACGGGTAATTTAACGCATGGCACTTTCACCGATCTGCTCGACAAGCTCAACCCTGGAGATTTGCTGGTCTTTAACAATACCCGCGTCATCCCGGCACGCCTTTTTGGCCGTAAAGCGAGCGGCGGTAAGATTGAAGTGCTGGTAGAGCGTATGCTGGATGACAAGCGCATTCTCGCGCATATCCGCGCCTCTAAAGCACCGAAACCGGGCGCTGAATTGTTGCTGGGCGATGATGAAAGCGTACATGCCACCATGGTTGCGCGCCACGATGCGCTGTTTGAAGTGCAGTTTGAAGATGAGCGCAGCGTGCTTGATATCTTAAACAGCATCGGCCATATGCCGCTGCCGCCGTATATCGACCGCCCGGATGAAGAGTCTGACCGCGAACTTTATCAAACCGTGTACAGCCAGAAACCGGGGGCTGTAGCCGCACCGACCGCTGGCCTGCATTTTGATGAACCGCTTCTGGAAGCGCTGCGCAATAAAGGTATTGAGCAGGCATTTGTCACGCTGCACGTAGGTGCCGGGACATTCCAGCCGGTGCGCGTTGATAGCATTGAAGACCACATCATGCATTCCGAATATGCGGAAGTGCCGCAGGACGTTGTGGACGCTGTTTTAGCTTGTAAAGCACGTGGTAATCGCGTTATCGCGGTTGGCACCACATCCGTTCGTTCGTTAGAAAGCGCGGCTCAGGCAGCAAAAAATGACCTGATCGAACCTTTCTTTGGCGACACACAAATTTTCATCTACCCAGGTTATCAATACAAAGTGATTGATGCGCTGGTGACCAATTTCCACCTACCGGAATCGACGTTGATCATGCTTGTTTCCGCGTTTGCTGGTTATAAAAACACCATGAACGCCTATAAAGAAGCCGTAAGTTCCGAATATCGCTTTTTTAGTTACGGGGATGCCATGTTCATCACGTACAATCCGCAGGCGATTAATGAGCGCCCTGGCGCTTAATCATTGAATTTTGCGCCGCTGGCTATCGCCAACGGCGTTTTGGCTTAATCATCAGACTGTTTATCTGATGCAGGAGAAAATGTGAAATTTGAATTAGATACCACCGATGGACGCGCCCGCCGTGGCCGCCTGGTGTTTGACCGTGGCGTAGTAGAAACGCCAGCTTTTATGCCAGTTGGCACTTACGGCACCGTAAAAGGGATGACGCCGGAAGAAGTTGAAGCCACTGGTGCGCAAATTATTCTGGGCAACACTTTCCATCTGTGGCTGCGTCCTGGCCAGGAAATCATGAAGTTGCACGGTGACTTACATGATTTCATGCAGTGGAAAGGCCCAATCCTCACTGACTCTGGCGGTTTCCAGGTGTTCAGCCTGGGCGATATCCGTAAGATTACCGAAGCTGGTGTGCACTTCCGCAACCCAATCAACGGCGATGCGATTTTCCTCGATCCTGAAAAATCTATGGAAATTCAATACGATCTCGGTTCTGACATCGTCATGATCTTCGATGAATGTACGCCGTACCCGGCTGACTGGGATTACGCTAAGCGTTCAATGGAGATGTCTCTGCGTTGGGCACAGCGTAGTCGCGATCGCTTTGATTCTCTTGAGAATAAAAATGCGTTGTTTGGCATTATTCAGGGCAGCGTTTACGAAGATTTACGAGATATCTCGGTAAAAGGTCTGGTAGAGATTGGCTTTGATGGCTACGCTGTCGGCGGCCTGGCAGTAGGTGAGCCGAAGGAAGACATGCACCGTATTCTGGAACATGTTTGCCCACAAATCCCTGCGGACAAGCCTCGTTACCTTATGGGCGTAGGTAAACCGGAAGATTTGGTTGAAGGTGTTCGTCGCGGTATTGATATGTTCGACTGCGTGATGCCAACCCGTAATGCACGTAATGGCCATCTATTCGTCACCGACGGCGTGGTGAAAATCCGTAATGCGAAGCATAAAGATGACACTTCGACGCTGGATTCTGAGTGTGATTGCTATACGTGTCGCAATTATTCACGTGCCTACTTGTATCATCTTGACCGTTGTAACGAAATACTCGGCGCGCGGCTCAACACGATTCATAACTTGCGCTACTACCAGCGTTTAATGGCTGGTTTACGCAAGGCCATTGAAGAGGGTAAATTAGAGCACTTCGTGAGTGATTTTTACGAGCGAATCGGTAAACCAGTTCCACCTTTGAATGTTGATTAATTTAATAATGAGGGATTTTTAATGAGCTTTTTTATTTCTGATGCGGTAGCCGCAGGTGCTTCACCTGCGCAAGGTAGCCCGTACTCTTTGATTCTTATGCTGGTGGTATTTGGTCTGATCTTCTATTTCATGATCCTGCGCCCACAGCAAAAACGTACTAAAGAGCATAAAAAGCTGATGGACTCCATCTCTAAAGGGGATGAAGTGCTGACTACCGGTGGTCTGGTTGGTCGCGTAGTGAAAGTAGCTGAAACTGGCTATATCTCTATCGCGCTGAACGACACTACTGAAGTCGTTATCAAGCGTGATTTCGTAGCTGCCGTTCTGCCGAAAGGCACTATGAAGGCGCTGTAATATTCGTTTTTCCCTAAGGGAACTACCGTGCTAAACCGCTATCCTTTGTGGAAGTACATCATGCTGATCGTCGTGTTTATCGTCGGTCTGCTATACGCACTTCCCAACCTATATGGTGAGGATCCGGCAGTTCAGATCACTGGCGCGCGCGGCGTCGCCGCCAGTGAGCAAACGCTGATCCAGGTCCAGAACACCTTAAACGCAGAAAAAATACCCGCTAAGTCTGTGGCGCTGGAAGAAGGTGCGATTCTTGCACGCTTTGATACCACTGACACCCAGCTGCGCGCTCGTGAAGCGCTGATGAGCGTTCTTGGCGATAAATACGTTGTCGCTCTTAACCTTGCTCCAGCTACTCCTCGCTGGTTATCTGCCATTTCCGCAGAACCGATGAAACTCGGTCTTGATCTGCGTGGTGGCGTGCACTTCCTGATGGAAGTTGATATGGATACCGCCCTGAGTAAACTCCAGGAGCAGACCATTGATAACTTGCGCACCGATTTGCGCGACAAGAGCATCGCTTACACCAACGTGCGTAAAGCCGATAACTATGGTGTTAATGTTGTCTTCCGTGACAGCAAAACGCGCGATGACGCTATCTCTTATTTAACTCCACGCCATCGTGATCTGGTGATTTCTGCTCAGGGCAGCAACGCAATGCGTGCTGTAATGACAGATGCTCGCCTGAGCGAAGCGCGTGAATATGCCGTTCAGCAGAACATTAATATTCTGCGTAACCGTGTAAACCAACTGGGTGTGGCTGAACCTCTGGTACAACGTCAGGGTGCGGACCGCATCGTCGTTGAACTGCCAGGTATTCAGGACACAGCACGTGCGAAAGAGATTCTTGGCGCAACTGCAACGCTTGAATTCCGTCTGGTTAACACTAACGTAGATGCTTCCGCTGCTGCTTCTGGCCGTGTGCCGGGCGACTCCGAAGTGAAACAGACCCGTGAAGGTCAACCGGTTGTCCTGTACAAGCGTGTGATTCTGACCGGTGACCACATCACTGACTCGACTTCCAGCACTGATGAATACAACCAGGCTCAGGTGAACATTTCACTCGATAGCGCTGGCGGTAACATCATGTCTAACTTCACCAAAGACAACATCGGCAAACCGATGGCGACTTTGTTCGTGGAGTACAAAGACAGCGGTAAGAAAGATGCAACCGGCCGTGCGATTCTGGCGAAACAAGAAGAAGTTATTAACGTGGCGAACATTCAGTCACGTCTGGGTAACAGCTTCCGTATCACCGGCATCAGCAACCCGAACGAAGCGCGTCAGCTTTCTCTGCTGCTGCGTGCTGGTGCGTTGATTGCGCCTATTCAGATTGTTGAAGAGCGTACCATCGGCCCAACTTTGGGTATGGAAAACATCAAGCAAGGTCTGGAAGCGTGTCTGGCAGGTCTGGCCGTTTCAATCATCTTTATGCTGTTCTTCTATAAGAAGTTTGGCCTGATTGCGACCTCAGCGCTGTTGGTTAACCTGGTGATGATTGTTGGGATTATGTCCCTGTTACCAGGGGCGACGCTCACTATGCCAGGTATTGCGGGTATCGTGTTAACCCTTGCGGTGGCGGTGGATGCCAACGTACTGATAAACGAACGTATTAAGGAAGAACTTAGTAACGGGCGTTCGGTACAACAGGCTATCCACGAAGGCTACCAGGGCGCGTTCAGCTCTATCTTCGATGCCAACATTACGACGCTTATCAAGGTCATCATCCTGTATGCCGTAGGCACCGGGGCAATTAAAGGCTTTGCAATCACAACCGGTATTGGTGTGGCGACGTCCATGTTTACCGCCATCGTCGGTACCCGTGCCATCGTAAACCTGTTGTACGGCGGCAAACGCATCAACAAGCTGTCTATCTGAGGAGTGCGTTGTGGCACAGGAATATACTGTTGAACAATTAAACTACGGCCGTAGAGTCCATGACTTTATGCGCTGGGACTTCTGGGCTTTCGGTATCTCCGGGTTCCTGTTAATCCTTTCTATCGCCATTATCGGTGTGAAAGGTTTTAACTGGGGTCTGGATTTCACTGGCGGTACGGTTATCGAAATCTCGCTGGAAAAACCAGCGGATTTAGACCAGATGCGCGAAGCACTGCAAAAAGCGGGCTTTGCGGAGCCGCTGGTTCAGAACTTCGGTAGCAGCCGTGACATCATGGTGCGCATGCCACCTGCTCAAGGGGAAACCGGCGGGCAAGTGCTGGGCAGCAAGGTTGTTCAGGTTATTAACGAAGCGACTAACCAGAATGCTGGCGTAAAACGTATCGAATTTGTCGGCCCAAGTGTGGGTGCGGATCTGGCTCAGAATGGTGCACTGGCGTTGTTAGCCGCGCTTATCTCAATTCTGGTTTATGTCGGCTTCCGCTTTGAGTGGCGTCTGGCTGCGGGTGTGGTAATTGCGTTGATGCACGACGTGGTGATTACTCTGGGCGTGCTGTCGCTATTCCACATTGAGATTGACCTGACAATCGTCGCATCGTTGATGTCGGTTATCGGTTACTCACTGAACGACAGTATCGTAGTATCGGACCGTATTCGTGAGAACTTCCGTAAGATTCGTCGCGGTACACCGTATGAAATCTTCAACGTTTCTTTGACGCAAACGCTGCATCGTACGTTGATTACTTCTGGTACTACCTTAGTCGTGATTCTGATGCTGTATCTCTTCGGTGGAGCAATGCTGAAAGGCTTCTCACTGACGATGCTCATCGGTGTTTCTATCGGTACGGTTTCTTCTATCTACGTCGCGTCTGCACTGGCGTTGAAACTGGGCATGAAGCGTGAGCACATGCTACAGCAGAAAGTAGAGAAAGAAGGTGCGGATCAGCCGTCGATTCTGCCTTAATCATCAGGTCGTTCACTGATAGTAAAACCGCAGCCCTGGTGCTGCGGTTTTTTTTCACCTGAGCAAAAGTCTCCTGACAGTATGCTGTCAGGAGGGGCTGGGTAGACTCAATGTTGAACATCACCATTGAGGAGTTAAAAATGAACACTATCATCAATTGGTTTGAAATCCCTGTGCAGGATCTTGAACGGGCTACAGCATTTTATGAGGCTGTTTTTACAGCTAAATTTCATCGCGAATCGATGCCCGGAATGGAGATGGCCATATTCCCACACGATAAACCCAATCCTGGCGGCGCATTACTGAAGGCGGATGCGTTTAAGCCTTCCGCGCAAGGGTCTGTGGTTTACCTGCATGCGTCTGATTTAACGGCCATGCTTGAACGAGTCGCAAAAGCTGGCGGGGAATGTGTTTTTGGTCCGCAAGTTTTGCCTGATGATATTGGTACTTTTGCGTTGATTTTAGATAGTGAAGGGAATCGAGTTGGGTTACATCAACCCGCGTAAGGACAGATATACTCAACGAGCAATGCCTGCTGATTAATCGGCAGGCATAACCATCACCAGGGAGGCCTATGAGCCGAAGAGCTGACCGCCTTTTTCAGATAGTCCAGATTCTGCGTGGGCGGCGTTTGTCTACGGCAGCCATGCTTGCGGAGCGGCTCGAAGTTTCTGAGCGCACCATTTATCGTGATATTCGCGATCTTTCCCTTTCAGGCGTTCCTGTTGAAGGGGAGGCGGGTTGTGGCTACCGGTTATTGCCCGGTTACGATTTACCCCCGCTGATGTTTACTCCCGGCGAAGTGGAAGCCTTAGTGGCGGCTATTCGTTTAGTTCAAACGTGGAGCGGTGAAACTCTGGCGCAAAATGCCGGAACAGCGGAAGAAAAGCTGCTGGGGATACTGACGCCACAACGACGCGCAGTGGCGGAGCGGTGCCGGATTATCTCGCCGGATTTTAATAAGTATCCGCAGGTAAAAATTTGGTTTGACGTTTTTCATTCCGCTATCGGCAAACTGCAGGTGGTGAATCTGAGTTACCGGGATGAAAAGGGAAATGCGTCGAGCAGAAAAGTACATCCTCTCGGACTGACTTTCTGGGGTGAAGTTTGGTTACTGGTGGCCTGGTGTGAAACGCGTGAAGATTACCGCAGTTTCCGGCTGGACAGGTGCCTTTCGGTAACGCTCACTGGTGAGTACTTTGCTGAGCGGCCCGATCGTTCTCTGGCTGACTTCATTAATTTGCAGCGGAGCGAAGGCTGTTTACCAGACACAAAAAAGCCGATCGGCAAATAGCGGATCGGCTTTTCACTGATTCAGACGGTTATCAGAAGTTGTAACCTACAACCAGGTAACCACCCCAACCGGTAGAACGCACGTTGAAATCACCATCACCGAAGTTCAGGCTGGCGTTATCTGCCCACTGACCACCGTTGTGCCAGTAACGAGCAACCACAGAGTAATGCCAGTGATCGTAATTCAGCGCAAGGATATGGCTGGAAGCGATGGAGTTGCTGGTACGGGCGTGTTTGCCCTTATTGTCGATGAAGTTGTCATCGCCCAGATCTGAACCCCAGTCGAAGTTGGTGAAGCCGATGTAGCTCAGGTTACCGCCCCACAGGGAAGTAATCGGCACAAAGTATTTCACTTTGAAGCGGTAGCCATCCCACTCGTTTTCGTTGGACGCGCCATAGTTTTGCCACTGGTATTTTGCGTACACGTTCAGAGACAGGCTCATCGGCAGACCGGTGTCGATGTCGGTACCCAGACCCATATACCAGGTGTTTTGTTTGCTGGCATCGTCGCCGTGAGCACCCATATCGTAGATATAGTTATTGGCGATGTACCATTCTTTAAATGGACCAAATGCCAGGCTGGTGCCAGTCAACTTGTCGATAGAGAAGCGGGGTTCGATCTCCATAAACATACGAGAACCGTCATCCCAGATGCCCTTATCGTTGCCGTTGCCCCACTCGAAGGTTTTTGGAATATCGATGTAGCCATAAAAATCTAACCAATCTTTTTTGGCAAACGCTTCATATTCCAGGTAGACGTCGTTAGTGATTTTTGGTCCGAAACGAGTGTGGTAGCTGCCTACCACGTTGACACTTTGGTGCCACCAATCAGAGAGGTATTCAGTATTTTTTGCATCGTCGGCCTGAGCCGTGAAAGAACTTGAAAGCGCCAGGACGGTACTAGCCGCCAAAATAATTTTTTTCATAATATTTTATGCCACTGTTTTTACATGAATCCCGTGAGGGCAGGAGGTGAGTGATCACCAAGGTCATCAACCATTCAGCTGGTTTCTTATTGACGCGCCTATTATAGAAATCCCTGCTCACAAAAATATGTTTCATTTCACATTATCGCCACATGCGTAATCGATTGCGTTCACGTTTGCGCACATTAAAAACGGGCGAGATTCTACCTGCTTCGTAAATTTAAGCAAATGCATGAGGCAAAGTTACAAATATATGTGATTCAGATCACTGGGTTTATTGGCGGTATGGTAGGCCGTTTGTCATACTTTCTTCGGCAAGATGTAACAAAAAACGCAGATGTTACCGAGGCTTACCCTCACGGGCGTGAGGGTTGCGGAGTTTATTGCGCGGGCAATGCCTGTGAAGGGTCTACAGGCTGAATGTCATGAATACGCACGAAACCGGGTTGATCTGGTGAAAGCCCTGAAAGTAGCAATGGAATGCTGACATCGCTCGGCGCTAAGACGCTGGCAGGCGCGCTGAATTGTTGCGACTGAACGTTCACTTCCTGGTAGTTATCGGTCGTGCCCTGAATCTGCCCCCATTCTACTTTGCCAGTGAAAGCAGGCAGCGGATCGTTCGACTCGCCCTTAATAATGAGCATCACCCGGCTGCCGTTGGCTTCAGGCGTGATGCTGCTCAGAGACATTTGCAAATTGCCCAATTGGCTGTTCAGGCGAGCGGGCGTTTTGGAACCTGGTAGCAAATAAACACCAGTTGTTGATTTGGCATTGAGCGAATTTTGTTGCGTCAGCTTGACGGTCTGGTCGGTGAGTTGGGTCATTTCTTTATTTAACGAACCCACTTCGCTCTTCATCTGGCGGACTTCAGTTTGTTGGGCGCAGGCGCTGAGGCTTACCAGGCTGCTAACCAGGAGAATTCTTAGGTAACTCTTTGTCATCGCTAATTTTTCCTTAAAGTTTCGTCCTGTTTTAAGCGTAGCCTGCCCGGAATGAAAAGTCATATTTCTTAGCATTACGTGGCGTTGCCTTTGTACTACCGCTACTTCGCGGTAAACTATTCTTCATTTGAAAAATCATTCAGGACGCGCCATGCATTGCCCATTCTGTTTCGCAGTAGACACCAAAGTGATTGATTCCCGGCTTGTCGGCGAAGGGTCTTCCGTGCGTCGTCGCCGTCAGTGCCTGGTTTGTAATGAACGCTTCACGACGTTTGAAGTGGCAGAACTTGTTATGCCGCGCGTGGTGAAAAGTAATGATGTTCGTGAGCCGTTTAATGAAGACAAACTGCGCAGCGGTTTTTTAAAAGCGCTGGAAAAGCGCCCTGTCAGTTCCGATGACGTAGAAATGGCGATAAACCATATCAAATCCCAATTACGTGGCACCGGCGAGCGTGAAGTGCCGAGCAAAATGATCGGTAATCTGGTGATGGAGCAGCTCAAAAAACTCGATAAAGTGGCCTATATCCGCTTTGCTTCGGTTTATCGCAGCTTTGAAGATATCCGTGAATTTGGCGAAGAAATTGCCCGCTTACAGGATTAATGCTGATGTCGTTTGATGAAAAATTTATGGCGCGTGCTCTGCAACTGGCAAAGCGCGGACGTTTCACCACCATGCCAAACCCGAATGTTGGCTGTGTGATTGCTAAAGATGGCGAAATCGTTGGCGAAGGTTTCCATTATCGTGCGGGCGAACCTCATGCAGAAGTTCACGCGTTGCGTATGGCGGGCGACAAAGCACAAGGTGCGACGGCGTATGTCACTCTGGAACCTTGTAGCCACCATGGGCGCACACCGCCTTGCTGCGATGCTTTAATTGCAGCGGGAGTGAAGCGAGTGGTTGCCGCGATGCAGGATCCGAATCCGCAAGTTGCCGGGCGCGGTTTGTACCGTCTGCAACAGGCTGGCATTGATGTGAGCCATGGTTTGATGATGAATGAAGCCGAGGCCATTAACCGTGGTTTCCTGAAGCGTATGCGTACTGGCTTCCCTTATATTCAACTTAAACTTGGTGCATCGCTGGACGGACGTACCGCCATGTCGAGCGGTGAAAGTCAGTGGATTACCTCGCCTGAATCACGCCGCGATGTGCAGCGTTTGCGCGCGCAAAGTGCCGCGATTCTCAGCAGCAGTGCCACGGTTCTGGCGGATAACCCTTCATTAACCGTACGCTGGAATGAATTAGATAGCGCCACACAGGCGGTTTATCACGAAGAAAACCTGCGTCAGCCGACACGCATTATTCTGGACCGTGAAAATCGAGTGACGCGAGAGCATAAAATTATCACGCAAGCAGGGGAGACCTGGCTTGCCCGATGCAATGCAGACCAGCAAACGTGGCCCGAAGGGGTTGAGCAGTTTATCGTGCCGGAGCATAACGGCCACCTGGATCTGGTGGTGATGATGATGCTGCTGGGCAAGCGCCAGATAAACTCTATTTGGGTAGAGGCGGGGGCCACCCTCGGCGGCGCGCTGCTGCAGGCAGGCCTTGTTGATGAACTGGTTGTCTACGTTGCACCAAAGTTATTAGGCAATGATGCGCGTGGCCTGTGTAACCTGCCAGGGCTTGAAAAACTCGCTGATGCGCCCGAATTTAGCTTTAGCGAAGTTCGTCAGGTCGGCCCAGATTTGTGCCTGCATTTGACACCGCGATACGCGCGTTAGTAAAACGTAAGCAGCCGCGAAAAGATTATGATAAAATCCGCCCCCCTAACGGGGCTAAACAGAACCGGAAAGGAAGAATATGAACATCATTGAAGCAGCCGTTGCTACTCCAGACGCTCGCGTCGCCATCACCATCGCGCGTTTTAATAACTTCATCAATGACAGCCTGCTTGACGGTGCGATTGACGCCCTGAAACGTATTGGCCAGGTTAAAGATGAAAATATCACCGTGGTCTGGGTTCCGGGTGCTTATGAGTTGCCACTGGCGGCAGACGCACTGGCGAAAACCAAGCGTTATGACGCAGTGATTGCGCTGGGTACGGTTATCCGTGGCGGCACAGCTCACTTTGAATATGTTGCTGGTGGTGCCAGCAACGGCCTGGCGCATGTTGCTCAGGAAACGGGTATTCCAGTCGCCTTTGGCGTGCTGACCACTGAAAGTATTGAACAAGCCATCGAACGCGCTGGCACAAAAGCCGGTAACAAAGGTGCAGAAGCTGCACTGACCGCGCTTGAAATGATTAATGTATTGAAAGCCATCAAGGCCTGATTTTTTGTAAGGGGAAATCTGTGAAACCTGCTGCTCGTCGCCGTGCCCGTGAGTGTGCCGTTCAGGCGCTTTACTCCTGGCAGTTATCTCGAAATGACATCGCTGATGTCGAATACCAGTTCCTGGCGGAACAGGACGTCAAAGACGTTGACGTTAACTACTTCCGCGAACTGTTGGTCGGGGTGGCTACTAACAGCGCGTATCTGGATGGGCTAATGAAGCCTTATCTGTCCCGTCAGCTCGAAGAGTTGGGTCAGGTAGAAAAAGCGGTTCTGCGTATCGCACTGTTTGAACTGGCTAAGCGTGATGACGTGCCATACAAAGTGGCGATTAACGAAGCCATCGATCTTGCGAAAACCTTCGGCGCCGAAGACAGCCACAAGTTCGTGAATGGTGTACTTGATAAAGCTGCTCCGCAAATTCGTCCCCGCAAGAAATAATCTCCAGGCCGGTTAATCCCGGCCTGTTTTTCATTCCTTTATTAAACTCAGAGGCATTACGCATGGCATGCGGTGAGTTTTCTCTGATTGCCCGTTATTTTGATCGCGTAAGCAGTTCCCGTCGCGATGTGGAAACCGGAATCGGCGATGATTGTGCATTGCTGACGATAGCCGAGAAGCAAGTCCTCGCGATCAGCACCGATACGCTAGTCTCAGGCATCCACTTCCTGCCGGATATTGACCCTCGTGATTTAGGCTACAAAGCGCTGGCGGTTAATTTGAGCGATTTGGCTGCTATGGGCGCCGATCCGGCCTGGCTGACGTTGGCTATTACCCTTCCTGAAGTCGATGAAAGCTGGCTTGAAGCCTTCAGCGACAGCCTGTTTGAACAACTCGATTACTACGATATGCAGCTGATTGGCGGCGACACCACGCGTGGCCCACTCGCGATGACGCTCGGCATTCATGGCCTCGTTCCTGCGGGTCGTGCTTTAAAACGCAGCGGCGCACGTCCTGGCGACTGGATTTACGTGACGGGTACACCGGGCGATAGCGCCGCAGGTCTGGCTATTTTGCAGGACCGTTTAGCGGTTAAAGATACTACACAATCTGCTTATCTGAAAAAGCGCCATTTGCGACCGACGCCGCGAATCCTGCATGGTCAGGCATTACGTGATTTAGCGAGCAGCGCCATTGACCTGTCTGACGGACTAATTTCCGATTTAGGTCATATCCTTAAAGCCAGCGAGTGCGGGGCGCGTATCGATCTCGACGCTCTGCCATATTCGACTGCCTTAACAGAAAACGTCAGCGCAGAACTTGCGTTGCAGTGGGCGCTTTCGGGTGGCGAAGATTACGAGTTATGCTTTACGGTCCCGGAAATGAACCGTGGCGCACTGGATGTTGCGATAGGCAATCTGGGTATTCCATTTACCTGTATCGGTCAGGTTGGGCCTGAGTCTGAAGGGCTACAGTTTTTGCAAAATGGCAAACCGGTTACGCTGGACTTAAAAGGATACGATCACTTTGCTCCGCTCTAAAGATGTGGCTAAAAGCCGTCTCAAGCTCAGTAATCCGTGGCATTTACTTGCTACCGGTTTTGGCAGTGGATTAAGCCCGATTATGCCTGGTACAGTGGGGTCGCTTGCGGCGATCCCGTTCTGGTATTTGATGACTTTCCTGCCGTGGCAGGTCTATTCCATGGTCATCATGCTGGGTATTTGTATCGGTGTTTATCTTTGCCACCAGACCGCACGCGACATGGGCGTTCATGACCACGGCAGCATCGTGTGGGATGAGTTTATTGGCATGTGGATTACCCTGATGGCACTGCCTGTTAACGACTGGCGCTGGGTGGCCGCAGGATTTTTAGCTTTCCGTATTCTTGATATCTGGAAGCCATGGCCTATCCGTTGGTTCGATCGCAACGTTCACGGCGGCATGGGGATTATGGTGGATGATATTGTCGCAGGCGTGGTTGCTGCGGGGATTATTTACCTGATTGGTCACCATTGGCCGATTGGTTTGTTATGATTTAGAACAACCCTCTCCTAGGGAGAGGGTTAGGGCGAGGGGGTTACTTAAATCCAACCCTCTCATGCGGTTGATAAACCGTTTCCAACTCGGCAATTTCTTCTGGCTTCAGCGTTAAATCCACCGCCCCAAGCAAATCATCCAACTGATGTTCGCGAGAAACGCCAATAATCGGTGCGGCAATACCTCGTTTACTCAGCAGCCATGCCAGTGCAACCTGCGCACGTGACACACCTTTATCATCGGCGACATTCGCCAGGCGTTCGGCAACCATGGCATCGTTATCTTTACTGGCGTCATAGAGATTTTTACCAACCTCATCGGACACTGAACGCGCCGTGGTATCGCCCCACGGACGAGTCAATTTACCGCGAGCCAGTGGACTCCACGGGATCACCGCGATCCCTTGTTCGTAGCACAGCGGCAGCATATTGAGTTCTTCTTCACGATAGATCAGATTGTAGTGATCCTGCATGGTGGCGAAACGCGCCCATCCATGTTGATCCTGCAAGGCCAGCGCCTGCGCGAGTTGTGAACTGTGCATTGAGGACGCACCGATGTAACGCGCTTTACCCGCTTTCACCACGTCGTTGAGCGCTTCAAGCGTCTCTTCAATGGGCGTGTTGTAATCCCAGCGGTGGATTTGCAGCAGATCGACATAATCGGTGCCGAGGCGGCGTAGACTGTCGTCTATCGAACGCATAATTTGTGGACGCGAAAGGCCTTCCGCTAAATCACCGACCGGGAAGTACACTTTGGTGGCGAGAACAGCATCTTCACGACGCATGAAATCTTTAAGGGCGCGCCCGACAATCTCTTCGCTGCTACCGTCGGAATAACTATTGGCGGTATCAAAGAAATTAATGCCGTTATTAATGGCGTGCTTGATGATGAGGCGGCTGCTCTCTTCGGGAAGAGTCCAGGCGTGATTGCCACGGTCTGGCTCACCAAAGGTCATGCAACCCAGGCAAAGACGGGAAACCTTGAGATCTGTTTTTCCTAACGTGTTGTATTGCATGGTTCCACTCCGGCTATTCAGGTTCTTTAAGCATAGCAGGAGTGGAGCAGGGGATTATTTGAGCCAGTCGCGGATTTTGGTTTCCATGCCGATAGCATCGAGTCCGATGGCGGCACGGGCTTCTTCCTGCGTGCCTTGCGGGATGAAGTAATCCGGCAGGCCGATATTGAGAACCGGAACCACTTTACGATTAGCCATCAGCACTTCATTCACGCCACTGCCAGCACCACCGATAATGGCATTCTCTTCAATGGTCACTAACGATTCGTGGCAGCCAGCCAGTTCAAGAATCAGCGCTTCATCGAGCGGCTTCACAAAGCGCATGTCGACCAGCGTTGCGTTAAGTGACTGCGCAACGGCCTCGGCTTCTGGCAACAGAGTGCCGAAGTTCAGCAGCGCGACTTTTTCACCTGCGCGTTTCTTCACGCCTTTGCCGATTGGCAGTGATTCCAGCGCTTGCAACTCAGCGCCCGTCCCGGTTCCACGCGGATAACGCACGGCAGATGGGCCGTCGTTGTAGTGGTAACCCGTATGTAGCATCAGGCGGCATTCGTTTTCATCGCTTGGCGTCATGATGACCATTTCCGGAATGCAGCGCAGGAAGGATATATCAAACGCGCCCTGGTGGGTTTGCCCGTCAGCACCGACAATTCCGGCGCGGTCGATGGCAAACAACACCGGCAGTTTCTGGATAGCGACGTCGTGAATCACCTGATCGTAAGCACGTTGCAGGAAGGTCGAATAAATGGCGACAACCGGCTTGTAACCGCCAATCGCCAAACCTGCAGCGAATGTCACGGCGTGCTGTTCGGCGATGGCGACATCAAAATATTGCGACGGGTACTGGCGTGAAAATTCAACCATGCCCGAGCCTTCGCGCATTGCTGGCGTCACGGCCATGAGCTTGTCGTCATGGGCGGCGGTTTCACACAGCCAGTTACCAAAGATTTTCGAATAGCTCGGCAGGCCACCAGATGCTTTTGGCAGCGTGCCGCTTTGCGGGTCAAACTTAGGCACCGCATGGAAGCTGATAGGGTCTTTTTCCGCTGGCGCGTAACCACGACCTTTTTTGGTCATGATGTGCAGGAATTGCGGGCCGTTCAGGTCGCGCATGTTTTTGAGCGTGTTAACCAGCCCGACCACATCGTGTCCGTCAACCGGGCCAATATAGTTAAAGCCTAACTCTTCAAACAACGTACCCGGCACCACCATGCCTTTCAGATGTTCTTCGGTGCGTTTGAGCAGTTCTTTAATTGGCGGTACGCCAGAGAAGACTTTCTTGCCGCCTTCGCGCAGCGATGAATAGAGTTTGCCTGAAAGCAGTTGCGCGAGGTGGTTGTTCAACGCCCCGACGTTCTCGGAAATCGACATTTCGTTGTCGTTGAGGATCACCAGCATGTTCGGGCGAATATCTCCGGCGTGGTTCATCGCTTCAAAAGCCATGCCTGCCGTAATCGCGCCATCACCAATCACACACACGGTGCGGCGGTCTTTGCCTTCTTTCTGAGCGGCAACAGCGATACCGATTCCGGCGCTGATGGAGGTGGATGAGTGACCCACGCTCAGAACGTCATATTCACTTTCGGCACGCCATGGGAACGGATGCAGGCCGCCTTTCTGGCGGATGGTGCCAATTTTGTCACGACGTCCAGTAATGATTTTGTGCGGATATGCCTGATGACCGACATCCCAGATTAGCTGGTCGAACGGTGTGTTATACACATAGTGAAGCGCCACGGTCAGTTCTACCGTGCCAAGGCCAGAGGCAAAGTGCCCACTGGAGCGGCTTACGCTATCGAGCAGGTAACGACGCAGCTCGTCACAAAGTTTCGGCAAGCTTTCTTTTGGCAACAGGCGTAGCTCAGGGGCTGATTCCACCAGTGCGAGGGTCGGGTATTTGGCAATATCAAAACTCATTAGAAACTCATCGTGGTTTTTACCCTTCATCCTTCAAGCCTGCGCCTGAATGCCAAAGGGTAAGTTAATAATTATTTATCACGTTGGATGATGTAGCTCGCTAACGCTTCCAGTGCGGTAGTGTCTAACGACTGGCGAGCCAAGCCTTCCAGCGCCCTCAGAGAATCCTGGTAAAGATCCCACGCTTTAGTTTTGGCATTTTCTAGCCCCAGCAAGGCCGGATAAGTGCTTTTACCCAGTTGCTGGTCGGCGCCCTGGCGCTTACCCAATGTTGCAGTATCACCGATAACGTCGAGAATATCGTCCTGGACCTGGAATGCCAGGCCGATGCTTTCTGCATAACGGTCCAGCAATGGCAGTGCGTTGCGGCCAGCGTCACCGGCACTCAACGCGCCCAGGCGAACAGCGGCACGAATTAACGCGCCGGTTTTATGACGATGAATACGCTCGAGGCTTTGCAAATCGACATGCTTGCCTTCGGCTTCAAGATCCAACGCCTGGCCGCCACACATTCCCGCCACACCGCTAGCCACAGCCAACTCTTTCACCATCGCTAATCGATCAGCAATAGCAACACCAGGCATAGGGGCATCACTGAGTATAGAAAACGCCAGCGTTTGCAGAGCGTCTCCGGCTAATATCGCGCTGGCTTCACCGAATTTAATGTGACAGGTGGGCTGCCCACGACGCAGATCGTCATCATCCATGGCGGGTAAATCGTCATGAATCAAAGAATATGCATGGATGCACTCAACTGCCGCAGCAGGCGCATCCAGTGTTTCTTGCGCTATGCCGAACATTTCTCCGGTCGCGTAGACCAGAAAAGGGCGGAGTCTCTTCCCACCAAATAATGCGCCATAGTGCATTGCCTCAACCAGAGGAGTGTTCTGAAACGGTAGCGGTGCCAGAAAACGCAGCAGCGCATCGTTGGCCCGTTCTGCGTGGGCCTGCAACTGATGGTTAAAATCCATTTACTCGTTATCCGGGGTAAAAGGCTTGAGTGGGGCGTCTTCGCTATCGTTTAGCAGGATTTGCACGCGTTGTTCTGCCTGTTGCAGTTTCACCTGACCCTGACGCGCAAGTTGCACACCACGTTCAAATTCATTTAACGCCTCTTCGAGCGCTAAATCTCCGCTCTCCAGACGAGTAACAATCTGCTCAAGCTCCACAAGCGCAGTTTCAAAACTGGCCGGGACTTCGGTTTTTTTCGGCATAGTGAATGTCTGACTCTAATAATTTTTGCGACTCTGCAATGGTAGCGGAAACTGACAAGCAAGTAACCATGAGCATGTTGGTTAGCAGAGGTTAGTGATATACTTGCGCGCCTCGGATGCAGCGGCAACTCGCCGTTGCAGTTCTTTAAGTCTTCCAGCCCGCATGATTAGTCATGCCTGGCTCATCAACGAATCTAAGCCGCCATGAAGTTTATCATTAAATTGTTCCCGGAAATCACCATCAAGAGTCAATCTGTGCGCATACGCTTTATTAAGATGCTCACCGGGAACATTCGCAACGTTTTAAAGCACTACGATGAAGACCTGGCGGTTGTTCGCCATTGGGACAACATTGAAGTTCGCGCTAAAGATGAAAATCAGCGCATCGCCATTCGTGAAGCGCTGACCCGCATTCCTGGTATCCACCACATTCTTGAAGTTGAAGATGTGCCGTTTACCGATTTGCATAATATCTTCGAACAGGCGCTGGAGCTTTATCGTGAGCAACTGGAAGGAAAAACCTTCTGCGTGCGAGTGAAACGTCGTGGTAAGCATGAGTTTAGTTCGATTGAAGTTGAACGTTACGTCGGCGGTGGCCTGAATCAGCACATTGAATCGGCGCGTGTAAAACTGACTAAGCCTGATGTGACCGTTAATCTGGAAATTGAAAACGATCGCCTGCTGCTGGTGAAAGGCCGTTATGAAGGTATCGGCGGCTTCCCGATTGGCACGCAAGAAGATGTGTTATCGCTGATTTCCGGTGGTTTCGATTCGGGTGTTTCCAGCTACATGCTGATGCGTCGCGGTTGCCGCGTGCATTACTGCTTCTTTAACCTCGGTGGTGCAGCGCACGAAATCGGCGTTAAACAAGTCGCGCATTACCTGTGGAACCGTTTCGGCAGCTCCCACCGCGTACGTTTCGTGGCGATCAACTTTGAACCTGTGGTGGGTGAAATCCTCGAGAAAGTCGAAGACGGCCAGATGGGCGTGGTGCTTAAACGTATGTTCGTGCGCGCGGCTTCCCGTGTTGCAGAGCGCTACGGCGTGCAGGCACTGGTTACTGGCGAAGCGCTGGGCCAGGTTTCCAGCCAGACGCTGACCAACCTGCGTTTAATTGACAACGTTTCCGATACGCTGATTCTGCGCCCGCTTATTTCTCACGATAAAGAGCACATCATCGATCTGGCGCGTGAAATCGGTACCGCTGATTTCGCTCGTACCATGCCGGAATATTGCGGTGTTATCTCGAAAAGCCCAACCGTCAAAGCGGTGAAGGCGAAGATTGAAGCGGAAGAAGCCAACTTCGATTTCTCGATTCTCGATCGTGTCGTTGAAGAAGCGACTAACATCGACATCCGTGAAATTGCCAATCAGAGCAAAGAAGTGGTAACGGAAGTTGAAACCGTTGATGCATTTGGCCCGAATGACGTGCTGCTGGATATTCGTTCTATCGACGAACAAGACGATAAGCCATTTAAGCCAGAAGGTGTGGAAGTGGCGTCGCTGCCATTCTATAAACTGAGCACCGCATTTGGCGATTTGGATCAGAGCAAAACATATTTGCTGTGGTGCGACCGTGGCGTGATGAGCCGTTTGCAGGCGCTGTATCTGCGTGAGCAAGGTTTTGAGAACGTGAAGGTTTATCGCGCTTAAATTCTACGCCCTCATCCCGGCCTTCTCCCCCAGGAGAAGGAGAAGTGCAATTCCCTCTCCCTCAGGGAGAGGGCCAGGGTGAGGGGGGTTTTAGTAATCTCTGTAACTGTAAATTCCCGCCGCCAATACCAATTGCTGTGAAACCTCATGAGCTTTTTCACGGCTCACCAGTAAATCAATAATCTTCAGCGCGAAATCTATTGCCGTACCCGGCCCCTGGCTGGTCAGCAGATTGACGCGTGGGTCCCAGACGATACGTTTATCCTGCCACTGTGCTTCCGGAATCGTCTCTTTCAGACCTGGATAACCTGTCATATTCGCTATTGGGAATAATTCATGCGTAACCAAAACCGTCCCTGCTGCGGCACAAATCGCGGCCACGATACGCCCGGAAAGATGGAACTGGCGCACGGTTTCCACTAATAGCGGACTGTCACGGAAACATTCGGCACCTTTCAAACCACCGGGCAAGACAATGACATCAAACTCGCCGTCTGCCACTTCAACCAGCGGGGCATCTGCCAGCAGTTTTACCCCTCGTGAACAGACAATCGTGAGATTTCCGTCACTGGCAACGCTGGCGGTCGTCACGCTGATTCCGGCTCGCACCAGAAGGTCGATGGTGGTAACGGCTTCCGTTTCTTCAGTTCCAGGAGCCAGGCAAACCAGTGCTCGTGCGCTCATACTCATTCTCCTTACGCTTAATCAGCTCATACAAGCGGCTGTTCACCGGCACTGAAAGGCCATGGGCGCGCGCGCGTTGCAGTAAATAACCGGTAATGTAATCAATCTCGGTGTGACGTTGCACCCGAACATCCTGAAGCATCGAAGAGATGTTCGCAGCGGTGCTTTCGATAACTTCTTCGACATAAAAAAGCAGCGCTTCGGCTGATGTATGGTGGCCTTCGCGCTCCATCACCATCGCGACTTCATTGCAAATTTGGCTCACTTCGTCAGGGTAGTGACGTAATTCCCCATTAGGGCAATTGTAGAGCGCGGTGAGCGGGTTAACCACGCAGTTCACCGCCAGCTTCTTCCAGTTAGCCGCCATAATATTGTTGTGCCAGGCTATTTCCGGTAAAGCGTGGTGCAGCATATCGGCCAGAAAACTAAAATCGTTGCCTGCTGCATTGCCGGGACCCATATGCGTGATGCCGTTAGCAACGTGAATAATCATATTGCCATCATGACGTGCTGCGTGCGTAGTGACTCCAGTCAATAACGGTTGAGAGAGTGTGGCGAGTTCCTCAAGCGTACCCATTCCATTGTGCAAAAGCAGAATTGGGCAGGTGACGGGAAGCCGCGCTGCGAGCGTTTTCACCGCAGTGGAAACCTGCCAGGCTTTAAGTGTGACCAGCAATAATTCGCTGCTGGCGAGAAAATCAGGATCGTTGGCCGTCAGCGTTTGGTTAAACACCCTACCGTCGGTTTCGAGTACATTGACATGGCAAAAAGGCTGCGGCACACGCAACCATCCCTGAACCTCATGTCCTTGCTTATAAAGTGATGCTAGCCAAAGTTGGCCAAGTGCACCGCAACCCAGCACGGTGATTTTCATTTTGCCTCCCAAAGCCGCAGATGTTTGGCTTAATCTATATTATACAGAGCTCTCTACTGCTTTAACGGGTTGTTTTGCGTGGCCCAGCAGGTATTATGCAACGCAACAAAAAGAGAGGGAGAAGAAAGCATGCCATCTTTTGACATTGTGTCTGAAATTGATATCCAGGAAGTGCGTAACGCGATTGAAAACGCTGAGCGTGAGGTTGCTACTCGTTTTGACTTCCGCAATGTACCGGCGACATTTGAACTGAATGAGAAAAATCAGTCCATTAAAGTAGCCAGTGAGTCTGACTTCCAGGTGAACCAACTGTTGGATATTCTTCGTGCCAAGCTGCTGAAGCGCGGTATCGAAGGGGCTTCCATTGATGTGCCGGAAGAGTTCGTGCACAGCGGTAAAACCTGGAGCGTTGAAGCGAAACTCAAGCAGGGCATTGAAGCTGCGATTGCCAAGAAAATTGTGAAGCTGATTAAAGACAGCAAAACCAAGGTTCAGGTGCAGATTCAGGGCGAGGAACTGCGTGTAACGGGCAAATCTCGCGACGATTTACAGGCCGCAATGGCGCTGGTTCGTGGCGGTGATTTGGGACAGCCGTTCCAGTTTAAAAACTTCCGCGACTGATATTTAAGGGGCGTTTACGCCCCTTTCACCAACTGCTCAATCTCAAACCGATTCGTCAGTTTGCTGTCTATCTTCACGTAAGCACTGCGTTCCTGCGTAATAATATTCACATCACTCACGCCATTTTGCGCAAGAATTCGTTGCTTCAGCGTTTCGTCATCGGCCACATCTTCTGGTAATTCAATACGCAAGCTTGCGACATACGGTGGCTCAGTCATCGTGCTGCTTACCAGCAACCAAATCATTGCCAGCAATGCGCCCGCGAGGAAAACGGTTTGTGAATCAAATAATCCGTCAATCCAGCCGCCAAATGAACCGCCAATCGCCACACCCAGGAACTGGCTGGTGGAGTAAATTCCCATTGCTGTACCTTTATAACCGGCTGGCGATTCTTTGCTGATAAGTGACGGTAAGATGGCTTCCATCAGGTTAAAGGCGAGGAAGAACAACTGCACGCCTAACACCAGTTCCCAGAAATGCGGGCCGGAACCCCACAGCACAATTTCAGCAATCAGCAGTAGCGCAACGCAGCCAACAAACACGCGTTTCATGCGGCGTTTTACTTCCGCATAAATGATAAAGGGTACGACCGATGCGAAAGCAATGAGCATCGTGCACAGATAGATTTTCCAGTGCTCGGAGGCCGGGAAACCGGCTTGTTCGAGTTGACCGGGTAGGGCGACAAACGTCGACATCAACATGATGTGCAGGCACATGATACCGAAGTTCAGCTTGAGTAATTTCGGTTCTGCCAGCACTTTGCTAAAGCAGCCTTTCACCATGCCGGACTCACGGTTTAGCACGTGGCTTTTAGAATTCGGCACCACCCAAAGGGTGATTAAAATGCCGCAGGTCGCCAGAATCGCAATCATCCAGAACAGCGCATTTAAACCCAGGTTATGAGTGATTATCGGGCCGAGCACCATGGCAATGGCGAAAGTGACGCCAAAGCTGACGCCGATAAACGCCATAGCTTTAGTGCGATTCTGTTCGCGGGTTAAGTCAGAAAGCAGTGCCATAACCGCAGCGGCAATCGCGCCTGAACCCTGTAATGCGCGACCAAGGATCACGCCCCAGATGGAATCAGAAAGTGCGGCAATCACGCTGCCCAGCACGAAAATTAAGAGTCCGCCGATAATCAACGGCTTGCGCCCAATGCGGTCGGAAAGTAGACCAAAAGGAATCTGGAAGATAGCCTGTGCGAGGCCATAAATACCGATGGCGATACCAATCAGCGCTTCGCTCGCGCCCTGGAGTGCCATGCCATAAGTGGTAAGAACCGGGAGCACCATAAACATGCCGAGCATGCGTAGTGAAAATACCGTGCCTAAACCCCACGTCGCACGTAACTCGACGGGCGTCATTTTATAATCGTTCATTACCACCTCTGATAAAAAGCCGGCCTTAGTGTAGTGCGTGGGAAAAGGAGGGTAAATGGATAGATTGTTAACACAAATAAAAAAGGGCGCAAATGCGCCCTTTTAAGAGGTTCACGACTTACCAGACGTAAGTCATTAGATTTTGTGAATCTGGCACCATAAAGTCGACTGACATCATTACGCTGAGTGAAGTGATGGCAACGATTGAAAAGACGAACAGTTTGCGCGCCCAGACTTTATCGTCTTCGACTTTATACCCACGCAATGCCATGCCTAACCACCAGACGCTTACCGCGGCGGCTACAACCAGATATTTCCATCCGGCATAACCGCCAAGTGACAGCATCAACGTTGCGACGGCAAAGGCGATGATATAAACCGTAATGTGGTTTTTTGCGACCGAAATCCCTTTAACCACTGGCAACACCGGAATGTTTGCGGCCTGGTAATCTTTAAAGCGGAAGATGGCAATCGCATAGGAATGCGGCATCTGCCACAGGCTAAAGATAGCCAGCAGGATCAAAGCACCGGCATCAAATTCATTGGTGACAGCGCAGTAACCAATAACCGGCGGTGCGGCACCCGACAGGCTACCGATCAGCGTGCCGTAGACGGAGTGGCGCTTCATGTACAGGCTATAAACGCCGACATAAACCACAAAGCCCATCACGCCTAACCACATGGCCAGCGGGTTAGCACCAAACCACAGCAGCATGAAGCCAGCAATACCCAACAAGGTGGCGTATACCAGCGAGGTTTTCGGCGCAATCAGGCCTTTGACCAGAACCCTATTCTTGGTTCTCTCCATTTTGCGGTCGATGTCGCGGTCAATGAAGTTGTTATAAACACAACCCGATGCCACGACCAACGACACCCCAACCAGGGTGGAGATAAACAGGGTGTAATCAATACTGCCCTTTGAGGCCAGTAAAAATCCGCCAATGACAGAAATTAAATTGCCGAAAATAATTCCTGGTTTAGTGACTTGTAGGTACCGCTTCATCATATAGGCTGCTCTTAGTGAACCATCATGTTCTGGTTGAGGTTCCACATAATCCAGATAGAGCCGACCACCAGAATGGCAATTATTAGCGCAGTAAAGGCAAAGGCTACCAGGTTCCAACGTTCCTCAGAAGAGGTGTTCATGTGCAGGAAGCACACCAGGTGAACCAAAATCTGTACTACCGCACTGCCCAGCACCACGCCAAGAATCACGGCGTGGGAGGCAGTACCTGTCATGACCATCCAGAACGGAATTGCCGTCAGGATGATCGACAGGATAAAACCTGTCATGTAGGTTTTAACGCTACCGTGGTGGGCGCCAGCGTGTTCATTTGAATGGCTCATTACATCGCCCCCATCAGATAAACAACCGAGAATACGCAGATCCATACTACGTCCAGGAAGTGCCAGAACAGGCTCAGGCACATCAGGCGAGTGCGGTTAGCACTGGTCAAGCCGCGGCGATAGACATGGAACATCATCAACGCCATCCAGACCAGGCCAGAAGTTACGTGCAGACCGTGCGTACCGACCAGGGCAAAGAAGCCTGACAGGAAGCCGCTACGATCCGGCCCGAAACCTTCCACAATCAGATGATGGAATTCATAGATTTCCATCGCGACGAAGCCCGCACCGAACAGGAAGGTCATCGCAAGCCAGGAAATAACCTGGCTCTTGTTGCCTTTGTTCATGGCGATAATCGCCATGCCGTAGGTGATGGAGCTGAATAACAGCAGGGCAGTTTCAACCAGCACAAATGGCAGTTCGAAAATGTCTTTCCCTGTCGGACCGCCGGCAGTGCCGTTCACCAGAACGGCATAGGTAGCAAACAAGCAACAGAACAGAATGCAGTCGCTCATCAGGTAGATCCAGAAACCAAAGACTTTGTTGGTTCCTGCATCGTGATGCCCATGCTCCGCAGCGTGGGCGTTAGCGTGAGTGAGAGTTTCAGTTGACATTTTTCAGCCCTGCTTTGGTAATTTCATCGAAGTGCTGGTTTTCCAGTTTTTCGACTTCCGCAACCGGAACGTAGTAATCCACATCTTCGTCGAAGCTTTTCGCAATCCAGGTGATGATGATGCCTGCGAACGCTGCAATCGCCATCCACCAGATGTGCCAGATCATCGCGAAACCAAACACGGTAGCGAACGCGGCAATCACGATGCCCGCACCGCTGTTACGTGGCATATGAATTTCTTCATAGTGCGTTGGCTGTTTGTACGCTTCGCCTTTCTCTTTCATTTCCCAGAATGCATCACGTTCATGAACGTGCGGCAAGTGAGCAAAGTTGTAGAACGGAGGAGGGGAAGAAGTTGACCACTCCAGCGTACGGCCACCCCACGGGTCACCTGTCAGGTCACGGTTCTGCTCACGCTCACGAATAGAGACGTAGAACTGAATCAGCTGAGACAGAATACCCAGAGCAATCAGGCCCGCACCACAAGCTGCAACAACCAGCAGAGTGTGGAACTGTGGATCAATCTGTTGGCTCAGGCGACGGGTCATACCCATGAAGCCCAACACGTACAGCGGCATAAATGCGACGAAGAAGCCGATGATCCAGAACCAGAAGGCACGTTTACCCCAGGTTTCGTTCAGGGTGAAGCCGAAGGCTTTTGGCCACCAGTAAGTCAGGCCAGCGAAGCAACCGAATACCACACCACCGATAATCACGTTATGGAAGTGAGCAATCAGGAACAGGCTGTTGTGCAGTACGAAGTCAGCACCCGGAACCGCTAACAGAACACCGGTCATGCCACCAATAGAGAAGGTGACGATGAAGCCAATGGTCCACAGCATCGCGGAGTTGAACTCGATACGACCCTGATACATGGTGAACAGCCAGTTGAAGATCTTCACCCCTGTTGGGATGGCGATGATCATTGTGGCGATACCGAAGAAGGCGTTGACGTTCGCGCCGCTGCCCATGGTGAAGAAGTGGTGCAGCCAAACGATGAACGACAGTACCGTAATTGCGATGGTCGCCCACACCAGAGAGGTGTAACCGAACAGGCGTTTTTTCGAGAATGTCGCAACCACTTCGGAGAACACACCAAACACAGGCAGTACCAGGATATAAACTTCCGGGTGGCCCCATGCCCAGATGAGGTTGATATACATCATCATGTTGCCACCCATATCATTGGTAAAGAAATGGGTGCCAAGGTAGCGGTCAAGGGTTAACAGTGCGACGGTCACGGTAAAGATTGGGAATGCCGCGATAATCAGTACGTTGGTACACAGCGAAGCCCAGGTAAACACCGGCATTTTGAACATAGTCATGCCAGGCGTACGCATATTCAGGATAGTAACGAAGAAGTTAATACCCGTTAATGTCGTACCGATACCCGAGAGCTGGAGTGCCCATATCCAGTAGTCGACGCCGACCCCCGGACTGTACTCTATGCCCGATAGCGGCGGATAAGCCACCCAACCGGTCTGTGCGAATTCACCCACCCCAAGAGACAGGTTAACCAACACCACACCTACAACAGTGAACCAGAAGCTCAGGTTGTTCAGGAATGGGAAGGCAACGTCACGCGCACCAATCTGCAGTGGCACGACGATGTTCATCAGGCCGATAACAAATGGCATCGCCACGAAGAAGATCATGATTACGCCGTGGGCAGTAAAGATCTGGTCGTAGTGATGAGGTGGCAGGAAGCCTGCTTCTCCGGCGGAAGCCAAAACCTGCTGGCTACGCATCATGATGGCGTCAGCAAAGCCACGCAGAAGCATGACGATTGCGACAATCACGTACATTATGCCGAGGCGTTTGTGGTCAACCGAGGTGAACCACTCTTTCCATAAATATTCCCACTTACCGAAGTAAGTGATAGCTGCAACTAGCGCCAGTCCCCCGACGATAATTGCTGCCACCGTAACCATGACAATGGGTTCATGGTATGGGATTGCATCCAGTGTAAGTTTTCCGAACATCGTATTATTCCTCGGCCCCTTAGTGAGAGGTTTCCGCGTGACTCATGTCCATGCCTTCCATCCCTTCGTGCGCTGTATGCTCGCCTTCAGGTTGGGTCATGTCCATGCTCTTCCCGTGCCCCATGAATTTGTTAATAACGTCTTTAAACAAATCTGGCTTAACAGCGGAGAAGTATTCGACTTTGTTGTATTCGCTAGGCTGTGCCAGTTTCTCGTAAGTTGCCATATCGTTCATGACTTCCGGAGACTGTTTGGCTTTAGCTACCCACTGGTTAAAGGTGTCCATATCTGGGGTGGCGATTGCCTTGAACTTCATCCCAGAGAAACCTTTACCGCTGTAGTTAGACGAAATACCGTCGTAGGTGCCTGCTTCGTCTGCAATCAGGTGCAACTTAGTTTGCATACCTGCCATTGCGTAGATTTGGCTGCCCAGGCGCGGAATAAAGAAGGAGTTCATCACCGAGTTAGAGGTGATTTTGAATTCCACCGGGGTGTTGGCCGGGAAGGCAATTTCATTAACCGTAGCAATACCTTGCTCTGGGTAGATGAAGAACCATTTCCAGTCCATAGCGATAACTTCGATGGTCACCGGCTTGGCATCGTGAACAAGCGGTTTGCTTGGCTCAAGAGCGTGCGTGGTTTTCCAGGTTAGTACCGCGAGGAAGATGACGATAAGGATAGGAATCGTCCAGACCACAGCTTCAACTTTGTTCGAGTGCGACCAGTTGGGGCTGTATTTGGCGTTTTTGTTTGATGCACGATATTTCCAGGCAAAACCGATAGCCATTGCGATAGCGGGTATAACGACTATCAACATCAGCCCGATCGCTGTCAGTATCAATGAACGTTGTTCCAGTCCAATTTGTCCTTTGGGGTCCAGAAGTGCAGAATCACAGCCACTCAGTAAAAAAGTGCCTGTAATTAATGCCAACCATCCCAAACTTTTATTGTATTTCCTGAGTCTCATTTAACGACCTCAATTCCGGGGAGCTCTAATTGTCGTTTAAAGTGTGGAGGCATTTTACGGGAAGGTTACATTACTGTAAACATGAATGGCATAGTGTCAGTGTGGTGTTACTGGGTTCTGCCAACAATGTCACATAGAATGCAACAAACTGTAAAATCTCGAGATAGGCCGCGGCCCGGCAAGGTTATAACGAAAACCTATGTTGCCATAAATAGTACAGGTTAATTGGTATAACCAATCATTTTGTTAAACATAAATTTAACAAATTAGCATCAATTGATAAACGAATTGATCTACAAATTTAATTAACCAAAAGCTGAATCGGTTAAAGGCAGGGTGAAAATAATTTCTCTGCTAATAATGTAAAAAAAGAGTCTTGCTTTCGGGAAATAATTCACTCAACTTATTGTCTGCGTATTAATTGAACAATATAATCACGCATCGAAACTTATTATTAATATTTATCTGGCGGTTTTAGACCAACGCCGTTTTTCGCAAAGCCAGATAATCAAGCAACCCACCAAACAAAATCCCCCCAATTGCAAATAATGCCCCCCATTCGAGGAACTGAATGTTGAAGGCCCAGTTTGTGAGGCCGATGGCATTGGTAATCAATACAACCAACCATACGGCGAGAAGTGCGCAGCCCAGCATGAATGCGCGAAGCGCAATGCGATAGGCCGATGAAAATTCACTGCGTGGAATGAAGCTATCGTTATTTTGCGTATATTCCAGCGTCGTTTTGCAAACTAAAAGCAGCAAGATGCCGGGTACCGCGGCGACCACGGAAAATAAGTAAAACGTAGGCCAACCCTGGGCTTCAACAAACCAACCGGCTATTGGCCCGACATAAACACGACCTACAGCCGAAAGAGCCGATAACAAAGCGAATTGGGTCGCGGAAAAAGATTTATTACACAGCGTCATCAGAAGGGCCACAAATGCAGCCGTACCCATCCCGCCGCAAAGATTTTCAAAGAATACGGCGCTCGCCATGCTGATCATGTTTTTGTCGGTGACCGAGAGAATCCAGTAACCCGCGTTGGACACCGCCTGCAAAATGCCAAAGATTAGCAACGCGCGGAACAACGACAGGCGTTGCATCAAAATGCCGCCGTACAATGCGCCAATAATGGTTGCAATCAGCCCCAGTGTTTTATTCACGACGCCGACTTCACCTGCATCAAAACCCACACCGCGAATCAAAAACGTGGTCGTTAAACTCATGGCAAACGCATCGCCGAGTTTGTACAACACAATCAGCAGCAGGATAAGCCAGGCATTATTGCGCCCAAAGAAATCACGCAAAGGGGCGACAACGGCTTGTTCAAGGCTTTTTGGAACGGGGATCGCATCAGTCGGTTCAGGCGCAAACAAAGTGGCTATGATACAAGGCAGCATTAATGCGGCCATCAGCCAATACATGCCTTGCCAGCCGAGGTATCTATCCGCAAGCCAGAGTGCCAAACCACCAGAAACCAGCATCGCCAGGCGATAACCCAACACACTGATTGCTGCGCCCGTGCCGCGTTCTTCTGCCGGAAGAATATCGGTTTTCCAGGCGTCAAAGACAATATCTTGTGAAGCCGAGCAGAAAGCAATGATGACCGCTAGCGCCGCCATCCAACGCAACTGCGAGCCGGGTTCAAGGAAGCCCATGCCCGCAATAGCAATCAATAACAAGACTTGGGTAATCAGCAGCCAACCACGACGACGCCCCAGCAGCGGCGGCGTATATCTGTCCATAATCGGCGACCACAGAAACTTAAACACATAGGCTTGCCCGACGAGCGAGAAGAAACCAATGGTTTTAAGATCGATGTTTTCCACCGTCATCCATGCTTGTAGCGTGCCGGAGGTGAGGGCGAGAGGGAGGCCGGACGCAAAGCCTAAAATCAGAAGAATGGCTGATTTAGGTTGCTGGAAGAGACGCAGATAATGGTTGGGCATACTTTGCTCTACAGCCAGCCCGCATGACACGGGCTGGTGGGGTATTGATTAACGAGCGTTCTGCTTAATAAAGTCGTGAACGCTGGTGTCCTGAGCCATATCAGCAATGGTATCAGTCAATACGGAGTTCACCGCGTTGGCGATATTCTTGTTGGTAGCCTGGAACGCCCCTTCTACGTTATAGCTAGAACGGTAGTTTTTGGTCATCTTGTTGCCATTTTTTGCTGTCGCAATGATTACGATGTCAGCTTTAGTGGCGATGTTGTAGCGCACGCTGCCCTGAGACACGTCAGCAAACAACTGGTTTACGATGATTTGCAGATCAACCGGGCTGTTTGGCCCAACCATGTAACCACGCGCAGTCATCTGTTTTTCCAGCACTTCTTGAAGCAAGAAGCGTAGGTCACGAGATGGAGTCAGCGTAACCAGTTGGTTATCACGGGTGACTTTCGCCAGCGCCTGGTCTTTACGTTGATCTGCACCGTTGATGCTTACAGTTACGCCCATCAGGCTTGGGTCTTGCTGTGGCAAGCTGATCGTCGGAGAAACATCAATGGTCGTTGGTGGTGTTGCGCAGCTGGCCAGCATAAATACGGCGACCAACGGGAATAATAATTTTTTTAACATGTTCGCTATCTCAATGTACTCAAGGGGCAGGCAGATAAAAAATCACGCCATCATAACACTGCGGTTGCCCAGTGGAAGTAGCTAACGCACGTAATTTCATCGCGTTGCGCTTTTTCTGAGCTGTTGCAAAGCTATCTGACCACTTTGCCCCCAATTAGTGCCGTAATCACATTAAGCTACAGGGGCTTGGCTCAGAAAATAGGACGAAAGCTAAATAATTGTTGGAATTCCGTTAATAAAACGGCTAAAAGCGGCTAACATTTAAAGGGATGAGTGGCATCTCTACGTAGTCGAGGAGAAAGTTCATGATGATGCGCGAGCAAATAGAATCAAAATTAAGGGCAGCGTTTGAACCCGTGATCCTGGAAGTCGCGGATGAAAGCTATCGTCACAATGTCCCGGCGGGTTCAGAGAGTCATTTTAAAGTGGTTCTGGTCAGCGATCGTTTTGTGGGTGAGCGTTTTTTAAATCGTCATCGTATGATTTATGGCACTTTAAGTGCGGAACTCTCGTCCACAGTGCATGCGCTGGCCCTGCACACCTATACCATTAAGGAATGGGAAGGGTTGCATGACACTATTCTCGCCTCCCCACCTTGTCGTGGAGCAGGTTCAATCGCCTGAAGTTAACCTTCAGGCTTGCAACTAAGGGAACTTTTCCTTTATGTTGCGGTATATGAATCGTGTTTTACAAAACGGCCTGCGGGCCGTTTTGTTTTGTCTGAAATAACCCTTGTTTTTCCAGGGGCAGGACAATAAATCCAAAAGAACTGTGAAAAGGGCCGCAGCAACACTGTGTTGCCGTTCTCGACTCACCTTGGTGATGCCGCTATAATGCTGCGTCTTATTTTTCGGAATGTCTTCGGGACGATTCTGACGACAGGGAATGTGATTCTGATTCAGAAGGCATCCCGGTTCTGTGGAGCGCAAATGAGCACTTCCAGAGTTGACCGAGCACTGTGATTTTTTGAGGTAACAAGATGCAAGTTTCAGTTGAAACCACTCAGGGCCTTGGCCGCCGTCTCACGATTACTATCGCTGCAGACAGCATCGAAACCGCTGTAAAAAGCGAGCTGGTCAACGTGGCAAAGAAAGCCCGTATCGACGGTTTCCGTAAAGGAAAAGTGCCGATGACTGTTATCGCACAACGCTATGGCGCTTCTGTTCGCCAGGACGTGTTGGGCGAGCTGATGAGCCGCAACTTCGTTGACGCGATCATCAAAGAAAAAATTAATCCAGCTGGCGCACCAAACTACGTTCCAGGCGAATACAAACTGGGCGAAGACTTCACCTACGCGGTTGAGTTTGAAGTGTACCCAGAAGTTGAGCTGCAAGGTCTGGAAGCAATCGAAGTTGAAAAACCGGTTGTTGAAGTGACTGACGAAGACGTTGATGCAATGCTGGACACCCTGCGTAAGCAGCAGGCGACCTGGAAAGATTCTGACGCTGCTGTAACTGCAGAAGACCGCGTTACCATCGACTTCACCGGTTCTGTAGACGGCGAAGTATTCGAAGGCGGCAAAGCGTCTGACTTCGTACTGGCAATGGGCCAGGGTCGTATGATCCCAGGTTTCGAAGAAGGCCTGGTTGGTCACAAAGCTGGCGAAGAGTTCACTATCGAAGTGACCTTCCCGGAAGACTACCACGCTGAAAACCTGAAAGGTAAAGCGGCTAAGTTCGAGATCGTTCTGAAGAAAGTTGAAGAGCGTGAACTGCCAGAATTTACTGAAGAATTCATCAAACGTTTTGGCGTTGAAGATGGTTCAGTTGCGGGTCTGCGTACCGAAGTTCGTAAAAACATGGATCGTGAGCTGAAAGGCGCTGTGCGTAACCGCATCAAGTCTCAAGCAATCGACGGTCTGGTTAATGCGAACAACATCGACGTTCCAGCTGCACTGATCGACAGCGAAATCGACGTTCTGCGTCGCCAGGCTGCTCAGCGTTTTGGTGGCAACGAGAAACAAGCGCTGGAACTGCCACGTGAACTGTTCGAAGAACAAGCTAAACGTCGCGTAGTTGTTGGCCTGCTGTTGGGCGAAGTGATTCGTACCCACGAGCTGAAAGCTGACGAAGAACGCGTTAAAGGTCTGATCGAAGAAATGGCTTCTGCCTACGAAGATCCGACTGAAGTTATCGAGTTCTACGGCAAAAACAAAGAACTGATGGACAACATGCGTAATGTTGCTCTGGAAGAACAAGCTGTTGAAGCAGTACTGTCTAAAGCGAAAGTGTCTGAAAAAGCCACTACCTTTAGCGAACTGATGAATCAACAAGCGTAAGCATAATTTTTGGCATCATCGCCAAAATATTGCTGCATCAAGCCCGTCACCCAATGGTGGCGGGCTTTTTTTATCAGTGACTCCCTGAAAACACATCAATAAAACGCAGTTTCAGGGTTAGCGTAACAAGAAAAGGTTGTTATGCTTGAAACAGGGTAAGCTCATCCCCATAAATACGGGTATGGCTAGAAAACAGAACCCCTGACTGATAATCCGTCCATTTAAGGTTGGAGACGCAAGGAGCTTAGTCTTCTTTTAAGGAGCGTAGTCTTCTTTTATCGTCTCAAGTAGAATCAGTGCAGCAGGTATCGAAGGCTCAATTATTCCAGGAGACGGAAATGTCATACAGTGGCGAAAGAGATCAATTTGCACCCCATATGGCCCTGGTGCCGATGGTTGTTGAACAGACATCGCGTGGCGAGCGTTCATACGATATCTATTCCCGCTTGCTCAAGGAACGTGTCATCTTTATGACAGGCCAGGTCGAAGACCATATGGCTAACCTTATCGTGGCGCAGATGCTGTTCCTGGAAGCAGAAAACCCAGAAAAAGACATCTATCTCTATATCAACTCACCAGGTGGCGTCATTACCGCTGGGATGTCTATCTACGATACGATGCAATTTATTAAGCCGGATGTCAGCACTATCTGTATGGGACAGGCCTGTTCTATGGGGGCTTTCCTGCTGACCGCTGGTGCTAAAGGTAAGCGTTTCTGCTTGCCGAACTCACGAGTCATGATTCACCAGCCGCTGGGTGGCTATCAGGGGCAGGCAACGGATATCGAAATCCATGCGCGTGAAATCCTGAAAGTTAAAGCGCGTATGAACGAACTTATGGCGCAACACACGGGCAAATCTCTTGAAGAAATAGAGAGAGACACAGAGCGTGACCGTTTCCTCGCAGCAAGTGAGGCGGTAGAGTACGGCTTAGTTGACTCAATCCTGACTCACCGTAGCTAATGCCCGATAACAGTGAGCCGTATACTATAGTTACTGTAGTGGCTCATAGTGCGCTTACGATTGGCTGCGCCGTAGAATGGCACTTGCACCGTCTCGTACGGTGCAAAGAAACAGAAAAGAGGTTTTACCGATGACAGATAAGCGCAAAGACGGTTCAGGCAAACTGCTTTACTGCTCTTTTTGCGGCAAAAGCCAGCATGAAGTGCGTAAACTGATTGCCGGGCCGTCAGTGTATATCTGCGATGAGTGTGTCGACTTATGTAACGACATTATTCGCGAAGAGATTAAAGAGGTCGCACCGCACCGCGAGCGTAGTGCGCTGCCGACTCCGCATGAAATCCGTCACCATCTCGATGATTACGTCATCGGTCAGGAACAGGCTAAAAAAGTCCTGGCGGTTGCGGTTTATAACCATTACAAACGTCTGCGTAACGGCGACAGCACCAACGGTATCGAACTGGGCAAAAGTAATATTCTGCTCATCGGGCCGACGGGTAGCGGGAAAACCCTGCTGGCTGAAACCCTGGCGCGTTTGCTGGATGTTCCATTCACCATGGCAGATGCCACAACGTTAACCGAAGCGGGTTACGTGGGTGAAGACGTTGAAAACATCATCCAGAAACTGCTGCAAAAATGTGATTACGATGTGCAAAAAGCACAGCGCGGTATCGTGTATATCGATGAGATCGACAAAATCTCCCGCAAATCTGATAACCCGTCCATCACTCGTGATGTGTCTGGTGAAGGTGTGCAGCAGGCGTTGCTGAAACTTATCGAAGGTACCGTTGCAGCGGTTCCACCGCAGGGTGGACGTAAACATCCACAGCAAGAATTCTTGCAGGTTGATACCTCCAAGATTCTGTTTATCTGTGGTGGTGCATTCGCAGGCCTCGACAAAGTTATCGCTAACCGTGTCGAAACCGGTTCTGGTATCGGCTTTGGTGCGACCGTAAAAGGTAAGTCTCAGAAGGCGACCGAAGGGCAGTTACTGGGCCAGGTTGAGCCGGAGGATTTGATCAAATTTGGTCTGATCCCTGAGTTTATCGGCCGTCTGCCAGTTGTTGCTACGCTGACTGAACTGAGCGAAGAAGCACTGATCCAAATCCTGAAAGAACCGAAAAACGCCCTGACTAAGCAATATCAGGCGTTGTTCAATCTGGAAGGTGTGGATCTGGAATTCCGCGACGAAGCGCTGGATGCGATTGCCAAGAAAGCAATGGCACGTAAAACCGGTGCTCGTGGTCTGCGTTCCATCGTTGAAGGTGCACTGCTCGATACCATGTACGACCTTCCTTCCATGGAAGACGTCGAGAAAGTGGTGATTGACGAGTCCGTCATCGACGGTCAAAGCAAACCATTATTAATTTATGGTAAGCCAGAAGCGCAACAAGCATCCGGTGAATAATTCGCCAAAATAACCAGTCAGTTAGTATAAAAAGGGGGATTTATATCCCCCTTTTGCTTTTCCTTCATTCCTGCCATTGAATGTGCGGGAAACATCCCAATATACTGACTTACTTGTTGGTGATGCCATAAAAGCGGAGGCATTGCCCCATCACCAGGCGGACCTTAACTAAGAGAGAGCTCTATGAATCCTGAGCGTTCTGAACGCATTGAAATCCCCGTATTGCCATTGCGCGATGTGGTGGTTTATCCGCACATGGTAATTCCACTGTTTGTCGGGCGAGAAAAATCCATTCGTTGCCTGGAAGCGGCCATGGATCATGATAAAAAAATCATGCTGGTGGCGCAGAAAGAAGCCTCGACAGATGAGCCAGGTGTTAATGACCTGTTCTCAGTGGGAACCGTCGCATCCATTTTGCAAATGCTGAAACTGCCAGACGGCACGGTAAAAGTGCTGGTTGAAGGTTTACAGCGTGCGCGTATCACCACGCTTTCTGACAACGGTGACCATTTCTCAGCGCAGGCTGAGTACCTGAATTCGCCAGCTATCGAAGAGCGCGAACAGGAAGTGCTGGTGCGCACCGCAATTGGTCAGTTTGAAGGCTACATCAAGCTGAACAAAAAAATCCCGCCAGAAGTGCTGACATCGCTGAATAGCATTGATGATCCTGCTCGTCTGGCTGACACCATTGCGGCCCATATGCCATTGAAACTGACTGATAAACAGTCCGTTCTTGAGATGTCCGATATTAACGAACGTCTTGAATATCTGATGGCCATGATGGAGTCGGAAATCGATCTGCTGCAGGTTGAGAAGCGCATTCGCAACCGCGTTAAAAAGCAGATGGAAAAGAGCCAGCGTGAGTACTATCTGAACGAGCAAATGAAAGCCATTCAGAAAGAACTCGGCGAAATGGACGACACGCCAGATGAAAACGAAGCGCTAAAACGCAAAATCGACGCGGCTAAAATGCCGAAAGAAGCGCGTGAAAAAACCGAAGCGGAATTGCAAAAACTGAAAATGATGTCGCCAATGTCTGCGGAAGCTACCGTGGTTCGTGGTTACATTGATTGGATGGTGCAGGTTCCATGGAATGCGCGCAGTAAAGTGAAAAAAGATCTGCGTCAGGCGCAGGAAGTCCTCGATACCGATCACTACGGCCTTGAGCGCGTGAAAGATCGTATCCTGGAATACCTCGCAGTCCAGAGCCGCGTTAACAAGCTCAAAGGGCCAATCTTGTGCCTGGTAGGGCCTCCAGGCGTAGGTAAAACCTCACTGGGTCAGTCCATCGCACGTGCGACAGGACGTAAATATGTGCGCATGGCTTTGGGTGGCGTACGTGACGAAGCTGAAATTCGTGGGCACCGTCGTACTTATATCGGTTCCATGCCGGGCAAACTGATTCAGAAAATGGCGAAAGTGGGCGTTAAAAACCCATTATTCCTGTTGGATGAAATCGACAAAATGTCTTCTGACATGCGTGGCGATCCGGCATCTGCTCTGCTCGAAGTGCTTGATCCTGAACAGAACGTGGCGTTCAACGACCATTATCTGGAAGTGGATTACGATCTCAGCGATGTGATGTTTGTAGCAACGTCCAACTCCATGAATATTCCGGCACCATTGCTGGATCGTATGGAAGTGATTCGTCTGTCCGGTTACACCGAAGATGAAAAACTGAATATTGCTAAACAACACCTGCTGACCAAGCAAATTGAACGCAACGCGCTGAAAAAAGGCGAAATTACCGTTCACGATAGCGCTATTACCGGCATCATTCGTTACTACACGCGTGAAGCGGGCGTGCGTAGTCTGGAACGTGAAATTTCCAAACTGTGTCGTAAAGCGGTTAAACAGTTACTGCTGGATAAAACGCTCAAGCACATCGAAATCGACGGCGATAACCTGAAAGATTTCCTTGGTGTGCAGCGTTTTGACTATGGTCGCGCAGACAGCGAAAACCGCGTAGGTCAGGTAACAGGCCTTGCGTGGACCGAAGTTGGCGGTGATTTGCTGACTATCGAAACCGCCTGTGTGCCGGGCAAAGGCAAGCTGACTTACACCGGTTCTTTGGGTGAAGTTATGCAGGAGTCTATCCAGGCTGCACTGACCGTGGTGCGCGCGCGTGCAGAGAAATTAGGCATCAATGCTGATTTCTATGAAAAACGCGACATCCACGTTCACGTACCGGAAGGTGCGACACCGAAAGATGGCCCAAGCGCGGGTATTGCGATGTGTACTGCGCTGGTATCTTGCCTGACAGGTAATCCTGTTCGTGCAGATGTGGCGATGACCGGCGAAATCACACTGCGTGGTCAGGTTCTGCCAATTGGCGGTTTGAAAGAAAAACTGTTGGCGGCACACCGTGGCGGCATTAAAACTGTTCTGATTCCGGATGAAAATAAACGTGATCTGGAAGAGATTCCTGACAACGTTCTCGCCGACCTGGATATCCATCCGGTGAAGCGAATCGAGGAAGTTTTGGCTCTTGCTTTGCAGAATGAGCCTTACGGAATGCAGGTCGTCACCGCAAAATAGTGACCTGACGCATATTCAGTGCATAAAATCAGAGCTGGCTGGTGAATTGTCACTTGCCAGCTTTTTTTTGTATCGCTACTTTAGACTGCTGGTGATGCGTGCCATTAACAACGGGTGTTGTAAGGGCATGACAGGCCTGATATAACTGCTGCGCGGTCGCACTTTGAAGGATACTGGTGCGATATAAATTATAAAGAGAGGAAGAGAAGAGTGAATAAATCTCAACTGATAGACAAAATTGCCGCAGGTGCTGATATTTCTAAAGCCGCGGCTGGACGTGCATTAGACGCTGTGATTGCTTCTGTTACCGAATCTCTGCAATCTGGGGAAGACGTGGCATTGGTTGGCTTTGGTACCTTTGCTGTTAAAGAGCGTGCTGCCCGTACAGGCCGTAACCCTCAGACCGGTAAAGAAATCACTATCGCTGCTGCAAAAGTCCCAGGGTTCCGTGCTGGTAAAGCGCTGAAAGAAGCGGTTAACTGATTTATCGTCCGCTTCAGGGCAAGGTTAATCTAGTAAAGTTAGGTCAGGGCGCATCGTCAGATGTGCCTTTTTTTATGCATGGCTGTTAATTTTGCGCATGTTTGATGATTTGAACCTGTTTTCTTGTCACAATACCCGCTTGCACGCAGCGGCACAGCAGTACGCGTATTCAGGGATGCCCATTTAGCGACTGCGCTGGGTTTACCATTCACACTACAGTGGAGTGTTGTTACACCATGATGGACAATTTACGTACGGCGGCCAACAGCCTCGTAATCAAGATAATTTTCGGGATCATTATCGTGTCATTCATTTTGACTGGCGTGAGTGGATACCTGATTGGCGGAAGTGCCAACTACGCCGCAAAAGTGAATGGCCAGGAAATCAGCCGTGGTCAGTTTGAAAATGCCGTTGCCAGCGAACGTAATCGCCAACAGCAGCAACTTGGCGAACAATTCTCTGTACTGGCTGGCAACGAAGGCTACATCAAGCAGATGCGCCAGCAAGTGCTGTCACGCCTGATTGATGAAGCGTTAATGGATCAATACGCCAAACATCTTGGTCTTGGCATTAGCGACGAACAAATCAAACTCGCTATCTTCAAAGAGCCCGCTTTCCAGAATAACGGTAAATTTGATAACGCCCGTTATACCGCAATCATCAATAACATGGGGATGACTGCTGACCAATACGCACAAGCGCTGCGTAACCAGCTAACGACGCAGCAGTTGATCAACGCCGTTGTCGGTACTGATTTCATGCTGGCAGGTGAAACTGACGAGCTGGCAGCCCTGGTATCACAGCAACGTGTTGTTCGTGAAGCGACCATTGATGTGAATGCTCTGGCAGCGAAGCAAGAAGTGACCGAGCAGGAAATCAACAGCAGCTACGAGCAAAACAAAAACCAATACATCGCCCCTGAGCAGTTCAAAGTCAGCTACATCATGCTTGATGCCGCTTCTCAGAAAGTTGAAGTGGCGGATACAGATATTCAGTCCTACTACGACCAGCATCAGGACGAGTTCACTCAACCTCAACGTAACCGTTACAGCGTGATTCAGACCAAAACTGAAGCCGAAGCTAAAGCGATTCTGGATGAGCTGAACAAAGGCGGTGATTTCGCGGCCCTGGCAAAAGAAAAATCTGCTGACATCATCTCTGCCCGTAACGGCGGTGACATGGGGTGGCTGGAGTCAGGTACCACTCCTGATGAGCTGAAAAATGCCGGTCTGAAAGACAAAGGCCAGTTGTCCGGTGTTATCAAATCTTCAGTAGGTTTCCTGGTTGTGCGTCTTGATGACATCCAGCCTGCGCAAACCAAACCGCTGTCTGAAGTTAAAGATGCGATTGCGGCGAAAGTGAAGCAAGATAAAGCAGTTGATGCTTATTACGCGCTGCAACAAAAAGTGAGCGACGCGGCAAGCAACGATAACGAATCTCTGGCAAGTGCTGAAAAAGTGGCTGGCGTTAAAGCGGTTGAGACTGGCTGGTTCGGTCACGATAACTTACCAGCAGAGCTGAACTTCAAGCCTGTTTCCGATGCCATTTTCAATGGTGGTCTGGTGGGTGCGAACGGAACTCCGGGTATGAACTCTGACATCATCACTGTTGATGGTGATCGCGCGTTCGTTATCCGTATCGCTGAACACAAAGCCGAAGCCATTAAACCGTTAGCGGAAGTTCGTGACCAGGTTATCGCGAAGGTTAAATTCCAGAAAGCGGAACAACAAGCGAAGCTGGATGCTGACAAAACGCTGAATGCTCTGAAAATGGGCAAAGGCGATGAAGCGATGAAAGCTGCGGGCTTGAGCTTCGGTACGGCGAAAACTGTCGTGCGTACAGGCCAGGATCCTATCAGCCAGGCGGCCTTCTCACTGCCGTTACCTGCCAAGGACAAACCTTCTTATGGCGTGGCTAACGACATGCAGGGCAATGTCGTTCTGCTGGCTGTGGATGAAGTGAAAGCCGGTGATATGCCAGCTGAGCAGAAAAAAGCCATGGTTCAGGGGATTACCCAGAACAATGCCCAAATCTCTTTCGAAGCGCTGATGACCAGTCTGCGCAAAGAAGCGAAAATTAAGATGGGCGACAGTATCGAACAGCAGTAATTCTCTTCGAGGTTACTCGCAGTAAACTGCAACGCTCTGCAACAATCAAAGGCCGCTTTCGCGGCCTTTTCCACATTTGAAGATTGCCAATTGTTCCTGTTTTTTTCCCCGAGTAAGGTGGCCTCGCTGTAAACACACAAGGAGAAACAGCATGAAAACAGGATTCAAAACCGGACTTAAAGCAATGTGTATTGCCGTGGCACTTATTGGCGCAAGCACATGTACCCCGGCTGCAGCTGCACCGGCTGTCGTTAAAAATGACACAGCACAACAGCACACTGATAAAACCCCAGCCACTCCCGTAACGGTTGCTAAACCCGGCGATGCTGACGATGGCGTAGTGAGTATTAACACCGCCAGTGCGGAAGCGCTGGCGCAGGCAATGAACGGCATCGGCTTGAAAAAGGCGCAGTCGATTGTGAGCTACCGCGAAGAATATGGTCCATTCAAAGCGCTCGAACAGCTTCAGGAGGTGCCAGGGATTGGCAGTGCATTGGTAGAACGCAATCTGTCTCACATTAAGCTTTAACGCTTAGTGCTGAACGCTCGCGTAGCGTAGAAATTTTGCTATGCTAAAAACAGGTCATACCAGTTGCGTATGGCCTGTTTACCTCACCTGACTATTAAAATTAGAGATAGGGTTTTAGCGCTATGCAGACACATATCAAAGTCCGTGGTTATCACATGGATGTTTACCAGCACGTAAACAACGCCCGCTACCTTGAGTTCCTTGAAGAGGCTCGTTGGGAAGGGTTGGAAAATGCGGCTGGATTCCAGTGGATGACGGAACACAACATCGCGTTCATCGTGGTCAATATCAATATTAACTATCGCCGCCCTGCGGTATTGGGTGATTTGCTACGCATCGAAAGTAGCTTGCAGCAACTCAACGGCAAAAGCGGCGTATTGAGTCAGGTTGTGAAGCTGGAACCAGAAGGTGAGATAGTGGCAGATGCGCTGCTGACTTTCGTCTGCATTGATTTGAAAACGCAGAAGTCGGTTCCGCTGGAAGGGGAATTGCGCGAGAAACTCGTGCAAATGATGGAATAGCGGGATCAGTAAAGGCGTGGTAAACACCACGCCCATTGAATTATTTGAGGCCGGTTTTCTTTTTCATCGACGCCATTACTGCGGGTTTATCCGCCAGATAGTGGTTCAGGCCGTTAGCCCGCAAGTGACAGGCCGCACATTCACCACATCCGTCGCCCTGAATCCCGTTGTAGCAGGTCAGCGTATCGGTACGCACCAGTTCCAGTTGCTGCCAGTAATCTGCCAGCGCCCAGGTTTCTGCTTTATCAAGCCACATCAGTGGAGTTTCAAAACGGATATCACGAGCCATACCGAGGCTGACAGCATGGTTCAGCGCTTTCACAAACTCATCGCGACAATCCGGGTAGCCAGAGAAATCTGTTTCGCAAACGCCCGTAATAACCGCTTCGGCTTCAACCTGATACGCATAAATTGCGGTCAACGTCAGGAACAAAATATTGCGCCCTGGAACGAAGGTGCTGGGAATGCCGCTTTCTTGCGGGTCGTAATCAGGCACAGGAATGTTATCGCGCGTCAGGCTGCTGACAGCCAGTTCGTTCAGCAATGTGACATCCAGAACTTTGTGGGCACGAGCGCCTAATTTCAGCGCTAATTCGCGGGCAACGTCAATCTCAGCGCGGTGGCGTTGGCCATAATCAAACGTCACACAATGGACTTCATCATATTGCTGTAAGGCCTGAATCAGGCAGGTTGTGGAATCCTGGCCACCACTAAAGACGACAACTGCACGTTTCATGAGTAATCCTGTTAATCACTTAAAAATATATGGTAACGCGTGGACGTATTGGCTGCCCAGCTTCTTCACACCATTGTCGGCGGTGGCAACCATGCTTGCGTAAAATCGAACCAGCCCCAGGCATTCAACTCAATGCCGTTAACGCCTGGCGGCGCGCTGATTTGGTAGCGGTAATTAAACAGCGGCGACACTATCGCATCGCGCATTAACGCGCTGAACACTTCCTGCAAACCGACACTACGGGCGCTCTCTTCTGGATGAACTTGAACGGCATCAAGCGTGGCTTGCAGATGGCTGTACTGAGTTTCCGTGAGAACAGCAGGCCAGATAACATCGCTGCGTAACCACTGCTCCAGCGTGTAAACCGGAGCTTCGCCAATCAAGCGGTCACCCATCATTAAATCGGCCTGCGCCAGGGCTTCGCAACCCGTCCAGTTTTTGGCATCGTGAAAGACCAGATTCAGTTCGCAGCCTAAATCAGCCAGATGGGTTTTCAGCTGTTGCGCCATAACGTGTAACTCAACCGGCAAATGATACAGCAGTGTCAATCGCGGTGGCAGGGGGACGGTTTTACATGAGTCCCATGCGGGGATCTTCCAGCCGGGGATCATCTCAACGCTTGGTGTGATCAGCGATTCATCTACCGGCAGGCTGGCGATCAACTGCTGTTGGTGAATTATCTGCATCAGAAAACGTGCCTGCTCCGGAGACAAATTGCTGTTTTGTTTGACCGCCAGATAGCAAAACCCAAGGCTGATACTGTTGCTGACGGGCCTGAGATGTACCAGTTCATCTTGCTGCCCGATGGCGATTTGCACCGGATGGCGGCAACTGGTGCCCAGTTCAGTATCGAAAAGCTGTGGGGTAATCCAGTATTCCACGGCTTTAAGCAGCGGATGGCAGAGATGGTAGGACTCGAAACTTTCAATGCGCACCAGATTTTCTTTAAAGCTGCTGAGTCGAAATGGCCCGCATCCCATTTGGTTATCTTCAGGATGTGCCAGACGGCTGCAATAACTTGCTAGTCGGTGAGCCAGCCAGTAATCAGGTGTATGCAGAATAAAACGGATGCACTGTGTATGGGTCATTTCGATGCTTTTTACGCTGACAAACAGGCGACGCATTGCCGGAAGTGTCAAAAGCATCATCAATCGTTGCTGTAATTGCGTCGTTTCAACCGGCTCGCCATTGTGCCAGTGCAATGTGGAACGAATGAAGAAATACCAATTCAAACCATCTTCCGAGACTTGCCAGTGATGGGCGAGATCGGGCTGCGGAGCCGGGCTATTTGAGGTGAAGCGGGTCAGCCCGGCAAAGATTTGCCCGGCTAAATGTTGTTCGGCGCGGCCAGGCAGAAACCCCGGCTGCAAGGGTTCCAGTGGCCGGTAATACGGAATACGCAGCGTTGGAGTATCGTTTTGCCACTGCCCGCCGAGAAACGGTTGCAGCAACTGGCGTAACTGTTCAGGCGCAATTTGTGCCAGCTCCAGCGCATTCTGATGTTGTCCCTTGTGCAGAACCTGTTCCATCATGCCTGAACGCACGCTTTCAGGCGTGACCAGGAAACTCAGCGTACCGCGTTTTCCTCTCCCTGACTGTGCATGCCACGTTAGCCAGCCCGCGTCCTGCAACTGGTTAAGCAAAGTCCGTACATGACGCTCGCTGCAAAAACAGCGCGCCGCCAGTTCAGCCACCGTAACTTGTTGAAGTTCTCCCGCCGAGGGTTGCCACAAACGTTGAAACTGATTGAGTCGATTTAACAAGCGCATGAGATAAACCCGGAACAATTTTTAAAAAGTATTCACTATTAGTTCCGTATATGCCAGGTGATACTGCCAGCAGTGTTTTAGATGTCACAAATCGGAGTAAACATGGCTCGTCTGGCTGCATTTGATATGGATGGTACGTTGTTAATGCCCAATCATCATTTGGGTGATGAAACGCTACGCACCCTGAACCGTCTGCGGGAAGAACGCCAAATGACTCTCGCGTTTGCTACCGGTCGCCATGTGCTGGAAATGCGCCATATTCTGGGCTCGTTATCACTCGAGGCATTTTTAATTACCGGAAACGGGACGCGCATTCATTCGACGGAAGGAGAGTTGCTGCACAGGCAAGATCTCGCCCCGGAAGCGGCAGAAATAGTCCTGCACAGCCACTGGGATACTCAGGCAAGCATGCATGTGTTTAACGATACCGGGTGGATGACGCAAAACGAGATCCCTGAATTACTGCACGCGCATGTCTACAGCGGTTTCAAATACCGCCTGACGGATCTTAAGCGTTTACCTTCACATCAGGTGACGAAGATCTGTTTCTGTGGCGATCACGACGATCTGCGCCGTTTGAAAATCCAGTTGAATGAAGCACTAGGCGATAAAGCGTTTCTTTGTTTCTCGGCAGTAGATTGCCTGGAAGTGTTACCGACAGGCTGCAATAAAGGCTCGGCGCTGAATGTATTAAGTCAGCATCTTGGCCTGACGATGAAAGATTGTATGGCGTTTGGCGATGCGATGAACGACCGCGAAATGCTCTCAAGCGTGGGTCATGGTTTGATCATGGGCAACGCGATGGCGCAACTGAAAGCAGATTTACCGCATTTACCTGTTATTGGTCACTGTAACAAGCAGGCAGTTTCTCATTATTTGACGCATTGGCTGGATACACCAAATCTCACTTATTCCCCCGAATGAAGAGACCTTGCAGCAGGCCGGGCATTTAGCCCGGCCAATTTTTTACTTAATCAAATCCAGAATTTCAGCACGCCACGGCGCGACATCCCCGATATTCGCCTTCACCCATTCCGCGTTGTAATAGGTTTCCAGATAGCGTTCGCCGCTATCACAAAGCAACGTCACAATCGAACCGGTACGTCCTTCGTCACGCATACGTGCAGCCAGTTGCAGTACGCCCCACATATTCGTCCCGGTGGACGCGCCAACTTTACGACCCAGAATAGTTTCCAGCCATTGCATGGTGGCAATACTGGCGGCATCTGGCACGCGCATCATGTCGTCAATCACATCCGGAATAAACGAAGGCTCGCAGCGCGGGCGACCAATCCCTTCGATTTTGCTACCCACGGCACTGCGTAAGCTGCAATCCCGGTTCTGCCAGTAATCCATAAACACTGAATTTTGTGGGTCCACAACGGTCAGTTTTGTTGGATAACCCTGATAACGTAAATAGCGACCGATAGTGGCCGATGTGCCGCCTGTTCCCGCGCTCATCACCACGTATTCCGGGACCGGATGCGGTTCATGTTCCATCTGGCGGAAAATACTGTCGGCAATATTATTATTGCCGCGCCAGTCGGTGGCGCGTTCAGCGTAAGTAAACTGGTCCATATAATGGCCGTTCAGTTCACGCTCCAGCATTTCGGATGCGGCGTAGATTTCACACGCGCTCTTCACGAAATGGCAACGACCACCATAAAACTCGATTTGTTCCACTTTGCGTTTCGCGGTGCAGGCTGGCATGACCGCGATAAACGGCAGACCTAACAGGCGGGCAAAATAGGCTTCGGATACAGCAGTTGAACCGGAAGACGCTTCAATAATCGTGGTGCCTTCTTTAATCCAGCCGTTACACAGACCGTACAAAAACAGTGAGCGCGCCAGGCGATGTTTCAGGCTGCCGGTTGGGTGTGTGCTTTCATCTTTCAGGTACAGCTGAATACCGGGGAAACCAGGCAGCGCAAGGCGAATCAAATGTGTATCGGCGGAGCGTTGGTAATCGGCGTTAATTTCGCTAATAGCGTGGTTTACCCAGTTGCTGGTCATGGTCGTATCCGTTTGTCTATTTGTGCTTAGAGTAATGCAAAAACAGGATAAAAAAGTTGCCTTTTAGCCTTCCCAGGGAATTAAATGGAGAAAAAATTTCTCCCTGAGGTCGCCATGTTAGATAAAATTGACCGTAAGCTGCTATCCTTGTTGCAAATCGACTGCACCCTCTCTTTGCAGGCTCTCGCTGATGCCGTTAATCTGACCACCACCCCTTGCTGGAAACGCCTGAAACGGCTTGAAGACGACGGCGTTATCCGGGCAAAAGTCGCATTACTCGATCCAGAAAAACTGGGCCTTGGGTTGACGGCTTTTGTGCTCATTAAAACCCAGCATCACAGCAGCGAGTGGTACTGCAAATTTGTATCAGTGGTTGCCGAAATGCCCGAAGTACTGGGTTTCTGGCGGATGGCAGGGGAGTATGACTACCTGATGCGTGTACAGGTAGAAGACATGAAACGATACGATGATTTTTACAAACGGCTGGTGAACGGTATTCCTGGTTTAAGCGATGTCACTTCGAGTTTTGCCATGGAACAGATAAAATACACCACGGCTTTGCCATTAGAGCGTTGAAACCCGCGCTCCCGGCCTTCAATAGCATTTCACTAGTATTTCTCAGGAATCTGACTGCGTGCGATTATTTGCTCAACTAAGCTGGTACTTCACCCGCGAATGGCGACGCTATCTCGGGGCAGTTGCCTTGCTGATTATCATTGCCATCCTGCAACTTGTGCCGCCTAAACTTGTGGGCGTGATTGTTGATGGCGTCACCCAACACACACTTTCAGGCTCTGACGTGCTGATGTGGATTGGCGTCATGCTGGTCATCGCGGTCGTTGTCTACATGTTGCGTTACGTCTGGCGCGTGCTGTTATTTGGCGCGTCATACCAACTCGCGGTGGAACTTCGCGAAGATTATTACCGCCAGTTAAGCCGCCAGCATCCCGAGTTCTATCTGCGCCACCGCACTGGGGATTTAATGGCGCGAGCCACCAACGATGTCGATCGCGTGGTGTTTGCCGCAGGCGAGGGCGTATTAACGCTGGTGGATTCGTTGGTGATGGGCTGCGCGGTGTTGATTGTTATGTCGACGCAAATCAGCTGGGAATTGACGCTGCTGGCGCTGCTGCCGATGCCCATTATGGCGCTGGTGATTAAGCGTTATGGCGACCAGTTACATCATCGTTTCAAACTCGCGCAGGCCGCATTCTCAACGCTCAACGACCGCACGCAAGAAAGTTTATCCAGTATCCGTATGATCAAAGCCTTTGGTCTGGAAGACCGCCAGTCCGCGCTGTTTGCTGCCGAAGCCAAAGATGCCGGAGCGAAAAACATGAAAGTCGCACGCGTGGATGCGCGTTTCGATCCGACGATTTACATCACTATCGGCACGGCAAACCTGCTGGCGATTGGCGGCGGGAGTTGGATGGTTATTCAGGGCACGCTGACACTCGGCCAATTGACCAGTTTCGTGATGTATCTTGGGCTGATGATCTGGCCAATGCTGGCGCTGGCGTGGATGTTCAATATCGTTGAGCGCGGCAGCGCGGCGTACAGCCGTATCCGCAGCATGTTAGCCGAAGCGCCGTCAGTGGTTGATGGGGAGCATGAAGCTCCAGCGGGGCGCGGCACGGTAGAAGCGAATATTCAGGCGTTCCATTACCCACAAACCACGCGCCCGACGCTTGAGAACGTCTCTTTCACCTTGAAACCGGGTGAAATGCTTGGCCTTTGCGGGCCAACGGGCGCCGGGAAAAGTACTATTCTCTCGCTCCTTCAGCGTCACTTTGATATCGACCAGGGCGAAATTTGCTTCCACGGCATTGCATTGCCACAGATGAAGCTCGATTCCTGGCGCAGCCGTCTGGCCGTTGTGAACCAAACGCCGTTCCTGTTCTCCGATACCGTTGCCAGCAATATTGCGCTTGGCAAACCGGGCGCGACGCAGGAAGAAATTGAACACGTCGCCAGGCTTGCCAGCGTGCATGACGATATTCTGCGTCTACCGCAAGGTTACGAAACGGAAGTTGGTGAGCGTGGTGTGATGCTCTCTGGCGGCCAGAAACAGCGTATCTCTATCGCGCGGGCGTTATTACTCGATGCGGAAATTTTGATTCTTGACGATGCTCTTTCGGCAGTCGATGGGCGCACCGAACACCAGATCCTGCATAATTTGCGCCAGTGGGGTGAAAACCGCACGGTGATCATCAGCGCACATCGTTTGTCGGCGCTGACAGAAGCCTCGGAAATTCTGGTGATGCAGCACGGGCATATCGTGCAGCGCGGGAATCACGATGTGCTGGTGGGAATGCCGGGTTGGTATCGCGACATGTATCGTTATCAACAGCTGGAAGCGGCGCTGGATGACGCGCCAGAAAATACGGCCGACGAGGAACCCGCCAATGCGTAAGGCAATCAAGCAGTGGCCAACCATAAAACGCCTGCTGGCTTATGGCTCTCCGTGGCGTAAACCGCTTGCGGGGGCGGTGGTGATGTTGTGGATTGCCGCAGCAGCCGAAGTGACAGGCCCCATTCTGGTGAGTTACTTCATCGACAACATGGTGTCTGAACATCGCCTGCCGATTGCGGCAGTGGCCGGGCTGGCCACGGCGTATTTATTTTTATCTATTTCAGCCGCAGGTCTGCATTACTGGCAGGCACTGTTATTTAACCAGGCCGCTGTAGGCGTGGTGCAAAAGCTGCGTACCGACGTAATGGATGCCGCCCTGCGCCAGCCACTCAGCACCTTTGATACTCAGCCGGTTGGGCAGTTGATCTCTCGCGTTACCAACGATACTGAAGTGATTCGCGATTTGTACGTCACCGTCGTGGCGACGGTTTTGCGCAGTGCAGCGCTGATTGGCGCGATGCTGGTGGCGATGTTCACCCTCGACTGGCGCATGGCGACGGTGGCTATCACCATCTTCCCGGCAGTGATTATCGTGATGTTTATTTACCAGCGCTACAGCACGCCTATTGTGCGCCGTGTGCGTAGCTATCTGGCGGATATCAACGATGGCTTTAACGAAGTCATCTCCGGCATGAGCGTTATCCAGCAGTTCCGCCAGCAGGCGCGTTTTGGCGAGCGCATGAATGCCGCCAGCCGCTCACATTATCTGGCGCGGATGCAAACCCTGCGCCTCGATGGTTTTTTACTGCGCCCGTTGCTGAGTCTTTTCTCCGCGATGGTTCTTTGCGGCCTGCTGATGCTGTTCGGTTTTACCTCGGTAGGCACCATTGAAGTTGGCGTGCTGTATGCCTTTATCAACTATCTGGGGCGTCTTAACGAACCGTTAATCGAACTCACCACCCAACAATCCATGCTGCAACAGGCGGTGGTTGCTGGTGAGCGTGTGTTTGAGTTAATGGACGGCAAGCGTCAGGATTACGGCAACGACAATCGCCCGCTGGAAAGTGGCCGCATTGAAGTGGATAACGTGTCGTTCTCATACCGTGGCGATCGCCTGGTATTGCAGGACATTAATCTGGATGTTCCAGCGCGCAGTTTTGTGGCGCTCGTCGGGCACACCGGAAGCGGGAAAAGTACTCTCGCCAACTTATTGATGGGCTATTACCCGCTGACAAAAGGCGAAGTCCGTCTTGATGGCCGCCCGCTCGATACCTTAAGCCACAGCGTATTGCGCCAGGGGGTTGCGATGGTGCAACAAGATCCGGTGGTGCTGGCGGACTCATTCTTTGCAAACGTCACGCTTGGGCGCGACATCAGCGAAGCGGCAGTCTGGCAGGCGCTGGAAACCGTGCAGCTTGCGGAACTGGCGCGCACCATGAGCGAAGGCATTCACACGCGCCTCGGCGAGCAGGGCAATAATTTGTCCGTCGGCCAAAAGCAGTTACTGGCGCTGGCGCGAGTGCTGGTGGATGCACCGCAGATCCTTATCCTCGATGAAGCCACGGCTAATATTGACTCAGGCACCGAGCAGGCTATTCAGCAGGCGCTGGCGGTTGTCCGCGAGCACACCACACTTGTGGTTATTGCGCACCGTTTATCGACGATAACCGATGCCGATACCATTATGGTGCTGCATCGTGGGCAGGCTGTTGAGCGCGGTACACACCGTGAATTACTGGCTGCGCAAGGGCGATACTGGCAAATGTATCAGCTGCAACTGGCTGGCGAAGAATTAGCCGCCGCCACGCGCGAAGAACCCGCCACCGCGTGATGCACCAAAATCACGCATAAAACCAATGGTTATCGCCGTTGGTGCAGAAGTGAAACGCACCATGCACTTAAATGGTGCGTTTTTATTTCCTAAGAACTTTCTTAATCCCAGTCATCGTTATTTCTCTCCTTAAAATCCCCATTTGGTGCAGCTCAACGCACTGGAAAAACTGTTTTTCAATTTTGGCATGACCTTTGCTTTATCTAAATCGTGTCGTTTGCCAATTCTCACTGGAGAGGATCTATGAAGCTAGTTACCGTGGTGATTAAACCGTTCAAACTCGAAGATGTGCGTGAAGCGCTGTCTTCAATCGGTATTCAAGGGCTGACTGTCACCGAAGTGAAAGGCTTTGGTCGCCAGAAAGGTCACGCTGAGTTGTACCGCGGTGCTGAATACAGCGTCAATTTCCTGCCAAAAGTGAAAATTGATGTAGCAATTGCCGACGATCAACTCGACGAAGTAATTGATGTTATTAGCAAAGCTGCCTACACCGGCAAAATTGGCGATGGGAAAATTTTCGTTGCCGAACTGCAACGCGTCATCCGCATTCGTACCGGCGAAGCCGACGAAGCCGCACTGTAATCGTCTTAGCCACTCGTGAAAGGGATGGAAAAATGAAGAAATTAGCCTCTATCTTAGGCGTTGTAGCCCTGGCACTTGCGCCATCAATTGCTCTGGCGGCACCGGCTGTGGCCGATAAAGCAGACAACGCCTTTATGATGATTAGCACCGCACTGGTGCTGTTTATGACAATTCCTGGGTTGGCGCTGTTTTACGGCGGCCTGATTCGCTCCAAAAACGTGCTGTCGATGCTGACGCAAATTACGGTCACGTTTGCACTGGTTTGTGTGCTGTGGGTGGTTTATGGCTACTCACTGACCTTCGGCACCGGCGGAAGTTTCTTCGGTAACTTCGACTGGTTGATGCTCAAAAACATCCAACTCACCGCGCTGACCGGTTCTTTCTACCAGTATATTCACGTTGCGTTCCAGGGCTCTTTCGCCTGTATCACCGTTGGCTTGATTGTCGGCGCGCTGGCTGAACGTATTCGTTTCTCTGCGGTGCTTATCTTTGTGGTGATTTGGCTGACGCTGTCTTACCTGCCAATCGCACACATGGTTTGGGGCGGCGGTTTACTGGCAACGCACGGCGCGATGGACTTCGCAGGCGGTACAGTGGTTCACATCAACGCCGCGGTTGCAGGCCTGGTGGGCGCTTACCTGATTGGTAAACGTGTGGGTTACGGTAAAGAAGCCTTCAAACCACACAACTTGCCGATGGTGTTTACCGGTACGGCAATCCTGTACTTCGGTTGGTTCGGTTTCAACGCCGGTTCAGCCAGTGCTGCAAACGAAATCGCAGCCCTGGCCTTTGTGAACACGGTTGTTGCAACAGCGGCTGCGGTGCTGGGTTGGGTCTTCGGCGAGTGGGCATTGCGCGGCAAACCTTCTCTGTTGGGCGCGTGTTCCGGTGCCATTGCAGGCCTGGTCGGTATCACCCCAGCGTGTGGTTATGTTGGCGTCGGCGGCGCACTGATTATCGGTATCGTTGCGGGTCTGGCGGGCTTGTGGGGCGTGACGCTGCTGAAGAAATGGCTGCGTGTTGATGACCCTTGTGATGTGTTCGGTGTCCACGGCGTGTGCGGTATTGTTGGCTGCATCATGACCGGTATCTTCGCTTCACCTTCTCTGGGCGGCGTGGGCTACGCAGAAGGCGTGACCATGGGCCATCAAGTTTTGGTGCAGTTGGAAAGTATCGGTGTGACGATTCTGTGGTCTGCGGTAGTCGCCTTCATCGGCTTCAAAGTTGCTGACCTGACTGTCGGCCTGCGCGTGCCGGAAGAGCATGAGCGCGAAGGTCTGGACGTTAACAGCCATGGCGAGAATGCTTACAACGCATAAGTAACACGTTAATAAAAAAGCGGAGCGCAGGCTCCGCTTTTTTTATGCTTTCAGGATTAACCCCGCTTGCGCATCACGCCTTCCTGCACCGTCGATGCCACTAACACCCCATCACGAGAATAAAACTCCCCGCGCACAAAGCCACGAGCACTCGAGGCGGAGGTACTTTCCACGCTATACAGCAGCCAATCGTTCATATCGAACGGGCGATGGAACCACATTGAGTGATCGATGGTGGCGACCTGCATTCCCGGTTCGAGGAAACCGACGCCATGCGGCTGAAGGGCGACAGGCAGGAAGTTAAAGTCCGACGCATATCCGAGCAAATACTGATGTACATGCAAATCGGCAGGCATTTTACCGTTAGCTTTCATCCACACCTGGCGTACCGGTTCATCAACATGGCCCTGCATTGGGTTATGGAAAACCACCGGGCGAATCTCCAGCGGTTTCTCACACAGAAACTTTTCTTTCAGCGTTTGAGGCAGAAGTTTCTCAAATGCCATCGCAATTTCAGTTTCTGATTTCAGATTTTCAGGGGCCGGGGCAGCAGGCATGGTTTTTTGATGTTCAAAGCCCGGCTCTGGCGCCTGGAAAGACGCGGTCATGTAGAAAATCGGTTTGCCATTTTGAATCGCAGCCACGCGGCGGGCGCTGAAACTATTCCCGTCGCGCAGGGTTTCAACGTCATAAACGATAGGTTTCTGGCTATCGCCGGGGCGCAAAAAATAGCTGTGAAATGAATGCACCAGACGGTCAACCGGCACGGTTTCTTTGGCGGCATACAACGCCTGGCCAACTACCTGCCCACCGAACACCTGACGTAAACCTAAGTCTTCGCTCTGGCCACGAAAAATACCTTCTTCAATCTTTTCCAGATTGAGTAATGCCAATAAATTGCTGAGCGCCTGACTCATAAAAGGTCCTCAATAAAATAAATAAAATCGTGCAATTGGCCTGATTATAACAGGTTTCCTGCAATCTCCACGTAGTGGCCCGACCTGACGATCGGTTTCGCTTTTGGGCAAAAACCAGTTATATGTGCCACACTTAGCGTGATAAGTAAGTTTAACCACTCATTACTCGTGGGCCTACGGCCTGCTGGTGCATTGATAATAAGGAGAACAAATCAATGAAACTTGTGCACACGTTAAGTGGTTTAGCCATTGCCGTAGCGATGGCGGGATGCGCGCAGAAAAGCGCTGATATCCCAACGCCTGCACCTGCCGCTACAACAACTTCGGCAGCAGCAACTGCGCAGTCTGATATTGCACAGCCTAATGTTTCCGGTACGGTATGGATTCGTCAGAAAGTCGCTTTACCACCGGATGCGGTACTCACTGTCACGCTGTCTGATGCCTCTATGGCTGATGCGCCGTCACGAGTATTGTCACAGAAAGCCGTTCGCACGGAAGGGAAGCAGTCACCGTTCAGCTTTGTGCTGCCGTTTAACCCAGCAGATATTCAGCCGAATGCGCGAATTATCCTGAGTGCGGCGATTACCGTGAACGATAAACTGATGTTTATCACCGATACTATTCAGCCGGTGATTAACCAGGGCGGGAAAAAAGTCGATCTGACACTGGTGCCGGTCCAACAAACGGCGGTTCCTGTTCAGGCCAGTGGCGGTGCGATGACAACGGTTCCATCAACTTCACCGACTCAGGTGAATCCTTCAGCAGCGGTTCCTGCGCCAACGCAGTTCTGATCTTCACCATAATGCGAAGCGCCTCACCCGAGGCGCTTTTCAATAATTCCAGCGATAGCGTTCCATATCAATTTTCCCATCGCCAGAAACCATAATGCCTTCTGAAAGCAGGGCTTGCCGTTGGCGTTGTAAATCCGGGCCGGTCAGGGAAATATGCCCGTGGCGATTCACCACCCGGTGCCACGGCAGTTTGCTGCCTTCGGGCAAACGTTTGAGAACGCCGCCGACTTGTCTTGCTGCACGCGGAGATCCCGCCAGACGTGCGACATCGCCATAAGTGGTGACGCAACCTTCTGGAATAGCAGCAATAATTTGGAAAACCCGCATCGGGAATGAATCATTGTTATCCATAGCAAACCTCGTAAACGCCTGCTGTACAGGATAATCGCCGGCCATCAAACAAGGAAGCAAAACGCAGGCTGCGCAAGAAACCAACACCTGACCGCTCGTTGCTTGCAATTGCATAGGGCAACATGGATAATGCGCCAGCGCGTTAGGTAACTAGCGCTCTCAATGGGGGCTCTGTTGGTTCTCCCGCAATGCTAATTTGTGAATTCGGTCAGGTCCGGAAGGAAGCAGCCGCAGCAGATGACGCGTGTGCCGGGATGTAGCTGGCAGGGCCCCCACCCAATTATGCTAATGCTATGATTTTTATAGCTAAAAATCTTATTTCTTTGCATTGATCCGCTGGTGTTACAACTTTTGTGTATCACTTAGAAGGCCAATCAATGTCACATCTGATGCTATCCCGTCACGGAATCTGGTACTACCGTCGAGTATATTTAACACCTCGGAGACGGCGCGAGATTCACATTTCTCTGCGTACACGTTCAAAGCGTGAAGCTATGAAACGTGCAGAGCAATACATCACCTCACAGTCTTTCGCCTGTGTTCCACTGGCCATCCCTACACACTCATCTTCTTCTGCGGCTGCTTCTGACTTGGTGAAAAAGAAAAGGCAATTATTTCCGGATCTCAGTCGAGAACTTGAGAAGTACACCAACACCAAAAAAGAAGCGGTGGGCGAGCGTGAGATTTTGACGATCAATAGATGCGTGAAGTCGTACCTTACAGGAAGCCACAACGAGCTGCTGCTTAAATTCGGGAGGATAATTAGGGCAGCCTTTACGCCTGCCGGAAGTTACATTTTTCTGCATATCCGACACTTTGGTTCCCACCACTTTGTCGGATACATCAGATTATGACCAGACGGTTCTCGCTGTACACTTACGACCCGTCAACTGTACCACATACTTAACGGACAATAACCGGGTGAGCGATTCTACCCAGGTCGCCAGCGAGGACGTGTAAAGTTGCCGTTCAGACAGCCATGAGATGCGTTCAGTGACAATCCCGCAGCGGGAACAGCGCAGACGGCGAACAGAAACATCATGGACAGCACAGTCTCTGCGACCACATCGACGACAGGATGGTGCAAAACCGGGGTCAGGCCGGAGTGTAATAAGCAGAGCATCAGGCGCAGGATGAGTGAAGGAATCAACAGTGAAACCTTCCCAGAAGAGGGAAGAAAGATTAGCATTCATGGCAGATGGCGGTTGAGTGGCGGGTTAGTGTTCTGGCGAATACAAAACTAACCCTTTTTACCGCCGTTTTCCATTGGTTCACGCTTAACCGCGATGAACCTTTTTTTAGCCGATATCCGATTTGGATGAATCAAACCGAAATGCAAAACAATTGCTGAGAAGGAATTAACTTAGCTCCGCAGGCAGTTTTCATATCTTGTACAGCGACACTAACCCCGCAATAAGTCATTTGTGGTGTGCCAGCCACGATAGGGAATTTGCCTTCACATAAAGGACACGTGACCATATGTCCTACACCTGCAACAGGAAGTCCCTGCCAGGTAATTCCATCAAATCCTTCTATTACGGTTCCACCGTGACTAGTTTTATCACCTTTCATAATTATGGGGATTCCGGACATAGTATTGCTCCTCTCTAATTTTCAGCGACATGCTGTTATTAAATTGTTATTGTGTAATGCTATAATTGATGTCTTTGCTTCTTGTTCATTTGCTACTGTAGTAATTGTGTAGGTTTTGCTAAATTGAATCCCCGGACATTGGGTGCCAGACGTTGAGCCTTCAATTATAAAAGTCTCAGTGCCTGTATTAATCGGTAATCCAGATATTTCTATTAAGCCATTAGTATTTGGGGTGTTTGAATTTATAGTTAAACCGTTTTTTAGATGAGTAACTTCATAATAATGTTTTTCACCCAACACTCCGAGACTGGCGATATGAGCACCTGAATGAGTAATTCTAATATTATATGGTTTTCCAATTACTGCATTAGGAAGTTGATCAGGCGTAAAGACTAAATTGTTTTTGGAAACTAATGAGCAACATCCACTTAGTATTAATAGGGGTATTAATAATGGTATTTTAAAGGTTATGGTTTTTTTTATATTTTCAAGAATGATCATGATTCAATCCTTAATGGTAATTATGAGTCATATATTTTACTAATTTTGTGTTTTTAGGGTATTTTACTGAATACCACTGCTCCATAAATGAAAGAGCAAAAATCTTTAAATCCTCTATTCCTATTGATATCGAAAGAATTCATACTTTTCATTTCACCCCATGAAAATAAATCAAGGCATACTAATTCACTATCGGATGTGTTGATGTTTATTGGATTATTGGTGAGGGCGTTTTTTAACTTGCTTTCCCATACCACCCAGTGAGTAGGGTATCCGGTTCTACCACCAAGAAGTAACTCATGATCAATTAATATCGCAACATGGTTTGAAGAGTCAACATATTGACTTAGCTGTACAATAGTATCTCTAGAAAAATGAGTGATTTTCATTTCATGGTAAATGATATTTGAACCAACTGCACTTGCCCAATTTACAATACTATCAGGCATAGTAATTCCAGATATTTCATCATCAGGAGAGCTATATGACATAATAGTGTTTTCGCAATCTCTAAGGCTTGCAAGCGCAATCCAATCTATAGCAGGAACTCGTGTCCTTCCTGTTGGCTTTGTATAATTAATAGGCGTCGTCGTCCCTTTGCTTGGAGATATGGTTATGTTAACCAATTCAGAAGACCCTGTATTCCATAATTCTTTAATAAAATTGGCATATAAATCAGGTCGATCTTTCAATAGAGAGTAAATAAATGCAGCGGGTCCACACAAGCTGCTATCTTGCTGGTCTGGATATTTGTTCTTCATATAATCATTTGGGGATGGCTGAAACTTCAACCGTGCCGCCAATTGTCGTTCTATCTTACTTTTCTCAAATGGGTCATCCGGATGACCCACTGGAAACTGCGAATCAATAAAGATGCGATGACTGGAAATATTACAGATTTTATCGTAGTTTTTGCTCTGAGTCGTTTCACCTTTGCTGAATTTTTTATTCAGTACCGTCCAGTCGTGACTACTTTCCCCGTCGGAGAAAGATTTAATATAAATTTTATCCGTACAAACACCTGCACAATAGATATCGCAATAGGTAACAGGAAGTTCGGATGAGGAGCCTGTATAGTTCATACAGTGCAGCGAGGATTCACCTGATTGAGAAAATTTTGTTTCAGGTTCGGAGGAAATGACGTTATCGCGATCTGATGTATGACAAAGTTTAATAATATAGCTGTATCGACTGAAATCGATAGCGGAGCAGTCATCAATACCGACAGCTTTTACGGAGAATTTAGCATATATATTCATAGACTATAAAATGTCCTTTTGGTTGTTATCAAGTACCACATCAATATGTATATTTTCTACTTCCTCAGCCTGAAATGTTTCAGTGTATCCCCGGCTGTCTGTGGTACCCCTGGTGGTACTTCCGTCCTTAAGAAATGCGATGTAATTTTTGGTGATGAATGGTTTATGCTCATCATCAGTAAGCTGGAAGCGTAACTGATAAGGTTCATTTTCATCTTTGTCGTCAGCGTTATCCTGGGGCGGAGGAATGTCAGAGTTAGGGTTGTTATTTTCTGGTGGCTGGGATTCTGGCTCTTCGGTGCTCTCTGAAAATGCAGACTGATTTATCTCCGAATCTGTAAAACTTTGTCCAGCGTTGTTCATTTTAGCCAGAACATTCACTGTTGGTGGTGTGATTTTGACTATGCCACGCAGATTAATAATGGGAGCGTCAAGAGTTATCCCTTTATCATCTATAGTGATCCTCCCCATCGGCCCCTGAATATCAATTTTTTCATTTCCTTTCAGAATTATTTTTTTGGCCTGAGTAGTATTTTCCTTCCCGGTTAAAATAGTTTCTTTACCTTCAGTTAACCGTGAAAAGTCGCCTGAAATTTCATTATGAAAGTTGGCATGGGAATACTCCTCGCGATGTGTCTTTACATCCAGATGCCAACCACCTTTTATCGTAATGTGTCGGTCCCTTTCTACAACAATGGTGTCATCTCGTCCGACAGACAGACGCTGATCGTTACCAATGCACTTTTCTCTGTCATGCTGAACGTTATAAAACTGATCATTCAGCACCACCGTCTTCATGTCCTTCTGGGCATGCATCGACAGCAGTTCCTGGCCGGTCTGGTCGTCAAACATCAGTTCGTTGTATCCATTACCCTTATACGTCTGCGAGCGTATCGCCATCTGGGTTTTCGTCCCCGGCAGGTCGCCCGGTGCGCGGTTGGCGGCGTGATAGGTTCGCCCAGTAATGATGGGCTGGTCCGGGTCGCCGTTGAGGAAATCGACAATCACTTCCTGGCCGACGCGCGGAATGGCGATGTTGCCGAATCCCGTGCCCGCCCACGCCTGCGAGACGCGCACCCAGCACGAGCTTTCTTCGTTGCTTTTGTTGTAGCGGTCCCAGGCAAATTTCACCGTCACGCGCCCGTGCTCGTCGCAGTAGATTTCTTCCCCGGCAGGACCGGTAACAATCCCGATTTGCGGGCCGTCCATCAGCGGTTTCGGCAACGGCGCCGGGCGCCAGGTTTGTGTGGCCGGGATAACATGAAAACTGTTGGTGAGCGTGGTGCCCTGGCCGGCGCTGCCGATATGCGCCTGCGACTGGCTGCCGGTCATCTCGCTCGACACCACCTGCCACGGGCTGTTTAAATCTTCACGCGGATGGTCGGTGAGCGTAAACCAGCGCCCCGGCTGCAATTGCGGGCAGTTACTGGTGCCGCTGGCAAAATCGACGTTATTGCGCCAGCCTTCCATCTGATATTTCGCAAAAGCGGCCCCGTGCTGTTCATCCTTAAAACGCCCCGGATAGTCAAAGATTTCGTAGTCCGGACGCTGATATGACAGGTCCGCGCCTTCTTCCTGATACTGCGCCTGCCAGCCGGGGGCGGTGAAGGTGTAGTCCTTTGTAGTGACTTTTGCCGGGCGGATTTGTGCGCTGCGGCAGAAAGTGTTGATGCAGTATGTGGACGATTCAGAGGCGGCATTCGGGTTATAGGGGAACGTCCCGAGGCCGCGCAGGTTGCTGCGGTCATCGGTGAAAGTCAGTTTCTGGTCTCTGTCGTCGAGATATTCATCCTCGAAGAAAAAAATGCCCTCTTCGGCGGCGAGACGGGCGATGAAATCGTAATCGGATTCCATAAACTGGACGCAAAATTCGCGTGCCGGATGCGGGCGACGGAACAGCGCGTCATGCGTGCGGATACGCATCTCTTTCAGCAGTTTGGCAAAAATATACTGGATGTCGTAGTTCTGAAAGCTGCGGCAGTTCTGCCGTTGTGAACTGCGCCAGAACTCCGGGCGCACCGTCATGCGGTACAACGTCTGGTGTTTACCGCTGTCGCCCTGCTCGCAGAAGGTGACGATGCCACGCACCCGGCGCTTAATCACCTCGCCCTGCCAGATGGTGAGCAGCGCGTATTCGTCGAGAATGGCTTTAAAGCCAATCGCCGGGTCATTGCAGGCGACGGTGATCTCCAGGCTGAACAGGGAGGAGAGGGACTGCTTTAGCGTAAAGTTCACCACCGCAAAGGTGTCCGCAGGTGTACGCCCGGCGGTGAAGGTAAAGCGGGTGCCGTCTGAGGCCATGACGTTATTCCCTCAATAAATTATTGAACCATTGAGCAGAGCATTTAATCCCCCCTCAACTCATAATTAAAACAAATGTAATAAAATCATAATGATGTGTATTTTATGAATTGATAAAAGTAGAGCTGAAGGTAAATAGTAACTGTGATGACGATCACGAAGATGGATTTGATTAGATAGGAAAACGTACAAGATAAGGAATCGAGCCTGTTTATCATTCTGTGTAAATGCCTTTTCTCAGTAGTGAACTTCAAGTCGCTCACTGAACTCGATAATAAAGCGGCTCATGGCCGGGCCACAGTACCCGTTGTGTATCTGCATCCACCGCAACAGTTGCATAGCGATGACCTTTAAACAGCACGAGCTCATCCATTATCAGGCGGCGCAACGTGTGCCGTTCAGGCAGCCATGAGATGCGTTCAGTGACAATCCAGCAGCGGGAACAGCGCAGACGGCGAACAGAAACATCATGGACAGCACAGTCACTGCGACCACATCGACGACAGGATGGTGCAAAACCGGGGTCAGGCCGGAGTGTAATAAGCAGAGCATCAGGCGCAGGATGAGTGAAGGAATCAACAGTGAAACCTTCTCAGAAGAGGGAAGAAAGATTAGCATTCATGGCAGACGGCGGTTGAGTGGCTGTTTGTGTTCTGGCGAATACAAACCTAAACGTTCTTACTGCCGTTTTCTATTGGTTCACGTTTAACCGCGATGATCCTTAAAAATGCCCCGCAACTGACGTCACAGGGCATTCAAGTTATAGAGTGCTTATTTGGTGGGACGGTTAAGGCGTTACAATATTGAACCAGAAATCAAACTTGTCCATATAACCCAGTACTTCATCCAGTTTTCCTGCATCCCCAGTGATTTTTACATCACCTTTGTCTTTCGCCTGTTGCAATGTTTCTTCTTTCAACACAATGCGATTGAGCGTATCGCGTGAAACATTAATTGTGGCGTCAGCATTACTGGCTGCTGAATTTGGCGTGTGGTTAAGCACACCGTTTTCCAGTTCCAGTTTGTACTTCCCGCCCTGGTCGCCGAAGTTAAAGTTCAGCACCGCGTGGGCATTAGCCGCTTTCTCACCGTTGATATGCACAGCCATATAATCGAAGAACATTTCTGGCGTCATGGCGCGAACGGTATCCGGGCTTGCGGTATTTGGCGTTGCAGCTTTGACAACACCATTACGCAGTTCCTGTGCCCCAGACAAATAGAAGTTACGCCATGGGCCGGATTCTGCCTGATACCCCATTTGCTCCAGCGCATCCGCTTCCAGTTCACGCGCAGCCTTGTTATCGGGATCGGCAAATACGACTTTGCTCACGACCTGAGCCACCCAGCGGTAATTACCCTGGCGGTAATCAGACTTCGCGTTTTGCAGAATGCTGTCTGCTCCGCCCATATATTCCACGAATTTCTTCGCTGATTGCTCTGGCGGCAGTTCATCAAGTGTTGCCGGGTTGCCATCGAACCAGCCGAGGTAGAACACATAGGTGGCTTTCACATCGTGGCTGACGGAACCGTAATAGCCACGGCTAGCCCAGGTTTTCTCGAGGCTCGGTGGGAGTTTGAAGTTGGCTGCAATTTCATCGCGGGTCAGGCCTTCGTTCGCCATACGCAACGTCTGGTCATTGATGTAGCGATACATATCGCGCTGGCCTTTCATCAGGTTGACGACATTTTCCTGACCCCAGGTTGGCCAGTGGTGCTGAGCGATAATGATTTCAGCATCGCTGCCCCAACGATCTATCGCTGCATTAATATATTTAGACCATGCCAGCGGATCGCGGATTTTCGCCCCGCGCAGAGAATACGTGTTGTGCAGCGTATGGGTGACATCTTCCGCTGCTTCTATCATCTTCTTCTCTTTGACATACCACAGCATTTCTGACGGCGCTTCCGAACCAGGCGCCATCATAAAGTCGTAGGTCAAACCATCGATCACTTCTTCCTGACCGGTGTGAGTGATGTAGTTTGTTGGCGCCAGTAACGTCACAGTACCGGCAGAAGTGGTGGTACCCAGGCCCGCACCGACCTGGCCTTTTGCATCGGCAGGCAAAAGATTGCCATACATATAGCTCGCACGGCGGCTCATGGCATTACCCGCCATAATGTTCTCGTCAACTGCGGCACCCATAAAGCCTTGCGGAGCATAAAGTTTCACTTTACCCGCTTTGACATCAGCTTCATCTACCACACCCCGCACGCCACCGTAGTGGTCAACGTGGCTGTGGGTGAAAATAACCGCGACAACGGGTTTTTTGCCGCGATTTTTATAATACAGATCCATTGCCGTTTTAGCGGTTTCGGCAGAAACCAGCGGGTCGATAACGGTAATCCCGGTTTTACCTTCAATAATGGTCATATTGGAAAGGTCGAGGTTACGGATCTGGTAAACACCATCGGTCACTTGAAATAGACCGCTAATATTAATTAGCTGGGACTGACGCCACAGGCTCGGGTTAACCGTCGCTGGTGCTTTATCGCCCTCTTTAATAAAAGCGTACTGCTGCGGGTTCCAGATAACATTGCCTTTCTCGCCCTTTATAGCCTCTTGCGGGAGGGCGGCGATAAAGCCTTTATGAGCATTGGCAAAATCAGTTTTATCAGCAAAAGGCAGCTGATTGTAAAGTGCTTCATTCGCTTGCTGAGTTGCAGCTGTTGCATCTTTTGTTGGCGCTGGCGTTGCAGCGCTGACTGACAGTGATGTCAGTAAACCTGCAGCAATCAGGCTTGTGGCTATTAGATTCAGTCTCATTAATTCAACCTCTAAACTTAATAAAGTCTAAAAGATAAGAAATATTTTTTAGACTTCACTTTATTTTGAATAAACTGGTTTGAAAAACCTGTATGTTTACCACTTCGTCAACTTTAATCGATTACATAATGATGAAGTAGTACCATATGGGACTACAGTTTATTTTGCTATTTAGATGGAATTACGTCTTTCATTTTGTACAGACATTTTGATTTGATGGCGCTATACTATAATTACTGATGATATATATTGGATATGTTATGGCGGCTAGCTTCGAAAATATTCATCGTTATTATAAATCGCTGGACATGGAGCGTCAGGTTAATGATATCTGCAAAAGTGGAGAGCCATTGACTTTTGCCGTAACTAAAAAATTAGATCTGACGCCAGGTTTTATTTATGTTCCGGTTGAAGGTTCTGTTGCTATTCTACATGCAGAAAGTGAACTCACTATTGGCAATGCGATTGACTTTATGCCCATTGGTTTGATGGAGCGCTATTGTCCGCTACTGAGTTTTGAATATAAATGCATGACACCAGTGAAAATCGTTAAAATTTCTTATGAGAACTTTGATAATATTTTCTTTCAAAGCACTGAAAATATGCAGGTATTATCAAATATTTTGATTTTTATGACCATTTTCTCACTTGAATTACACGCTGAGAGAAAGCAACTCACCAGCTATCAAACAATCAAACCCATGTTGTACCGTTATCTCTACAGAGCTAAAACCTACCCCAAAGAAAGTGAAGGTCTGGCGAATTTTATTATACGTCGCACCAAATTATCTCGTACTCATGTATTCAGAGTGCTGGCTGATTTAAAAGAGGGTGGATATATTACGATGAAGAATGGAAAGCTGGTATCAATAAACAAAGTTTTGCCGGATGGATACTAATGATTGTAATAAATCACATGAGTATCGGTATTATCTGGACGCTCAAACCACCACTCTTCTTATATATTCATTCCCAGTTTGCGCCAGGTTATCCCAAAGCGGTTTTAATCGTTCCAGGGCTGCACGCATTTGCGTCGGTTCAAGCGTAAACGGCAAACGTAAATATCGCTCAAATGCGCCGTCAGTTCCAAAGCGAGGCCCTGCGCCAATGCGTATCCCGATTGACTCTGCACTTGCCGCGAATACCGTTGCCAGCGGTTTGGGTAATTCAATCCACCAGGACAGACCGCCTTGCGGCACGACGGTAATTTTCCACTCCGGGAACAGCTCTTTGATGGTTTGCGCGCAGGCATCTCGGCGCTCTCGCAATAATGCGCGGCGTTGAGGCAGGAAGGTTTCGGCTTCACTGAACAAGTGAATGGCGGCAAGTTGCTCAAGAACCGGTGAGCCTAAATCTAATGAATCGCGGATTTGAATCAGAGACGCAATGGTTCGCGTGCTGGCGCGTATCCAGCCCAGGCGCAAACCGCCCCAGAAACTTTTACCGGCAGAACCCAACGTGATCACCCGGTCTGCATCGTCGAAAGCGGCGAGCGGTGGCGGCGGAGGGGCGTCGTACCACAGATCGACCATGGTTTCATCGGCCACAATGGTGGTGCGCGTTCGGGCGGCAATCTCAGCGATAGCGGCACGCGTGGCAGCATCCATACAACGCCCGCTCGGGTTATGGAAATCGGCCAGCAAATAGGCCAGGCGCGGCGATGTTTGTGCGATGGTTGCCGCCAGCCCATCCGTATCCCAACCGTCTTCGGTCAGGCTAACGGGAACGGCCCGGCACGATGCGCCCTTAATGGCTGAAAGCGCCATCGGGTATGTGGGATTATCGATCACTACACGGTCACCAGGCCCGGTCAGCAAGCGCAGAATCAGGCCAAAACCACTTAGCGCACCGTTGACGATCATAATCTGATCGGCATTTGTCGGTAGCCCGCGTGCAGCGTAGCGTTGCGCGATAACTTCGCGTAGTTCAGGCAGGCCTTGCTGATTGTAACCGGTGCTGCCGAGATGTTCTGGCAGTGCAATCAGGGCATTAGCATAGGCCTGATGAATCTCCGGCCCGGCGCTGAGTGCGGCGGTCGATAAATCCAGTGTGGCGGCCCGTCCTGGCAGCGGTGAAACAGTTTGCCCGCTTTCTGGCAGCATCGTGATCGAACCCGAACCCTGGCGGCTTGCCAGATAACCTTCATCACGCAGTTGCGCCAGAGCCGTTGCTACCGTCGTGCGGCTAATCCCCAGCGCTGTAGCCAGCTCGCGCTCCCCTGGCAGGCGGCTATCCAACGGCAGGCGACCATCCAGAATCAACAGCCGTAGCCCGTCCGCCAGTTGCCGATAAACGGGCGTACGCGGTAAATCCTGATGCCAGTTCCCCAGCAATTTTACCAGTGATGACGATCCCGTTCTGCGCTGTGCCATAGCAATCCACTTTTTGATAACTGGACCTTAATTTCATATCCATTTTGTATAAAAGTAAAGCCATAACAGATTTCTGAGGTAAAGATCATGATCGCTCGTCGCTTGCTGCAACTGTATACCGGACTGGTGTTGTACGGAGTTTCCACGGCTATGTTCGTGCGGGCAAATTTGGGGGCCGATCCCTGGAACGTATTCCACCTTGGCGTGGCGCGGATCTTTTCTTTAAATATTGGCATGGTGATGATTCTGGTTGGGGCGCTGGTGTTGCTGCTGTGGATCCCGCTGCGCCAGAAACCGGGCCTGGGGACAGTCAGCAACGTGATCGTTCTCGGTCTTGCTGCGGATGCAGCGTTAGCACTGATGCCACCGGTTGAATCGTTAATGGCACGCAGTGTTTTGCTGCTGGCGGCCATTTTGGTCAATGCGATAGCGACCGGTATGTACATTGGCGCCGGGTTTGGTTCCGGCCCACGTGATGGCTTGATGACCGGGATTAACGCCCGTACCGGCTGGTCGGTGCGCAGTGTGCGAACGGCGATTGAGTTAACGGTTTTACTGGCGGGATGGCTGATGGGTGGCACATTTGGCGTCGGCACCGTGTTATATGCGCTGGCCATTGGCCCGCTTATTCAACTCTGTTTGCCGTGGTTTCGCATTCATATTCAAAGGGAAAAAAGCCTGGTCGAACCGACTGTTGTGCCCTAATGTGGATGAAAAACACACCATCGGATGAGGTAGCAATGCACAACAAGGTCATGAGTAACGCGGCGGCGAACTGGAATAGCTATCAATTGGCTGAAATTCTTTCTCATTGTTTTGAAGGATATTTAGTCCCTTTTACCATCGATGGTGAAACCTTCGCGTCGCGTTTTAGTGCCGAAGATATCAGTTTTAACGACAGCAGAGTCTGGACACAAGACGGTGAACCGAAAGCGCTGGCAATCATCACTCGCCGTGGGCAAACCAGCCGCCTGGCGGCATTTGCACTTCGCCCTGAATTACGCGGTCAGGGCTTTGGCAAACAGTTCATGCAGCAATTAATCGATGAAGCGCGTGCGCGTGGCGATAAAAAGATGTGGCTGGAGGTGATTGTCGGTAACGACAGCGGGCTGGCGCTGTATGAACGCATGGGGTTTGTGCGCCAGCAGACACTCGTGGGGTTCAATGCGGTGAATTCGACGCTGTTTACCGAAACGGGCGAGCTACAAGAAATCGACCCGATGGTCATGGCGAGAAAAATGATGACGGATTCCGGTCAGCGTTTGCCGTGGCTGACCGCACCCGAGACGCTCTATAAATTACCCGGCAAGGCCTATGTGCTGAACGACGTGGCTTACGCGATGGTCGCGACTTCTCCCCAGCCGCCGCGAGTGCGTATGCTTTATGTTGAGCCAACAGCACGTGGTCAGGGGCAGGCCAAAAAATTGCTGACGCTTTTACGTGAGCGTTTCCCGGGGATTTTTACCGCCACGGCCATCCCGGAATCTTTCGCCCCACTTTTCGAAAGCAGCGGTTTCCGTCAGGATCCCTGTACGCAATATGAAATGCTGCTCAATCTTTAAGCAGGAAGCATTCATTCTTAACGACTAAACTTATCAATCGTAATCATCACGGGTAGAAATTATCTACCCGTATGGTCTGCCGTACTTCCCACACCGTGGAGGTTCACAATGAGTTATGTTGATGGTTTCGTAGTTGCTGTACCCGCAGCAAAGAAGGATGAATACAAGCAGTTAGCCGCAAAAGCCGCACCGTTATTTAAAGAATTTGGTGCATTACGCGTTGTTGAATGCTGGGCGGACGATGTGCCCGATGGCAAGCTCACTGATTTTCGTATGGCAGTGAAAGCCGAAGAGAGCGAAGAAGTGGTGTTTAGCTGGATTGAGTACCCTTCCAAAGAAGTACGTGATGCCGCGAATGCGAAAATGATGTCTGACCCACGGATGAAAGAGTTTGGTGAGTCGATGCCGTTTGATGGCAAGCGTATGATTTATGGTGGCTTTGCGCCAATTCTTGACGAGTAGACTTTTCAATAAGTCAGGCAAGGGGTGACGCAGATATTATCCGCTTCACGCAGGAAGCCTGCGTCACCCGTATGATTACCCGCTAAATCTGTAATTCCCGCAATAATCCAAACGCCAGTTTCATATGCGCTTCGCTGACAATAAACGCCCGTAATTGCTGTGCCTCATCGTAACCTTTGGCGATAAGTCCCTGTGGCTCGGCGGTGATTTGCCAGGTCAAATCATTGCGTTGCGTTTCCCCTGCCAGATGTAAAGGTAGCTCAGGCGTTTTCACCTTCACCAGCATTGCAGGAAGGGCCAGACCGTCTGCGGCTCCCAGTAGATTTTTGGCAAGGGTCATCGAACTAAACTGAATCGGTTGCAGGAATGGCAGCACTTTGCCATCAATTTCCGCGCAATCACCCAGAGCGTAAATATTCTCATCTGACGTCTGCAACTGGCGGTTTACCTCAATCCCCCGGTTCACCGCCAGTCCGGCGTGCTGCGCCAGCCCAACGTTTGGACGCAGGCCGATCGCGGCCACAACGGCATCCACGCAGATAGTCCGCCCGTTGCTCAATGCCGCATTGATTCCCTGTGATGTTTGATTCAGCGACTCAAGGCGCTGATTTAACAGCAGTTCGACGCCCATCTGGTTCAGTCGCTGCTGCAAACGGCTACTGACTTCCGCAGGTATCAGCGAGGCGAGCAGGTTGGAGGCGTTATCCAGCAAAATAACCTGCTTCCCGGCGCGGCAAAAATCCATCGCCAGTTCTGTGCCAATCAAACCGCCGCCCAGAATCATCACGCGCTTCGCCTCGCGTAATGACGATTCGCAGGCCAGATATTCTTGTTGGCTATTGAGCGTGAGCATCAGCTCTTTGCCTACAATCGGCGGGAGCAGGGCGCTCGAGCCAGTTGCCAGCACCAGTTTGTCGTACGGCCATTGGTGGTCGCCACATTTTACCAGGCGCTCGCGAGTATTAATTTCGGACACCCAACTGTTGGCATTGAGCGTTAAATTAAACTGCTCGGCAAACTCCCCGGCACGCTGCCGGGTGAGGTCGTCTGCACGTTGATTCAGGCTGATGACATGGCTGAGGTCGGGTTTGTTGTACTCGTCCATGCTGTCGGCGGCAATCATGCGCACAGGAATCTGCGCGTCATGCTTACGGATATTTTTGACCAGTTGACGGGCTGCAAAGCCCGAACCGACGATCACGATGCCATGTTTCATTTTGCCTCCGTTGCCAGCACATCAAAGACGTCTTTCCCCAATGAACATTCCGGGCACAGGAAGCTGTCTGGTACATCGGTCCACGGCGTTCCCGGTGCTACATCCTGCATCGGCTCGCCGGTTTGCGGACAGTAAATCCACTGGCAGACACTGCATTGCATTCGTGGGCCTGAATCAGCGCAGGTGGTCGCTTCAACCACGCTTTCTTGCGGTACAGAAGCGGGGGCAGAAACAAGCGGAGTTAACGCCCACTGACGGGCGATTTCACGGCCATGCTCGCGGCAGATTTCCAGCGCATCAATATCCGGACGCCATTTCGCTTTCAAACTGAGCGACATTTCAAAACCGGCATCCTGCAAACGGGTGGAAAGACGGTCTACCGCGCCGCCGCTCCAGCCGTGGGAGCCGAAGGCGCTGCCGCGTTTATTGCGAAAACGCAGCCCGGTCATCTCCTCTACCAGACCGGCAATTTTTGGCATCATCACGTTATTCATCGTGGATGTTCCGGCCAGCACGCCTTTGGAGCGGAACACGTTCGTCAGAACTTCGTTTTTATCATGGCGGGCGACATTGAAAATTTTCACCGCTACACGTGGGTCAACTTCAGTAATGCCTTGCGCAATCGCATCAGCCATCATGCGGGTGTTGTTGGACATGGTGTCATAGAAAATCGTGATGCGATCTTCCTGATAATCGGCCGCCCACTTCAAATAGAGTTCCACAATTTGCGTTGGGTTGTCGCGCCACACCACGCCATGGGATGTCGCAATCATATCCACAGGCAGATTGAAGCCGAGGATTTCAGTGATTTTCGGCGTCACCAGGCGGCTGAACGGGGTAAGAATGTTGGCGTAATAACGTTGGCATTGTTCGAACAATTCACCCTGATCAACTTCATCATTAAACAGATGTTCATCACAGTAATGCTGACCAAAGGCATCGTTACTGAATAGCACCGCATCGCCCGTCATGTAGGTCATCATGCTGTCTGGCCAATGCAACATGGGGGTTTCAACGAAGATGAGTTGCTTGCCGTTGCCGATATCCAGACTGTCACCGGTTTTTACCACATTGAAATTCCATTCAGGATGATGGTGATGCCCGTTGATAGAGTCCACGCCGTTAGCAGTACAGTAAATTGGCGTGTTCGGTATCCGCGACATCAGCTCAGTCAGTGCGCCTGCGTGGTCTTCTTCCGCATGGTTAATGATGATGTAATCAAGCGTATTCAGGTCAATTTCAGCCGCCAGATTTTGCACAAATTCGCGGCTGAACTTGTGGTCAACGGTATCAATCAGCACGGTTTTTTCTTCACGAATCAGGTAGCTGTTATAGCTGCTGCCTTTCAGTGTTTTATATTCGGTACCATGAAAATCACGCACTTCCCAGTCACGTTGACCTACCCATTGGATGTTGTTTTTAACCTGAATCGCCATTGAAAATACCCTCAAAAAGAATTAAAAAATGATGCTCGTATTTGATGTATTACAATCGGCGTGCCAACTTTTTAATTGTTTGATTTTTATTATTATTTATAAACACCTTTAAAATTTCATTGTCATAAAGACAGTCATTAAAATTGTCTTTATGACAATAGCTTTGTCATTTTGACCATTACGCGGTAACTTTAATCTTTCCCAATCTGGAGCCGCTAATGAGCTTGTCTATTACTTCCCTTGCCAATATCGCCATCGACCTGCAAAGCGGCATTTCTCACCAGGATCGTTTTGCCCGTTTGATTCGCACTTTGCGCCAGCTTTTAGAGGGTGATGCCACGGCATTATTGCGTTACGAAGCGCGGCAGTTTCGCCCGCTGGCGATTGATGGACTGGCGCAGGATGTGCTCGGCCGGCGTTTTGATTTGGACGCACATCCGCGCCTTGAGGCGATTGCTCGCGCGGGTGATGTGGTGCGTTTTCCGGCGGATAGCGAATTACCTGACCCTTACGATGGGCTGATTCCCGACCATACAGATTTAAAAGTGCATGCTTGCCTTGGGCTGCCGCTGTTTGCCGATCAAAATTTGATTGGTGCGTTAACGGTTGACGGTATGGACCCGCTGCAATTCGACCATTTCAGTGATGAAGAGTTACGGTTAATTAGCGTGCTCGCTGCGGGAGCACTGAATAACGCGTTGCTGATGGAACAACTTGAAAATCAAACTCCTGCTGCGACGAGCGCCCCCATCAGCACGAAAAGCAGCAGCGCTGAAATGGTTGGTTTATCTGCGGGAATGTTGCAACTCAAGAAAGAGATCGAAATCGTTGCTGGCTCTGATTTGAATGTGCTGATCACCGGGGAAACTGGCGTTGGGAAAGAGCTGGTGGCGCGTGCTATTCACAGTGGCTCGGCGCGTGCGGCGAATCCACTGGTGTATCTCAACTGTGCGGCACTACCGGAAAGCGTGGCGGAAAGTGAATTATTCGGTCATGTAAAAGGGGCGTTTACCGGAGCCATTCATCATCGAACCGGCAAGTTTGAAATGGCAGACAACGGCACGCTGTTCCTGGATGAAATCGGCGAGTTGCCATTAACGCTACAGGCGAAATTGCTGCGGGTATTACAATATGGCGATATTCAGCGCGTGGGCGATGACAGCAGCCAAAGAGTGAACGTGCGAGTGTTGGCGGCGACCAATCGTGACCTTAAACAGCATGTTCTGGCAGGAGCATTTCGGGCCGATTTATTCCACCGTTTAAGTGTGTTTCCGCTGCATGTGCCGCCACTGCGCGAGCGTGGCGATGACATCACTTTGCTGGCGGGGTTTTTCTGCGAGCAAAGCCGCGTGAAAATGGGACTCAAGCAGGTGGCTTTGAGCGATGCTGCCCGTGAACTGCTCCGTCGATATGACTGGCCGGGGAATATTCGCGAACTGGAACATGCGCTTTATCGAGCAACGGTACTGGCGCGTTCAGGTAAGCCGGACGGTGAAATTTGGCTGCAACCGCAGCATTTCCAGTTAGCCGATAGTGAACCCAAATCCGTGAGTCAGCCTGCTGTTTCAGCGCCGTTGGTGGATAATTTGCGCACCGCAATGGATGATTTCCAGCGTCAGATTATTATCAGCACTCTGGCGTCCTGCGCGGGGAATTGGGCGGCATGTGCCCGCCAGTTACAGTTGGACGTGGCGAATTTACACCGACTGGCTAAACGCCTGGGGGTTAAATAATCGGCTTATTTCGCCACTTTGGCACGATAACTCTCAACCCATTGGATAAATTCATCTTTTGCCAGGGCTTTACTGAACAGCCAGCCCTGGCCGTACTGCACGCCTTGCTCGCGTAACCAGGTGGCCTGGCGCGGGGTTTCAATCCCTTCGGCTACCATCAAAATACCCAATGCATTGGCCATTTCAATAATATGCGGTGTGACGTTTTTATATTCGAGGGCATCAACAAATGACTTGTCGATTTTAAGAATATCGACGTCAAGATCCTGCAAGTAACTCAGGCTTGAGTATCCCGTCCCGAAATCATCAATGTAGATGGCGTGTCCGGCTTGACGATATTGCGCAACGATCGGGGCAGTTATTTTGGGATCAGAAAAACCACGCTCGGTAATTTCAAATGCGATTTGTCCCGGCTTGACCGAATATCGAACCAAATAAGGCTGAATAACCTCCAGAATATGCAGGCTACGAATATCGCGTACACCTAAATTAACCGAAATATGGTGGTCAGGATGCTGGCAAAGCCACTCCCCCAGCTCGATAAATATTAACTCAATGACTTGTTCGGTTAATTGCGTCACTAACCCAGTCTGCTCTGCCAGGGGAATAAACGCATCCGGATTAAGCATCGAACCATCTTGTTGCTGCCAGCGAATCAGCGCTTCAGCGCCAACACTTTCACCACTTTGCAGGTGGACAATAGGCTGATACACCACACTGATTTCATGATTTTTAATGGCATCCATCAGGCGATTGCGCGGCGATAATAAACGCCGCAGGATGCTAATCAGGAATATCCCCGCAGCAAGACTAATGACCAGACCAATAGGGAGCCAGATGAAAAGCTGTTCATACCAGACGCCGTTCATCGGCTCTCGCGATGCCCAGGTAATCATTGCCAGCCCCAGATCGTTATCCCGGCGGATAATGTAAAAATCGTCGTCAGTCTGAAACTCATCGAGGCCCTGGGCAAGCGGAATGCGCCATTCATCAGGCACATAGTGGCTATTGCTGGCAATAAGTAGGTTTTGACCCAAACCCACCATGGCGATATTTAAGGTATATTTTCCGAACGGCAGGATATCAATAAACGACATCGGATCGATAAGCGCCAGATGTGGCAGTTTCCCGATATACACCATTTTCCGTTTAAAACCCGGAGCGGGTGGGGTGGTGTACCAGGCATTAAAACCATTGGGGCCAATACGATCCGGTTTGCCAATTAAAGTGCTATCACCGTAAGGCACCAGCGACGTGCAGAGAATATGGTTATTATCCTGAAACATGACTTCTTGCACGTAGCGATATTTCAGCGCGATGCGATGCATGGCATCTGTATGGGCTTTTGAACACGTATTATCATTGACCTGGTTGATTTCATCTACGGCGGCAACTGCCTGATCGATGACTTTGCCGGTGCGATACATGGCGTGATCGGAAAATTCGGCTAATTCCTCGTGGAAAACCTCTTCAGCATTACGATGTGCGAAATAGACGCTGAGAAGAATAGGGGACAGAACTGTCAGAATCAGTACACCGCTTACCAGGCTTATGAGCTTGCGAGATGTCATTCTTTTAGATCCGTTAAGAGGTTAGTTTTTATAATGGTTTCCATAGACGAGGTTAGTCTATCTCAGCTCAATACGGGATGTTATGTTTTACTTCAAACTGGGCTATTTAAACATCATGCAAATCAGTGGCTGGTGAATCGGACATGAAGAAAAAAGAGTTTGTTATCCAGGATCTGTTAAGCAAAATTTACCAGCACAACGACAATCAGCGACGCAAATTACCACCCGAGCGCCAGCTTGCCGCGGAATATGATGTTTCGCGTTTCACTATTCGCAAAGCGCTGGAAAAACTGGTCAGCATTGGCGTCGTCGAAATTATTCAGGGTTCCGGTATCTGGATTAATCCACAGGCACGTAATAATCCGCTGGTTTATAACTCTATCACTGAAAAGCGTTTCGACCAGATGGCTTTTCGGATGGTGAATCTGCATAAAAAATTACCCGGTCTTGAGGAGCAGCAGGTATTTGGCCTGGGTGCCGATGAGTATATCTGGCAGTTTTGCCGTCTGCGCTATGTCGATAACCAGAAAGTACAAATTGAAATATCCCGCATGCCGGTCAAGGATTTTCCTGATTTGAATCAGAAAGTTATTGAACGGTCGATTCAACAATATGTGCTGAGTAAAGGTTTTCGGATCTCTCATTTATTAACCAGTTATCAGGCTGTGGCAATTAACAAAGAACAGTCAGCATTACTGGAGTGTAAAAAGGGCAGCCCGGCGATGCGTATCATCAACCGGGGAATTCTTGAAGGGGGACGCGTGTTCGAAATTAGCGATATCGTTGATATCAATTATTCTTGCACCTACGTCACCCCCTATAACCACGATAATTTAGCTTATCGCCAGGGAACTCAAGGCGTGTGAATCGCGCCATTGGGTAAGCGGCTTTGCGTCCACTCGTGCGGGCGATATTCCACCGGGAAGGCTTCTGCTTTTTGCTGGTCGAATCCGACACCAATACCCGGTTTTTCCAACGGATAAATATACCCTTGCTCCACAACGGGGGCGCCCGGGAACACGGATTCAGTATTTGGCTTGTTCGGAATGAATTCCTGAATAGCGGCATTATGCAGATGAATATTTAAATGGGTATTCACGGCAACCCCAATCGGCGTCATGTCTGACGGACCATGCCAGGCGAGGCGCACGCCAAATGCCTGGCAAAGAACCGCCAGCTTCAGCGCAGGCGTAATCCCACCAATTTGCGAAACGTGGCAGCGAATAAAATCGATGCGTCGATTCACAATCAAATCATGCCATTCAGCCGGGTTATTGAATAACTCGCCCATCGCCAGCGGAACAGAGGAATGCGCACGAACCTGTTCTAACCAGGCACTTTGCTGAGGCGGCAGAATATCTTCGATAAACCACGGCTGATAGGGTTCCAGCGCTTTTGCCAGTTGCACCGCTTGTTGTGGGAACAGGCGTTCATGCACATCATGAAGAATATGGAATTGGTTGCCGTATTTCTCACGCAGCGCTTTAAACATCGCCACCGTGTTGGCCATGTATTCATCCTGGTCATAATAGGCGCCCGGCGTCGGGGATTTCGTGGCATGTAAACCCTGCGGTGTGCCGCCATAAAACCCAAGCTGGCAGCGGATGTAGCGATAACCTTGCGCCAGCAGTTTGTCCACTTCGAGATATAAACCTTCCAGCGTTTCACTCGCGGCGTGGCTATAAACTGCAATAGCGTCCTTCGATTTTCCACCAAATAGCTGATACAGCGGCATATTGGCAAGCTGGCCCTTGATATCCCACAGGGCCATATCAACACCTGCCATTGCGTTGTTGATGACCGGGCCATTGCGCCAGTAGGCGTTGACCGCCATCATTTGCCACAGGTCTTCGATGTTATTGGCATCGCGGCCGATGAGCAGCGGTTTGAGGTACTCATCAACCATGGTTTTTACCGCAAGTGGGCGCTGCTGGAAGGTGGCGCAACCCAGGCCGGTGACGCCTTTATTGGTCGTCACGCGCACAGTCACCAGGTTATGACGATCGGGGCGGGTAATAAAGCATTCGATATTTTCAATAATGGTTGGTAGCACGAGATTACTCCAAACGCGTTTTAATAACGGTCAATTGCTTATCAGATTTAAGGTTTCTGTTTATTACTATCACCTTATTTTTGAGTGCCGGTAAATCATTTTTTTTGCTTATTTTTATTGGTCAGGAAAAGGGGCGTGATGTGTGATAAAACCATACCAATTTGTTCCTCAATGCCATTTTATGTCTTTCGTAACGGCTAAGTGTGACAGTGGTCAAAGTTTATTGGTTTGTTTTCATGGTTGTGATTCCCTAACATCAATGGCATTCAACACATAACAATAAGCAATTCTTTGGGAGTGACAGATGGGGACTCGTGATGCCATTAATAATATTATTCACCTGATTGGCGGTGCGGATAATATTAGTAAGGCCTGGCACTGTATGACGCGCTTGCGCTTCTCTCTGGTCGATGAAAATAAAATTGATCAGTCAGCAATTAAAAAAATACCGGGTGTTCTGGGAGCGCAAATCCAGAGCGACCAATTTCAGATAATCATTGGCCCGCAGGTCAATACCTGGTACGAACAACTGACCACGGCGCTCGGTTCATCGCCTGAACAAACCGTTCAGGCGGGCGAGAAGAGAACGCGCAAAAGCCTGGTGTCGATGTTTATGGATACCGTGTCGGGCGTGTTTGGCCCGATTGTCCCCGCTATCGCTGGCGCCGGGATGATCAAAGGCCTGCTGGCAGGATTGATAGCGCTTAAAATGGTTTCGGCAAAAAGCGATACGGTTATCGTCATCGATTTGATTGCCAGCGGGGTGTTCTATTTTTTACCGTTCTTCCTCGCCATTTCCGCCGCGCGTATTTTCAAAACCAACGAGTACCTGGCCGCTGCGGTAGCCGCCTGTTTGATGTATCCGTCGCTGATTGAAGCGGCCAAATCGCTGGCAAGCCATGCGCCAAATGCCGTTGATGCGTTCTACTTTTTGAACGTGGTGCCTATTTCGGTCTTTAACTACGCATCGAGTGTGATTCCGGTAATTTTCTCAGTGCTGGCATTGAGTTACATCCACCGTTGGGTGGATAAATTTATGCCGGACGTGCTAAAAACCGTCTTTACGCCAACGCTCACGTTGTTCCTGGCCGCCTTGGTTGCGCTGGTGGTGATCGGGCCGATGGGGATTTATCTGGGTAAAGCACTCGCGTGGTTTATTGAAGGGCTGTTTGGGGTTTCGGCAAGTTTCGCCGGACTGGTGGTGGGGGCTATTCGCCCGGTGGCGATTTTAACCGGTATGCATCACGCGATGACGCCTATTGCGCTGCAAAACTTCACCGACCGTGGTTATGACATGCTGATGCCGATGATGTTTATGGCAAATATGGCGATTGCCGGGTCGACGTTTGCTATCTGGATGCAAAGTAAATCACGTGAAGAGCGGGCCGTTGTGTTACCTGCGGCGATTTCTGCCCTGCTGGGGATTACCGAACCGGCGTTATTTGGCGTGCTGACACGCTATAAGAAAGCGTTTATTGCCGCCACTGTGGCAAGCTCCATCGCCTCGGCATTCATTGCTTTCTTCGGTGTTCGTTTGTACGGCTATATTTTATCGAGCATTTTTAGTCTGCCCGCGTATATCGGCCCCTATTTTATCTTTGCTTTAATGGGCGTGGCGCTGGCATTGGGATTATCGTTTACGTTGACCACCTTGCTGGTGCGCGAGAAAGCCTGAAAAACTGGCGGATGACGCTTGCGCTTATCCGCCCTACGAAACATTGCTCATCCATCCTACTGGACGCTTTAACGCCGGTGCGCGAGTTGGCGCACCAGGCGGTCACCAATACTTTGCACAAGCTGAACCATTATCACCAGAATCACCACGGTGCCAATCATCACCTGGTCATTAAAGCGCTGATAACCGTAACGAATCGCAAGGTCGCCCAGGCCGCCCCCGCCAATAACGCCCGCCATAGAAGAAAAACCAATCAGCATCACAACGGTGAGTGTGATACCGGCCAACAATGCGGGCAATGCTTCGGGCAACAGCACTTTGCCGATGATATGCCACACATTGCCACCCATCGATAAAATGGCTTCGATGCGGCCTTTATCGACTTCATCTAAGGCGTTTTCAACCACACGCGCAAAGAAAGGGAATGCGCCAATGGTAATCGGAACCACCGCTGCGGTGCTGCCCAGAGTGGTGCCGACTATTAATCGCGTGAAGGGGATCAGGGCAATCAGCAGCACAATAAAGGGCAGCGAACGCCCGACGTTCACCACGCTACCGATAACCTGATTCAGTTTTGGTGCGGGTAATACGCCATCGCGACGAGTGAGAAATAACAGTACGCCCAACGGCAAACCGATAATCACCGTAAACAGAGCCGCTAGTCCCACCATGTAAAGCGTGTCGAGTGTGCCGTCGAGCAGCAATGGCCATAAATCTTCCCAGGCTAGGCGACTTCGCATAACACTCTCCCTGAAACGCCGAGTCGGCGTAAAAATGCTTTTTCTGCCGCGTCGCCAGGGAGCAATGCCTGGCGCAGGCGGGAATAGGGGCTAACCAGTAAATCAGACAGCGAGCCGCTTTCGACTAGCTTGCCGTTCTCAAGTAATGCCGCGTGATCGCAAATTGCCTTCACCACCTCAAGTTGATGGGTAATCAGCACGATGGTGACGCCCAGTTTGCGATTAATGTCCATCAGCAGCGCCAGTACAGACGCGGTAGTTTCGCTATCTAACGCGCTGGTTGCCTCATCGCAAAGCAGCACGTCGGGGTGAGCGGCAAGGGCACGGGCAATTCCCACGCGCTGTTTTTGCCCGCCAGACAGTTGCGACGGGAAAGCGTGGGCTTTATCACTCAGACCCACTAATTCGAGCAACTCATGAACCCGTTGCTGGCGTATTTCACGCGGCTGCCCGGCGATTTCCAGCGGAACGGAAATATTGTCCGCCACGTTTCGGGCATGAATTAAATTAAAATGCTGGAACACCATTCCTGTGCGTTGGCGATGAGCGCGCAGTTCGCGATTATTCAGCGTAGTGATATCCACATCGTGCATCAGAATGCGGCCCGACGTGGGCCGCTCCAGCAAGTTCAAACAGCGAATCAAGGTGCTTTTCCCGGCGCCACTACGCCCGAGAATGCCGTAGATTGCGCCATCTGGCACAGTCAGTGAGACATCATCCAGTGCCGGTTGGCCTCCTCCGGCATACACTTTGCTCAGCCGTTCAAGCGTAATCATGACTGTGGCGTGGCAACCGGAATAACAGAACCGTTGAACTGCGTACGAATAAATTCAGCAACCTGCGGTGATTGCAGATCTTTCGCCAGTTCTTTGATGCGCGGATCGTTGGCCAAATTCGGGTTCGTCACCAGGATATTGGCATACGGATTATGCGTCGCACTTTCCAGCCCCAACGCTTCTTTTGACGGTGTTAAACCGGCTTCCAGCGCGTAGTTACCATTGATCACCGCCAGATCCACATCATCAAGTGAACGTGGTAATTGCGGCGCTTCGATTTCAACAATCTTCAGGTGTTTTGGGTTACTGGCGATGTCACGCGGCGTGGCCTGGTTTTGCGCAGCATCTTTAAATTCCGGCTTCAGGGTGATTAACCCTTTGTCTTGCAACAAATAAAGAGCGCGGCTCAGGTTGGTGACATTATTAGGCAGCGCGAGGGTGGCGTTATCCGGCACGGATTTCAGGTCTTTGTATTTGTGCGAATAAATCCCCAGCGGTTCAATATGAACGGTAGCGGCAACGGCGAATTTTTTACCCAGCGCTTTTTCCTGGTCGCGTAAGTACGGAACATGCTGGAAGTAGTTAGCATCGACATCGCCATTCGCCAGCAATTCGTTGGCATTCACGCCATTACTCAGCTCCACCACTTTGAGCTTTAAATTAGGATCGAGTTTTTGCACGAAGGCCAGAATTTCTGCATGTGGCACAGCATCTGCGGCAATGCGTAAGGTTTCTGCGGCGTGAGCGCTGAAAGCCAGAGTCAAAGACAGCGCGACCCCTGCCAGTTTAAAAGCGGCATTTTTCATGGTGTTTTCCTTTATTGTTTAAGCGATGAGTTCAGTGCTGTTACGCAAGACATCCGGGTAATAACGTTCTGCCACGTCAGGGTGCGAACGCAGGCGGCCTTTTAAATAATTCCAGCCGACGTCACGGAGCAATGGATTATGTGGATCGCTCTCCGGCCCTAAAGCCTGTTGCGCCAGTTCAGGCGGCAGGGCGTAAACCGGCACGACGGCGTCGAGTTGAGCGCCGAGGAAAAAGGCAATGGACTGGCGTTCTTGTCCCGGTGGTGGCGAAATCACACGGTGAACCGTGGCACGTAAATAGCCGTTGGTCGCAAGTTCCAACAACTCACCAATATTCACCACAAAACTACCGGGCAGTGGCGCGGCATCTACCCAGTTATCAGGCGTGACTTCTACCTGCAAACCTTGCTGTTGGTCTTGCAGTAAAAAGCTCAGGAAACCAGAATCTTTATGCGCCCCCACACCCTGATTGCTATCGGTTGCGGATTTGCCTGGATAGCGAATCAGCTTGATGTGTTCGTTGGGCTTGTTGCCATAGAGGTTATCGAAGCTGTCAGCCGGTAACTTCAGCGCCAGGGCAAAAGTGCGCAACAGTTTGAGCGCGACGGCAGTCATCTCGCGTTGAAACTGCAGAAGGGTAGGTTTCAGGCTTGGTTGCGATTCCGGCCACAGGTTTGGCCCTTGTAGCCGCAGCCAGCCGGGTTGAGATTCATTGATGGAAAGTGCCGGGCGCTCAGCGCCGATATCAAACTGTTCGCGCCAGTCAGGTTTGCCACGTGTTAATTCACTGGCGGCGCGGTTATAACCGCGAAAGTGAGGAGAGTGGATCATCGCCACTTTCTGCTTTTCAGCTTCTGGCAAAGTGAAAAACTGTTGTGCTTCATCCTGAACGGCCTGTTGCAGTTCGGGGCTAATGCCGTGGTTAATTAAATAGAAGAAACCGATATCACGAGCCGCCAGGCGCAGTTGTTCAAGAAAAGCAGCGCGGTCAGTGGCTGTACCCTCAAGGGCTAAGAGATCGAGTATTGGCAATGCCTGGATCGTTGTTTTGCTCATCATGGACTCCGCTTATTTCAGATGTTTTCTTGATACGTTCTGATTTTCTCGCCCGACAACAACAATACTGATTCATGATTTATCCCTTCTGAAACGATGTGGTGTTCATGGAAGTTACATTGCCGCAAGCGTGTCACGCCGCCCAATATTGTTATCTTCTAAGATATTGTCGCGCGGGGTTCTAAGCATTTGCGGGATTTAGCTATGGCGGGTTTTGCAGACAAACTGGCTTGCGTTTTGGTCGCTCATCTTTTATCTTATTGTTATGTTATAAAGTAACAATAAAAAGGTGTAGACATGAAGGTTTTAAATTCGTTACGCAGTGCTAAGCAGCGCCATCCGGATTGCCAGATAGTGAAGCGCAAAGGGCGGTTGTATGTGATTTGCAAAAGTAATCCGCGTTTTAAAGCGGTGCAGGGCAGGAAGAAACGGCGTTAAGAGAAGGGGCTTTGGCCCCTTGTTTTCAGGAACGGGCGAGCGAAAAGATATCGTAAAAAGAGAGTTCGCCTTTGGTGGAAACCATTTTATGCAGCAGCGATTTTTTCTGTTCGTCAACACCAGGGGATTGCAGGATTTTATCAATCAACGTTGGCGGCACATTGCGCGTGTTATACCACTCGCCGTTGTAGCAAACGCGAAGGTCCAGCACATCAATATCGTCGTACCGATAGCGCGGATTCACATCAAAAAAGAAAAAGCCGTTTAGCAGCGCAAACAACGCCACCAATAACCAGACCGATCCCGCCAGAGTGTCCGATTCCAGCATCACCCAAAGTGTGGCAAACCAACCTATCCACATGCCGATAAACAAACCTGGATGTTTGCGAATAAAGCTAATGCTAAAACGTGGGCGATTATCGCGTTTTTCATCGGTATTGAGTTGCTCAATGGTGTCGGTGAGCAGGCGCTGAATTTCAGTCATGATGGGCCTTTTGAACAGAAACGCTACAGGCAGAGAACTGTTATTCTAAGAATCCCACCAGGGGTAAAAAAGTAACAGTTCTGCCAAAAAAAAGCATAACAGTTAGTCGACCATTTTAATTACCCGCGCTGGGTTCCCGGCGACGACTGCGTTTGCTGGAATATCTTTCGTTACCACGGAGCCTGAGCCAACCACCACGTTATCGCCAATGGTCACGCCAGGGTTGATCACTGCGCGTCCGCCAATCCAGACATTATGCCCAATGGTGACGGGTTTACCGAATTCAACACCGCTGTTGCGGGTTTCGGCATCCAGTGGATGCGTGGCGGTGTATATATGGACGCCAGGGGCCAGCATGCAATTGTCGCCAATGTGAACCGGACAAACGTCGAGGATTACGCAGTCGAAATTAGCGTAGAAGTTTTTGCCGAGGAAAATATTGTAACCATAATCACATCGAAACGACGGTTCAATATAAGCATCGAGGCTTTGACCAAGCAATTGACCCAGTAATTCGGCGCGAACAGCTTGCTCATCAGGGGCAGTATGATTAAAGCGGTAAATCAAGTGACGAGCATTAACACGATCGGCACGAAGTTGCGTGTCAGCAGGGCGATAAAGCTCGCCTGCTATCATTTTCTGTTTTTCTTCACTCACGGAGATGCCTTTAATAAATAGTTGGGACACCGGTTAACGTAAGCGATTAGTTTGTTAATTATGAGAGCGCTCTTTCATTTTGTGACTGTAATCACACAGTTAAATGTGAATCGTAACAATCAAAGATAAAGGAAAGCTGCAGACGCATTGCTCCAGCAGGCCTTACAGGTAAAGCGAGGAATATCGAGCCTCGAGCATAACGATACTGTCCAGAATAATATTGCTACTTAGCCACGCCAGGCGTTGCTAACCAGGATATAACTTCTGCTGGCCGATGGTGTAACAGCATGTCAATCTAAATGCCTAAACGTAATAACGATTCAGAAGTATTAACGAATAAATGACCATACAGAAGGCGGTATTTTATCGTACAGCTTATTCATGGTCAGCTCTGCCAGACGGTGGTCTGCGGCTGAATAAAATACTGCCAATTCATTATCTGATAATTCGTATTTATTCTTTTCAATCACTCGTTCTAATGTATCAATTGTTTGGCAGCGTCGCAGGCGCATCAAATAATCGGTCTTTGTTAATGGTTTTGTAGTCATGAAGTCACCTTGTACATCTTGTAATAGTTTAAAAGGAGAGGCTTACAGGGTTTGCGCGGCTCTCAGTAACGAAGCATCGGAATAATCGATTTCCAGACTTTCTCCATTTCTGAAGATCCTGGGCATTGATACCGTAGTTACTGAACAGCATAAATGTATCGTCCAAATATTCGTCAATTTGTTCAATCAATTTACTCTCATCATCGTACTTAATTTTGTAATTAAGTGCGAATGCCGCAATGTGCTCAATCAATTCATTCAACTGCAAGTTAATGGCCGAAGTAGGATCATTAACCCAACCATGATTACTCTCGCCAAGGTTGGTAAGGCAGTCATGATACATGTTTTCGCAGAGAAACTTAAGCTGCGCGATATCATGCCGTTTTGGTGAGTATTCGTCCATAATGCAGCCCCTTTTATCGAACAAAAATTTGATAAACATAACGCGTTGGGGTGGACACACCTGGATGAGGTGGGGATCAATTACAACGATTATTCCATATACTTTTACTATAAATCAATCTGTACCAGATTTCCTTTCGGTATTACGAAAAATTACATTTGCTGAAAAGCCGTTTACCCTAACGCAATGTTTATTAAGACTTTCACGTTTTTTAAAAGCTTTTCCCTATAAATTAACCAAAAAGACCACTTCAAGAAATAGTTTATTTTCAAGAGGTTAATTTTATGTTGCTCGATGTGAATCTTAAGCGATGTATATTAGCCATCGCTTAAGATTTATCCTAATAAATAAGTATGATTCGATTTTGCGGGTTTTGCAGAAAAATTAAGTAATATCTTGCCACAGACTCAGGATTTGCAGGGTTTATATTGCAACATTTTGAAACTTATCGTCGGAAAAACCGACGACGCTAATTATTAATTAATATGACAAATAAGACTCAAGATAAATAAAAAAGGCCGCTTGCGCGGCCTTTGAGATGCAGAACTTAGTCTTACTTGTGATGCTCAACTGCGTGAGTGTGTTCAACATCTTCAGACTTGCTGCTGAAGCGGCGGCGTACCACCACGAAGAACACCGGCACGAAGAAGATAGCCAGGACAGTTGCTGTCACCATCCCGCCCATTACACCCGTACCTACCGCGTTCTGTGCGCCGGAGCCAGCACCGGAGCTGATTACCAGCGGCATTACACCGAGGATAAACGCCAGTGAGGTCATCAGAATCGGACGCAGACGCATACGTACAGCTTCGAGTGTCGCTTCAATCAGGCCTTTACCTTCTTTTTCCATCAAGTCTTTGGCGAATTCCACGATAAGTATCGCGTTCTTCGCCGACAAGCCAATGGTTGTCAGCAGGCCTACCTGGAAGTACACGTCGTTAGTCAGACCACGTAAGGTTGCGGCAAGTAATGCCCCCACAACACCCAGCGGAACAACCAGCATAACCGAGAATGGAATCGACCAACTCTCGTACAATGCAGCCAGACACAGGAATACCACAATCAGGGAAATCGCATACAGGGCAGGGGCCTGGTTACCAGACAAACGCTCCTGATAAGACATACCCGTCCAGTCGTAGCCGATACCGGTTGGCAACTTGCTCGCCAGTTCCTGCATCAGATCCATCGCTTCACCGGTACTTTTACCCGGTGCTGCCTGACCCAGGATTTCCATGGATGGCAAACCGTTGTAACGTTCCAGACGCGGTGAACCGTATTCCCAGTGCGCGGTTGAGAACGCAGAGAATGGCACCATCTGGCCGGTAGAACCGCGAACATACCAGCTGTTGATATCGCTTGGCAGCATACGGAATGGCGCATCAGCCATCAGATAAACTTTCTTCACACGACCACGGTCGATGAAGTCGTTCACGTAGCTACCACCCCATGCTGCACCCAGCGTGGTGTTGATATCACTGATAGAAACGCCCAATGCCTGTGCCTTTTCCTGGTCGATATCGACTTTGAACTGCGGCGTATCTTCCAGACCGTTTGGACGCACGCCCACTAACAGGTCAGGATGTTTTGCCACTTCGCCAAACAACTGGTTACGCGCCTGAGTCAGTTTTTCGTGTCCAAGGTTTGCCTGGTCAATCAACTGGAAGTCGAAGCCCGTTGCAGTACCCAGTTCTACGATAGCTGGCAGGTTAAATGCGAACACGATGGCATCTTTGATTTTCGAGAATTCGGCGCTTGCGCGACCAGCAATCGCTGGAACCTTATTCTCTTCACCTGGACGCTCATCCCAGTCTTTCAAGGATACGAATGCCAGTCCGGTGTTCTGCCCTTGTCCTGAGAAGCCAAAGCCGTTAACGGTAAATACAGAGTTAACGTTGTCTTTCTCTTTTTCAAGGTAGTACTTGGACACTTCATCAAGAACGGCCTGAGTACGTTCTTGCGTTGCACCCGCAGGCAACTGCGCCATGGTCAGGAACACGCCCTGGTCTTCGTCTGGCAAGAAGGAACTTGGCAGGCGAATAAACAGGAAGGCCATGCCAACCACAATCAGCAGATACAACACCAGGTAACGACCGGTGCTACGCAAGATGTTACCGACGCTGTCGGTATAGTGATGCGTGCTCTTGTCGAACATGTTGTTAAACCAGCCGAAGAAGCCTTTCTTCTCGTGGTGTTCGCCTTTCGCAATCGGCTTGAGCAGAGTGGCGCAAAGTGCTGGTGTCAGGATCATTGCTACCAGTACAGAAAGCACCATTGCCGATACGATGGTAATAGAGAACTGACGATAGATTGCACCAGTGGAACCGCCGAAGAACGCCATCGGTATAAATACCGCTGACAGAACCATCGCGATGCCGACCAGAGCGCCCTGAATCTGTTCCATTGATTTGCGCGTGGCTTCTTTTGGTGGCAATCCTTCTTCCACCATCACACGCTCAACGTTTTCTACTACGACGATGGCGTCATCTACCAACAGGCCTATCGCAAGCACCATCCCGAACATCGTTAGGGTGTTTATCGAATAGCCAAAGACCGCAAGGATAGCGAACGTCCCCAGCAGTACCACCGGCACTGCAATCGTTGGAATCAATGTGGCGCGGAAGTTCTGCAAGAACAGATACATTACCAGGAACACCAGCACGATTGCTTCAACGAGGGTTTTGACTACCTCTTTGATGGAGATTTTAACGAATGGCGTGGTGTCGTATGGATAGACGACTTTCAAGCCTGCCGGGAAGAACGGTTGCAGTTTTTCTACGGTGGCACGTACCGCATTGGCAGTATCCAGGGCGTTAGCACCGGTTGCCAGTTTGATACCTAAACCAGACGCAGGTTGACCGTTGAAACGCGCGACAACGTTATAGTTCTCGCCGCCCAACTCAACTTTTGCCACATCTCTGAGCAGAACACGTGAGCCATCTTGATTCACTTTCAGCAAAATTTTGCTGAACTCATCGGCAGATTTCAAACGGGTCTGAGCAATGATTGAGGCGTTAAGTTGCTGGCCTTTAACCGGCGGAGTACCGCCTAACTGACCTGCTGCTACCTGGGCGTTCTGCGCTTTGATAGCGTTAATAATATCTACCGGCGTGAGCTGGTAATTGTTCAGTTTGTTCGGGTCCATCCAGATACGCATCGCGTACTGTGCACCAAACAGCTGAACGTCACCCACACCACGAGTACGGCTGATTGGGTCTTTAATGGTTGCGCCAACGTAGTCCGAAATATCTTCCTGTGTCATGGAACCGTCGGTATTGATCATACCCAGAACCATCAGGAAGCTACTTGAGGACTTCTCAACGCTTACACCTTGCTGCTGTACTTCTTGTGGAAGCAGTGGCATTGCCAGTTGCAATTTGTTCTGCACCTGAACCTGCGCGATATCGGCATCAGTGCCGGAATCGAAGGTAATAGTGATGGTGACAGAACCCGAGGAATCACTGGAAGAGGACATGTACAACAGGTTATCGATACCGTTCATGTTCTGTTCGATAACCTGAGTGACAGTATCCTGTACCGTTTTCGCATCAGCACCTGGATAGTTTGCAGAGATAGAAATTGCCGGTGGCGCAATGGTTGGATATTGCGCGATAGGCAATTTCATGATCGCAAGCCCACCCGCCAACATAATAATGATGGCGATTACCCAGGCGAAAATAGGGCGATCGATAAAAAACTTAGCCATGTCTTAACGGCTCCTGTTTAAGTTAAGACTTCGTTTGTTCAGACTGTGCGCCAGCGGCTGCTTGATCCTGGCCTTTATTCTCTGCCGCCACTTCCTGCGCCTTCACCTGAACACCGGGTTTCACTTTTTGCAAACCGGTTACAATAACGCGATCGCCATCCTTCAACCCTTCAGTAACCAGCCATTTGTCGCCGATAGCCTGAGATGCAGTGATATTGCGCACTTCCACTTTGTCATCTTTACCAATAACCATTGCTGAAGCATCGCCACGCGGTGTACGAGTCACACCTTGTTGCGGAACTAACAGTGCATTTGGATTGGTACCTTCTTCCAGTTGCGCGCGAACAAACATGCCCGGCAGTAACGTTTTATCTGGATTCGGGAAGATGGCGCGCAAAGTGATAGAACCGGTGGTTTGGTCAACCGTCACGTCAGAAAACTCTAAAGAGCCTTCCTGCGGGAAAGTGATACCGTCGTTGGTGACTAATTTGACTTTAGCTTTACCGTTTTCTTGTTTCAGTTTGCCGTCAGCTAACTCTTGCTTAAGGCGCAAGAAATCGTTGCTGGATTGGGTCACATCAACATAGATAGGGTCGAGCTGTTGTACGGTTGCTAACGCAGCAGATTGTCCGCTGGTAACCAGTGCGCCTTCTGTTACAGAAGATTTGCCAATGCGACCACTAATAGGTGAAGTCACTTTGGTGTAAGCAAGGTTGATACGAGCAGATTCAACGGCGGCTTTAGCCGCAACGACGGATGCATTTGCCTGTTGAGAATCGGCAAGCGCGGTGTCGTAATCTTGTTGACTGATGTATTTAGTACCCAAAAGTTTCTGATAACGTTTAAGCGTCAGCTGAGCAATGTTTGCACTTGCCTGTGCTTTCGCGAGGTCGCCTTTTGCACTGTCATACGCAGCTTGATATGTTGCAGGGTCAATCTGATACAGCGAAACTCCAGCCTTGATTTCACTTCCTTCTTCGAAGTTACGTTTCAGGATGATGCCACTGACCTGTGGACGGACTTCTGCAATACGGTAAGCGCTGGTACGGCCCGGTAGCTCTGTTGTTATCTGCAAAGGAGCACTTTTCAAAGTCACCACACCCACTTCTGGGGTATGCGGGGCACTCTGTTGTGTCTCTTTGTCATTACATCCTGTAAGCACTAAGCTGCCTGAGAGCATCAGAACGGCCGCCAGAGGCGTAAACCCTCTGTTTTTGTTCATATGTAAACCTCGAGTGTCCGATTTCAAAGTTGTTCAATGGATCAAGTGTCCACAAACCCATTGCTGCGTTTATATTATCGTCGTGCTATGGTACATACATTCACAAATGTATGTAAATCTAACTACCTTAATTTCACCCACTTATGGCACGAAAAACCAAACAACAAGCACTAGAGACCCGCCAACATCTTCTGGATGTTGCAATCCGCTTGTTTTCCCAACACGGTGTTTCCGCAACTTCGCTGGCGGATATCGCAAAGGCAGCTGGTGTCACCCGTGGTGCAATTTACTGGCATTTCAAAAATAAGTCGGATTTGTTTAATGAAATCTGGGAGCTAACGGAATCCAGTATTGGTGACTTAGAAACTGAGTATCAGGCAAAATTTCCTGACGATCCACTTTCTGTTGTCAGAGAGTTACTTATTTACATATTACAAGCAACTGTCACCGATGAACGCCGTCGCCTGATGACTGAAATCATCTTCCATAAATGTGAATTTGTCGGGGAACTGGCTGTTTTACAACAGGCCAGGCGCGAACTTTATATGGAAGGTAATGAAAGAATCGAAAGCAGTTTACAGCGTTGCATTGATGCAGAAATGTTACCAAAAAACCTGCGCCTATCCCACGCTGTTATCCTTCTTCGTAGTTACATCACCGGGCTGATTGAAAACTGGCTAGTTGCGCCCGACAGCTTCGATCTTCACGGTCAGGCGGAAGACTACGTGACTATATTATTGGAAATGTTCCAAAACTGCCCAACCCTGCGATCAAGTCCACACTGAAAATAGGATTAATAGGGTAATTCTGAACATAGTTGCCCAAGGTTTTTCCGAAAAGACGTGCTAATCTTGCGGCTCGTATTTCGTCTCTAACTCGCCAACCTTTTCGGCCTGTTTTTAAACACTGTCAAACTATGCCGCAACTCATGAGTTCACTGTATTCACGTCGTGTTTCCGCGCGGTTTTTACTCATCGCTTTGGTTAGCCTGTTTTGTATGTTGGCGCAGCCAGTCTGGGCGAAAAGTAATTCCAGCGATCTCCCAAGCCGCGAAGAAATTCAAAACCAGCTCAACGCGCTGAATAAGCAAAAAACGCTGTCGCCAAATGACAAACTCACCCAGCAAGATCTCAATGAAACGCTTGAAGCGTTGGACAAAATTGATCGGGTCAAGGATGAAACAGCAAAACTTCATCAGCAGGTAACCGAAGCGCCAAAAGCGCTGCGCAAAGCCACTGAGGCGTTGAACGAACTCAAAAACCAGCGTGAAAATCAGGCTGCGGAAGAGGCCGAAATTGAATCGTTGAATTTGCGTCAGCTTGAATCGCGCCTGAATGATTTGATGACGGATTTACAGAATTCACAAAGCGATTTAGCCACCTGGAACAGCCAGCTTATATCCCTGCAAACGCAGCCCGAGCGTGTGCAAAATGCGATGATGACGGTGTCGGCCCAGCTTGAAACCATCCGTAACCGTCTGAACGGCGTCACGCCAGGTGCGGTAGAGCTGCGCCCGAGCCAGCAAACCTTGTTACTGACTCAACAGGCGTTGCTTAATGCGCAACTCGATCAACAGCGCGACAGCCTGAAAGGCAACACCATCCTGCAGGATGCGCTGCAAAAACAACGTGACTACACCAACGCCCATATCAATCAGCTGGAGCACACGCTGCAACTGTTGCAAAAAGCGGTCAGCAGCAAGCGTTTAACGCTGACACAGCAGACAGCGCAGGAAGCGATAGATTCTGAAGATACGGTTAAAATTCAGCAAAACCCGTTGGTGAAACAAGAGCTGGATATCAACCACCAGTTAAGCCAGCGTTTGATTGATGCCACTCAGCACGCCAATGAAATGGTGCCGCCGAGCATCCGCATCAAAAATACCCTCGACCGGGCGCTGCAATCTGAACGTAACCTCAAAGAGCAAATTGCCGTCCTGAAAGGCAGCCTGCTGTTGTCACGTATCCTTTACCAACAACAGCAGCAAAACTTGCCGTCAGCGGAAGACACCGAAGACCTGACCAACCGTATTGCGGATATTCGTCTCGAACAGTTTGATGTCAACCAGCAGCGTGATGCCCTTTTTCAACCAGACGAACTGGTGCAGAAAATTGAAGACGGGCACACCGATGAAGTGACGCCTGACGTTCATGAAGCGTTATTACAAGTTTTGGATACGCGTCGTGAATTGCTAGACCAACTGAACAAACAGCTCGGCATGCAACTCATGCTGGCTATCAATTTGCAGAACAATAAGCAGCAACTGCAAAACGTCACGAAATCGCTCGATCAAATTCTGACCGAGCAGATTTTCTGGGTGACCAGTAATAAGCCAATGGATTGGGACTGGCTGAAATCATTGCCTTCATCAATACGCGATCAGTTTAAAAGCGCCCGCATTAATCTGAAAGGGCCAGAAAGCTCGTTAAAAATCATCGCCATCTTGTTGCTGATGATTCCGGCATTATTGTTGGCAGGTATCATTCGCTGGAAATTTAAAGCGATTGATCGCTACCTGGAAAAACAGGCGAGTCGGGTAGGGCAACTACGCAACGACAGCCAGATGCTGACGCCAAAAGCTATTGCACTCACCTTGGTGAAAGTCCTGCCCGGTGCGCTGGTTATTTACTCCATCGGGCTGGTATTTGCTGGTATGGAGATGAATATCAGTGAATCCATGCTGGCGTTCTGCAAACAGCTTTCTCTGTCCTGGTTAGTGTTCGGCTTAACGTATCAAGTGCTTTCCACCAACGGTGTGGCCGTTAGCCACTTTAATATGGCGCCGCAATTGTGCAGCCACTATCGTCGCCAGCTAGTGCGTATTGGTTGTGCGTTACTACCGTTATTATTCTGGTCGGTATTGGGTGAGCGTTCGCCGCTGCACCTGGTAGAAGATGCGCTTGGGCAGTTAATTATCTTCTTCAACCTGCTGCTCATTGCCGCCCTGGTGTTCCCAATGTGCCGTGAAAACTGGCGCAACAAAAACAACCACACCATTCAATTATTTACCGTCACGATGATGGGCGTGGTACCCGTGGTGTTAATGGTGCTGACGGCGATGGGGTATTTCTATACCACCTTACGGCTGGCGGGCCGCTGGATTGAAACCATCTACCTGATCCTTATCTGGAACCTGGTGTACCAGACCGTACTGCGCGGGCTGAGCGTTGCGGCACGTCGCATGGCCTATCGCCGCGCGGTATTACGCCGGGAAAATCTGGTGAAGGAAGGCGCAGAAGGCGGTGAGCCGGTAGAAGAGCCTCCGTTGGCACTCGACCAAATCAACCAGCAAACCATGCGTCTGGCCATCATTGCGCTGTTCGCACTGTTTGCCATCGTGTTCTACACCATTTGGTCAGATTTGTTCGGGGTATTCGGTTATCTCGATAGCATCCAGCTCTGGAGCTACAACGGGACTGAAGCCGGTGCCGCCATCGTCAAGCACGTCACCATGGGCAGTCTGTTATTTGCGGTGATTGCCTTTGCCATTGCGTGGGTGCTGATTCGCAACTTACCCGGCCTGTTGGAAGTGCTGGTGCTCTCGCGTCTGCAAATGCGCCAGGGCGCGTCGTACGCCATTACCACGATTCTGAACTATGTGATTACTGCCGTTGGGGCGATGACCATCTTTGGTTCTCTCGGTGTGTCGTGGGATAAATTGCAATGGCTGGCGGCGGCATTATCGGTCGGTCTCGGCTTTGGCTTGCAGGAGATATTCGGTAACTTCGTTTCCGGTCTGATTATTCTCTTCGAGCGCCCGGTGCGTATCGGCGATACCGTCACCATCGGCACCTTCTCCGGTAGCGTCAGCAAAATCCGTATTCGCGCCACAACGATTACCGATTTCGACCGTAAAGAAGTGATCATCCCGAATAAAGCCTTTGTCACCGAGCGCCTGATCAACTGGTCGCTGACTGATACCATCACGCGCGTGGTGATTCGCCTGGGCGTTGCGTACGGATCCGATCTGGATAAAGTGCGCGAGATCTTACTCAAAGCGGCTCATGATCATCCAAAGGTCATGCACGATCCTGAGCCAACCGTGTTCTTCACCACCTTTGGTGCCAGCACGCTCGATCATGAATTACGTCTGTATGTGCGTGAACTGCGCGACCGCAGTTACACCGTCGATGAGCTGAACCGAAGCATTGATCGTCTGTGCCGTGAGAACGGAATTAACATCGCCTTCAACCAGTTGGAAGTGCATCTGCGTAATGATAAAGGCGATGAACTGACTGAGGTGAAGCGCGATAACAACGGGAAATCAAACGGCGGCGACATCGTCCCGGCGCAGTAAAAACTAGCGGGGAGTGTTCTCTTCCCGCTTACGCAAAAAATCCTGACGGACAATCTCAAGTGCTGCGAGCGCGGTTTCCGTCGGGATTTCATGTTGTTCCAGCAGCATAATCAAATCGACCGCAAGTTTGACTTCTTCTGGTGCGTTATCCAGCGACATATCGTTAATCTCGTTAATGTGTATTTTGGGTATTAGCTTAGCCCACGCTCTCGCCTTTCGATGGCACGCTCTATACGAGTCAGTGCCTGACGGCAGCGCTGCAAACGCCCCTCGAGCGCGGCCAATTCCTTCTGGAGTTTTTGCTGTCCGGCAAGCGTTACCTGCAACGAAAGCTGGCTTTCGCGATCGCTAATCATAATCTGGATACGACGTTCGTAATCCTGATGCGTCGAGAGCTTTTCATATAAATTCTCGGCAACCACGGGTTGTGGATCGTTTTTCCGCATTTTGACGGTCGCCAGCTCACGCTGTAACGCAGCGATTTGCGCCACCAGTTTTTCAGCAAGATAGGCAACTTGCTCCGTTCGGCCCACTTTCACGCTAAGCTGTAACTGTTCAAGATTTGCCTGAACTTCGCTGAGATAATCTTTAAGTTGCGTGCTGTGGGTCGAAAACAGCTTACTATCGAAACGGGCTTGTGAGGCGCGTTGTAATGAGACGGGCGCTATGGCTTGCGCGAGTTCCGCGACGCGAGTATTCAAAGCTTGTAACAGCGAAGCGGTTTTCACAAAATGACTCTCCAGTGGTGTACGTGTTTAAGCGCCAGGTTATCGATGGAATACTGAATGAAACGGACAATATTAATCATCATTGGTTGGCTGGCGGTAGTCCTTGCGACGTTGGGTGTTGTCTTGCCTTTACTTCCCACAACCCCATTTCTACTGCTGGCGGCCTGGTGCTTCGCTCGTTCATCGCCGCGTTTCCACCACTGGCTATTGTATCGCTCATGGTTTGGCAGTTATATCCGCCATTGGCAAAATCATCGTGCACTGCCGCCGGGAGCAAAACCCAGAGCATTGATTTTCATCGTGTTAACTTTTGCGGTATCCCTTTACCTGGTCAACATTCTTTGGGTCAGGCTACTATTATTGTTGATGATGTGTGCGCTGCTGTTCTTTATGTGGCGCATGCCGGTAATTGACGAAAAGCAACAAAAGCCATAAACCGCATGTGCGGTGGTTGCAATTGTTGATGCCAGCCAGTAAATTCGACCGTTTTCGAGCACGGTATGACTGATTAATAAGCAGTCTCGTGCTTTGTTAGAATCATGTTTTTAGCAGGCATTAATTATGACCGCGACTGCGCAGCAGCTTGAATATCTGAAAAACAGCATCAAAAGCATTCCAGACTATCCAAAACCTGGGATCTTATTCCGTGACGTTACCAGCTTGCTTGAAGATCCGAAAGCCTACGCCACCAGCATTGAATTATTAGTTTCACGCTTTAAAGACGCCGGTATCACCAAAGTGGTGGGTACTGAAGCGCGTGGCTTCTTGTTTGGTGCACCGGTTGCGCTGGAATTAGGTGTCGGCTTCGTGCCGGTTCGTAAGCCTGGTAAACTGCCACGCGAAACTATCGCTGAAAACTACGAGCTGGAATACGGCACCGATCAACTGGAAATCCACGTTGATGCCATCGTGCCTGGCGACAAAGTTCTGGTGGTGGATGATCTGCTGGCAACCGGCGGCACCATTGAAGCAACCGTCAAACTTATCCGCCGTTTGGGTGGGGAAGTGACTGACGCGGCGTTTATCATCAATCTGTTTGATATTGGTGGTGAGCAGCGCCTGGAAAAAATGGGCGTGAAAAGTTACAGCCTCGTGCTTTTCCCTGGTCACTGAGTTCAGCCCCACCTCTTCAGTCTAAAGCCTCGCCCGATGGGTGAGGCTTATGTTAGCATTACTCCCTGAATTCACACCCGCGATGTAGAGCCTATCTCGTATGAGCTACCAGGTCTTAGCCCGCAAATGGCGGCCACAAACTTTTGCTGATGTTGTCGGCCAGCAACACGTTCTGACTGCGCTGGCTAATGGCTTATCCATGGGCCGAATCCACCACGCTTATCTCTTTTCTGGGACGCGCGGCGTGGGGAAAACCTCCATCGCTCGCTTGCTGGCGAAAGGGTTAAATTGCGAAACCGGCATTACTGCCACTCCTTGCGGCGTGTGCGATAACTGCCGTGAAATAGAACAAGGTCGCTTTGTTGACCTGATAGAAATTGACGCCGCCTCGCGCACCAAAGTCGAAGACACCCGTGATTTGCTGGACAACGTTCAGTACGCCCCGGCGCGTGGCCGCTTTAAAGTCTATCTCATCGATGAAGTGCACATGCTCTCCCGCCACAGTTTCAACGCCTTGTTGAAGACGCTGGAAGAGCCGCCATCACACGTTAAATTCTTGCTGGCGACTACCGATCCACAAAAGCTGCCGGTCACTATTCTTTCTCGCTGCCTGCAATTCCACCTGAAAGCGCTGGATGTCGAACAAATCCGCCATCAGTTGGAACATATTCTTGGCGAAGAGAAAATCCCATGTGAAACGCGTGCGCTACAATTGCTCTCCCGTGCCGCAGATGGCAGCCTGCGTGATGCGTTAAGCCTCACCGATCAAGCCATTGCCAGCGGTGACGGGCATGTGACGACCGCTGCGGTAAGCGCGATGCTCGGCACGCTCGACGATGACCAGGCGCTGTCATTAATTGAAGCGATGATTCATGCCGATGGCGAGCGCGTCATGAGCTTGCTGAATGATGCCGCCGGGCGGGGTGTTGAGTGGGAAGCACTGCTGGTGGAAATGCTGAGTCTGCTGCATCGCGTGGCGATGGTTCAGCTTTCACCTGCCGCGTTAGGCACAGACATGGCTGCCATCGAGCAGCGTATGCGTGAGCTGGCTCGCGTTGTGCCGCCTGCCGAAGTGCAGCTGTATTACCAGACTTTGCTGATTGGGCGCAAAGAGTTGTCCTGGGCACCTGACCGCCGTATGGGCGTTGAAATGACGTTGCTGCGTGCGCTGGCGTTCCATCCGCGCAAACCTTTACCCGAACCTGAACAACCGCGACAGGCACCGAGTATTCCGGTGATAAACCCTGTTCCGGTACGCCAACAAACATCGGCCCCGCCGCCACGGCAAAGTGAAACGACGCTGCCAGACACCACAAGTCAGGTGCTGCAAGCGCGAACACAGCTCATGCGCCAGCAGGGAGCCAACAAAGCAAAAAAGAATGAGCCGGCGGCGCAAAATGTAGCGCGGCCGGCAAAAAACAGCGCTCTGGATCGTTTAGCCTCGGTCACCGAGCGCATTCAGTCCCGGCCCGCAACCGTAGAAGAAAAACCAGCGCCGAAGCCAGAGGCTTATCGCTGGGTATCGCAGAACGTGTCTGATGTCGTCGAAGAACCGGTCGCGACACCAAAAGCATTGAAGCGGGCGCTCGAGCATGAGAAAACCCCGGAACTTGCGCAGAAACTGGCACTCGAAGCCATAGAACGCGACGGTTGGGCGGCTGAAATTAGCCAACTCGTGTTACCGAAGTTAGTGCAACAACTGGCGCTAAATGCCTGGAAAGAACAGGACGGCAACCGCGTTTGTCTGCATCTGCGCCCGGCGTTACGTCACCTCAATTCGCCGTCGGCTATGAAAACGCTGGCTGATGCGATGAGTGATTTTAGTGGCGAAACAGTTGAGCTGACTATTATTGAAGATGATAATCTCGCACAACGCACCCCGCTGGAGTGGCGTCAGGCCATCTACGAAGAGAAGCTGGCGCAGGCACGGGAATCAATGAGTGCTGACAACAACATCCAGACGCTGCGTCGTTTCTTTGATGCGGAACTGGATGAAGACAGTATTCGACCAATTTGACAAACCGGCTCACCCGGTTTGTTGTAAACCCTGATAGCCGATAATCGTACTCTGCGGTTAGTCGGCCCGAGCAAAAGAGAGAAGACTATGTTTGGAAAAGGCGGTCTGGGCAACATCATGAAGCAAGCCCAGCAGATGCAGGAAAAAATGGCCCAGGTTCAGGAAGAAATCGCCCAAATGGAAGTCACAGGCGAATCTGGCGCGGGTCTGGTTAAAGTCACCATCAACGGTGCTCACAACTGCCGTCGTGTCGAAATCGATCCAAGCCTGATGGAAGACGACAAAGAAATGGTTGAAGACCTGGTTGCTGCGGCTTTCAACGATGCAGCTCGTCGTATCGGCGAAGCGCAGAAAGAGAAAATGGCTGGCGTTTCCAGCGGGATGCAGTTGCCACCAGGCTTCAAAATGCCATTCTGATTTGCCGTCATTCTTCGCGTTGTGGGGGCGTTGGCTGCGCTCACAAACCCCAGTCACTTACTGATGTAAGCTCCTGGGGGGTTGCTCACTTGTCGCCTTCCCACAACGCGAATTATTTAGGGAAATCTGGAGATTTCGTAGCTTTTTTAGGTCGGGTAAGCGCAGCGTCACCCGACATGACATTCTCACTCCTCCTCGAATGCCGCGTAACTCTCCACCAGAAAATCAATCAGCGCCCTGACCGCCGGTAACTGACCGCGCCGGGAAGGAAACACCAGATGAATCACCTCTCGCCTTGCTCGCCACTCCGGTAACAGTCGCACCAGACTCCCTTCGGCAATCTGTTTGTTAAGCATCAACATCGGCAACTGAACAATCCCCACACCCGCCAGAGCCGCCGCTCGCAGCGCAATCATATCGGTGGTCACAAAGCGCGGTTTATGGTGCAGCGTCACTTCCTGATTATCCGGGCCAAACAGGCACCAGCGGTAAACTTGCTGCGGTTTTGACAGCGCAAGGCTCGGCCAGTGCTGAAGATCGGCAGGGGACTGAGGTTTTGAAAAACGCGCTACCAGTTCAGGGCTGGCAACCAGGCACATCCCGCGATCCGCCAGTTTACGCATCACCAGATCGCTATCGTCGAGTGGCAATGGGCGCACCCGCACCGCTAAATCGACGTTTTCATTCAGCACATCAACCTGGCGGTTAGTTTCTTCGAGTTGCACGGTGACCTGCGGATACAACGTCATAAATCGCGCCAGCATGTCGCCGATATGCACATGCAGCAGCGTAATCGGGCAGGTCAGGCGAATCAGCCCGCGAGGTTCGGCACGCAGCGTGTTAATCGCTTCCTGCGCGGCCTCGGCTTCAATAATCATCGCCTTGCAATGACGATAAAAAATTTGCCCGGCCTCCGTCACGGTAAAACTGCGCGTTGAACGCTGAATCAGTCGTGTCTCCAGACTTTCTTCCAGCAGCGCGATACGGCGACTCAAGCGTGATTTCGGAATACCGATAACGCGGCTTGCCGGAGAAAACCCTCCGTTATCCACCACTTGCACGAAATACCACAGGTCGTTGAGATCTTGCATTGCCATTATCCTGTATATGGAACACTGAGTTCATTTTCAGAGTCTACCGGGGAATTCGTCTTATGAGTAAGCTTTATCTCAACAGAAATCGACACTCAATGGAGATAACGATGAAATCAATTCTTGGCGTTTATTCAGCACCAGCGTCCCACTGGGTGGGCGATGGATTCCCGGTTCGCTCACTGTTTTCTTATTCAAAATTTGAAAAACAGCTCAGTCCGTTCTTGCTGCTGGACTACGCAGGCCCGGCTGATTTTAAACCGAGCAACAAAGGCCAGCGCGGTGTTGATGTCCACCCGCATCGCGGTTTTGAAACCGTCACCATCGTCTACAAAGGCGAAGTGGCTCACCGCGATTCCACCGGTAGTGGTGGGGTGATTGGCCCCGGCGACGTGCAGTGGATGACCGCCGGTAGTGGCATTTTGCATGAGGAGTTCCACTCACCGGCTTTCAGCGAGAAGGGCGGTCGGCTTGAAATGGTTCAGCTGTGGGTCAATTTGCCAGCCAAAGACAAGTCAACGCCACCGAACTATCAGTCGATTACCGACGCGGATATTCCGGTCGTGGATTTGCCAGACAACGCAGGCCAGGTGCGTGTTATCGCCGGTGAAATGGATGGCGCAAAAGGGCCGGCACACACATTTTCTCCACTGCGTGTGCTGGATATGCGCCTGAATGCACAAAGTACCACGCATTTAACGCTGCCAGACGGCTGGAACACCGCACTGGTGGTGCTCAAAGGCACCGTGCTGGTCAACGGACTGGAAGTGGCTCGTGAGGCGCAATTGGTGGTGCTGGATGCCAAAGGCGAAACCGTCACGCTTGAAGCCAATACCGATGCGGTTGTGCTGGTGTTGAGCGGTGAGCCGCTGAATGAGCCAGTGGTGGGATACGGGCCGTTTGTCATGAACACCCGTGAAGAAATCAAAGAGGCCATTGATGACTTTAACCAGGGCAAATTTGGCCAGAAAGTTTAACTAACCCAAGCGGCTACCGTTTTGGTAGCCGTTTTTTCAACACGATGATTGAACCCTAAGAGGATCTGAACATGACACCTGCAAACTTTAACGGACAAATCCCTACAATTGATGCAAACGACGCGGTAATGCTGCTTATCGACCACCAGAGCGGTCTTTTCCAACTGGTGCACGACATGCCGATGCCAACTTTACGCACCCATGCAACCGTGTTGGCTAAAATCGCCACGCTGGCCAATATTCCGGTTATCACCACCGCTTCTGTGCCGCAAGGCCCGAACGGCCCGCTGATTCCTGAGATTCACCAGTACGCTCCACACGCTCAGTACGTCCCGCGTAAAGGCGAAATTAACGCCTGGGACAACCCTGATTTCGTGGCAGCAGTCAAAGCCACAGGGCGCAAAACCTTGATTATTGCCGGTACGGTGACCAGCGTATGCATGGCTTTCCCGGCGATAAGTGCGGTGGCAGAAGGCTTCAAAGTCTTCGCGGTGATTGATGCCTCAGGCACCTACTCCAAAATGGCGCAGGAAGTGACGTTGGCGCGTGTCGTTCAGGCCGGTGTCGTGCCAATGGATACCGCAGCCGTCGTGGCTGAAATCCAGCACACCTGGAATCGGGATGATGCAATGGAATGGGCAAACCTGTGGGGCGGCGTATTTATTGAGTACGGTTTGCTGATGGAAAGCTACCAGAAAGCGCAAGATGTGGTGACGAATCAAGAGCAACTGGACTCGCAGCGCGGTTAAATAACTTCCCCCTTTGCGAGACATCGCGCAGGGGGAATATCTTTTCCTATACCCTCGCGCAGGGCTAATGTTAGGCTATGGTCCACTCTTTTTTCAGAAGTCTGAGCGATGCAAACCAGTCCTTTACTTACCACCCTTATGGAATCCCTGCGCTGCCTGCCAGGCGTCGGCCCAAAGTCTGCCCAACGTATGGCGTTCGCGCTTTTGCAACGTGACCGCAGTGGTGGCATGCGCCTTGCTCAAGCATTAACTCGTGCGATGTCAGAAATTGGCCATTGTGCTGATTGCCGTACTTTTACCGAACAAGAAGTTTGCGCCATTTGCACCAACCCTCGCCGCCAGGAAAATGGCCAAATTTGCGTGGTAGAAACGCCCGCGGATATTCACGCCATTGAAGCGACAGGCCAGTTTTCCGGCCGCTATTTTGTGCTGATGGGCCACCTTTCTCCGCTTGACGGAATTGGCCCGCAGGATATTGGCCTGGACAGGCTCGAACAGCGCCTGGAAACCGAAACCATCAAAGAGCTGATCCTCGCCACCAACCCGACGGTAGAAGGCGAAGCCACTGCAAACTATATCGCCGAACTTTGCGGACAATATGGTGTTGATGCCAGCCGTATTGCGCACGGTGTGCCGGTGGGCGGTGAGCTGGAAATGGTCGATGGCACCACGCTTTCACATTCTTTAGCAGGGCGTCACAAGATTAATTTCTAACCACTTGCGGGGAGTTTCTTATACTTCCCGCTTGAAAACCTTCGTTTCTATCCTCATATCACCCTCAACGTTTTAAACCCCTACGTATTTTGATTTTGTTGAGGTATCAATGACCATGAAAGGACAAGAGACTCGTGGCTTCCAGTCTGAAGTGAAACAACTTCTGCACCTGATGATCCACTCCCTCTACTCAAATAAAGAAATTTTCCTGCGTGAGCTGATCTCCAACGCCTCTGATGCGGCAGACAAATTGCGCTTCCGCGCATTGTCTCAGGCAGACCTGTATGAAGGTGACGGCGAGCTGCGCGTGCGTGTCTCTTTTGATAAAGAAAAACGCACTTTGACCATTGCCGACAACGGCATCGGTATGACGCGCGACGAAGCGATTGATCACCTCGGGACGATTGCAAAATCGGGTACCAAAGCGTTCCTCGAATCCATGGGTTCTGACCAGGCGAAAGATAGCCAGCTTATCGGCCAGTTCGGTGTTGGTTTCTACTCGGCCTTCATCGTGGCGGATAAAGTCACTGTGCGCACCCGTGCGGCAGGCGTTCCTGCTGATCAAGCGGTGTTCTGGGAATCTGAAGGCGCGGGCGAATATACCGTTGCAGACATCACCAAAGCCGATCGCGGGACTGAAATTACCCTGCATCTGCGCGAAGGTGAAGATGAGTTCTTAGACGACTGGCGCGTGCGTTCCACCATCAGTAAGTATTCTGACCACATCGCCTTGCCGGTTGAGATCGAAACCCGCGAAGAAAAAGACGGCGAAACCATCATCGGTTGGGAAAAAATCAACAAAGCCCAGGCGCTGTGGACCCGTAGCAAGTCTGAAATTAAAGACGAAGAATACAACGAGTTCTACAAACATGTGGCGCATGACTTCACCGACCCGCTGACTTATAGCCATAACCGCGTGGAAGGGAAGCAAGAGTACACCAGCCTGTTGTACATCCCGTCTCAGGCGCCGTGGGATATGTGGAACCGTGACCATAAACACGGCCTGAAGCTGTACGTCCAGCGCGTGTTCATCATGGACGACGCTGAACAGTTTATGCCGAACTACCTGCGTTTTGTGCGCGGTCTGATAGATTCCAACGATCTGCCGCTGAACGTGTCGCGTGAAATTCTGCAAGACAGCCGTGTGACGCAAAACCTGCGTAGCGCGCTGACCAAACGCGTATTGCAGATGCTGGAAAAACTGGCGAAAGACGACAGCGAAAAATACCAGACCTTCTGGAAAAACTTCGGCCTGGTGCTGAAAGAAGGCCCTGCTGAAGACAACGCAAATCAGGAAGCTATCGCTAAACTGCTGCGCTTTGCTTCAACTCACACGGACACTTCCGCGCAAACCGTGTCGCTGGAAGAGTATGTGTCGCGCATGAAAGAAGGGCAGGAGAAGATTTACTACATCACTGCCGACAGCTACGCCGCCGCGAAGAGCAGCCCGCATCTGGAATTGCTGCGTAAGAAAGGCATCGAAGTGTTGCTGCTTTCTGACCGCATCGACGAGTGGATGATGAGCTATCTGACCGAATTCGACGGCAAAATGTTCCAGTCAGTCAGCAAAACTGACGAGTCGCTGGAAAAAATGGCCGACGAAGAAACACCAGAAGCGAAAGAAGCTGAAAAAGCGCTTGAGCCGTTTGTTGACCGTGTGAAGACCTTGCTGGGTGAGCGCGTGAAAGAAGTGCGTCTGACGCACCGTCTGACCGACACACCAGCCATCGTCACCACCGACAGCAACGACATGAGCACGCAAATGGCGAAACTGTTTGCCGCTGCGGGCCAGGAAGTGCCGGAAGTGAAGTACATTTTTGAGCTGAACCCGGATCACGGGCTGGTGAAACGCGTCGCGGATACCCAGGACGAAGCGCAGTTCGGCGAGTGGGTCGAATTACTGCTCGACCAGGCACTGTTAGCTGAACGCGGTACGCTGGAAGATCCAAACCAGTTTATCCGTCGAATGAATCAGTTGCTGGCTTCCTAAGTTTTACCCCTCACTCTGGTTTCCCCCCTCTTCTGAGGGAGAGGGCCGGGGTGAGGGCATTTCCTATCAACTAACAGCGCTCACAAGCCCCGCTATTCTTGAGGTGAATACGCCTTTAATGGTAAGGTCATCGCCTCTGCTTTAAATAATCAAAAATCCAAACGAATGGGGAATTACGCAATGCGTATTATTCTGCTTGGCGCTCCGGGCGCAGGTAAAGGAACTCAGGCTCAGTTCATCATGGAGAAATATGGCATTCCGCAAATCTCCACTGGTGACATGCTGCGTGCTGCAGTGAAATCTGGCTCAGAGCTGGGCAAACAAGCAAAAGACATCATGGATGCCGGTAAACTGGTTACAGATGAACTGGTTATCGCTCTGGTTAAAGAACGTATTACCCAGGAAGATTGCCGCAACGGTTTCCTGCTTGATGGTTTCCCACGCACTATTCCACAAGCTGATGCCATGAAAGAAGCGGGCATCAATGTAGATGTGGTTCTGGAGTTCGCAGTACCTGACGAACTGATTGTTGAGCGTATCGTTGGTCGTCGCGTACACGCGCCATCTGGCCGCGTTTATCACGTCACCTTCAATCCACCAAAAGTGGAAGGTAAAGACGACGCAACAGGCGAAGAGCTGACTACCCGTAAAGACGATCAGGAAGAGACCGTGCGTAAGCGCCTGGTGGAATACCATCAGATGACCGCTCCGCTGATCTCCTACTACAGCAAAGAAGCTGAAGCCGGTAACACCAAATACGTGAAAATCGACGGCACCCGTAAAGTGACCGAAGTTAGCGCAGAGCTGGCAAAAATCCTCGGCTAATTCGTTGCTGAGATAAAAATACCAGGACTTGTTCCTGGTATTTTTTTACCCAAATTTTGCCCTTTCGCTGTAATCGGTTCTCCTGCGCCGCTTTTACGTTACAATTATCAGTAATTTGTTGATAAGGAGCGGAAATGAATCAGGAAAAAGTGGGTATTTTACTGGCAAACCTGGGTACGCCTGATGCACCGACTCCCGCTGCGGTGAAGCGCTATTTACGCCAGTTTCTCAGCGATAAGCGCGTTGTCGATACTCCACGTTTACTCTGGTGGCCGCTGCTGCGCGGCGTGATTTTACCGCTGCGTTCTTCACGTGTTGCCAAACTTTATCAGTCAGTATGGATGGATGAAGGCTCGCCGCTGCTGGTTTATAGCCGTCGTCAGCAGGTTGCACTTGCCGCGCAATTGCCAGATGTCCCCGTCGCACTCGGCATGAGTTATGGCACGCCGTCGCTGAAAAGTGCGGTGGAAGAGTTGATGTCGCATCACGTCGATCACATTGTGGTGCTGCCGCTGTATCCGCAATTTTCTTGCTCGACGGTCGCCGCGGTTTGGGATGAATTAGGGCGCATTTTTGCCAACTATCGCTCGCTGCCGTCGATTTCCCTGATTCGCGATTATGCTGATAATGAATCTTATATCAACGCGCTGGTGGCATCGGTCAGGGAATCTTTTGCCAAACACGGCGAGCCGGATGTTTTGCTGCTTTCCTACCACGGTATTCCACAACGTTATGCCAACGAAGGCGATGATTACCCGCAGCGTTGCCGCGACACCACGCGCGAATTGCTTTCAGCCCTCGAACTGCCGCCAGAAAAAGTGATGATGACTTACCAGTCGCGTTTTGGTCGCGAGCCGTGGTTGATGCCTTATACCGACGAAACCCTGAAAATGTTGCCTGAGAAAGGGATAAAACATATTCAGGTTATGTGTCCAGGTTTCTCTGCTGACTGCCTTGAAACGCTTGAAGAAATGGCGGTACAAAACCGCGAAGTGTTCCTCGAAGCAGGCGGTACTAAATATGAATATATTCCTGCTCTGAATGACGACCCGGCCCACATTGCAATGATGATGAACCTGGTGCAGAAATATCGCTGATCTCGCTTAGGGCCGTTAATGTGCTACCATTTCCGGCCTGATTAGCGACTTTTGAACAACATCATGAAATTTCCCGGCAAACGTAAATCCAAACACTACTTCCCTGTCAGCGCACGCGATCCTTTATTGCAACAGGCTCAACCTGAACATGAAACTGGCACTTCCTGGATTGTTGGGATTGACCAAACGTTGGTGGATATCGAAGCCAAAGTTGACGACGAATTTGTTCATCGTTACGGTTTGAGTTTCGGTCACTCGCTGGTGATTGAAGACGAAATTGCAGAAGCGCTGTATCAGGAACTGGTGCAAAAAGATCTGATTACTCATCAGTTTGCCGGTGGCACCATCGGTAACACCATGCACAACTATTCGGTATTAGCCGACGACCGCTCCGTTTTACTGGGCGTGATGTGCAGCAATATCGAAATTGGTAGCTATGCCTACCGCTATCTATGCAACACCTCCAGTCGAACCGATCTCAACTATCTGCAAGGCGTGAATGGCGCGATTGGTCGTTGCTTCACGTTGATTGGCGAGCAGGGCGAACGGACATTTGCGATAAGTCCTGGCCACATGAACCAACTTCGCGCTGAGAGCATTCCGGAAGAGGTGATTGCGGGCGCATCTGCCCTGGTTCTGACTTCCTACCTGGTGCGCTGCAAAGATGGCGAGCCGATGCCGGAAGCCACCATGCAGGCCATTGCGTATGCGAAAAAGTACAACGTTCCGGTGGTGCTGACGCTCGGCACAAAATACGTTATCGCGGAAAACCCGGAGTGGTGGCAGGCGTTCCTCAAAGAACACGTCTCCATTCTGGCGATGAACGAAGAAGAAGGGCTGGCGCTTACGGGCGAAAACGACCCGCTGCTGGCGGCTGATAAAGCACTGGATTGGGTTGATTTAGTGCTCTGTACCGCCGGGCCAGTAGGTTTGTATATGGCGGCCTTTACTGAAGAATCAGCAAAACGCACCACCCAGCATCCATTGCTGCCGGGCGCGATTGCTGAGTTTAACCAGTACGAATTTAGCCGTGCGATGCGCCATAAAGATTGCCAGAACCCGATGCGTATTTTCTCGCACATCGCGCCATACATGGGCGGGCCTGAGAAAATCATGAACACCAATGGTGCGGGCGATGGCGCACTGGCGGCACTGCTGCATGATATTACGGCGAACAACTATCACCGCTCCAACGTGCCGAATTCCAGCAAACACCAGTTTACGTGGCTGACGTATTCGTCTTTGGCTCAGGTGTGTAAATACGCGAATCGCGTGAGTTATCAGGTGTTGAATCAGCACTCTCCGCGCCTGACGCGTGGTTTGCCAGAGCGCGAAGATAGCTTAGAAGAGTCTTACTGGGAGCGTTAATTAAACGCCCCTCACCCTAACCCTCTCCCCCAGGAGAGGGAACTGTACGGTTTTCCCCTTCTCCCACGCGACAGGGGAAGTACGGTTTTCCCCTTCTCCCTCAGGGAGAAGGTCGGGATGAGGGGGAACTCACGCCACCGGCTTATCCAACAACCCTATCATCGTATTCGCGATTTCACGCTCACCCATAACCACCCGATTGGCGCCGCGTTCGGTAATGTAATCTACCTCGTCGTCATAATGCGCGCGGGCAATAATCTCGATGTCCGGGCATTTGGTGCGTGCGGTCGCGACGATTTCACCGGCTTCGTAGCCGTTGGGGATCGTCAGCAATAACCAGCGAGCGCAATCAAGATGCGCAAGATTCATGATCTCTTCGTTGGCCGCATTTCCCAGCACCGCCCGAATCCCGCGCTCACGCAGTTCATCAACGCGGCTGCGGGAGGTTTCAATCACCACCAGAGGAATGCCCTGTGCCATTAATTTCTCACCCAACAAACTCCCCACGCGCCCAAACCCAACCAGCAGGGCATGATTGCAAATATCGACCGGAATTTGCTTCTCGTCTTCGATAGCTTCTTCCAGCGTCTGCTCTTCCAGCGTTTCGGTTTTAGCCAGGTAGCGCTCAAGAATCACAAACAAAATCGGGTTGAGCATAATCGACAGAATCGCCCCGGCCAGCACCAGATTTTGCCCGGTTTGCGGCAGCAGGTTCAGCGCCATGCCCAGCCCTGCAAGAATAAAGGCGAATTCACCAATCTGCGCAAGGCTAGTAGCGATGGTTAATGCAGTCCGTTGTGAGTGGCCGAACAGGCGCACCAGGAAGAATGCGGCGAGGGATTTACCAAATACGATAATCGCCACGGTGCCCAGCACGGCGAGCGGTTCCTGAATCAAAATCATCGGGTCGAATAACATCCCGACCGAAACAAAGAACAGCACCGCAAACGCGTCGCGCAGGGGCAGCGTGTCGTGGGCCGCGCGGTGGCTGAGTTCAGACTCGTTAAGCACCATACCGGCGAAGAACGCGCCGAGTGCGAAGGAAACATCAAACAGTTCAACAGCGCCAAAAGCGATACCCAGCGCCAGCGCCAGAACCGCCAGCGTGAACAGCTCGCGCGAACCGGTTGCCGCACTTCGCGCCAGAATCCACGGCACCAGGCGGCGGCCAACAATCAACATAATCGCAATAAACGCCACGACTTTGCCGATGGTTAAACCCATATCGAGCGATAAGGTCGCGAGGCCCACGTCGCCTTTTTCCATCATTCCGGCAACGGCTGGAAGCAGAACCAGTGTCAGCACCATCACCAGATCTTCAACAATCAGCCAGCCAATAGCGATTTGACCGCGCTGGCTGTCGATTAATTGCCGTTCTTCAAGTGCGCGTAGCAGCACCACGGTACTGGCGGTGGAAAGACACAGGCCAAACACGATGCCGGTCATCAGCGACCAGCCCATCAGCGATGAAAGCGCCATACCCAGTAGCGTCGCCACCGCAATTTGGGCGATAGCTCCGGGAATGGCGATGGCCTTTACCGCCATCAAATCCTTTAGAGAGAAATGCAAACCGACGCCAAACATCAGCAAGATAACGCCCAGTTCAGCTAATTCGGGCGCCAGTTTAGTATCTGCGACAAAGCCTGGCGTAAAAGGGCCGGCCAGTACCCCAGCTAATAAATAGCCCACCAAGGGTGATATGCGAAGTTTGTTGGCGAGCATACCGAGCAAAAAGGCCAGTACAAGGCCGCCGACAATGGTGGTGATAAGCGGGGTGGCGTGATGCATTCCGTCTCCTTTCGTAGTTAATCAGGTCCAGTAAGTCCAAAATCCTGTTTTTAGTTTATGACAAATTTTTAAACGATGTGTGTGTTAAATATGTGTTTTTTTAGAAAAAGGCGCATTTAGACAAAAATGGGCGTCTGAGGGGTGTTTTATACGCTTAATTTAGGAAAGGTCTGGCGGAATATGGAAGTGGTGCAGGGCCAGAGAGTTTCTCTGGCCCTTATAACTATGACTTATGGCGATAGTCAGGCAGGAATATGGTCAATATGCCAAGAAGTGGCAGGAAAGCACATATTTTATAGACTAATTCGATACTTGTATGGTCGGCAACCAGACCCAGCACCGCGGCCCCCAGGCCACCCATACCAAACGCAAAGCCGAAGAATAGCCCGGAAACCATGCCGATTCGTCCAGGCATCAGCTCTTGCGCATAAACCAGAATGGCCGAAAATGCAGAGGCAAGAATAAAGCCGATGATCACCGTCAGAATCCCCGTCCATTCCAGGGAGACATACGGCAAGAACAGGGTGAATGGCGCGACGCCAAGAATCGAACCCCAAATCACGTATTTACGGCCAATCTTATCCCCAACCGGCCCGCCAATGACCGTCCCCGCCGCTACCGCAAACAGGAAGGCAAACAGATGAAATTGGGCATTTTGCACCGACAAACCAAATTTGTGCATCAGGTAGAAGGTGTAATAACTGCTGATACTCGCCATGTAAAAATACTTAGAGAAAATCAGCACCAGCAAAACAGACACCGCCTGAATCACTTTCTTGCGTGGTAGCGGGTTCGCCACCGGAGCGGCAGTTTTGCCCTTCGTCATACGATGCTGCGCGGCGTACCAACGGCTGATTTGCAACAACACGATTATCGCCAGCAGGGCCGCGAGCACGAACCAGCCGACGTTGCCTTTACCGTATGGCGCGATAATCAGCGCAGCCAGCAATGGCCCTAACGAGCTACCAAAGTTGCCGCCCACCTGGAAGAGTGACTGCGCAAGACCATGGCGGCCACCGGATGCCATACGAGCCACGCGTGAAGATTCCGGGTGGAATACTGATGAGCCTGTGCCAACAAGACCCGCCGCCAGCAGCACCATCGGGAAACTGCCCGCCATGGCGAGGATAACCAGGCCGCAAAGTGTGAAGCACATACCAATCGGCAACGACCACGGCATCGGGTATTTGTCGGTGTAGTATCCTACCACCGGCTGGAGTAGCGATGAGGTCACCTGGAAGGTGAGCGTGATCATCCCAATTTGCACAAAGCTTAGCGAAAACTCGCTTTGTAGCAGCGGGTAGAGCGCCAGAATCAGCGACTGAATCATATCGTTGAGCAAATGGGAGAGGCTAATTGCCCCCAGAATGCCAAACGCGGTGCGAGCCTTTTGCGGCTCCGTTGACGCGAGAGTTTGTTCCGAGATTGCCATAAATACCTGTAATTATTGAATTGATTGTTTTTTAACCCAGTTCACTGATGGAACCGTAGGAAATCATTACCCAGCTAACATACCTGCAGGAAAGGGACGAAGAAAGTCACAAGAGTGAAAAGTTATTTGTCTATGCTAGTAGGGTTCTGCTATTGGTGCGAAAGCATTTATTAAATATGGAGATTTGCGATGAAGTTCGTAGTGAAAGGGGTGACCACCGCGCTGCTAATGGCAGTCAGCTTAACCAGCGCATCTGCACTGGCCTGGGAAAAAGATAAAACTTATAACATCACCATTTTGCACACCAACGATCACCACGGTCATTTCTGGCGTAATGAACACGCTGAATATGGCCTGGCAGCACAAAAAACTCTGGTGGATAGCATTCGTAAAGAGGTGGCGGAACAGGGCGGCAGCGTGCTGTTGCTGTCCGGCGGTGATATTAATACCGGCGTTCCTGAGTCCGATTTGCAAGATGCAGAACCTGATTTCCGTGGCATGAACCTGATTGGTTACGATGCGATGGCTATTGGCAACCACGAGTTCGACAAGCCGCTGACGGTATTACGCCAGCAGGAAAAATGGGCAAAATTCCCGCTGCTTTCGGCCAACATTTACCAGAAAAGCACCGGCGAGCGTCTGTTTAAACCGTGGGCTATTTTCAAGCCGCAGGGCATTAAAATCGCGGTTATCGGTTTAACCACCGACGACACGGCAAAAATTGGTAACCCGGAAAACTTCACCGATATCGAATTCCGTAAACCGGCTGACGAAGCAAAACTGGTGATTCAGGAACTGCAAACCACTGAAAAACCGGACGTGCTGATCGCCGCAACGCACATGGGTCACTACGATAATGGCGATCATGGTTCAAACGCGCCAGGCGATGTCGAGATGGCTCGTAGCCTGCCTGCGGGTGCGCTGACGATGATTGTCGGCGGGCATTCGCAAAACCCGGTCTGTATGGCAGCGGAAAACAAAAAGCAGGTTGATTACGTGCCGGGTACGCCATGTGCACCAGACCAGCAAAACGGCATCTGGATTGTCCAGGCGCATGAGTGGGGCAAATACGTGGGCCGCGCGGATTTTGAATTCCGTAACGGCGAGATGAAACTGGTGCATTACCAGCTGATCCCTATCAACCTGAAAAAGAAAATCACCTACGATAACGGGGAAAGTGAGCGCGTGCTCTACACGCCACAAATCCCGGAAAACCAGCAAATGCTCTCCTTGCTGACGCCATTCCAGAACAAAGGTCAGGCGCAACTGAACGTAAAAGTGGGTAGCGTAAACGGCCACCTGGAAGGGGATCGCAGCAAAGTGCGTTTCGTGCAAACGAACCTGGCGCGTCTGCTGCTGGCGGCACAAATGGACCGTACCGGTGCTGATTTCGCGGTAATGAGCGGCGGTGGTATTCGCGATTCGATTGAAGCGGGCGACATCACTTATAAAGATGTGCTCAAGGTTCAACCGTTTGGTAACACTGTAGTTTATACCGATATGACCGGTAAAGAAGCGACGGATTATTTGAGTGCGGTTGCGCAGAAAAAACCTGATTCTGGCGCCTATCCTCAGTTCGCAAATGTCAGCTTTGTGGCAACTGCTACGGGTCTGCAAGATTTGAAAATCAAAGGTGAACCGATCGACCCGGCAAAAACCTACCGTATGGCGACGCTAAACTTTAACGCCTCCGGCGGTGATGGTTATCCGGCTATTGATAAAAAACCAGGTTACGTAAACACCGGCTTTGTGGATGCAGAAGTGCTGAAACAGTACATCGAGAAGAGTTCTCCGCTCGATGTTAATGCTTTCGAGCCGAAAGGCGAGGTGAGCTGGAAGTAATTTTTCCCCTCACCCTCTCTCCCAGGAGAAGGGATCACTTCTTTACTCCCTCTCCTGGGGGAGAGGGCCGGGGTGAGGGCGCTATTTCAACGGCAATAAAATATCGGTCTGCTGCGCATGTTCCGGGTGGTTTTTATCCAGCTCCAGGTAGCGGAAATAGACCGGAAAATCACGTAACTCCTCACCGCTATTGGGCAACCACTGGCGATAAAGATAGTAAACGCTATCGCTGATTCGCTCATAAGCGCCAACATGCCGAACCACCGCGCAACGCCCGCCGGGCAGCTTTTTGCTGATAACGCCCTGCGGATTTTCAGGCACCAGGCCGTTCGCCTCCGGGATTAGCTCGCCACACACATCAAAACGAAACTCCTCACCTGGCGTGGTGGCAGGATCGCTGTAAGGCACACCGTACGTTCCTTGCGTGATGTAGTCCGAAAGCCCTGATTCTTTGCGCCATTCGATAAAACTTGCGACCGTATTATTGACGCGCATCGGGTCGCCAAGATGTTCCAGCACCGCGACATCCATCGGTTCGACAGTAATAATTTTCACGTCCATATTTTCTAACCTCTGCTGATTTTCCCGTCCGGGAAATTGAAAATGTATTTGCCAGTCAACCCACACGGGATCTTTGCGAAACTCGCCGGGGGTCAGGCCGAAGGTATTTTTGAAGGCACGGGAAAATGATTCAGGATTTTCAAATCCGGCATCCAGGGCAATATTAATCACTTTTTCCTGCGGATGGCTCACCAACCGGAAAGAGGCCCGTTTCAGCCGCATTAATGTGATGTAACGGCTAATACTGATGCCACAGAATTGACTGAATTGCCGATGGAAATGAAAACGCGAAAAACAGGCCACTTCGCTTAGTTGCTCGACGGTTAACGGGCTATCAAGATGCTGTTCAATATAGGCAAATACTTGCTCAAAACGTCGGGCGTAAAGCTGGTGTCTGGATTTTTTCATTATTCCTCCCTCAAGGCATTCACTTTGCCAGCAACAGAAAATAGAGTCCTGACTGAAATTGCTCTTTTAGGAGGAATATACCCGTCATACTTCAAGTTGCATGTGCGTTGGCTTTCCTCGCTCACCCCAGTCACTTACTTAAGTAAGCTCCCGGGGATTCACTGCGTCGCCGCCTTCCTGCAACTCGAATTATTTTGGGTATAAACCGTTAATCGCGGCGGGCTATTTCGGCAAAAGTAGCCTTCAGCAGTTTTGCCAGATCGGCCGCGGCCAGTTCGATATCCAGCCCACGTTTGCCGCCTGAAACATAGATAGACGAAAACTCCTGAGCTGCGGCGTCAATAACCGTAGGCAGCAGTTTTTTCTGCCCCAGCGGGCTGATGCCGCCAACCAGATAGCCGGTAATTCGCTGTGCGACCATGGGGTCAGCCATATCTACTTTTTTTGCGCCCAACGCTTTAGCAACTTTTTTTAAGTCGAGCTGCCCGGAAACCGGGGTTACAGCGACCGCCAGATGCTTCATATCACCGTTAATAGCCACGAGCAGCGTTTTGTACACTTGCTCTGCATTGAGGCTGAGTTTACGCACCACCTCATCGCCAAAATTGGTTTCGCTCGGGTCATGATCGTAAGCATGTAACTGAAATGGAACACGGTTTTTTTCGAGAAGTTTTACTGCGGGTGTCATGTCACCTTCTTAGTGCTTTTGTCTGAAAAGCGCACGAATTATTAAGCTGCGTGATATATGTTTTAATTACTATAATCTCACTCAATAGTGATAGCGTTAATGGTCACATTGAGCGACAATTATTCATCTGGTCGTTTATTCGACCAGCATAATTACAACAATATAGAAATTCCTCTTTGACGGGCCGATAGCGATATTGGCCGTTTTTTTATCTGGTTTTCAAGAGCTCAGGCAGATTTCCCTTCCCATAAAGATGTAGCGCACCGACGGCGACGACGTAGCGTCCGGCAGGTAACTGCTGCAAAAAATGTTGCCACTCAAGATTACGCCGATGCATAAGAACATCGTATAGCTCATCGCCAAACGTATTGGGCAGTGCCACATTCCCACGCTGCGGCGGAGTTTCCAGCCACCAGCTAATCATCATTTGCAGCAGCCGGGCATTGGTGTGCCAGTGGGTCAACGTATCGGTTAGCAGCGGCATTCCGCCATTGGGTAAACGGGTGAGAATATCAATCTGATGTTCAGCGCCCTCAAGCTCGATAACTGGGATCGCCATGGTTTTTGCCGCTTCCAGCATCTGAAAATCTATCCCGTAATTCGCTCGTAACCCCAGACGCTGTGCCTGATGAGCTTGCAGCACCAGCGCAATTTGCCAGGCGGGCTGAGTTTCAATCTGGCTCAGTGGGATATCCAGTTCCTGAATTAACGACACGACTTGCGCCCAGTTTTCGGCAGACAAGCGCTGTTCAAGAGGAAGCTCGTTGGATTGTTGCGGGAAAGGAGAACCACTTTGGGTGATATCTGCTTCGACAATCAGCGCATCCGCGTCCCTGAGCTTGTCGATGAGCTTTTCGGACAGCGGCGACATATCGCGCGTGCCCATGTGAATACTGCCAACCAGATGCAGGTGACGATCTCCGGGCAGAACAATATCCAGAGCAGGCCAGGGATAGTGGGGAGTTGAAAGGCTTGAAAACAATGCGGTAATTCGCGATAGCAGACCCATTTGCAGATTCCCTGGCTAAAAAGTCATGCTACCGCTGCGATGAGTCGGGTGCAAATTTCCCCACGGTTTTTACACCGTGGGGAAGGTCATTGCGTTTTCGTCGCTCGGATAGGCGTAGCGCCATCCGACATTCAGTCCTTCGGCTTAAAGCGCAGCAGGCGGTTGGCGTTGCTGACTACCGTAATCGACGACAGTGCCATCGCCGCGCCTGCCACTACCGGGTTGAGCAACGTTCCGGTCAGCGGATACAAAATCCCGGCGGCAATTGGGATCCCCAGCGTGTTGTAGATAAACGCGCCCACCAGGTTCTGCTTCATGTTGCGCAGCGTGGCTTTGGAAATCGCCAGCGCATCGGCGACACCCACCAGGCTGTGGCGCATCAGCGTGATTGCAGCGGTTTCGATAGCCACATCGCTGCCGCCGCCCATAGCAATCCCCACTTCGGCTTGTGCAAGCGCAGGCGCATCGTTTATCCCGTCACCGACCATCGCGACCTGGCGGCCCTGTTGTTGCAGTTTTTTAATCGCTTCGGCTTTGCCATCCGGCAATACGCCTGCGATCACTTCGTCAATGCCTGCTTCTTTAGCGATGGCGTTAGCGGTGGTTGGGTTATCGCCGGTCAACATCACCAGGCGATAACCGTTACGATGTAAGCGTTGCAGCGCGCTGACGCTATCGGCACGAAGCGGGTCACGAATCGCAAACAGTGCCGCGAGTTTGCCGTCGACTGCCAACAGAACCGGTGTGGCGCCACGGCTTGCCTGGGCTTCAATCTCTGCGTCCAAAGCTGTGGTATCGACGTTTTGTTCAACCAACAGCGCTTTGTTACCGAGTAATAACTGACGCCCTTCGGTTTCACCGCTAACACCCAGCCCACGCAAAGTGCGGAACGCATTCACCTGCGGCAATTCCACGCCTACGGTTTTATCGAGAATCGCACGTGCCAGCGGGTGGCTTGAGCCTTGCTCCAGTGCGCCTGCCAGTCTTAATGCATCACTCTCTGACCAGCCGTTGTCAGTGCTAATCGCGACAACCTGCGGCTTGCCTTCGGTCAGCGTGCCGGTTTTATCAAACACAATGGTATCGAGCGTGCTGGCGCGTTGCAGGGCATCGGCATCACGCACCAACACGCCAAACTCCGCGGCACGACCCACACCAGAAATAATCGACATCGGCGTTGCCAGGCCGAGCGCACAAGGACAGGCAATAATCAGCACCGTCGTGGCAATCACCAGCGTATACACGATTTGTGGTGCCGGGCCGAAGAAGTACCAGATAGCGGCGCTAAACAGCGCAATCAGCACCACAACCGGAACAAATACCGCTGAGATTTTATCCGCCAGTTGGCCGATTTCCGGCTTGCTGCTTTGCGCCTGGCGCACCATACGAATGATGCGTGAAAGCGTTGTATGGTTGCCGGTGGCGGTGGCGCGGAACAATACGCTGCCGTCTTGCACCACCGTGCCTGCATGAATCGGTTCGTCGTTCGATTTTTGCTGCGGCACCGGTTCGCCGGTCAGCATCGCTTCATCAAACCACGCCTCGCCCTGGGTGATTTCTCCATCAACCGGCACGCGATCACCAGTGGTTAAACGCAAAATCATGCCTGCGGTCACTTCTGCCAGTGGCAGCGTCTTTTCACCTTCTTCGGTGACGACACGCGCCGTCGGCGGGGTTAAATCCAGCAGGCGTTCCAGCGCTTTAGATGAGCGTTGGCGTGCGCGTTGCTCCAGCATATGCCCGAGGTTTATCAGGCCGATAATCATGGCGCTGGCTTCGTAATAAAGGTGGCGAGCTTCCATCGGGAAGTGCTGCGGCCAGATATTCACGGTAATGGAATAAATCCATGCCGCGCCGGTTCCCAGCGCTACCAGCGTGTCCATGGTGGCGGTTTTATTGAGCAAGCTGCGCCATGCGCTGCGGTAGAAGTGCCCACCGGCGAAGACCATCACGCCTAAAGTGACCAGGCCGATTGCCAACCATATTGAACGGTTGTCATCGGTGACCATCATATTGTCGCCAAACATTCCCCAAATCATGACCGGGATGCCGACGGCCAGCGCCAGAATTGCCTGCCAGCGGAAGCGCTTCACGGCGGCGTTGGCGGTTTCTTGCTGGCGTTCGCGGCGTTTCGCATCGTCTTCGATGGCTTCCGCACCATAGCCAACACTTTCTACCGCTTTAACTAAAGATTCAGCGGAGGCAGTGCCCATAATCAGGGCGCTGCGCTCGGCAAGGTTTACCCGCGCAAGACTGACACCAGGGACGTTTTGCAACGCACTTTGTACCCGGGTCACGCAACTTGCACAGCTCATCCCGTTGATCAACAACTGTTGGCTATCGTCGTTATCTTCGGTGGCTGCCGGAAGCGAGAGATTAGCCGCTGTCAGTGCTTCCGACGGAATTGATGACTCTGTCAGCGGATCAGACTTTGGGTGGCTGGCCGCTGTCGCTTCGTACCCGGCTTGTTTCACGGTGTTGATAAGCTCATCAACGGATGCCGTTCCGGTTACGCTGGCGTGAGTTTGTGTGACATCAGCCTGCTCAACGTCAGGGCGCTGCTCCAGGCTTTCTTTAACGCGTTTGACGCAGTGGCCACAGGTCAAACCATCAAGGTTTAGATCGATAACATGAGACATTTTCAGACTCCTTTTTTGAAAGTAAGGTAAGCGTAAACCTTCCCCTGAGGGGAAGGTCAAGGGATGCAGTTTAATATTTCTCGTTATTTCCCGTGTCATGCCTTGATAAATAACCGTTACCCGCTTTCGGGCATCTATTTGCATCATATTTTCAAAGCATTATGTGAGGCAGTATTAGTTAAGTAATACTTTTTCTCCTGCCAGCTTTTCATTGCACCGCCATGTACTACTGTTACTTAAAGTATTTCGACACGTGTTTGTCGTTGTCTTTATGTTTCAGCGCGTTATTACTTTTGTGGCCATGCAGAGATTGCTTATGAATAATATATATCGATTAGTCTGGAGCCATGTTGCCAACAGCTATATTGCTGTTGCAGAAATATCCCGGGGTGGGAAAAAAGGGAGCAAAACGGGGCGGGGTGGGAAAAAGTTATTAGCAGCAGCGCTCGTGCTAACCGGGAGTTATACAAGCTACGCCATTGCGGACGATGTGACATGGATAACCGCGTATCCCACTTATTTATTCCCGGAAAATCAGGGGATTAATTACGATACCGTTCGTGATACCGGATTTGCCTTCACGATTGATAATCAAGGTCAGCCAAACCACTATATTCCAGGCACCGTCCTGAATATCAATGGCCCAATACCGTTTATTGCCGCCGGTTCTAACGGTGCGAGCACGGGCGTCACCGTGCTCAATGCGCTTCCGGGCGGCACAGGGACTGACCCTGACCGCATCACCGTTATTGAGGCAACAGATTCGACAGGTGCCGCCACCACGATAACTGAAGCCAATATTAGCCAGTACACCTATTCCCCATCTCCGGCTGTTCCACAAGAAAGCCTGGAGCTGAATGTTGAAGTTCCGGGCCTGGACGGCAGCTACCAGGTGGTCAGTGTTTATGATTCATCGACTTTTATTTCCGCCGATGACACCGCCGTAAGCGCAATGGTTTTACCCGTTTATGATCATAATTCTATTCGTATCTTTAATAATTTTGGTATTGCCTCAGTAGCGTCAACGGGTGGGCAGGCCAATATCAATGTCGGTTCGAGCGATACCACCACGCCTATTTCAGCCGCTGCCAATACCATTAATTTACTGACCAAAAACTCCGTGCTGGCGAAAGCAGATGGTAGCGCGGGTGTTGCCAGCAGCACGCAGTGGCTTTCGGATAACTATATTGTTTTCCGTCCCGCGATTGTGCTTCAGAGCGATACACAACAGCTTGGTGCGCAAAGTGCAAAATACGATTTCACTATCACGCTGCCCCACTACGAGCAAATTGGGCCGCGAGTAGTTTTGCTGGGAAATAAAACATTCACCATTAACTCATCGGCTGATATCGCAGAGGTTAACGATTTCCTGGTAGGCGACGGGGATTATGCCGGCAAGCCGCAAATCCAGTACTGGCTGACGGCGGGGGCTTCGGTCAACGGCGAAGTCATTGACTCAACGGTTGAAGCGCAAAATACCTACGACGCGATTATTACCGGAATGCTGGCGCAAGAGGAAAACACCAGCATTAATCTGACCTATCACGTTTGGGATGACAAAAGCGGGCACACCAATAACGCAACGCTTGGCACCGGGGATTTAAACGTAATTTATGCCACCGGCGGCAATGCTTCAGGGCTGGTCACGGCTGATGGCAGCCTCGCCGTGGATGGTGCCTCGGCGGTCATGCGCGCCGATACTAACGCGCTCATCACCAACGACGGTGCGATAAACGCATGGCGTAGCAGCGGCAGCAGCCCAACGTCAGTCGGCATGTTGACCACTAATGCCCGCGCGATCAACAACGGCACATTGAACGCCGGGTTGTTTATTGAAAAAAACGGCAACAATCAAAATGTCTCTAACGCGGGCAGCGTGGGGATGCAGGGCAGCGGTACCAGTACATTAACCAACAATGGTCATATTAATGTCGCGATAACAGACACCACCACCAACAATGCGCGCGGGATCAGCGCATCGGGTACGACGGCTGTCACCAACACCGCCGACGCCACCATTGCGCTGGTGGGTAACAGCAAGAATGCAGGCGGGAGAGCGGGCGGGTACGGTATCTTCCTGCAAGATGGCGCGACATTGACGAACGCGGGGAATATCTACCTCGGCGTGACGCCTGTTTTCGATGCCACCGCGCCAACGCCAGTTCCGATGACGGGCGGCGATCTTTCTGCGGGAATTCACACGCAAAGTTCCGGGGCGGTAAATAACACCGGCACTATCACGCTGGAAGAAAATATCCGTAACGCTGCCGGGATTTCCGTGCAGGGTGCGACCGGGGCGATAACCAACAACGGCACAATTAATGTTTTAGGGAAACTGACTAACGGTTCGGCGGCGGCAAACTATGGCCTGAATGTTGCCGATAACACCGGCACCGTGACGCACAACGGCGATATTAACGTTGATGGTGATAACAACATCGCCATTAACGTGCTGGCGCAAAAAGCAGGGGCGACAGTCAGTTCGACGGATGGCAGCACTATTACTGTAGGGACCGCCGGGGATACCGGGGGTAGCGACGGGCAACCGTATACTTATCGCAATTATGCGGTTTACGCCGAAGGGCTGAATACACAACATGCCCAGGTTAACCTGAACTCCACCATTCGTTTGTTATCGGCCGGGGCAATCGGGGTTCACGCGCGCGGAGATGCGCAAATTGATATTAATGCTGACTCAACGCTCACCTTTGAAAACACCCAACAGATGGGCTACTACGCCTGGGGCAATGAAGCGAAAATTAATATCGGCAGCGCGGCTATCAATGATAACGGCCAGAAAGATTCGATATTATTCGCGGTAGACCATGGCGCGACGTTTGCGGGCAGCGGGTCGGCGGCGGGTTATCAACTGACCGTCTCCGGCGAAAATGCGACCGGGATATTCGCCAACGGTCTGGATGAAAACAGCGGGACTAAAACGACACTCGATACCGGTACGGCGAAAATTAACGTCAACGGTAATGGTGCCATCGGGGTAAAAGTCACCGGTGGCGCGCAAGGGACAATTAGTGATGGCGGCATTGTATTAGGTGGGAATAACACCACAGCCGTTGTGCTTGATGGGCGTAATTACAATATCGACAGTACCATCGACCCCGAAGAATTAATTACGCTCGTTACATCGAATGCGGCGACGACAACGCTTTCTTCGCAAAGCGGTATTACCGGTTACAACGTTTCGCACCTCGGGCAATTAACTCTCAATGGTACGGGGATTGCGTTAAACGGAACGAACAGTACCGGGATCCTTCTGCACGATAATGGCTCGGCGATTGTGAATGCGCCGGTCAGCGTTTTGGGTACCAATAATATTGGCGTCAATATCCAGAATAATGGCGTGTTGACCAATAACAACACGATTAGCGTGAGCGGCGCGACCGGAAGCGGCAACGTAGGGCTGCGCGTCGGTGGGGCGAATGCGGTGGTGAATCGTCTTGGCACCGTGAATGCAACTGGCGGGTTGGCGGCAGTACAGTTAATTGGTACGGGTGCGAATCTGACGGTCAACGGAACGGGCAATCATATCACCGCCTCCGGTGGTGCTGATGGCGTGAGAATGGACTCCGGCGCGTCATCATTTACCGCGACCAACACGGTTATCGACATTTCGGGCAGCGGTGCCGGGATTAATAACAACGCTGACACCTCGAACATCAACCTTAACGGCGTAACGATTAACGCCTCGAATGGCCCGGCGATCCGCACGGCGGTCACGTTTAGCGCGGCGGGTGCCGGTAACACGCTGAACGTTTCCGGAAATGGCCAGGGCTTTGCCTTTATGAATGCGAACGGCGACCCAACGACCGGGAATCTCACCATTGATAACGGCTACACCATTAACGGTGATGGCGCGGGCAGCGTCGGGATTCTGGCAAGAACATCAGATAACGTGACGTCTGGCGCGACCATCAATATGGCGGCGGGCGCAGGGTCGGCAATTGTCGCAACCGATGGTGTGGCGGGCGCCAGCCGTACCATCACGAACACCGGTAATATTACCAGTCTGGGGGCGGGCGCCCCTGTCATTGATGCGTCAGGCAGCGGCAATACCACCGTGAATAACAGCGGGTCTTTGTTGGCAGCTGATGCCACGGCGCAGGCGATTTTGACCGGGGATGGCAACGACGTAGTGGCATTGAGCGGTGCGGGTGCGAATACCCGTGGCGAAATTGTGTTAGGCAGCGGTAACGACCAGTTTAGCTGGACGGCGGGTGCGTACACCGGCGGCGTCACCTTTACCGGTGGGGATGGTAACGACAGCGCCACGCTTGGCGATGTGTCGCTGGCAAACGTCACGCACATTCTCAGCGAAGGCGGCACCAATAATACGTTGACGCTCAACGGTACGCATCAGGGAACCGCCCCTGCGTTATTGGGAAGTTTTACCGCGGACGACCTGGTAAAAGGCACCAATATTGGCACCGGCTGGAGCACCTTGACCCTGGATGGCGATGCCACCGATGCGCGTATTGTTGACGACCTGACGCTCTCGGGCGCTCAGGCAATCAACATCAACAACGGCGCAACGCTGCGCTCGGGCGACAGTGCGTCGACACCCGGTGACGCTACCCTTCATAATTACAATGTTTCTACTTCCGGCGCGACAAGCCTGCTCTCTTTTGATGGTGCTGGTGACCAGATTTACAGCGGAATTATCAGCGGCAGCGGCGGAATGGAACGCATCGGCGCGGGTAAAACCACGCTGCTTGGCGAGAACACTTACACCGGAAATACCTGGATCGGCGCAGGGGCAGAATTGGCGCTCGGTGACGGCGGAACGGTGGGGAGTTTGTCCCAAACGACTAACATCACCGACGACGGTATTCTGACTATTGATCGTTCTGACGATATTCTTCTTAACGGTGTGATTTCGGGTAGTGGTGCGTTCCATCAGGATGGAGCAGGCACGACGCGTCTTGGTGGAGCCAATGCCTGGACGGGAGCTACTGAAGTAAACCAGGGCACGTTGTTGGTTAAGGGCAATCAAAGCCAGGCAACTGGCCTGACAACCGTTCATACCAACGCGGCATTAGGCGGGACGGGAACTATCGGCGGCGATGTCGTCTTTGATGCGCTTACCCGGCTGACTCCGGGGGATGGCGGCGTCGGCACCTTAACCATCAATAAAAATCTCACATTATCAAACACGACGAACAGCCAGTTTGAACTTGGCCAGCCTTACGTGCCCGGCGGTTCGCTCAATGACCTGGTGAATGTCGGCGGCAGCCTGGTTCTGGATGGTGTCGTCAACGTCACACTGGCAGCGGGAGGTGCATTCATTCCGGGTGTTTATCGCTTGTTTAACTACCAGACCGGTGGCTTAACCGATAACACCATGGAGTTGGGGACGTTACCTACCACCGATCGGGCAAACTATTACATCCAGACCGCCTTGCCGGGCCAGGTCAACCTCGTCTTAAACTTCCCGAATGCAGCCTCTGAATTGCAGTTCTGGGATGGTGATGACCCTGCGAACCATGGCGATGGCTCAAGTGGCGATGGGAACATTGAAGGGGGAAATGGGACCTGGCGTAATAATCTGTTGGGGCAAACTAACAACTGGACCGAAGAAGATGGCGTAGGTAATGCGCCGTGGGCGCAAACGGCCTTTGCGGTATTCGCAGGGCAGGAAGGACTTGTCACTATTAGCGATATCAATGGGCGTGTCATCACTTCGGGTATGCAATTCCTGACCGATGGCTATGTTCTGCAACAGCTCAACCCAGCCTCACAATTGCACTACATCAGCACCGTCACCAGTTCATTTGATATCCCGGTTCCCGTACCGACTAACCGCTTCCAGACTGAAGGTGAAACTGACGCAGATTCGTTCTTTGTGATTCGTGTGGGAGCGGATAGCACGCCAGTCACTACGACCATTAACGCTGATCTGGTGCAGGATGAATTAGACAGCAACGTAGTGCGTTTGCTGAAAACCGATCCGGGCCGCCTGATCCTCAACGGCAACAACGATTTCAGCGGCGGCGTGGAAGTCTGGGGCGGCACGCTGCAGGTTTCCAAAGACCAAAGTCTTGGCGATGCCGGAACTTCACTGACGCTGCGAAACGGCTCTGCGTTGCAGGCTGGAGCAAGTTTTACCACCGATCGCAATATCTTCCTCGATGGTGCAACCGGCGGTGCATTCGATCTCTACGGCAACACCTTCACCCCATCAGGCCTGATTGGCGGCGATGGGCAACTGAACATTTATGATACTTCTGCCAGCGGCAATAGCAGTTTCCTTGAGCTGAATCGGCAGAATATTTATCTCGGTGACACCAATATTGTGGGCAATGCCGGTAACGGGCTGTTGACGGTTAATGCCAACGCAACTGGCGTATTTGGCAAGGCTGACAGCCAGGTTTCTCTTTCAAACCTGGCACGCTTAAATCTCAACAACTCTGCCTCCGGACAGACGCACTCCTTTGCCGTCAACAACTCCACGCTGGCGTTTAACAACGCAGCCGGAGCTGGGCAAAGCACCATTAATCTGACCAACAGCGGTAACGCGGAATTTAACGGCAACAGCCAGGGTAACAATTCCAACGTCACGGTCGACGCCACTTCGCGCCTGGCGCTGAACGAAAACGCAGATGCAGGTTCCGCGACGGTCACCAATAGCGGACAAGTCACGTTTGCTGACAGCGCCCAGGGCGCAGGGGCGGTGATCTCCAACCTTGCTGGCGGGCTGGTGGACATCAGCGCGGCGCTGGCAAGCACCTCGGTCGGTTCGTTATCGGGCGCGGGTAACGTGGTTCTTGGCGCGGCAACACTGGTCGAAGGGGCGTTAAGTCGTAACGACACCATCAGTGGCATTATCAGCGGCAGCGGAAATCTGGTGAAAACCGGCAGCGGCACGCTAAATCTCACCGCCGACAATACCTGGACTGGCACCGCCACAGCGCAACAGGGCGTGCTGCTGATAAACGGTAATCAAGCCGCAGCAACCGGAAAAACCACCGTCAACAGTGGCGCAACTCTCGGCGGTGCGGGCGTGCTGGGTGGCCGCGTAGAAGTTGATAATGGCGGCCATCTGGCGGCGGGCCAGGATCTTGCAAGTGTTGGTGTACTGGAGATGGGCGCATTAACACTCAACCAGGATTCGCAGGTCGACTTCCAGTTCGGCAGGCCGTTTACCGTCGGCGGCTCACTTAACGATCTGATTAATATCAATGGCGATCTTAACCTTAACGGCAAACTGAATATTACCCAGACACCGGGCGGATCCTTTGATGTCGGCGTTTATCGCGTCTTCAACTACACCGGCGCGCTGACCGACAACATCCTGGATATTGGCACAGCGCCTGCAGCGGCAGACGATCTCTACGTGCAAACGTCCATTGATGGCCAGGTTAACCTGGTGAACCGTACGGGAGCGGTCATGCGCTTCTGGGACGGGGCGGGTGGCACGGGAGGATCGCTTAAAAACAACGGCGTGATTAACGGCGGCGATGGCATCTGGCAAAACAACACCGGCAACGACAACTGGACCACCGATGTCACCACGCCAGATGGTCGCTTTAATACGCCATACAGCAACGGATCGTTTGCCGTGTTTGGCGGCGAGGCGGGGAATGTCACGGTTGACACCAGCCTTGGTGAAGTGGCCATCAGCGGGGCGCAATTTACCACCAACGGCTATGTGATTGGTGGCGATAACATCACCACGCATACCGCCGACACGGTGATTCGCGTTGGCGACGGTACGCTTCTGGGTGCGCGTTACACCGCGACCATTAACTCCGTTATTGATGGCGAAGGCGGTATCAATAAAGCCGATCTCGGTACGTTAATCCTGGGCGGCAACAACCAATACCAGGGCGGAACACAAGTCAGCGGCGGGGTACTGCAAGTTTCTGCCGACAATAATCTGGGTGCCGCGGGAACGGGAATTGGCCTGAGCGGCGGGACATTACGCTACGGCGCGGCGTTCGATACCGCGCGGGTGGTCACGCTTTCAAACGGTGGAGGGGCGGTTGATACCAACGGTAATTCAGTTTCGCTGCTCAGTGCAGTCACCGGCAGCGGCACCTTAACCAAACTGGGCGACGGCAAACTGACGCTGACGCAAGACAGTACATTTGACGGGCAAACGACTATCCGCAATGGCACATTGCAATTGGGCAACGGCGGAACCGGGGGCAGCGTCGGCGGTGATATCGTCGATGACGCGACTTTGGCGATTAACCGCTCTGATAACGTAACCCTGAACGGCAATATTTCTGGCAGCGGGCAAGTCTTGCAGCAAGGCAGCGGCACCACTTTCCTCAATGGCAGAAATACCTGGAGCGGCATTACACTTGTGGAGAAAGGCACCCTGGCGGCAGCGAGCCGCAATAGCTTCAGCCGTCAATCAACACATATTGTCAGCAGCGGGGCGACGCTCGATACCGGCGGCCACAACCAGACCGTGGCGAATCTGGTGAACCAGGGTACGGTAAATCTGCGAGGCGGTGATGTCGGTTCAACATTGACCGTCAACGGCGATTACGTTGGGCTGAACGGGACGTTGAAAATTGCCGCCCAGCAACACAGCCCTGGTGTTGCCGACCATCTGGTGATCAACGGCGGTACGGCTACAGGCAGCACGCTGCTGGATATTGACGTCAGCCAGCTCGGCGAACCGACAACTGGCGACGGTATCCTGGTGGTCGAAGCGGTGAATGGTGCGACGACGACGGCACAAACCACCAAAGATGCCTTTAATATCGGCGGCGATGTGCTCACCGCCGGAGCCTGGGAATACCAACTGTTTGCCGGAAACCAACAAGGCGCAGGTGAAGACTGGTTCTTACGCGCCGGTTATCGCCCGGATGTTCCTGGATTCGACACGCTCGGGGCGATTATCCGCCAGGCTGATTTGGCCGTACTTGGCACACTCCACCAGCGAGTTGGCGACGAGCAACCATGGCAGGCAGGAGTCCCTGAAGATCAGGACGGCCGATTCTGGGCGCGTTACATCGTGAAATCGGTCGATCAGAAGCATGACGATCCGACCCAATCCCAGAGCAGCACTAACTACAACGGTATGCAAATGGGGCTGGATCTTTATCAGGACGATAAATGGCGTGCCGGTTTGTACACCACCTTTATGGATATCGACAGCTCCATCAATGGCATTACCGGGATGAGCGGCGGTGCGGCGTACAACTCGACCTTCTCCTCTTATTTGGGGGGTTACGGTACCTGGACGGACACCAACGGTTTCTATGTCGATAACGTCTTGCAGTATGGTTATCACTCTGTTGACCTGAAAAATATGAACGACCGGGAGACTTACAACCCTGACGGCAACTCGTTTGTGGCGTCAGTCGAGGTCGGCAAACCGTGGCAGCTTTGGAACAGTAACTGGCTGATTGAACCGCAGGCGCAGCTCATCTATCAATACAGCGATTTTGATGACGTGACGCTAAAAGACCCAGCAAGAACCAAAGTGTCGGTTGATGCTGACGGTGCGGTGATCGGCCGTCTCGGCGTGCGTCTGGCGGCGGATTACGACACCGATTATGGCAAAGTGAAACCGTATATTCGCGTCAACTACTGGCAGGAGTTGTCGGACGGACAAGATACCGTGACGTATCGCAATACGGCAAACAGCGCGGGTGCCACGAAAATTGATGCCAATCAGCGCTTCCAGACCACCGAAGCCGCAGTGGGAGCGACGTGGGCCGTGACCACGGAAGTGCAGACTTATACTGAAGTGGGTAAAACCTGGGATAACGGCGGTGATACTCAAGTGGACTCTGATATTTCCGCATCGGTCGGTATAAAAATTCGCTTCTGATAAAACCCCCTGCGCCCAACCGGGGGCAGGGGTTATACTTCTGTCGACGGAAATTCAGGAGGAAACATGAACATCAGTGATGTTGCGAAAAAAACCGGCTTAACCAGTAAAGCGATTCGTTTTTACGAAGAGAAAGGGCTGGTCACAGCGCCGCTGCGTTCTGACAACGGATACCGGAGCTATACGCAAAAGCATCTGGATGAGCTGACGTTACTGCGCCAGGCCCGCCAGGTGGGCTTTAATCTGGAAGAATGTCGCGAGCTGGTGAATTTGTTCAACGATCCGGCGCGTCATAGTGCCGACGTAAAAGCGCGTACTTTGCAGAAAGTCGCGGACATCGAAAAGGTGATTTCGGAGCTACAGGGAATGCGCCAACAGTTGATGGCGCTGGCGGATTCATGCCCTGGCGACGACAGCGCGGATTGCCCGATTATTAATAATCTTGCGGGCTGCTGTCATAAACAGTAGATCTTCGTATCCGGTGTTGGGCAATTATCTATAAGTGATGGTTGCCCATATTTTAGCTGAAATCAACCTGGTACAGGTTCTATTTACCACCGTCACTACCAGTACTGGAATTTTTATCTTTAGTAATACGCTCAACATGACCGTTGGCATATTTAAATCGTAATTCATCATCAATAACAATAATCGAATTAGCTTTTCCCCAAGAGACCCAGGTAATCTGTGACTCCCCATTCTCGGAGAAAAAAGCATTGGAAATTACTGGTTTTCCACTTGTTAGATCAAGCACCATATTAATGCCACAACGTGATGCTGGTTTTTCTGGGAAACAAGGATCCTCTGACACATATGAAATTGTGGCTTTGGTTATTAAGTATTTCTTGTTTTTAAAGATACCTTCATCATTACTTACAACCATGTAACTCGTTTTTGCCTTGTATATTTCTTTACCATTAAGTAATAGGTGTGAGGATTCATCGCCTGAGTTAACCATTTCTACTTGATTGAGAAGGCCAAGAGTGGTGTTCTTACAAAGTGTTGCAATGGGATTGCATTCAGCCAAACTTGTCATCGGATACAAAAAAGACATGGCTATGATTAATGAATATTTGTTCATGGTTATTCTCAATTTATATTGATTTTAACACTTCTAAAAGTGAAGCATCTTTAAGCATTGGTGGGTTTGTTAACTCTGAGCAGAAATATTTTTCAAGGTTAATGTTATTGTTTATATATTCCGTAAGCCATGTTCTGTGCGCTTGGATGTAGCTACCATGCGTAATAAATTTTTCTACAGCAGACTTTACCCCAACCTGAGCTTTCAATAAGTGACCTGCTTCATCTTCTGAAATGTCATTTTTAATAAATAGTTTAGCATCGCCTAATCCCAGGTGATGGGCCAGATAGATTAATTTTGCTTTTTCTGCATCATTGAGTCCGTCAATGTTATAACCTGCATTTTTAAGCGAGGCTAAATTTTCCACTCCGTAATCTACCGCTGCCATAATCGCATACTCTGGCTTAAATCTGAGATCCAACCATTTTTGAACAGCATGCGTAGCTTTGCGCGGATACGGCGTTACACCAGTTATAAGGTGTTGTTTTCTTAGTTCCTTTAAGTTTCTCCATTCATCTGGAGATACCTCAAATTTCTTCTCATATTTAACTTCACCATTTTTATTTTTTACTTCTTTCCCATTTTTGTCTAGTGCAGGTTTATCTGCAAGAAGTCCCTGCTGAGTTGCTTTTTCATATAAATACGTTCCCTCTCTGAAAGTTTCCGACATCCATGACCCATTTAAAAACTGAGTCATACCGGCAGCAGAACTTTTATAACTGGTTATATTTGTCTTTGGATCGGTTCCGGATTTACAAACTGATGTCGGTTTCCAGATACCACCGGCATACTTTGCCGCTTCAGCACTGATCACCGCTGCTATGCATTGTGGAATAATACCGCTCCGTTCAGATGCCGCAATTATTTGATTCCAGTAAATAACATTCTTTCTTAATGTCAGGTCATAAGAGTTCGGACAGACGTGGCTGATATGAGTTCTGGGGCCACCCTGAGAGTCGCGCCCCACGCTGACTGTATTAATATCTCCAGAGGTATTCTCAACATCACCAGTTGACCCTTTTAAAGCAGTGCTTTTACCTTTTACCCTGACTTTGGGGCTGGATAAGATGACTGCTACCTTCCCTGGCAATGGTGTGAAACTGGCCACCTCTTTTATCTTCCCTGCAGCGCTGGAAACAAAAACCTTCAGCTCAGTTTCTGCTTTTGTAGCAAAATTTTTTATTTGCCCCATTCCATCAGTCATGGATTCATATACATCGCCCAGTGCTGACACAATCTTAACTTTAAGTCCCGATATAGGTTTCTCAATGAGATCTTCAAATGAGAATGATACGGTACATTGATCCTCGCTTTGTTCATCCTTTGTATCCGGGTAAGAATACTGTTCAGTCGGTATCTTGATTATTTGTCCTGGATAAATTAATGACGGATTTTTTAACCCATTAAATGAAACCAGTTCTTCGACTGAGCAATAATGTTCTTTAGCAATTTTTCCGAGGGTGTCTCCTTGACGAACAATTACATTCTGTTCTTCTGGTGACAATGACCATATATCGTCAAGTGGAACAGGTTTATTTTCTTGATCGATATCGAATTTCCAGTCTGCTGACCATCCCAGTAAGCCATCATAGGGTTTCGGTTTATCATGTGCTTTATCAAAAATTGGAGTTAATTGAGAAGTCATTCCATTTCCCCTTCAATAAATGTTTTAAATATAAGTTCCTTACTCTGAATACCATCCATTCCTTTGAGGGAAGCAAACATATGATTCAACTCTGGCTCATCCCGCTCTCCTGAGTTATCGCCACCACTTCCGTCCTCATTCTCCGACTGCTCTGATCCTGAATCCCCCTCATCACCCAGACGGCTCAACACCGCCGCCTGCCGGGTCTTAACCGCTGTTCCCGGACTTCCCCCACCATTAAGGTTGATTTTCAGCCCGGTGATGTCGATACCGCCGGGATGAATGACAATGAATGAGCTGCCCATTTTCAGCGTGATTTTGCTCCCGCTCTGCAGCACAATATCGCCCTGCGCATCCACACCCAGTGCACCCGCCACTTTCTGCGCCAGGTCGCCTTTCACTTCCAGGCTGTGATGGCCCTTCACCAGGCTGATATGGTCTTTTGTCGTGCTGTGCTGCTGGCTGCCTTTTACCGTGACTTTGCGGTCGCGCTCCACGTACAGGTTGTCATCGCGGCCGCTGTTTACCGTCCGGTTGCGGGTGACTTTTAGCGTCTGGTCATTGCGTACGGTGATAGTACGGTCATGCGCCACGGTGATGTACTGGTCGTGTCCGGCAGCATTCTCCTTGCCGATTTTCACCGTCTGCCCCAGCCCGACCGTGACCTGCTGGTTATTGCCGATGGTTTCGCTATGGTCGACTTTCACATTCGTATCGCGGTTATTCAGCACCATCGTCTTCATGTCCTTCTGGGCATGCATCGACAGCAGCTCCTGGCCGGTCTGGTCCTCAAGCATTAATTCGTTGTACCCGACACCCTTATACGTCTGCGAGCGTATCGCCATCCGGGTTTTCGTCCCCGGCAGGTCGCCCGGTGCGCGGTTGGCGGCGTGATAGGTGCGCCCGGTGATAATCGGCTGGTCCGGGTCGCCATTGAGGAAATCGACAATCACTTCCTGGCCGACGCGCGGGATGGCGATGTTGCCGAATCCGGTGCCCGCCCACGCCTGCGAGACGCGTACCCAGCACGAGCTCTCCTCATTAGTTTTGTTGTAGCGGTCCCAGGCAAATTTCACCGTCACGCGCCCGTGTTCGTCGCAGTAGATTTCTTCCCCGGCAGGGCCGGTAACAATGCCGATTTGCGGCCCGTCCACCAGCGGTTTCGGTAACGGCACCGGGCGCCAGGTTTGTGTGGCAGGGATAACATAAAAGCGGTTGGTGAGCGTGGTGCCCTGGCCGGAGCTGACGATATGCGCCTGCGGCTGGCTGCCGGAAAGCTCACACGACACCACCTGCCACGGGCTGTTTAAATCTTCACGCGGATGGTCGGTGAGCGTAAACCAGCGCCCCGGCTGCAATTGCGGGCAGTTACTGGTGCCGCGGGCAAAATCGACGTTATTGCGCCAGCCTTCCATCTGATATTTCGCAAAAGCGGCCCCGTGCTGTTCATCCTTAAAACGCCCCGGATAGTCAAAAATTTCATAGTCCGGACGCTGATACGACAGGTCTGCGCCTTCTTCCTGGTACTGCGCCTGCCAGCCGGGGGCGGTGAAGGTGTAATCTTGGGTAGTGACTTTTGCCGGGCGGATTTGCGCGCTGCGGCAGAAGGTGTTGATGCAGTACGTGGACGATTCAGAGGCGGCATTCGGGTTATAGGGGAACGCCCCGAGGCCGCGCAGGTTGCTGCGGTCATCGGTGAAAGTCAGCTTCTGGTCACGGTCGTCGAGATATTCATCCTCGAAGAAAAAAATGCCTTCTTCGGCGGCAAGGCGGGCGATGAAATCGTAATCCGACTCCATAAACTGCACGCAGAATTCGCGCGCCGGATGCGGACGACGGAACAGGGCGTCATGCGTGCGGATACGCATTTCTTTGAGCAGCTTGGCAAAAATATACTGGATGTCGTAATTCTGAAAACTGCGGCAGTTCTGCCGTTGCGAACTGCGCCAGAACTCCGGGCGCACCGTCATGCGGTAGAGCGTCTGGTGTTTTCCGGAGTCGCCCTGCTCGCAGAAGGTGACGATGCCGCGCACCCGGCGCTTAATCACCTCGCCCTGCCAGATGGTGAGCAACGCGTATTCGTCGAGAATGGCTTTAAAGCCAATCGCCGGGTCATTACAGGACACGGTGACATCCAGGCTGAACAGGGAGGAGAGGGACTGCATGAGTTTAAAATTCACCACCGCAAAGGTATTCGCCGGAGTGCGCCCCGCGGTGAAGGTAAAGCGGGTGCCGTCAGTGGCCATGAGGGAAGTCCTTTCCTGTCAGTGAATATATTTACCAGAACCTATTAATGAAATTGAGTTATTAGTTTGATAAATATAATTAAATCAATAACGTAGTGAGTGTGAAAGATAGTTTGCGGACAAGAGTATGACTGTGATGAAAATCACATAAGGAAGAATATGAAATCTAACAAAATGAATCACCTGTTCAACAGGTGCCTGGCATGTGAAGTATCTTTTGTTGATGGCAGCACGGAATGCTGCCATCAACAGAAACAGACCTAAAGCGCCTGTATTTTCAACGTAATACCTTCAACGGCGGTCACAATCACTTCTGTGCCTGCCGTTAAATCACTGTCTGCCATGACTGGCCATGAGCTATCTGCAACGCGGATATGGCCGCGGCCATTCACCAACGTAGTTTCCAGCCGCAAACGGCGGCCAACCAACTGATGGCCGCGCTGATTGAGCACTTCGCCGGGTTCTTGCTGTTTACGCGTCGAGAGCCAGCGCCACCACAGAAAGGCCGCAACCAGTGTGAGAATCGCAAAGCACACGCCTTGCCATTCCCAACCGAGCGGCACAATCCACACCAGTAAACCGGTGAGTACCGCTGCCACTCCGCTCCACAGCAAATAACCGCTGGCACCGAGCATTTCAGCCGCCAGCAGCAAACCGCCCAGCGTGAGCCAGAAGATATGCGCGTGGGTAAACAGCAGGGCTATCATTTTTTACGCTCGGTACCGCTTTGTGCGATAAGTTCGCTGATACCGGCAATTGAGCCCATCAGGCTGGTGGCGTCGAGCGGCATCAACACCACTTTGCTGTTATTGGCCGAACCAATCTGTTGCAGCGCGTCGGTATATTTCTGTGCGACGAAGTAGTTAATCGCCTGAATATCACCAGCAGCAATAGCTTCAGAAACCATTTTCGTCGCCGCTGCTTCTGCTTCAGCACTACGCTCACGGGCTTCCGCCTGCAAGAACGCGGATTGACGTTCACCTTCAGCTTTCAGGATCTTCGACTGCTTATCACCTTCGGCCTTCACGATTTCAGCCTGACGGATCCCTTCGGCTTCCAGAATATAAGCACGCTTGGTTCGTTCGGCTTTCATCTGCGCATTCATCGCATCAATCAATTCAGCCGGTGGGCGAACATCGCGAATCTCGATACGGGTGATTTTGATGCCCCATGGATTGGTCGCTTCATCCACGATATGCAGCAGACGGGTGTTAATGTTGTCGCGCTGCGACAGCATTTCGTCCAGCTCCATCGAACCCAGCACGGTACGAATGTTGGTCATGGTGAGGTTCATGATTGCCAGCTCAAGATTACTGACTTCATACGCGGCACGCGGGGCATCGACAACCTGAATAAAGCACACCGCGTCAATGGCGACGTTGGCGTTATCTTTGGAAATGATTTCCTGAGAAGGGATATCCAGCACTTGCTCCATCATATTGATTTTGCGGCCAATGCGGTCCATAAACGGCACCACAAGGCTTAAGCCTGGCATCAGAGTTTTGGTATAACGGCCAAAGCGTTCTACGGTCCATTGGTAGCCCTGCGGCACGATTTTTACCCCGGCGCCGACGATAATCAGCGCGACGAGGATCAGTACGGGAATGACGATTAACATCAAAAAAACCTCCATTGTTTATTTGATGTAAGTCTACCCCCTAACGCAGAAACATTCAGCGACTTCCTGGTCTGAATTAACCCAACGGTCTTTTCAGCGTCTTCCGACTAATTAATACAGCAGCGAATACATCTGACGGCGGTATTTAGATGCCAGCGCATCACCGGTACCCAATGCTGCCAGAATCTCCATCAGCATTTTGCGCACTTGCCCATCGGCCGCACCTAAATCTTTCTTCAAATGGGTATACAACAATTCCAGCGCTTCTTCGTTACGCCCAACCTGATGCAGTTGCAACGCCAGTTGGCTGGCAAGATGTGCGTTTTCAGGATCTTGATCCACTTGCTGCTGCAACAACTGAATTTCCGGCGTGTCAGCCGCTTGTTTCATCAAATCAATCTGCGCGACCAGGCCCTGATAACGCGTGTCTTGATCCTGCAACGGAATAGTTTTCAGCACCGCTTCTGCGTCTTCGCTACGGTTCAGCGCAATCTGTACTTCCGCCAGCATCAGGCCAATTTCGCTGTTCTGATTTGAGAGCTGCCACGCATCTTTCAGCAGCGGCAGCGCTTCGGCGTGTTTGCCTTCTTGCATCAACAACATCGCTTCTTGCGCTTTCAGCTCTTCTTCACGCGGCAGAACCTTTTCCAGCAACGCACGAATCGCTTCTTCTGGCTGTGGTCCCTGGAAACCGTCTACCGGCTGACCATTCTGGAACAGATAAACGGTTGGAATGCTGCGCAAACCAAACTGTGAAGCGACCATTTGCTCGGCATCGCAGTCCACTTTGGCAAGAATAAACTGGCCCTGATACTGCGCGGCAAGTTTATCCAGAACCGGCGTGAGCTGTTCACAATGCTGACTACGAGCAGACCAGAAATAGAAAAGAACAGGCGTAGTAACAGACTGTTCCAGCACCTGGTGCATATTCGCTTCGGTAATGTCGATGTTGTAAGACATAAATCAATTCCTTATAAAGATTTGCTTTTACATGGGGGTTGGCGGCAAACGCTTCAACTAACCACGTAAAATTTTATCTAACATGCGGGCCGGCAACAGGCGGCGCAACCACGTTAAAGCGTGGGCGACCAGCGTTACCGGATAGCGCAATTTCGGCTTCGGGTTTTCAAAAGCATGGCGCACTTTTTCCACTACCGCTTCCGGGCCGAGTGTAAAGCGTGCGGCAATCCCAGGGTTTTCTACCGGGTGGTCAGATTGCGTTTGATTCACATTTTGCGTGAACTGAGTGCGGATAGGGCCAGGTTCAATCAAACTGACTTTAATGCCGCTGTGATGCAGTTCCATTCGCAGCGCGTCAGACCAGGCTTCCAGCGCGTATTTGCTGGCGGCGTAGGCACCACGCCCAGGCGTTGCAACCAGCCCCATCACCGAACTGGTCATCACAATGCGCCCTTCACGGTGCGGCAACATCGCCGGAAGCAGCAGCATGGTGAGCTGATGGGTGCCAAAAAAGTTGGTCGAAAACTGTTGCTCAAGCTGTTCGCGGGAAAGGGTTTGTAGCGGGCCGTAAACGCCGTAACCGCCATTATTAAACAGCCCGTACAGACGATTCCCGGTGAGTTCAATAACCTTAGCCGCCGCTGCTTGCACACTTTCAGGCGAGTCGAGATCGAGCTGCACACCGGTAAACCCGGCCTGGTTCATGCGCTCAACATCTTCGGGTTTTCGGCAGGCGGCCAGAATGCGAAACCCCTGCTTGTGTAATTCATGGGCGCAGGCGAGGCCAATTCCGCTGGAACAACCTGTAATTAAAACTGATTTTTGCATAACTTTACCCGATGAACGTCCCGATTGTTTATGAGTCGTGGTTAACTAAAGGTGCCAGACGAGAAGACATCCAGTCGGCGATAAACGGCTGCGCATCGCTATTCGGGTGAATACCGTCATCCTGCATCCATTGCGGTTTCAGATAGACCTCCTCCATAAAAAATGGCAGCAGAGGAATCGAAAACTCTTTGGCAAGTTGCGGATAAATAGCGCTAAACGACTCATTATAACGACGACCGTAGTTTGCCGGCAGACGTATTTGCATCAGCAATGGTTGAGCGTTCGCCGCTTTTACATCGTTGATAATCTGGCGCAGACTTTTTTCGATGGCTTGCGGTTGAAAACCGCGCAAACCATCGTTGCCGCCCAGTTCGATTAATACCCAGCGAGGCTGATGTTGCTTCAGCAATGCCGGTAATCGTGCCAACCCTTGCGGCGCGGTGTCGCCACTGATACTGGCATTCACGACGTTAGTATTTTGCTGGTTCCATTTCTTATCCAGCAAGGCAGGCCAGGCCGCCGTCGCCGACATCCGGTAACCCGCGCTCAGGCTATCACCTAATATCAACAACGTGTCCGCATGCGCGGCGCGAAAGGCCATCAAAGCCAGAAACAGGAAGGGCAAATGCCAGCGGAAAACATTGTTGAAGTTCATCATCTTAGTAAGTCCGTAGGTCTGGGGGAGCATCAGCTTTCCATCCTTACCGGAGTTGAGCTGGTTGTCAAACCGGCGCAGACCATTGCCTTAATTGGTGAGTCAGGTTCCGGGAAGTCTACACTACTGGCTATTCTCGCCGGGCTTGATGATGGCAGCGAAGGGGAAGTTCACCTGTGCGGCGAGCCGTTACACAGCATGGATGAAGAAGCGCGCGCGGCGCTGCGGGCGAAAAACGTCGGCTTTGTCTTCCAGTCATTCATGTTAGTGCCGACCCTTAACGCGCTGGAAAACGTCGAACTTCCGGCGTTGTTACGCGGTGAAAAAGATTCTTCCAGCCGCGCGCAGGCGAAAGCATTGCTCGAACAACTTGGTCTTGGCAAACGTCTTGATCACCTTCCCGCGCAGCTTTCCGGTGGCGAGCAACAGCGCGTGGCTTTGGCTCGCGCCTTTAACGGGCGGCCTGCGGTGTTGTTTGCCGATGAACCGACCGGCAACCTCGACCGCCAGACCGGCGACAGAATTGCTGATCTACTCTTCTCACTGAATCGAGATTTCGCCACCACGCTGATTCTGGTCACCCACGATGAACAACTCGCTGCCCGTTGCGACCGCCGCTTGCGCCTGCGTGAAGGTAAATTGTGGGAGGAAGCATGATTGCCCGCTGGTTCTGGCGTGAATGGCGTTCGCCATCACTACTGATTGTCTGGCTGGCTTTAAGCCTCGCGGTGGCGTGTGTGCTGGCACTGGGCAATATCAGCGACCGCATGGAACAAGGGCTAAACCAGCAAAGCCGTGACTTTATGGCGGGCGACCGTGCATTGCGCAGCGCACGCGAAGTGCCGCAAGAATGGCTGGAAAGAGCGCAAAAAGAGGGGCTGAAAGTCGGCAAACAGCTGACTTTCGCGACCATGACGTTTGCCAAAGACACGCCGCAACTGGCATCAGTTAAAGCCGTTGATGATGTTTATCCGATGTATGGCGAGCTGGATACCAATCCGCCAGGGCTGAAACCCGAACCGGGAAGCGTACTGCTGGCGCCGCGTCTGATGGCATTGCTCAATCTCAAAGTCGGGGATTCGCTGGAGGTCGGCGACACCACTTTGCGCATCGCGGGCGAAGTGATTCAGGAGCCGGACTCGGGCTTTAACCCGTTCCAGATGGCCCCGCGTTTAATGATGAACCTTGCGGATGTGGAAAAAACCGGCGCGGTTCAGCCAGGAAGCCGCATCACCTGGCGCTATAAATTTGGTGGCACGCCACAGCAGCTCGATAAGTTTGAGAAATTTGTTGTTCCGCTCCTGAAACCGGAACAACGTTGGTACGGCATGGAGCAAGATGACGGAGCGCTGGGCAAATCCCTTGAGCGCTCACAACAATTCTTGCTGCTTTCCGCACTTCTGACGCTGCTACTGGCGGTGGCTGCTGTCGCTGTGGCGATGAACCATTACTGCCGCAGCCGTTACGATTTAGTCGCGATCCTGAAAACGCTTGGGGCAGGGCGTGCGGCACTGCGCAAATTGATTATCGGCCAGTGGTTAATGGTTCTCGCCCTGGCGGCGATGGCCGGAGGTGCTGCCGGGTTGGTGTTTGAAGCGGTGCTGATGCGCCTGCTCAAGCCGGTTTTACCTGCGGCATTACCGCCAGCGAGCCTCTGGCCGTGGGTGTGGGCTATCGGCTCGATGGTGGTAATTTCGTTGCTCGTAGGTTTGCGTCCTTATCGTTTGTTGCTGGCAACACAACCGCTGCGGGTTTTGCGCCGGGATGCCGTGGCAAATGTCTGGCCGCTGAAAATCTACCTGCCGATTATCACTATCGTGGTGGTGGCGTTACTGGCATTGCTGATGGGCGGCAGCACGCTTTTGTGGGCGGTGCTGGCGGGTACGGTCGTTCTGGCGGCGCTATGCGGTATTGTCGGTTGGGGCGTGCTGCGCCTGCTCAAAAAGCTGACGCTAAAAAATCTCGCGCTGCGCCTGGCGGTGAACCGCTTGTTGCGCCAGCCGTGGGCGACACTCAGTCAACTGGCGGCATTCTCGCTGTCGTTTATGTTGCTGGCGTTACTGTTGGTGCTACGAGGCGATCTGCTCGATCGCTGGCAGCAACAACTGCCGCCGGAAAGCCCGAATTATTTCCTGCTCAACATCGCCACCGAACAGGTGCAGCCGGTGAAAGAATTTTTGGCTGAACACCAGATTATCCCCGAGTCGTTCTACCCGATTGTGCGCGTGCGTATGACGGCGATTAACGGTAAATCCACCGAAGGCAACCCTGACGAAGCGCTTAACCGCGAGCTAAACCTGACGTGGCAAAGCCAGAAGCCGACGCATAACCCAATTCTTGCGGGGAGTTGGCCGCCAAAAGCGGGCGAAGTTTCCATGGATGAAGGCGTGGCTAAACGCCTGAAGATCAAACTGGGCGATACTGTCACCTTTATGGGCGATACCCAGGACTTCTCCGCCAAAGTTTCCAGCCTGCGTAAAGTTGACTGGGAAAGCCTGCGGCCTAACTTCTACTTTATCTTCCCGCCGGGTGCGTTAGATAACCAGCCGCAAAGCTGGCTGACCAGCTTCCATCTGGAGGGTAAAAATGGCGTGCTAACCCAGCTTAACCGTGAGTTCCCGACGCTCAGTTTGCTGGATATCGGGGCGATTCTGCGCCAGGTTGGGCAAGTACTGGAACAGGTGAGTCGTGCGCTGGAAGTGATGGTGGTGCTGGTGACGGCTTGTGGCGTGCTGCTGTTGCTCGCGCAAGTGCAGGTGGGCATGCGTCAGCGGCATCAGGAACTGGTGGTTTATCGCACGTTAGGGGCAGGGAAACGCCTGCTGCGCACCACGTTATGGTGTGAATTTGCGGTATTAGGACTGGTTTCCGGGCTGGTGGCCGCCATTGGCGCTGAAACCGCACTCGGCCTGCTGCAAACCCGCGTGTTTGATTTCCCATGGGAACCGGACTGGCGGTTGTGGGTCATTCTGCCTCTGACCGGTGCGCTGTTACTTTCAGTTTGTGGTGGTTGGTTGGGCGTGCGCTTACTGAAAGGCAAAGCGTTATTCCGCCAGTTTGTTGCCTGAGTTTAATGGCGTTAAAAAGCCCTGAATGGTGCTGGCGTTTTCCTCAAACAAACGGACAATTTCCAGCGCCGCTTTCCCGGCCTGCGCATGATGCCAGGCAAGGCTCAGCGGGGAAGGCGGGCGCATCGCCGGAATGGTGCGCGTCACCAGTTCGCCGCTATCCAGATAGCGCTGGCACAATTTTCTGGGCAAAAATCCAATTCCCACTCCCGCCACGTGCGCAGCAATTTTAGTGCTCAAATCTGAAACCTGAATCTCTTTTTGCCCGGTCAGTCGCCATGCCACGCGTTTGGTGATGTGACGGGCACTGTCTTCAATATTAATCGCCGGATACTGGCGCAGTTTAGCCTCGTTTAACGGCCCTGTTTCGTGAGCTAACGAGTGGTGTGCCGCCAGCACAAATACCCAGTCGATCTCCCCAAGCGGCAGCAGGCTGATGGTTTCGGACAGCGTTTCAGTTCCTGACACGCCAATCGCCAGCGAAAAATCTCCATGTAATAACGCATCCCAGACACCCATATAAATCTGGCGTGAAAGGGTGAATTGCGTCAGCGGAAAACGCGCTACTAAATGTGCAAGCAGAGTAGCTATCGCCGCAGGTTCATACAGTAAGTTATTGATAACAATATTGACCTGACGTTCTACGCCATCATTGATTTGCTTAAGCTCACCGGGCATGGCATCGAGCCACGCCAGCCACTCTTTCGAACGCTCCAGCAAGTGAATGCCCGCCGTGGTCAGCAGAACGCTGCGCGTCGTTCGCTGAAACAGCGGCACACCCGTACTTTCCTCAAGCAACTTAATGCGATAGCTGATCGTCGCCGTGGTTTTGTGTAAACGCTCAGCCGCTTTAGAAAAGCTGGCGGTTTCGGCCACGGTGAGAAAGGTGCGGATGGTTTCCTGGTCAAGCATTATCAGACCTTTATATATCAATGATTTTTAATGATATTTGCATATTGACCTTAAAAATGATGTGGCGTAAATCTCATTGTTGGAAAAATATTCCAATTTAATATTGCATCAAGCGAGGTTAGGTTTTAGATTGCTGTCAGCGGTGCCATTTTGATCAACATAAATGGCAAAAGGATCACCAGGAGCAGGAACACGGAATGAAACTCAAGTTGTTACCTCTGACTCAAGAGGCTTTTTCGCCTTATGGCGACGTTATCGGAACCGAAGGAAAGGAATTTTTCCATATCAATAACGGGCAAACCGAGCGCTATCACGATTTGGCGTTGGTTGAGATCCTCCAGCAGGATCGTGCCCTCGTCAGCATCAACCGCGCCCAGCCGCTGGAAATGCCAATAACCGTCACGCAGCTCGAACGCCATCCACTTGGCTCGCAGGCGTTTATTCCCCTTAACGGCGAGCGTTTTATCGTGGTGGTAGCACTGGGGGATGAGCAGCCAGATCCTGAAACTATGCTCGGGTTTATCACCGATGGCCGTCAGGGCGTGAACTATCATCGCAACGTCTGGCATCACCCGTTGTTTGCATGGCAAAAAGTGACTGATTTTTTAACGGTGGATCGCGGTGGTAGCGATAATTGTGATTTAGTGAATGTTGCGCCAAAAGAACTGGTATTGAGCTGATTCTATCCAATTTTATTTAGGATAAATCCCGTGACGCTTCAAAGTATCTTTCATAAGATGGCGCGTTAAATTCATTGACGTAGCACGCTTCCCGTAAAGTTTCTGGGGTGGGAGATAATAGAAGAATGACTGAATTAAGACGTCGCGGACGACCAAGCCAACCGGAGTCCGGCTCGCAGAAAGGCGCGCAGGCACTGGAACGCGGCATCGCCATTTTGCAGTATCTGGCGCAGGCGGGTGGCAGCTCTTCGGTTACTGATATCGCCGAAAACCTCGAATTGCCTCTCTCCACCACTTTTCGCTTACTTAAAGTGCTGGAGAATGCCGATTTTATCTATCAGGACAGCCAGTTAGGCTGGTGGCATATCGGTCTTGGCGTGTTTAACGTCGGTTCGGCCTATATCCACAACCGGGATGTGTTATCCGTTGCGGCACCTTTCATGCGCCGCCTGATGGTGCATTCAGGGGAGACGGTCAACGTTGCGATTCGTAACGGTGGCGAAGCGGTGCTGATTGGCCAACTCGAATGCCAGTCAATGGTGCGCATGTGTGCGCCACTGGGTAGCCGCCTACCGCTTCATGCGTCCGGTGCAGGTAAAGCATTACTCTATCCACTGATGGAAGATGAGCTGATGGACCTGATAGTGAAAACCGGGCTTAAGAGTTTTACGCCGGGAACGCTTGCAGACCTGCATCAGCTGAAGAAGGATTTGCAGCTTTCCAGTGAACGTGGTTATGTCGTTGATAAAGAAGAGCATGTTCTGGGGCTAAATTGCATAGCCTCACCGATATACGACAGTACCGGCAACGTAGTCGCGGCCATTTCCATCTCTGGCCCAAGCTCCAGATTAACGCCGGAAAGATTTTTAAACCTGGGCGAATTAGTTCGCGATACGGCAACTGATATTAGTGCGGCGCTGGGTCTGAATACTCCGGCACGCTAGAAACAAAATTCCCGTCAGTCTGTGTGCGGGATTTTTTTGAACTTACTTCAAGTTGGAAAAAGTTTCCAACAATGAAATCAAAAAAGGAAAAGTACCATGGCCCGAATGAAAGCCGTCGATGCGGCAATGTATGTCCTGGAAAAAGAAGGTGTGAATACCGCATTTGGCGTACCCGGTGCGGCGATTAACCCATTCTATTCGGCAATGCGTCAGCATGGCGGCATTCGCCATGTCCTTGCTCGCCATGTTGAAGGGGCATCCCATATGGCGGAAGGGTATACCCGCGCTAAAGCCGGTAACATCGGCGTATGCCTTGGTACTTCAGGCCCGGCGGGTACGGATATGATTACCGCACTTTATTCCGCTTCTGCTGACTCTATTCCCATTCTTTGCATCACCGGCCAGGCTCCGCGTGCGCGTTTGCACAAAGAGGATTTCCAGGCGGTGGATATCGAATCTATCGCCAAGCCTGTCACCAAAATGGCCGTCACGGTTCTGGAACCTGCGCTGGTGCCACGTGTATTGCAACAGGCGTTCCACTTAATGCGTTCTGGTCGCCCAGGCCCTGTGCTGGTGGACTTACCGTTTGACGTGCAGGTTGCGGAAATCGAATTCGATCCAGATTCCTATGAGCCGCTGCCAGTCTACAAACCTGAAGCTTCGCGCAAGCAAATCGTCAAAGCACTTGAGATGTTGATGCAGGCCGAACGCCCGGTTATCGTTTCTGGTGGTGGCGTTATCAACGCGGATGCGGCGGCATTGTTGCAACGTTTTGCGGAGATTACCCAGGTTCCGGTCATTCCTACGCTGATGGGTTGGGGCACGATTCCGGACGATCACGAACTGATGGCAGGCATGGTCGGGCTGCAAACCGCGCACCGTTATGGCAACGCCACCCTGCTGGCTTCTGACCTGGTGTTTGGTATCGGCAACCGCTTTGCGAACCGTCACACCGGTTCGGTTGAGAAATACACTGCCGGTCGCAAAATCGTGCATATCGACATTGAGCCAACGCAAATTGGCCGCGTGTTATGCCCGGATCTCGGCATTGTTTCTGACGCAAAAGCGGCTCTCACCTTGTTGGTCGACGTCGCAGAAGAGCTGAAAAAAGCAGGGCGCTTACCGGATCGCAAAGCATGGATTGCCGATTGCCAGCAGCGCAAACGTACCCTGCTGCGCAAGACTCACTTCGACAATGTGCCGGTCAAACCGCAGCGCGTTTATGAAGAGATGAACAAAGCATTTGGCCGCGAGGCGTGCTACGTCACCACCATCGGCCTGTCGCAAATTGCCGCGGCGCAGATGCTGCATGTTTTCCACGATCGCCACTGGATTAATGCCGGGCAGGCAGGTCCGCTGGGTTGGACAATTCCGGCAGCGCTTGGTGTTTGTGTCGCCGATCCAAAACGTAGTGTCGTTGCACTTTCCGGCGATTACGACTTCCAGTTCTTAATTGAAGAGTTGGCTGTCGGCGCGCAATTCAATATTCCCTATATCCACGTTGTGGTGAATAACGCTTATTTAGGTCTTATTCGCCAGTCACAGCGCGCCTTCGATATGGATTATTGCGTCCAGTTAGCCTTCGAAAATATTAACTCTGAAGAAGTTAATGGATACGGTGTTGACCACGTCAAAGTCGCTGAAGGTTTAGGTTGTAAAGCGATTCGCGTATTTAAACCGGAAGATATTGCTCCGGCATTTGAGCAAGCAAAAGAGTTAATGGCGAAATACAGCGTGCCGGTTGTGGTGGAAGTTATTCTTGAGCGCGTCACCAATATTTCAATGGGAAGCGAGTTGGATAACGTTAATGAATTTGAAGCCACTGCTGAAAGTGCCGCGGACGCACCGACTGAAACCTGCTTTATGAAATATGAATAACGGAGAATATCATGCTACGTTTTTCGGCTAATTTATCGATGCTGTTTCTGGAATATGATTTTCTTGACCGTTTTGAACGCGCCGCTGCGGCAGGGTTTAAAGCCGTAGAGTTTATGTTCCCGTATGGATACAGCGTTGCGGTGTTGCAGGAAAAGTTAAAATCTAACGGACTTGAACACACGCTACATAACTTACCGGCGGGTGACTGGGATAAAGGCGAGCGTGGTATTGCTTGTATTCCTGGGCGTGAAGAAGAGTTTCGCAGCGGTGTACAAGCTGCAATCTTGTATGCCAAAGCGCTGGGCAATAGCAAAATCAATTGCCTGGTCGGGAAAACGCCAGCAGGGGTAAGTGCTGAAAAAGTCCGCGAGACTCTGGTTGAAAACCTGCGTTACGCCGGAAGTGAACTGGCAAAAGAAGGCATTCTGTTAGTGATTGAACCGCTCAATCATTTCGATATGCCAGGTTTTTACCTCACAGGAACCCAGCAGGCTATCGACCTGATTGATGAAATAGGCTGCGATAACATCCGCGTGCAATATGACATTTATCATATGCAACGTATGGAAGGGGAATTAGCCAATACGTTAACGGGGAAATTAGCCAGAATTGGCCATATCCAGTTAGCGGATAATCCTGGGCGTGGTGAGCCAGGAACCGGTGAAATTAATTATGATTATCTTTTCTCGCTAATCAATAAATTAGAATATGACGGTTGGGTGGGTTGTGAATATAAACCGAAAACCACCGCTGAAGAAGGGATGTCCTGGATTAATCAGTACCGTTAATCCTAATTAAATAAACAGGCAATAAGAATATGCCCACTTTTGTGGCAGGGAAACTTATTGCCTGAAATAACCTGAAAGGAATGAAACAATGAATCTTGGTTTTATTGGTCTGGGTATTATGGGCACGCCGATGGCACAGCTCCTGGCGCAAGTGGGGCATAAGCTTCGTGTCTGCACTATTGGCCCTGTTTCAGACAAACTCTATTCATTAGGGGCTGAAAACTGCGAAACGGCGCGCAACGTAACAGAAAAATCAGACATCATCTTTATCATGGTGCCAGATACACCGCAGGTCGAAGAGGTGCTGTTTGGGCCTGAAGGTTGTGCGCAGGCTTCACTGAAGGGCAAAACCATTGTTGATATGAGTTCAATTTCGCCTATCGAAACCAAACGCTTTGCTCAAAAGGTGATTGAACGCGGCGGCGAATACCTTGATGCACCGGTTTCCGGCGGCGAGGTGGGAGCTAAAGAAGGCACGCTTTCCATCATGGTGGGTGGCAAGCCAGAAGTGTTTGAACGTGTGCAGCCGTTGTTCGAAGTGATGGGCAAAAACATTACGTTGGTGGGTGGGAATGGCGACGGTCAAACCTGCAAAGTGGCAAACCAGATTATCGTGGCGTTAAACATTGAAGCGGTTTCTGAAGCCTTACTGTTTGCCTCTAAAGCCGGAGCTGACCCTGCACGCGTTCGCCAGGCATTAATGGGGGGATTTGCGTCTTCACGTATTCTCGAAGTTCACGGTGAGCGCATGATCAAACGGACGTTTGCGCCTGGTTTTAAAATTGCACTACACCAGAAAGATCTCAATCTGGCGCTACAAAGTGCCAAAGCCCTGGCGATTACATTGCCAAATACAGCCACCTGCCAGGAATTATTTAATACCTGTGCGGCGAATGGCGGTAGCCAGCTAGACCATTCTGCATTAATTCAGTCGTTGGAATTAATGGCGAATCACAAAATTTCCTGATTGTTGAAATATAAGCACTGCGCACAAAGAGGCGCAGTGCCAATAGAGTTAACTTTTTTCTTTTTGTTTTATTTGTGTTTCCGAAAAGCTAAGCCCATAGCGTTTTTATTACGTGATTAGTAGAGGGATATATGGAAAGACAGGAACAGCAGCAAAGAGAGCTTTATCGGGCCAGGGGCTATAGCGACGATCTTCTTCCAAAAGAAAAAGAGAAACAAACCTGGAAAGCATTTAACTATTTCACCCTATGGATGGGGTCAGTTCATAACGTTCCAAACTATGTCATGGTCGGCGGCTTCTTTATATTAGGGTTGTCCACATTAAGTATTATGTTGGCAATTATTCTGAGCGCGTTTTTTATTGCTTTTGTCATGGTAATGAACGGCGCGGCAGGAACCAAATACGGCGTGCCGTTTGCCATGATTTTACGTGCTTCCTATGGCGTGCGCGGTTCACTGTTCCCCGGCATTTTACGTGGTGGGATTGCAGCGATTATGTGGTTCGGCTTGCAATGCTATGCCGGTTCGCTCGCCTTCTTAATTCTGATTGGCAAAATCTGGCCAGGCTTCCTCTCCCTCGGCGGCGATTTCAATATCCTGGGTCTTAATTTGCCGGGCCTGATTGCCTTCCTGTTCTTCTGGGCAATCAACGTCGCCATTGGTTTTGGTGGTGGTGGAGTGCTCAATAAATTCACTGCGGTTCTCAACCCTTGTATTTACATCGTCTTCGGCGGCATGGCTATCTGGGCTATTTCCCTGGTGGGGATTCAACCAATTCTGGACTACGTCCCGGCAGGTGTTCAGAAAGCAGAAAATAGTGGCTTCCTGTTCCTGGTGGTGATTAACGCCGTAGTGGCGGTTTGGGCGGCACCGGCAGTCAGTGCCTCTGACTTTACCCAGAATGCGCAAAGCTTCCGTCAGCAGGCACTAGGGCAAACTTTAGGGTTATTGGTGGCCTACATTCTGTTTGCGGTGGCAGGTGTGTGTATTATCGCTGGGGCCAGTATTCACTACGGCGTAGACACGTGGAACGTGCTGGATATCGTGCAGAAGTGGGACAGCCTGTTTGCTTCATTCTTCGCGGTGTTAGTGATTCTGATGACCACGATTTCAACCAATGCCACGGGTAATATCATCCCTGCGGGATACCAGATTGCGGCTATTGCTCCGACCAAACTGACCTATAAAAACGGCGTACTCATTGCCAGTATTATCAGCCTGCTGATTTGCCCATGGAAATTAATGGAAAACCAAAGCAGCATCTATTTATTCCTCGATATCATCGGTGGAATGTTAGGGCCGGTCATCGGCGTGATGATGGCACATTACTTTATTGTGATGCGTTCGCAAATTGACCTGGATACTTTATATACCAAAGCCGGTGATTATAAGTTTTACGATAATGGTTTTAACGTCACGGCGTTCTCTGTCACTTTAATTGCGGTTGTGCTTTCGTTAGGCGGGAAATTTATTCCGCTACTTGAGCCGCTGTCGCGTGTGTCATGGTTTGTGGGTGTGATTACCGCGTTCGTTTTATATGTTCTGCTTAAAAAACGCGATGCACCAGGAGTCTCTACCGAGCATAAAGCTGCTTGATATAAATATAACGTCTTACCCCTGTACTTAATAAAAATACGTACCCTTACAAGGAGAAGTTATGTCTTACGATCTGATTATTAAAAACGGCACCGTCATTTTAGACAACGAAGCATTAGTGACCGATATTGCCGTTAAAGACGGCAAAATAGCCGCCATCGGCAATGGTCTGAACGGCGCAGCGAAGGTGATGGATGCTACCGGTCTGATAGTTGCACCTGGCATGGTCGATGCTCACACCCACATTTCAGAGCCAGGCCGCAGCCATTGGGAAGGTTACGCCACTGGCACACGTGCTGCGGCTAAAGGCGGCATCACCACGATGATCGAAATGCCGCTCAACCAGCTCCCTGCTACGGTTGACCGCGCCAGCATTGAAATGAAATTCGATGCCGCCGCAGGCAAATTGACCATTGATGCCGCGCAGCTCGGTGGCCTGGTTTCTTACAACATCGACCGTCTGCATGAACTGGACGAAGTCGGCGTGGTTGGCTTCAAATGCTTCGTGGCAACCTGTGGCGATCGCGGTATCGACAACGACTTCCGCGACGTGAACGACTTCCAGTTCTTCAAAGGCGCTCAGAAGCTCGGAAAATTGGGCCAGCCAGTATTAGTGCACTGCGAAAACGCGCTGATTTGTGACGAATTGGGTGACGAAGCAAAACGCGAAGGCCGTGTTACTGCCCATGACTATGTGGCCTCACGCCCGGTCTTCACCGAAGTCGAAGCGATTCGCCGCATTTTGTACCTGGCAAAAGTTGCCGGTTGCCGCCTGCACGTTTGCCACGTCAGCAGCCCGGAAGGTGTGGCTGAAGTCACTCGTGCACGCCAGGAAGGCCAGGATGTTACTTGCGAATCCTGCCCGCATTACTTTGTGCTCGATACCGATCAGTTTGAAGAAATCGGCACCCTGGCAAAATGCTCGCCGCCAATTCGTGATGCTGAAAACCAGAAAGGGATGTGGGAAAAACTGTTCAACGGTGAAATCGACTGCCTGGTTTCTGACCACTCACCATGCCCGCCGGATATGAAAGCAGGCAACATCATGCAGGCGTGGGGCGGCATTGCTGGCCTGCAAAGCTGTATGGATGTGATGTTTGATGAAGCGGTGCAAAAGCGTGGCATGTCGCTGCCAACCTTCGCCAAACTGATGTCCGGCAACGCGGCGGATATTTTCGGCTTGCAACATAAAGGCCATATCGCGCCGGGCAAAGATGCGGATCTGGTGTTCATCCAGCCGAACTCGTCTTACGTGCTGAAAAACGAAGACCTGGAATATCGCCACAAAGTCAGCCCTTACGTCGGTCGCACCATCGGCGCACGGATCCTGAAAACTATTCTGCGTGGCGAGGTGATTTACGATATTGAAAGCGGATTTGGCGCGAAACCAATCGGTAAATTCATTCTGAAACACCAGCAGTAATCGTTTACTTGCAGCTGCGCTCGTTGATCACGGGCGCGGCTTTTTGTCATTTTACAGGGTGGAATTATGGAAGCTGTACGTCTTAGTCGGGATACCTGGCTGTCTGGTTTTCAGTGGTTCTTCTTTATTTTCTGCAATACGGTGGTTATCCCGCCGACGTTGCAATCCGCATTTCATCTGAGTTCCGCCACGACATTTGTGCTGACGCAATATTCATTTTTGACAACCGCTCTGGCTTGTCTGCTTCAGGCTTTTTTTGGCCATCGTCGTGCATTGATGGAAGGGCCGGGCGGACTGTGGTGGGGCACGATTTTAACTCTCACGCTGGCTGAGTCCGCGCAAGGAACGTCGCTGGCCTCGATTGGCGGCAGCCTCGCTTTGGGCATTGCGCTGGCGGGTGTTCTGACGATGGTGATTGGGTTTAGCGGATTAGGGCCATGGCTTGCCAGGCTGTTTCGCCCGGCCGTAATGATTGTGTTTATGTTTTTACTCGGCGCGCAGCTTACCACCATCTTTTTTAAAGGCATGCTTGGGCTGCCGTTTGGTGCGGTGAACGGGCCGGTTGATCTCAACGGAGCGGCATTTTCCCTCGCCGTGGCGGTGGTGATTTTTATCGTCACCTTTATTGTGATTCTCCCGCAGCGCATCGGGAAATTTGCCGTTTTGCTTGGCACCATTCTGGGCTGGGGCATTTACGTTTGCTGGTTTGGGAATACTCACGTCATCACACAAACCCAGAGCTGGCAATGGTTCCCGCTCGGGCATTCGCTGGATATCAAACCCGGCATTGTGATTACCGCGGTGCTGACGGGGCTGGTGAATATCTCCAACACGTTTGGCGCGATCCGTGGCAGCGACACGTTTTATGGCAATTCGCCAGCCATGCCTGCGCTATACCGGCGCAGTTTTGTGGTTTCCGGCGCGATGACATTAATCGGTGCGCCGCTGGGCGTGATTCCTTTCTCGCCGTTTGTCTCCTCAATTGGCCTGATAACTCAGACCCAGGATGCGACGCGCCGCGCATTTGTCGTCGGCAGCCTGCTGTTTTTGTTGATTGGTCTCTTTCCTCCGCTGACGCGCTTTTTCTGCGCGATTCCGCTCACGATTAGCAGTGCCGTGATGTTGGTGGCGTACCTGCCGTTGCTGTGGTCGTCGTTGCTGTTTGTGAACCTCACTGAGCTGAACGCGCGCAACATTTATCGCATTGCTATTCCGCTGTTCTGCGGCGTGTTTTTGATGGGCGTTCCGGGCGCTTATTTGCAGCAGCTTCCGCTATTGGTGCGCCCGTTACTCAGCAACGGCCTGTTGATGGGCGTGCTGCTTGCTGTGGCGCTGGAAAACCTCTTCCCCTGGGATCGCGTGAAATAACGCCCCACATTGTTAAGGAATAAATAATGAAAATTGTGATTGCACCGGATTCATTTAAAGAAAGCCTGAGCGCGGAACGCACGGCGCAGGCCATTAAAAAAGGGTTTGAGGAAATCTTCCCGGAGGCCCAATACGTCTGCCTGCCCATTGCAGACGGCGGGGAGGGGACGGTAGAAGCGATGATTGCAGCCACTCGCGGCAAACTTGTGACGCTGATCGTGACCGGGCCAATGAGCCAACCCGTTAAGGCATTCTATGGCGTCACCGGGGACGGGCGCACGGCGGTGATTGAAATGGCGGCGGCCAGCGGGCTAATGCTGGTGGAGCCAGAACTGCGTGACCCGATGTCTGCCACCAGTTTTGGCACCGGGGAGCTTATCAAACACGCGCTCAATGCGGGTATCCGCCACATTATTCTCGGCATTGGCGGCAGCGCGACCGTTGACGGAGGTATCGGCATGGCGCAGGCGTTGGGCGTGCATTTTTACGATGCTGATGGCAACGAACTGGCCGCGGGCGGCGGTGCATTGAGTTCTCTTTCCCATATCGACCAGCAACAAATCGACCCACGAGTTAAAGAGTGCCATTTCGAAATTGCCTGCGATGTGGATAACCCGCTCACCGGGCCGCGAGGGGCGGCTGCGGTCTTCGGCCCACAAAAAGGCGCGACGCCGGAAATGGTCATCCAGCTTGATAATGGGCTGGCAAATCTGGCTGAAATTCTGGGAGCGCAGACGGGGCGTGATATTAACGCGATTGTCGGCGGCGGAGCGGCTGGCGGCATGGGCGTTGCGGCAGAGATTTACCTCGGCGGCAAATTGAAACCGGGCATCGACATCATTATGAATGCGGTCAACCTTGAACAGGTACTCGAAGGCGCTGATTTAGTGATCACCGGCGAAGGGCGTATCGATAGCCAGACCGTCGGCGGCAAAGCGCCAATCGGTGTTGCGCGAGTGGCTCACCGCCTCGGTGTACCCGTTATCGGCATGGCCGGTGTACTTGGGGAAGGTGTAGAAGTGGTGCATCAGCATGGTATCGACGCAGTATTCAGCATCCTCCCGCGCCTTGCTCCGCTTGCCACCGTGTTATTGCAGGGGGAAATTAACCTGCAACATTGCGCACGGAATATCGCTCAGGCGATGAAGTTGGGGCAGGCGATTCCGGCGTAAAAAAAAGGCCACGGTATTATCCGTGGCCAAACCGACAAGCTAAGAAAAATCATATAAAATCAGTTTTTCGTAGGTCGGATAAGCGCAGCGTCATCCGACATTCAAATCCGACAAAAACCTTAAATCTCTACATCACGATTGCAGTCTTTTGAATAGATATAACTAAATGCTTCACCGCGTCCCACGCCATAACCCGCCTGCAATGAATAAGCGCCCATAAAGATATAATCGCCCTGTTTTACTGGGATCCATTCGTTGTCGAGGTTGTAAACGCCCTGACCGCTGAGGATATAGGCACCGTGCTCCTGAACGTGGGTTTCGATATAGCCGTGGGATGCGCCTGGAGCAAATGACAGAATGTGCATGTTCATATCGAAGCCGAGATCTTTCGGCAGCAGATCCTGCAAAATCACGTCGCTCATGCCTTCATATTCAATACGCTCAAGCTGATTCACATTCCCGCTGACGATATGAGCTTTGTGCCCGTTAGCTGGAATATAGCGGCGTTTATATAAAAACAGGCGACTGTCTTGCGAGTGATTGTTAATAAAAGTCATTGCGGTATCAGGTGGGCAATATAAATACCCCCCTTGTGTGAGTGTGAAACTCTGTTCGCCAGCGCGGGCTTTGATAGCACCGTCGATAACATAAACAAAGGTTTCAATGCCGTTGCCGCCAAAGCCGATATTGTTCCCGCCATCCTGATGTAGCGTCACCAGGTAATCGACAAAGGTCGCACCCAGTTTAGGCGTTGATAAAATGGTTACGTCGCAGTTTTCAAAACCGGGAATAATATTTTTCACCAAACCGTCAGGCGTAATTAACGCGTAGTTGCCACGTTTAATAATGGAGCGCGAAGCCAGTAAATCGCTGATGTAACCCGTGTTGTTATTAAGATAACCCATTTCTTTTTCTTCCTTATTCTTTATAAGCCAGTTCGTAAAGCATTAACGCCAGGGTTTTCACCCCTGCGGCCAAATCTTTTATATGTGTTGCTTCTGCGGGGTTATGGCTAATACCGCCAATGCTCGGCATGAAAATTAAACAGGTCGGTACCTGTGGGGCGAAAATTTGTGAATCGTGCCCGGCTCCGCTGTGCATCAGGCGATAATTCAGCTTTTCGGACTGGCAAATGGTTTCCAGTTTATCCACCAAATGCGTATCCATTGGTACCGGGGCTTCGTCCATCCACAAATCAATATCAATACCGATATTCATCTCATCACAAATACGGCGCATATCGGCCTCAAGCTCCCCGGTAAAGGCTTTGAGCAGGGCGGCATCGGTATGGCGGCAATCAATGGTGAAACAGGTTTTTCCTGGCACTACGTTCACGGTATTGGGCTGCGGTTCCACTTTGCCGAAGGTCAGCACCAGCGGGTCGCCCATCGCTTGTGCTTTTGCAATGCTTTCGTAGCAGATGCGGCTAAAGGCATGAACCGTGTCGCGGCGATAACTCATCGGCGTGCTGCCCGCGTGGTTTGACTCACCGCTCAACATCACGGTGTAGCGACGTTGGCCGACAATCGCGGTAACTACACCAATCTCTTGCTGATGGGTTTCCAGAATACGCCCTTGTTCAATATGCAATTCCACAAAGGTTTTGATATCAGCCCGTGGTTTTAGTGGGGCGGCGGCAAGGGTGAAGCCGCATTCACTCATCGCCTGAGTGAAAGGAATACCTTTGGCGTCTGAAATGTGGCGCACATCTTCAGGATCGGCCTGGCCGAAGATATTTTTACTGCCCCAGAATACGTAAGGGAAACGGCTCCCTTCTTCTTCTGCCAGCGCCACCATTTCTAAGGTGCGTAGCGGTGCGCCGTAGGTTTTATAAAGCCTGCGAATCGCAAGCCAGGCGGCTAAAGCACCAAACTGCCCATCCAGATTGCCGCCGTTAACCACGGAGTCAATATGCGAACCGCTCAGAATCACCTCTTCGGGGTAACGCGTGCCATTGATGCGGCCATATAAATTGCCCACTTCATCAAAGCGAGTTTGCAGACCATCTTGCTGCATGCGCGATTTAAACTGCTGTTGCGCTTCAAGCCACTGCGGGGAATAAAGCAAACGCGTTATTCCGCCGTCAGGTGCGGCACCAAAAGACGAAAGCCAGGGCAATGTTTCTTCTATGTCAGACTGAAACGAAGTCATGATTATTATCCTTAATTATTGCGCGAAAGGATTTTTGGTTTCATAAGAACGGGTATATAACGCATCGGAAATTAAATACTCGTAAATATCGTCAACGATCTCGATGCCTTCGCGCTCTGTCGTTTTCTCGTAAATATCCAGATTTTGACCAGGGTAATAAACTTGCGAGAATCCCGGAGCGGGTTTAACCGCATTTAATTGCTGCATGGTTTGCGTTATTGCTCTGCGGAAATAATCACTGCCGCCAAAATAGTCAGGATTAATCACAATATGTAATTGACCAAGATTACGTCCGGCACTTAAATCGTCATACATTGAGCTGACCTGTTTGCCAAACGGCAGGCCAAGCAAAATGCCGGAAAGCACATCAATCATCATCATCAGCCCGTAGCCCTTCGGCCCGGCGGCGGGCAATAAAGCATGAACGGCAAACGGATCGGTGGTCGGCTGGCCATTTTTATCTACCGCCCAGCTGTCTGGAATTGGCGTATTACGCGCCCGCGAGTCCAGAATTTTGCCCCATGCCTGCACGGTCGTTGCCATATCAAACGTGACAACATCATCGTTTTCACCAGGGGCCGCAAACGCCAGAGGATTCGTCCCGTAATAGATTTCTGCGCCGCCAAACGGCACCACCATCGGGTCGGACTGACAAACTGAAACCCCTACCAGACCGGCTTTTGCAGCCTGTTGCACAAAGTACGAAAGCGCACCGCTGTGACCCATGCTACGGATACCAACCACCGCCACGCCGTTCTCTTTCGCCATGCTGATGGCGTGTTCCATACCCAGTTTTGCCATCACCTGACCGGCGCCGTTGTCACCATGCAAAATGGCGGAGCATGGGCCAGTTTGTTCAAAGCGGATCTGCGGATTACAGTTTGTTCCACCCTGCGAGATGCGCTGTGCGTAGTATTCAACACGTACCGCCCCGTGAGAGTGAATCCCACGAGCATCGGCATAGACCAGCACTTCTGCCACGGTAGCCGCATGGTCTTTCTTGAGTCCGGCCGCGGATAATTTATTTATGATGAGCTGCTGGAGTGTTTCCCGACTGATTTTCATCTGTCTTCCTTTCTGTTACCCATAGAGCTTAATTCCGCCATAACATACCCGCTGGAATGATAAAAATTGTGATCTCAACAGGGTTATTTTTATTGTTAGAATTAATTTGAAGATGGCTGTGTTTTCTGTAATTAATTTTAATTAATAGATATGCAGATAATATTAAACAATTCCTGTGTGACTGTTTGAATAACTTTGCTAATAAATTTGTTGTGATATTTGTCACCTTAATTAATTCATTGAGGAAATAACCTGCAAGCCATTCAACAGGCTTTTTCGGTGATGAGGAATTATCAATGATTCACGCCTTTATTAAGAAAGGATGTTTTCAGGATTCGGTCAGCTTAATGCTTATTTCCCGCAAGCTGAGCGAAACCGAAGGTGTCGATGATGTTTCGGTAATGATGGGCACGCCTGCTAATAAGACGCTGCTCGAAAACACAGGCTTCTGGCATAAAGATTTTACTGGAGCAACGCCTAACGATATTTGTGTGGCCATTCGCAGTGAGAATGAAGATGCCGCGATTGTGCAGCTCATTTGCCAGCAGCTTGATTCTGCTCTGGAAAGCGCCGGACAGGCTAGCGGCAACGGGCAAAAACTGGTGCAGGCAAGGCGTTGGGAAAGTGCCTGCCAGAAGCTGCCTAAAGCCAATCTGGCGCTGATTTCCATCGCCGGGGAATATGCGGCACAACTCGCAAATCAGGCGTTGGACAGCGACAAGAACGTGATGATCTTCTCCGATAACGTCTCGCTTGAAGATGAAATCGCGCTGAAAACCAAAGCCCGCGAGAAAGGTTTGATTGTGATGGGGCCGGACTGTGGCACCACCATTGTCGCGGGTACGCCGTTGGCGTTCGCCAACGTGATGCCACAGGGCAACATCGGCGTGATTGGCGCATCCGGCACCGGTATTCAGGAACTGATATCACAAATCGCCCTCGGCGGCGAAGGGATCACCCACGCCCTGGGACTGGGCGGGCGTGATTTATCGGCGCAGGTGGGTGGCATTAGCGCCTTAACCGCTCTGGAAATGTTGAGCGCCGATGCGCAAAGTCAGGTGCTGGCCTTTGTCTCAAAACCCCCTGCAGAAGCGATTCGTAAAAAGGTCATTGCGGCGATGCAGGCGCAAAGCAAGCCGGTGGTGGCGCTGTTCCTCGGCCATAAATCAGCGCTCAAGCGTGATGGCAATATCTGGTTTGCTGACACCATCGACGAAGCAGCGCGTATCGCATGCTTGCTCGGCAGCGTTGAACGTGCGCGAGCGCTTTCACCCAATGTGGTCGGCGGCAAAATCAGCGGCTTGTTTACCGGCGGCACGCTGGCTGCGGAAACCGCCATGTTGCTGGCAGAACAACTCGGCGTGGAGGCAGACGACACGCATCATCACGGCACTATGCTGGATGCTGACGGCCACCGGGTCATCGATCTGGGGGATGATTTCTACACCGTCGGCAAACCGCATCCGATGATTGACCCGTCAACGCGTAATCAAATGATCAAAGACCTGGCAAACCAGCCGGAAGTCGGCGTGTTATTGCTCGATGTGGTGATCGGTTACGGCGCTCAGGAAAACCCCGCCGCTACGCTTGCCGAAGCGATTTGTGCGCTGAAAGCCAAACGCGCTACGCCACTGGCGATTATCGCCACGGTCACCGGAACGGAACAAGATCCGCAGTGCCGCTCTGGGCAGCGCGCCATATTGCGCGAGGCGGGCGTGATGGTGATGGACACCTTGCCGCAGGCCACGCAGCTTGCGAGTTCGCTTATCGCTTCCGCTCCCGCGCAAGCCGCGCAGTCCGCACCTTCGCTGCTCGATGGCGTGGCGGTCATCAACGCCGGGCTGCGCAGCTTTGCTCAGGATTTACAGGCGACATCTACCGCCGTGGTGCATTTCCAGTGGGCGCCGATTGCCGGTGGCAATCCTCATCTGGCCCGTTTATTAGCTCGTTTACAGTAAGAGGTTGTTATGACGACATCTGTGGCGCAAGCCAACACCGCAGTGATTGAACGTATTCGCAAAGCCCGCCCACACTGGCTGGATGTTAAACCTGCCGCATCGCTGATTAGCGTGCTAAATCGCGGCATGACGCTGTTACACGCCGGGCCGCCCATGGTATGGGAAAACATGACCGGGCCAATGAAAGGCGCCTGCATTGGTGCGTGCCTGTTCGAAGGCTGGGCGAAAGATGAAGCGCAGGCGCTGCAATTGCTGGCGGGGGGAGATGTCACTTTTGTGCCTTGCCACCACGTTAATGCCGTTGGCCCGATGGGCGGGATTACTTCGGCCAATATGCCGATGCTGGTGGTGGAAAATATCACTGACGGTAACCGCGCATACTGCAATCTGAACGAAGGTATCGGCAAAGTGATGCGTTTTGGTGCCTATGGAGAAGATGTACAGGCGCGTCATCGCTGGATGCGTGACGTGCTGGCTCCGGTATTGAGCGCCGCACTTTCGCAAATGGAACGTGGGATTGACCTCACCGCCATGATGGCGCAGGGCATCACCATGGGTGATGAGTTTCACCAGCGCAATATCGCGACCTCCGCATTGCTGATGCGCACGCTGGCACCGCACATTATCCGCCTGAATCACGATAAAGCCGAGCTTGCGCAAGTGATGGATTTCCTGAGCGTCACCGATCAGTTCTTCCTGAATCTGGCGATGGCATATTGCAAAGCGGCAATGGACGCCGGAGCGGAAATTAATGCGGGCAGCATTGTGACGGCGATGACGCGCAACGGGCATGAGTTTGGCATCCGAGTCAGCGGTCTGGGTGACCGTTGGTTCACCGCTCCCGTCAATACGCCGCAGGGGTTGTTCTTCACCGGTTATTCCCAGGAGCAGGCCAACCCGGATATGGGCGATAGCGCCATCACCGAAACCTTCGGCATCGGCGGCGCGGCAATGATTGCAGCACCCGGCGTGACGCGCTTTGTGGGCGCGGGCGGCATGGACGCGGCGCAGACCGTTTCCGAAGAAATGGCGGAGATTTTCCTCGAGCGCAATATGCAGCTCACGATTCCAGGGTGGGATTTCCAGGGCGCGTGCCTGGGGCTGGATATTCGTCGCATCGTCGAAACGGGGATTACGCCGCTCATCAACACCGGGATCGCCCATAAAGACGCGGGCGTTGGGCAGATTGGCGCGGGTACGGTGCGTGCGCCTCTGGCTTGTTTTGAGCAGGCGCTTGAGGCGCTGGCTGAATCTTTGGGTGTGGAATAAAAGTGAGCGAGTGCTTATTACCGTTGCTCGGGAGTCGCCAGGCTCCCGCATTCCGCCAGCTTTGGCGTGTCGCGGGAGTATACCCGCGCACCATCAATTTAGCCGCCAACGACGGCGCTTTGCTCACGCTGCACCGCGCCGGTGAAGGTGTCAGTCCGATGGGATGGGTGCTGCGCCATGACGATCATCAGCGCCTGCGGCTGGCACTTAAGCGTGATACCCCAATCAGCGTTACCGAAAAGGGGCTGAATTTAGCCGGATATCATCTGGTTGCACCGCAACGTGAGTGCTCGCTTCGCTTGCCGGACAACCCGGCAGAACCCAGTTTGCAAACCTCGCTGTTGTATTGCAATGCGGAAACCGGGCTTTATGGCCCGCTTTCTACGATTGCCAGCCAGCCGTTACCCGTGGAGTTACGCCAGTTTCAGCGTAGTTTCCGCGCGTCGCTTGCAGGCAAGGTGGTGAACTGGTGCCGGATGCTCGGGAAAGGGCCAGGTTTGACGCCGACCCACGACGATATTCTGGTCGGCATGCTGCTGGCAGGCTGGTATCACCGCAGATTAAGTGCAGAATGCGGCGCGCATTTTTTTGACGCCTCCGTTGATTTACGCGCGACGACAACGCAAGTGAGCGTTAACTATCTGCGCTTTGCCGCGCAGGGCGTGTTCTCCTCGCCATTGCTGCATTTTGCGCATTCATTAACTTCACCTGCTCGCCTGCCGTTTGCCACCCGGCAGTTGTTATCGCTGGGACACACTTCGGGCGCGGATACTTTGCTGGGTTTTTGGTTAGGGCAGCGGGTCGTGCTGTAACGTTGACAAGGAAATATGATGAAAACTTTAGTCGTAGCTCTTGGCGGGAACGCGCTGCTACAGCGTGGTGAAGCGCTGAGTGTGGAAAATCAGTACCGCAATATTGATAAAGTGGCGAGTGCGCTGGCGCGGCTGGCGAAAGATTTTCGCGTCGCGGTGGTGCATGGCAACGGCCCGCAGGTAGGGCTGCTGGCACTGCAAAACCAGGCGTATAAAGAGGTCGCGGCTTATCCGCTCGATGTTCTGGTGGCCGAAAGCCAGGGCATGATTGGCTATATGCTGGCGCAGCGTATGGCACAGCAACCGCATATGCCACCGGTCACCGCCGTGTTGACGCGTATGCTGGTGGACCGCCATGATCCGGCGTTTACATTCCCCGAAAAGTTCATCGGCCCGGTGTATTCCCCGGAGCAACAACCCGCCCTTGAAGCGCAGCACGGTTGGCTGATGAAAGCCGATGGCCGTTATGTTCGCCGCGTCGTGGCGTCACCAGCGCCGCTTAAAATTATCGACAGCGAAGCCATCGAACTGCTTTTAAAACATAACCATATGGTGGTGTGCAGCGGTGGCGGCGGGGTGGCGATGGTCGAAGGCAAAAATGGGCTGGAAGGTGTGGAAGCGGTGATTGATAAAGATCTGGCGGCGGCGTTACTCGCGCAACAGATTGACGCGGACGGGCTACTGATTCTGACCGATGCCGATGCGGTGTATGAAAGCTGGGGCACGCCACAGCAACGGGCAATTCGCCGGGCGACACCCGACGCGCTGGCACCGTTTGCGAAATCAGATGGTTCAATGGGGCCAAAAGTGGCGGCGGTCAGCAGTTTTGTTCGCCAACACCACAAACCAGCATGGATTGGGGCGTTGGATCAGATTGAACAGATTCTGGCGGGTGAAGCCGGAACCTGCATCGCAATGTAAGTTTTATGGCGGATGACGCAAGTTGTCCGCGTTACGTCCGGCTGCGCAGCCAGGATTCAACCTGGCTGTAGTCGCCACGAAACACAATATTTCCCGCTTTTTTGCTAAGCTGGTAACGATACATCGGGTCGTAATACGCTTCGAGCAGCGGCGCAAGCCACGCCAGATGCCCCTCAACGGAACCGGTTTTACGTTGCAATTCCAGCGCGTTATCCAGATGTTTGCTGAACTGAGCAAAACGCTCCAGCCCCAAACGACGACGGATAGCAAACAGGCCATGATGCAAATATTCGCCATAGTTTTGCCAGGCCGTTTCTTCGTCATGAATCGACAAAAACGCACTGCTCATTTGCTCGAAATATTCGGTTTTCAGGCGCTCTAAACGCTGCTCAAACGGGTCTTCAATCACCACAATCGGCGAGCGTAGCATCTGCTCTCTGAAGCATTCCGGGATATGGCGCGAGCCAATCATGCGGCCTTCATCTTCGATAACCCAGGTGACTTCGCCACCGTCACTTTTCTTCAGCAGGGTGACAGCCAGGTTATTTTCAAAGTTCGTTTGCGAGGGCTGTTCCACAATCGTGCGGCCAAATGAGGAACCACGATGGTGCGCCAACCCTTCAAGGTCAACGCCGGTTGGCAGCGAGCGAATCAGAATGGTTTTACCCCCGCCAGTGTTACCGCTGACCAAAATCATCGGCAAGCGTGAACGGGTTTCAATCACCTCCATTGCGTAATGGCGCAGTGCTTTATAACCGCCCTCGACCAGCGGATAGTCAACACCCGCTTCGCGTAACCATTGCTGAACCAGATGCGAACGCATCCCGCCGCGTGCGCAACACAGATAACCCTGCGGATTTTCGCGGCAGGCAGCAAGCCACTTTTGCAAACGCGCCTCACGGATTTCGCCATGAACCAGACTATGCCCTAATTTCACCGCCGCCTGCTGCCCATGCTGCTTGTAGCAAGTGCCTACGGCTGCACGCTCTTCATCGGTCATCAGCGGTAAATTCAGCGCGCCAGGCATCGCCCCCTGGCTGAATTCAACCGGTGCGCGCACGTCGATAAGCGCCGTACCGTTGCGCAGCAGATGGTCATAATCTTGAGTATCAGGACGAGCGTTTTGCATATAAAACCTTAGAGCGAGTGAGGCCAGAAACGCCGTGGATTGTGCGCTTTCGCGTATAGAAAAGAAAGGCTGGGGAATATGAGGGGCAGAGCGGGTGAGCAAAAATGCCACCCGCCGCTGTGTTTAGAACTTGCTTTGCGCCCAGGCAATGCCGCTGGCGTATTCCGCTGGAAGCAACGGTACCAGTGCCTCGAGAGAAGCGCTCAGTCTGCCGATATCGCTGTCGTTCAGGTTGAGATGGCCCACTTTGCGACCTTCGCGCACTTCTTTATCGTACCAGTGTAAATGAACCAGCGGCAGTTTCAGCCAGTCGTAATTCAGGTCGGTGCCGATAAGATTGACCATCACTGAAGGCGAGTTCACTACCGGTTGCGGCAGTGGCAGTTCCACAATCGCCCGCAGATGCAGTTCAAACTGACTGATGGATGCGCCGTTTTGCGTCCAGTGCCCGCTGTTATGTACGCGCGGCGCAAGCTCGTTAATCAGCAATCCGGCGGGAGTGATAAAGCACTCCATCGCCATCACGCCAACATAATTCAGCTCGTGCAAAATCGCCGAAAGCATGGCTTCAGCCTGTTGCTGCTGCTCAATGTTGGCCTGTGGGAAGACCACGCTGGTGCGCAGAATGCCGTCCTGATGCAGATTGTGCGTCAGCGGATAAAACACGGTTGTGCCATCGTGACCGCGAGCGCCTACTAACGAAACTTCACCCGAGAAGTTAATCCCTTGCTCAACGATGCACTCGCCATAGCAGTCTTCGGGCAACTGATCGGTTTCATGGCTGCGTAAACGCCACTGCCCGCGCCCGTCGTAACCGCCAACGCGGCGTTTCACAATGGCTAACTCACCGAGGTTTTCGAAAACACCCGCCCATTCATCACGGCCAGAGAGCAGTTGCCACGGTGCGGTGGCCAGTTCGAGCTTATCGAATAGCTGCTTTTGTGTCAGACGGTCGGCAATAATCGGGAAAACATCGCGATTCACAAATGCGTTATGACGCGCTAATTCGCGGGTGAGGGCGGTTTCAGGCCAGCGCTCAATTTCTGCGGTGATAACACTTTGTGCAAATGGCACAGCTTCAGGTTCGGCATCAAGGCCAACCGGATACACGGCGATGCCCAGCGGTTCACCCGCCTGGCGCAGCATTCTGCCTAATTGACCATTACCTAATACGCAGACGCGTTTCATGCATCACCCCGTGGATCCGGGTTTTCCAGCACTTCGTCAGTCTGACTTTGACGCCACGCTTGCAGGCGCTGATGCAAGCCGCTGTCATGCAGGGCAAGAATTTGAGCGGCCAGCAGCGCGGCATTCGCAGCACCTGCTTTGCCAATCGCCAGCGTGCCGACGGGAATACCACGCGGCATTTGCACAATAGAATAGAGACTGTCTACGCCGCTTAATGCCGCACTTTGAACGGGCACGCCCAGCACGGGGACCAGAGTTTTCGCCGCAATCATGCCCGGCAAATGTGCCGCTCCGCCTGCACCAGCAATAATCACCTGCAAACCGTTGTCGCTTGCTTGTTCGGCAAAACTGAACAGTTTATCGGGAGTACGGTGTGCGGAAACCACTTCTACATGGTGCGGGACATCAAGGGCGGTGAGGATTTCTGCGGCAAACTGCATGGTAGCCCAGTCACTTTTGGAACCCATGACAATGGCGATACGCGCTGGGGTCTGGTTGGAGGACATGCGTCTCAAAACTCCTGTGGGTATGCAAACATCACCGAACGTGGCTCGGTCGGTCAGAAGGGCTCAGAGAATACCATGAACATAGAGCAAGGAAAACGGTTGCGTGGTTAACAAAACGGCAAAAAGAGGTGATTTTGTTTAAAAGGAGAAAGGAATTAACTCTACGTCTTCGGCAGTGACTTTAATCATCGATCCCTGCGTGTGCCATGCGCCAAGCACGCAGCGAAACGCGGGTTTACCATTGGCTGAAATCGGATGAATTTCCGGGCGATGGGTATGACCGTGGATCATCCATTGCACCTGATGGCGTTCGAGGGCGTCGATAACCGCGTGCGGGTTCACATCCATAATTGCCATGGATTTACTGCTATTTGAGGCTTTGCTGTCAGCACGCATTTTGGCGGCGACGCGTCTGCGGATAAACAGCGGTAGGGCGAGGAATAACCATTGCAGCCAGGGCTGATGGACTTTTTTGCGAAATGCCTGATAACCGTGGTCGTCAGTACACAGCGTGTCGCCGTGCAGCAGCAATATTTTGCGGCCATACAGTTCAACGATTTTTTCTTCTGGCAGCAGCGTCATGCCGCTTAAACGGGCAAAGCGTTTGCCAAGCAGGAAATCCCGGTTGCCATGAATAAAGAAGCAAGGCACGCCAGAATCCACCAGGTCTTTGATCGCTAACGCGATTTGGCGGTGCAGCGGTTCCGGATCGTCGTCGCCAATCCAGGCTTCAAACAGGTCGCCAAGGATATAGAGCGCGTCTGCTTCCCGAGCGCGGCCTGCCAGAAAACGCAGAAAACCGGCGGTGATCGCCGGTTCTTCTGAACACAGATGTAAATCTGCGATAAAAAGCGTCATCGCCATCGGGCGAATTATTCGCTTACGGTTACGCTAGTGATAACCACGTCTTCTTTAGGAACGTCCTGGTGCATACCGCTGCGACCCGTGGACACGCCTTTGATTTTCTCTACTACGTCCATGCCTTCAACCACTTCGGCAAATACGCAATAACCCCAACCTTGCATGCTTTCGCTGCTGAAGTTCAGGAAATCGTTATCCGCTACGTTAATGAAGAACTGGGAGCTTGCAGAATGTGGCGCCTGGGTACGAGCCATTGCCAGCGTGCCCTTGGTATTTTTCAGGCCATTATTCGCTTCGTTTTGAATGGTGTCTTTGGTTTCTTTCTGCTTCATACCCGGTTCAAAACCGCCGCCCTGGATCATAAAACCGTTGATCACACGGTGGAAAATGGTGTTGGCGTAGAAACCTTCGCGGCAGTACTCGAGGAAGTTTTTAACAGTTTCTGGCGCTTTATCATCAAAAGTTTTGATTACGATATCGCCGTGATTAGTATGAAAAGTAACCATGCTGTGCATCCTATATTTAGTCAGACAGTGTTCCGGCAGACGGTGCCGCCACACAAGGTGGTTGTTATAGCATAACTGTACACTGTGAGTCAGTAAGCTATATCCTCGCAAAGCACACTGACTCTGGGTAAAATTATGGTTTAATATAGCCAATTGCACCATTTCGACACACTTACATGGAATCCCCTGATGTTAAAAATCTTCAATACAATGAGTCGCCAAAAAGAGGAATTCAAACCTATTCATGCCGGAGAGGTTGGCATGTACGTGTGTGGTATCACCGTTTACGATTTGTGTCATATCGGACATGGCCGTACTTTTGTTGCTTTCGATGTGGTTGCGCGTTACCTGCGTTTTATCGGCTATAAGCTGAAATACGTGCGCAACATTACTGATATCGACGACAAAATTATCAAACGCGCTAACGAAAACGGCGAAGATTTTGTGGCGCTGGTCGATCGCATGGTGGCTGAAATGCACACCGATTTCGACGCGCTGAACATTTTGCGCCCGGACAGCGAGCCTCGCGCCACCAAACATATCCCAGACATCATCGAAATTGTTGAACAGCTTATCGAGCGTAATCACGCCTATGTTGCCAGCAATGGCGACGTGATGTTCTCCGTGGAAACCGACGCGGATTACGGCAAGCTTTCGCGTCAGGATCTGGATCAACTGCAAGCTGGCGCTCGTGTTGAAGTCGAAGCGAACGTTAAACGTAATCCGATGGATTTCGTGCTGTGGAAGATGTCCAAACCGGGCGAGCCAAGCTGGCAGTCGCCGTGGGGTGAGGGTCGTCCAGGCTGGCACATCGAATGTTCGGCGATGAACTGCAAACAGCTCGGCAACCATTTTGATATTCACGGTGGTGGTTCAGACCTGATGTTCCCGCACCACGAAAACGAAATCGCGCAGTCCACTTGTGCGCACGGCGGCGAATACGTTAACACCTGGATGCACTCAGGCATGGTGATGGTCGATCGCGAGAAAATGTCCAAATCACTGGGCAACTTCTTTACCGTGCGCGACGTGCTGAAATATTACGATGCGGAAACCATTCGCTACTTCCTGATGTCCGGTCACTATCGCAGCCAGTTGAACTACAGCGAAGAAAACCTGAAACAGGCGCGTACTTCTCTGGAACGTTTGTACACTGCACTGCGTGGCACAGATTCAAATGTTCAGCCTGCTGGTGGCGAAGCGTTTGAAGCACGTTTCCGTGAAGCGATGGATGATGACTTTAATACGCCGGAAGCCTATTCCGTACTGTTTGATATGGCGCGTGAAGTGAACCGCCTGAAAACAGAAGATTTGGCTGCGGCAAATGGCCTGGCGGCGGCGTTACGCCAGCTTTCAGGCGTATTGGGCTTACTCGAGCAAGATCCAGAAACGTTCCTGCAAGGCGGTGCGCAGTCCGACGACAACGAAGTGGCTGAAATCGAAGCGCTTATCAAACAGCGTAACGATGCGCGTCAATCTAAAGACTGGGCGCTGGCAGACCAGGCTCGTGACCGCCTCAATGAAATGGGTATCGTGCTGGAAGACGGTGCGCAGGGTACCACCTGGCGTCGCAAGTAATTTTTATTCATTCAATAATACAGAAAGCGGCTTAGGCCGCTTTTTTTATCAGCTATTATATTGGAGATAAGAATTAAAAAAGGTTTATTCATGGATACGGTAAATAATCAAAACAGCGGGCACAGCTATCCTTCGTTCTATCCCCCTCGTCCACTCACTGAAATAGCCTTGCTGCGTCAGGCGCTTAACGCGGTGGGAACCGAGCAGGTTTTTTACCCTCGTGATGAGATTTACGCTATTCGGGAAGATGAAAAATCACTCTATTTATTTGCCGACGGGTATTTCAGCGCTATTCGTAGCGTTGACGGTTTGGTGCTTTCTTCGGGGCGGGGAGAGCTGATTTTTGGCATTGCGGAATGTATGAGACCGCGGGGTGGCTGTTTCTTAAAGGTTGAAGAAACCTGTACGGCGCGCGTTGTGCCAGCCGATCAGGCATTTGCCATTTTTACGCAACAACAGTTATGGGAACCGGTCGCGAGCATTCTTTCATGGTTTTTGCAGATTTACTCCCTGCGTGAAGAGCATTTGGTAGGTGTGTCGGCGTATGTCATGGTGCGCAATAAATTAATTGAACTTCAAACCCTGGCACCTGAGATGCGCTGCAATATTAATGTGGCGGACTTTATTCAGGAACGTACGCAGCTTGCCCGAAGCACCATCATGGCGATTCTGGGTGAACTACGCCGTGGGGATTATGTTGAGATAAAGCGCGGAAGGCTGTTAACGGTAAAATATTTGCCGAAAGAATATTAAAAAAATTATCACATCTCTTGCTACACCCTAAGCTGGCTCGTTGAGAGCTCAGTCGCAGTTCACGCTGACTTATTGGCCAGGAACAAGGTATTTTAACCACTGGTTAACAATAGCAAAATAAACCATTATCAATTGAATGGCACCTTATTTCTCTAAAATCAAAACAATGGTTCATTTGTGATCTGGTTATCGGATTGCCCATCATTTTGGGTGCTAATATCTTTATGTCTTCTATTGTAAGTCAAAATAGATTTAAAAAAATTAATATAAATAGCCTACGGGATAATAAGAATGGACATAATTTTAGGGTTGGTGAAAACACCGGCGGTTATTATCGCTATTGTTGCGTTTCTGGGTTTGTTATTTCAAAAGGCATCTATATCAAGATTAATTACTGGCACATTTCTGTCCTTTATCGGCTTCACTATGATAAAAGTCGGCGGCAGCATTTTAATGAAAGTGCTGACTGCTTTTAGTTCTCTGTTTTCAAAGGCATTTGATATTGTTGGGGTCGTGCCAAGTAACGAAGCTATCATGGCTGCAACCATTGATAAAATTGGTGCCACGGCTGCTTTAATTCTATTGTTTTCTATGATTCTGAATATCTTACTGGCAAGAATGACACGCTTTAAATATATTTACCTGTCATTGCATCTTGTCTTATTTATGGCTTTTGCTTTTACCGCTGTATTGATGCAGTTCGGTTTCAGTAATACTGAAATGATTATTATCGCTTCAATCCTTATTGGGACTTATATGGCGGTTTCCCCCTTCATACTCAGCAAGTTTAGCCGTGAGATAATTGGTTCAAATGAATACGCTATTTCTCATGCGGCGATTACTTCGTATGTTATTGGTTCATACATGGGGAAATGGTTTGGGAATAAAAAAACAGATACTGAACATTTAAATATCAGCAGTAAGTTCGATTTTATTCGCGAACCTAATATTGCCACATTGCTGACGATGCTGGTTCTGCTGCTCATCTCCTGTATTTTCGCTTCTCAACCGCAAATCAAAGATGCCATGACCCTGGTTTACGGTGCCGGGGCAGGGGATAAGAATGTTGTTATCTTTGTCCTTGAACAATCAGCTATTTTTGCCTGTGGCCTTTATCTGGCAAAAGCAGGGGTCAATCTTTTCACGGCAGAAATTGTTCCGGCATTTAAAGGCTTTGCCCGTGTATTCGCACCGGGTGCGGTACCAGCCGTTGATGTGATGGTGCTATTCACTAAAGCCCCTAACGCGACATTAATTGGTTTTTTAATCAGCTTTGCCGTTGAACTGGTCTGTATCATCATTTTCCCGTTCATTGGCTTGCCTATTATCGTACCAGGGATCATGGCCAGCTTTATTACCGGTGGCGCGGCAGCGATTTTTGGTAATGCTACAGGGGGCTTACGTGGTGCGGTTATTGCCAGCAGTATTAATGGCCTGCTGTTGTGTGTGCTTCCTGCACTTACGCTGCCTATTTTCTCCCAACTGGGTGCGAGCGGTGTCACGTTTGCCGACCCTGACTTTACGCTTCCGTCATTGATTCTGGATTATATTTTGCGCTTGTTTAATTAAAATGACTCCGGAGAAACGCGATGTTTCTCCGGATCTTTTGCGTTAACGTATGATGTTTATTGCCTTTCAGACCGCTTTTAAGAATTGCGAATCAGATAATCAAACGCGCTTAGAGAGGCTTTGGCACCTTCTCCGGTGGCGATAATAATCTGTTTGTACGGCACGGTGGTGCAGTCACCCGCGGCAAATACGCCTTTCACCGTGGTTTCGCATTTCGCATCAATGATGATTTCACCCATGCGGTTACGCTCAACGCTGCCTTCCAGCCAGTTTGTGTTTGGCAGCAGACCAATTTGCACGAAAATACCAGCCAGTTCAATATCATGCACTTTTTGAGTCACACGATCCTGATACTGCAATCCGGTCACTTTGCTGCCGTCGCCTTTCACTTCCAGCGTTTGGGCATTCAAAATAATATCGACGTTTTTCAGGCTGCGAAGTTTCTTCTGCAGGACCTGGTCGGCCTTCATTTCCGGGGCAAATTCCAGCAGAGTAACGTGTTCAACAAGACCCGCCAGGTCAATCGCCGCTTCCACGCCGGAGTTGCCGCCGCCAATCACCGCCACGCGTTTGCCTTTAAACAGCGGGCCGTCGCAGTGCGGGCAGTACGTCACGCCTTTAGTACGGTACTGTTCTTCGCCCGGCACATTCATGTTGCGCCATTTTGCACCCGTCGCAATGATGATGCTGCGCGCACTGAGCGTTGCGCCCGAGGCCGTTTGAATCTGGTGTAATCCGCCTTCGGTTTGCGACGGGATCAGTTTACTGGCGCTTTGCGTGTCGATAACGTCAACGTCGTAATCATCAACGTGCGCTTTCAGTGCGCCAGCCAGTTTCTGGCCTTCAGTTTTTGGCACTGAAATGTAGTTTTCAATATCAACGGTATCTAAAACCTGGCCGCCGAAACGCTCGCCCATCAGACCGGTGCGAATGCCTTTACGCGCGGAGTATACCGCCGCCGCCGCACCAGCCGGGCCACTGCCGACGATCAGCACATCGTAGGCCTCGCGTTTATTCAACGCTTCGGCTGCGCGTTTTTCAGCCCCGGTATCAATTTTGCTGACGATTTCAGCCAGCGTCATGCGCCCCTGGCCGAACTCTTTACCGTTCAGGAATACCGCGGGTACGCCCATGACATTGCGATCCGTAATCTCATTCTGGTAAACGCCGCCATCTATCGCCGTGTGGCTGATACGTGGGTTCAACACGCTCATCAGGTTCAACGCCTGCACCACGTCAGGGCAGTTGTGGCAGGAGAGCGAGTAATAGGTTTCAAAATGGAAATCGCCGTCGATTTCACGAATTTGCTCCAGCAAATCCTGCGACTCTTTCGACGGGTGTCCCCCGGTTTGCAGCAAAGCTAAAACCAGAGAAGTAAATTCGTGGCCGAGTGGGGAACCGGCAAAACGCGGGCCTTTATCGGAGCCTGGATTGGTAATCAAAAACGACGGTTTGCGCACCGGCAAATCGTTATTAATGGTGAACGTAATCTTGTCGGACAATCCCGCAATATCCGCCAACAGAGCGCCTAATTCAGAAGACTTGACGCTGTTATCAAGTGTTGCAATCAACTCAACAGGTTTGGTGAGCTTCTCAAGATAAGTTTTGAGTTGAGTTTTCATATTAATATCGAGCATGTGTGTCTCCCTGTTGTATTGGCGAGAAAAAGCAGGGTGGACAGGCTTGCGCGCTGCCCACCACTAAGTTGCTTATTGCAGGTGTTTATTGTCTTATTATTTTTTAGATCTTACCGACCAGATCTAAGGACGGAGACAGAGTCGCTTCGCCTTCTTTCCATTTAGCCGGGCAAACTTCACCTGGGTGAGAAGCCACATACTGAGCGGCTTTCACTTTGCGCAGCAGGTCAGATGCGTCACGGCCAATGCCTTCCGCAGTCACTTCGATAGCCTGAATGATGCCCTGTGGGTCAACAATAAAGGTGCCGCGGTCAGCCAGGCCCTGGTCTTCACGCATGATTTCGAAGTTACGAGTCAGTGCGCCAGTTGGGTCGCCGATCATCGCGTATTTGATTTTCGCGATAGTGTCAGAGCTGCTGTGCCATGCTTTGTGAGTGAAATGGGTGTCGGTGGAAACAGAGTAGATATCCACGCCCAGTTTCTGGAATTCTTCGTAGTGGTCAGCAACATCACCCAATTCAGTTGGGCATACAAAAGTAAAGTCAGCTGGATAGAAGAAGAAAACGCTCCAGCGACCTTCTACATCCTGCTCGGTAACTTCAACGAATTCACCGTTTTTAAAAGCGCTGTTTTTGAATGGTTTGATTTTTGTATTAATTAAAGACATCTGTACTTCCTCCGTTTTGCGATGGGAGAAAGGTACCGAATATAAGCATTTGGTTCTAATGGGTAGGCTGTATCGAATCAAAAGGTATAACCTAACAACCTGAGCGACAGGCAAAAAAAAACCACCCGTTGCCGGGTGGTCTATATTTGTTGCGCGTTACAATTCCACTTTAAAAAATCATAACAGCGGCGGGATTAAATCATTGATGCCGCGCATCGGTCAATCTGCCCAACCGTTGTATTAACGATGATTGTGATAGCTATTGGCTATTGATCATCGGCTCATCTCAGCAACAGAACGCGTACAATTCTGAAATGCAGCACACTTTCATGTCATGGAAATTGCAGGAACGTGACAACAACGTTAGATTTAGCCTTCAGAAATGACTGAGTACAGCTTTGCGCCAGTGAGCGCGTTTATTTCGAGGGTCAGGCGTTGTCGGAAATGCTTTCAATTGTGTTGTTTGTTGCAGCCATCGCCGTGTATGCCGCTAAAGCTGGACGCAATATCTGGTGGTTTAGCGTCATCCTTCTTATTTTGGGTCTTTATATTGTCCTGAACGTCACTTTTGTTGCCAGTAATTACTTTACCGGTGAAGGGATTAACGACGCGGTACTGTACACGCTGACCAGCAGCATGACCGGAGCCGGAATTGGTAAATACATCCTGCCGGGCGTGGGGGTATTTGTTGCGCTGGTGGCGGTTTTTGGCGCGTTGACCTGGGTTTTACGCCGCCGAAAAGGTTATCCGCATCATTTTGGCTACAGCTTGCTGGCGCTGGTTTTGGCGCTGGCCTCGGTGGATGCTTCACCGGCTTTTCGTCAGGTGACTGAGCTGGTGAAATCACAAACGCGTTCGGGTGATTCCGACTTCGCTGTGTATTATCAGGTTCCGCAGGGAGTGATTAAAAATCCAAAACTCAACCTGGTTTATATTTATGGCGAAAGTCTTGAACGCACCTATTTCGAACCTGAATTATTCCCTGATTTAGCACCGGAATTAACCGGACTTAAAAATGAAGGAATAGATTTCAGCCATACCGTGCAATTACCGGGCACCGATTACACGATTGCCGGGATGGTCGCTTCGCAATGCGGCATTCCATTATTTGCGCCATTCGAAGGGAATTCATCCGCTTCGTTATCGAGTTTCTTCCCGAAGAATATTTGCCTGGGCGATATCCTGAAAGCGTCTGGTTATGAAAACTATTTTATGCAGGGCGCAGATTTACGCTTTGCAGGCAAAGACGTCTTTTTACAATCTCACGGCTTTGACCACATGTACGGTGCGCAAGAGCTGAAAACCATGGTTGCTGACCCGCAGTACCGCAACAACTGGGGTTTTTATGACGATACGGTACTGGATGAAGTCTTTGAGAAATATGTGGAATTGTCGAAAGCGAATAAGCGTTTCTCGCTGTTTACGCTCACGGTTGATACTCATCACCCGGACGGTTTTATCTCAAAAACCTGTAAACGCCGCAGCTATAATTTTGACGGCAAAGAAAACCAGTCATTTAGCGCAGTGGCCTGTAGTCAGGAACACATTGCCGCCCTTATCGAAAAAATAAAGGCCTCACCTTATTTTAAAAATACCGTGATTGTGGTGAGTTCTGACCATCTGGCAATGAACAATACTGCATATAAATACCTCAATCAGCACGAGCGTAATAACCTGTTCTTTATTATCCGTGGTGATAAACCGCAGGCTGATTTGGTGCCCGTTAAACGCAGCACTCTGGATAACGGAGCGACGGTGCTGGATGTTCTGGGTGGTGATAATTACCTTGGGTTAGGGCGCAGCAGTTTATCCGGGCAGTCGATTGCATCAGTATTCCTTAACGTCAAAGAAAAAGTGATGGAGTGGAAACCGGACGTTATCGATCTGTGGAATTTCCCGAAAACCATTACTCAGTATGAAATTGACCAGAAGAAAAATACCTTCAGCTACTCTGGCGCACATTTCAAAATGCCATTGCTGCTGCGTATTCTGGATAAAAAAATCGAGCCGTTGCCTGAAAGCGAATATTCCGCGCCGCTGCGTTATCAACTTGCTGACTTTAAAGAAAACGATAAATTCATTTGGGTCGATCGCTGTTTTAAAATGGCGCGTCTGTGGGATTCAAAACTGGCACTTTCCACCGGGCTGTGCGTGGCTCAGGGGCAAATGGGCGGTCAACCCACGGTGCGTTTAATCGAACAGCAGCAGGAACAACATGCGGTTGAATTCGCCAGACAGGATATCGACAAAACACGCTTTAAAAAGAATGTCGCGTTACTCAAAGTGGATGAAAATGCCATTCGCTATCAGGCCGATAGCTTTATTTTCAACGTGCCGGGTGCGCCAGATAACGTCAAAGAATTTAGCGGGATTTCGCGCCCGGAAGAGTGGGGGCGCTGGTCAAATGCTAATCTGGCACCGGAAGTGAAAATTGAATACGCCGAACCGCTGCCAGAGAAATTTGACCTGGTCATTACGGCTAAAGCGTTCGGCCCGAATATTGGCCAGCCAGTGCCGGTGAAAGTCGGAAACCAGCAGCAGACGCTCACGCTTGGCGAAGAATTAAGTACCACTACCTTGCATTTTGATAACCCGGAGCGCAGTCATCTGCTGGAAATTATTCCGCCGCAGCCGAAGTTATCCAATGAAGGCAATATTCTTGGCCATGAACCGCGTAAGCTGGGGATTGGTATGGAAGATATTAAGGTCGTGCCCGCCACGTAGTTGTCGGATGACGCTGCGCTTATCCGACCTACGCAAAGAAACGTAGGGTGGATAAGCGCAGCGTCATCCACCATTTACATCAAATACTTACAGAACGCCCTGGCCTAACATGGCATCGGCCACTTTTACAAAGCCCGCAATATTCGCGCCGCGAACATAATGCGTTTGTTTCTCTTCGCCGCCGTAGTTCACGCAGGCTTCGTGAATATCAAGCATGATGTGGTGCAGGCGAATATCCACTTTCTCCGCTTTCCAGCCCAGGCGTGCCGCATTCTGCGCCATTTCCAGGCCTGATGTCGCCACACCACCGGCGTTGGCTGCTTTACCCGGTGCAAACAATACGCCCGCATCAAGGAACAGATTCGTCGCCTCAATAGTGGTTGGCATATTTGCGCCTTCAGCCACCGCTTTCACGCCGTTGGCGATAAGCGTGCGTGCCGCTTCGGTATCCAGCTCATTTTGCGTCGCACAAGGCAGCGCGATATCAACCGGAACGCTCCACGGTTGCTGGCCTTCGAGATATTTCAGACCAAATTCGCGGGCGTAATCGGCCACGCGTCCGTCGCGGCTGGATTTAATCTCTGTCAAACGCGCCAGTTTTTCGGTGGTAAAGCCCGCTTCATCGACGACGGTACCGTTGGAGTCAGACGCTGTTACGACCCGAGCGCCCAATGACAGCGCTTTTTCGATGGCGTATTGCGCAACGTTGCCGGAGCCGGAAACCGCCACGCGCATGCCTTCAAAGCCCAGCCCGTGGCGTTGCAGCATTGCATCGGTGAAATAAATCAGCCCGTAACCGGTGGCTTCCGGGCGAATCAGGCTGCCGCCGAATGACAAACCTTTGCCGGTAAACACGCAGGCAGTATTGTTGGAGAGCTTTTTCATCATCCCCGCCATAAAGCCCACTTCACGCCCGCCAACGCCGATATCGCCTGCCGGTACGTCAGTGTCTGGCCCAAGATGGCGATATAACTCCATCATCAGTGCCTGGCAAAAACGCATCACCTCGCCTTCGCTTTTGCCTTTCGGGTTAAAGTCGCTGCCGCCTTTACCGCCGCCCATTGGCAGCGTGGTCAGGGCATTTTTGAAGGTTTGCTCAAAGCCTAAGAATTTCAGAATCGAAAGGTTAACGGAGGGATGGAAACGCATTCCTCCTTTAAATGGGCCAATGGCTGAGCTGAACTGCACGCGCCAGGCGCGGTTTACCTGCACTTGATTCTTATCATCAACCCAGGTCACGCGGAACTGAATCACGCGTTCAGGTTCCACAAGGCGCTCTAAAAGTGCCGAATGGCGGTATTGCGGATTTTGCTCCAGGAACGGCCAGAGCGTGGTCATGACTTCGCGTACTGCCTGGGCAAATTCAGGTTGGTTTGGATCACGTTGTTGAACAGAGGAAAGGAATGACTCCAGAGTTTCCATAGATTTTAAAGTCCTTGTAATAATAGATGTTATATATGCGTTGTGTTCTTCGAATATAACATTCACTTATTACTGAACCGCAAGCGATTTCTTTTTATTGCCGCCCGAGCTGTATTAGCGTTATTAATTTCCCTGCGTCATCACTCCATATCACCATGAATGCATTGCCTTTTTTGTATGGCCCAAGTGAATGGTTGAGGATCAGGATTAATCGCGTGTCATCTATTTTACTTATTGATGCATAAGAGAAATCAAAGTAACGACCCACATGGCGGAACATGGCTTTGAATAAACTTTCTTTTGCGCAAAAGGCAATGGTTAACGCGTAATGGAAAGGGTAAGGGGATTGGCGCAACAGTTCTTTTTCTGCACAATCGATAATCCCACCATGAATTTCTTCAGCGATGTTTGGGGCAATAATTTCTTCATAGTCGATACCGATTCCCTCGCGCATATCCGCAGAATCAGCCACCACCGTCGCGAATGCCACATTGCCGCTGTGCGTAATGCTGCCGGTGAATCCGGGCGGCCAGCAGGGTTCACGGTGCAAGCCAATTCCCGGCACATAGTCATTTACGCCATGAAAACGTAGTGCTTCAGATGCTGCAATCCTTCCTGCCAGATGCTCGGCTTTGCGCTTAATAACGGCGTTGGATAAGCGAGGGTGATGCGGCAGCCATAACAGGTCGTCGGGCTGAAAGGTTGTGGCGTCAAAATCAACGCGGACGATTCGTTGCCCGGTATTGGGGAAGCTGAAATTTGTGAGCTGGGTTTTCATGAGATGTTTCTCCCTCACCCTAACCCTCTCCCTGAGGGAGAGGGGACTCTCAGGAGAGGTTATTAGAAGTGCGTGTTCAAACTGACGTAGTAAGTACGGCCAGACTCGTTATAGGTCGCGGCACCGGCGCCGTACATATAACCATTGTCACCACCCGTCGTCTGGGCATTGCCCGCACGCCAGTGGCGCTCGTCGAACAGGTTGTCGATACCCGCCGTCAGGCTCACATTCTTCGTCGCATCCCAGGTTCCGCTCATGCCAACGATGCTGTAAGGGCTAACTTCGTTAGTTTCTGGGCCCGTTGCTGGCTGGCCTTTGTAGTTGTATTTCTTCGGCTGTTGTTTGCCGTACCACGTAAAGGTGGATTGCACAGAAACGTCCTGGCGAATCTGCCAGCTCAGCGTTGAGTTGAGCGTGTATTCCGGGATAACAGAAAGACGCTCGCCAGTTTCTTTGTTCTTACTTTCCAGCATATAGGTGACGTTGTTCGTCCAGCTTACCGTGGTGGAAACCGGGACGTTTAACGTTCCTTCAAGCCCTTCTACCAGTGCTTTAGGGATGTTTTCCCACTGGTAAATATCGGTCTTGGTTTTGCCGGAAGAGGTCTGGCCGATAGGAGCATAGCCCGCTTCGATTTTGTCTTTGTAATCGTTACGGAACCAGGTCACACCTGCGAGCCAGCCGTCTTTTTTGAACTCAAGGCCAATCTCTTTGTTAACGCTGGTTTCAGCCTTAAGGTCTTCGTTACCCATCATGTAGCAGCCCACGCCAGTGCTGCTTGCGTAGCAACCCTGTCCCTTGCTGTACAGAATGTAGTTCGGGTTAGTTTGATACAGACTCGGCGCTTTATACGCCTGTGCGATACCCATTTTTAGCGTGAAATAATCACCTAAACCTTGCGACAGGTTGAGTGACGGACTCCAGTTGCTGCCAACAATGCTGTGGTGATCAAAACGCACGCCCGGCGTCAGCATGGTGCTGTCCGTCAGCTCCATATTATCTTCAGCAAACAGCGAGAAGATTTCAGCCTGGGAATACGGGCTACGACCGGTGCTGGATGAACCTGGAACCGGCCCGCCCATGAAGGTCTGGTTGTTTGAAGACAAATCTTTCATCTTCTGCTGGTTCCATTCGGTGCCCAGCGTCAGGTTCTGATTCACGATAAAATCAATCGGGATATTCACATCGCTGTGCAGCAGCACGTCGCTCAAATCGATATCGCTGAATTGATCGCTGGAGAAAATCCCTTCGGTGCCACCGGCCAGGCCTTCTTGCATACGCGAGTTGCGCGTGTGTTCGTACTGCACCCAGTTGCTGGTGGTCAGGCCGTTATCCCAACCGCCATTCCAGGTCAAAGAGTAGCTCTGGCGGTACAGACGGTTTGTCTCTTCGCCATAGTTATCTTTAACGATTTTGTTGGTGTTGGTGTTTTGGGTGTCGCCGGAATACAGGTTGCCCTGGCGGCTGTAGCCCGCTTCCAGTTCCAAAGATTGCATTGGCGCAAAGTCCCAACGCACCACGCCGTTGATGTCTTTGTTAATCACACCCTCGCGCCCGGCGGGCAGCGTATCGGCGTAAATACCAGTACGTTCAGACTGGTGACCCTGGTTGATGTCCCACGCGTCTGCCTGGGTTTTATCTAGGTTGCCGTACAGGCGGAAGCTGAAATCCCCGCCCAGCGGGCCATTCAGGCTAAAGTTGGTGCGCTTGGTTGAACCTTCGTCTTTGTGTTCCGGCGCATTCAGATAGGTGTTCCAGGAACCGTGCCATTCGTTGGTGCCTTTTTTGGTGATGATATTCACCACGCCGCCAGCCGCACCGTTGCCGTAACGTGCGGCGGCTGGGCCACGAATAACTTCAATACGCTCAACCATTTCTGGCGGAACCCAGCTTGCATCGCCGCGAGTATCACGCTCGCCACGCCAACCCAGACGCACAGAGTTACGGCTGGTCACGGGTTTTCCATCAATAAGAATCAGCGTGTTTTCCGGGCCCATCCCGCGAATATCAATCTGGCGACCGTTGCCGCGCTGGCCGCTGGTGGAGTTACCGGTCAGGTTAACGCCCGGCATGGTACGAACGATTTCGGAAATATCACGCGCCGGTGGGCGCTTTTTGAGTTCTTCTGCTGTGATGGTCGAAACGCCTGGTGCCTGCAAATTTTGCTCGGCAGCGGTAACAACCAAAGTGTCTTCATGAGTGAGCGAGTCGTCGTTGCTGGGTGCAGCGGCTTGCGCCGTTGCCGGTGCCGCTTGCTCTGCCGCGAAGGCAGGTTGGGCGACCCCGTAAATCCCCAGATTGATAAGCATCGCGAGGGAATAGTTAATTTTATTATTCATTATGGTGGCCTGCTTTTCCGCTTCGCCCGGTGTCATTCCATTCCCATAGGGAGCGGGCGCAGCATGGTTTTCACTTAGACATACCGGGATCTATCCAGCATTCGCCCTGAAATGAGGGAATCGTGCGTTCAAGTTCGGCAATTTATTGTTTTTGCACCCGGAAGCTGGTAGCTCAAAGCGCGGAAATACGCTATTGCAAATGAAAATAATTATCAATAGTATTATCAATATATTTCAGGTTTATTGAACGTTTGCATTGATTTCATAGGGTTGTGTTCAAGTGGCGAATTTACAGACAGGAAGTAAGAGCTGGTGGCAGGAAAAACAGGCGCAGGGGATCCCCGTCGTCGCCTGTGAAAATGATAGCCAGTGCACAGTGACTTTCTTTTGGCGCGACCCGGAAGGTTGCGAGCAAACGTCATCGGTAAAACGGGTGTGGATTTACATCACCGGCGTGACCGACCATCACCAAAAATCTCGCCCGCAAACCCTTGAACGCGTGCCTGGAACGGATGTCTGGCAGTGGCAAACTCGCCTGAGCAGCACATGGCGCGGCAGTTATTGTTTTATCCCGTCGGCCTGCGAAGAGGATTTCCCCGCGCAAGCGTTCGAAGGTATCGAACCGGCACGTATGGCACTGCGTGAAGGCTGGCGCAAACTGCTGCCGCGAGCCATTGCCGATCCGCTGAACCCTGAAAGTTGGCTGGGCGGGCGTGGGCATCCGATGTCCGCACTCCATCTTCCTCACGCGCCACCGCAGCCTGGTTGGGATAAGCCCAACACGGCGCATTGCGCAGTGCAATACATCACTTGGGACAGCCCGCGTCTGAAAAATCAGCGCAAAGTGTGGATTTTTGCGACCGGTGACGCACAACCCGAAGAGCGCCCGCTGGCGATTTTGCTCGACGGCCAATTCTGGGCAGAAAGCATGCCGGTGTGGCCTGCGCTTCAGGCACAAACGGACGCCGGAGTGCTGCCGCCTGCGGTTTACGTGCTGATTGATGTTATCGACAACAACACCCGCAGCAACGAACTGCCGTGCAATGCGCAGTTTTGGCAGGCGTTGCAGGAAGAATTATTACCGCATCTGCGCACCCTCACTCGCTGGAATGAAAACCCCGAAACCACCGTGGTGGCTGGGCAAAGTTTTGGCGGGCTTTCCTCGCTTTATGCGGCACTTCACTGGCCGGAACAATTTGGCTGCGTGTTGAGCCAATCCGGGTCGTACTGGTGGCCTAACCGAGGAAGCAACCCGCAGGGCGGGCAGTTAATTCAGCGACTCGAAGGCGGGCTGGTCTGTGACAAACCGCTACGAATCTATCTTGAGGCAGGGGTCAGAGAACCTCTTATCCATCAGGTTAATCAACGAATTTATCCCTTACTACAACAAACACAGCGAGCAGTTTTCTACCGTCAGGTTGACGGTGGGCACGATGCGCTTTGCTGGCGGGGCGGGCTGATCAACGGCTTAGCCTGGCTCTGGAAAGCGTCTCTTTGACAGGAGTGGAATGAAGTATGGAATTCAGTAACCCCTTCGACTCGCCGCAGAGTCGTTTTTTCATCCTTGAAAATGCCGCGAGCCAGTTCAGCTTATGGCCCGAACATTGTGCCTTGCCCGATGGCTGGCAGGTGGTTTGTGAACCGGCATCAAATGAAGAATGCAATCAGTGGCTGCTCGCTAACTGGACCCAATTACAACCGGCAAACTTTGCGAAAGCAGAGGTGAAAGGTGAGTGAATTAATCATGGCGCCGATACTCGCACCCGTCGAAACCCTGCCGCTGGTGGCGGCGCAACCCGGCATCTGGATGGCCGATCAGCTTTCGCCCCAGGCCAACGCGTGGAGCGTTGCGCACTATATTGAATTAAACTGCGGGGGCGAACTTAACGGTGAGCTTAATGAAGCGCTGCTGTGCAAGGCGATAGTGGCGGGCATGAGCGAGGCGGATACGCTGAAAATGCGTTTTAGTGAAGTGGATGGCGAGGCGCGTCAGTGGGTCGATCCTGATGCAACATTTACAGCCCCGCTTTGCCGTGATTTACGCGGCGTCGCTGAACCCGAAACGGCTGCTCTTGCGTTGATGCGTGAGGATCTGGAGCAGGATTTGCGTATCAGCAGCGCAAAACCGCTTTATCATCATCAGCTCCTGCGTATCGGCGAAACGCGCTGGTTCTGGTATCAACGTTTTCACCATTTGGTGGTTGATGGCTTCAGTTTCACCGCAATTACCCGCCGTATTGCCAATATTTACAGTGCGTATTGTCAAAATCAAAATCCTGAACCCAGCCCATTTACCCCGTTTAGTGATGTTGTTGCAGAATACGAGCATTACCGCAAAACAGACGCCAGGCTTCGTGATGCGTCGTTTTGGGCTGATAAAACTCGCCAGCTACCGCCTCCTGCCACGCTTTCGGCAAAACCGCTGACGGATTTGGGCTCCTCCACCCAACTGATTCGCCAGTCGCTGAATTTTGAGAGCGCAGATTTCCACCTGCTGATGGATAACGCCCGCCAGAAAAACCTGACGGCCGCCGATATGGCATTAGGGCTGGTGGCGCTGTGGCTCGGGCGTTTAAGCGGGAGGGCTGATTACTCCGCGGGCTTTATCTTTATGCGCCGCATGGGGTCTGCTGCGCTGTGTGCAACCGGGCCAGTGCTGAATGTGTTGCCGTTTGGTGTGCGCATCGAACCCGATTTTACCCTGCCGGAATTCGCCTTAAACCTTGCAAAAGAACTCAAAAGCCTGCGCCGTTACCAGCGCTACGATGCTGAACAAATCCTGCGCGACTCAGGGACAGTCACCAGCGGTGAGCCGTTGTATGGCCCGGTGCTGAACCTGAAAATGTTCGATTACCGCCTTGATTTCAACGGCATCGAAGGCATTACGCATCAATTGGCTTCCGGCCCGGTGCGCGATTTAGAAATTGCGCTGTATATCAGCGAACAGGGTGAGTTCTCCCTCGAACTACTGGCAAATGCGCAGCGCTACGATGCCGCCACGTTGCAACAGCACATCGCCCGCTTGCCGCTTCTTTTACGCCAGTTTGCGGCCAGTCCCGCATTACGTTGTGTGGATGCGCAATTGCTGCACCCTTGCGAAATCGAACGGCTGGAAGGCATTAACGCGACGCAAACTCCGGTTCCCGTCACGACGTTAAGCCAGTTAATTGCCGAGCAGGCCGCCAGAACTCCCCATGCGCCCGCGCTGGCTGACGAAAACACTCAGTTCGACTATCGCCAGATGCGCGAACAGGTGCTGGCGCTGGCCGCAGAACTCATTTCACGCGGCGTGAAACCGGGGGATGTCGTGGCTGTCGCGCTGCCGCGCTCGGTGTTTTTATCGCTCGCATTGCAGGCGATTGTTGAAGTCGGGGCAGCCTGGCTGCCGCTCGATACCGGTTATCCCGACGATCGTTTGCAGATGATGCTTGAAGATGCCGCCCCGCGTTTACTGCTGACTTCTGACTCTCAGTTACCCCGGTTTAGTGCCGTAAATGGCCTGAAAACCTTCTGCTATCAAAGTATTATGGATACGGCTAATGTGCCGGAAACCCAAAATCTCTCACGCCCGGAACACACCGCGTATGTAATCTTCACCTCCGGTTCGACCGGGCGACCAAAAGGGGTAATGGTCGGGCAGCAGGCTATCGTTAACCGTCTTTTGTGGATGCAAAATCACTATCCGCTCAACGGCGAGGACGTGGTTTTACAGAAAACGCCGTGCAGTTTTGACGTCTCCGTGTGGGAGTTTTTCTGGCCGTATATCGTTGGCGCACAACTGGTGATGGCTCCGCCAGAAGCGCATCGTGACCCGGAAGCGTTACAGCAGATTTTTGCCCGTTATAGCGTGACTACCACGCACTTTGTTCCGTCAATGTTAGCGGCGTTTGTCGCGGCATTAACCGATGATGACGCGAGAGCAAAATGCGCCACTCTGCGCCGGGTGTTTTGTAGCGGGGAAGCGCTACCGACCGAACTTTGCCGCCAGTGGGAACAACTCACTCACGCACCATTACATAATCTCTATGGCCCAACCGAAGCCGCCGTTGATGTCAGCTGGTATCCGGCGTCTGGCGAAGAGCTGGCGCGGGTTTCAGGCAGCAGCGTGCCGATTGGCTGGCCGGTATGGAATACCGGATTACGCATTCTGGACTCAGCGATGCGCCCCGTTCCGCCGGGGATCGCAGGCGATCTGTATCTCACCGGAATTCAGTTGGCGCAGGGTTATTTATCGCGCCCGGATCTCACCGCCAGCCGCTTTGTGGCCGATCCTTTTGATGCAGGTGAACGCATGTATCGCACAGGCGATGTCGCGCGTTGGCTGGATGACGGGGCTGTGGAATATCTCGGGCGCAGTGACGATCAGCTCAAAATTCGCGGCCAGCGTATCGAACTGGGTGATATCGACCTGGCGATGCTGGCGCTGCCGGGCGTTGCTCAGGCGGTGACGCACGCCTGCGTGTTGAATAAAGATGCCGTCAGCGGCGGCGATGCCCGTCAACTGGTGGGGTATCTGGTGTCAGCCTCCAGCGAGGTTTTGGCTCTCGATACCCTGCGCGAACGACTGGCTGCCGTGCTGCCTGCACACATGGTTCCGGTGGCGTTAATTCAGCTGGATGATTTCCCCCTCAGCGCGAATGGTAAGCTGGACAGAAAAGCGCTGCCTTTACCCGAACTGGCGCAACGCGGCAGCGGGCGTGCTCCCGAATCGAGCCTGGAAATCACCATCGCCGACGCATTTTCACAGCTTTTAAACTGCGAAATTTCCACAGTCAATGATGACTTCTTTGCGCTCGGCGGGCACTCGCTACTGGCGATGCGCCTGGCGGCACAGTTACGCGAAAAACTCGCAAGGCCAGTCACGGTCGGGCAGGTGATGGTGGCGTCAACCGTCGGCCAGCTTGCGGAAATACTGGCCCAGCAACAGAGTGAAGAAGAAGCCAGCCGCGCGGGTTTTGATACGGTGCTGCCGTTGCGTAAAGGCAGTGGGCCAACGCTCTATTGTTTCCATCCGGCGTCGGGCTTTGCCTGGCAATTTAGCGTATTGCAGCGTTATCTCGACCCGCGTTGGTCGATTACGGGCATTCAATCTCCGCGCCCGAATGGCCCGATGCAGCAAGCCGAAAACCTGGCGCAGGTTTGCGAAACGCACTTGCAAACCCTGCGCGAGCTTCAGCCCCATGGCCCGTATTATCTGATGGGCTATTCGCTCGGCGGCACGCTGGCGCAAGGCATTGCGGCACGTCTTGAAGCGGCAGGGGAAGAAGTCGCGTTCCTCGGCCTGCTGGATACCTGGCCACCAGAAACGCAAAACTGGACGGAGAAGGCGGCAAACGAACTCGATCCAGCGGTGCTGGATGAAATCAACCGCGAACGTGAGGCTTTTGTCGCCGCACAACGTGGACAAACGTCAGATGCTTTATTCCAGGCTATTGAAGGGAATTACGCCGATGCGGTGCGACTGCTGACGACCGCAAACAGTGTGCCGTTTGGCGGGAAAGCTACGTTGTTTGTTGCAGAGAGAACGTTACCCGAAGGAATGGACCCGCAAAAAACCTGGGCACCGTGGATTGCCGAGCTTGATGTCTTCCGCCTCGACTGCGCCCACGTCGACATTATTTCCCCAAAATCTTTTGAGGAAATAGGGCCGGTATTGCAGCGAGTGTTGGTGTAAGCGCCGGATGACGCCGACCTACTATGAAAGGGATTTTCAGCCACGCCCGAGCGGCACGACCAGCGGTGTATGCGCTACCGGATCTTCGATAATCATGCAGCGCAGGCCGTAAATTGCTTCGATAAGCTCGGGCGTGACAATCTCTGTCGGCGCGCCTTCAGCGATAATTTTGCCATCTCGCAGCGCGATTAAGTGAGTCGCGTAGCGGCAGGCCTGGTTCAAATCATGCAGCACCGCGGCAAGGGTAAAACCTTGCTTTTGGTTCAGGTCGCGCAGCAATTCCAGCAAATCAATTTGATGGCTGATATCAAGCCAGGTGGTAGGTTCATCCAGCAACAGAATGGACGTTTCCTGCGCCAGCACCATCGCAATCCAGGCACGCTGGCGCTGGCCGCCGGAAAGCGTATCAACGGGTTGGTCAGCCAAATCCTCAATATTCGTCGCTTTTAACGCCCGTTCCACCGCCAGTCTGTCTTCTTCGCGCCAGCGAGAAAACATCGGCTGATGTGGATATCGCCCACGCGCCACCAGTTCTGCGACGCTGATATCTCCCGGGGCGCTGGAGTTTTGCGCCAGTAAACCCACGCGACGCGCCACTTCTTTGGTCGCAAAGCGATGGATTTCATTGCCATCGAGCCACACCTGGCCGTGCATTGGTTTCATCAGGCGGCTAAGGGTGCGCAGCAGCGTGGATTTCCCGCAGCCGTTGGGGCCGATAATGGCGGTGAATTTCCCGTCAGGAATGGCAACGGTCAGGCCGTCGGCGACCACATGATTGCCATATCCCAATGTGAGCTGTTCGCCATGCAGGCGCGGTGGAGCGGAAATCTGGCTCATTTTTTACGGGACTCCTGAATCAACAACGCAATTAAATAGATACCGCCGAGGCTTACCGTAACCACGCCAACCGGCAGCTGATAAGGCATGAAAAGATGTTGAGCGCATAAATCGGCCGCCAGTAATAACGCCGAACCACAGAGTGCTGATTGCAGTAAACCCCAACGCGAAGTGCCACTCAGGCGGCGCGCAATGTGCGGGGCGACCAGGGCGACAAACGAAATCGGCCCGGCAAGTGCGGTGGCGGCGGCAGTCAGAATCACGCCGGTTAACATCAGCATCAGGCGCGAACGCTCAACTGAAACGCCAAGCGCACAGGCGCTGTCATCGCCCATTTCCAACAAGCGCATCCGCCGGACCAACAATCCACCGGCAATCAACGCCAACAGCATTAATGGTACAGCCGGGAAGATTTTCCCCCAGGTTAACCCATTGAGCGAACCGGCATTCCACAGCCCGGCGGAAATCGCCGTTTCAAGCGAGGCGTGCAGCAATAACCAGGTATTAAACGCGACCAGCATCGCCCGCACGCCGATGCCAATAATGATCAGGCGGAAAGTTTCGATGCCGTTTCGCCACGCGAGCAGCCAGACCACCAGCGCGGTCACCACGCCGCCGATCATCGCCGAGGTAGCAATGGCGGTTTGATGCTGGCCGAATAGCACCATGGCCACCAGCACGCCACTCCAGGCACCGGTGTTAAAGCCCATCACATCCGGGCTGCCGAGCGGGTTGCGCATCAGCGACTGGAAAATAGCACCGCTCACGCCTAATGCCGCGCCAATGAGTAGCGCCATCACTACGCGGGGCAAGCGCCATTCGACAACGACGAGTGAAACATTTCGCGGTGCAGAACCGGCCAGAGCGTCAATCACCTGGCCTACTGAAAGCGGTAAAACGCCGCTTCCCAGGCTCCACACGCCTAATGCGCAACTGAACAGCAATAGCGCCAGGCTGACGAACAGTAAGCGAGGAGAGAGACGGGTCATGCATTCGCTCCCTTGCGTTGGCGGCGCACCAGATAAATCAGCATCGGCGCGCCAATAAACGCGCTAACCACCGACACCCGCAGTTCACCCGGCACCAGCAGGCGGCCAACAATATCGGCGAACAGCAATAGTGCAGGCGTGGCAATCAGGGTGACGGGGAGCGACCAGCGGTGATCGGCCCCCACCAGCCAGCGCGAAAGATGCGGCATCATCAGGCCGATAAACGCAATCGGGCCAACGGCTGCCGTCGCGCTGCCGCACAATAACGTGATGGCGATTAAACCGAGCAATTGAGTGCGTGCAACTTTGCTACCCAGCGCGGTGGCGGTGTCGGTTCCCATGCTCAGGCTGTTGAGTGAACGGCTTATAAACAGGGCAATGGCGCAGCCTGCCAGTACCGGCAACACGATTATTTTCAGCGTGTCGAGGGTGCGAATATCCAGCGTTCCGGCCTGCCAGAAACGTAACTGGTCGTAAACCACCGGGTTAAGCAGTGCGATGCCGTTGCTCAGGCCTTCCAGCACGGCGGCAAGCGCAACGCCCGCCAGCGTTAAACGCACCGGGCTGAGTTGCCCGCCGCCCTGGCTGCCGGTAAATGCCACCACCAATGCGGCGCACAGCGCACCAGCAAAGGCCATGCCGAGCAGGGCAATCGGTGAAGAAAAACTCCAGACCGCCGCACCTAATACAATGGCAAAACTGGCCCCGGCATTGACGCCAAGCAGGCCGGGGTCGGCTAGGGGATTACGAGTCAGAGTTTGCATCAGCGCCCCGGCAAGGCCGAGTGCGCCACCGGCGAGAATGCCTGCCAGCGTACGCGGAAGGCGAGCGTCGAGCACGATAGTGCAATCAGCACTTCGGCATTGACCGCTGAATGCATCGATAACGACCTCAACGGGCAGTGATTTTGCCCCAATAAGCAGACTCATCACCGCCATTAAGAGCAACAGCAAAAACAGAATCAGCAGCGTCACAACGCGTGTTGATGGCCGTGGAAATAACATAAATCCCTTTCATGAAAATTAATGATAGTTATTATCATTATCACTCTTATTTGTTTATGTTAGCATGAGCCGCCTCGCACCCGGAAAGAAAAATTCGCTTTAAGGCCCTGTAATGAACCGCAATTCTTTGCTGCTAAATCTCAGTTTGCTCAAGACTCATCCCGCTTTTCGCGCCGTCTTCCTTGCTCGCTTTATTTCCATCGTCTCGCTGGGGTTACTCGGTGTTGCCGTTCCGGTACAAATCCAGACGCTGACCGGCTCCTCGCTGCAAGTCGGCCTCGCGGTGACGCTCACCGGCAGTGCGATGTTTATCGGCCTGATGATGGGCGGGGTGCTGGCTGACCGTCATGAACGCCGCCGTCTGATTTTGCTCGCCCGCTCCACGTGTGGCGTCGGTTTTATTGGCCTGACGATTAACGCCGCGTTGCCGGAACCTTCGCTGGCGGCGATTTACTTGCTTGGCGTGTGGGATGGATTCTTTGGCGCACTGGGCGTGACGGCACTTCTGGCGGCGACTCCCGCGCTGGTTGGGCGTGAAAATTTAATGCAGGCGAGCGCGATAACCATGCTCACCGTGCGCCTGGGTTCAGTGATTTCACCCATGATTGGCGGGCTGCTGCTGGCGTCAGGCGGTGTGGTATGGAACTACGCGCTGGCTTCCGTCGGCACGTTTATCACGTTATTGCCGCTGCTGAGTTTGCCGAAACTGGCACCGCCGCCGCAGGCGCGTGAAAATCCGCTGCTCTCGTTGTGGAATGGGCTGCGTTTCCTGGTCGGCCATCCGGTAATCGGCGGCATTGCGTTAGTCGGTGCGCTGCTGACGATGGCGAGTGCGGTGCGCGTGTTGTATCCGGCACTCGCCGGGCACTGGAATATGAGTGCGGCGCAAATCGGCCTGATGTACGCCGCCGTTCCGCTCGGTGCGGCAATCGGCGCGTTGACCAGTGGGCGTATCGCGCATCACGTTCGCCCGGGCATGATTATGCTGGGGACGGGAATTGTGTCGTTTATCTCCATTGGCGTCTTTAGCCTGATGCCGGTTTGGGGGCTTGGGCTGGCGTGCCTCGCGCTGTTTGGCTATCTCAGCGCCATCAGCTCTTTGCTGCAGTACACCTTAATTCAGACGCTGACGCCGGACGGGATGTTAGGGCGAATCAACGGTTTATGGACGGCGCAGAACGTGACGGGCGATGCGATAGGGGCCGCAATTTTAGGCGGGATGACGGTGGCGTTAACGCCAGTCGCAGCAGCGAGTTACGGCGGTTTAGCATTGACGTTGTGCGGCGTGGTATTGGCGGTTGTGTTGGTGCAGTTGCGCGGTTATTTGCAAGCCGCCCCGGAGCAAACCGAAGCGGCAGACATCAAATAGACCCGTAGGTCGGATAAGCCGCAGGCGTCATCCGACACTGAATCAATCACTTGCTGGCAAACAACTGGCTCATATGCTCCAAAATTTGCGTGGCGCTGTAATAATCCAGGCGGAAGGTTTCGGTGCCCAGCGCGTACACACGCTTATTCTGCACGGCAGGAATGTGTGAAAGCAGCGGGTTAGTTTCAAGCGCGGTGGCGTCTTTCTCATCGCTGGCGAACAGGAACAGGCTTTCACCGTTCAGACCAGCAGCCAGATTTTCGCCACCCAATTGCACGATATCGTGACGTTTCCCCATGCTCTGGCTGGCATGAACCGCCCCCGGCAAAGTGGATAACGTGAAGCCAAGCTGCTGGAGCAATTTCCCTTGCGCAGACTCTTGCGTCCAGAGGTTTGCCGAGCGTGAAGCTGGGGTGTAAACGAGTGCTGTGACGGGCTGCGGTGGCAGCGTCATATGCATTTTGGACTCGCTTAATTGCTTGTCAAAACTGGCAATTCTTGCGGCGGCTTGCTTTTCATGCCCGGTGATTTGGCCCAACTGCGTGAGCAACTGCTGCCAGCTTTTATCGTCGTAATTGATGACCAGCGTTGGGGCAATGGCAGAGAGCTGATCGTAAAGGGCGAGGGCAGAATCACCGCCGGTGGCGCTAATTAAAATCAGATCCGGCATTTGCGCGGCCACCGCTTCGGCGCTCGCTTCGCCAATGTACAAACGCTGAACATTGCGTGCTTTTGCGACATCGCCCCACTGGCGCAGGAAACCTTGTGAATCCGCCATGCGATTTCCTGGCGTGGTTGCACCGCTTGCGACCACAGGTGCGTCAATCGCCAGCAGCGAACCGGTTAACGTCACGCTGGTAGAAACAATGCGCACCGGTGCTTGTTCAAACGTGTGCGAGCCGTGGCTGTCGGTAATGGTTCTTGGCCAGTCGGCGGAATGGGCGAGGTGACTCAAACTCAATAATACGAGTGCGGGAATTGTTAAAAAAAATTTAGCCTTTGTTGACAGCATGTCCTTTTCTCTTTAGGTTACGACACCGAAAAGCAAATGATAATCATTATTACTATCTTTTGTCATGTTTTTACGGAGGATGCATGGAAACGTCAATGGCGAAGCCGCCACAAGAAAAGCAGCTTACATCCACGCCAGGGCAAGCGGTGAAGCATTGCGCAGACAGTTTTTTCTTTATGTCGCCTTACCGCAGTTTTTCCACAAGCGGCTGCTTTACCCGACTGGTTACCCCGGCGCTAGACGGCGCACATTCCCATGGTCATCTGCAAACTCAGCTGCGCGAAGCGTTCGACAACGCCCGCAAGCACGGCATCGAAAAGCCTGTTGTCGTAGGGGCTATCCCATTTGACCCGCGCCAGCCTTCCGCATTATTCATCCCCGAAAGCTGGCAGCCGTTTTCACGCGCACAGCATCAGGATGCGGCTTGCCAAAAACGCGGCGGCCAGGCGCTGAATATTGCCTCGCGCCAGGCGATTCCTGAACAAGAAAAATTTATGGAAATGGTGGCCCATGCCGCCACCGCTACCGCGCAGCCGGATATTGATAAAGTGGTGCTCTCGCGCCTGATTGATATTGAAACCGATGCGGTTGTTGACCTCGACGCGCTGCTTAATCGCCTGATAAGCCAGAATCCGACCAGCTATAACTTCCACGTGCCGTTGCCGGATGGCAGCTCGCTGGTAGGCGCCAGCCCGGAATTGCTGTTACGCAAATCAGGCAAGAATTTCAGCTCCTTGCCGCTCGCCGGTTCGGCGCGTCGCGATAAAGACAATATCCAGCGCGACAGCGAAATTGGCGCGCAGTTACTGCGTTCCACCAAAGACCGCCACGAACACGGCCTGGTGACGCAAGCGATGCATGATGTTTTGCTGCCGCGTAGCCAGTATTTAACGCTTTCCGACACGCCTGAATTAATCACCACGCCGACCTTATGGCACCTCGCCACGCCGATTTACGGCCAAATTATAGACAGCCAGGACAACGCACTTTCTCTGGCTTGCCTGTTGCACCCGACGCCTGCGCTAAGTGGCTTCCCGCATGATGCAGCACAAAAACTCATTGCCGAGCTGGAGCCGTTTGACCGTGAACTGTTTGGCGGGATTGTCGGCTGGTGCGACGCCGAGGGGAATGGCGAGTGGGTAGTGACGATTCGCTGCGCGCGCGTCGGCGGTAAGCAAGTGCGACTGTTCGCAGGCGCAGGCATCGTTCCTGCGTCATCGCCCGAATCTGAATGGCGCGAAACCGGCGTCAAACTTTCCACCATGCTCAACGTTTTTGGAATTAAATAAATGGCTATCGAATTTACCCGCTGGCCGGATGACCTGGCTGCCCGCTACCGCGAAAAAGGCTACTGGGCGGATTTACCGCTGACCGATATTCTCACCCGCCAGGCCAAAAATGACGCGATTGCGTTAATCGAAGGTGAGCGTCATTACAGCTACCGCGAGCTGGAACTGGCCGCCACTCGCCTGGCGTGTGCGCTAAAACGACGCGGCCTGAGCAATGGCGAAACCGCGCTGGTGCAACTTGGCAACGTAGCTGAGTTGTACATCACGCTGTTTGCGCTACTGAAAATAGGTGTGGCTCCGGTGAACGCGTTGTTCAGCCATCAGCGCACTGAAATGGAAGCGTATGCCCGCCAAATCGAACCGGCGGTGGTGATTGCCGATCGCAAACACAATTTGTTCGCCCACGATGATTTCCTTGATGCGCTGTGCCAACAAAATCCCTCGCTGCGCATGGCGGTATTGCTTAATGAAAACGATCGCGAACGTTCGCTGAGCGCATTGATCGGCGAGCCGGAAGAGAACTTTGTCGCCACCCCATCGGCGGCTGACGAAGTGGCTTTCTTCCAGCTTTCCGGCGGCAGCACCGGCACGCCTAAACTGATTCCACGCACGCACAACGATTACTACTACAGCATTCGCCGCAGCGTAGAAATCTGCCGTTTTGATGCCCATACCCGCTTCCTGTGTGCGATCCCGGCGGCGCATAACTACGCGCTGAGTTCACCGGGTTCGCTGGGCGTATTTTACGGCGGTGGGCGCGTGGTGCTGGCAAACGACCCGAGCGCGACGCTCTGCTTCCCGCTGATTGAACGCCACCAGATAAACGTCACCGCGCTGGTGCCGCCTGCTGTCAGCCTGTGGCTGCAAGCGATTGGCGAGTGGGGCAGCAATAAATCCCTCGAATCATTAGAACTGTTGCAAGTGGGCGGCGCACGTTTAAGCGAAGCGCTGGCTGCACGCATTCCGGCAGAGATTGGCTGCCAGCTACAGCAAGTTTTCGGCATGGCTGAGGGGCTGGTGAACTACACGCGCCTGGATGACGACAATGAGCACATCTTCAAAACCCAGGGTAAACCGATGTGCCCGGACGACGAAGTTTGGGTGGCGGATGAAAACGGTAATGCGTTGCCGCACGGTGAAGTGGGCCGCCTGATGACGCGCGGGCCGTACACCTTCCGTGGCTACTATCGCAGCCGGGAGCATAACACCAGCGCCTTTGATGCTAACGGTTTCTACTGTTCTGGCGACCTGATTTCTATTGCCGAAGATGGCTACATCACGGTCCAGGGGCGCGAGAAAGATCAGATAAACCGTGGCGGAGAAAAGATCGCCGCAGAAGAGATCGAAAACCTGTTACTGCGCCACGAAGAGATTGTGCATGCCGCATTGGTTTCAATGGAAGACAGTTTGCTGGGCGAGAAAAGCTGCGCGTTTATCGTCGGCCTGCGCCCGTTCCGCGCCGTAGAAATTCGCCGTTATCTGCGCGAACTCGGCATTGCGGACTTCAAACTGCCCGATCGCATTGAAATCGTTGAAAACCTGCCGCTGACTGCGGTGGGCAAAGTGGACAAAAAACGTTTGCGCCAGTTGATTGCTGATAAGCAACTGGCTTCCTGATAGACGGAGAATTTATGGCTATTCCAAAACTGAACGCATACACCTTACCGACGGCTGCCGACATCCCGGAAAACAAAGTGAATTGGGCGTTTGAGCCTGAGCGTGCGGCGCTGCTGATTCACGATATGCAGGAATATTTCATTGATTTCTGGGGCGATAATTGCCCGATGATCCAGCAGGTTATCGCCAACATCGCTGCGCTGCGCGATTACTGCAAACGCCACAACATTCCGGTCTATTACACCGCGCAGCCTAACGCTCAAAGCGATGAAGATCGTGCGCTGCTGAACGACATGTGGGGACCGGGTTTAAACAAACATCCGGAGCGCCAGAAAGTGGTCGCGGAACTCGCCCCGGACGAGCACGACACGGTGCTGACCAAATGGCGCTACAGCGCGTTTATCCGCTCGCCGCTGGAACAAGTGTTAAAAGAAACGGGCCGCAATCAGCTGATTATTTGCGGTGTGTACGCCCATATCGGCTGCATGACGACGGCAACCGACGCGTTTATGCGTGATATCAAACCGTTTATGGTGGCCGATGCGCTGGCCGATTTCAGCCGCGAAGAACACATGATGGCGCTCAAATACACCGCAGGCCGTTCCGGGCGCGTGGTGATGACGCGTGATTTATTGCCGGAAGCGGCACCGCAGAATAAAGAGCAACTGCGTGAACTCGTGCTGCCATTGCTCGATGAATCCGACATTCCGCAAGATGACGAAAACCTGATTGATTACGGTCTGGATTCGGTGCGCATGATGGCGCTGGCGGCTCGCTGGCGCAAAATTCACACGGATATTGATTTCGTGATGCTGGCGAAAAACCCGACGATCGACGCCTGGTGGGCGCTGCTGTCGCGGGGTTCCTGAGCATGAACATCGACTTTAGCGGCAAAACCGTTTGGGTAACTGGCGCGGGAAAAGGCATCGGCTATCACACCGCAAGGGCGTTTAGCGACGCCGGGGCGACCGTCGTCGGCCTCGATTTGGCCTTCCCGCTGGAAGTCTATCCATTTGAAACTGAAGTGTTAAACGTGGCGGATGCCGAACAGGTTGCCGCCGTTACGCAGCGTTTATTGAGCAACGAGCCACAGCTTGATGTGCTGGTAAATGCGGCGGGTATTTTACGCATGGGCGCAACGGATGCACTGGCGTTGCAGGACTGGCAGGATACTTTTGCCGTAAACGTAGGCGGGGCGTTTAATCTGTTCCGCGCCGTCATGCCGCGTTTTCGCGAACAGCAAAGTGGCGCGATTGTGACCGTCGCATCTGACGCTGCCCACACGCCGCGCACCGGAATGTCGGCGTATGGTGCATCGAAAGCGGCGCTGAAAAGCCTGGCGTTAACGGTGGGTCTGGAGCTGGCACCGTTCGGCGTGCGTTGTAATGTGGTGTCGCCGGGTTCAACCGATACCGATATGCAGCGCACGTTGTGGAAAACGCCGGATGCCGAGCAGCAGCGCATTCAGGGATTCCCGGATCAGTTCAAACTGGGCATTCCGCTGGGCAAAATCGCGCGTCCGCAGGAAATTGCCAGCACCATTCTGTTCCTCGCCTCATCGCACGCCAGCCACATCACATTGCAGGATATTGTGATTGACGGCGGCGCTACGCTGGGAGCCTGAATGAGTATCTGGAAACGGCAGTTATCGCTCGACGAGCTAAACCAAACCAGCGCCGGAACGATGGTTGAGCAACTCGGTATTATTTACACGCGCATGGACGACGAAAGTCTGGAAGCGGAAATGCCGGTCGATAACCGCACCCAGCAGCCGTTTGGTTTGCTGCACGGCGGCGCGTCGGTGGTGCTGGCAGAAACCCTCGGGTCGATGGCGGGATTTCTGACGACCACTGACGGGCAGTGTGTGGTAGGAACGGAGATAAACGCCAGTCATCATCGCGCTGTTGCGTCCGGGTCAGTGCGCGGCGTATGCAAACCGCTGCATCTTGGGAGGAGTTCCCAGGTGTGGGAAATTGCCATCTTCGACGCGCGCGGCAAGCGGTGTTGCACGAGCCGGTTGACGACGGCGACGATAGGGTGAATTTGTGGTGGATGACGCCTGGCGGCTTATCCACCCTACAAAACCGCATGTCATTCGTAGGTCGGATAAGCGCAGCGTCATCCGGCAGCTTTTCTCCCCCGCCGCACCCCGCATCGTGATCTCCTTAACAAGCTGATGTAAAGACCTGGTCAAACCACTCCATTCTCTCGTTTCAATATTGTTAAATCCACGCGCTTGATCTAGAACAAATCGGTAACACCTCTGCTTCTGGTCTATACATGGAAAACAAAGATGAATAATCCAGGGAAACACCTCATATGGGCTGTGCTTGCACTGATCGGTGCATTCGCGCTCGGCTATATCGCACTCAATCGTGGCGAACAGATAAACGCATTGTGGATTGTGGTTGCTGCAATCTGCGTCTACCTCATCGCTTATCGTTACTACGGCTTGTTTATCGCTAAACGAGTCTTAACCGTTGATGCCACTCGTATGACGCCTGCCGTGCGCCATAACGACGGGCTGGACTATGTTCCGACCGACAAGAAAGTGCTGTTCGGTCACCATTTTGCTGCGATTGCTGGGGCGGGGCCGCTCGTCGGGCCGGTGCTTGCCGCGCAAATGGGGTATTTGCCAGGCATGCTCTGGCTGCTGGCGGGTGTGGTGTTGGCCGGCGCGGTACAAGATTTTATGGTGCTGTTTGTCTCGACGCGTCGTGATGGGCGCTCGCTGGGCGAACTGGTCAAAGAAGAGATGGGTAACACGGCGGGTGTGATTGCGCTGGTGGCCTGTTTTATGATTATGGTTATCATCCTCGCGGTGCTGGCGATGATCGTGGTGAAAGCGCTGACTCACAGCCCGTGGGGCACCTACACCGTGGCGTTTACCATTCCGCTGGCGCTGTTTATGGGGGTCTACATCCGTTACCTGCGCCCTGGCCGCATTGGTGAAGTGTCGGTAATTGGACTGGTGATGCTGATCTTCGCGATTATCTCCGGCGGTTGGGTAGCCGAAAGTCCAACCTGGGCGCCGTACTTCGACTTTACCGGTGTGCAACTGACCTGGATGCTGGTGGGCTACGGTTTTGTGGCGGCGGTATTGCCGGTCTGGCTGCTGCTTGCGCCGCGTGATTACCTTTCTACCTTCCTGAAAATCGGCACCATTATCGGCCTGGCCATTGGCATTTTGATTATGCGTCCGACGCTGCAAATGCCTTCGTTGACCAAGTTTATTGATGGCACCGGCCCGGTCTGGACCGGCGATTTGTTCCCGTTCCTGTTTATCACCATCGCGTGTGGCGCGGTTTCTGGCTTCCACGCGCTGATCTCGTCCGGCACCACGCCGAAGATGCTGGCTAATGAAAACCAGGCTTGCTTCATCGGTTACGGCGGCATGTTGATGGAATCGTTTGTGGCGATTATGGCGCTGGTGGCGGCTTGTGTTATCGACCCAGGCGTGTACTTCGCGATGAACAGCCCACTGGCGGTTCTGGCTCCGGCGGGTACCGTGGATGTTGTGGCTTCTGCGGCTGGCGTGGTCAGCAGTTGGGGCTTCCATATTACCCCTGAAACCTTAACCAACATTGCCAACGATGTGGGCGAGCAGAGCATTATTTCACGCGCGGGTGGCGCACCAACGCTCGCGGTCGGGATGGCGTACATTCTGCACGGCGCGCTGGGCGGCCTGATGGATGTGTCGTTCTGGTATCACTTCGCCATTCTGTTTGAAGCACTGTTTATTCTGACGGCGGTCGATGCGGGCACACGTGCGGCGCGCTTTATGCTGCAAGACTTGCTGGGCGTGATCTCGCCGGGGCTTAAACGGACTGACTCGCTGCCGGCAAACTTGCTGGCGACGGCACTTTGCGTAATGGCGTGGGGTTACTTCCTGCACCAGGGCGTGGTTGATCCGCTCGGCGGGATTAACACCCTGTGGCCGCTGTTTGGTATCGCCAACCAGATGCTGGCAGGCATGGCGTTGATGCTGTGCGCGGTAGTGCTATTCAAGATGAAGAAGCAGAAATACGCCTGGGTGGCGCTGGTGCCAACCGCGTGGTTGCTGTTCTGTACCTTGACGGCTGGCTGGCAAAAAGCGTTCAGCCCGGATGCCAAAGTGGGCTTCCTGGCTATCGCTAACAAGTTCCAGGCGACTCTCGACAGCGGCAATATTCCGGCGCAATACACCAAATCGCAGCTTTCGCAGTTGGTGTTTAACAACCGTCTGGATGCCGGGTTGACCATCTTCTTTATGGTGGTTGTGGTGGTGATTGGTCTGTTTGCGATTAAAACCGCCATGCAGGCGCTGAAGTCGGACCTGCCAACCGCGAAGGAAACGCCTTACGAGAAGATGCCGGAAGACGTTGAGCAGGTTTTAGCGCAGGCTAAAAGCGTGCATTAATTGAGTTTTCCCCTCACCCCGGCCCTCTCCCCAAAGGGGCGAGGGAGAAAAGAAAATACCCTCTCCTGTGGGAGAGGGTTAGGGTGAGGGCAGTCCAATAAACACAGGAGCCACAATGTTCGACACACTCGCCAAAGCAGGCAAATATCTCGGCCAGGCCGCGAAGCTAATGGTTGGCGTGCCTGATTACGACAACTATGTACAACACGTGCGCCTGACACATCCTGAACAGACGCCGATGACCTACGAAGAGTTTTTCCGCGAGCGTCAGGATGCACGCTACGGCGGCAAAGGCGGCGCTCGCTGCTGTTAATCTAAGGAATATGACATGAATCAAGCGGTATCTGTCACTTTGTTAACGGGCTTTCTTGGCTCAGGGAAAACCACACTTCTTAACTACTTTCTCGCCCACAACGACAACCAACCTGTTGCGATTCTGGAAAATGAATTCGGTGCGGTAAACATCGACGGCGCGCTGCTCAAAGGCGGGGATAACGTCAACGTTGTGGAGTTAAGTAACGGCTGCGTGTGTTGTAGCGTTCGCGGGGAATTCACTGCTGCATTACGAGAAATGTTGGCAAAACGCGCGGCGGGACAACTCAATTTTGAACGCCTGATTGTGGAAACCACCGGCCTTGCCGACCCCGCGCCCATCGTCCAGACCTTCTTTGTTGATGAATATCTGCGTGAAGCGTTGCGCCTTGATGCCGTGATCGCGTTGGCCGATGCGGAACATATTTCGCGCCAGTTAGATGAACATGCGGTGGCGGCCTCGCAGCTCGGTTTTGCCGATCGAATTTTACTGACCAAAGCGGATCGTGTTGACGAAGACACCAAACTCCAGGCGCTGGAAAGGATTCATCGGATCAACAGCAAAGCGGATCTTTTTGAGATAGTGAACGGCGAATGCCCGGCCGATTTATGGCTCGATCTCGATGCATTCGAGCTTACGGATAGCATTGAAACGACCGCCGGATTCCGGGTTATCCGTGCCGACGCCGACCATCCCGTGAGCTTCCAGCCATTTCGTAAAGCGTCTGCAAAACGCTCCTGGGACGACGCCATTCAGGCACACGTTTTTGATGCGGGATTGTTGGATGTGAAGAAAATAGGCGCGTTTATGGAAAGCTGCATTGCGCGTTTTGGCAACGACATGTTGCGCTACAAAGGTGTGCTGGCGATTGACGGCAACCCGCAACGGCTGATTGTGCAAGGCGTCCACAAAGTTGCGGGTTTTGATTATGGTTCGGTCTGGCACCCCACTGAACAACGGGTTTCAAGGCTGGTCATCATCGGACGTTATCTGCCGATTGACGAATTAAAACGTGAATTCGCTGCAACGGCTATTTAAGTGCTGTGATCTGGTGCACGTTTTTTTGCTGAGACAAATAAAGCTGTTGTGTGAAATGAAGCAGTATGTTTGTATAAATTTCGACGTTAAAAACGCACAACACATATTCAGGACCCTAATGACTACATTCACTCGCAACACTGGCCTACTACTAACCGCGCTACCAGCCGCGGTGGTCGTCGTGCGTGTGGTGGTGGTCGTCGGCTTAGCGCCGTAGGGTCTGAATCAACGCATCGATTCCAAAACCCCGCCGGCGCAAACCGGGCGGGGTTTCTTGTTTTAGTCCCCCGGCCAAAAGCGAAACGGCATAAGAAGAAGGACTGGAGCAATGGCAATATCGGAAAACCCACCGCAAGCAAACCGTATTACGGGTGCAGAATTAATTGTGCAACTGCTTGAACATCATGGCATTACTACCATCAGCGGTATTCCCGGTGGCACCGTTCTGCCGCTCTATAACGCACTAAGCAAAAGCGAAAAAATTCGCCACATTCTTGCGCGTCACGAACAAGGCGCAGGCTTTATGGCGCAAGGCATGGCACGAACCCAGGGCAAAGCCGCGGTGTGTATCGCGTGTAGTGGCCCGGGTGCGACGAATCTGGTTACCGCCATCGCCGATGCGCGCCTCGACTCCATCCCGCTGGTCTGCATCACCGGGCAGGTGCCGAAATCCATGATTGGCACCGATGCATTCCAGGAAGTCGACACCTACGGCATCTCCATTCCCATTACCAAACACAACTATTTAGTGCGTGATATCGCCGAACTGCCGCAGGTGATTTGCGAGGCGTTCCGCATTGCTGAGTCAGGCCGCCCTGGGCCGGTATGGATTGATATTCCTAAAGACGTACAGACCGCTGAAATCGACATCAGCGAGTTGCCAGCGGTGTGTGCGCCAACCCATGCGCCACAATTTGATGCTCAACAAATCTCTGATGCCGCCGCGATGATTAACCAGGCGCAGCGCCCGGTGCTGTATCTCGGTGGCGGGGTGATTAATGCTCATGCGGATGCGCGCGCGCTTGCTGAAAAAGCGAATCTGCCCACCACGATGACGCTCATGGCGCTCGGCACGATCCCGGCTAAACACCCATTATCTCTGGGCATGTTGGGGATGCATGGCGCCCGCAGCACCAATTTTATTTTGCAGGAAGCGGACTTGCTGATTGTTCTGGGCGCGCGTTTTGACGACCGGGCAATTGGTAAAACCGAAGAATTCTGCCCGAATGCGAAAATCATTCACGTCGATATCGACCGCGCCGAGTTGGGTAAAATTAAACAAGCGCATGTGGCTATTCGCGCCGATGTGGGCGAAGTGCTGGAACAATTACTGCCAAAAGTTAACGCGCAACCGCGCCAGCAGTGGCTGCAACAGGTTGCTGGTTTGCAGCAGGAATTTCCATTTAACATGCCGGGCGCTGACAACCCGTTGACGCCATACGGCCTGATCAACGCGGCGGCAGCGTGTGTGGATGACGAAGCGATTATCACAACCGACGTTGGGCAACACCAAATGTGGGTGGCGCAAGCTTATCCGCTGAACCGTCCACGCCAGTGGCTGACTTCGGGTGGTTTAGGGACGATGGGCTTTGGCCTGCCTGCGGCGGTTGGCGCGGCGCTGGCGGAACCCAATCGCAAAGTGCTGTGTTTTACCGGCGATGGCAGCATCATGATGAATATTCAGGAAATGGCGACCGCTGCCGAACATAACCTGGATGTGAAAATTATTCTGCTGAACAACCAGGCGCTGGGACTGGTACATCAACAACAAACGCTGTTCTATCAACAAAATGTGTTTGCCGCGACCTATTCCGGGCAGACTAACTTCCTGAAAATTGCCGAAGGTTTTGGGCTACAAACCTGCGATTTGAACGCCGCCGAAAACCCACAAGCTGCGTTACAAGAAGCTATTTCGCGCCCAGGCCCATGCCTGATTCATGTGCGCATTGATGCCAGCGAAAAAGTATTCCCGATGGTGCCGCCAGGCGCTGCAAATATTGAGATGATTGGAGAGTAAGCCATGCAACAACTAACTGTTATTCTTGAACTTACTGTGCGCAACCATCCGGGCGTAATGTCTCACATTTGCGGCTTGTTTGCCCGCCGCGCTTTTAACGTTGAAGGGATCCTCTGTCTTCCGCTCCCGCAGGGCGACCAGAGCCGTATCTGGCTACAGGTGGCAGACGATCAGCGTCTTGAGCAAATGATCAGCCAAATCGACAAGCTTGAAGATGTGGTGCAAATCAAACGTGACGCGGACGGTGCACAAGTGTTTGGCAAACTGACGGCTTTAGTGCAATAACCTGGCGGCTGGCGGAGAGATTTTTCCCTCCGCCAACATTCTTAAATTGCGAGATCCCTTCAGTTAATTTGGGTTTAAATGTCCGTGTTTCATTTCCTGCGCAAACCTCCTCGCACAATCAAAATCCACTCTCGAAAAAACCAGGCAAACGCCGCTGAAACGCGTTAGTTTTTGCCTGTCGTTTATTCTTTCTTCTTACGAATCCCTGTTGGCTAAAATCAGCAGAAGGCATATGCTTTGGCATAGGCTATATTTTGTAGGGAGAAGGGAATGGAACGTATCGCGAAGATTTTTAAAAATGGCAGGAACCAGGCGGTGAGGTTACCGGTGGAATTCGAATTCGATACCGACAGGGTTTATATCCGACAAGACAAGGAAGGCAATGTGATTCTTTCAAAAAGGCCAGCAAAACCAGATAACTGGGATAACGTTATCTCTCTGATTGCAAAAGCGCGTGTGCCAGATAACTTCCTGGATGCAGAAGAACGCAATCAGCCTCCTGCGGACAGAGATCCTTTTGCAGGAATTAAGTAATGGTCTGGATGCTGGATACCAATACGGTCAGTTATTTTTTACGCCGACATCCACAGGTCATGGCGAAGATTTCAAACATTCCGCCTTCCAGTATTGTGATTTCAAGTATTACGGAGGCGGAGCTGCTTTTTGGCGTGGCAAAACGGCAAAATAAAACCCTGAAGGCAGCAGTTATGGGCTTTCTTGATACTGTATCGGTGTACCCATGGGACAGCGCAGCGGCGGAAACGTACGGTAAACTCAGGGCGAGTCTGGAGAAAAAAGGCCAGGTGATGGGCACGTTAGACATGTTGATTGCGGCTCACGCATTAAGTGAAAAAACCACTATTGTGACCAGCGACCGCGCATTCCATAGTGTGGCAGGGCTACGCGCGGAAGACTGGACTGTCTAACGTTGATTTCCCGGACGTAAAAGCACGCGAATCAGGTGCCGATACCGTGCTGCAACCGTTCGGCAATTTCGCTCATTTTTGCAGGTGTTTCGTGGCCAATCACCATAAACTGGTGTGACTGACTCGCCCAGTAAACAATATTCATGTCCAGACGTTGTTCGCTTTGAGTATCTATCGCGTTTCCGGTTTGCCGGGTAATACACAGTGCCAGCGGACCGCTACTTTCAAGCCAGGTAATTTGCGCGATGCGCCGATCTTCGTAGGCCAGAACACGAGCGTTTTTCAGCGTGGCATTGGGCAGAGCAAGGCTTGCGGCGGCGAGCGTAACGCCGAGCTGCGTTTCGGTAACTTTCAACTGCGCATCGAGAGCCTGCGGAGTTGGCGTTTCAGCCAGTGTTTCTGGGGTATAAAGCGCCATATATTGCGCCACTAATTCGCGCCAGTTTTCCTCCGGTTGCGAAAAGTGCAGAAACGCCCGATCGCCAATCACGCCTAACGCCAGCAAACTTACGGCGGCGGCAATTAAATTGCGTCTTGAGACGTTGTGATTTTTGCGAACCTCTGGAGAAAACTGCTGTTGTAATTGTTCATCAGGAGCCAGCTCCAGCAAAGGCTCAAAAGCGGCTTTGAATGGAAGATTGCTGCGTTCGAGCAGCGCCAGACGCTGCGCCAGCGCATTGTCTTTAGCTAACCGGGATTCAAGCACCTTACGCTGGGTTTCACTTAGCTCATTATCCAGGTACGCCACCAGCATTTCGTCAGAACCGAGGTGAAGCCTCATGTATTCTCTCCTTTGAATTGCGGCGAACTGGCCTGGAGCGCAGTGTCCTGTGCGAGGGTGAGGCGAGCGGTGGCAAGACGGCTCATGACTGTCCCAACAGGGACATTCAGTACGACTGCGGCTTCCCGGTAAGACAACTCTTCCACGTAAACCAAAAACACGGTATTGCGCTGGGCTTCGGGTAGGCGATTCACCCGCTTCATTACATCATTTGACCAGATGGGGTCGTCGCTGTGTTCTTCACCGACCAGTTCATCCACATCGACAAAACCTTGCCCACGGCGAATTTGCTGCGCCCGAACTTCATTAATCCAGATCGAATGCAATATCGAAAACAGCCAGCGGTCCATACGACTGCCAGCAATAAATTGCGGGGCGCGTTCCAGCGCCCGCACACAGGTAGCCTGCACCAAATCATCCGCCACATCCCGCCGGTGGGAAAGCACCAGGCCATAGCGCCACAAGCGGGAAAGGTATTGGGCAATTTCTTTGCGTATCGTTTCGCTGCTGATTTTTGCCTCCACAGGCGAATATCAGGATTCCGGATGACCGTCGATGGCGGCTGCCAGGTCACGATATTCTTCGCAGCCTGTACCGCATAAGGTTTTGATGGTCGCCAGTTGTTCACGCGCCAGGTCAGGACGGTTTTTGATCATGTAGGCTTCACCCAGGTATTCACGAACTTTTGGATATTTGGGATCAAGCGCGACAGATTTTAAATAATAGCTGATGCCTTCATCGGTGCGGCCAAGCTTGCGGGTGGCATATCCCCGGTAATTCAGCGCTTCGGCTGTATTCGGGTCTTGCAGGGTGTTGAGCATCTCCAGAGCCTCTTGATAACGACCCGCTTTTGCCAGCGCGTAGGCGTAATCGGTACGGGCTTCGTCACCTATCATCCCGCCTTTATCGACCATGCAAGTTTTGGTTTTTTGATCGTAAATTTGCCCTTTGGGACAGGTTGGCGGCGTGGGTTCATCGCTGCTGCCACCCATTGCCTGAGCATAGCCTGAAAGTAAAAATACGCTGCTAACAACAGCGGGTAACAAAAAGCGAGAAAAACGGTTCATGGCAAAACCCTCATCGTGTTCGGTATGCAGTGAACATTCGAGAACGATGATTTATTCGATTTATTTTTACGTTACGAAAGGATTGCTCTTAGTTACCAGGCGAAGACGTATCCAACTCCTATACTTGTGGTTTGTGTCAATAAAACAGGAGCGCAGATATGACGATTCATAAGAAAGGGCAAGCACACTGGGAAGGCGACATTAAACGCGGTAAGGGCACCGTATCCACCGAAAGTGGGGCGCTAAAGCAGCAACCCTATGGCTTTAATACTCGTTTCGAGGGTGTACCTGGAACCAATCCCGAAGAGCTAATCGGTGCAGCACACGCGGCATGTTTCTCCATGGCGCTGTCGCTGATGTTGGGCGAAGAGGGTTACACCGCAGAAAGCATTGATACCACCGCGGATGTTTCACTGGATAAAACCGATGGCGGTTTTGCTATCACCAAAATTGCGCTAACCAGCACGGTAAAAGTGCCTGGTGCCGATAGCGCCAAATTCGACCAAATCATTCAAAAAGCCAAAGCCGGTTGCCCGGTATCACAACTGATGAAAGCTGAAATTACGTTGGACTACAAACTTAACTGATAATCAATATGTGTTGCCTCCGGTAAATCTGGAGGCAAAACTCTGTCATTTTTTTCCATGCTGGAAGGCATGCCGCAAAGCTGAAACTCCCTCTCGAACATCCCTGCCAATTTTCCTTTCGATGCCATAGCCTGCATCCCCAAGCGATTATTTTGCTCAAAATAAAGTCATTAAACTGGTGTGGTATAAAAGCTATAATTTAGGGATATCAAGGACGTACTCTTAATCACGGTCCGCTTATTAAGGTACGGATATTGACCAAAGATTCATGGCATACCCCTTTTCCGTAGGTCGGATTAGCGTAGCGACATCCGACACTGAGCCTTTAAATGGTGGATGACGCTGCCGCTTATTCCCCCTACAAAACCTGTTTAGTTAGCTTTTACTGAGTATTACTCGGGGACGGCAACCCGACTATTAGCACCACTAAAAAAATCATTAATGCGGCTGGGATCCACTTCGCCGAATTAACGGGGTAAACAAAATGCTCGCCACATTGTGCAATGGTGCGAGCACTTTTCTTTCTCTAAAAACCAACCGCCATGCTTTGCGGCGAAAGGATATCTTTCAGACCTTCACGCACCAGCATCTCCTGGCTGATTTCCGCGATGGATTTCGCACCCGTTAACGTCATGGCCACGCGCATCTCTTTCTCGATCAAGTTCAGTAGATTGGCAACGCCAGCCTGGCCGTGAGTCGCCAGCGCGTAGAGATATGCGCGGCCTAACAGGCAAGTGTCGGCTCCCAGCGCAATCATGCGTACCACGTCCAGACCGCTGCGAATACCGCTGTCAGCGAGGATCGCGATATCGCCTTTTACCGCGTCGGCAATAGCAGGCAGGGCGCGGCAAGACGAGAGCACGCCGTCGAGTTGGCGGCCTCCGTGGTTGGAAACCACAATACCATCGGCACCAAATCGCACGGCATCTTTGGCGTCTTCTGGGTCGAGAATACCTTTAATGATCATCGGGCCGTCCCAGAACTCACGGATCCACTCCAGGTCACTCCAGGAAATTGACGGGTCGAAGTTATTCGCCAGCCAGCCAATGTAATCTTCCAGCCCGGTTGGTTTGCCCAGGTAAGTCGAGATATTGCCTAAATCATGCGGGCGACCATTCAGACCCACATCCCACGCCCACTGCGGGTGCGTCACCGCTTGCCAGTAGCGCCGCAGGGCAGCGTGCTGCCCGCTCATGCCGGAGTGGGCGTCGCGGTAACGAGCGCCTGGCGTTGGCATATCGACGGTAAACACCAGTGTCGAACAGCCCGCCGCTTTGGCTCTTTCCAGCGCATTACGCATAAAGCCACGGTCTTTCAAAACATAAAGCTGGAACCACATTGGGCGGTCAATGGCCGGAGCGACTTCTTCAATCGGGCAGACGGAAACGGTGGAAAGCGTAAAAGGAATGCCTTTTGCCGCCGCCGCTTTTGCCGCCTGGACTTCACCACGACGCGCGTACATTCCACATAGCCCAACTGGAGCCAGTGCGACCGGCATCGACAACGTTTCGTTAAACAGTTTGGTTTCAAGGCTCAGTGCCGACATATTTTTTAAAACGCGCTGCTTTAACGCCACTTCTGCCAGGTCATCAACGTTACGTCGCAGCGTGTGTTCGGCATACGCCCCACCGTCGATATAATGGAACAGGAAGGGTGGCAGGATGCGCTTTGCAGCGGCACGGTAGTCACTTGCAGCAGAAATAATCATGGATTTTCGTCCCTTATTACGTCGGTGTCTTCATCGGGCAGGCGGCTGATTCGCGCCTGTCGGGCTTCGTCTTCATGCAGGGTTTTTATCGTGGTATGGACAAACCCGAGGTGCGTTTTTGCAGCCAGGCGTGCGCGTTCCGGGTCGCCTGCCAGAATGGCCTGCAACAGTTCGTTATGTTGTTCGGTGAGTCCGGCAAAAATAGTCGGCACGGTGTACATGCGTTGGCGGCTGTGCATCACAGAGGATTGCAGCAGGTCAAAAAATCCACGCATCGTCTGGAGCAGCACGATGTTGTGCGAGGCCTCGGCAATCGCCAGGTGAAAACGCACATCCGCCTGCGCGGCCAGATCCGGGTCGTCGCTTTCTTTGAATTTCACGGTGGCATCAAAGCAGGCGATGAGCTTCTCTTTGTCGGCGGGCGTGGCACGCTGAGCGGCGTACCAGGCGGTGCTGGCTTCTATCGCATGGCGGGCTTCCAAAATGTCGTAGCGATAGTTCGGATCGTTCTCAACCAACGTTTTGAGCGGCTGAACAATGCGTTGCTCGGACCAGGCCTGAACTTCGTAACGGACAAAAGTCCCGCCGCCGCGACGGCTTATCAGAATGCCTTCGCTGATCAGTTTTTGAATCGCCTCGCGAAGAGAGGAGCGCGAAACGCCCATCTCGGTGGCAAGCTGGCGTTCGGCGGGCAACCGCATGCCCGCCTCCAGTTTACGTTCGCTAATTAAGGCTTTTACGCGCTCAACTAAATGGTCAGCCAGGCGCGGTTGAGTCGTCATTAAGGGATCATCCAGGTTAAGACATAGGCCTGAAGCGTGGTGATGACGCCGACCATGCAGGTGAAAATTAAGCTGTGTTTGACGGTGAAGCGGAACAAGTCTGATTCACGCCCCACTAAACCTACCGCGGCGCAGGCAATCGCAATCGACTGCGGCGAAATCATCTTCCCGGTCACGCCCCCGGTGGTGTTAGCGGCAACCAGCAATAAATCTGAGACGCCAATTTGTTGTGCAGTCGTGGCCTGTAAGGCGGCGAACAACGCGTTTGATGATGTATCGGACCCGGTCAGGAATACGCCCAGCCAACCCAGGAATGGCGAGAAGAAAGTAAATGCGTGGCCGGTGTGCGCCAGTGCCAGCGCAAGCGTTGCCGAAAGCCCGGAATAGTTCGAGATAAAGGCAAAGGCCAACACCATGCCGATGGAGTAAATCGGCAGCGCTAATTCTTTAAGCGTTTCACCGAAGGTTTCGATGGCGGCTTTCGGTTTCATGCGCAGATAAACGATGGAGATAAGTGCGGCAACCAGAATCGCGGTGCCGGTTGCGGAGAACCAGTCAAATTTATACACCGCCGCGTAGGCCATGCTTTCGGCGACAACCGGTGGCATTTTGGCGACCATTTTGTCCAGATATGGCACAGAAACGTTAAATACCCAATCGGCCATTGCACCACCTGGTGCGAACAGCGCTTTAAACGGTGGAATGCTCCACAACGTTACGGTCGCCGTCAGGAAGATAAATGGCATCCAGGCACGAACCACCTGGCCTGCGGTGTAATTTTTGCGAGCCAGCGTCTGGTCTGTGACTGATGCGCCGACATCGCCAAAGCGGAAGATGCGAACCGGCTTCCAGACGCGCAAGAAAGCCGTCAAGCAAACCAAAGAAACCAGTGAAGAGATGATATCCGGCAGTTCCGGGCCTAAGAAGTTGGAGCTGAGATATTGCGCGATGGCAAACGAGCCGCCCGCTACGATAACCGCAGGCCAGGTTTCTTTCACGCCGCGCCAGCCATCCATGATAGCCATAATCCAGAACAGCACGATCATCGTCAGGAACGGTAGCTGACGGCCAACCATCTGCCCGATTTGAAAACTGTCCAGCCCGGTCACCTGGCCTGCAACAATAATCGGGATCCCCATCGCGCCAAATGCCACCGGCGCGGTGTTGACGATCAGGCATAATCCGGCTGCATACAGCGGGTTAAAACCCAGCCCAACCAGCAAGGCGGCGGTGATGGCGACCGGAGCGCCAAATCCCGCAGCCCCTTCAAGAAACGCGCCAAACGAGAAACCGACAATCAGCATTTGCAGGCGCTGGTCTGGCGTGATGGAGAGAATCGACGAGCGGATAATGTCGAATTGCCCGGTCTTCACCGAAATTTTGTAGACGAATACCGCAGCGATAATAATCCACGCAATCGGCCATAAGCCGTAGAAGAAGCCGTAAACCACTGACGACAATGCGCGGTCAACCGGCATGCGATAGAAAAAGAGTGCCACGAGTAACGCCAGGCCCACGGTAATTGTGGCGGCGGTGTAGCCCTTCATGCGCAGTTTTATCAGTGCGAAGAAGAAGAAAATAATCGGAATTGCAGCGATGAGACTTGATAGCCAAATGTTACCTGCGGGGTCGTAGACTTGTTGCCAGGCTTGCATGCAGGACTCTCCAGAACGTGATGTGCTTATTATTATTTGCCTGATTGGTAGGACCAATGCGGCAATGTAGGGTAGTTAATGCGTAAAGGTTAATCTTTTGTTAATGATTGGCAATGGTTGTGTTGTGCATTTTGTCAGTAAGCGTGAGGTGGTCACGTTTTAGAAGGGATTGGTAGGACCAATATTTGAAGAGAACCCTCACCCCGGCCCTCTCCCACAGGAGAGGGGGAAAACCGGACAATCCCCTCTCCCTTAGGGAGAAGGCTAGGGTGAGGGGGAAAACTACGAAACCTGCAATTTCAATGTGCTCTTGCGCCAGCGCACGACATCCGCAGCAATAAACAGCAGCAGGCTCACGCCCATGACAGGCAAGCAGTAGCCAAATACCGCCGCGATCAACACCATGGCTGCACGCCATAAGCCAGGCAGCGCCAGCCACGCCTCGATCAGCGTTTGTGCGGGATTGCTCGCAGAAATCGCCGGGCGTTTTAACCACCACATCCGGTATCCGAGAAGAATCATCGCGCACAGACCAAAGCCGAATGCGGCGAGTAACAGCTGGTTTGCCAGGCCAAACAGCACGCCCATATGGGCATCAATTCCCCAGCGCGTGAGTTTTGCAACCAGCGGGAAATCGGCGAAAAACGTTCTGTCGATGACTTTAAAACTGTGGGGATCGACCGCCGCGGTATCGACATGCGTTGGCCAGGAACGGTCAATTTCAGTCACCGTCCAGGCTTTATCGGCGGCACGAGGAGGGCGAATTTCTGTTTTGTGTGACTCGATTCCTGCTGCGCGAGCGGCAAGCAGAACGCGATCCCAGCTGTCATCTGCGGTATCTGGCATCACCATTCCCGGCATCATGCCGTGATGTTCGGCATGGGGATCGTGGTGCTGATGGCCGGTTTTCGGTGCCAGGGACGTATTCACCTGCGGCGTCATCCAGCCCAGCGAACTGCGCATTTTGTCGATATTGCCACCTGCCCACTGCGACCAGGTCAGCCCGGTCGCGGAGAAAAACAGCAGGCCCAGCAGTAACGTTGCACCGAGAGTGATGTGCCAGTGGCGTGCTTTACGTTGCGGGGTTTGTCGCACTTTTAGCTTTCGTTTCGGACGTGAAGTCAGCCACAGCACCACACCCCCCAGGGCGGCAACCCACAGCCAGGATGCCGCCAGTTCGCTGTAAATTCGCCCAATATCTCCGAGCAATAATCCACGGTGGAATTGATCAATCCAGGTACGCAACGGCAGCACGCCGCTGGTGCCGTACACCGTCATATCGCCCTGAATGGCCAGCGTGGAAGGAGAGACAAAAATGGCTCTGGACTCAGATTCTCCCAAAGAAGAATCGGCAAATTGCACGCGGGTGGTGTCTCCGGGGTCAGGTGCCGGGCGTATCGCGTAAATAGTTGCTTCTTCGCCAATATAGTGACGAGCCGCCGCTATTTGCTGCGAAAGCGGGTGGTTTTGACCTGAGTCCTGAGTGTGGAGCGCGTCATGATAAAGCGCGTTCTCAATTTGCGGCGTTAAAACGTATAACGTGCCGGTCAGGGCCGCGACGAAAATAAACGGGCCGACAAACAGGCCAATATAGAAATGCAGGCGACGCAAAAGCGTCAGCAGCGCGCCACGGTAGGCGAGCTGAGATTGATTCGCAGACATGATAATCCTCTGTCGTTAAAAGAAGTGTGTATTAACGAAGCAGGGCGACAGGAGGGGCGCGTGGCAGCGCTTCGGCGTCATCATGTTGGGCAAGAAGTGGGGCAATAACGGGTGGCGGAGGAAGACGAGAAATGCGCCAGATTAACCAAATAAACGGAATAAATAGCCAGACAATCAACGGAATATGCAGCAGCAACTGGCAATAACCGCAGGCGATATCATCCATCAACGATGCGCCTATGCCTGGCATCAGATGCGAAGGCGAGGGCATTTTCTCGCCAGCCATTTCCATCATCATGCCGCCTGAGTGGCTCATCATATGATGCTCGCCATTCATCGCAGCGCGCCGGTGCTCCAGTGATTTTGAAATCACCGGGGCGATAAAAAGCATCAGCATCGCCAATATGGCGAGTGCGGCAGGCAGTTTATGGCGTGATAAAGAGAAAAGTGATGGCAACCGGGCTATCCGTAGTACAACCGTTTTGTTGCGCGATTGTACACGGATTGATAGGGAATGTTAAAACCCTCCCAGTTTGCAGAGAGGGGGAAAGAATCAGGCTTTCAGCGTCGCCATATCGATCACGAAGCGGTATTTCACATCGCTTTTCAGCATCCGTTCGAAGGCTTCGTTGATATCCGGCATATTGATCATCTCGATATCGGAAACAATCCCGTGCTCACCACAGAAATCCAGCATTTCCTGGGTCTCTTTGATACCGCCAATGCAGGAACCGGCAACGGAACGACGGCCCAGAATCAATGGCAGCGTACTGACGGGCGGCTCAATTTTGCCCAATAAACCCACGTAGACCAGCGTGCCATTCAACGTGAGGGTTGGCATATATGGGTTGATGTCATGATCGTAAGGTACGGTGTCGATAATTAAATCGAACTGGTTGGCGACCGACGCCATTTGCGATTCATCGGTTGAAAGTACAATGTGATGCGCACCTAAACGGCGGGCATCTTCTTCTTTGCTGGCGGAACGGGTGAATAGCGTGACTTCGGCACCCATCGCGTTTGCCAGTTTTAGCGCCATATGGCCCAGGCCTCCCAGGCCGACAACCGCCACTTTACTGCCTTTACCCACATTCCAGTGGCGCAGAGGGGACCAGGTTGTGATACCCGCGCAAAGCAGTGGTGCGGCACCTTTCAGGTCCATTCCGTCAGGCATTTTCAGCACGAAATCTTGTGAGGCAACAATGGCCTGGGAGTAGCCACCATAAGTGGGTTGGTGATCGTGGCGGTCCACACCGTTATAAGTCTGGGTGTTGCCTTCTTCGCAATACTGTTCCAGCCCTTCTTGACACGGATGGCAGGTGCGACACGAGTCGACCATGCATCCTATTCCTGCATAATCGCCCGGTTTAAATTTTGTGACGTTGCTACCCACGGAGGCCACGCGCCCCACAACTTCATGGCCTGGCACCACAGGATACTGGCTGAAACCCCAGTCGTTACGTGCCTGGTGCAAGTCTGAGTGGCAAACCCCGCAGTACATCACTTCAATCACTACGTCATCCGGACGCGGTTCGCGTCGCATAAACTCGAAGGGAGCAAGTGGAACTTCTGCGGACTGAGCCGCATAACCGAGCACTTTCATCGTCATCTTAATTCTCCGAATTGAGAGGCTATTTTTTGTATTGATCGTCGCTGACGTGTTCCATCCACTCGACCGGGCTGCCGTTGAGTGATTCAGCAATGGCGATATGTGTCATCGCGTTGTCGGGTGTCGCACCATGCCAATGCTTCACGCCCTCGGGGATCCAGACAATATCGCCTTGATTCATTTCACGGATGGCACCTCCCCATTCCTGCAACCAGCCATGACCATGAGTGATAATCAGCGTTTGCCCTAACGGATGTGTGTGCCATGCGGTGCGTGCGCCTGGTTCAAAAGTGACGGTGGCACCGCCGGTACGGGCGGGTGGCGTGGTCTGGAAAGGTGCATCAATACGGACTCTACCTGTGAAGTAACTTTCCGGACCCGATTGAGATGGCTGAGATCCCGCCTGGATAATTTTCATTTTTTCTTCCATTTTTTCCTCGATTCGACGTTTATAGTCGGAGTTAGATGGACAACAGTGACTCTGAAGTATAGGAAACTCACCCAGGCTTGCCGTGTTATCCGAAAATGAAACTCTATCACCGCGCCCGCAAGGGGATTAGATCACCTAATACGGCAGGGGCTATGAGCTGAATTCATGAATGGGAATTGCGGCGAAAAGAGGGGGGCTTCCTCTTTTGCCAGAGGAAGCAAATTGTTAGTGGCTTTGGATCAGCGGGTGAATCGAAAGATTTCGCATGTAATATTCGTTGAAATTTGAAAAGCCACTTTTTCTGATCGCAACTTGCTTATGATGGCTAACAGTTTTAATTGAAATACCTAACTTATCGGCAATGCTTTTATGTGGCATACCTTCGAGTAGCAACGAAACGATTTCTACTTCACGATGAGAGTGCGTATTACGATAATAAAAATCTGAGTTGAGTTCATTTGTGCTTCGGTTAGGTTTTAATAAAATAGACTGTAATTCACTAATTGATACCGTAGGCGGAATAAGGACTCCGCGCGGCGAAAGGTTGTGTGATTTTAAAATATAAAAAACATGGCGTTCAGCAATAAAGTAGTTAAACGTGTGAGGGTCATTTTTCTGATCGTTAAGCTGGGTTAACAGGCCGAGAAGCTGGCTGTTCGGGATGTGCCTGACCGTCAGTACAGCATTTGGGGCATGAAAATTAGAAAGGGCTTTTTCGACACCCGGCAACAAAAAACGGTTGTCACTAAGAATATAAATAACCTTGTTTGATAATACAGTCACAATATAAATCCTTTTAATAAGATGTATTAATGTTTAAAGTTAGAGGAGAGTATTGCTTGCGGCTGAAATAAAATGTTACCAGTCACTTTATCATGTTTTTGGTGTTAATAAATGGCTGGCATCATTAGTTATAATTAAGGATGTGTTTAGCAATGCTAAATATATTGAAATGTCATGGGCTTTGATGAGTGCAAGAATATTCTTAATCCTATTTTGGACAAAATAACTTATTCATTCGCCCATATTTCAGAATGTTCGCGCATCAACTCGGTTAAAAGACCTCCACCGGCGATAAACTGTCGAATGCGTCGGGTATCACTCTCGTTATTACGCACATAGCGTTCAATGGACTCTAACGCTGAAAACCCCTTAAGTTGCGTGGCGTACGGAGCCAGGGTATCAAGCAGCGGTAAAATATCTTCCGCTATCGTGCGTTGTTCACCGGTGCGCACATCCGTCAGCACACCTTCAAACCCAAAACGGCAGGCTTGAAAACGATTGAAACGGTATAGCAGGTAATCTTCTGAACGCGGTACGAATGGGCGTTCGGTTAACAACCAGTGAGCCAGTGCCTGAAGAAAACCGGCAATATTCACCGCGCGAGTGATGGTCAGAGGAGTGTCCATGACGCGCACTTCAACCGTGCCAAATTTTGGGCTGGGGCGAATATCCCAATGCAGGTCTTTCATGGATTGCACAATGCTGCTGGACTCAAGGCGTTGATACATCCATTTGAATTCGTTCCAGTCACTCACAAATGGAGCGGGGCCGTTATCCGGGAAAGCGGAGAAGATATTCAGGCGTGACGAAGCATAAGTGGTGTCAGCCCCCTGGATGTAGGGCGATGAAGCGGACAGCGCAATCACATGCGGCACAAACCGCGACAACCCGTGCAGCAAATAAATGGCATCTTCTTCGTTATCACAGCCGATATGCACATGCTGACCAAACACGGTCGCCTGCTTCATTAAATAACCGTAAAGCTCCAGAGTCTGGTTATATCGTTCACTCTGGCAAACTTCCTGACGCTGCCATTTCTGGAAGGGGTGAGTGCCACCACCGCAAATAGCCAGATGATGTTGGCTTGCGGATTGCAAAACCTGCGTGCGTAAACCGGAAAGTTGGGAATAAGCCTCTGTGATATCGCCGCACACTCCGGTGGCGATTTCGAGCATACTTTCAGTGATGTCATGTTTGACTTCACCCTCAGTCACCGCCTCTTTCAGCGAACTGATCAGCAGGGAAGAATCCTGGCTCAGATCGTTTCCCGGCGGATTGATTATCTGCAATTCCAGCTCCACCCCGAGGGTGTACGGGTCGGAATGAACAAAATCTCCTAAAGGCATGCTGTCTTCTCGCAACTGAACCCTACGTGAATTCAGTATAGCCAGCGCCAGGAGAAATGTTCGCGGTATTAGCTGATTTTATCTCTTTATTCTCGTTAGGAATTATCCCGTGTCCATTATTGCAATGAAAATATTGTAAAGAATATTCAGGATATTAAAAATGCCTTAATAGTTGCACATGAATACATCAGCCATCATTATATGCGCTGATTCAGAAGGAGATGTTATGAAAGATTTGGTTTCACTTTTTAGCAAATTTGGAATTGTCATTGACCAGACAACTTCCATATTTGTGGTTTTGTGTATTATTTTTGTATTTTCATTAATAGTCCATTTTATTCTGCACAAAGTTGTTCTGCGCACTTTTGAAAAACGTGCAAATTCCAGCCAGCATTTGTGGCTGCAAATTATCACGGAAAACAAGTTGTTTCATCGGGTTGCGTTAGCGCTGCAAGGTATCATCGTTAATGTTCAGGCGGTGCTGTGGTTGCAGAAAGGTACAGATGTCAGCACGATTCTGATTATCTGCGCGCAGCTATGGATTATGCTCTATTCCTTGCTGTCGTTATTTTCCTTGTTGGATGTTATTTATAACTTCTCACAGAAATTTACCGTTGCCTCAAATATTCCGCTTAAAGGCATATTCCAGGGGGTGAAATTAATCAGCTCGATAATCATTGGTATCATGATGATTTCGAGAGTCATCGGTCAGTCGCCAGCGATTCTTATCAGCGGCCTGGGTGCGATGGCGGCGGTATTAATGTTGGTATTTAAAGACCCTATTCTGGGGCTGGTTGCGGGGATTCAGCTTTCGGCAAACCGCATGTTAAAGCTGGGTGACTGGCTGGAAATGCCAAAGTTCGGCGCAGATGGTGCCGTTACCGATATCGGCCTGACCACCGTTAAAGTCCGCAACTGGGATAACACCATCACCACTATCCCGACCTACGCGCTGGTTTCAGATGCCTTTAAAAACTGGAGCGGGATGTCGCAATCTGGCGGCCGTCGTATTAAGCGCAGCATTAATATTGATACCACCAGTATTCATTTTCTCTCAGAGGATGAAATTCAGCGTTTAACCCATGCGCGTTTATTAAAACCGTATATAGATTCGCGCAGTAAAGAAATTGAAGACTATAACCGTACGCATAATAGCGACGGGACTTCAGTGCTTAACGGACGCAGAATGACGAATGTTGGCACGTTCCGCGTTTATCTGACTGAATATCTGCAAAACCATCCGCGTATTCGCAAAGACATGACCTTAATGGTTCGCCAGCTTGCACCTGGTGCTGAAGGATTACCGATAGAGATTTATGCCTTTACCAATACCGTGGCATGGCTGGAATATGAAGCCATTCAGGCTGATATTTTCGAGCATATTTTCGCGGTCGTTGACGAGTTTGGTTTGCGTATTCACCAGGCACCAACCGGCAATGATATTCGTTCGATTGTGTTGCAGAAGGCTTTGTAGGTCGGTTACGCGTAGCGTCAACCGACACAAATAACCTTATCAATCACGGTCAATCGAAAACCAACGCTTCCAGATAAAGCGAATCACGAAGTATTCAATTGCACCTAACGCCAGGAACCACAGGCAGAAAATAATGGTGTAGAGCTGGTTCATATCCAGCAGGTGAAACATCGTGATGAGCTTTTGCGCCAGTTCAATCGTCAGCGCCGGAGCCGGAAGCAGCAGGCAGGAGAAAAAGGCCAGCAGCAAAATACTGCCAGCGCTCATCAGGGTTTCGAGAGGGTGTTTCATCATTATTGTTACGCCGGAAGTCAGGTGAAAATAGCCAAAAAGGCTATTGTCCGGGAAAATAACGGCTGATACAAATCCCCGGCAAACGTTCGCCGGGGACTACAGGGCGTATCCACTACAACCCTTCAGTGCTCTCTTTCTTTGCTTCTTTCGCCAGAACCGCCCGATACCAGCGCGGATGGTGTTTCTGCGCCCAGCGGCGGCTAACTTTGCCGACGACCATGCCTTTTATCGAACCTTTCACCCAGAACGCCATGTACATATGAATCAGGATGGCGTGAATCAAAATAATGGCGACCGTCGCGTGAATCAGCAGGCTGTAGCGCACCAGTTTGATGGGGAAGTACGAGGCAAAATAAGGCCGCCAGATAATCACGCCCGTCACCAGCAGCACGAAAATCATGCTCATAATGGTCCAGAACATCATCTTCTGCCCGGCGTTATATTTGCCGACATCCGCCACTTTATGCTCGTTGCCTTTCAGCACTTCGACAATATTTTTCACCCACGGCCAGTCCTGCTTTTCCGGGATATTGTGATGTACGAAACGCGCAAACATAAACATCAGTGCCACGAAAATCAGCACCCCAAAGAACGGGTGCAGAATACGGCCCATTTGCGGTGTGCCGAAAGTTTCGGTCAGCCATTGCAGCGTCGGGAAGAACAGCGCAATACCCGAGAGCGACACCAGGAAGAAGCAAATCACTACCGTCCAGTGGCAAGCGCGGTCGATAAACTTCGTCCTGACAATCGATTTACTCTGCTTAATCATGATGTTCGTCCTCGTCTTCATCCACTTCTTCATTCGGCCCGACGCCGATGTAATGGAAAATCAGCCCGGCGAAGGTGGCGATAAAACCTGCCGCCGACAGCGGTTTGAGGATCCCTTTCCACAGGTTGATTGGCGTGTCGATTTGCGGATCTTTCGGCAGATTGTGGTACAGCTCCGGCTGGTCGGCATGATGCAGCACGTACATCACGTGTGTACCGCCTACCGCCTGCGGATTGTAAAGCCCGGCGTGCGGATAGCCGCGCTTTTGCAGCTTCGCCACGCGCTCGTCGGCCACGTCTAACATCTCCTTTTTGGTGCCGAAATGAATGGCACCCGTCGGGCAGGTTTTCACGCAGGCCGGCTCCTGGCCGACGCTGACTCGATCCACACACAGCGTGCATTTGTAGACGCGGTTATCGTCTTTATTCAGGCGCGGAATATTGAACGGGCACCCGGCGATGCAATACCCACAGCCAATACAATGTTCCGACTGAAAATCGACGATCCCGTTAGCGTACTGAATAATGGCACCCGCAGACGGGCAGGCCTTCAGGCAGCCCGGATCTTCGCAGTGCATGCAGCCATCCTTGCGGATAAGCCACTCCAGCTTGCCGTTTTGCGTGGTTTCGCTAAAGCGCATTAACGTCCAGGATTTGGCACTCAAATCGGCGGGGTTATCGTAAACCCCGACGCAATGACCGACTTCATCGCGGATGTCGTTCCACTCCGAACAGGCGACCTGGCAGGCTTTGCAGCCAATACAGCTTGAGACGTCAATCAGCTTGGCGACTTCTTCTTTGAAGTCACGAGCCTGCGGCGGCGGCGTAAAGCCGTTGGTAGCCGAACGCTTGATAATATCCTGAGATTGCATGGACATGAGTTCGCTCCTTACGCCTTCTCAATGTTGACCAGAAACGCCTTGTACTCTGGCGTTTGCGAGTTAGCGTCACCGACGGAAGGCGTTAGCGTATTGGCGAGATAGCCTTTACGCGCCGTGCCTTCAAAGCCCCAGTGCAGCGGAATACCGACGGTTTCCACTTCCTGCCCGCCAGCGTTCAGCGTTTGCAGGCGCTGCGTGACGACCGCAACGGCGCGAATAAACCCGCGTTTGCTGCTGACTTTCACGTGGTCGCCGTTGGCAATACCTTTGCTTTTCGCAAGCGCCACGCTGATTTCCACAAACTGCTCGGGCTGCGCAATCGCGTTAAGCCGCGAGTGTTTAGTCCAGGTATGGAAATGCTCGGTCAGGCGATACGTGGTGCCGACATACGGGAACTCATTGCGTTTGCCCATGCGTTTGGCGTCAGCTTCATACAGGCGAGCTGCCGGGTTCGACACCACATTTGGGTGCAGCGGGTTGGTGCCCAGCGGCGTTTCAAACGGCTCGTAATGCTCAGGGAACGGGCCTTCCGCCATTTTGTCGATGGCAAACAGGCGGCCTAAACCTTCCGGCTGCATGATAAACGGCCCCACGCCGCTGCCCGGTGCGGCAGTGTTGTAGTCCGGGATATCGTTGCCGACCCACTTCGCGCCATTCCATTGAATCAACATGCGTTTCGGGTCCCACGGTTTGCCCTGTGGGTCAGCAGACGCGCGGTTGTAGATAATGCGGCGGTTGAGTGGCCATGCCCATGCCCAGCCCAGCGTGTTACCCAGCCCGGACGGATCGGCATTATCGCGGTTCGCCATCTGGTTACCTTTCGCCGTCCAGCTTCCGGCATAAATCCAGCAGGCAGACGCGGTAGAACCGTCGTCACGCAGCAGCGCAAACGAGTCCAGAAGCTGACCTTTTTTCGCCAGCAAATTCCCCGACGGATCGTAGAGATCTTCCAGCGCGTAGCCGTTGTTCTCTTTGGCGACTTCTTCCGATTCAGGATGGTCAGGCTGCTCGTAATGCCAGCCCATTTTCAGCAACGGTTCAGCGCCTTTACCGCCTTCGGCGCGATAAAGCTGGCGGATCTGGTGGTAAATCCCGGCCAGAATTTCTCCGTCGTTACGGGCTTCTCCCGGTGCATCCGCGCCTTTCCAGTGCCACTGCAACCAGCGCCCGGAGTTGGCAATCGAACCGTCTTCTTCAGCAAAACAGGTGGACGGCAGGCGGAACACTTCGGTCTGAATCGCCGCCGGGTTCACGTCGTTCATCTCGCCGTGGTTCTGCCAGAAGTTAGACGTTTCGGTGACGAGCGGGTCGATGATCACCAGGTATTTCAGCTTGCTAAGGCTTGCGACAATTTTGTTTTTATCCGGGAACGAGGCAACCGGGTTAAAGCCCTGGCAGATATAACCGCTGACTTTATTGCGGTCCATCATGTCGAAGTACTTCAGCACGTCGTAGGCCTGGTCCCACTTCGGCAGCCAGTCGTAGCCCCAGTTGTTTTCCTTTTGCGCATCATCGCCATAGAACGCTTTCATCAGGCTGACGAAGAACTTCGGATAGTTACCCCAATAGTTCACCTGGCCTGGCAGCGTGGCTTTTGGCGTGTTTGCCGTCAGATAAGTTTGCAGGTCGGTTTGCTTTTCAGACGGCAGCGTCAGATAACCCGGGAGGCTTGTGGACAGCAGGCCGAGATCGGTCAACCCCTGAATATTGGAGTGCCCGCGCAGGGCGTTCACGCCGCCGCCCGCCATGCCCATATTGCCGAGCAGCAACTGGATCATCGCCATCGTACGGATGTTCTGCGCGCCCACGGTGTGTTGCGTCCAGCCCAACGCGTACAAGAACGTGGTGGTGCGGTCGGCGGCGCTGGTGGAGGCCAGCACTTCACACACTTTCAGGAAATCGGCCTGCGGCGTGCCGCAAATATGCTCGACCATTTCCGGCGTATAGCGGGAAACGTGCTCTTTGAGCAGGTTCCACACGCAGCGCGGGTCGGTGAGCGTGTCGTCACGCTTCGCATAACCGTTTTCGTCGAACTGATAGTTCCAGCTGGTTTTGTCGTACTGGCGTTTTTGCTCGTCGTAGCCGCTAAACAGGCCGTCATCAAAACTAAAATCGTCACGCACCAAAAGGCTGGCATTGGTGTAATGCTTAACGTATTCGGCGTTGATTTTGTTATTGGAAATCAGGTACAGCAGCACGCCCGACAGGAAAGTAATGTCGGTGCCGGAGCGGATTGGCGCATAAATATCCGCCACCGAAGCGGTGCGGGTAAAGCGCGGATCGACCACAATCAGCGTGGCGTCGTTGTTGTTTTTGGCTTCCATCGCCCAGCGGAAACCCACCGGATGCGCTTCTGCGGCGTTGCCGCCCATCACCATCACAACGTTGGCGTTTTTGATATCAACCCAGTGGTTGGTCATCGCACCGCGACCAAATGTTGGAGCAAGACTTGCTACCGTTGGTCCGTGTCAGACGCGTGCCTGGTTATCTACCGCTAACATGCCCAGGGATCGGACAAATTTTTGTGTCAGCATCCCGGTTTCGTTGCTGGCCGCCGACGCACATAACATGCCGGTGGAGAGCCAACGGTTTACCGTGACGCTTTGCTCATTCTTCTCAACGAAATTGGCATCGCGGTCGTCTTTCATCAGGCGGGCGATGCGCGTGAACGCATCTTCCCAACTAATACGCTGCCATTTATCGGAGCCTGGCGCGCGGTATTCCGGGTAACGCAGGCGGCTTTCGCTGTGGATATAATCCAGCAAACCCGCGCCTTTCGGGCATAACGCCCCACGGTTCACCGGATGATCCGGGTCACCTTCAATATGGAAAATACTGGATTTAGCGTTTTTCGAGCCATCGCCCAGGCTGTACATCAACAAACCACAGCCTACGGAGCAGTATGTACAGGTATTGCGGGTTTCTTTGGCACGCAAAAGCTTAAAGTTGCGTACCTCGGCAAGTGCCGCTTTGGGAGAAAATCCCAAAACTGCGGCGGTAGTCCCTGCCATCCCGCCGGCACAGATCTTGAAAAATTTTCTGCGACTGACGTCCATCGTAACCTCATTGTTATGACGTATGAATGGTCGCGAAAATACCCATATTTACCGGTTGGTTATTGAGCAAAATCAAGTCGCTAAACATTGGGTAGCCAATTACCCCTTCATGAGTAGGGGTAATGGCGGGGGATTAACCATAACGAGATAATCATTGGCGATATTTAGCGCAGAGTCCCTCGCCACTGCTCATCCGTGGCAAACCACTCCACCAGATAATCCAGCATCGCGCGCAGCGTGGCGGGCATCTGTTTGCGGGTGGAGTAAATGCCGTAGATCCCCATCGCCTGCGGTTGGTAGCCTGGTAATAGTTCTACAAGTTCACCTTTTTCCAGTAGCGGGGCGGCAGAATAGTACGGCTGGAGCGAAATCCCTGCGCCCTGTAGCGTCCCCGCCAGCAGCACCACCGATTCATTGGCGCTGAGATTGCCGCTCACCGCCACGGCAGATTTTTCCCCTGCACGGTCAAAATGCCACAGGCTTTTGCCGAACCAGTTGTAAGTCAGGCAATTATGGCTGGCGAGATCTTCAGGATTATTCGGAGTGCCGTTTGCCGCCAGATAAGCAGGAGCGGCGCATACCACCGAGGCGCAGGTGGAAAGCGGGCGGGCAATCAAATTCGGGTCCAGTTCATTGGTGATGCGCAGTGCCAGATCGATCCGTTCTTCCACCAGACTGACCGTCCGGTTGTTCATTTGCAGATCGACGCTCACTAGCGGGTGGCGTTTCAGAAACTGCGTCACGGCACCAGCAAGCGCGGTTTGCCCCAGTGACTGGGAGCAGGTGATGCGCAGCAGGCCGCGTATTTCCTCGGTCTGATTATCCTCAACCAGATCGATGGCTTCGGCGACCGCGAGCATTTTGCGTGACAGGCTCAGGGTTCTTTCGCCCGCATCGGTCAGGCTCAGTTTGCGCGTGGTGCGGTGCAGCAGGCGTGCGCCCGTCCACTCTTCCATCTGCGCCAGATAACGCGTCACCATGGCTCGCGACATCTCAAGATGGTCTGCGGCGGCAATCATACTGCCCAGATCGACAATGGTGACAAACACCCGTGTGGCGGTAATGCGATCCATTATTCGTCCGATTTATGCAATGAACAGTTGCTTATTATCCGGTTTTTGTATCAATTTATGCAACGTAAGATATGCCCATCATTAAGACAATTTAGGGCATCTGCTATGTTTAAAAAATCTGTACTTACTCTGACTCTCGCAAGCATTACGACTCTGGCACACGCCGCCAGCCCGTTAACGATGGAAGTCTACAATCCCGGTGAGAAAAGTGTGTTCCCGGTGTCATCCGAGATAGTCAGCGGCGAGAAAGAAGTGGTGCTGATTGACGCGCAGTTCCAGGGTAACGACGCCGAGCAGCTGATTCAGAAGATCAAAGCGACCGGCAAAACGCTGACGACCGTTTACATCAGCCATTCTGATCCGGACTTCTACTTCGGTCTGGACAAAATTAAGGCCGCGTTCCCGCAGGCAAAAATCGTCGCCACGCCGGAAACCATTGCGGCGATTAATGCCTCAAAGGACGGTAAACTGGCTTACTGGGGACCGATTCTCAAAGAGAACGCACCACAATCGGTGGTGGTGCCGCAGCCGCTTCAGGGCAACAGCTTCATGGTTGACGGCCAGAAAATCGAAGTAAAAGGCCCAACGCCAGACCGCACCTATGTGTGGATCCCCGCGCTAAAAGCGGTGGTGGGCGGGGTGCCAGTGGCGGGCAATAATATTCATCTGTGGGTGGCTGATACTCAAACGCTGCAATCGCGTGCCGACTGGCAGCAAACGCTGGAAAGCATCAAAGCCCTGAAACCGGAAGTCGTGATTCCAGGCCATTTCCTGCCGGGCGCACCGCAAACGCTTGAGTCGGTAAGCTTTACGCAAAACTACCTGACGACGCTTGAAAACGCGTTGCCGAAAGCCAAAGATTCAGCTCAACTGATTGCGGGGATGAAAAAGCAGTATCCGGGCCTAAAAGATGAGTCGAGCCTGGATCTCAGTGCGAAAGTGCTTAAAGGTGAGATGAGCTGGCCGCAGTAACCAGGAGGCAAAATGACAACTCACACTCTGCATTACATTTTCGACCCGCTCTGTGGCTGGTGCTACGGCGTGGCACCGCTGGTGAAGGCGGCTCGTGCGCTCAACGGAGTTTCGATTACCCTGCATGGCGGCGGCATGATGGTGGGCAACCACCGTCGCACCATAGATGCGCAGTGGCGCGGGCATGTTATCGAGCATGATGCGCGGATTGCCGCCATGACCGGGCAGCCGTTCGGTGATGCGTATATCAATGGCTTGTTGTTGGATACCACGGCAGTGATGGACTCGGCCCCGCCTACGTGCGCGATTCTTGCGGCGCAAAAGCTGGCCGGGCGCGGGCTCGATATGCTGCATCTTATTCAGGTGGCGCATTACCAGCATGGCAAGCGTGTGGCAGATTTACCGGTTCTGGAAGCGTTGGCCCAGGAACTTGGCTTATCGGCCCCGGCTTTTAGCGCAGAAATGCAGGCCATCGACGGTGAAATCCTGAATCAGCATATTGCTGAAAGCCGGGCGCTACTGGCTGAGCTTGGTGGCCGTGGTTTCCCCACTTTTGCACTTCGCAATAACGCCGGGCAGTTACAGGTGCTGGATGCCGGGCGATACCTGGGCGATGTCCCAGCCTGGCAGGAGATGTTGCTGTGCACTGCACCCATTTAGTTGGACTATAAAATGGAATAGTCCCTTATATGGCAAAGCCAAAATACTCCTTTGAGAAACGTCTTGAGGTTGTTAAG
>NZ_JANUEU010000006.1:0-282152 GCF_024807715.1 Buttiauxella sp. BIGb0471
AACAACCTCAAGACGTTTCTCAAAGGAGTATTTTGGCTTTGCCATATAAGGGACTATTCCATTTTATAGTCCAACTAAATGGGTGCAGTGCACAGGTTAACGTAAAGTTGCCCGGGGCTTTCTTATTCTTAACGTTCAAGAATATCCCTCACTTATGCTCAGGACTGAAAGCCCTAAGCACCCGCCGCATAGTTTACTCAATTTTTATTTATTTAATATGAAATCCACAATGTAATTTATTGATTGAAATTACATTGTTATGGAACGTCTCTCTCAAGTAATATATTCACGCCATCATTATAAGTCGTTGACGTAATAAATATTAACTCTGCTCACTAATAAAACTCTGTAATTCCGTTAATGTTTTTGCGCCATCTATCGCATTTGCACATAAAAGATTAGATCGCGCACAGGCGTGGGCTAATTTCAGGCTGTCAGCCAACGACCATTTTTCATGGCAGCCATATAATATTCCGGCGCAAAATGCGTCACCCGCGCCGACGCTGCCGATAATTTCATTCCGGGCGAGCATAAACGAAGGCACCCACATACCTTCTTTTCCTTTTTCCACACCCCATGCGCCTTCCGGGCAGTGAATGACGACTCTTTGTTTTACGCCCGCTTCGAGTAATTGCGTCGCCGCAATGGCAATATTTTCGATGTGTGGCGCTCCGTTGGTGTGACGAATTTCCAGCCCGCTAAACTCACCGGCTTCCAGCTCGTTTATCACCAGATAATCGAGCCAACGCAGGGCAGGGAGCACCATCGGGCGATAACGTGGGTCGCCCTGGCGCGAGACTAAATCCAGTGAGGTTTCATAGCCTTGCTGCGCCATCATCGCCAGCAATCTGGCGCTGCGCGTGCCGTATTCCGCATCCTCCATATCGAGGCTGTCGAGCAGTAATAAATAACCCAAATGGAAGATTTTGAACGACGATTCAAGACGGTCAAAAGCGGGTAAATCAAGCAGACGATTCGCACCTGGCGAGTGGAAAAACGTGCGCTGCCCGTCAGGGTCGGTCATCACTTGCGACATTGACGTCGGCGCAAAGGTGGTGCGGTGCACATGCTGGCGATTCACATGATACTGATCGAGCATGGCCATAATGTAATCGCCGTCGTGGTCGTCACCGACTAAACCCACGGCCTGGAGCGGCAGGCCGACATGCATTTTTGCCAGCGTCAGCAGAACGTTAAGGGGAGCGCCGCCGGTGGAGCGTTCGCTGTGGACAATTTCCGCGAGCCAACCGCGCTGCGGCCACTGCACAATTTGATGCACATGGTCGACCAACATGTTCCCTGCGGCGATAATTCCACTGCGCTCTGTCATACCTACTCCTTACGCTTTACCCGAACTGCCAAAAATCTGCATCTGTTGTGCGACGACATCCGTAATCGCCTCTTCTATACCCAGTAATAACTCCGCGAACTCGTCATAAATGGCGTGACGCTGATTCATTCGCTGCTCGACGGCACCGAGTGCTGCCTGCGACATCCCGGTGTAGAAATTAATTTTATGAATGCCGAGCGTTATCGCCTTTCTGAAATCTTCATCGCTGATGCCGGAACCACCGTGTAGCACCAGCGGGAGACCGGTTTGGCTACGAATCGCGGCCAGTCTGTCGAAATCGAGTTTCGGCTCGCCCTTGTATTTGCCATGCGCATTGCCGATAGCGACGGCCAGCGTGTCGATGCCGGTTCTGTCGACAAAATCACGCGCGATTTTAGGGTCGGTAAACTTGTTGCTGTCGGCTTCGCCATACAGCGCACCGCCTTCGTCACCGCCGACGGCACCCAGCTCCGCTTCAACCGAAACACCCACCGCGTGGCACATTTTCACCACTTCACGCGTCTGGCGAACATTCTCCTCATATTCAAGTGTAGAACCATCGAACATGACTGAGCTAAAACCGAGGCGTAAAGCGCGAACGACCGCCTCAAAATGCAGGCCGTGATCGAGATTGAGCACCACCGGAATATCGTGGCGTGCCGCTTCGAATTTAACGGCTTCAACCAGCGAATCTAGCGAGACATACTTAAAATGGACTTCGGCGATATTGATGATAAACGGTGAGTTTTCCTGCTTTGCCGCAGCAAAAAGTGCGCGCAGAAAATGACTATCGAGGACATTAAACGCGCCTAACGCGTAGCCATTTTCCCGCGCGTGTTTCAGCCCATCGGCGAGCGATATCAAAGCCATAAAAGTTTCCCCTGGTGTTGGAAAATAAGGTTTGAAAATTAAAGGGTCTGGCGATATTCGTTGCACAGCAATTGCCGCGCGGGTTCGTCTTCAACAATGGCGTTAAAGCGTTCGAGCGGCTTGAGAAAACGGTTGTCATGGTCATCGTCATTCACCATCGACACTTCCCCAACCAGCACATCGCCATAACCCGGCTCGCCCCAAAAACTGTGGTAAATACCCGGCACCAGACAAATGCTTTCCCCCGGTGAGAGACGTAGTTGGCTGCCCGCCGCGTGAGTCTGGCGACAACCATCAATCACCACGGTGACGTCGCTGTCTTCGGTTTGCTCGAACTGATCGGCATTCCACAATTCGACAATCAGATTGCCGCCGCCGCGATTGATAATGTCCTCGCGTTTGCGCCAGTGAAAATGCATCGGCGTGATTTGCCCGTCACGAACATGCATGATTTTTTCGGCATAACATTTGGCATACGGTGCGCCATCGGGTGAACCATTACGCAGCGTAAAAAGCGTCAGACCCTGAGTGAGAAAATCATTGCCACCGAATGCGGTAACATCCCATCCGAGTTTTAAATCAATCACTTCTTGCCAGATTTGTTTATCAACCTGCTGCCATTTTGCCAGGTCGAATGAGGCAAAAGGAGGCAAATGGACATCGTGCTGCATAAAGAAATGGCGCGTTTGAGACAGAATATTATTCACTTCAGAACGTTTCATTTTGCAGGGTTTTCCTCACGTTAATGTCGGATGGCGCTGCGCTTATCAGACCTACAATGAACCCTTTGTAGGTCGGATAAGGCGTGTGCGCCGCCATCCGACAAAAATGGCAGGCAGTGGCAAAATCTATTTCACCGTCCAGCCCTTATACGTGCCGATATTGTTTTTATCGATCATCGTCACCGGAATCAGCACAGCCTCTTTAGGCGCTGGTTTGCCTTGCAGAATGTCGTAACCAATCTCCACCGCTTTCGCCGCCATCACTTGCGGGTCTTGCGCAGGCGTTGCGACAAACAGCGTATTTCCACCGCGTTTCAGCGCTTCTTCCGCATCCGGGCTTCCATCCACGCCGACGATAAAGAATTCGTTACGTTGGGCTTGTTTCGCCGCCAGATCGGCACCGATCGCGGTCGGATCGTTGATAGCAAACACGCCGTCGATCTTCGGATTAGCCGCCAGTAAAGAGGTCATCACTTCCAGTCCTCCTTCACGGCTGCCTTTGGCGTTCTGGTTAGAAGAAAGGATCTTAATGCCAGGGTGTTTTTTAAATTCGGTTTCACAACCCTCAACACGGTTTTGCACCGCAGAAACCGGCGGCCCGTTGATGATCACCACGTTGCCTTTCTCTTTCAGACGATCAGCAATGTATTTACAGGCCATCTCGCCCGCCTGGGTGTTGTTCGAGGTGATCGTTGCATCGGCACCTTCCGCCGCCACGTCCACCGCCACCACCACGATCCCGGCGTCTTTTGCTCGTTTCACCGCCGGGCCGATCCCTTTAGAATCCGCCGCGTTCAGAATGATCATGTCCACTTTGGCGGCAATAAAGTTATCAATTTGCGATACCTGCTGGCCGAGATCGTAGCCGCTGGAAACCAGCGTCACTTTCACGTTGTCGCCCGCCAGTTTTCGGGCTTCAAGTTCCGCACCTTTGGTTATCTGTACGAAGAACGGGTTGGCGAGGTCGCCCACCGTCACCCCGATGGATTTCAGTTCTTTTGCCTGAACAAAAGGCACAGTGGCAATCATGAGTGCAGCAGCGAGTAGTTTTAAACGCATGATGAATCTCCTGTCTGGTTTTGTCGGATGACGCTCACGCTTATCCGACCTACGACTATTGTTGTGTTGTGTTATGCACTTTGATGGTGACGGGTACGGTATTTATCGATCAGCACCGCAATGATGATCACCGCACCCTTGATCACCAGTTGCCAGAAATACGAGACGCCCATCAGCGTCATGCCATTGTTGAGCGTGGCGATAATCAGCGCCCCGACCAGCGTGCCGGTAATCGTGCCAATACCGCCGACGAAACTGGTGCCGCCAAGAATGACCGCAGCGATGGCATCCAGCTCATAACCCATCCCAAGGTTGCCGTTGGCGCTGTACAGCCGCGAGGCACTCATCACGCCGCCAAGCCCGGAAAGCAAACCGCTCATGCCGTACACGAACAGTAATACCAGCCAGACTTTGATGCCGGTCAGGCGTGCGGCCTGCATATTGCCGCCGACCGCGTAGATATGAACGCCAAGCGTGGTACGGCGCAGAATGAACCAGCAGACAACAATCACCGCCAGGGCAATCACAACCAGCCACGGAATCGGCCCCAGATACGAGTTGCCTATCCATTCAAAATTGATATTGGAGTTAATCACCGTGGTGCCGTCGGCCAGCAAATAGGCCGCTCCGCGCAGCGCGGTATAAGTGCCGAGCGTGACGATAAACGGCGGTAGTCCGGCCCAGGCGACCAACATGCCGTTAAACAGCCCCAGCCCGGTGCCCATCATCAGTGCGGCAGGAATCGACAGCGATTCCCAACCCGGCATTAGCGAAACCACCATCGCAGTCACCGCCGTGGTGCCCAGAATGGAGCCCACGGAAAGATCTATCCCACCGGTCAAAATAATGAAGGTCATCCCGGCGGCGAGCACGATGTTGATCGACGACTGACGGGCGATATTCAACAAGTTAGATTCAGTAAAAAAGTTCGGCGTGATAAACCCAAAAACGGCGACGATCAGGATCAAAATCGGCAAAATTCCGACGGTTTGCATCAAATCGCCAAACAGCGCTTTTTTCAGCGAAGCAGATTTGGCGACTTGCTGGGGAGTTGTGTGCGCCAGCGGCGTTTCTTTAGGTTGATTAGTTGCCATGGTGAACCCCCTTTTTGTGGGCATCTTCAACGCCGGTTGCCAGCGTCATAATCTTCTCTTGCGTGATATCAGCGGCGTGCAACTCCCCGGCAATACTGCCTTCGCGCATCACATACACCCGATCGCTCATGCCGACCACTTCAGGCAATTCACTGGAGATCATCAGGATCGCCACGCCCTGTTTTGCCATCTGACTCATGATCCGGTAGATCTCACTTTTCGCACCGACATCTACCCCGCGCGTTGGCTCATCAAGGATCAAAATGCGCGGCCCGATCGCCACCCAGCGCGAGATCAAAAGTTTTTGCTGGTTGCCGCCGGACAGTCCGCCAGCCCGTACTTGCGCGTGTGGGACGCGAATATTCAGCAAACTGATGGCATCGTCAGAAATGGTCTGGGCTTTTTTGCGATCCAGCCAGCCGTAGTGCGCGTCACGCTCAAGGGTCGCCATGGTGATGTTGTCTTGCGCGGCGAGTTCGAGGAACAAACCTTGCTCTTTGCGGTTCTCGGTCAGGAAACCGATCCCGTGGCTAATCGCTTCGCGTGGTGAATGGATTTTGACGGGCTTGCCGTCGATTTCTATCGTGCCGCCGGTGGATTTGCGCACGCCAAAAATCAGCTGTGCGAGTTCAGAACGCCCGGCACCGACTAGCCCCGCAAGGCCGACTATCTCGCCGGATTTCACCTGTAGACTGACCGGCTGCACTTTTACGCCGTCCGTCAGGTGGTGAACGTTCAGACGCACACTGCCGAGCGGAATATCGCGCTCTTTATTAAACAAATCGCTTAGTGGGCGGCCCACCATCATGCGCACCAGTTCGTTGGCATTGAGGTGTTCGCGCGTCAGGCTGCCGACGTATTGCCCGTCGCGCAGCACGCTCACGCGGTCAGAAAGCTCGTACACTTCCGCCATGCGATGGCTGATATAGATAATCGCCATGCCCTCATCGCGCAGCCGCATAATCAACTCGAACAGGCGGTGCGTTTCACGCGAGGAAAGGGCGGCGGTGGGTTCGTCCATCACTAAAATGCGGCTGTTGCGGTGCAGCGCACGAGCGATCTCCACCTGCTGCTGTTCGGCAATCGTCAGGCGCGAAACCAAATCGCTGGCCTTAAATTGCGCGCCGAGGCGGTCGATTACCGTTTGTGCCTGCATCACCATCTCTTTACGTTTGACTAAACCACCGCGTGACAGCTCGCTGCCGAGGAAGATGTTCTCAGCGACAGTAAGATTCGGCGCAAGCTGCATCTCCTGGTAAATCAGCGTGATGCCTGCGTTGAGCGCGTCTTTCGGCCCTTTGATGCTGTAGGGTTCACCGTTAATTAAAATCTCGCCGCTGGTGGCGGTATAGGCTCCGGCGAGAATCTTCATCAGGGTACTTTTCCCGGCACCGTTTTCCCCCATCAGCGCGTGAATTTCGCCGGGGAACACCGTTAAGTCGACACCTTTCAACGCATAGAACTTGCCAAATGATTTGGCAATATTGCGCATCTCCAGAATGGGAACGCTACTCATGGCGCGACTCCTGCGGGTGAAGGTTCGATTGCTGCCAGTTGAACACACGCATGTAAATGCAAAATGTCAGAAGTCGTTCATATTTGTCATATATCGACCCTCACCCCAGCCCTCTCCCTGAGGGATAGGGGGAAAACCGATCGGCTCCCTCTCCTGGGGGAGAGGGCCGGGGTGAGGGCATTCAAAAAAACACCGGAGCTAAAACATGCCTGCACCCCGCACACCCTTTCTCACCAGCGCCCGTGGACGTTTGCTGTCCTTTAACCTGCTGGTAGTAGCGGTGACTTTGCTGGTGTGCGGCGTGGCGATTTTAGGTTTTGATCACGCCAGCCGTTTGCAGGAGCAAGTTCAGGGGCAAACGCTGAGTGATATGTCCGGCAGCATGGAGCTGGCGCGGGATACTGCCAATGTGGCGACGGCGGCGGTGCGTCTTACGCAAGTGGTGGGTGCGCTGGAATATCAAAGTGAAGCGCAGCGTTTGCAACAAACGCAGCAGGCGCTACAAAACTCGCTTAATCATCTGGCGAATGCCCCGCTGGCTAGCCACGAACCGGAGTTGGTTACACGCATCACAGACCGCAGCAACGAGCTGGAAAGCAGCGTCACGCGGATGCTGGAGCTTGGTCATCGTCGCCATCTGGAGCGCAATGCGCTGCTCAGTGCGCTGTATCAAAACCAAAGTTACTTGCATCATATTCAGGATATCAATGCCCGTGACGGGTTAGCGCTGCCGGAAGCGCGGCTGCTAACGGAAATGGACCGCTTGATTCTGATTGCCATTCAAACGCCATCGCCAAAAGCGACCGTGGTGCAGCTTACCGACGTGATGGCGCAACTTCCGAAGCACGCCGATTCACCGCTGGTTGAGGGGATATTGCAGGAGTTAACCGCTCATTTGCAGCAATTGCTGCCACTTGCGGATCAGCTTGAAAACAGCGATCTCGGGATTTCCTGGTACATGTACCACATCAAAGCGCTGGTGGCGTTTTTGAATCAGGACATCAACCTGTACGTGCAAAAAGTGGCGCAGGAGTCGCTCAATCGTACCGAGCAGAGCCACAAAGAGCTGCAATCAATGATTGCGTTTATCGGGCTATTTGCCCTGCTGGCACTGGTGATTACGGGTTTTGCCGGTTGGTATATTTACCGCAACCTCGGCTCGAACCTGACGGCGATTTCCCATGCGATGACGCGGCTGGCGCGGGGCGAGCGCGATGTAAGCGTGCCTGCGTTGCAGCGGCGTGATGAACTGGGCGATCTGGCGCGAGCATTTAACGTTTTTGCGAGAAACACCGCATCGCTGGAACACACCTCGAAACTGCTGAAAGAAAAAAGCACGCAACTGGAAACCACCTTCCACGCCATGCGCGACGGTTTTGCGCTGTTTGATAACGAGGGATTCCTGGTGGTGTGGAACCCGCAGTATCCGTTGCTGCTGGGGCTTGCGCCGGAGCATCTCCAGCGTGGGCAGCATTATATGAGCCTGCTAAAACAGGTGACGCCACTCCAGGAACATATCGTTGAGAACCTTTCGCGCCCGCTTCCTAAACCGCAGGAGCTAAGGCTTGCGGACAATCGCACTATCGAGCTGCGTTTTAGCCCGGTGCCGGGGCGCGGCATGGTCAACGTGGTGCTGGAGCGCAGCGAGCGCAAAGCACTGGAGGAGGCGCTGGTTCACAGCCAGAAGATGAAAGCGGTGGGGCAGTTAACCGGCGGCCTGGCGCATGATTTCAACAACTTGTTGGCGGTGATTATCGGCAGTCTGGAACTGACCTCTGTGGATTCGCCTGATGCCATACGCATTCAGCGCGCCTTAAAAGCCGCCGAACGTGGCGCACAACTGACCCAGCGCTTACTGGCGTTTTCCCGCAAACAGTCACTGCACCCGCACGCAGTGTCGATGAAACATCTGCTGGAAAACCTCGACCCGCTGATCCGCCATTCGCTGCCTGCCGCTCTGACGCTTGAAATTGAAGCCCAGCATCCGGCGTGGCCCGCCTGGATTGACGTCAATCAACTTGAGAATGCGATTATCAATCTGGTGATGAACGCACGTGACGCGATGGATGGGCAAAGCGGCAGCATAAAAATTCGTACCTGGAATCAACGTGTGGTGCGTTCGGGCGGTGGAAAGCAGGATATGGTGGCGCTGGAAGTGATCGACAGCGGGCAGGGGATGTCTGCGGAGATAAAAGCCCAGGTCTTCGAGCCGTTTTTCACCACCAAACAGACGGGTAGCGGCAGCGGTTTGGGATTGTCGATGGTGTATGGATTTGTGCGCCAGTCCGGTGGACGAGTGGAAATTGAAAGTGCGCCAGGGCAGGGAACGTTGGTACGTTTACAATTGCCGCGCGCGCCCGCGCAGGCGGTCAGCGAAGTATTACCGGAACCAGCAGGAGCTAATGCTGAAGAGAACCAGTTAGTGTTGGTGCTGGAAGATGAACACGATGTGCGCCAGACGCTCTGCGAGCAATTGCATCAGCTTGGCTATCTGACGCTGGAAACCAGCGACAGCCAGCAGGCCATTCAATTGCTGAAAGATGTGCCGGATATTCAAATTGTTATCAGCGATTTAATGCTTCCTGGGCCGATGAGCGGGGCGGAGGTGATCCAGCACGCTCGCGAGCATTATCCGCATCTGATCTGCTTGTTAATCAGTGGCCAGGATCTGCGCCGCAGCGGGCAGCAACTGCCGCCGGTCGAGCTTTTGCGTAAGCCTTTCAACCAGCAAAAACTGGCGCAGGCTTTGCGCCTTGCACGGAATCCATAACATTTTGTGTCAGGTTTGCAAATCAATGAAAAGGTCATCGTCAAACAATTGACTAAAAGTCTGGAAACGGACATTAATAGAACGACCCCTTCCAGTATCCCAGGAGGAAGTGGGTGGGTCCAGGACACAACTTAGCTGCCACATGTATTGATATGCACCTCACTGATCATCCTGTAGCAAGGACTTAGCCCCTCTGCAAAGAGGGGCTGACTTTGGCTAAATTCTGGTGGATGACGCCTTCGGCTTATCCACCCTACAAAACCGTTAAGCGCAACGTCATCCGACAAAAACTACCCGTCTTTCCCCATACCCGTCTGCTGAATTAACATCAATGACACGCTATTAAACCAGCGATGCGCAAGACTCTGGCGTTGGCTCTCAACCGAAATTTCGGCGAGATTCTCCCGGTTTAGCTGCGCGGTTTTCCCGTCACCTTCAATCGACACGCGATACCATACGCCTTGCGGACGCAGATCTTTTGCCTGAGCCGTCGGGTTCAGCTGCACCGGCCCGCCATGATCTTTAGCCAGCAGCAGCGAGGGCAGGCGCGTCACCACGTTATGATCGATAGAAACCACACGCCCGATAAGCGGATGCCATTCACCGTTCTGATAAATTTTGGCGGGCGAACCCACACGTAATCGCGCCAGATCTTCCTCGCCCACCAGCGCTTTCACTCGCCAACGATCGGCATTCACCAGCGTCGCGATGTGTGACGTTGGCGAAACCCAGCTTCCAGGCTGCAACGACAAATCACGGTCTTCAATCCTTCCCGCAGACGCCGCCACCAGCCGCAGGCGCAGCAATTCGCTGTTGCCCGCACTTTGCTGGAGCGAATACTGGCGTGCCATTTGGTCTGCCAGCACCTGTTTTGCCGGGCCGTCTTTATCCAGACCCAACGCACCCCGCGCGCTGAATTCCCAGGCTCGGCGCATCTCTTCGGCCTTGCGCTGCGACGTTTCCGGCAGCGGGGCAATCAACTCAAACAGCGGTTGCCCGGCTTTCACTTCTTGCCCGTCGGTGACAAAAACCTTCTCAAGTTTTGCACTGTAAGGCGTATAAATCGGCTGCACAAAACCGGCTTCTATCACGCCCGGCAGGCTCACTTTATTCGACCACGGCACAAAAATGGCCAGCAACACGACGGCGGTAATCAACAGTAATCTGCGGCGATAAAACGGCTGGCTTTCCTGCCGACGCGCCCAAATAGTTTTGATTTCTCTGATCATCGGCTGCACCACAAAAGTCACAATCTCTATTAAAAACAGCACCACGCCCAACGCCTTAAAGAAGGCGTGATAGACCAAAACCGCGATGCCGATAAACAGTAGCAGGCGGTAAATCCAGGTCGCGAAAGCAAATACCGTCAGGAAGCGGGCGAAGGCCGGAGTGACGTTATCGGGCTTTGGGTCGTTGATGCCAAACAAATGCCAGCGCATCGCCCGCTTCGCCCAGTTTCCGGCGCGTTCGTGAAGGCCTGGAAAGTCGAGAATATCGCTCAGAATGTAGTAGCCATCGAAGCGCATAAACGGGCTGGCGTTGACTACCACCGTCATAATCCACGCGGTGGTGGCGAGGAAAAACAGCGCGTTCTTTACGCTGCCTTCTGGGGCGAATGACCACAGCAACGTCGCCCACGCCGCCAGCACCAGCTCAGAAACAATCCCGGCGGCGGCGATTTTTAGCCGGTCACGCGAACGAATCAGTTTCCAGCTTTCGCCGGTGTCGGTGTAGGCCATCGGCAACATCACCAACAGCGCGACGCCCATATGCCCGACCCGCACGCCATGCTTTGTGGCGGTGAGCGCGTGGCCCATTTCGTGCCAGCATTTGGAAAATACCAGCGCGATGGCAAACGCTACGGCACCGTGCCAGTTCACCGAATTATGCAGCGTGGCGACGACGGTATCCCACTGGCGAGCGGCCAGCACAATACCGGTAATTGCCACAAACAGCGTCAGCCAAAGAAAGGTTTTGCTGAACAGCGGTTGCACCCACGGCAGCGCTTTGCGCAGGGCTTTTTCCGGGTGAACCAGCGGAATGCGGATAAACAAATAGCTGTGCAGCAGCCATTTCCACGCCGACGATGCCGGGCGAAAACGGGCGGTGCGCAGCAGTTGCTGTTGCTGCAAAAACAGCACAAAGGCTTTGATATCTTCTTCTTCGACATTCAGCGTGGTTTGCTGATTAATCGCCTGCGCGATCTTCCCGGCATCGGCTAATTGCCAGCGCTTGAGGATTTCAATTTCCAGCCAGCCGAGACGGAAAAACAGGTTTCGCACCGGGTCCGATAAATGCCACGCCGGGGAGCCGTCGCGGTTGCTGCCCGCGCTGTTGAGGCGCAGTTCATCGCGCAGCGCGGGCCACGGTGGAGCGGTGGCAGCGGCGTTGATCACCAGCCGCTCCCGGCACGCAATGTGGCGATGGGGCGGCGCAGCAGCAAGTAACCGAGCAGCGCCCAGTCACCCGTCACGCGAGCCGTACCCTGCAAGCCGATACGCGCCACCGCCGGTTTGCCATCAAGCGTGCCGCGCAGCAGATAACTGGCGATGCCGTTCGGTGCTTCGACGGTTTGATAGCCCGCGTAATCCAGTTTCGCGGTAAACGAGTCCAGCGGCGCGACTTTCAAAAACACTTTCATTGGCGCACCGTGATCAAGGTTGGTGGACTCGCTCACGGGTGCCCAAGCGCGAACGCCTAAATTGTTCGGATCGGCGAGTAAACCAATACGCTCGCCGGTCTGTACCGGGCGGCCAGCCCAGTCATCCGGGTCGGAATAGACAAACACGCCGTTGCCAGGGGCGCGAATCGTCAGTTTTGCCAGATCGCGTTTTATCGACTCGACTTCGACTTTTTTCTCGCGATATTTGCCTTCTGCCATCGCCAGCTCTGATTTCGCCTGCTGATCTTCAATGGCTTGTTGCGAAGCCTGATGCAGCGTGGTTTCCGCGGTTTCCAGTTCCGCCTGCGCCACTGCGAGACGGTTGTGTAGCGTGGTGTCGTCAAGCGTCGCCAGCACCTGGCCTTTCTTCACATCACTATTAGGCAAAACCACCATGCGTTGAATCACGCCGGAATCCGGGGCGGCAATCACTTCACTTTGTAGCGAGATAATTTCAGCGGGAACCAGCGTGTATTCCCGCACCGGAATACACATCACCAGCACCATCGCCAGCAGGATATAAGCCAGACGCCGCCCGGTATTTCGCTGCCAGAATTGCCGGAACCGCGAGGGCTTTGCGGTCAATGCCCACCAGGCGTAACCGTATAAACCGCTCAGTTGCAGCAGCGCAAATTCCGGTGAATCCGGGGCAAGCGAGGTCGGCCAGGCGTCATCGCGCCCTAAAAACCACAGCGCGTGAATTTCGCCGTCGGCACCGGTTAACGGCAGCACCCAAACGTGCGGCGGCAGCCATTCGCTCCACTGGTGGGCGAGCGGTTCACTGAGTTGTGCAGGAGCCAGCGCCAGCACGCGGGCTTCGGGCGGCAGCGCCCGGCAATGGGGGGCGATTTCTTTGGCCACATCCGCCAGCCACAAGGCGTACGGCGTGTTGTTGTCGGTATCACTTAACCCGGAATGGGCGACCAGTTTTGCGCGGTTTGATGCACTGAGGGACAGCAGCGCCGCCTGGCGATATTCCACCAGTTGGCGTGTTTCATTACATATAGCGAAGCCTAACTCTGCGCAGTGGCTTATCGCTTCTACCCTTGCTGCAAGCTGGTAGAAGGCTGTTGGGGAAGTCACGAATTTGCAGCTCCGTTTTTCAGGCAACGGGTTTCATCCGGCGGGCAAATCGCCACGGCTTGCCCACTCATCCCTGGCAGCACGTCGTCCGTTTTTTCCGGGAAGCGGGTTTCGATTTCGATGGTCTGGCTGACGGCGTCCACTTTGCCGCTGATATTGGTCACGGTGAGCGGATATTGTTTGCCCGTTTCACCGACCGAGGCATTCAGTTGCGAGCCAATTTTCAGCCATGCCACCCAGTTTGATGGCACGTTTAACCGCGCGCGCAATGTGCCGCTGCCGACGAGATCAATCACCGGCGCTCCCGCACCAATGCCCTGGCCTTCTTTGACGTAGATTTTCGCCACCCGTCCGTTAAACGGCGCGATGAATTTGCACTGCGCCAACTGGGCGTCAAAAATCCCCATCTGGCCTTTGGTACGGTTCACTTCGGAGGCGGCTAAACCCACTTCCAGTGCGGCGGCAGACTGCAAACCTTGCAGTTTTGCTTTGGCTTCGTAACGCAATTGCGCGGCGTGATATTCCGCTTCGGCGGCATTTTTACGCGCCATCAAATCGCTACAGTCCATGGTCGCCAGCACTTTGTTTTGCGTGACGGAATCGCCGAGCTGCACGTTGATTTTCGCCATGCGTCCGGGAACCACGCTGGAAAGCGGGCTTTCGCGGTTGGCGAGTACCAGGAAGCGCACCTGGGTGTTGCCGTCCTGGGCAAACGCAGGAACAGACAGGCAGGAAAGGGCGCAGATTAACCCGGCGATAAATTTTTGTCGGATGGCGCTACGCTTATCCGACCTACGAAGACCATTCAAGGATGCATTCACCGGACGAAAATGATTCGCATGTTTTGTAGGGTGGATAAGCGCAGCGTCATCCACCATTGTTTTTGTATTCATAATCCACCTCATGGCGTCGCGGTCAGAACAGGGGGCGCTCCTGCGAGCCTCTGCAAATCACTGGTAATGGATAACGTCGCGGCTTCTGCCAGGGCGGTAATGGATCGTGTGCTGGTTTCGTTTGGCAGGTAACTGGTGTACTGGCGCGTCAGCACTTCGGCTCCGCTCGCATCTTTCACGCGCATCGTCCACACGCCTTTACGCGTGCCACTGCTGGCTCCGGTGCTAAAGCTCATTTGCAGATTTAGGCTATTTGGCGACGGTTCCAGCGACAGGTGATTAGCTTCAATCACACGGCCAACCGACTGTTCGACAGCACCACGCGACACGCCGGACGGCACGCGCGTAATCTGAATTGCAATCGGGTGTTTTTCCACGCTGACGCCCGCGGTACGGGCAAACACGCTGCTTTCTTGCTGGCGCAAACTGGTGGCAATTTGTCGCGATAAGCTGGCAACGTCGGTTTTTGTGACCTGATCCGGCAGTAAATCAATCCCCACGGAGTTCAGTACGCGCCCGTAAGCGGCCTGGGCTTCGGCATACGATGAGGCTTCCTGGAAGCGCGACACAATCGAACGTGCCTGAGTACGCAATGTTTCGAGGTCACTGGTCAGTGAGTTGTCAGATCCGGCGCGGGAAATACTCGCCAGGCGTTGATCGACTTGTGCGGATTGCTCGGCAATCTGGAAGTCATACGAGGCAAGTTTGTAGCGCTCGGTGGCTACACGCACCTGGGTCAGAACCGCCATACTCAGCGCCATGCGGCGAGCGTCGTCGGTTTGAGCGCGGGCATCGCTGGCGTTACTGATGGCCGGAATACTCAGCAGTTTAAACAGGTTCATCGAGACACCCACGCCGCCTTCAATCCAGTCATTGTTGTAGAGATAATCGTTGGAGTCGTAATTCAGCCCGGCGAACAAGTTCAGGCTGGGGAATAACGAGGCAATCTGGCGCTTGGTTTCGTAACTGTCGATACGCGTTTTGTAATCTTCTTCGCGCAGCTCAGGGCGGCGTTCGAGCGCCATTTGCTCAAGCTTATCAATATTTGTCGGGGCCGGAGCCAGCGGCGTTGGCGTGTCTTGCAACACCAGCGGCGTGCCTGGAGGCAAGTTGATCAGCGCGGTCAGCTCGCTTTTCGCCAGCTCCATTTGCTGGCGCTTCTGGTTCAGCAAAGTCATGGCATCCAGCAGGGCGCGTTGATATTCCAGCCCTTCGATTGGCGGCAGGATCCCGGCCTGTTCGGCTTCACGCGTTTTATCCAGCGCCTGGGCAATTTGCTCGGCCAGCGGTTGGGTTTCGTCGAGTAAACGCTGCGCGCCCAGCGCACGCCAGTAGGCATCACGCACTTCCTGGACGATGTTTTGCAGCACTTTACGGCGGCGTTCTTCGGCAATGTTGACTTCATCGGCCTGCTGTTTGGCGCGGAAGTAGCTCATCCCGAAATCGAGCAGATCCCAGGAGAAGGTGGCGCTGGAAAGATAATGTTCGCGCTCTTCAGATGTGGACGGACGCAAGCTGACCAGCCCGTCATCAATGCCGACGCTGGTGCCGCCGGAGTCGTTATTACGCCAGCGATAGCCCGCATCTGCCATCAGTTTTGGCAGCATGTCTTGTTGCGAAACATCCAGCAAACTGCGCGACAGCGCGGTTTCCATCATTTTCAGGCGGTAGTCGAGGTTGTATTTCAACGCGCGCGCCATGGCGTCGGACAACGTCATTGGGCCGCTGAGTGCTTCCTGCCCACGATACATTTCTGCCCGGTCACGATTCACTCGCGCGGTGATTTCATCCTGAGAGAGCGGTTCCGGTTTAATGGTGCCACAGCCTGCCAAAATCAGCACCGCAATCAACCCGGCAACAGGTTTGACTAACGGCACGCCACGTTTTTTTTCTTCAGCTATCACGTATGCGTTCATCGTTGTTATTTCCATCTTAAAGCCTTTACCGGCGAGTCATTGTCGGGACCGCAATGTGTTTTCCAGATGCCAAATTGTGTTTCTCTAAAGCCGCGAGCTGAGCCGTGAGCGGTTGTGCCCCCAGTGCGATAACCGGAGGTTGTTCAACTGTTTGTTCAACGGTTTCTTCAAGGGGTGCTTCAACGGCTTTTTCAGGCTGCCCTACCGCGAATGGGCCAAATGAGTTCCCCAGCGAGTTTTGCCCCAGACCGTTGCTTTCAAGGCCTGGCAAAGTGCGTTGTTCGCGCGTGTCGCTGTACCAACGCGAGAACAGCACCGCTTGTTGCATGACTGGCGCATTGGCATGTTCGATGCCATAACCGTAGGCGGCAAACCGGCTGTTAAGGTGAGTTTGCAGACCTACGGAATCACTTTGTAAATCATAGACCAACGGCAGAATAAACAAGCCCGGCTCGTAGCTCTGGCTATAAGGCGACAGCCGTTCCTCTTCTTCGCGACCGAAAATCTGGTCGCCGTCCCGGTTGTCGGTGTTTGGCATGGCGGTGATGCCATGAATCAAAATGGTCAGACGCGCTTCGCTTGTGTTCCCGTCGCTGTCGGTGATGGTATAAACGAACACTTCGCTCAACGACGCATTGGCTTCAAGGGCTGCCACACGCGGGTCGCTGCTGTTCACCTGGTAACGCCAGTTGCCCTGGCTGTCGAGTGTCAGCGTACCGTATTGCCCGGACGTATTGCCGCCAATGATGCCCGCGCTGCCGGTATTTTCGGAACTCACCCCGGTGACTGGCCCGTTGTTTGCCGCACCGTCAGCGCCGATGCGGTCATCGTTAAACAGGTTGCCGCTGGCAGATTCCTGGCCCTGGTCCTGCAAGATTTCGGCGTTGTCATCGGTGGCGGTTGGCGAATCGTTAAACACCGTAATGCGTAACTGGCCGATGGTGGCTCCGTTCACCTGCACGGCGTAATCGTTGTACGTGCTGACAAACCCAGGCTGAGACACCGCTCCGCGCAGGGTGAAGCGGTAATCAATGCGGCCTTCGCCGTCGGCCGGGCTGTAATACGCCAGCAGCGTGATGGTGCCAGTCACGGTTTCGATAGTGATTGGCGACAGCGGATTGAGCTGCAAAAGCTGCTCGGCGGTGATCACCCGCCCCTGGAAGGTGAGGGTGCGCAGTTTATCCAGCGACAGCACATCCAGAGTGCCGCTGACTTCCTGAGCGCCTGGGTCAAGCGGCGTCAGGCCATCTTCGCGCACCTGAATTTCCACCGACGGGGCGACCAGAATGCGCAATGTACCGTTGGTTTCGCCGCCTTCGTTGCCATCGCTGACGGTGTAGGTCACGGGCGGAACGAAGCCGAATTTGCTGCTCACTGGCGTAAAGGTGTAACTGCCGTCGCGCAGCACCGTCAGGCTGCCAATGCCCGCCAGCACAGCGGTTTCGCCCGCGGCGTAACGTTGGCCACCAACCTGGAAGCTGGACAGATGAATCGGGTCGCCGTCCGGGTCTGAATCGTTGGTTAACAGGTTGCCTGAAACCGCATCTCCTTGTGGGGTAATGACCCCTTCCGGGCTGACGACGGGCGCGCTGTTAATCACATGAACGGTGACGGTGGTGGTTTCAGTGACGCCGCCGCTGGTCACGGTGTAGGTGTAGGTATCGGTGCCGACAAACCCCGCGCGAGGCGTATAGGTTATCTGCCCGTCTGGCTGCAAGACGGCGGTGCCATTTGCGCCGTTAGTCACGGCGGTGATGATGGCGTTCGGGTTCTCGAAGTTATCATTGGCGAGGACATCCGTCGTCACCGGGTTCCCGGCGTGGATGGTGGCGTCGTCGGCATTAATATCGGCCACCGGCGAAATAATGATATTCAGCGTGCCGGTTGCGGTGCCGCCAATCAGCGCGTCGTTAACGGTGTAAGTGACGGTGGGCACCACGCCGTTCCAGTCGGCAATGGGGGTTAGCGTGTAACTGCCGTCGCTGCGTAAGGTGAATTCCCCCACGCCCACGATAATCACCTGATATCCCGCAGGCGCAGTTTGCCCGCCGACGCTAAATTGCGTGACGGTGAGCGGGTCGCCGTCGGGATCGGTGTCGTTATTCAGCACGTTGCCGCTGACGACATTATCTTCCGGCGTAATGTTGAGATCCGGGCGCGTCACGGGCAGGGTGTTTTCCACCGTGACATTAACCGTCGCCCTTTCGATAATTCCGCCGCTCAGTACGGTGTAGGTATAGGTGTCGGGGCCGACATACCCCACGTTCGGCGTGTAGGTGATTTTGCCGTTGACGATGCTCACCGTGCCGTGGCTGCCCTGGGTCACGCTCTGAATAATTTTATCGCCGTTGGCGAAAGTGTCGTTGGCGAAGACATCGGTGGTCACGGAAGTGTTGCCGTGTACCGTGACGTTATCGTCAAACGCATCTTTTACTGACGTGATGATGACACGCAGTTTGGCTTCGGATTCGCCGCCATTATTGCCGTCGCTGACGAAATACGTCACTTCCGGCAAAGTGCCATTCCAGTCGGCGACCGGGGTGAACGTCCAGTTGCCGTCCGCCTGCATGACTAACACGCCCATATTGGGAATGTTGAGCGCGCCGCCTGCCGAATAAACCGTCGTGCCATCCACGGTAAAACCGGTGAGGGTCAGTTTGTCGTTATCAGCATCGCTATCGTTGGTCAGCACATTACCGCTGGCGACCTCGTCTTCCGGCGATGAAGCAGGGTCATCAACCGCTACGGACGGTGTATTAGTGATAGTGACGGTGACAAACGTCACTTCACGCACGCCGCCGCTGGTCACTGTGTAGCCAAAGATATCGGTTCCCACAAAACCCGCGACCGGGGTGTAAACCACTTTCCCGTCAACAATCGTGGTGGTGCCGTGCAGGCCGTTGGTGGTGGCGGTTATCTGATGGTCGCTATTTTCAAAGGTGTCGTTGGCCAGGACGTCAATTTCGACAGGCGTTCCGGCGTGTGTGGTGGCGCTGTCGCGGGCGATGTCCTGCGCTTGCGTGACGGTCAGCGTCAGGGTGCTGCTGCTGGTGCCGCCGTTTCGCCCGTCGCTAATCTGGTAGGTAATCACCGGCAGCGTGCCGTTCCAGTCCTTGACCGGGACGAACGTGTAGGTGCCATCCGCGTTGAGGGTGAATTGCCCTTGCCCGGAGATAAATACCGGGTTGCCGACCACGCGAGAAAGCGAATCGCCAGCCAGGGTGAAGCCTGTGACGGTCAGCCTGTCCTGAACGGCGGGGCTATTATCGGCGTCGGTATCGTTAGTTAAAACGTTCCCGGTGATGGTCGTGTCTTCGTCACCCGCTTTGACATCAGGCTGCGCCACCGGAGGGGCGTTGATGACGGTGATGTACACCGTGGCGGTTTCGGTAATGCCGCCGCTGGTGACGGAGTAGGTGTAACTGTCGTTGCCGACAAATGCTGGCGCTGGCGTATAGACAATACTTTTGCCGTCAGGGCTTAAGCTCACGGTGCCAAATTTGGCGGTGCCTAAGGCGGTGATGGCTTTGTCTGGGTTGACGAACGTGTCGTTGGCAAACACGTCCGTCGTCGTGCTGGTTCCGGCGTGTATCGTCACGTTGTCATCGGCGATGTCCGTCACCGGATTTACCGCAATGTCGATTTTACCGACCACCAGCGCGCCGCCGTTGTCATCGGTCACGGTGTAGCTAATTTGCGGCACGATGCCATTCCAGTCGGCGACCGGCGTGAAGGTGTACTGCCTGTCGTAACTTAGCGTAAACGTCCCAACGCCTGGGATCACTGCAACGGTTGGGCTGCCCAGATTTAGCACCGGGAAGCTGCCCGCCATGCCATCCACCTCGAAAGAGGTCACACGCAGGACGTCGTTGTCCGGGTCGGTCACATTCAGCTCACCGCTTAGCGACGTGCCATCTTCGTTCATCGTCAACTGCATGTCGCCGGTCAGTGGCGAAGCGTTAGTGACCAGAATCGAGACAATTGTGGTTTCAGTAATGCCGCCGCTGGTGACGGTGTAGGTGAAGCTATCGCGCCCCGCGTAGCCCGCAGGGGGCGAATAACGCACCGTGTTATTCGCCAGCACTTCCAGCCTGCCGCCCTGGGCACTGATCCCGGAAACCGAGACCTGGCGGTCGGCGTTGGTGAAGGTGTCATTGGCTAACACGTTAATAATGACGGCGTCATCAGAGTGCGTGCTGGCCTGGTCTGCCTGAATATCCACCACGGGCGTCACGGTAATCACCAGCGTGCTGCTGACTTCGCCGCCCTGGTTGCCGTCACTCACGGTGTAATTTATTGGCGGCACGATCCCATTCCAGTCAGCGAGCGGGGTAAATAAATACAGCCCTTCCTGGGTGATGGTGATTCGGCCCATGCCGGGGATATCAACCGGGGTCAGTCCCGCGGCGTAATCGGTGCCGTTAATCGTGAATTTAACAATGCTCAGATTATCGTTGTCGCCATCCGTCGCACCGCCAAGCAGGGTGTCGAGAATCGGGCGGTCTTCCGTGGTGGTGATATACACATTCGGCACCGTCGGCGCGGCGTTGGTCATCGTGACCGTGACCGTCGCGATTTCGGTGACGCCACCGCTGGTGACGGTGTAGGTGAAGGAATCTTCGCCGACATAACCCGCATTCGGCGTGTAAACCAGTTGGTTATTCACAATACTCACCGAACCATGCGCAGGCACGCTGGTGCCAGTGATGGTGGCATCGGCATTACTGAAACGGTCGTTGTTTAGCGCGTCGATGGTGACAGGTGTCCCGGCATGTGTGGATACCGAGTCGTTCACGGAGTCTTGAACCTGCGTGACGGTGATATCCAGCGTGCTTTGGGTCGGCGGGTCGAAGGTATTATCCGACACGTTAAACGTGATGGTCGGCACTTTGCCGTTCCAGTCGGCAATCGGCACAAAGGTGTAAGTGCCATTGGCGCGCAGGATAAAGGTGCCTTTATCGGCAATAACGACGCTATCGCCCGCCTGGAATGTTCCTGTGATTCCCGCAATCTGGAAATCGGTCACGTGCAACGGGTCGTTATCGGGGTCAACAATGGTATGCAGCACGTCGCCATTCAGCGCCGTATCTTCCGGCGTTGAAGCCACCTGAGCGGTTGGCGTTGGCGGTGTGTTGGTCAGCAGAATAAACACCGTGGCGGTTTCGGTAACGCCGCCGCTGGTGACCGTATAGGTATATTTATCCTGGCCGACATAGCCCGGCGTCGGGGTGTAAATCAGCGTGTTACCGGGGCCGCGAGTCACGGTGCCGTGCGTACCCTGACTGAAATCGGTGACGGCCCGATCCGGGTTTACAAATCTATCGTTCGCCAGCACATCGGTCGTAATGACGGTTCCGGTATGCTCTTTTTCGATGTTATCGACCGCATCGTCTACGGCGGCAATGTGCAGCCCTAACGTCGCGGTTTTGTCGCCGTTCATGTTGCCGTCGGTCACGACATAGCTCACCAGAATATCGCCGTGCCAGTCGCCGCCTGGGGTGTAGTTATACGTCCCATTGGCATTCACGGTCAGAGTTCCGTGGCTGTCTTCCAGCGTCACGGTGGTGCCCGCGCTGTAAGTTTGCCCTTCAACGGTGAAGGTTTTCACCGTGAGGGTATCGACTGCGCCATCCGGGTCGCGGTCGTTGGTTAACACGTTGCCCGAGGCTGACGTATCTTCGTTGAGCGTCTGGTTTTCGTTGGCAACAATCGGCGCCTGGTTGGTGACATTAATTGTCACCGTTGCCTGTTCCGTTACGCCGCCGCTGGTGACGGTGTAGGTGTAAGAATCGGTGCCGACAAAGCCCTGGTTTGGCGTATACGTCAGCACGCCGCCGACGTAAGTCAGCGTGCCGTTCGTCGGTTGCGTCACGGCATTGACGGTTTTATCCCCGTTGGCAAACGTGTCATTAGCCAGCAGATCGCTGGCATTTTTGATCAGCGGCACATTGGCGTGAGTGGTGAAGCTGTCGTTGTTCGCATCGGCCACTGCCGTAATATTCACGCCCAGCGTGGCGGTATTTGACCAGTGAGAAGTCTGGTCGCCCGCGATGGCAAAATCGAAGAAATTCACCCGACCGCCAAAAATACCGCTCGCCGTGGTGTCGGTGGTGTCGGAGGCGCGTAAATGCAGGCCGCCGCTGACTGAACCGTTGTAATCGGCGGTCGGCACAAAGCGCATCTGCGTGGTGCTGGCGAGCACAAAGGCGCGGTTCTCGCCCAGATCGGACGGGATCGCCTGCCAGGTGGTGCCATCAAAATATTGCCATTCGCCTTTGCTGACATCGGTGTCATTGGCGTAAATCGCCACGTAACTCAATGCGCCGCTGGCGTTTCCGCCGCCTGCAATCGCGGTCTGGTTATCGGTGGCATCACCATAAACCGACTGGAACAGTTGCCCGACCGTCTGCGTGCCGTTGGTGTCTTCGGCGATAGTCAGCGTTTTATCACCCAGCGTTGGGCGGTCGTTAATGTTGGTGACGACGGTGCTGAGGGTGATGACGGTTTCACTGTAGATCGAGGTGCCGCCATGCCCGCCCATGGTGCTGATATTGGTGACGCTGCCATTGGGCAGGACCGTCGGCGTGGAAGAAATATCGCTGTTGACGTTAGTTTCCACCAGCCGGACGCCTAATGTCGCCGGGTTGCCAAAATAGTTTGGCGCAGGCACAAAGCGCAGTGAGGAGCTGGCCGTAAGGATTAACGCGTTACTGTCGCTGCGGTTGCCCACGGCAAGCCAGTTCACGCCATCGAGGGAATATTGCCATTCGCCCTGAGCGGCGTTGGTGGTTAATTGCGTGATAGCCACGCCGTAGAAGTTATCCGCCCGCGAGCCGCCCGCGCCGCCATTGGTGCTGTTATCCACGGTGTCGTGCTGGTCGTTGAAGAATCCGCTAAACAGGCTGTTAACGCTTTGACCATTCACCGAACTCCCGAGCGTGTCCTCTTCGAGCGTCGGGATTGCCACCGTCGGCGTGCCGACGACCACGGGCGCGTCATTCACCGGATTGACCGTAAAGGTAAAGGTGCGCGTTGTGATCAATGCCGACGAGGTGCCGCCAGGGCCATCTTCGTATTCGACCTGGCCTGGGTCGGAATTAGGATCGGTCAGATTAGGCAGTGTCCCCGGACGCGAACCGGAGTTGCCGCCATCGTTGACCGCTACCGTCACGCCAAAATTGCCGTTCCAGTCCGACGCCGTGGCACTTCCAGGTACGTCAGGCAGCGAGACCTTTAGCCCCGCGAGGTAAGTATTAATTTGCGCATATGAGCCGGTAAGCGTCAGCGTGTCGGTGCCTGCTCCGGTGACGGTGCCGCCGCTGCCGGTTGGTGCGACAAAGGTAAATCCGTTCGGCAGCTTAACCGTGACCTTCATGGTCTGGCTGCCCGCATCCACATCGCTGAGGGTGATCGGCGGCAGCGTGACCGTGGCACTGTTTTCATTGGTGTTGAGCACCGGACTACCGCCCAGATCGATATGCGCCGGGTCGTTGATACTGCTCTGGAAAACAGTGCGATAGGTGGTTGCGACGTTTAGCTCAAGCCCGGTTGGGACTTTAGCGTAAGGGCTGACTTCAGTGGTCGGAACGGGTGATGTCCCATCGCCCGTAGGATTGGCATTATTCCCACCGTTGGCACCGGTCGTCAGTCTGCCGTTTGCATCGCGCATGCGGTCATCAACAATCACTTCAACGCGGAAATACTGGTCAGCATCATCAACCTGGATGCCGTTCATTCTTACCTGCAATTGCGCGAGATAAGCGTTGATTTGGTCGATGGTGCCGGTGATCACCAAAGGCGCATTGACGCCATTCGCTGGCGGATTGACGCCATCCGGGCTGGCGGATTGCACCGTCACGCCCGATGTGGTGTTCAGCGAGGAGATAGTCACCGCCGAGTTTTGCTGGTCACGATACTGTAAAACATCGAACGGATTACCGTTTTGATCGGTGATGCGCACCGTCACTTGCACGATATTTTGTTCGCCTGTCGCAATGCCGCCCGCATCCGAAACATCCGGGTCGCTTATCACAAACCCGCCGACGCTGTTGCCACCGGGCGCGTTGTTATCAAGCAGAATCGTGTCTGTTGGCGCGGTCACGGTTGGCGCATCGTTAACCGGCGTAATGGCAATGGCGACTTGCACATCTGCTGGTATTGCGCTGGTGGTGTTCCCGACGCTAGACGCCGAGGTATCCAGATGAATATTGAGCGTCACATCGCCCGCCGCCGCCGCGTTTTGATCGTGGTTGGCATCTTTATCGCTGAGGTAAGTCAGGCCACGGGTCGAGTCATTGAGCAACGCCTGAATGGCGCTGGCGGTGCCGGTTAGCACGAGTTGCCCGCTGTTATCGCCCGTAATCGTGACGCCATCGATAATAAAACCGCTGTTGTCATCTGCGCCTGCAATCCCCAGTTGGCCCTGGGCGACGGTCAGCGTTACGGTCACGTTTTTGCCGAAAGCCGCTGACTCGTCATCCGCGATAGTGATATCGCCACCGATAATCGTCGGCTGATCTTCGAAGGTGGTTTTGTCGGTGTTACCGACCACCAGGGTGCCGGGGTCATTGGTTTCGGAGGCGTTAATCACCACCTGATTAGCAGAGATGTTGCCGTTACTGGCGGGAACGCCGTCCAGATACCAGTTGTAAGGGGTGCCATCAACCGCGCCGGGCGGGGTGCCGAATGCCGGAGTCGCAGGCTGGTTTACCGGGCCGCCGTTAGCCGCCCCGTCTAAATTACCGTTGCCGTCACGCAGGCGGTCATCGGTGATGACCTGCACCAGGTATTGCGCGTTGCGGTCATCAGGGAAGGTGACGGTCAAACCCGCCAGCGCCGCGTTAATCTGGGCGACGGTTCCGGTGATCACTAAATAGCCATTGATACCGCCTGTGACGGTCGCTCCGGTGTTTGCCGCAGCCGTCAGCACGATGTTGTTGTATTCGGCCTGGCTAAATGCGGTGCCATTGCTGTGCAGTAAGCGCACGGTGGTTTCGAGGATATTGGTGGCGCTTGTCTCGCTTGTGATATCCGGGTCGGCCACGGTAAAACCGTTGACGGCGTGTGAACTGCCGCCGATATCAATCGGGCCGGAAGGTGCGGTCACGGTTGGTTTATCGTTGGTCGGCGTGACATTAATCGTGAAGTGATTCCCCGATTGCTCTTTGTCACCATCGGAAAGCGTGAAGTTAAAACCATCGGCATTCAGACCGCTGCCTGCTGCCTCGTCGCCGTTGTTCAGGTAATAAATACGGCCATTGTTGATGTCCGCCTGGGTAAAGGTGGAGCCATTGCCGAGGAAGCTAAAATTCACGCCGTCGGTGGAGTACGCCAGGCGTCCGTGAGCCGGGACGGTGGAAACCGTATATTGCACCTGCTCGGGCGAGCTGTCCGGGTCGTAGGCCTGAAGCTGGGAGCTGTCGAGCTGGACGTAACCGCCTTCCACCACCGTAGCCGGGTTGTTGGCGGGCTGACCGCCGATGTTATTGGGCGAGTCCGGCGGCACGGTGATATCCGGGCTGTCAGGCGTTGCCGGGATCATCGGGCCATCGTTAACGTTGGTGATGATAATCCCCACCGTCGCGTTGGTCGCAGACGCAGTACCCCAGCGATCCACCGCCGAGACAATAAAGCTGGTGCTGCGGACTTCAGAGCCATTACTGACAAACCGCAGCCCGCTGCTGTTATCGTTTTTCAACAGGCTGGCATCGAGTTTTAGCGTACCGATATCGGCGCTGGTGATCGTGACCCAACTGGTGCCATTGAAATACTGCAATACGCCACCGGTTGGCAGCGACTGGAAGACAATTTTTAGGGCGTTAGCTCCGACAACTTCGTTATTGAGTGCGTAGTTATTACTGCCATTAATATTGGCGATGTTTTCCCACGGCGAGCCGCTATTGGCGTCATCCGGGTCGCTTAAATTCAGCTGCGAGGTGGTGATATACACCGTTTCGCCTTCTGCCAGAACCGTGTTGGAGGAGCCTGTAATCACGGGCGCATCGTTAACCGGAGTGACGAAAATTTTAAGCTCTGGGTTCCAGGTCACTGCCACCGGGTTGCCATTGGCGTCGAGCGTGACTTGCCCTGCGGAAACGGAGAAACGCGCATTAAACTCGAAGTTTTCGCCGCCGTCATGAACGATGCGCACCAGGCCTGCATCCAGTTCTGCCTGAGTGAAAGACCCAAACGCGTTAACCGCGACCATGCCGCCGTTGCCATCACTTTTCATGATGGTCAGGCCGCTTTGGCCCGCATCGGTCCCGAGATAGGTGTACACAATTTGATCCGGGCTAATCCCTTGCACCACATAGCTCATGCCCGGCGTGGCGTCGGAGATGTTTCCGGTGCCAGACAGCGCCAGCGAGCCGCCTTCGTTAATGGCGCCGTGCGGCGGTTGCGTTGGGTTATCGGGATCGGTGCCGATATAATCTGAGCTGTTCGTGCTGTCGGGAATATTCCACGGCGGGACGTTATCCGGCGTCGGGTTGTTTGCCAGGCGCACCAGGCCAATGGTGAACTGGAAATGGGTTAATTGGCTGCTTGCCGCCTCGCCGTCCCAAATCCCGCCCTGGCGGGTAAATGTGGTGCCGTCCGGGTTCCAGCGCAGCGCGGTGGAGTGGTCAATCACGCGGAAGTTAAACACGTCGATGCCGCCCGGTTGCGCATTCAGATACTGCGCATACGCGACTTTCCCGCCAATCACGTCTTCCATGGTGAAGGTGTCGCCGGTCTTTAACAGCAATCCGTTGAGCGTCAAATAACCGTGCGTCAGCCCGGCGGTATCCACAACAAAACTGACACGTTCGGCCGGGGAGTCGGTATCCAGACTGGTGAGCATTTCGGGCGTAAGCACCACGTCAGCCGGGCCTGGCACCACATCGGCATGCAGGCTGGAGTCGGTATCAAGGAACGGGTCGTCATCCACCTGTTGAATATCCAGCTTGATGATGGCATCGCTGCTGGCAGGCGTGTCGGTGCCGCCGCCCAGATCGGTGACGCGCACGCCAAAGGTATCCTGTGCGATCCCATCCTGGCCGTTGTTGGCGTAGGTCAGCAGGTTTCTTTCGGCATAATCAATTTGCTGGCCGACCTGCACCGGAATGCCTTTGAAATAAAGCGTACCGGCAGATGGCAATGACGTAATGGTCAACGTGAGGTGAGTGTCCTGCGTATCGCCACCACTTTCGGCCACGATGTACTGCCCGACATTCCCCGTGTTGGCCGCGTTTTGCGGCTGGCCTTCATACACAATGCCACCGCCGCTAATGGTGGGCGGCTGGTTTTCAGGTGCTATCTCAAGTGTGATGTTTACCGTATCCGACTGGCCGATGGGCGTGGCACCATCGTTCACTTTGGCGGAAAACCCGTCGGCGGTGTTTTGTGTGTCCCCCGTCGCGGTGTGGACATATTTCAGCGTACCGTTGCGCACATCTTGCTGAGTAAACACCGACCCCACGCCCAGGCGCGTGCCGTTGAGCGTCAGATAACCGTATTGCGGTATCGCCGTCAGGCTGTAGACAATTTGCGATGCGCTTTGTGCGCCAATCTGTAATTCAGGATCGAGCGCGGCGAGCGTCGCTTCAGTAATCACGGTGCCCGAACCGTTTCTTTCCGGCACGATGAGCGTGCTGTCGGCGACCGTAACGGGATCGTTGGCTGGCGTAATCGAAATGTGCGTGACCAGGCTGTCGTTACCAGAAAGGCTAAGGATGTAAAACTGCACATCGGTTGAGGCCGACTGATGCCCCAGTTCGGTATCACTGGCGGTGAATTTCAGCGAGTTAAGCCAGGCCTGTGCATCCGCCACGCTCCCGACGAACTCCAGGGTTTTCCCGGAAGTTGCTCCGTTAACCAAATCCCCTGCGGCAGCATTCGTTAAGCTCACGCTAATCGCGACGTTTTCATCGCTGACGTTAAGCGTCAAGCCACTGAAGCTCCCGGTTTCAGCCCCTGGGCGCAGTGCGCCTGGCTCGGAAACCACCATATCCGGTACGCGAGTGGTGATTTCCGGCGCTTGTAAAACACTGTCATAAGCCAGGGATAACGAGCGCGTTTCAATGACGCCGGTGCTGGACTCAAGCGTCCAGTCTGCGGCTTTTGCCGCACTGCCGGTTTCGTCATTCGACGCCGCCACATCCGCATGGGTGTAATCCGCCATGCGCGTAATTAACACGGTATCTTGCGCGGTGACATTGCAGCCATAAAGCAAAATATCGCCATCACTCGTGAGCTTTTCGCCCAGCTTTTCTAACTGCTGCTGATACTGCGCAATCGTTTTATCGTTAAGTTTGTCGCTACCGAGAGTGATTTCATCGCTCGCGCCGTGGCTGATGATATGAATCGCGCTGATATTTTTATCGTTTTTTAAGGCGTCATTAATCTGCTCAAGCCCGGACTGCTTTGAGTCCAGCACCAGCACGCGGCTGCCTTCTGGCAACTGGCCTACCAGTGACTGCCAGTTCTGCACGTGGCTGTCGACAACATACACCTCGTGCGGGGCAGAGGCTGGTGCGTCAGCAGGTGCAGGCGCTGGCGCGGTAATTGACGCCGGAGCAGGGGCGGTTGATTGCGGCACAGTCACCGCTTTCGAGGCGTCCGGCGCGTTACTGTGATGCTGCGCGTCTAACGGGTTATCCGTATGGCTTGCGGCTTCAGCGACGGCTGCGCCATCAAACAATTGTCGTGGCTCCAGAGCGAAACGGTGATGGCGGGGGCGGGCGGGGTTGTCTCTTCTTTGTGTCGACATAGCGGTACATCACTCTGTTAGCGCATCGGTAGCATTAAGATAATGATACAACGTGTTTACATAATATGAATGTATTAGGTCGCCTTATTACATAACATTTACGAATGTATTAGAGAGAAATTGTCGGGTTCGGGAGAATCGTTATTCGATGATTTAACACATTTTGTGGGTATTCAGGGAATAACAACGCAGTGGTGTCCAGCCTAAATAATAAGCAATACTTTTGTATTTCTAATTAAGGCTATTGTTTGAGAAATAATGAGTTACGAAATAATGTTAATAAAGTGTGAAAATAAGGTGGATGACGCTATCGCTTATCCACCTTACAAAATCAAAGCGTAGGTCGGATAAGCGCAGCGTCATCCTACACAAAGATTCGCGCCAAAATGCCCGTCAACAATTGGGATTTCTCCGCTATTGGCTTTCAGGCCATTTTCTTATCGTTTAGCGAACCCATTTCGTGAGACAGGCTTATGAATCGCTACTCCAATTTCCTGCTGCTCGGCACCCTGGCCATGACTTCTGTCGCCCACGCCGATGCGCTGGATGGCCTGTTTGACAACTCGATTGTCGGTTCTATTTCGCAGGCAATAAACGACGCTTATAAGCCAAACGATAACCGTGACGATGAGCGGGATGATAGCCGTTGGGAAGAGCAGGACAGGCAGCGTAGCGAAGATGGGCGTCGGCAGTATGAGGATCGCCGCCGTCAGCTTGAAGACCGACGCCGCCAGCTCGATGACCAGCAGCGTCAGTTAGACGAACAGCGCCGCCAGCTTGAGGAAGATGAGCGGCGCTTAGACGATAACTATCGTTAATTACTCGAACAAATTGTGGTGCAACTTCTGCACGACTTTTTCTGCGTCGTCGCCCGGCACCAGGAAGCACAGGTTATAGCTGGATGCGCCGTAGCAAATCATGCGGATATTGAACGGTTCAAGCACGCCAAACACCTCTTTGCCCACGCCGCAGGCTTTCGACAGTTGGTTGCCGATGATAGCAACCAGCGCGAGGTTTTCTTCCACTTCAACGCGGCACAATGAAGAAAGCTCGGTCAGCAAAGACGTCGTCAGCAGGCTGTCTGAGGTGGATGTGGAACCCGTGGTGTCCAGCGTCAACGCGACGCTGACTTCAGAGGTGGTAACCAAATCGACGGAGACATTGTGGTGCGCCAGAATGTTGAACACTTCCGCAAGGAAACCGTGGGAGTGGAGCATGCTCATGCTGTGAAGCGTCACCAGCGTTTGCTTGCGGCGAACAGCCAGAGCGCGGAACAGCGGCGGGTTTTCAGTTTCATTACACACCAGCGTGCCACCGGCTTTTGGATCTTTACTGGACCCCACAAACACCGGAATACCGCAACGAACCGCAGGCAATAACGTGGCCGGGTGCAGCACTTTTGCACCGAATGTTGCCATTTCAGCCGCTTCTTCAAACGCAATTTTGTCGATGCGTTTTGCTGCGGGCACCATGCGTGGATCGGTGGTGTAAATGCCCGGAACGTCAGTCCAGATATCGACACGGCTTGCATGTAACGCCTCGCCCAACAATGCCGCGGTATAGTCGCTGCCGCCACGACCAAGCGTGGTGGTGCGGCCTTTCGCTTCGCTACCGATAAAGCCTTGAGTAATCACCAAAGATTGCGCCAGACGTGGCAGGAGCTGTTGGCTCGCCAGGTCCGCTAAGGTGGTGACATCCGGCTCGGCGCGGCCAAAACGGTCGTTAGTGCGCATGATTTTACGGATATCAAACCATTGCGCGTCAACTTTGCGCTCGCGCAGGATCTCGACAAACAGCAGCGTAGACATCAGCTCGCCGTGGCTAACCAGTTCATCCGTCAATGCGGTTGAGGTCGCAAGCGAAGCCGCTTCAGCCAGAGTGGTGATGTTCTCGAGCAGACGCTCGACTTCTTCACGAATGATTTGCGGGTTAGCTAAACGTTCGACAATGTCATATTGAATTTTGCGAATCGCATCGAGCTTAACAAAACGCTCTGTAGCTTCCAGTCCGCCTGCCAGCGCCACCAGCAAATTGGTGATACCCGCCGATGCGGAAAGAACGACAACGCGAACGTTTTCATCAGCCAGCACCACATCGGCGCTGCGGTTCATCGCGTCGTAATCTGCAACGCTTGTGCCGCCAAATTTGGCAATAACGGTTTGTGGGTAGGACATTACGGTACAGCCTCGTGTCAGGGGCCATCCCCTTCATATTTCAAGTTGCAACATCGTTGGCTACGTTCATTCACCCGAATCACTTACTAATGTAAGCTCATCGGGACTCGTTCACTTGCCGTCTCGTTGCAACTCGAATTATTTTGGGGCCATGGCAAAAAAAATTAATCAACCTTGGCACAAGGGAAGAGCGGGATACGGGGCAGACGTAGAATAGAAGTTCTGAACTACGATACACCCAGAAGCGCCCCACCTTGTTTCCCCGATTTCTTGACGCCGCAGCGGCGTTGTCTGCGCTAACTCACCCAATCACTTACTCAAGTAAGCTCATCGGGATTCATTAGCTTGTCGCCTTGCTGCAACGCCAATAAATTCGGGGAATAATTTGGAGCATCAATATGCTCCTGGTGACAGCCCAAGGGATTCAGCCCCCGTGGCCGATAATACATGCTGCCATACATGCACTACCTCGGCGTCGCTCCCCCTCCTGTGTCGTCTGCGGATTGGCTCCTCAAACACGATACCTGGGCGACGCGCCTCTTCTGGCTTACTCACAAGTGAGCAAGTAGCCGTATACAAATAAAATGTTACGCGCCAGATGTCAACGTCTGGAAGCCGGGGATTTATCGGTCTGCACCAATGCAATCAAAGTGCAGGGCAGCGTTGGGGTGGTTTGCCCGTTTATTGCGATAGTTTTTCCTTCTTCCAGACGGGCAAAAAGTGGCACGACGCCGCGATTTTTCTCCAGATATTCCAGCCAGCCAAAATTTTCATTCAGGCGGGTCGCTTTAATGGTCGCTCCTTTGGCAAGCTGGCTGCTTAAATTGCTCCAGGTGACATCCTCAGGAAAAAGTTTCTCATGGCGACGAAAACGCGCGCTTTCGTTACTGCCTCGCCCTTTCAACGCGGAACCGGAACGGATAGCAAAAACCTTATCGGTGCCGAAAATATGGCTGAAGTGATACACCGCCAGCGCGTTTTGGTGGCGGTTGGGTGAGAGCGCGAGCACTTGCGCGGTGTTGCTTAAATCGAGCACGTTTTCCGCATGCTCCGACCAGGCATTTCCGTAATAAGCGGGCAATCCTTCCATGCGGGCCAGGCGGTAATATTCCCAACTATTATCGGTGAGGATTACCGGAATGTTTTGTTTCACCAATGCGTGAGCCAGCGTTCGCGCCACCGTATTTGCGCCAATAATCAGCACCCCTTTTGGTTTGCGTTGTTGCACACCGAGCCACCTTGCCAGCGGGCCGCTGGTCAGGCTTTGTAGCACCACGGTGCCAATAATGATGGCGAACACCACGCTGACCAGTTTATCCGCGCCTTCGTAACCGCTTTTTTGCAGCGTCAGGGCGAATAACGAACTCACCGCTGCTGCGACAATACCGCGCGGAGAAATCCAGCTTAACAACAGCTTTTCGCGCAGGGTTAACGACGAACCGAGAGTAGAAATCGCAATGCATAATGGGCGAGCGACAAACTGAATCACCAGCAGCAAAACGACCAGCGGCCAGCCCATCGCCAACACGCCATGAATATCGAGGCGGGCGGCCAGAATAATAAACAACGCCGAGATCAGAATGGCCGAAAGCTCTTCTTTGAACGCGACGATATCGCTGACATCCACATCGCGCATGTTCGCCAGCCAGATGCCCAGCACCGTCACCGCCAATAATCCTGACTCATCAGCCAGCGAGTTTGAAAGGCCAAACGTCAGCAACACCACTGCGAGTACGGCAAAATTTTGCAGATATGCCGGGAACCACACGCGTTTTAACGCGGTGCCAAGCAACCAGCCAAACAGCGCGCCGCAGGCTAAACCCACCACCACGGTCTGAGCGAAGATCATCAGCAATTGCAGATGCGAGCCTGCTTCCTGGCGCAGCGTGATGAACTGGAACACCAGCAACGTAAAAATCGCGCCGACCGGGTCGATAACAATCCCTTCCCAGCGCAGCACCCGGTTAATCGCCGCGTTCGGGCGCACCACGCGCATCAGCGGAGCGATAACCGTCGGGCCGGTCACGACCGTCACGGCACCCACCAGCGCGGCCAATGCCGGTTCTAAATCCAACAGCCACCAACAGGCGAGGCTAATCACCGCAAAAGTCGCCAGCATCCCGATGCTGACCAGGTTGCGCACCACACCGCCTAAACCGCGAATTTCATCAAAACGCAGGGTTAGCGCACCTTCGAACAAAATAATGGCGACCGCGAGGGAAACCACAGGAAACAGCAGTTCGCCAAAAAGCAGGTCGGGGTTAAGCACATGGGTAAACGGGCCAAGAATCAGCCCGAACAGCAGTAAAGGGAGGATAGCCGGAAGCCGGATCGCCCACGCCAGCCACTGCGCCGCCAGCGAGCTAATGGTGATAATCACCAATAAAAGAGGTACGGACAGTTCCATAAAATTTTTACCTTACCTGGTGTACAAGGCCATACTGTTTTTCTCAGTGTAGACGCCGCTTTAACTGACGCGGATGCGCCCTGGCATTTTTTCACTTACGCATAATCTGAAACGGTTTTCCCGATACCAGGGGAGAAAAATCATCACAAATACGGTTTTGTGGATATACAATTGACCGCAGTCACAGTTCTCAAATCAAAAGGGTAACGCTATGAAAAATATCAACCCAACGCAGACCGCTGCATGGCAGGCCTTGCAGGCGCATTTTGACGAAATGAAAGACGTCACAATCGCAGAGCTTTTCGCGCAGGATGCTGACCGTTTTGGCAAGTTCTCCGCTACGTTCGACGATTTAATGCTGGTGGATTACTCCAAAAACCGCATCACTGAAGAAACCCTGACCAAGCTGCAAGCGTTGGCAAAAGAGACGGATTTGCAGGGCGCAATCAAGTCCATGTTCTCTGGCGAGAAAATTAACCGCACTGAAGACCGTGCTGTGCTGCACGTTGCATTGCGTAACCGCAGCAACACGCCAATCATCGTTGATGGCAAAGACGTGATGCCAGAAGTGAACGCGGTGCTTGAGAAGATGAAAACCTTCTCTGAGAGCATCATTAGCGGCAACTGGAAAGGCTACACCGGCAAAGCGATTACTGACGTGGTGAACATCGGTATCGGCGGTTCAGACCTCGGCCCATTCATGGTGACCGAAGCGCTGCGTCCATACAAAAATCACCTCAACATGCACTTCGTGTCTAACGTTGACGGCACCCACATTGCCGAAGTGCTGAAGAACGTTGACCCGGAAACCACGCTGTTCCTGGTTGCCTCTAAAACCTTCACCACGCAAGAAACCATGACCAACGCCCACAGCGCGCGCGATTGGTTCCTGGCAACCGCTGGCGATAACAAACACGTTGCGAAACACTTTGCGGCGCTGTCTACCAACGCGAAAGCGGTTGGCGAGTTCGGTATCGACACCGCCAACATGTTTGAATTCTGGGATTGGGTCGGTGGCCGTTACTCCCTGTGGTCCGCGATTGGTCTGTCTATCATCCTGTCAGTCGGCTACGAAAACTTTGTTGAATTGCTGTCCGGCGCGCACGCCATGGATAAGCATTTTGCTAACACTCCGGCAGAACAGAACCTGCCTGTGCTGCTGGCGCTGATTGGTATCTGGTACAACAACTTCTTCGGCGCAGAAACCGAAGCGATTCTGCCATACGACCAGTACATGCACCGTTTTGCTGCTTACTTCCAGCAGGGCAACATGGAATCCAACGGCAAATACGTTGACCGTAACGGCAACGCGGTGGATTACCAGACTGGCCCAATCATCTGGGGCGAGCCTGGCACTAACGGCCAGCATGCGTTCTACCAGCTGATTCACCAGGGCACCAAAATGGTTCCTTGTGACTTCATCGCGCCTGCGACCAGCCACAACCCGCTGTCTGACCACCATCCAAAACTGCTGTCTAACTTCTTCGCTCAGACAGAAGCGCTGGCATTTGGTAAAGCACGCGATGTGGTTGAGCAGGAATACGCCGACCAGGGTAAAGATCCAAAAACTCTGGAACACGTTGTGCCGTTCAAAGTGTTCGAAGGCAACCGCCCAACTAACTCCATCCTGCTGCGTGAAATCACTCCATTCAGCTTGGGTGCACTGATTGCGCTGTATGAGCACAAGATCTTCACTCAGGGTGCCATTCTGAACATCTTCACCTTCGATCAGTGGGGCGTGGAATTAGGTAAGCAACTGGCTAACCGTATTCTGCCTGAGCTGGGCGACAATGCAGAAATCAGCACTCACGATTCTTCAACGAATGGTTTGATTAATCGTTATAAATCCTGGCGCGCATAATTAACCGTTGGATTTAAATATAAGCCGGCCTTATGCGCTGGCTTATTTATTTAAATAAGATAATTCCCCTTGCCCCGTAAATAGCTTAATTCCCCGGCGTGAGGTTAATCCTAAAAACACCTATAACCTGATAGTTCTGCGGGTTTACTTTCGGATTAATTAGATTGCATTTCCTCTTGATTATATTTTAACTGACTGTTTTTAATCGTTTAAGTTTAAATGTAATAATCTGAATATTGTTATATTTCCATTAATCTTAAAGCACCTCTCATATTTCCCATCGCGGCCTAACGCTATTGCTTGTTGTGTATACTCGAAAGCGCCTGAAATTCCTTTTGGGCAAATCTCCATTCATTCAATGAAGGGAAATTGTTATGAAGAAAGTTCTTTATGGCGCTTTCGCCATATTCACGCTGGCAGCGGCTGGCGCGGCAAATGCTGACCCGGTATCAACGGGTGAAGCAGCTGGCGCACAAGCAACGAATGTGTCCGCAGGTAGTTCTACTGCGACCAGCGCCAGCACTGTCGGGTCGGCAGTGGGTGTAGCACTTGCTGCAACCGGTGGCGGTGATGGTTCCAATACCGGGACCACAACCACCACGACGACCAGCACCCGTTAATTTCGCGGGTGATTTAACTCTAACCACACTTCGGTGTGGTTATTTCGACTCCGGGGAAACCTCGTGCAGCGACTCGTAATTCTTCTTTCTTGCCTGTTACTTCAGGCATGTTCCGACACCACCAAAGGCCTTGGCTCCTCGCTCTGGCACAGCATGGTGGGGAATGACGGCATACAGCTAACTCATGATGAAATTCAAAACATGCGCTACGCCAGCCAGTACATGCGCATCAACAACGGCCCGCAAATTTTTGTGGTGCTGGCCTTTGACGAAAACGGCCAACAAAAATGGGTGACGCAAGACCGAGCGATGATCGTTACCGAACATAGCCGCATCGTGAAAACCACCGGGCTTGGCGACAACCTCCAGCAGGTCACTAACCTGGCAAACGACCCGCTAACCAACCCGAATCAGATTATTGATGGCGCAAGCTGGACGCGGCAAATGGCCTGGACTGAACACCAACAGGTGCGCATGGCGACGGCGCGTTCGACCTTTACCTGGGACGGCACCGACACGCTGAAAGTGGCGATGAGTACCACGCCGGTTCGCGTGCTCGATGAAGAAATTACCGCCGACGGCAAAACCTGGCATAACCGCTTCTGGGTAGACAGCGAAGGTCATATCCGCCAGTCAAAACAATACCTTGGCCCCGATTATTGGCCTGTTAACACGATTCTGTTGAAGGCGGCTAAAGAATGAAAATAAAACGTAGGTCGGATAAGCGCAGCGTCATCCGACGGGTTTGCGCGAAAGGGTGGATGGCGCTTTGCTTATCCACCCTGGTATTCAATGCTTACGCTGCCGGAAACGTGACGATTTACCCACAAAATCAAACCATTAAAAACATAGAAAGACTGGCTGATTTAGTTACACAACCTGCGCTGGCAAACGCCTGGTGGCCGGGTGCCGTCATCAGCGAACGCCAGGCATCTGCTGCGGCAGAACAACAGCACCAGAAATTACTGGCTCAGTTAAGCGAATTTGCCGCGCAGGAAGACGGCGACGACGCCGCAGCGATCAACGGCATGCGCCAGCAGATGCAGGCCATACACGTCACCGGACGGCAGTTTGTTGACCTCGATCCTGACTGGGTGCGCGTTCGCCCGCGTGCCAACGTTCCACTTCAGGGCGAATACAGCCTGTGGACCGGCGCACAGCCGACCACCATCACGCTGATGGGTTTAGTCAGCTCGCCGGGCCAGAAGCCGTTTGTGGCCGGGCGCAGTGCCGATGAATATCTGGATGGCATCGACAAACTCAGCGGGGCTGACCGCAGCTATGCGTGGGTGATTTACCCGGACGGCAAAACGCAAAAAGCGCCGGTCGCGTACTGGAATAAACGCCATGTGGAACTCACTCCCGGCAGCATCCTGTTTGTCGGTTTCAGCGACCGACTTTTTAACTCTGATTTCAACAGCCTGAATCAGCAAATCCTCAACTCTCTGACCCATCGGAGACCGGATTGATGAAGAATAAAACGCTCTACAGCTTGCTGGCGCTGGCGGTCTCCGCGGCCTGCCATGCCGAGACTTTTCCGGCACCCGTTGGCCCGTCACAATCGGATTTCGGTGGCGTCGGTTTGCTACAAACCCCAACAGCCCGTATGGCGCGTGAGGGCGAATTCAGCCTTAACTACCGCGATAACGACCAGTACCGCTTTTACTCGGCTTCGGTGCAGCTCTTCCCGTGGCTTGAAACCACGCTGCGCTACACCGATGTGCGTACCAAACAATACAGCAGCGTCGAGGCTTTCTCGGGTAATCAAACCTACAAAGACAAAGCGTTCGACATGAAAGTGCGCCTCTGGGAAGAGGGATATTACCTGCCGCAAGTGGCGGTCGGCGTGCGCGATTTAGGCGGCACCGGGTTGTTCGACAGTGAATATATTGTGGCGAGCAAAGCCTGGGGGCCGTTCGACTTTACCCTCGGAATGGGCTGGGGCTACATGGGCACCAGCGGTAACGTGAAAAACCCATTCTGCGAAGTGAGCGACGGTTATTGCTATCGCGATAACAGCTACAACCAGGCGGGTTCGTTCAACTTTAGCGGCATGTTCCACGGCCCGGCGTCTCTGTTTGGCGGCATTGAATACCAGACGCCGTGGCAGCCGCTGCGCCTGAAAGTGGAATATGAAGGCAATAACTACACCCAGGATTTTGCCGGGAAACTCGAGCAGCGTAGCAACGTTAACGTCGGCGCTATCTATCGCGTCGCCGATTGGGCCGACGTTAACGTCAGCTACGAACGCGGGAATACCTTCATGTTTGGCGTGACGTTGCGCACCAACTTCAACGATTTGCGACCGGGCTATAACGACAATCGTCGCCCGCAATACCAGCCGCAACCGCAAGATGAAATTCTCCAGCCGACGGTGGTGGCTAATCAGCTCACGCAGCTTAAATACAATGCGGGCCTGGTCAACCCGAATATCCAGGTGAAAGGCGATACGCTGTATGTGACCGGCGAGCAGGTAAAATATCGTGATTCCCGCGAAGGCATTGAGCGCGCCAACCGCATTATCATGAATGACCTGCCGGAAAATATTCGCACCATCCGCATCACCGAAACGCGCCTGAATATGCCGCAGGTGACGACGGAAACGGATGTCGCCAGCCTGCAAAACCATCTGCAAGGCGAGCCGCTGGGGCATGAAACACCATTGGTGCAAAAGCGTGTTGAACCGGTGGTGCCAGAGAAAACTGAGCAAGGGTATTTCATCGACAAATCAAAGGTGAATTTCGCGATAAACCCGGTGCTCAACCAGTCGGTTGGCGGGCCGGAAAGCTTCTATATGTATCAGGTTGGCGTAATGGGAACCGCCGACTGGTGGGTCACGGACCACTTGCTCACCACCGGCAGCCTGTTTGCCAACATCGCCAATAACTATGACAAATTTAACTACACCAATCCGCCGAACGACTCGACGCTGCCGCGTGTGCGTACCCACGTTCGCGACTACGTTGAAAATGATGTTTACGTCAATAACCTGCAAGCCAACTACTTCCAGTACCTGGGCAACAGTTGGTACGGGCAGGTTTACGGCGGCTATCTCGAAACCATGTATGGCGGCGTGGGCGCGGAAGTGTTGTACCGCCCGGTCGATAGCAACTGGGCGATTGGTGCCAACGCCAACTATGTCAAACAGCGTGACTGGACCAGCTCGCTGGACATGATGAAGTTCACCGATTACAGCGCACCAACCGGCCATATCACTGGTTACTGGACGCCACCATTTGCTGACGATGTGCTGGTTAAACTGAGCATCGGCCAGTATCTGGCGAAAGATAAAGGCGGCACGCTGGAAATCTCGAAACGCTTCGACAGCGGCGTGGTGGTCGGCACCTACGCGACGATCACTAACGTCTCGAAAGAAGAGTACGGGGAAGGGGATTTCACCAAAGGTTTCTACGTCAATGTGCCGCTGGATATCTTCTCTTCATCGCCAACCCGCAGCCGTGCGCAGGTCAGCTGGACGCCGCTTACGCGAGACGGCGGTCAGATGCTGGGCCGCAAGTTTGAGCTGTATGGCATGACGAGCGACAGAGATATTAATTTCCGCTAGAGCAAAACTTTGCGAGCGGGTATCCGGTTTTTGGTAAGGGAAAAAAGAACCGGATACCCGCGAGATATGTTCTTCTGGTAGCTTCGTAGGTCGGATAAGCGAAGCGTCATCCGACAACAAACAAGGATGCTTCAATGTCGAATTACCGCCGTATGCGTGTTGCGGGTGGAACATGGTTCTTCACTGTAAACCTCGAAAACCGTCAGGCCGACTTGCTCACCCGACACATTGCTGAGTTAAAACTCTCCATCCAAAAAGCGAAACAACGGCACCCCTTCCAAATAAATGCCTGGGTGGTTCTGCCCGACCATATGCACTGTGTCTGGACGCTGCCTGCAAACGACGCCAACTATTCTCAACGCTGGCGAGCCATCAAAAAAGCCTTCACAAAATCTCTGCCGGAACACCCCATCGTCTGGCAAAAACGTTTTTGGGAGCACTGCATCAGGGATGAACGCGATTACCAGGCACATGTCGATTACGTTTATATCAATCCGGTTAAACATGGATTAGTGAAATCAGCCAGTGAGTGGCCGTATTCGTCTTTTCACCGTGATGTCAGAAATGGGCTTTATCCGGCAGATTGGGCGGGGAAAGTCGAAGATTTTCAAGCCGGAGAACGAAAAGCCGGTGGATGACGCCTGCGGCTTATCCCCCCTACAAAATCGCAAATCGTAGGTCGGATAAGCGAAGCGTCATCCGACATTAATCAACGCAAATCTCCATCCCGTCAAACCCGGCTTCAAACCCTTGCGGCAACGCATTCTCCATCAGCCAGCAATCAAATTGATGGCTGATGTGGGTGAGGATCACGCGCGGGCAACCCATGTGTTTATTCAACTCGATAACCGTATTGAAATCGCAATGGTTTTTCGGTGTTTCGGCACGCGGTTCGTGGCTGCAATCAATCACAATCACCTGCGGTTTATTGTTCGCCAGAAACTTCAGCGTTTTTTCCGGCAGGCCAGCGGTGTCGCATAGCCACGCCACACGGCTGTGCGGAGTTTCAAACAGATAACCAAAAGTGAGTTTTGAATGGTTGAGCGGCAGAGGGGTGATGCGCAGCGCCTGCAGCGTAAACCCGACAAACGGTTCCAGTGTGTGGCTGAAATCGAGAATTCCAGGATGTTTAAACAGATCGTCGCAGCCTTGCTCATCCGGTGGACCGTAAACCGGGATTTTATCGCCCACGCCCCAACGTAGCGGGAACAAGCCTTGAACGTGGTCCATATGGTAATGAGTCAGCAAAAACTGCTGAAATTCCCCTGGCTGCCAGTGGTCCATTAAATCGGGAATGCCCGCATCCAGCAGCGTGACCGCGTCGTTAAACTTCACGACTGCGCTACAAGGCTTGCGGCGATAGTGTGGATGATTGCGGGCGCGCTCGCAGGCCGCGCAAGAACAGCCGAAGGCGGGCACCAGTTGCGCCCCGCCGGTTCCGCTAAGGGTTAACGTCAGGCTCACTCAAATTCTCCACCGGTTTAGTAAAGCGGAAATGGGTATTTTGATAGCCTTCGCGCTGGTAGAAACGGTGCGCGTCGAGGCGTTTGGCGCTGGTGGAAAGCTCGGTGAGTTCCGCGCCTGCAATCCGCGCCTGTTTTTCTGCCCAGGCTAACAGTTTGCTGCCCACGCCGTGGCCGCGTGCGGCGGGCATCACCACCAGCTCCTGGATTTCACCCACCCAGTTCACATGGTGCAGGTGAAATTGCATATGCAAACTGATCATGCCGACAACAGCGCCGTTCAGTAACGCAAGTTGGTAGCATAAGTTGTGATCGTCGAGGTTAGCTGCGAAACCCACATTAAATGCCTGGCGGTTAAACTCGGCCTGTTTTAGCTCACAAATCAAAGCGTAAACGGCATCGCTATCGGCGAGTGTGGCGCGGCGAAATTCAAGCATGGCGCGTTTCCTTGTGAATTTGGTGGATGACGCTACGCTTATCCACCCTACAAAATCATGCACTTGTAGGTCGGATAAGCGTAGCGTCATCCGACATTAAAGCAGCTCAATAGATCAAATGTATAAACGACGAGACAGATTCATCAAGACTATCGTCGTTATTCAGTATCAAGCACTCGTCCAAATTCGGGGCGTAAAGCGCGGCACGTTGCAGGCGCTGCTCGATTTGCAGCGCGGTTTCGCGCCCGCGAGCTTCAAGGCGCTGGCGCAAAACGTCCGTCGAAACATGCAGGCAAATGGGCACTAACGCTTTGCCATAACGCGCCCGCGCCTGGGCCAGATGCTGGCGCGAACCGTTCACCACCACGTCGAACCCGGAATCGAGCCAGATATCCAGCTCGATGCCCACGCCGTAACGTTGGTGATGCGCCTGCCAGCATAGGGCAAACAAACCCTGACGCTGGCGCTGAGTAAACTCCTTTTCACTGAGGGCGATATGATTTTCACAGCCAGCGTCGGCGGCACGGGTGATATATCGGTGCGCCACCAGTAGTTGATTATTCTCCTGCTGGCGCAGCGCGCCGAGCAGGCTGTCTTTCCCGGAGCCTGACGGCCCCATCAACCAGACTATTTTGTTCATCAGAACACCCGTATTCCCTGACGCCAGACGTGGCCGACGTGAATGTTTTCGCCATGCTGATGCGCCAGCACCATATCGGCCCGTTTGCCCTCTGCCAGCACGCCACGGTCAGCCAGATTTAACGCTTTGGCCGGATTGCTCGTCACCAGCGCCACGGCTTGTGGCAGGGTGAAATGGTTGGTTTCTTCAAAAGCCACCCGGAACGCGGCATCCAGCAAACTCGCCGGATAATAGTCGGAGGAGAGAATATCCAGCAGGCCAACTTGTGCGAGTTCATGTGCCGCCACGTTGCCGGAATGCGACCCGCCGCGCACGATATTCGGTGCGCCCATTAATACGCTCAAACCATGCTGGCGCGACGCCTGTGCGGCTTCCAGCGTGGTCGGGAATTCGGCAATCACGCTGCCCAGTTCATGAGATTCTGCGACGTGCGCACGGGTGGCGTCGTCGTGGCTGGCGAGCGAAATATTGCGTGCGCGGCAAACGGCTGCAATCGCCAGGCGGTTGGGCTGCGACCAGCGTTCAGCCAGCGCCAGCTGTTCCGCTTCATAGCGGTCCATGTCGGCGTCATTAAGCTGATATTTTCCCTGATAATATTCGCGATACTTCACCAGATTAGAGAACTGACGCTGGCCTGGTGAATGGTCCATCAACGACACCAGCGACACGCCGCCACGGTCGATCAACTGCTGGAACAGCGGCAGCGTGGTGTGGTGCGGTAGTTCGCAGCGCAGATGCAGGCGGTGCTCGGCGCGGTTCACGCCACGCGCCTGGCTGTCCATCACCGCGTTGATCATCTTCTCTAAGTTTTCCAGACGGTCGCCGCCGTCGCGTACATCGCCAAGGGCGACCGCGTCCAGCACGGTCGTGATGCCGCTCGCCACCATTAAGGCATCGTGGCTGCTCATCGCAGAATGCGCAGGCCAGTCGACTTTTGGGCGCGGGGTAAAGAATTTGTCGAGGTTATCAGTATGCAGCTCGATAAGCCCCGGCAGCAGCCAGCCGCCTTCGCCGTCTTGCGCCTGCGGCAACTGGCTTGGGCTGTCGGCAAAATTACGAATCACACCGTCGGCCACTTCCAGCGAGCCGTTAACCACTTCATTTTCCAGCACCAGCTTGACGTTATTAATGATCATTTTTGGCCTCAACGGTTGCCATATTGTGTAAACGATCTGCGACCTGGTTGCGCACGCTTTCATCGTGGAAAATCCCGACCACTGCCGCACCGCGCGCTTTGGCTTCCAGAATCAAATCCACCACGGCGGCGCTGTTTTTCGCATCCAGCGAGGCTGTCGGTTCATCAAGCAGCAAAATCGGGTAGTCGACGATAAAGCCACGGGCGATGTTTACGCGTTGCTGTTCGCCACCGGAGAACGTCGACGGAGCCAGGTTCCACAGGCGCTCCGGCACATTCAGGCGCGTCAGCAGCATGGACGCTTTGTCTTCACAGACGTCACGCGACACGCCCAAATCCAGCAGCGGCTGCATCACCACTTCAAGCGCAGAAATACGCGGGATGACACGCAAAAACTGGCTCACCCAGCCGATGGTCTGGCGGCGCACCGCCAGCACGTCACGGGCCGGAGCCTGCACAATATCGAGCCACTCGTCGTTATGTTTGACCCAGATATGGCCCTGGTCAGGCAAATAGTTGGCGTACAGCGAGCGCAACAAAGTGGATTTCCCGCTGCCGGAATGGCCGTGCAGCACCACACATTCGCCCGATTCCACTTCCAGAGAGGCATTCGCCAGTACCGGCAAACGGATGCCGTGTTGATGGTGTAACACAAAGGTTTTGCTGAGGTTTTCAACCCGTAATCTGTACATATTGGTTCCTTAAAACGTATGCCATGACGTCGGATGACGGCTTCGCCTTATCCGACCTACAGGTTCGTCGTTCGTAGGTCGGATAAGACGCGTTAGCGTCGTCATCCGACAAATGTCAGTTCTGCAACACCGATGACACCAACAACTGGGTATACGGGTGGTGCGGATCGTCCAGCACACGGTCGGTCAGGCCGCTTTCCACCACTTGCCCCTGTTTCATCACCAGCAGGCGGTCGGCCAGCAAACGCGCCACGCCTAAATCGTGGGTAACAATCACCACCGCCAGGTTCAGCTCACGCACAAGTCCGCGCAGCAGGTCGAGCAAACGCGCCTGTACCGAAACATCCAGTCCGCCGGTTGGCTCGTCCATAAACACCAGTTTCGGGTGCGTCACCAGATTGCGGGCGATTTGCAGACGCTGCTGCATCCCGCCGGAAAAGGTGGTCGGCAGGTCGTCGATGCGCGAGGCAGGGATTTCTACCTCTTCTAACCAGCGCTCGGCGGTGGCTCGAATGTCACCGTAATGGCGTGCGCCGGTGGCCATTAAACGCTCGCCGATGTTGCCGCCAGCCGAAACATGGCGGCGCAGGCCGTCCATCGCATGTTGGTGAACCACGCCCCATTCGGTGCGCAACAGGCGGCGGCGCTCGCCTTCGCTCATGTCATATAAAGAAGAATCGAGGTAAACCACTTCGCCGTTTTGCGGGGCGAGGCGGGCGGAAATGGATTTCAGCAGCGTGGTTTTACCGGAGCCGGATTCGCCGACAATCCCCAGCACTTCGCCAGGATAAAGCTCGAATGACACGTCGCTGAAGCCTTTGCCCGGCGCGTACAGGTGGGTCAGGTTATTGACCGAAAGTAAGGGTTGAGTCATGAGCTTGCGGCCTCGCTGTTCTGGCGGCAGAAATCGGTATCGGAGCAGACGAACATGCGGTTGCCCGCGTCGTCGAGCACCACTTCGTCAAGGTAGCTGTGTTGCGAGCCGCAAATCGCGCAAGGTTCTTCCCACTGCTGGACGGTAAACGGATGGTCGTCAAAATCGAGGCTTTCGACGCGGGTGAACGGCGGCACCGCGTAGATGCGTTTTTCACGCCCGGCACCGAACAGTTGTAGCGCGGGCATCATGTCCATTTTCGGGTTGTCGAATTTCGGGATTGGCGACGGGTCCATCACGTAGCGTTCGTTCACTTTCACCGGGTAGGCGTAAGTGGTGGCGATATGGCCGAAACGGGCGATGTCTTCGTACAGTTTCACCTGCATCACGCCGTACTCTTCCAGCGCGTGCATGGTGCGGGTTTCGGTTTCGCGCGGTTCGATAAAGCGCAGCGGCTCAGGGATTGGCACCTGGTAAATCAGGATCTGGTCCTCACGAAGCGGCGTTTCCGGGATGCGGTGGCGCGTCTGAATCAGCGTCGCGTCGGCGGTGGATTCGGTAGTCGCCACGTTGGTGACGCGCTTGAAGAAGTTGCGAATCGACACCGCGTTGGTGGTGTCGTCTGCGCCCTGGTCAATCACTTTCAGCACGTCGTTTTCGCCAATCACGCTGGCAGTGATCTGGATGCCGCCGGTTCCCCAGCCATAGGGCATCGGCATTTCACGCCCGCCAAACGGCACCTGATAACCCGGAATGGCGACTGCTTTGAGAATGGCGCGGCGCAGGGTGCGTTTGGTTTGTTCATCCAGATAAGCAAAGTTGTAGCCGGAGAGTGCCTTAGTCACGATGACGTTCCTTTTGCAGACGTTTGAGCAGTTCCAGTTCGGCCTGGAAATCGACGTAGTGCGGCAGTTTCAGGTGCGAGACAAACCCGGCGGCTTCGACATTATCAGCGTGGGCCAGCACGAACTCTTCGTCCTGCGCCGGGCCTGCTACCGTTTCGTCGTAATCCGGCGCTTGCAGCGCGCGGTCAACCAGCGCCATCGCCATCGCTTTGCGTTCGCTCATGCCGAATACCAGCCCGTAGCCGCGGGTGAAGTGCGGGTCTTCATTTTCGGGGGCGACAAAACCATTGACCATTTCGCACTCGGTAATCAGCAGTTCGCCGATGTTGACCGCAAATCCCAGCTCTTCCGGCACAATTTCCATATCGATATAGCCACTACGAATCTCAGCGGCAAATGGGTGGTTGCGCCCGTAACCGCGCTGCGTGGAATAGGCGAGCGCCAGCAAATAGCCTTCGTCGCCGCGTACCAGCTGTTGCAGACGTGAGGAGCGGGAGCACGGGTAAACCGGCGGCTGGCGGGTGATGTCGTCAGGTTTCTCGCCGTTATCTTCTTCGGCTTTCGCCAGCCCCTGCTTTGCCAGCAGGCTGAATACGTGCGGCGCGGGTTCGGCGTGGTCATCAGCGGTTTTAAGCTGTGGCGCTTCGCCGTTTGCCAGCAGGGTGAAATCCAGCAGACGGTGGGTGTAATCGTAAGTCGGGCCGAGTAATTGCCCGCCCGGCACGTCTTTATAGACCGCAGAAATTCGGCGCTCGATGCGCATCTCACTGGTGTTCAGCGGCTCGCTCACCGCCAGGCGCGGCAGCGTGGTGCGATAAGCGCGCAGCAGAAAGATGGCTTCAACCATGTCGCCGCTGGCCTGTTTGATGGCGAGAGCGGCGAGTTCCCGGTCGGCAATGCCGCCTTCGGTCATCACGCGATCCACCGCCAGACCAAGCTGCTGCTCGATTTGTGCGACGCTCAATTCGGCCAGGTTCGGGCTGCCACGGCGGTTGTGTTCCTGCAATTCATGGGCGGCGGCTATTGCCTTCTCGCCCCCTTTGACGGCGACGTACATCAGCACACCTCCACATGAGTGGTGCGAGGGATCGCCAGCAGGCGGTCGCCGCAGGTGAGAATCAGGTCGATGCCCAGCGGGAACGGGTGCGGGCGCTCGGTGAGTTCGTGGATCACGCAGTCCGGCAGTTGTGGGGCAATCATGCGTTCTTCGCGAATACCCGCGCCGGTTAAGCGCAACATGCGCCCGCCGCTCAGGCTCGGCACCTGCAAAATCAGCGTGGCGCTGGTGTCGGGGGCGACGTCGGTGCCTTGCGCCAGCGCGTTCAACTGCCCGGCGGTGATTTCTGCGTCGGCAACGGCAAACTGCGCGTGTTCAGGCGTCAGGGAAATGGGGGCATTTGTATGGAATCGGACATTTTGCAGCGTGACGTCATTGCTCAGAGCGTCGCTAATCCACACCGGAGTATCGTTATCGGCAAGCGTCAGCAGCACGCTGGTGGAGGCCACATTCAGCGGTTTCCAGCCATGTTGCAGGGAATGCAGCGCGACGATTACGCCCGGCTCGCTCATCGCTTTGAGCAGGCGACGGAAGCTCTGTTGGGCATCCTGCACGGGCAGGTTGAAAGCGGTCATCAGGGTCATGCGTTATCTCCGCGAACCAGAGTGAAGAAGTCGACTCGGCTGCTGTTAATTTGGGTGCGGCGAGCAGCTAAACGCTGTTCGCGATTTGCGGCCAGAGGCGCAATGACGGTTTCTTGTAAAGTCTGGAATCGAACTTTTTCCTGCATCAGCGCGTCGATTACGGCACAGCGTTCGGCGTGGGCTTTGTCGCGCCCTAATAAGTAGCTGTAGCCGTAAGTCCCGTTGGCGAGCTGCACCACGGCGCGGGTTAGCGTGGCGTCACCGGCAAAAAAGCGTTGCCCGGTTGCGCCCATTCGCGCCTGAATTTGTGCAAGTCCGGTTTCGGCCTTGCGGATAACTTGATATTCAGGGTTGAGATTTTGTTCTGCCCAAATGGCGGCCAACTCTTGCGGCAGGCTGTGGGCGAGCACGGCCATCCACTGCTGGCGCTGTGCGGTGTCAAAATGCGGTGCGTCCATTTAGTGCTCCATGGTGAATTCAATCATGTCGGCGCGCGTCAGACTGACGGAGTATTCCGCAGGCGAGGCGTCACCTTCATGGTGGTTGAGAGTGCGCACGCACAGCAGCGGAGACATATTCGGGATCTCCAGCAGGCGACTTTCTTTGGCCTGAGCGCGGCGTGCGCTGATGCGTGTTTGGGTGCGGGTGAGGTTGATACCGAGTTGGGTCTGAATCACGTCGTGCAGCGAACCGCTGGTGAACTGTTGCAGCGTGGGCCACCAGGCAAGTTCCGCAAAGTAATGGTCAATCAGGCACACCGCGATGCCGTTAACGCGGCGCAGTGTGCGCAGGTGAATGATGTTCTCGCCTTCGGTGACGCCGAGCGCGTCTGCCACACTATTTGAGGCCGGGCGCAGTACCGCGAGTAAGCGCTCGCTGGTGGGGTGGCTTCCCTGGTCGAGCAGGTTCTGGCTAAAGCGGGCCTGGGAATTTAACGGGTAGTCGAACGGGCGCATCAGCACTAACACACCAATTCCCTGGCGGCGCTGCACCCAGCCTTTCTCAACTAACTGGTCGATGGCGCGGCGCAGCGTGTGGCGATTCACTTCATAACGCGCTGCCAGTTGGCTTTCGGCTGGCAGGTAGTCGCCACAGCGGTAGTTTTTACGCAGCTCCACTTCGAGCAGGGCGGCGATTTCCTGGTAACGCGTCGGGTAACTGGTCGGATGTCTGGATAAGTGCATTTTCAACAAAGCCTCGTTAAATGAAATGCTTACGTAACCGTTGCGACATGAAATCCAACAGGCTGACGGTGATGATGATGACAATCATCAGCGCGCAGGTTTGCTGGAACTGGAATCCACGAATCGCTTCCCAAAGTGTTACGCCAATCCCGCCTGCGCCCACCATGCCAACCACCGTTGCCGAACGGACGTTCGACTCAAAGCGATACAGCGAGTAGGAAATCAGCAGGGGCATCACTTGTGGCAGCACGCCGTAGATAATCTCTTCAAGTTTGTTGGCGCCGGTGGCGCGAATGCCTTCTACCGGGCCGGGTTCGATAGCTTCCACCGCTTCAGAAAGCAGTTTGGACAGCACGCCGGTGGTGTGAATAAACAGCGCTAAAACGCCAGCGAAGGGACCAAGGCCGACGGCGACCACGAACAGCATGGCGAACACCATTTCGTTGATGGCGCGGCAGGCGTCCATCAGGCGGCGCATCGGCTGGTAAATCCACCATGGCACCAGGTTGTCGGCGCACATCAGGCCGCAGGGAATGGACAGCACGATGGACAGCGCGGTGCCCCAGACGGCGATTTGTAGCGTGACGCCCATTTCACCGAGGTATTGTTGCCACTGGCTGAAGTCAGGCGGGAAGAAGTCGGCGGCGAAGGTCGCCATGTTGCCCGCATCGCGGAACAGAGTCAGCGGAGCCATTTCCGCGCCTTGCCAGGACGCAACGAGGACCGCTAACAAAATCGCCCAGCTCAGTAGCGAGAACCAGCTACGTTTTGGTGCGGCGACCTGAATGGTTTGTTGCATGGGGTGCTCCGTGTTTGGGTTTTGCTTAACACTGTCGGGTGACGCTGCGCTTACCCGACCTACAAGCTCTGGGCCGTAGGGGGGATAAGCGAAGCGTCATCCACCAACAATTTACTGAACCGCTTTATTCACGTTGCTCATCGCAGACAGCGCGGCGGTCAAACGATCCAGGTCACTAAGCTGGTTTTGCAGGGCAGTGACTTTGGTGGCTTTTTCCGGCTCGGCTAACCCTTTGTTGTCCTTCACACCTTGCATCTGTTTGAACAGGGCGAGCTGGCGAATTGGCACCAGTTGCAGGTCGCTGGATGGGCGGAACGGCGCCCAGGTCAGGCCTTTGAGCACCGCAGCTTCTTCTGGCGTTTTGCCGTAAGTCATGAAGAAGTCATAGATTTTGTCTTTGGTGGCTTCAGAAAGATTTTTACGCCACACGATCGGATCGCCTGGGATCAACGGGGATTTCCAGATGACTTTCAGATCTTTGAATTTCTCAGGGGCGGTTTGCTTCAAACGATCAAGGTTTTCAGTGTTGTTGGTCGCCACATCCACCTGTTTGTTCGCCACTGCCAGCGCGTTGGTTTCGTGGTTGGCATTCACTGAGCGTTTGAATTCGTTCGGTGCCGCGTTATTTTTGGCGAAAACGTAGTATCCAGGGACCAGATAACCTGAGGTTGAGTTCGGGTCGCCGTTGCCAAAAGTCAGCTCTTTGCGTTTCGCTAACATGTCCTGCAGATTATTGATTGGGCTGTCTTTGTTAACGATCAACACGCTCCAGTAACCCGGCGTTCCATCTGCCGCGACCGTCTGAGCAAACACCTGGCCGTTGGCGCGATCCACCGCTTCCATGGCCGAAAGGTTGCCGTACCAGGCGATATCCACTTTGTTAAAACGCATACCCTGAATGATCCCGGCGTAGTCCGGCGCGAAGAAAGCATTCACTTTCACGCCCAGTTTCTTCTCCATATCCTTCAGGAACGGGTCCCACTGCGGTTTCAGGTTTTGCTGGGATTCGGTGGAGATAATGCCGAAGTTCAGGGACTTTTCTTGCTCATCCGCATGGGCTGCGTTGAACAGGGCGCTAACGCTCAGGAGGCTGGTAAAGGCGAGTGCTTTTACGGCTTTGTAGCTCATGGCTGACTATTCCTTGAAGTAGATAGCAAAGTGGTTAAGCAGCAACCGCATCAACGCGATTTATGCTGCGGTAAAGATTTCCCAGCCGTTCGTTGTCGAACGCCGAGCTGCTTCCGTCGTAAAAAACATGACCCTGGCGCAGGGCGACAATGCGTTCGCAATAGCGCAGGGCGTAATCCACCTGATGCAGCGTCACGACTACGGTGATGCCGTCCAGACGGTTAATGTCATGCAGCGTTTCCATCACGATGCGTGCGGATTCCGGGTCGAGTGAGGCAATCGGCTCATCGGCCAGAATCACTTTCGCCTGCTGCATCAGCGCCCGGGCAATCGCCACGCGCTGCTGTTGCCCACCGGACAGGGTGGAGACGCGTTGATACGCAAATTGCGCCATGCCGACGCGGGTCAGCGCCTGCAACGCACGTTGCTTTTGTTCGCGGGTAAACCAGTTAAAACAGGTGCGCCAGAACGGCGTGGCACCGAGCGCACCAATCAGCACGTTTTCGAGTACCGTCAGGCGATTCACCAGGTTGAACTGCTGGAAGATGTAGCCGGTGTGAGCACGACTCTGCCGGATATCGCTTGCCAGGCGGCCCGCTTTTTGGACGGTGCGGCCAAGCAATTCAACATGACAATCGGCTGATTTATCAGAAGTAATCAGGCCGCTCAGATGACGTAAGAGAGTGGATTTGCCTGAACCAGACGGCCCCAGCAAAGCGACCATCTCACCTTCATTGACTTCCAAATCAACAGCATTTAATGCCTGATGCTGGTTGAAGGTTTTGCTCAGTTTGTTGACGCGAATAATAGTTTGCATCACACGGCTCCTTAAAAAGTTGCCTCATGGTGCCGATGAAATGTGACGATTTTGTTAAGGATAAGTTTCGGTATGATGAAGAGTGAGTCTCAGCCTGGAAGTCATCAGGCTAATCAACTATTTGTCGTATTGTTTAGCGTCTCGTTTTTGGCTTTGCTTACAGATACCCTCTGGCCTTGGGAATTCAGCAATGAGCAAAAATATTATTTTTTGTGCCGATGGCACATGGAGCGCTCCTGGTGTTGAAGAACAAGCGGATGACGAAGCCGCGGCAAGTAATGTTTATCAGTTATTCGTTGATTTAAAAGGTGCTGTAGACCAGCAAAGTTTGCTACTGGCAAATGAACAAGAAAAGACCCTTACCGATAACAGCGGCAATGTGCTGCAAGTGGCCAAATATATTCATGGCATGGGCGATCCGCATAACGGCCTGGTAAAACGCCTGGGCGGCGCATTTGGTGCGAGCCTGATCATTCCGATCATTCGTGGCTATACGTTTATTAGCCGCCACTGGCAGCCTGGCGACCGGATTTATATTGTCGGATTTAGCCACGGGGCTTATACCGCGCGAATACTGGCAGAAATGATCGTCGATCGTGGGTTGCTCAACCGCGACAGGCTGCATTTAAACGTGCGCAATAAAGAAGAAGCCTGGCGTTTTGGTTCGTCCATCTGGGCGCAATATCTGGCTCATGCGCCGGATATGAGCCCGAGTATTTTGGGCAGCGTATTGCGTGAGCTGCCTGGGTTTTTCTGCGACAGCGTTGATCCCACTTGTATTACGCGCCCGGCTTCCATTGAAGCGGTTGCGGTCTGGGAAACCGTCGGGCAGATGGGCATTCCTAAATATTTCAACGACAAGCGCTACGGTATTTTTCGATTTAACAGTACAGAGCTGCATTCGCGCGTCAAATACGGGCTACAGGCGATTGCAATAGATGAACAGCGCGTCGATTTAACCCCGGTGCTGTGGGATAACCGCGACCGTATTTTGCAGGTGATGTTTCCGGGTATTCATCATGATGTGGGCGGTTATTACAGCGGCACTGATGAAGATCGCTGTTTGTCTAATGGCGCGTATTTGTGGATGCACGATGCGCTCGATGATTTGGGTATTCATTTGGCGCGGGGCGAAGTGGTGTCTGATGCGCTTGGCCCGATGCACTGCGAATGGTATCCGCCAACACGCTATTTGCGCATCATGCCGCGCCAGCTTCCTGCCCCCGTCAGCTCGTCAATGATGGTGCATCAGTCGGTTATCGAGCGGCTTAATGGGGGAAAAACGTTGCTGCAACAGTCGGCGGTAAGCGGGGAGTGGCAGACCGGACCTTATGTTCCGCACCCATTGCTGGATTACCTGCATGCGGCAAACGTGATTCCCATTAATTGGGCGATTGCGCGGTAAAAAGTGTTACCCATGTGCCCGGTTTGTACCGCTAGCGTCATCCACCCTTTTCGTCAGATTTGTCGGATGACGCTGCGCTTATCCGACCTACTTTTGGCATCAGGTCGAACCGGTTACATCGGTTTTTCGACATTCACCATCCACGGAATACCGTATTTATCGGTCAACATGCCAAAGCCTTTTGCCCAGAAGGTTTCCCCCCACGGCATGGTGACATCGCCTCCGGCAGAGAGGCTATCAAACCAGCGTTTGCCCTCGTCGACATCTTTGCTGGTAAGACTCAGCGCGTAACCCGTGTGTTTCACTTTATCGGCGCACATATTGCCGTCACTCATCATCACTTCGCCGCCGCTAATACGTACATTGGCATGCATGATTTTATCGTCAGGCCAGTTAAATCCGCTGCCGCAACCCTCGGCGGTGTCGCTTGCTTCATCCTTCGGCATTTCGCCAAAAGTCATTTTAAACAGTAACTCAGCACCGACGGCTTGCTTGTAGAACTCGATAGCTTCTTCGCAGGTGCCGTCAAAAAAGATGTAGGGGCCAATAGACATGGTCAAATTCCTCATAGAGAGAGATTATTTTATGGACAGAACAAGTTTAGATGCGGGGCGCGGGGCTAGCCAGGCGGGGGAGGGGGAATGGTGGATGACGCTGCGCTTATCTACCCTACAACAACCCTTCGTAGGTCGGATAAGCGCAGCGTCATCCGACACTAAGTTAGTTCTTTTTAACGAACTCCGACTTCAGCTTCATCGGGCCAAAACCATCAATCTTGCAATCAATGTTATGGTCGCCTTCAACCAGACGGATCCCTTTGACTTTAGTACCAATCTTCAACATTGAAGAGCTGCCTTTAACCTTCAAATCTTTCACTACGGTGACGTTATCGCCGTCAGCCAGCAGATTACCGTTGGCATCTTTAACAATCAGCTGATCGCTGTCTTGCGCAGGTTCGGCATCATTCCATTCATGGGCACATTCCGGACAAATAAACATACCGTTGTCTTCGTAGGTGTACTCGGAATTGCATTTCGGGCAGTGAGGGAGAGTCATAAATAATATCCTCAAAAATAGCGGCGTTCCGCCAAAAGTGGCGCGATTATACATTAAAACCCTGGTTTTGTCGGGACTACTGCTGTAATGCTGAGTGCTTTCAGACATACAGCAATAAGAAAGTGCTATTTTAAAACGTTATTTAATTGCCAAATTCGCGACGAAAATACAGAATTGGATTATCAAAATGCGTTATTGTATTCTTTTCCGAGTTATTCAACTGGCGACTCGTCCAGGTCTTTTCTATATGAAAAATTAGTCTTAATTATAATATTAACGAATAAATGATTTCCGCACGTAATTATAATTACCGGTACTGCATTCCCACAAAAATATAAAGACTTTTAAAAATCCGCGTAATTTGATTTAAGTAAGGATTTTTTATGCACGCACAAGCGATATTTGAGTTAAGTCAGGAAGCAGAACGGTTATTGCAACTCGCCCTGCAAAACCTGAATACTTTAAAAACGACCTCTTTTACGACACAGCATAACAATAATTATTTCGCTCAACCGTCAACAGGCAAGCTTGCAGCCTCGCAATTTTGCCCACGCAGCATTCAGGCGCAACAGGCGCTGCTGCAAAATGAGCTACGGAAAATAACCCAGCATGAAATGGTGCTGGCGATAGTCGGAACGGTAAAAGCGGGAAAATCCACCACCATCAATGCCATTATTGGGACGGAAGTTTTGCCTAATCGCAACCGTCCGATGACGGCATTACCGACGCTTATTCGCCATACGCCCGGCCAGCGTGAACCGGTGCTGCATTTTCCCTATGTTCAGCCCATTGAAAAGCTGATGGAGATATTGCAAACCCGTTTGCAACAAACTGACAGCGAAACGCTGACAAAACATCTGGAAATTGACAAGGATATGGCGGGGTTATTAACCCGAATTGCCGAGGGAAATTCATTCGCTAAGCATTATCTTGGTGCGCAGCCAATATTTCATTGCCTGAAAAGCTTGAATGACCTGGTGCGTTTATCTAAAGCGCTGGATGTACCTTTTCCTTTTAAAGCGTATGCGGCGATTGAACATGTTCCGGTCATTGAAGTGGAATTTGTCCATCTTGCCGGAATGGATGAATCCCATGGCCAACTGACATTATTAGATACGCCTGGACCAAATGAAGCCGGGCAACCCCATTTGCAAAAAATGCTTCAGGAACAACTGGCGCAGGCATCGGCTGTGCTGGCGGTGCTGGATTACACCCAATTAAAATCGGTTTCTGATGAAGATGTGCGTAAAGCTATTCTGGGTGCAGGAACTTCCGTCCCGCTCTATGCGCTGGTGAATAAGTTTGACCAGAAAGATCGTAATAGCGACGACGAAGAACAAATTAAAGCGCTGATTTCCGGCACCTTAATGAAAGGGGCAATCGATCCCAGCCATGTTTTCCCGGTGTCATCTATGTGGGGATATCTGTCCAATCGCGCTCGCCATGAACTGACATTACACGGCAAATTACCGCCTCCCAATGAGCAGCGCTGGGTGCAGGATTTTGCCGACGCCGCACTTGGCCGTCGCTGGCGCAATGAAGATCTGGCGGATACTGATGCCTTACGCCAGGCGGCAGAATTACTGTGGGAAGATTCAATGTTTGAAGCGCCGATCAAAACGGTGCTTCACGCCGCTCATGCTAATGCGTCGATGTACGGACTGCGTTCTGCCTGCCAGAAACTGCTCAATTACACCCAGCGCGCGGAAGACTACCTGAATTTCCGTTGCCAGGGCCTGCACGTTGCCAGCGAGCAGTTGCAGCAAAATATCGCAGCGCTTGAAGATGACATGAATCTGGCGGCGTCCAGCCAGCAGACGGCGAATATCGTGGCACGCAATAACGTCAACCAGGCGATTGATGCGATGGGCGATTTTATTCGTCGCTATGAACAGCAAATTATCAGCCATATCGAAGATTACTTTCGCAATGGCATGGTGCCCGAGAAACTCACTCGCCAGGCGCTCTCGTTTGGCACTCAGCGCGGGCGCGATTTTGACGCCCGCCATGCCTCTCTCAGTTTTGACGACGAGCCTTCGGCGCAAATCGCGCTGCACAGAATTCGCGCTTCATGCGAAGTCATTCTGACTGCCGCACAGGAAAAGATGACCGAGGAATTAACTCATCTTTTCAGTTATCTCGAAGTCGAACTGGCCGATACGCTGCGAAATACCCTCAAACCGATTGAATGTCGCGTCGCGCAGGGGCTAACACAGGCCGGATTTCGCACTAATATTAGCCTGCCGGTGTTTCACGTCGGCTTATTAAACTTCAATGCTAATCAGGCGTTTAACGAGCTTATTGAAGAGCAGGATATTCCCGTCGCGCGATTACGCCGCCCGGAGGGAATGCGTGGAACGGTGGCTCGCTGGCTCAATAGCGACGACTGGGGCTGGGAAGGCTACACGGTGATGCAAAGCCGCTACGTGATTTCCCTGGCCGATGTGCAACGCAGGCTGTGCCAGCACGTGGCTGAGTTCTTGTTGCAGCTTAATCAGAACATGGCGGCACAAATCGAAATGTCTGTGACGGAGGGAATGACCGCCTTCTTCGCTGATTTTTCGCAGGCGCTGGATGCAATCCGCCTGAACCTGCAACAAAGCCTGATGGCACGTTCGCAAAATGAAGAGGCGGTGATGATCTTGCGCCAGCAGCTTCAACAATGTGTCCGAACCACACGCTACATCCACGAGGACACCCGCCTGTTGCGGGATGATATTCAGACGCTTTTTACGGTAGAACAGCAATGAGTGGTTTATTACCCGGAACGCAAACACGCGCTTTGGAATGTGTTGCAGAGAAGTTTGTCGTCGACTTTGCCAGAAACAGTGGTGCCATGCGCGAGTCGTGGCGCAGTCAGCACAGCAAAGCCTTTTATCAACGTCTGACGAAGGAATTCATCGGCCAAAGCCAGTTGCAGAAATGGGCGCTGGACGACGTATTACTTGATGCACCAGAAGTCACGCTGGCGATGCTCGGACAGCTTTGCCAGCGGGTTGCCAAAAAGCACCGGGCGCTGGTCAGGGTTCATGAGAGCATGCGTACGCGTGTACCCCATGATTTTCCTGAGATTCGCCAGCAATTCGTGCAGTTACAACAACTGCTTGCGCAGCGTATCGACAAACTGGAAATTCAATTAAACGGCAGCGATATGACCCATCTGGGGCTGGTGCATTGCGAGCAGGTTATTGCCCGCTGGCAGTCCGGGCATTACTCGGCATTTTCTCCGGCCGGTCGCTGTTATATCGCGCTACAAGAGCTGTATTGGGGCGCGTTTGGCGAGGCGCTACGCTTCGGTAATGCGTTGCAAACCACGGAGTTAATCGAGCAAGCACGTGCGCTGGCTATCAGGCAATTAGCGCAAGATGTGAATGCGTCTGTCCGCACCCGCCATTACTACTATGAATGGCTGATGTTCCCAACAACGCCCGAAATGATGGAAAGCAAAGAAGCGCTGGCATGGCTTGGTGATGATTGTGACGGCGAAAAACACCCGGTTAGTTTTGCTACAACGCAAACACACCAGGGCGTTTCACTGGGGATGCCGCGTATTTGTTCGGCAATGCGATTGGGTAGTGCGATGGTCGATGAGGTTTTTAATTAAAATAACGAATAACCGTAATGACTTCTGGAATATATTTATATTCCAGAAGTCATAATGTTCAGCGATATAATCCTATAACCTCGCAAATATGAATAATATTTTCGACAGAAGTAACAACCCTATCTTACTGTTTATCATGCCTAAAAATTAAGAAGTACCATCATCTGCCTGAAAGTACCAATTGTTAAAATTCATTCTGTGTTGTCCCTCTCTTGCTGCTTTTTACGGCGCGCCGCAAAATCTAATTTAACGCATGTCGAGCAGAACAAGATTTATTACAAAAGGGGATATGATGAAGAAGATCTTTTTATGCTGTGCAGCCGGAATGTCTACCAGCATGTTAGTGGAAAAAATGAAGCAGTCCGCCACTCAACGCGATATTACCGTTGAAATTACGGCGGTGCCGGTTTCTGATTTTGACCAAATCATCACCGAAGCAGATGTCATTTTGCTGGGTCCGCAGGTGAAATTTCAACTGAAGAGTTTATCTACCGCTGCCGCTGCGCACGGCGTCCCTGTTGCAGCCATTGATATGATGCAGTATGGCTCTATGCAAGGTGACAAAGTGCTGGATCACGCCCTGTCTTTACTGAATAAACCACAATAAGGGCAGGCTATGAAATACGATTTTCCTGATAATTTCTGGTGGGGAACCGCCACCAGTGCAACACAATCCGAAGGGCATAAATCCGGTGATGGTAAAGGGGAGAATATCTGGGATTATGCCTCGCACCATTTTAATCAGCGATTTCATAATGGTGTAACTGCCGATGACACCTCGACCTTTTACCAGAATTATCGGGAAGATATTCAGCTTGCCAAAAATATCGGTCTGAACTCGTTTCGTACCTCTATTTCCTGGTCACGATTAATCCCTGATGGTGATGGGGAAATTAACCCGCAGGCAGTCGATTTTTACAATTCAGTCATCAACGAACTGCATGACCAGGGTATTGAACCGTTTATCAACCTGTATCATTTTGATATGCCGATGGTGCTTCAGGAAAAAGGCGGATTTGAAAACCGTGAAGTCGTGGATGCGTTCGCCCGATATGCGGAAATTTGCTTCGACCTATTTGGCGATCGCGTCCGTTATTGGTTCACGTTTAATGAGCCGCTTATCCCGGCAGAAGCCGGATATTTGCATCCGCGTCATTATCCGTATGTGACCAATTTCCGTCGTGCAGCTCAGGTGCTCCATCATATTGTACTGGCGCACTGCAAAGCCGTTGCGGCCTGGCGTCGTATGAATTTGCCGGGAAAAATCGGCATTATTATGGATGTTATTCCGGTCTATCCGCGCAGTGATTCACCGGAGGATTTACACGCCGCAGAAATGGCAGACTTGTTTTATACCCGCAGTATTAATGAACCTATTTTGCTGGGGCGATATCCTGACGAACTGATAGCGCTGCTGAAAGAACACGATCAGCTGCCGCAGAGTTTACCGGGTGACTGCGAGCTTATTGCCGGCACCAAAATTGATTTACTGGGAATAAATTACTACCGCCCTCGCCGCGTCAAAGCACGTGAAACTCTACTCGAAGAACCGCATGGTTTTGTGCCGGAACGTTTTTTTGAAGAATACATCATGCCGGGTCGCAGGATGAATACATCCCGTGGCATTGAGATTTATCCCGCAGCGCTTTATGACATTGCGATGGTGGTGAAAGAGCGTTACGGCAATTTACCGTGGTTTGTTTCTGAAAACGGAATCGGTATTTCTGATGAAGAACAGTTCATGGTTAACGGCCAGGTTCAGGATGATTATCGTATTGAATTCCTTCAGGAACATCTGAGCTATTTACATAAAGCAATGGCTGATGGCAGCAACTGCCTGGGCTATCAAATGTGGACGTTTATCGACTGCTGGTCATGGCAAAATGCCTATAAAAACCGCTACGGCTTTTATCGCCTGGATTTAGAAACTCAGCAACGCTCATTGAAAAAGTCAGGGCTTTGGTTCCGTTCGGTAATTGAAAATAATGGCTTCGAGAGGGCATAAGATGTCTTACTTTGAAAGACTGGCTGAAAAGATGCTCCCGGTGGCGAATGCCATCGGAAATCAGCGTCATATGCAGGCAATCCGCAACGGGCTGATTTCTATTTTGCCACTGACGATTGTGGGTTCATTTTTCGTTATTTTGCTCAATATTCCGATCAAAGGTTATATGGACTTTATCGCGCCATGGCGCGATATGCTGGATGTTCCCTTTCGCTTCACCGTCGGGTTGATGTCGCTGTATGCCGCTTTTACCATCGGTTCGTTCCTCGGGAAAAGTTACAAGCTCAATGATATTACCAGCGGGCTATTAGCGATGCTGGCGACGCTGCTGATGATTGTACCCGTCAACATTAAACAAGGGGTTACTGTTGCTGGAGATGTGGTGTCGGGGCGTTATATTCCAATCACATCGTTAAGTTCCCAGGGGTTATTTGGCGCAATTATTTCATCGTTAATCGCCATCGAGATTTATCGCTTTATAAAAGTCAGAAATATCGAAATTAAAATGCCGGAAGGAGTGCCACCGGTGGTAGCCAGCTCGTTCTCAGCGTTGTTCCCGACGCTCGCCGTGGTGCTGGTTTTCTGGATCCCGCGTCACTTCTTTAATATCGATATTAACGCCATTATCAGCTTCATTATTATGCCGCTCAAAGGGTTTATGACCGGCACGAATCTGTTTGGCGGTATTGTGACTCAATTCTTTATCGACCTGTTCTGGGTGTTTGGTATCCACGGTCATGCAGTGATGGGGCCACTGATTCGTCCACTTTGGGATCAGGCGATTGTGCAGAATATGGAGATGTTCCAGGCCGGAACCAGTGCTTATGAGCTGCCAAATATCTTCACCGAGCAATTCTTCCAGTGGTATGCGCAGATGGGCGGGACGGGCTCCACACTGGCGTTAGTGGTGCTGTTTATTCGTTCTAAAGCGATATATCTGAAACAGTTGGGGAAACTATCGTTTATTCCAGGGTTATTTAATATCAATGAGCCAATGATATTTGGTGCTCCGATAGTAATGAACCCGATTCTGGCGGTGCCGTTTATTCTGGCACCGATGGTGAATACGGTAGTGGTGTATCTGTTTACCATCACCGGGCTTATTCCGCGCATGATGGTGAAACCGCCGTTTACCATTCCAGCCCCGCTCGGCGCGTTGATTACCACCAACTGGAACCTGATTGCCTGCGGGCTGGTGTTTATCTGCTTCTTTATTTCTCTGGCGATTTATTACCCGTTCTTCAAGGTATACGAGAAAAAAATGCTGGAAACTCAACAGCAGCAACAAGAAGAAGAGAAAGCAAAGCAACTGGCTGATGCATAAAACTGACTCAGTGTGTTCACGCCTACATGGGAAGGAATTTTCCCGTCTCATGTAGGCGTGAGACGGTTGTATTCAAAAATAACAATTAAGATTCTAACGTAATAATTGAAATCCCAATCCTACATATGTAGTCCAAATAGATCATTCAAATATGATCGAAATCATTTTTTCCCATTATTCCTACAGGGTGTAAATATTTAAGAACACTTTGCCAGTGATGTTAAAATTTAATCTACGCCAGAATCATCTCTAAAAGTAATAATATTACGCGCTTCGCTGTTTCCTTTTCATACCAGGATGTTTTAACGCAATGAACGCGATAATCGTTGACGATCACCCATTGGCGCGCATAGCCATTCGCAATTTGCTGGACACCAATGGCATCACTGTCACCACCGAGCTGGACAGCGGTGAGCAGGTGGTGCAAACCGTAGAAAGACTCAAACCTGAACTGCTGATTATTGACGTCGATATCCCCGGTATTAGCGGTATCGAAGTGCTGGAGCAATTACGAAAGCGGCACTATCTCGGCATTATTATTATCATCTCTGCCAAGAATGAACTGTTCTACGGTAAGCGTAGCGCCGAATTTGGTGCCAATGGATTTGTGAGCAAAAAAGAGGGGATGAACAATATCCTCGCGGCTATCGAGGCGGCAAAAAATGGCTACAGTTATTTTCCTTTCTCTCTCGAACGCTTTAGCGGTTCGACCCTCACCGAACAGGATAAGCTGGATACCTTATCTACCCAGGAGATGAAGGTATTACGCTATATCCTCAATGGCATTGATTACACCACCATTGCCAGCAAAATGAATATCAGTAATAAAACCGTGAGCACCTATAAAAGCCGCTTAATGGAAAAGTTAGACTGTTCTTCATTAATGGAACTTTACGATTACGCGCAAAGAAATAAAATAGGGTAATACGATGCGATCTGGTTTATCTATTTATCTGGTAGCACTGTTTTGCTTAAGTATATTTTCGGTTCCGGCGGCGACGCATTCCATTGAGCTGAAAAGTAATTATCATCCGGCGCAACTGGATGTCCGTTTAAACGCTGAAGAAACGCGTTGGCTGGCGCATAAAAACACCTTAACGATCGGTACCTGGTTGCCGGAAGTCTCGCCTATTGATTACGAAAGCGGTGGCGAACTTTACCAGGGCGTGAATGCGGATTACCTCGCGTTGCTGCAAAAAAATATCAACACTAAAATCGCTATCAAACAATATGATAACGAAAAAGAAGCGTTGGCTGCGCTATCGCGAAATGAAGTCGATACTTTGCTGACTCAACTCTCCGACCGTGAAGAGGTTGGTAGCCATTTGCTGCGCACCTCCGCGCTGATTAAGACCTGGCCGACGCTGGTCACTTCGCTCAAAAACACGCTGCTGCCGCTCAAGAGTGACAAACAAGTTACGGTGGCTTGTGTGCGCGGTTGTTCGTTTCTCGATGTGATTAAAGTGGCTTTCCCGAAAGCTAAAATTACCTTTTACGATAGTGATTATCAGGCGCTGTCATCGGTCATGTCCGGGGTTAACCAATATTTTATTGGCAACAATGTCACCACCGGGAATTGCATCTCGAAATATTTCTCACAATCGCTGGTTATTACTCACTACTTTAATAAACAGGAGCAATATAACTATTTTGTTACCAGCCAGAATCAACCGCTATTGCGAAATATCCTTGAGCGTTTCATTACTTCTATCAGCAACGAAACGCATATGCGGGTGATGCAGAACTGGTTGAATCGCGGCAATCTCTCCTATCTTAATTCGCCGATCCCTTTTAGCCGTGAAGAGGAAGAGTGGCTTAAAAAGCACCCTAAAGTCCGGGTGTTGATTAACCCGAACTACCCGCCGTTTACGCTGGTCGATAGTGACGGTGAATTGCGCGGGATTATGGCGGATTTACTCAATATTATTCAGTTGCAAACCGGCCTTGAGTTTCAACCAGTCATCGTCAATTCCAACCGTGAAATGACGGAGAAAATGAAGCCGGGTCAATGGGATATGATTCCTGCTGCCACGCTCAGCAGTGAGCCGCAGCGCTTTATCTCGTTTAGCGACCCGCTGATGAATGTCTCGTTTGTGCTGGTGACTGCACACCGCGAAAACGCCAGTCTGCTGCTTGCAAAACCGCAGCGCATTGCCGTGGCCGCAGGGCAAATTTTGACGCGTGATTTAAGGCAACGCTTCCCGCATGCGACCTGGGTTGAAACGGACAATGTCAGCGTGGCGATGAAAATGGTTGAGGAGGGCGAAGTTGACGCCGCGATTACTACCGAGCTTTCCGCGCGTTATATGATTGACCATTACTACCCGCAGAATATGCACTACATGCGGTTGCCGGGCATGCCGAGTGCGTCGCTGAGTTTTGCGATGGCGCGTGACGAACCAGAACTCAAGTCTATTTTGGGTAAGGCGCTACAGGCGATTCCTCCGCGCGACATTCTCCAAATGACGGAGAAGTGGTCGAAAATATCCAGCGTGCAAATCGATACCTGGAGCCTGTACAGCAAGCAGTTTTATCAACTGGTGATTTTCGCGTTGGTGTTGATTGCCATCAGCCTCGCCTGGGGGCTGTCGCTGTCGCGAGAAGTGCGTAAAAGAAAACAATCCCAACGTGAACTTGAAGAACAGCTTTACCTCAAAGAGGCACTTTCTCACGAGTTAGAAGCGGAAAAAGATAAAGCCATTCAGGCGACTAAAGCGAAAAGCCGGTTCCTGGCGAGCATGAGCCATGAACTGCGCACGCCGGTGAGTTCAATAGTCGGTTTTTTAGAGTTGCTGTCCGGGTCAGATCTCAGTGCCAGCCAGCGTAAAGAAGCGATAGCCCTGGCGGGAGCAACGGCGCAATCATTGCTGGGGCTGATTGGTAAGATTCTGGATGTCGATAAAATTGAGTCCGGTAAATATCAAATTGCTCCGCAATGGACGGATTTATCGCAACTGATCGACTTACAGTGCCATTCGTTCGATGCGCTTGCCCGGCAAAAAGGGATTGCGCTGCGTTGCATCAGCCATCTGGCTGCCGACCAGCGGGTGTTGGTTGATCCGCAGGCATTGCGGCAAATACTCACGAATCTGGTGGGAAATGCGCTGAAATTTACCGAAAAAGGGCATATCCAGGTTTCGGTTAGCCTGATTCCTGAAGATGAAAAACACGGCATGCTGGTTGTCACGGTGAGTGATACCGGCTGCGGCATTAGCCCGGAAGAACAGGAGATGCTGTTCCACCGTTATGCGCAGGCGCGCCAGGGGCGCGAACAAACTGGCTCGGGCTTAGGGCTGGTTATCTGCAAAGAGCTGGTGACGCTGATGGGCGGCACCCTTGAGCTGACTAGCCGCCAGTCGCAGGGCACCACTTTTACGATAACGCTGGACGTTGAAACCGGGCGCCAAACGCTGACGCCGACGCGTGATACTCCCGCAGCGCTATCGCCTCTGCCGCGTTTGTCGATTCTGATTGCGGACGATAATCCGACCAACCGTCTGTTGCTCAAGCGCCAGTTGAACGCCATTGGTTATAACGTGGATGAAGCCTGTGACGGTGAAGAAGCGGAGGCGAAAATCCTCAATAAGCCGTACGACTTGTTGATAACGGACGTCAATATGCCGAAGAAAGATGGCCTGGAATTGACGGCATCTTTACGCCGCCAGAATCAGCGCCTGCAAATTTGGGGGCTGACCGCCAGCGCGCTTTCGCAATCGCGCGAGCAATGCCTGCAAAGCGGGATGGATGAGTGCCTGTTTAAACCGGTGTCGGTTCAAACGCTGACGCATGAGTTGAGCAAACTCGATACTGGCCGTTCGTCGCCTGGCGTCACCCGCCATTTAAAACTCAGTATTCTGACCGAGAATACCGGTGGTGACAGGAAGTTAATGAATGAAATTCTGGAAACTTTCCGCGAAGCCTCTGCCAATGATTTGCAGGCGGTCGTGCGCTCCATCGAACTCGATGAGCCGCAGAAATTTTTGCACGCGTTACACCGTTTGCATGGCTCGGCGCAAATACTGGAAATCACTGCTTTGCAGAAAGTTTGCGAACCATTTGAGTCACGCCGCCATGATGCGCTGCCGCTTGAGGAGCGACGAGAGGCGTTAGAGGAAATTGCGACAGTTATGCGTGAAATCGAGGTCGAGATTGACAGTTTGATGAGCCATTAAAAATAGGTGGATGACGCTTGCGCTTATCTACCCTACGAAACCGGAATCGAAATCGTAGGTAGGGTAAGCGCAAGCGTCATCCGGCATCCAGCACGATAATTTTAGTTGCTGGCAGCAAACATTTCGCTATCCACCACGATGCCGTCTTCGGCACTTTTCAGCACCAGATTCGCTTCATAGTATTTGCCATCAGCCAGCATTTTTTGCGCTGTCGCCACCGCTTTGCGGGTTTGGTTCAGCGGCATTAAATACTGATCTTCCATCACGCCAATGCCGGCCAGTCGCAGTGTATCAATCGCGCCTTTCTGGTCGCCTTTAGCCAGTTTTGAGTTGGCAGATTTGATGGCGCTCTCTTTTTCTGGTGTCGCGATATAGTCTTCAGACAGCGCAACGGTGGCGTTAATAATCACGTACTGGTCGTCAATCATCTTCGCTTTAGCGTTGGTTTTAACGAATTTCTTCCAGTCGGTACTGTCGTCTTTCAGAAGCGTTGCGGCGTCATCTGTCAGCTTTTTGGCGCTGGCTGGAACGCCATGGAACAGCGCGAGACGTGCAAGCTGAATATCGCGCATCGCATTTGCACCCTGAACGGCAATCTGCATCACATCAGTGGCTTCTTTTTGTATCTGAGCGGTTGCCGCAGTTTGCGCCGCAGTATTTGCCGTCGCCGCCATAACCGGTGCGGAACACATCATTGTTGCCATCATGCCTGCCAGAATTAATTTTTTCATTTTCTTCTCCTTAATAAACCAGGTGGTTATCACCGAACGCCATCAGAATAAAAAATAAAGGTCACGATGAAAATCAGAGCGCCGAATGAATAATGCAGGTGCAGTCTTACAAATGTCGGAAAGCGAATACAGACGTCAGATTTAGCGTATAACAATGACCCGTCACTCTTATTTACCCGCCTGGTTGCAAGCACTACCATTTCAATCATTAACTATACGGCGGAGATGTTATGTTTATATTTAACCAATATAGAATGAAAGCGTTGAGTGAAGTTTCTCGCCTTCATTATAAAAAGCATGCTTTGGTCATGGCGATATTACTGCTTATTTGTGGTGCCTGCTGCTTACTCTTTCCCTTTATGGCTGGCATGTATCTCGCTTATATGACCGGCATGATGTTTATGATTTGCGGGTTTTATACTCTTTATTGCCTGCTGGTGTTTCGCACCCAGCACTGGAAATCGAAATTGGTTAGCGCTGTCTTCGCGATAGCGTGGCTATTGTTGGGCTACAGTTTCATCGTTAACCCGCTGGTTGGCATCAACTCTTTGTCGATTGTTTTCTGCTGTTTGTTCATTATCGGCGGGGTTTCTCGCATCGTATCCGGCTTTACTATGCGTGGCCGGGCAGGCGCAATCTGGAACGTACTCATCGGTGTCTTCGACCTGTTGATTGCCGCCATCTGGCTTGGCCTCAACCCGAGTCAATCTTATTTATTCACCACCGCCTTTATTGGCCTGGAGATGATCTTTAGCGCCGGAGGCTTTATTTCTCTGCGTAAGAAACTCTCTCTCGCTCAGCCCAAAAAATTGGCGATGAAAGATTCACAATAATCACTGTGATTATTTAATTTATATTAAGGAATAATGATGACTATGCTCAATCAGCCCGTCGAAAATGATAATGACGACGTATATGCTTCCGTAGAATTATCCACTTCATTGCCAAAAACCGCATTTCCGGTGCAGGAAAGTAACCCGCGTAATGTGTTTCACGCCATCCACGATGAATTGATGCTCGATGGTAACTCCCGTCAAAACCTGGCGACGTTTTGCCAGACCTGGGTGGATGACGAAATTCGTCAGTTGATGGATTTGTCCATCGACAAAAATATGATTGATAAAGACGAGTATCCGCAAACCGCTGAAATTGAACAGCGCTGCGTGAACATGCTGGCCGACTTGTGGCACTCACCTGCCGCCACCGACACTTTGGGTTGCTCCACAATTGGTTCTTCCGAAGCGGCGATGCTGGGCGGCCTGGCGCTGAAATGGCGCTGGCGTAAACGTCGTGAACTGGAAGGTAAATCAACCGACAAGCCAAATATGGTGTGTGGCCCGGTGCAGATTTGCTGGCACAAATTCGCCCGCTATTTTGACGTTGAGCTGCGCGAAGTGCCGCTGGACGGCGATCGCCTGATGATGACCGCAGAAGAAGCGCTGAAATACATTGATGAAAACACCATCGGCGTGGTGCCGACTCTGGGCATTACCTTCACCTGCCAGTACGAGCCGGTGAAAGAGATTCATGATGCGTTGGATGATTTGTTTGAGCGCACCGGGCTGGATATTCCAATGCACGTTGATGCGGCGAGCGGTGGTTTCCTTGCTCCATTCTGCGCACCAGAAATCGACTGGGATTTCCGTCTGCCACGCGTGAAATCTATCAATGCATCCGGCCACAAATTCGGCCTGGCCCCGCTGGGTGCGGGTTGGGTGGTATGGCGTGAAAAACAGGATCTGCCAGAGGAACTTATCTTTAACGTGAATTACCTCGGCGGCAATATGCCGACCTTTGCGCTGAATTTCTCGCGTCCGGGTGGGCAAATTGTCGCGCAGTATTACAACTTTCTGCGTCTTGGTCGTGAAGGCTACCGCAAAATTCATATGGCTTGTTACGACACCGCGCAGTACCTGGCCCGCGAAATTGCCGCCATTGGTCCGTTTGAAATCATTTTTGATGGCAGCCACAAAAACGGTATTCCGGCACTGACCTGGGCGCTGAAACCGGAACATCAGCATTGCGGTTATACCCTTTATGATCTCGCCGATCGCTTGCGCAGCCGTGGCTGGCAGGTGCCTGCTTATTCTATGCCGACCCATCGCGAAGACTTAGTGGTGCAGCGCATCCTGGTTCGCCACGGCATGAGCACTGACCTGGCTGAGTTGCTGATTGCTGACCTGAAACGCACCCTCGACGCGCTGGAAAAAAATCCCGTCACCCATTCGTTGACCGCTGAAGAAGCGGGTGGTTTTAACCACGCATGATTCATGTCGGATGACGCTAAAGCTTATCCGACCTACACAAATCATCATCCGCGGGCCGCGCTGCCTGCGGATGCGGAGAGACATATGTCCACCACAACGATAAATCCCCCAGCCCGGCAACTCACTTTGCTCGGCTTTTTTGCTATTACCGCTTCGATGGTGATGGCGGTTTATGAATATCCGACTTTTGCGACCTCAGGCTTTAGCCTGATTTTCTTCCTGCTGATGGGCGGCCTATTTTGGTTTATTCCCGTTGGCCTGTGCGCGGCTGAAATGGCAACGGTTGAAGGCTGGGAAGAGGGCGGTTTGTTCGCCTGGGTTTCCAATACGCTAGGGGAACGCTGGGGTTTTGCGGCAATTTCCTTTAGCTATTTGCAAATCGCTATCGGCTTTATTCCGATGCTTTATTTTGTGCTCGGCGCGCTTTCCTACATTCTCAACTGGCCTGCGCTGAATACCGACCCGCTGGTCAGAACCGTAGCGGCAGTGCTGATTTTGTGGGGGCTGGCGCTCACCCAATTTAAAGGCACGCGTTACACCGCCCGCATCGCAAAACTCGGTTTCTTCTTCGGGATTTTATTCCCGGCTGTCGTGCTGGTCGCGCTGGCTGTTGCCTGGTTGTATAACGGCCAGCCGCTGGCGATTGAGATGTCGGCGCACACGTTCTTCCCTGATTTTTCGCAGATTGGCACTTTAGTGGTGCTTGTGGCGTTCGTGCTCAGTTACATGGGCGTTGAAGCCTCGGCGACTCACGTCAATGAAATGACCAACCCGGCGCGCGATTACCCGCTGGCGATGATCTTACTGGTGATTGCCGCCATCGTGCTCAGTTCCGTGGGCGGGCTCTCAGTTGCGGCGGTGATCCCAGAACACGAAATTAATCTTTCTGCCGGTGTGATGCAGGCATTCAGCACGCTGATTGGTTATTACGGTCCAGGGTTTGAATGGGCGATTCGTGTGGTTGCCGCACTGTTAATGTTGGGCGTGCTGGCAGAAATCGCTTCGTGGATTGTCGGCCCATCGCGCGGCATGTTGGTGACGGCGCAAAAAGGGCTGCTGCCTGCGCGTTTTGCCAAAGTGAATAAAAATGGCGTGCCGGTCGCGCTGGTTATTTCCCAGTTAATCATTACGACTATTGCGTTGATTGTTCTCACTAATACTGGAGGGGGTAGCAATATGTCGTTCCTGATTGCCTTGTCACTCACCGTGGTGATTTATCTGTGCAGTTACCTGATGTTGTTCCTGGGATACATTCAACTGGTGCGTAAACAACGCGATAAAAAACGCGCTTTCCAGATCCCTGGTGGTCAAAAAGTCAAACTGGTGGTGGCGTGTTCCGGCCTGGTGGTTTCGGTGTTGGCGTTTGTCGTTTCGTTTATTCCACCGAGTTCTTTGCCGGGCGCACATGCTCACGATGTTTACGGCGGCTTGCTGGTTGTCTGCTTTGTGCTGGTGTTTATCCTGCCGTTTAATGTTTATCTGTTCCGCGATAAAGCCAATAAAAAACATGCGCCTGAGATGGTCCATGTGAAAGTCGATAACGCACCTGACGGGCACTTTGCGGTGCATCCGAAAGCGCGTCCTTCGCACCTGCCAAAACCTTAAAAAGGCTGTCGTGCCATCCACCGCGCAAAGTGTGGATGGCACTCTCGCTATTTTTCTTTATTGAAGGATAATGGTCGATTCTGAAACGACAGTTTAATTTTGGTTAAGGGAAGAGGCGTGAGCAATAACGTTTCACGGTTTACTAATAAGAAAATCGCATGGATGGGGGCCGCTTTTTGTTGCCTGTTATGGGGTAGCGCTTACCCGGCAATTAAAAACGGCTATGAAATATTTCAGATAGCGACGGATGACCTGGCGGGGAAAATTGTCTTTGCCGGTTATCGGTTTGTGATAGCAGGCCTGCTGTTGCTGGCGTTTGCGTCTCTACAAGGCAAGTCTGTTGCGCGTTTATCACGCCTGCAGTTTTCGCAACTCGCGCTATTAGGCGTGACGCAAACCGCGATTCAATACATCTTCTTTTATATTGGCCTCGCCTATACCACCGGTGTGAAAGGTTCAATTATGAACGCCACCGGCACCTTCTTTAGCGTGTTACTCGCGCACTTTATTTATCAGAACGACAAGCTCAGCATCAATAAAGTGGTGGGCTGCGTACTCGGTTTTGCCGGTGTGATGGTGGTGAACTTCAACAGCCAGCTGATGGATTTTAGCTTTAGCCTGATGGGTGATGGTTTCGTGGTGCTGGCGGCATTTATTCTTTCTGCCGCGTCGCTGTATGGTAAACGGATTTCGCAGACCATGGACGCCACCATTATGACCGGCTGGCAACTGGCGATAGGCGGCCTGGTGCTGACCATTGGCGGGTATGCCAGTGGCGGCACACTGACGTTCCACGGCTGGGAGTCGGTGGCAATTCTTGGTTATTTAGCGCTGTTATCTTCCGTGGCGTTCGCGCTGTGGAGCCTGCTTTTGAAACACAATCGCGTGGGCATGATTGCGCCATTTAACTTCCTGATCCCGGTGTCGGGCGCAGTATTGTCGGCTATTTTCCTGCAAGAAAGCATTCTTGAATGGCGCTATGCGCTGGCGTTAGTGCTGGTGTGCTTCGGCATCTGGCGCGTGAACGTGGTGAAGTCTCGCTTAAATTAGACCAGGCAAAATCAGTAAATACAGGCCATTATTTATGGGGCGTTGGTGGATGACGCTTCGCTTATCCACCCTACAACGGCTTGCGTAGGTCGGATAAGCGAAGCGTCATCCGACATCAAACTGACCAATATGACGGGCCTGCAAATGACACGACTTACTGCGAAAGACTTCCCTCCTGAATTACTCGAATACTTCGATTTTTACGTTCATGGCAAAATCAGCAAGCGTGAGTTTCTCGATATCGCGGGCAAGTTTGTTGTCGGCGGGCTTTCGGCGGTGGCGCTTGGCACCTTATTAACGCCGAATTACGCTTTCGCCACGCAGGTGGAATTTACCGATCCGGATATTGTGGCGGAATATATCGAATACCCCAGCCCACAGGGACATGGGCAGGTGCGGGCTTATCTGGTTCGCCCGGCAAAAGTGGCGGGCAAAGTGCCTGGCGTGGTGGTCGTGCATGAAAACCGTGGCCTGAATCCATACATTGAAGATGTGGCGCGACGCGTTGCCAAAGCCGGATTTATTGCGCTGGCACCGGACGGTTTAAGCTCGGTGGGCGGTTATCCGGGTAATGACGAAAAAGGCCGCGAGCTGCAATCGCAGGTCGATCCCACCAAATTGATGAATGATTTCTTCGCCGCTATCGAATTTTTGATGCACCACGACGCGGTGACAGGCAAGGTCGGCATCACCGGTTTTTGTTACGGTGGCGGCGTGGCCAATGCTGCGGCGGTCGCTTACCCGGAACTCGCCGCTGCCGTGCCGTTCTATGGCCGTCAGCCGAAAACCGAAGATGTGCCACGCATCAAAGCGCCATTATTGCTGCATTTTGGCGAGCTGGATTCGCGCATCAACGAGGGCTGGCCCGCGTATGAAGCGGCGCTCAAAGCGAACAATAAAGTCTACGAAGGTTATATCTACCCCGGCGTGAATCACGGTTTTCATAACGATTCGACACCGCGTTATGACAAAGCCGCAGCGGAGCTGGCGTGGAAGCGCACTATTGATTGGTTTAATAAATATCTGGCTTAGCTTTGAATGAGAATTCTGGCCCCCAGCGCCACGCCATTTTTACCGGTGCGTTTAATCAGATACATCGATTCGTCGGCACGGATCACCGCATCGCTGAAATTGTCGCTGGCCCAGGATTCATTGACGCCAATCGAAGCGCCGACTTTTGCCGCACCGTTACCCAGTTCAAACGGAGTAATCGCGGCATCCAGGCAGCGAAGGGCGATACGCATAATTTCCTGATTATCCAGCGTCCACGGTAACAGCAGGATAAATTCATCGCCTCCGATGCGGCCAATGGTCACCTCAGCCGGGCAGGCATCACGCAGACGCTGGCTGAGTTGCAGCAGGACTTCGTCGCCGCTGCGGTGTCCCAACGTATCATTCACGTTTTTGAAATCATCAAGATCGATAAACGCCACGGATAGCGAACCGAGATTTTTGAGCAAATCGAACTGCGCATGCAGCGCATACCGGTTGGCAAGCCCGGTAAGCGGATCGTGATTAGCCAGCGTGGCAAGTTGCTGTTCGTACTGCTTTTCTTTGGTCATATCGATGTGGGTGCCGGTCACTTTCAGCGGTTTACCATCATCACTCCACTCCGTCACACGACCCCGATCAAGCACCCAGGAAATGGTGCCATTTTTGGCCTGCATCCGGTGCAGCGCTTCGTAGAATGGCGTCTTGCCCTCGAGATGGTTATAAAACGCAGACAGCACCATTTCTTTATCTTCAGGATGAAGATGCTCCCGCCACACGTCAAAATGAGCGCTAAGTTCTTTGGGCTGATAACCCAGCATGGAACCCCATCGGCGGTTAAAAATAATTAACTTTCCGCTCGCGATATCGAGCTGCCATAAGCACAAACCCGTCCCGTCAAGAGCCGCACTCAGCTTGTTACGCGAGTCGTGTGCAATTCTCTTAAGACGGGCGTTGTGCCTCTTGAGGTTCTGGATCTGCTGCCTGAGGATTTCTTCTGACATTGACCGTAGTTATGTTCAAATAATATCCATTCTTAACAGCTATTAATGTCTTGTAAATATGGCTGAGAAAAAATCGTTCTAATTTAAGTTAAGTTGCGATTCAGAGACGCGCTTTTTGCGTTGCACGTAAAGACACGCAAACATGATGACCGCGACGACCACGGCCAGCGCGCCTTTCCAGCTATCGCTCGTCGCATCGCGGAACGTTTCTTGCAGGAAAAATAGCAGCGATATCAATGCCAGCGACGCGCCTGCAAGCTGTAACAGGCTGGTCGGGGCATTGAGTACCACAATGGATACCAGAAGAATAGCCACCGGCATCGCGGCAAAAATAATCGCGACGGTGCTGAGATTGATGAACTGGCCGCCATAAATCACCAGCGTAAGAGGCAGGCAAAACCAGAACAAAAACCCGCAAAACCGGAAAAGCCGATGCTCCGTCGGGAATAACACTTTCGCTTGATGCATGGGAAGCCTCCTTCTGGCGTTAACTCAATGATCGATATAGAGATAATGCATCCAGCTTGTCATGCGTAGCAGGATTTTGCGGATAATAGAAACGTGTTTGAAATAGTCTGAATAAATCGCCACCTGGCCCATCGTCCCGGCGGGTAAGTTCTTCATATCAGCCATATTATTCAACTCGATTTCTGCATAAATACCGTCGAGTTTCGGGTCGAGACTTAAGCCTTGTAGATGGCCTTGCGCCTGGTAGCTGCTGCTGGCGACCACTGGCAGAATTTGCTTCACTTTCCCTTTAACCACGCTGCCTGGCAGGCCGTTAAACACCACTTCCGCTTCATCACCGGCGGTTAAACGCAGGGCTGAGTTTTGGCGGAAGACGGCAAACACGCTGTTTTTCTGCTCCGGAACGAACACCATCACCGGGCGCAGCGGGAGCGGGCGCACGAACATGCCAGGCTTCAGAAGAAGCTGTGTGGCGTAACCATCGCTCGGCGCGTAAACGACGGTTCTTGCCAGGAAATATTCCGCTTCTTTGAGTTTAGATTTAATCCGGTACACTGCCGCGTTTTCGCCGTTGATCATGGCATTTAACTGGGCCGCGGTTTCATCCCGTTTCGAGAGAACCGAGCGCCACTGGGCCTGCGCGGCGAGGTAATTTTGTTGCGCGCGAACCACTTCCTGGTCGGTAAACGGGCTTTTCATTTTGTCTTTGCTACCGTTCTGGTAGCGATTGGCATCTTTCAATGCTAAATCGCGAACGGCTTTTGCCTGGGCGATATCCGCATTTTCGGAAGCCAGGCGTGCTTTGAGCATTTCCACGTTTTGCTGGGCGGTTTCTACTTCACCTTTCAGGGCTTCGACTTTTGCCTCATAGGCCGTCGGGTCGATACGGAACAGGAAATCGCCTTTTTTCAGTTTCTGATTTGCGTGTGGGGTGACTTCAACCACCACGCCTTCTACTTCAGGAATGATAGGCAGCGTCACCGTGACCATCTGTGCTCGCTCAGAATACGGATGGTTATAATTCATTAATAACAATAGCGAACCAATCAGAACAATACCGCCCAACACTGCGGTAGGAACCGTCCATTTATTTAACGGGATTTTGAAAAATTTAAATATACCGAAACAGATCGCGGTATAAGTCAGAATAAGTAATAAGTCCACAATAAATCCTGATCGGTTATTCGGCCGTTGATGGCTTTGTTTGCGTTTTTTGATGCTGGGCTTCCAGTTGCGCTATTCTTTCTCGCAAGGCATCCATTTCGTTATTTTTAACCGTGAATCCCCAGCCCCGGTCTTCGCGATATAACATTGCCCAGATCCACAAAAATGGCCACAAAACATGGAGAGTGAATAAACTTACCCAGCCCGCAGCATGAATAGCATCCTGATGAGGATGATTCCGATGCACTGCTATTTCATAGGGAATATCGTGTACCACAATCACGCCATAAAATAGCGTCAGCCCAACAAAGATAAGTGCCACTAAGGCAACATAATCGAGAAACATACCTGGAGTCCCATGAAGAAATTTCAGCAGACACTAATGAGAAGGCGTGAATGGCACCACTTTTATTTTGTTTAAAAATAAATAATGAGTCATTTTTCAATTGCACAAAGCGCCAATATTGTGCAATAGGAAGAACGGAAAATTACACTTCTTTTCACCGCTGAAACAGTTGTGGGAAAATTGCTACAACTTGTTTAGGTTTTATTATGGACAGTTGAATCTATAAGTGAAACACCGCATGGTATGGCTCCCTGCCATATCGTTGGCATGGTATATACTTCAAGGAAAGATTAGGCATCTTAGGATTAAAAATGATTATACCCCCTCCCACGCGGCCAGAAGCTGCCATTCAGAATCTCATTACAGCCCTCGAACCCTATGGAACCCCCATGGAGGTTATTCCGCGTAAAAGGATAAACTGGGAATATAAAGAGATCCCTCAGTTCTATGTCTTTAAAAGTGGTGAGCTTTCTGTTCTGCGAGCCACAGACGGCCTGGTCATCACCACGGTCTACGACCAGAATTTGTTCGGCATTGCCGAGAGCATTCAGCCAATGCGCAGCCATATTCTGCGTGCAGAAACAGAATGTACCATGCTGCGTCTGGATGCCAGCCTCGGGCATGAACTCATCACCGAGAAAGGGTTATGGAAAGATATTGCTGTCATCCTGGCCTATTACACCACTCATCTTTTCTATCGTGATTCAGTCGTTGTGCAGCAGCGGACCTATTCGATCATTCGCGGTCATCTTCTTGAAATGAACCGCCTTTCAACAGAATTACGTTCAAGAGTTTCTATTCTTGACTATATTCAGGAACGAACGCATTTATCCCGGAGCAGTATTTTGAATGTGATGTTTGCCTTAAAGAGCGGTGGTTACATTGAAATAAAACGGGGTGGATATTTAATCGAGGTGATTAATTTACCCGAGAGGTTCTGAGATGACTTTATTGTGAATATTTAAACGGAGGTCATTTTCACCTTCCGCTGCCTGCCAACACATCGCCCTTAAAATTAATTCCACAGGTAATAGCTATCCTGCTAATCAAAATTATGAACTCAGGATGGCTTTGCTTCATTTGAAAGCCTTATGCCGATCTTCTTATAATAATCAGATAATTTTGCTCGCCTTTTTTAATGCAAAATTAAATGAAAATGAAATTCCTTCCGTCGTGTTCTCTGCATACCATCCGTCGCTGAAATAGTCATGCTACTGAGTAATCTCTCCGAGACCACTTCAAGGATTAATATGAAAAAGACTCTTATTGCGTTAATCGTCATCAATGCCTGCGCAGTAACCAATGCCAATGCCGCAGCGGATGCTAATACCTGGTACAGTGGTGCGAAATTAGGTTGGTCACATTACTCAGATATCAGTGGCAATAATAATTTTAATGGCAATCAGAATAACGCTGCTGAATTTGATACCGACAGTGACAATGTGGGTGGCGGCGTATTCTGGGGCTACCAAATTCTTCCCTGGTTGGCGGTAGAGAGCGGTTACGATTATCTCGGTAATATGCAGATTCAGGGCAATAACGGCGCTGCGAATGGCAAAATGAAGGCCCAGGGTCTGCAATTTTCGATGAAAGCCAGCTACTCATTCAACGAGAATTGGGATATCTACGGCCGCGCGGGGGCCATGGGGTATCGTGCGGAAACTGACCAGGCTGAACACAGTAATTTTGAAACCGGTGTGCGCCCATTGGCCGCCATTGGTACCGAATACGAATTTAATGATAACTGGGCTGGCCGCCTGGAATATCAGTGGGTGAGCAACGTCGGCAATTCTAACCAGATTGGCATGTCCGCTGATATCAACACCGTCACTGCAGGCGTGGTCTATCGCTTCGGGCAAAATTCAGCAGCGCCGGTTGCTGAAACCGCACCAGTGGTAGAAGGCCCGCCAGAGCCACAGCGCTTTAACCTCAAATCTGACGTGATGTTTGAATTCAACTCTGCGGTGCTTTCTGCACAGGGGGAATCGGCGGTACGTGATCTCTACAATCGCCCTGAAATTCAGGCCGCTAAAGAGAAAACCACGATGGTGATTGGCTTTAGCGATCGCCTCGGTTCGGCTGAATACAACCTCAACCTTTCGACAAAACGTGCCCAGGCCGTGGCCGATGAACTGGTGCGTTTAGGGATGCCCGCTCAAAACGTGCAGGCCGAAGGCCGTGGTTTAAGCGAGCCGGTGACCGGAACAACATGCGATGCGGTGCAAGAACGCAGCGAACTGATTAATTGCCTGGCACCTGACCGCCGCGTGGTGGTCGAAATCGCCGGTGTCGGCGAATAACCTTAATAATCCCAGTAGTCATAAAAAAGTAGTGATGTTCGTTTTGCCCGATGCATTTGTGCCAGTCGGGCTTTTTTTTGTCTGCTAACCCCACGAGTAAAAATAAGGAACGCGATGAAATTATTAAAAATGGTTTTACTGATTGGTGCGGTATGCGCCGCAAATTCGGCTCATGCCGTGTCGATTCATGGTGAAGCGGGTTCCAAATGGACCAATTTCGGCGTGAGCTTTGGCGCGAACGAACCGGGTTTTACGTTCAGTGGAAATTGGGCGCATAACGATAACGACGGCGATGTCGCCAGCCTGGGAATGGGTTGGAATATTCCGTTGGGTTCGGTACTCGTGACGCTCGGCGGCAAGACGCTTTATCTCAACCCGGATGATAACGATGAAGGTTATGCGGTGGCTGTCGGCGGCGGCGCGCAGTTACCCCTTGGCGATCACTTTTCTTTATATGGCGATGCCTATTTCTCGCCTGACTCGCTTTCAAGCGGCGTAAAACAATACGGTGAAGCGAACGCGGGTGTGCGCTGGAAAGTGAACCCAACCTTCTCTGTTGATGCCGGATACCGCTATTTGGGAATGGAAGGGAAAGATGGGCATAGTGATAATATCTTAGCGGACGGCGCTTATGCCGGGGTTAACTTCAATTTCTGATCTATTTATTTTTATACATTTATAGAATTGCTGGTTAATAAGTATCTGGTTAAAATTATTATGTTGATGCACTGAGTCTCATTGCTATTATCAACCTCGAGCAATCGATCCTTTAATATTGTTAGCGCATATATTTATGCCAATGCAGTATACCCGCCTGTCCGGCGGGTTTTTTTTATACCTTTCATACTTCAAACTGCCTCTTTGTTGGCTGCGTTAATTCACCCGAATCACTTAGTTTACTAAGCTCATCGGGATTCTTTCTCTTGCCGCCGCGATGCAGCTTGAATTATTTTGGGTATAAAGCGGGGAGTTTATTTTTAAACGAAAAGGTAATTGAATGTCAGCCTCGCTAGCCTTATTCTTAATTTATCCCATAAGGAAGTGGGATATGTAAGCAATCATCAAATAGTAAGTCGCAAATAGTAAGCAGCAAACGCCACACTATGGCAACATAGTGTGGCGTTCTGCGTTGCAATAAAAATGATTAAATACAATGGTCTGTTTTATCTAAAAATAAACCAATAATAGTTATCAATGGCATTAACGCTACAGCGATAATAATTATGTTCTGCTGATGTTAACATTTAAATTGTAAGGGATAGAATGAATAAAATATTTAAGCTTGTCGTGATGGCAACTGCGCTGTCATTTTGCGGTGTGGCTTTGGCTTCTCATTCTACTGACACGCTACCGCAAGACTCGCTGGTTAAACAATTACAGCTGACACCTGAACAAATTCAGCAGGTAAAATCACTGCGTAAGAACACGGAACAAGAAATTGGTAAAATTAACACCGATGCTTTAAAGCAGGATGCGATTATTGATATGTTCAGTTCCGGAATGTGGAACGATGCTGAGGCTAAAAATCAGCTCGACGCCATTGGTGATATTCAGAATCAGGTGCGGTTCCAGAGAGCGAAATATCTTTTTCAGGTCAGCCAGATACTGAGTCGAGAGCAAAAACAACATTTACAGCAAATATTGATTGAGAAACAACTCTATTAAATGAATTCTCTTTGTCGGTCGGATAGGCGGTCGCGTCATCCGACAGAACAGGCAAAATGGTGGATGACGCTTGCGCTTATCCACCTTCCAAAATCCGTTCATTGACCTTTGTCAGCAAACTCCTTTTTATTTTCATCATGATGCGGTATCCGTTACCGGTTTTAATATATTACTAATCTGAATCAGCCCGCTCTTATTCTCGTCGTGTAGATAGATATCATTGAGTTCATTAATTTCTTCCAGTTTGGTTAACGCCTGGAACACATTATCAATGCCATAACGATTATCAAAAACATCCACGCTTCTGAGGTCATCAACCCGCGCTGATTTAATGCCTGCGGTCAGGTTGGCAATGGTGTTTTTATTCAGAGTGTGCAGGTTTTTTAACTCTTCCGGATTCTTGCTTTCACTTGGGGTTGATGTAACCGGCTGGAAATTAATCGTATTCAATGCTTCTACGGTTTCATCTGCTGGTTCAGCACATCCGACAATAACTAAGGCGAGTAGTAATACGCAGTTCTTTAACACGGTAGTTCCTTGCAGTTTGCGGGCGGAATAATTCAGACGGCAAGTTACCTGCAACGGTCAGGCTGAAACTATAAAAAGTTTGTTTAATTTTAAATTTTATATATCCGTGATATTGCAAGTTGCAGTATCACGAACATATATGTGGAGGAATTACTTCTCTAATTTATCCTGAGTGCGTAACTCAAAGTCTGACGCATCATGGCGCTCATGCAATTGCTGTGACGGTTCGCCAAAGGTGCGATTCACAATACGCCCACGCTTCACCGCCGGGCGGCTTGCCACTTCATCGGCCCAGCGGACAAAGTTTTTGTACGAGGCAACATCGAGGAATTCCGCCGCGTCGTACAGCCCACCTTTTGCCAGCGCGCCGTACCACGGCCAAATCGCGATATCTGCAATGGTGTATTCGTCGCCGGCAATAAAACGATGCGTAGCCAGTTGCCTGTCGAGCACGTCCAACTGGCGCTTGGATTCCATGGCGAAGCGGTTAATCGCGTACTCAATTTTCATCGGTGCGTAATTGTAGAAATGGCCAAAACCACCGCCCAGATACGGCGCGGAACCTTGTAGCCAGAACAGCCAGTTCAGCGTTTCAGTACGTGCCGCAATCTCTTTTGGCATGAAGTGACCAAACTTCTCTGCCAGGTAAAGCAGGATGGCACCGGACTCAAACACCCGAATCGGTGGTGTCGCCGAATGGTCCATCAATGCCGGGATTTTCGAGTTCGGGTTCACGTCCACAAAGCCGCTTGAGAACTGATCTCCTTCACCGATGCGAATCAAATGCGCGTCGTATTCCGCCTCACTTACGCCCAGCGCCAGCAACTCCTCAAGCAGAATAGTGACCTTCTGCCCGTTTGGTGTGCCGAGGGAATAAAGCTGCAACGGGTGCTTGCCAATCGGCAGCGTGCGTTCATGAGTCGGGCCTGCAATGGGGCGGTTGATATTAGAGAAGGTGCCGCCTTCGCCTTTTATCCACGTCCAGACTTTTGGTGGCTGATAGTTGTTATCTGACATGTTGTGTTTGCCTTTAAGTTGCCAGGGAGTGACTGGGAAGTGTAACCCCACTTTGTTTTGTTCGGTAATCGCCCGCTATTTTTTTTAACTTCCGGGCGTGTGATCTGGGGTAACAATTAATTAACTATAAATTTGCAATATGAACCAAATGATACAACATTAACCGACTTGTCCCGACAGACCAGGAGCCATCATGCAGCGTTCAATTGCAACCGTATCTATCTCTGGCACGTTGCCTGAAAAACTGGCCGCAATTTCGGCTGCTGGTTTTGACGGTGTCGAAATCTTCGAAAATGATCTGCTTTATTACCCAGGCTCGCCCGCCGACGTGCGCAAAATGGCGGCGGATTTGGGACTGACCATCACGCTCTTCCAGCCGTTTCGCGATTTTGAAGGAGCATCGCGCCCTCAGTTTGCCAACAATCTGGAACGGGCGCGCCGAAAATTTGATCTGATGCATGAGCTGGGCTGCGACACCATGCTGCTGTGCAGCAATGTGGCCCCTGATTGCTCTGCCAACATTGATTTGCAGGTCAGCGATCTCGCCCATCTTGCTGAACTTGCACACCTTAATGAAATCACCGTCGGTTATGAAGCGTTAGCGTGGGGCACGCACGTGAATCGTTATCGCCAGGCGTGGGAGCGGGTAAAGCAGGTTAATAGCCCGGCGTTGGGGCTGGTGCTCGACAGCTTCCACGTGCTTTCGCTCGGCGATCAATTGATTAATCTCGACGATATTCCTGTCGAGAAGATCACCTTCCTGCAACTGGCCGATGCGCCACTGATGAAAATGGACGTGCTGGAGTGGAGCCGCCATTTCCGCTGTTTCCCAGGGCAGGGTGAGTTGCCGGTGGTGGAGTTCACACGTTTGCTGACTGAGAAAGGTTTCCGTGGACCCTGGTCGCTGGAGATTTTCAATGACAGTTTCCGCGCCACGCCGAACGCGCCAACGGCCAAAGATGGCTATCGCTCGCTGTTGTGGCTGGAGGAGCAAACCTGGCAGACTCACCCGCAAATTGACGCGCCACTTTTTCACAGTGCGCCGCAGGCCAGCTATCAGGGAATTGAGTTTTTAGAGTTTGCCACCGATGATAAAGATGCCGTGGCATTGGGCGAAGCCTTGCAACCGCTGGGTTTCGACCATGCCGGAGAGCACCGTTCCAAAGATGTTTCGCTGTGGCGCAACGGCGGCGCGAATATCATTATCAACCACCAGTCGCACAGTTGGGCGGATGAATTTCATCGCCGCCACGGTGTTTCGCTCTGCGCGATGGCGTGGCGGGTGAAAGGGGCTGCGAACGTTTTGCAGCGCGCGCAAGATTATGGCTACCCCGTCTGGCATGAAAAACACGGCCCGGATGAGCGTGCACTGGCCGCGGTTTGTGCGCCAGATGGTAGCTTGATTTACTTGATTGAAGCGCCTGAACAGGGCGAAAGCGACATTTATCAAACCGATTTCACGCTCTCACAAACTGCCGCCAAAGGCACGCTGCGCGGCATTGATCACCTGGCGCTTGGTCTGGTGGAAGGCAGTCGAGATAACTGGATTATGTTCTTCCGGGCGGTATTTGGTTTCGAGCTGGATACCGAACTGAGTGTGCCGGACCCGTATGGTCTGGTCAGGAGCCAGGTGATGCATAGCCCGTGTCAGTCGATTCGCCTGCCGCTGAATATGTCGCACAGTCTCGATACGCAAATCGCCCGGTCGGTGGCGAGTTATCAGGGAACCGGCCTGCAACATGCAGCATTTGCCTGTGATGATTTACCTTCGACGGTAGAAAGCCTGCAATCTAAGGGGCTGAAGTTACTTCCTGTTCCGGCGAATTATTACGGCGATTTATTGGCGCGCTACGGAGTCAATAACGCGTTATTACAAGGGCTTGAGCGTCTGAATATTCTATATGAGCGGGACGCGCAGCAGCATGAGTTTTTGCATGCCTACACACCGCCATTCCGTCCTGACCGTTTCTTCTTTGAACTGGTCGAACGGCGGGGTGATTATCAACAGTACGGCGCGACTAATGCGGCGGTTCGTCTGGCCGCAATGCAGATGTGGTAACTCGATTTAAAACAATAAATGAACCTTAAGGTTCAAAAAGGCACCTGTAACCTACGACATAAGAAGGAATTACTGATGGCAAGTTATGAACAGGGCGATATCGCCGCCCCGAAAACTGCTGTTGAAAAACGTTCGCGCACGCGAATGGTCATCCTGACGCTGCTGGCTATCGGGACCATGATTAACTACCTCGACCGGACGGTATTAGGTATTGCCGCGCCGCAACTGAGTGCCGATCTTGGAATCGGTGCCGCAACTATGGGCATCGTATTCTCGGCATTTGCGTGGACGTACGCCGCAATGCAAATTCCCGGCGGCATCTTCCTTGACCGCTTCGGCAATAAAATCACCTACGCGCTGGCGCTGTTTTTCTGGTCGGCATTTACCTTATTCCACGGCTTGACGATGGGCCTGAAAACCTTACTGCTGTGCCGCCTGGGATTGGGTATTAGTGAAGCGCCGTGTTTCCCGGTCAATAGCCGTGTCGTGGGAAAATGGTTCCCGCAACATGAACGCGCTCGCGCCACGGCGGTGTACACGGTCGGAGAATATGTCGGTCTTGCCGCGTTTGCGCCGCTGTTGTTCTTTATTATGGAAACCTTCGGCTGGCGCGCGCTGTTTATCTCCGTGGGCGTGGTCGGCATTTTATTTGTGCTGGTGTGGTGGCGTTATTACCACGAGCCGCATGAGTCTAAAACGGCTAACCAGCTCGAGCTTGAATACATCGGCCACGACCAGCAATCGGCTGAACCTGAACCGAAAATGAACTTTAGCTGGGCGAACGTCGGCAAGCTGGTGAAATGCCGTCAAATTCTCGGCGCGGGTATCGGGCAGTTTGCCGGAAACACGACGCTGGTGTTCTTCCTCACCTGGTTCCCGACGTATCTTGCGACGGAACGCCATATGCCGTGGCTGAAAGTGGGCTTCTTTGCGATCCTGCCGTTCCTCGCGGCGGCGGTGGGCGTGATGTTTGGCGGTTGGGTTTCAGACCAAATCCTGAAACGCACCGGGTCGGTGAATATTGCCCGTAAGCTGCCGATTATTTCTGGCCTGCTGATGGCGAGCCTGATTATCTCGGCGAACTGGATGCCAACCGACGCGCTGGTGATTACGGTGATGTCCGTCGCTTTCTTCGGGCAGGGCATGGTCGGACTTGGCTGGACGCTGATTTCCGATATGGCGCCGAAGAACCTGGCGGGACTGACCGGTGGCTTATTCAACTTCTGCTCTAACCTGGCTTCCATTATCACGCCGCTGATCGTCGGTTTTATCGTCGCGGCAACCGGCAACTTCTTCTACGCGCTGGTGTACATCGGCGGTGCTGCGCTGCTGGGCGTCTTCGCTTACGTCTTTATTCTTGGCGATATCAAACGTATTGAGATGGAAGATTAATCATGGAAATCAGTGGCAATACCCGTTTAATCGCGCACCTGGGCTATCCAACGACCACGTTTAAAGCGCCGATGATTTACAACCCGTGGTTTGAAAGCCAGGGCATTGATATCAAAGTGGTGCCGATGGGGGTCAGGGCTGATGATTACGCGCAACTGATTCCTTCTTTATTCCGTATGACCAACATTATTGGCGCGCTGGTGACGATGCCGCATAAAGTCTCGACCTGCGACTTAGTGCAAAGCCTCAGCCCGACGGCGCAAATTGCCGGAGCCTGTAACGCCATTCGCCTTGAGCCGGACGGTCATCTTCGCGGTGATATGTTCGATGGCGACGGCTTTGTGCGTGGCATGTTGCGCAAAGGGATTCAGGCGCAAGGAGCGCGTGCGTTGGTGGTCGGTAGCGGCGGGGTGGGGTCGGCGATTGCGGCCTCACTGGCGGCGGCAGGGGTTGAATCTCTGGCGCTTTATGATAGCCGCCCGTCAAGCAGCGAAGAGCTGGCAATCCGGCTGCGCAGACATTACCCGGCGCTGACGGTGCAAACCGGTTTGCGCAACCCTCAGGGGTTTTCGATAGTGGTGAACGCAACGCCGCTGGGCATGAATGCAGGGGATGAATTGCCCGTGGATATTCACGCGCTCACACCCGGAAGTTTCGTTGGCGAGGTGGTGATGAAGAGCGAAATCACGCCATTTCTGCGCGCTGCAATGAAAAGAGACTGCCAGATACAACCTGGAACAGATATGTTATTTGAGATGATTCCTGCATATATGGAGTTTTTTGGCCTGCCAGAAGTGACGCCAGAAGCCCTGCGGAAAGTCGCAAAAATAGATTATTAACAACGGATTAGAATATAGCGAAGCGGGTGTAACTTCGTAGGATTTACACCCTGTAAGCGAAGCGCTAAATGAGACGCAATTTAGGTTCAGAGCTGTGGACGGCTAAAATAATCCTTGTCATTCATCGCCTAAGCATGAGTTAATACGCCCATCGGTTTGACGTACAGACCTTTAAAGCAACCTAGTAAAGCAGTCCTTCAAGAGTCATCCCTGGATACCCTTTGTCGTGTGCTCCTCTACCGCTTCATAAAATCTGTAAAGCATACCAAATCGCCGTAAGGCACACTCAATTCAAAAGGTAATACACATGTCTAACAAAATGACTGGTCTGGTAAAATGGTTCAACGCTGATAAAGGTTTCGGCTTCATCACTCCAGACGACGGTTCTAAAGACCTGTTCGTTCACTTCTCTGCAATCCAGAACGACGGTTACAAATCTCTTGATGAAGGCCAGAAAGTTTCCTTCACCATCGAGAACGGCGCTAAAGGCCCAGCAGCTGGTAACGTAACTAGCCTGTAAGGTTAGCGTTAACTAAGCTCTAAAGAATTTAAAAACCCGCTTCGGCGGGTTTTTTCGTTTCTGTCCGATACCGCTCTGTATCGAGATCTCTTGTCAAAACAGGCTTTTGTAGAGTGGATAAGCGCTAGCGTCATCCACCGTTTACGCCTGTCATTGCTGGTGAAAGTGTCGGATGACGCTGCGCTTTTCCGACCTACGAAGCTGGGGGTTTTACGGTTTCGCGATTTCCGGAACACAGGATTTCGGGTCAAACACCGTTCTCCAGTCCTGCTTCATATCCACCACCGTCCAGCCTTTTTCCTTCGCCATACTTAGCCCTTCGACCAGTTTACCGCTGGCAGGCGGATGGCTATCGTAAGCATATTCACGCTCGGCATCGGTATGGTGAACCAGCAAACCGAAGGTTTTATAGTCCGGGTTGGCTGCGGTGTACTGCATCATCGCTAAATCGCCATCGCTGTTACCAAACGCCGCAACAGGGCGTTGGCCCATAAACAGATGGATAGCAACGGGCTTGGCGGCTGCATCGTCGTAGAAAGCCCCTTTCATGGTTTTGCGTAACTGTGTGCCGTTGTCGGTCAGGGAAAAGTCGCTAAGCGAGAATGAGCCGATCACCTGCTCGGGCGGAATGCCGTACATTTTCTCCGCGATCACGCGCATAAAATCAATGCCACCGCCGGACACAATCCACGTTTTGAAGCCGTTTTCACGCAGGTAATCGAGCAACTGGCGCATCGGCTGGTAGCCCATTTGATCGTACCGGCAGCCAAAGCGATTATCCCGGTGGCTGCCGACCCAATTGGCTACGCGCTGGTCGAACTCGTCGGTGGTGATGTTGCTGTGCGTCAGCTCTAAAAGCTGCATCAGCCCTTTTTCACCCGCGGCAGCAACGGTTTTTAAATCATTATTCAGCACCGCGCTCACAATGGGATCGTTTTTCCATTCCGGGTGCTCTGGCGCGAGGCGTTTTACTTCATCAATAGCGAACTGGAGCTGGAATGTTAGCGGTGCTTCGGGCCACAACGTGCCGTCGTTATCAAACACCACGTAGCGCTTTTGGGGTGGAATATAGGTTGAGCGGTCTTGATTGGTGGCATTTTGCACCCATTGTTCAATGGATTGTTTCGCCGCCGTATCTTTCCACGCAGACAGCGGGTCGGCGGCGTGAGCCGTACCCATTGCCCCCAGAATTAGCGTTGTGAGTAAGAGTTTATGTTTCATCGTTCACCCCTTTTGGTGGGAGTCAGTTTGGGCAATGGGACAGGGTTCCAGAAGCGCTGCCAGACACGGTGCAGATATCTCAAACTGCGCCGCAGCAGGCGGCGCGTAAACCAGAGAAGCAGCGCCATTAGTACGACGGCGCTAATCATCGTCGCGATGCGCCATTTTCCTTCATCGGTGGTGCCGCGCAGTGCCGATTCACTTCCTGCGGCGCGCGCTTCGGCAACTTGCAGGGTGGAGCCGGGCAATTGCGCCACTTGCCATTGCTGATTTGCCGTATCCCACCAGCGTAATTTCAGCGGCGGGATGGTGATGGCACCCGCTTGTGAAGGTAAATAACGCAGGGTTTCATCACGCTGTGCGCCTTCGATTTCGCCTCGTCCCGTTTTCAGCATCGTGTTCACTGGCGTCAGGCGCTGGGTTTCGGTGCCAGGAATGGCGTACAGCAATTGCGGGATTTGTGTGGCGACAATCCCGTTGGCCTTAACCGTGACGGTGCGCTCGATTACGTCACCAGCGTGGAGTTTGTCGTCTTTGCTTGCGTGATACTGGGTGATTTTCTGGGTGAGCGTTAAGTTGCTGGCGGGCAGGAAGCGATCCGGCTGCTCCACACCTTTCGGCCAGACCACCTCTTTTTTCAGCTCGGGTAATTGCACCGTGACGGGCGGTTGGTTGGGCGAAGTGAGCGTGATTTCCACCGCAGGCATCAGCAGCACGCCCTGATCCCACGCGGTGATTTGTCGCTCAAGGCGCACGCCGCTCCAGCTAATGCCATTTTTCTGGCGACTCAGCAGTTGGTTTTGCAGTGGCGTGGTGAGTAACGAGCCGTTCTCAATTTTAAAATCAGGCCATTGCGGAGGGGGATTAAACCAGCTATCGGTCCAGAAGGTGATAGCCACCCGCACGGGCTGACCTGGCGCGACATGGTCTGGTGCTTCAAGCTCACGCGTAATGTCCATCGCCGCTCGGGCAGGTAACACCGCCAGCAAAAGCACAATCAGCAAGGTTCTCATGGCGTCTCCTCCGTGTTGGCGCGGTAGAGATTTTCCAGCAGGCCGGAAGGGGAAACTTCAAGGTTTTCAAACCACTGATTAACCTGTGGGCTGCTGCTGGCAACGGGTTGGATATCCTTTTGATTGACGCCCTGATCTTTCTTTAAATCGTGTTTAATTTCGTCTGGCTTATAATCCTGTTCTTTGCCCTGAGCCGCCTGGCGATCGCGTTCTTTCTGGCGCAATTCCATAATGATTTTGGCGATGGCGGCGCGGTTTTTCTGGGCCATTGCCCAGTCCGGGCGCAGGCTTAAGGCGCGGTCATAGCTGTTAATGGCCTGCTGCCACTGCTTTTGCTGGGCGTAGCTGTTGCCCGTCCATAACAGCGATTCAGCGGTTTGCGGCGCCAGGCGAAATGCGGAGGTAGCCGCGACAAAATCTTCGGCGCGGTAGTAGGCGATGCCTTGCCACAGCGGGTCCTGAAAACGCCCTGCCGCTTTTTTGTATTCGCCTTTATTGAAGGCGAGTTGCCCCTGCATATCCGGGCTAATCCACGCATCCTGCCATGCGGCCTGGCTTTGCGGCAGATACAGCAGCGGCACCAGCACAATCAGCCAGCAAATCAGCTGACGCCGCCCGAGCAGCAGTAGCAAAAACATCGGGATCACCAGCAGATAGCCGCTGTTTTTCCAGTGCAAATCGCCGCGAGCGTTGTTTTGCGCGCTCACCGATTGCTGGATGTGGCTGGCGAGCACCGATAAATCGCTGTCGTCGCTGGTGACGAGTGTGACCGGAATGCCGCCGTCGCGAATTTGGCTAAAGCGTTCGACGTTCAGACGTGTATCAATCCCTCGCTGGGCGTAGCTTTCGGGTAATTCACCCCCGCGTGCGGTCCCCGGAACCCAGATTTGAATGGGCGCTTTTTGTTGGGCAAGCCAGGTTGCGTCTTGCGCCGAAACGGTGTCGGCAATCAGTAAAATATTGCGCGGCATATTCGGCGTTTCTGGCATGTTTTTCATCGCCAGGGCGATAGCCTGTTTTAGCCCCGAGCCTTCACCTTCTGGCAATAAATTTGGGCTTTGGGCATGCAAGAACAGCGAGTAAAACGTCGGGTCGGAAGTGAGTGGTGTGGTCAGATATGCATGAGCGTTGTAAACCACCAGGCCGAAATGCGTGCCTGTTGAACGGTTCATCAGGTCCATGATTTTGCTCTGCATACGCTGGTGGCGACTGGGTGCAAGATCCTGCGCGTACATCGCCGGATCTTGCTGTAACACCACCATCATGTTGCTTTGCTGCGTCAGTGCGGCCGGGAGTTCACGCTGCCAGGTCGGGCCTGCCAGGGCGATGACACCGAGTGCGCACAACCACGGTAAAATCTGGGTCAGGCGTTTTTGTCGCCCAATAATCAGCGCTTTGGCAAAGGGCTTATCCATAATCTGGTGCCAGGCGCTACGTTGGCTGCTGGCGACAAACCACAGCAGCGCACAAATCAGCAGGCCGAGCAGCCGCCAGGGGTAAACAAAATGGAAGTCACTCATGCTGTTTTCTCCCGCACGAATCGCGTGACCGCGAGCAAAATCAGCAACACAAGCGCCAGTAGCAGCGGCCACTGGAACAGCGGGATGTGCCACGACCAGCCGATGGATTTCACCTGCACGGGGGTGATGGCGTCGATTTCCTGCCATACGCTGTCGAGAGCCGCACCGGAACCGGCGGCAGTCCAGGATTTTCCACCGGTAATACGCGCGATATCCTGCATCAGCGGCAAATCTACTTTGTCATCGCCAGTGCTGTTCAGATCGCCAAAGGCGATGGTGTGTACCTGAACGTGGTGCGTTGCCGCCAGTTGTGCGGCGAGTGGTGGCGCTAATTGCGATGCGGTGTCGTTGCCGTCGGTGAGCAAAATCGCCAGTTTGCTGGCGTCTTTGTTAACGGTGGTATCGAGCAGTTTCACACCGATTCCCAGCGCGTCGCCAATCGCGGTTTGTTGACCAATCATGCCGGGCGCGAGTTGGTTAATGCGGGTTTGCAGCGCCTGTTTGTCTTCGCTAACCGGGGCGAATGGCCACGCCTGGCTTGCAAAAATCACCAGCCCGATGCGGTCGGTTTTACGCGCCGCCACGAATTTTCGCACCGATTCCTGAACGGCCTGTAAGCGCGTGATCCCACCCTGAACGTCGTTTTTGCCCATCGAACCGGAGACATCCAGAATCAGCACCACATCGCGCATCGGTTTTTGAATATGCTGCGGCGGTGTCAGGTATTCCGGGCGCGAGAGGGCGGCAACCAGCAGAATCCACGTCAGCCAAAAAATCAGGCTTGAGAGTTTGCTGGTGCGCACCGGCTGGCTGTTGAGTTTCAGCTCATCAATTAATTCCGGCAAGAACGGCACGCGAACGTGTTCTTTGACTTCACGGTCCTGCGGTAAAAAATAGCGGCCAAGCAACGGCAGGAAAATCAGTAACCACGCCCACGGCCAGGCGAAATCGAGGCGGCTCAGAAACTCAGACATAAGGCAGTTTCTCCAGCCAGTGTTTCAGTTGAGTTTGCAGACGTGCGTTTTGATTCGCCTCGAGCTGGTTATCCGGCTGGCAATATTTGGCGCTCAATTGCTGGCGCAAATCGGCGTCGATTTCGACATGCTGCAAGAGTTGTTCTGGCGAAAGCGTGTGGCTAATTTGGCTGCGCGGCTGGTGCATCAGCAGAATGCGTTTTATCAGTTCCAGCCAGCTATCGGCGCTGTGCGGCTGCTGCAATGCCGCCAGCGCTTCACGACGCCACACGTTGCGCCGCCATCTCGCCAGGCGGAATAACCCGAAGATAATCAGCGCGATAAGTAACACGCCGCCGAGCACAAACCAGCCGGGCGGCAAGGGAAACCAGGAGATACTTCGTGGAAGCGCCGGATTTAACAGCTCCGGCACGCTAAATCCTTTCTCCAGCATTCAGACTCCCTTTTGTAGCTGCTTGAGAAGATCGTCTGTGACGACTATCTGATTTACGCGGATGCCAAGCCGTGTCAGTCGGTTTTGCAGCCCGGAAAGTCGCGCCGTCACGCTTTGTTGAATCTCATCTTTTAGCCGTGGCGAAAGCGAAAATACGGCTTCATGACCCTGATAGCTGGCGGCCAGGTTTCCTTGCGCCGGGAGGGTGAGATGCAGGTTGTCGAGCGTGACAAATGCGCTAATCTCGCAGCGCCGCCGCAGAGCGGCCAGCAAGGCTTCACCGGACGCATCGAGATCGTGGAAATCACTGATGACGGCCACCCAGGATCCGGCGGGGATCAGATGCATGGCATGTTGCAGCACGCTGCCGAGCGTCACGGTTGCGGGCGTTTCATCAGGGTAGCGTTCGGGTAATTGTTGGTTGTATTGCAGCAGGTCATCAAGCACTGCGGGCAAATTAGTGCGTGGGGCGCGGCATTTTTGCAGGCTGTAATTCGCGTCGCTGAACACCGCGCTGCCGATGCGGTCGCCATCGTGCCAGCTTCGCCATGCGAGCAGGCCCGCAATTTTGGCGGCTGCGACAGATTTGGTTTGCCCGCGGGTGGCAAAAAACATATCCAGCCGCTGATCGACGATTAAGAACACCGGGCGCTCGCGCTCTTCGTTATACATGCGGATCCACGGCGATCGCAGGCGGGCGGTGGCTTGCCAGTCGATCAACCGCACGTCATCACCGGGTTGGTAGCGACGGAGACTATCAAAATTAAGCCCGCGCCCCTGCTGGCGTGAAACACGCTCACCCGCCAGCGCTCCCGGTGGGATCTGCCCAGGCGGGTTCGACAGCAAACGTGCTTCGCCTGCCAGCGCCATCAGGGTTTGGCGATCCACCTGTAACGCGCTATTCATTACGCCACCACTGCGTCGAGCAACATCCGGATTACGTCATCCGGCGAGGTGTTATCGGCGTTGGCCTGGTAACTGAGCATCAGGCGATGGCGTAACACTGCCGGGGCGACGAGCTTGATATCTTCTGGCAATACCGCGTCGCGGCCTTCGAGCCAGGCCAGTGCGCGGCCACAACGATCGAGTGCTAAGGTGCCGCGCGGGCTGACGCCAAACGTGATGTAACTGGCGAGCGTGTCGCTGATACCCTGCGGATGGCGGGTCATATCCACCAGATTGACGATGTAGTTTTCAATGGTTGGTGCGACGTAAACCGCCGAGATTTCCTGCCAGCAGGTGGCAATATCTTGCTGCGATAACATCAGGGTTTCAGGCAATTTTTCCGGCTGTTCCGTGGAGCTTGCGAGGTATTTTTGCTGCTGCTCGGAGCGCACCAGTTGCATCACTTTTTGCTCGTTCTCTTTGGACGGATAATCCACAAGAACTTTCATCAAAAAGCGGTCAAGCTGCGCTTCTGGCAATGGCCAGGTGCCTTCTTGATCCACCGGGTTTTGCGTCGCCAGCACCATGAAAATGCCCGGTAGCGGCCAGGTTTTCCCGGCTACCGTGACGTGGCGTTCTTCCATGGCTTCGAGCAATGCCGATTGCACACGCGCCGAGGCGCGGTTTATCTCATCGGCCAGAATAATATTGCCGAAGACCGGGCCTGGACGGAAACGGAACTGGTCTTCTTCACGGGTGGCATTTTGCTGGTAAATCTCGCTGCCGGTGATGTCTGACGGCAGAAGATCTGGCGTGAACTGTATGCGCCGGAATTCACCTTCCACGTGTTTAGCGAGTTCACGCACCGCACGGGTTTTTGCCAGACCTGGCAAGCCTTCGAGCAGTACGTGTCCGTCGCAAAGCAGCGCGACAATTAACATGCGTACCAGCGATTCCTGACCCAAAACCTGTTGATTCATACGCTGCTCAAGTTCGAGCAGTTTCTCTCTGTTTGTCATTTGCGCAATCCTGCAAAGTCACGTTTCAAAAGCGTGGCGAGGCCGACAAGAATCGGCTCGGCGTAATTGAAGAAAGCTTTGATGCCGGGGCAAAGATAATTAAGGCCTGGCTCGCCATCCGGCGTGCGCACAAGTCGGTTTTTCGGGCATTCCCCCCAGCATAATTTCAGGTACGGGCACTGTTTACAGTATTCCGGTAGGGTGTCTTTTTTCCCCATGCCAAAGGCTTTCTGGCGTTCGGAAAATGCCATGTGGGCGAGTTTGGTGTCTTCGATATTGCCAATCTGATATTCGGGGTAAACGTAGTGGTCGCAGGAATAGATATCGCCATTTTTTTCGATGGCCAGGCCTTTGCCACAAAACTCAGACGCGGTACAAATCTGCGCGGGCATGCCCATGGTTTGGGCGACGGCAGTTTCAAACAGGTTGACCTGCACGCGGCCTAAATCGTTGTTCACCCACTCTTCAAATACGGTTTTCAGGAAGGTGCCCCAGTCGTCGGGATCCACTGACCAGTCGGTGACGATAGAATCCAGGTCGCCCGGTTTTGCGCGGCGCGTTCCGGTAATTGGGATGGTTTCATCGCGCCAGAATTGCGGGGCGGTGACTTTGAAATCGACCGCTTCTACGCACGGGTTAAATTGCACGTAGGTTGCGCCCAGTTCGCGGGTGACAAAGCGGTACACTTCCAGCGGGAAACGAGCGTTGGTGCGGTTGACGGTGACGAGCGCGTTGAAAGGGACTTTGTATTTTTTGAGCGCTTCGACGCCTTTCATCACTTTGTCGAAAGTCGGTTTGCCGCTGCGCGTGACGCGATAGCGGTCGTGCAATTCTCGTGGGCCGTCAATCGACAAGCCAACCAGAAAACGGTGTTCTTTGAGGAATTCAGCCCATTTGTCGTTAATCAACACGCCATTGGTTTGTAAGTCGTTTTCGATGCGCTGGCCGGGCTTTTGGTACTGTTTCTGGAATTTGACGACTTTTTCGAAAAACTCCAGCCCCATCAATGTGGGTTCGCCGCCTTGCCAGGAGAAAACCACTTGCTCGCCATCCTGGCCGTCAATGTACTGACGAATGAAGTTTTCCAGCACTTCGTCGCTCATGCCGGTGTGGCGGTCTTGATGCAGCAGATCTTCTTTACTCAGGTAAAAACAGTAGGTGCAATCGAGATTACAGGTGGAGCCGGTAGGCTTCGCCATAACGTGAAAACGACGCTTATATTCAGGGCCTTTGCCATCATATTTCTCTGCTGACGGTAATGCTTTAACCGGCAATGTTGTGCTGTACTTCATAGCGAACCCCTGAGAGCACGACGAATTAACCGGGTGGTTGCCCACCCGGTTACAGGTCGTTAATTATTGATATTGGAGCCTTGTTCGATCATTGCTGCTGCATCGGAAACCGTGAATGAACCTGGTTTCTGACGTGGCGGGAACTCTTTGAAGGTTGCCAGCATTTCTTGAACGTATTTCTGCGCGCCGCCCATCAGGAACAGACGGTCGTAGAACCAGCTCTGGTAACCCATACCGTCGGAACCTTTCTCCAGCGGATCCACTTCCAGATCGAAGATCATCGGTGCACGCAGTTTGGTGAACGGATAACGCCACAGATCAAGGCCGGTGTGTTCCTGGATCATGAAGTGCGCTTTCCAGCGGCCGTAACGCATCGCCAGCAGGTCGCCGTCATCGCTCCAGTAGAAGAACTCTTTACGCGGGTCTTCACCTTTGCCCTGGATGAAATCGAGCTGGTTGTAACCGTCAAGATGCACTTTGTAGGTGATGGACGGGGTTTTGTAGCCCTTCAGCAACTGCTCTTTGATATCCGGAACACCTGCGGCGGCAACCAGGGTAGGGAACCAGTCGTTACTGCCGAAGATGTCGTTAATCAGCGTGCCCGGTTTGATATGGCCCGGCCATTTGATCATTGCAGGTACGCGGAATCCACCTTCCCAGCCGGTGTTTTTCTCACCGCGGAACGGCGTTATACCGCCATCAGGCCAGGTTGCCGTCATTGGGCCGTTATCGGTGGTGTAGAGAACGATGGTGTTGTCTTCGATACCGAGGTCTTTAATCTTTTGCAGCACTTCGCCGACCATTTTGTCGTGCTCAACCATGCCGTCTGCATAAGTCCCAAGCCCCGTCGCACCAATGCTGGCGTCTTTGAGGTGAGTTTTGTTGTGCATACGCGTGGTGTTAAACCAGGTGAAGAATGGCTTCCCGGCTTTGGACTGGCGTTCCATAAAGTCGTTGTTGGCGGCGAGGGTTTCTTCGTCAACCGTCCCCATACGTTTAATGGTAAGTGGGCCGGTATCTTCAATTTTGCCGTCGGCGGTGCTCTTAATCACGCCGCGTGGGCCAAACTGTTTACGGAATTCAGGATCTTTCGGGTAATCCGGGTTTTCAGGTTCTTCTTCGGCATTCAGATGGTACAGGTTGCCGAGGAATTCATCGAAACCGTGCGCGGTTGGCAGGAATTCGTCGCGGTCGCCGAGGTGGTTTTTACCAAACTGCCCGGTCGCGTAACCCAGCTGTTTGAGGATGTTGGCAATGGTTGGGTCTTCTTTTTGCAGGCCTTGCGGAGCACCTGGCATCCCCACTTTACTCATCCCGGTACGGAATGGCATTTGCCCGGTAATGAACGAAGAACGCCCTGCGGTCGAGCTTTGTTCAGCGTAATAGGATGTGAACTTCGCGCCTTCATTGGCAATGCTGTCAATGTTAGGCGTTTTGTAACCCATCATTCCCTGGTTATAGGTACTGAGGTTCCAGTAGCCAATATCATCACCAAAAATAACCACGATGTTAGGCTTTGAGGCGTCTTGTTTCGGTGCATTTTCGGGCGAGGCTGTTGCGGGAGCGGCATGAACAGCGGACACGGCGCCAGACATTAATGTCAGCATGCTGGCTATCATTGTCCTTTTGAAAGGGACGTTGTTAAGCATCTTTGGGACTCCGTTCATTTAAGGGACTCAGTGAGTATAGTAAAGGGCTGATATTTGCTATTACGTTTTGAAATCTCATGAAAATGAGCTAAATAAACGAACTGAGAATGTTCTTGAGTGTATAAATAGAGGGCGGTTATCTAACTCATTGAATAAAAAGAAATAGCGGCATATACAGTAACATTTTCACTAAAGAGGATTTTAAGTAACTCATTTAAAAATAAACGGAAAGAATCAAAATCAGATGCGAGTGCAAGATAATAGACAGGAATAACCGAGCAAAATAATTGTTTTGCCCGGCAATTTTATTCGTGAAATGGGATGGGAAGAGAAAAAATAAATGTAATTACTTCCTGGAATTATTTAAATTATCTTAATTAAATATTTTAGTAATTTACCCGATTTCTACCTTGTTCCTTGGCTTTATAAAGTTGCTGATCTGCCTTTTCAACCAGTGCTTCGAGCGTCATTCCTTCTTGCCATTGCGCTATGCCCTGGCTGATGGTGAGCACCGAGGAGATACGCGAACCTTTGTGGGCAATATGCGCATGAGCAATATTGTGCTGAATCCTGTGGCTGATAGCTTTTACCTGTGAGATGTCATCGCAGACGGTCAGCACCACGAACTCTTCACCGCCAAATCGAAACGCGCTGTCGCTGTCTTTACGCAAAGATTTTTCAATGCATTGCGAGACTTTAATCAGGCATTTGTCTCCGGCAACGTGACCATACATATCGTTGTATTGTTTGAAGAAATCGATATCCATTACAATCATGAACAGCTTCTTTTTGTTGCCAGCAAGCGCGCTGACACACTCTTCAAAGAAACTCGTCATGCTGAGTCGGTTAAACAATCCGGTCAACGCATCGTAATGCGCCTGCTGCACCAGCTTCTTAATCAGAATATTTTTCTCGTATTCGCTACGCTGAACGCGCTGGTACCACTCGAGCAGAATGTAGCGGGCAGAATAAATCACCATCAGCATGATCACGGCCCCGACCACCTGCGCCACGCTGAATTTATCCTGTAAGAAGAATTCGACATACAGCAAGCAGACAACCAGTGGCGCGGAGAATAGCAGCAGCAAACGCCCTGAAATGTAAAAGGTGATGGTCGCCGGTAATAATACCGAGACGGTCAACATCAGTGTGATAAGCGGGTTTTGATAATAAAGAGTGAAGTTCAAAAATAACACCGACCACAATAGCCCAAACGCCAGAACCACAAAGGGCAGCAGTTTGTGGTAGAAACCATCGTTAATGTTCTTCTTTATTTTTACCGTGATCAGCAGATTGATTAATGAAAGAGCAATGATGCACCCGCACAGTATTTGCAACATCAGCGGCAGGTCTTCAACGTCGCTCCGGTGCGTGCCACGTAATAATAACCAGGCGCAGAAGATAATATTCAAAGACAAAAACCACATATAGCCTTTGGTGCTGGTAATGACGCTTTCGCCCGTGCTGTGATTAATGTCCACTCATCCCGCTCCTTTATAAATTTAACAAATGATAACCTGCGTGCCCTTGAGATGCCACCAGGTGAAATGCGCGTCAGGCAACTCCTTAACATCTCTCAAGTTATCTTGAATATGCCTCACGCTGGTCTATGCTCAACGTAGTATAGAGACGGGTGCGATTAATCTCGTGTGATTGAATAATAAAACAAAATTCTGTCTTTTCCGGGTGATAAATATGATTAGGGCGCTGCTGATTTTTTTGGCATGGACCACTCTGTATACCTCTTGTGCATTGCATGCGGCTGAACCACGGCAACTTCCTTCTGAACAGGATAAAGCACGCACGGTTTATATTTTTCACCATCCGATTGTTATGTTGCAGGCCAAATTCGGCCTGACGACACCGGAAGAACGTGTGCTGCGCATCCGTCAGATGCTACGTTCGCTCAGTGAAGATGATATCCGCCATCCTGTGCAAATTACCCCGGTTCAGCGCTACAACCAGCAAGGACGGCTCTTCACCATTAACGGTAAAGTCGTGATGCTACTGGCGGAAGGTGACCTGGATGAAGGCGATGATTTAACCCTCGACCAGGCCGCACAGCGGGTATTAACGCGCATGGATGAACAGCGTGCTTCGTTAAAGGATCAGTATTCTTCGTCTTATCTCGCCATCGCGACGGTAAAAACGCTGGTCGGAACGGCCGCTTTAGGGTTGCTGTTCTATGGCGCGTTCAGATCCTGGCGCAGAGTGAAGCGCTACTTTGAGGCAAGAGTCAGCCAGAAAAAGGGGCTTATTCCGGCGAAATGGCGTGAATTGGTTGGTGCAATTGAAGGCTATCTTTACGGTTTACTGATGATTTTGCTGGGGATCGCCGCGTTTTATGTCTGGCTGAGTTGGATCTTCCGGCTTTTTCCGTGGACGCGAGTCTGGGGAGAATCACTCGGAGACTGGTCGATTAATGTGTTTCAGAAAATCGCGTTATCTATTGTTTCCGCGTTCCCCGGTTTGCTGATTGTTTTGATTATCTTTTTAATCACCGCCTTCATTCTGAAGTTGCTGAAAATCCTGCTGACACGTGTTGAGGGCGGCAAGATGATGGTGCCGGGCCTGCATCCTGAAACGGTCGGTGCCACGCGCAAACTCATTTCCGTCATGGTCTGGCTGTTTGCTCTTTCGGCGGCTTATCCGTTCCTGCCCGGTGCTAATTCGCTGGCCTTTAAGGGGATCAGCGTGTTCTTTGGTTTGATGTTAACGCTTGGCTCCGCGGGGGTGATGAACCACGCCATGAGCGGCCTGGTGCTGACTTATTCCCGCGCGCTGCGCAAAGGCGATGTGATTCGTATTGGCGATAACGAAGGGTTGGTCAATGAAGTCGGTATGCTGGCGACCAAAATTCTGACCCGCGAAAACTACATTGTTACGGTGCCAAATGCCGTGGTGGTCAGCGGCAAAATCACCAATCTCAGTGCGCAAAATCCGGGCGGTGGCGTCAATCTGACGACCAGCGTCACCATCGGCTACGACACGCCGTGGCGGCAGGTTCACGCGATGCTTGAACTGGCCGCTAAACGTACCAACGGCATTGAACAAAATACGCCGCCGCTGGTGCGCCAGCTTAATTTGATGGACTGGTATATCGCCTATGAATTGCAGGTCAAACTGCGCCCGGGTGAATCGTTGGCAGGGGTGAAGAGCGAATTGCACAGCCATATTCAGGATGTGTTTAACGAATTTAACGTGCAGATTATGTCGCCGAATTTCGTCAATCAGCCGGAAAATGCGGTGATGGTGACGCCAGAAAACTGGTTTGCACCCCCGGCCATACAGCCTGAAAAACCGTCATGAATAATTTCACGCGCGCCTTTGCAGCACTTCTTTGCGTCGGACTGTGGTTACCCGCAGATGCGCGTGCCAGCGGATTTATCGACGACTCCGACGGTATGCTGGACATGAGCCAGTATCTGAGTGAAAACCGCTACGGCTTTTTGCCGATTCCGGTGGTGATCACCGAACCGGCGATAGGCTACGGCGGCGGCTTGTTTGGTCTTTTCTTGCATGACACGGCTGATAGCGAAGCGTCAAAATCCCGCACTGACGGGCGAAAAATACCGCCAGCGATGTCGGCGTTTGGTGGCGGGGCGACGCAAAACGGCACCTGGTTTGTCGGCGGCGGGCATCGCCACACGTGGAACAATGACGGAATTCGCTATCTGGTGGCGCTCGGTTATGCCGATATTAATCTGGATATCTATTCTGGTGATATTGCAGGCTTTGACCGGGGAAAGGGCGTTAGCACTCAAACGAAAGGCTACGGCGGAATACAAAAACTGCTGTTTCGCGTGGCCGATTCGCCATTTTTTGTCGGTGCGTCGCAGTTTTATGCGAATATGGAAATCTCTGCTGATAACACCTTTATTAACCGTGGGTTACAACGTGTCCTGGGTGAGGAAAGCTCTACCTCTGGTGTCGGGTTACTGGCAGAATATGACACCACGGACAACTTTTTCTACCCGCGTAATGGGTTGTCCGTCACCGGGGAATACCAGTTCTATACCAACTTCCTCGGTGGCGATTATCGCTACGACACGCTGACGCTCGACGGGAAATATTTCCAACCGTTGAGCACTGATTTCACCCTGGCGCTGGCGGCAAATTATCAATCGCTGTCACGTCACGATAAACATTTGCCCCCGATGGCGCGGCCCTACATTAATTTGCGCGGGATCTCGCGCTATCGTTATCAAGGGGATTACGTCAGCACCGTGCAAGCGCAGCTCGAATGGCAGATGACACCGCGCTGGGTATTGCAGGGGTTTGTTGGCGCGGGGAGTGCCAGCAAAGAAGCGGATGAACTTTATGAGCAAACCGAAGTGGCCTATGGCGGCGGGTTCCGTTACCTGATTGCCCGCCAGTTTGGTTTACATACCGGAATTGATGTTGCGTTTAGCGACAATGAACAAGCGGTCTATTTCAACGTAGGGGCGGGGCTGTAAAAGGAATTTGCCGCCTGACTGACAACGCAGACATTAAAAGAGAACGTAATGAAAACAATGCTAAGGGGCGTGCAACAGTGTCAATTGATTGCACTGCCGTTACTGTTTTTATCCGGAGCGGCGTTTGGCGCGGCAACGGATACAGCGACAGAGAGCAGCACGTTTCCTATCTGGGGAGATGAAGCTCGTGCGCGGGGATACTCCATCCCACTGCCGTTTGGCGTGAATCTCAGCTACATGAATATGCGCCAGAATGTTGATGTCGATAGCATTACTTTCTCCGGGCTGAAACTGGGGGCGCACCCGATTCCCAGCGATATGTTTAATATTGACGTCGGCCATACACGCGAGCGCAGCAAATCGGAAAACTTGCGCCTCGATATGTGGGTGTTCCCGTTTTTGAATATCTATGGGATTGTGGGCTACACCAAAGGCTCGTCGGTTTCGAACGTTTCGGTTGATGCTGACCCGTCGTTATACACCGGTATTGACCGGATTATTGCCTCGTCGGTGCATCGCCTGAACCAAAGCGGTGATTTGCAGGATATTGATTTCACACTCGATTTCGAAGGCCGAACCTACGGCACCGGTTTTACGCTGGCGGGTGGCTATAAAAATTGGTTTACCCTGGTGGACACCAACTACACGCGCACGGATTTCGACATTCTCGACGGTAAAATTTCGGCGGTAACGATATCGCCACGCGTGGGTTATCGTTTTGATATGCCATCGATTTCCGGCCCGTCGCATTTAAGCGTCTGGGTGGGGGCGATGTATCAGGACGTTCAGCAGGAGTTCAAAGGCAGCCTTGCTGACCTGAAGATGCCTCCCCAACTTCAGCCGCTGATTAGCGCGGTGAATAAAGATAACGAAGGGCGCTTTGACGTTAAGCAGCACCTCACCTCACCGTGGAACACGCTTATCGGTGCGCAATACGAGCTCACACAAAACTTTAATGTGCTGACTGAGATTGGTTTTAACGAGCGTAATAGCTTCTTCATCGCAGGCGAATACCGATTCTAATGAACAACAGTGGCGCGCTATTTTTGAGTTTGTTAAGCCTCATGATGATACCGGCCACCACGGACGCAATGACGCGCGAAGAGATCGACGGTTTTCTGGGAAAGCTCGGTGCCGATAACCAGTATGATGCCAGCAAAGGTATTAACTGGAGCGTGCTGCCTGGGCCATTTTATACCCCGGAGCTGAAACTCGGTTTAGGAACGGCGATCGCCGGGATTTATCGTGTTGATCCGAACGATCGTGTGACCCAGAACTCTTCGGTATCGTTTACCGGGTTCGTCAGCAGCAGCGGCGCGTTGGGAATGGGTATGAAGAACTACACCTTCTTTAGCGGTGACGAATGGCGACTTTTTGTTGATGCTTCTCTGGCAAAAATCCCAACCGGGTTTTGGGGGATTGGCTACAACGCCGCACAAGGTAACGAACAAAAATATACTCAGCAGTCATTCAGTCTCCATCCGCAGATTATGCGTCAGGTGGTTGATAATCTTTATGCAGGCTTAGGCTGGGATTATTCAACTTACGACGCTGAAGATATTGATGAACCGCATCCTGACGATAACTTTTCCCGCTACGATGCGGGCGGTAACTCGAACAGTTCCGGTGTTACCGCTGCCATTAACTACGATTCGCGGGATGTGATCACCCGGCCCCAGCACGGGCAATTTTTCAGTGCTGAATACAGCCTTTTTGATCCTGCGGTTGGCTCAGATACCCACTTCACCATATTGCAACTGCAATATAATTATTACTATCCGCTCAACGATCAGGACGTTCTGGCGTTTGATCTTTGGGGACGTTTTGCACGGGGTGATGTGCCCTGGGATCGTTTGTCTGAGGCTGGCGATGACAACCGAATGCGCGGTTATTATCAGGGGCGCTATCGCGATAAAGACGTGGTGAGCACGCAACTGGAATACCGTAAAAAGCTCAACTGGCGACACGGCTACGTTTTATGGATTGGCGCAGGGGCGCTGGGCGACAGCCCGCAACATTTGTCAGATAACCCGCTGCTACCGACCGTGGGGGCAGGCTATCGTTTCGAGGTGAAGCCAGACATGAACATCCGCCTCGACTTAGGATTTGGAAAAGAAAGCGCTGGATTTTACTTTCAAGTGGCGGAGGCATTTTAATGCGGGTTTGGTTTTTGGCAGCGCTATTGGGCGTGGCATTTCAGAGTATTGGCGCATCACCGAAGCCCGCAGATATCTTGCCTTTCGAACAGGCGAGACGCGTGTGGCCGGTGGCGCAAGATCTTACCGCGCCCGAGTCGCTGCGCCCTTGTTGCGCGTTTGGCTACGATTTACAAGTCCGCGCGGTGGGCGTGCCGATTCCGGTCTATCAGATTGGTAATATTCTGACGCTCTCGACGCTCGGTCAGCATCGTTATAACGACAGCGCGCTGGGGGCGGTTAAAAATATCGTTGGTCTGAGCGAAGAGAAAAGCGGCCTGATTTACACCCACCGTGGGGGCTTTATTGATATCGCCCACGTCCGCGATACTGCCGATAACACCTTCTACCTTTTTACGCAGATTTATTCCCGACTCGGCCAGGACTGGCGTCTGTTTTATAGCGAAGAACTGGGCGTGCGACGTGTCCAGCTTCATGCCTTCACGCCGCCAGCCTCTATGGTTGAACGCTACACGATTGCGGCCTGGCTTGCGGGGCATCTCGCGTTTCAACTGGCACAATGGCATGAAATTGCCCAGTGGTATGGATTCCAGTCTGTCCCCGGCTTTTCTGAGGAAATATCCGCTTTCTCGCCAGAAGATCTGTACTCGAATTTGTTGGGTGCCAGGCTTGCGATAAACGTGATTCTGCATGGCCATGGCCGCTCGGTTGAGGCCTACAATGCCGCGATGGATAAAGCGTTGCACAAAGCGCTGGTGCAACTTGGTGCGGTGCGGAAAACAGAAACGGAGAGGAAATTTCGCGAAGTTGACGGTGACTGGTGGAACAGCAAACGCCGGGTGCCGGATAAATTTCTGGTGCTCAATCGTAACTACGATTTAAGCGAAAACCGCTTCCCGACGCCCGTGCCGTTTGAAAGGGCAAAACCTTACCGTCTGCTGATGCCGGCAACCGTCGCGGGTGTAACAATAAGCCAGCTTGGCGAGTTGCAAATCCATACCGGCAGTGACATGCGCGGCCTTAAAGTACCGGATAGTTTCTACCTTCCGGCACAGTTCCCGGCGCTGGCTGAACAAGCCAAATACGCCGACCAGATACAGCTCCAGCAAATGAAGAAGTGAGTCTATTTGTGCAAAATAAGAAATGACTGCTGGGTAGGGCTACTGTCTACCGGGCATCTGTAGGGTAATATATTCGTTGGACTCAATGTGAGGTATTAATTGTGAAAAATAAAAACACGTTTTTTAATATTTGTGCGTTAGCCGTGGCGGCGACTCTATTAACAGCTTGCGCGGGTTCATCAAAACAAGAAAGCACTGGTGGTTACATTGACGACAGCGTGATCACTACAAAAGTGAAATCTGCGTTACTTGCTGAAAAATCTATTAAATCCACAGCTATTGGCGTTGAAACCTTCAAAGGCCGCGTACAGCTCAGCGGTTTCGTCTCTTCTGCGGCAGAAGCCAATAAAACCGTTTCAGTCACCAAATCGGTTAAAGGCGTGAAGGCCGTTGAGAACGATCTGATCGTGAAGTAATAACAATATTGAACTTCAAATAAGCAGGAAAAGGGCGTTGTCATTTTCCTGCTTATGCTCATTTCAAAAAATGAGTTGTGATCGTATTTAAAAATCAGCGTCATAAGTAATCGTTATTGGACTGGCATGCGGTTGTTCGATTTGATGTTACAAGTATGTAACTAACAACCAGGAAGCCGAACATGTTCACCATCAAAACCGACGATCTTTCGCACCCGGCGGTGCAGGCATTAGTGGCCTATCATATTTCCGGCATGCTGGAGCAATCTCCGCCAGAAAGCAGCCATGCTTTAGATGTGCAAAAACTCCGTGACCCGACCGTGACATTTTGGTCGGCGTGGGAAGGGGAGCAATTAGCCGGAATTGGTGCGCTGAAAATGCTCGATGATGAGCACTGCGAGCTGAAATCCATGCGCACCGCGACGGAGTTTTTACGCCGTGGCGTGGCGAATCAGTTCTTGCTGCATATCCTGGACGTGGCGCGTGAACGGGGTTTTCAGCGCATCAGCCTTGAAACAGGTACTCAGCCAGGGTTTGCGGCCTGTCATCATCTGTATCTCAAGCATGGCTTTGTGGATTGCGAACCGTTCGCGGATTATCAACTCGACCCGAACAGCCGCTTTATGACGCTGGTGTTGTGAGTATTTCGTAGGTCGGGTAAGCGTAGCGTCACCCGACGCTTTCTGGGCAAGTTGGTGGATGACGCTGGCGCTTATCCACCCTACAAATTGAGATTTATTTAACGCAGAAAGCAAAAAACCCGCCATAGGCGGGTTCTTCTAAATGTGGTGCCCGGACTCGGAATCGAACCAAGGACACGGGGATTTTCAATCCCCTGCTCTACCGACTGAGCTATCCGGGCAACGGGGCGCATTAAACCGTAAAGGCCGTTGGGCGTCAACGGCTTTGTCATAAAAAACGGATTAAATGCGTTTAACTGCCTGCTTTTCATTCATATTGGCGAGAAAATCACTCATCAGGTTAATGCGCCACCTTGTCGGCATTGCGCAAAGCGCAGAATGTCTTCGGCAAGTTGACGAGCAGTCTCAATGTCTGCCTGACTGCGTTTGACCAACAAACGGCTCAGGCAACCTTCCAGCACCAGTTCCATTTGGTGAGCCACCATCGTTGGGTCGTCCACTTCCAGTTGCGTTAGCATTTCATGAGTGAATTCCCATGCGGCCTTTTTCTGCTGATCGGCCAACTGGTGAATCGGGTGCGACGCGTCCGGGTAAAACGTGCAGGCAGCGATAAACAGACAGCCCGGATAACGATGGTTGTTGACGCATTCGGTCAAGGCTTCGTAGCGTTTTAATAGCTTCTGCTCAAGCGATAGCTCTTCGTTAAGCACGAGCTGGCGACGCCAGATATCCACTTGCTGGCTCAAATAACGCAGGGCGTCGTACAGCAGAGCTTCGCCATTAGGCCAGAAGTTTCGAATCTCATTGACTGGATAGTCAGCCTCGGTTGCGACCATCTCAAGGGTGGTGCTGGCAATGCCTTCACGTTCAAGGACGTGTAGGGCGTGCTCAAGTACGTCTTCGCGTTGCACGGTTTTCTCCTCCGTCGTTCAACGGTTTATCCCACATTAGTGTTGTTTACTGCGCGTGTTTCTGCAAATGCGTACGGAAATCGTTGGCATCCATAAAACCGGTAACGCGTGCATCGGGCTGTTCCTGTCCAGTTGTATCAAAGAACAGGATGGTTGGCAGCCCTAAAACCTGTAAATGCTTTAACAGCGCGTTGTCTTGCGCATTGTTAGCGGTGACATCTGCCTGAAGTAAAACGGTATTGGCCAGTTGCTGCTGAACTTGCGGATTGCTAAAGGTGTATTTCTCGAACTCTTTACAAGCCACGCACCAGTCAGCGTACAAATCGAGCATTACCGGCTTACCTTTTGCCTCAGCAAGCGCTTTATCCAACTGTTCAATGTTGGCAATTTTAGTGAAATTAAGATGCGCCTGGCTGGTGGCGACGGGGGTACCAAACGCCCAGTCTTGCAGCGGTTTTGCCGACACTAACGCGGCACCCAGCAGGATTATCTGCACCACTCGCATCCAGGATTTGGTTGCCTGCAGGCTGGTGATAAATGCCCAACCGAAGAACGCCACGCCAAGCAAGCCCCATAACCGAACGCCCCACGGTTCTCCCAGTATGCGTTCCAACAGGAAAACAGGCAGTGCAAGGATCACAAAACCGAACGCGATTTTGACGGTTTCCATCCACGGGCCACTTTTTGGCAGCAGACGGTTGCCGAAAACGGTGATCAGCATCAGCGGTAAACCCATGCCTAACGCGTACAGATATAACGTGCCACCGCCGAGCCACATGTTTCCGCTCTGGGCGATATATAGCAGGATTGCACTCAGCGGCGCGGTGGTGCAGGGCGAGCAAATCAACCCGGCCAGTGCGCCCATGGCAAATACGCCGCCTGCGGAACCCCCTTGCTGACGGTTACTCATCAACGTAAGTCGAGTTTGCAGCGACGACGGCAACTGGAGTGTAAACAGGCCAAACATGGACGCGGCGAGCAGCACAAACAGCGCTGATAAACCAATCAGCACGTAAGGGTGTTGCAGCGCGGCCTGGAATTGCAGGCCAGCGGCAGCGACGACAAGGCCAAGCGCGGTGTAAGTCAGCGCCATGCCTTGCACATAGATGAAGGTCAGCAGCAGAGCGCGAGCGGTGGATAAACGCTGTTTGCCCCCCAGCACGATGCCGGAAATCAGCGGGTACATCGGCAGCACGCAGGGCGTGAAGGCGATGCCGATGCCAATTAAGAATGCCCAGAGTGCGGAGAACGGCAGTTGGGTGGGTTCAGTGTTGTCTGAATCCCTCACCCCGACCCTCTCCCCTGGAGAGAGGGAGGAAGGCGAGTCAGCCGATGCCACCACTTCACTCAGTGGCACCACGCGGGTCTCAGGCGGGTAACAGAATCCCGCTTCGGCGCAGCCCTGATACGTCACACTGACCGTCGCCCCTTTGGCCGCCGATTTCACTGTGACCGGCAAATTCAGCCGTTGGGTGTAAATCTCAGTTTTGCCGTAGAACTCGTCTTCATGCCAGGTGCCTTTCGGCAGGTCCAGCGGTGCGAGTTCGGCCTGGGCTGGGTTGAGTTTGATTTGCTGGCGATAAAGGTAGTAGCCCGGTTTTATCTGCCAGTTCAGGTTGAGCTGGTTTTCAGACTGCTGAAAATCAAAGGCAAAAGCCTGGTCGACGGGAACAAACTGAGATTTGCTCTGGTTGTCGAACAGACCGGCGAATGCATGTGAACTGAAGAGCGCAAAGATTAGCGCAAAGATGCGTAGAGCCATGAGAGGTATTCACTATCTCCGTGGGTAACTGGCAAAACCAGCAATTCAGGGGTTTGGTATGGGTGATGCGATTTCAGGCAAGCCAGCAGGGCTTCCTGATGCTCAATGTCACTTTTGAGCAGCATTTGCACCTCATACTCCTGTTCCATTTTCCCTTCCCAGTAATACAACGAGGTGGCACCGGGTAATAAGGTGACGCAAGCCGCCAGTTTTTCAGCCAGCACCAGCGCGGCAAGTTCCTGCGCGGTGGCTTCGTCCGGGGCAGTACAAAGGATGACAATAGCCTGGGTAGTCGGCATAGCTAACCTCGTATCTGGTGGGTCAGCGGTGACTATAGCATGGGGGAGCGAGGGGAGGTGTTAAACGGGCCGCAGGGCGACCCGTGTTTTAAAAGATTTACAGAATCAGCCCGCCGACGATGAAGCCGAGGATCACGCACAGCGAAATCGCAATCACGCCAGGGATCAGGAACGCGTGGTTAAACACGTACTTACCAATGCGGGTGGAACCGGTGTCGTCCATTTCTACCGCCGCCAACAAAGTTGGGTAGGTTGGCAATACGAACAACGCAGAAACCGCAGCAAAAGAGGCGATAGCGGTGAGCGGGCTAACACCGAGCATCAAAGCCGCTGGCATCAATGCTTTGGTGGTCGCTGCCTGGGAGTAGAGCAGAGTGGCCGCGAAGAACAGCACTACCGCCAACATCCACGGATAGCTTTGCAGTAAATCGCCCGCCACAGCCTGGATATCCTGAATATGGTTTTTGACGAAGGTATCGCCTAACCACGCCACACCCAGCACGCAAATACAGGCGCTCATGCCTGATTTGAAGGTGCTGGCATTGAGAATTTCACCGGTGTCGATTTTGCAGGTGATGCAAATCAGCGTGGCGATGGTCAGCATGAACACCACAATTGCTTCGTTACGCGGCAGAATTGGGTTTTGAATCAGGCCCACGGTGTCGCTGATGGCAGTGGCGTAGAACATCACCGCGACGATACCGATAAGGAACAGCAAAACGGAGCGTTTAGCGTGTGGTTTCAGCTCAAAGACGCTGCTGCCACGCAGTTTCACTTCACCTTTTGCGACGCGTTCCTGATAAACCGGGTCGTCTTTCAGCTCGCAGCCGAGGAAGTTACAGACGATAGCCGTCAGCATAACGGCAACCAGCGTGACGGGAATGCAGATAGACAGCAGGGTCAAATAGCTGACGCCTAACGGCTCCAGAATACCGGCGAAGAACACCACTGCCGCAGAAATCGGTGATGCAGTAATCGCGATTTGCGAGGCGACAACGGCAATAGACAGTGGACGAGATGGGCGAATGCCTTGCTCTTTTGCCACTTCGGTAATGACCGGCAGCGTGGAAAACGCCGTGTGGCCTGTTCCGGCCAGAATCGTCATAAACCAGGTCACCAACGGTGCCAGGAATGTGATGTATTTTGGATGACGACGCAGTAATTTTTCGGCGAGGCTGACGAGGTAGTCCATTCCCCCCGCCACCTGCATGGCAGCAATGGCGGCAATAACGGCCATGATGATTTCGATTACATCGAACGGGATAGCCCCGGGTTTAATCTGGAAAAACAGCGTTAAAACCAGCACACCAAAACCGCCAGCAAAGCCAATGCCTATGCCGCCGAGTCTGGCTCCCAGGTATATCGCTAGCAGCACGATAACAAGTTCAGCTCCAAACATGATTTCCTTCCTTGTGTTTGATTATTTGATAATTATATGTTGTGTTTTTGTTTAACGTAGAAATGAAAAAGGCACGTCCAATGGACGTGCCTTTTTTTAACTACCGGTTGGTCTACTGTTCATTTTCATCGGTATAACGCTTCGCTTTATAAACTGGATGCATCAGGTTGTTGATGGAGAAAATATCATCCAGCTCGGCTTCGGTAAGCAGGCCGCGTTCCAGCACAACTTCACGCACGCTCTTGCCGGTTTCAGCACAAATCTTGCCCACGATATCACCGTTGTGGTGACCAATGAACGGGTTCAGATAGGTGACGATACCAATCGAGTTGTAGACATAGCTTTCACATACTTCTTTATTCGCGGTGATGCCGTTAATGCATTTTTCCAGCAGGTTGTAGCACGCGTTGGTCAGGATGTGGATGGACTCAAACATCGCCTGGCCAATTACAGGTTCCATTACGTTCAGCTGCAGCTGGCCCGCTTCAGAAGCCATGGTGACGGTGATGTCATTCCCAATCACTTTGAAGCAAACCTGGTTAACCACTTCTGGAATTACCGGGTTTACTTTGGCTGGCATAATAGAAGAACCGGCTTGCAGTTCTGGGAGGTTGATTTCGTTCAGGCCGGAACGTGGGCCGGAAGAAAGCAGGCGAAGGTCATTACAGATCTTCGACATTTTCACCGCCAGGCGTTTGAGCGAGCTGTGAACCATGACGTATGCGCCACAGTCGGAGGTCGCTTCAATCAGGTCTTCGGCGGGTACGCATGGCAGGTTGCTGACTTCAGCCAGTTTCTGCACTGCCAGTTGTTGATAACCTTCTGGCGTGTTCAGGCGAGTACCGATTGCGGTCGCACCGAGGTTCACTTCCAGCAGCAGCTCTGCGGTGCGCAGCAGGTTGCGGGTTTCTTCATTCAACAAGACGTTGAAGGCATGGAATTCCTGGCCCAGCGTCATTGGCACGGCGTCTTGCAACTGAGTACGGCCCATTTTCAGAACGTTTTCAAACTCAACTGCTTTGCGTTGGAAGCCGTCGCCTAACTGATTAATGGCATCAATCAGTTTCACAATAGAAGCGTACACCGCGATACGGAAACCGGTTGGGTAGGCATCGTTGGTGGACTGGCATTTGTTGACGTGGTCGTTCGGATTCAGGTACTGGTACTCACCTTTCTGGTGGCCCATCAGCTCAAGCCCAATGTTGGCGAGCACTTCGTTGGTATTCATGTTGACGGAAGTACCGGCACCGCCCTGGTAAACGTCCACCGGGAATTGGTCCATGCACTTGCCGTTATTCAGCACTTCATCGCAGGCCTGGATAATGGTGTTTGCAATGCTTTTCGGAATGGTTTGCAACTCCTTGTTCGCCATTGCCGCTGCTTTCTTAACCATAACCATGCCGCGTACAAATTCAGGGATGTCACTGATTTTGCTGTTGCTTATGTAGAAGTTTTCAATCGCTCTCAGAGTATGAACACCATAATAGGCATCCGCTGGCACTTCCCTGGTACCCAACAAATCTTCTTCGATACGAATGTTATTTAACATGTGAACCTTCTTAATTAAAGCTGCCATTGATTGATCATTGCACACACAGGATCTCTGGTTGTGCGATGAATAGACCGACGATTATGTCCATATTCGGTCTGCGTGCCGTGATGATATGCTGATGATAGCGAAAAGCAGTAATCTGGATCACTTATTAAAGGTCATCTCACATAACAATTATTAATATGTGATGCCGATCAATTGTTGAAAATTTCCAAAAAAATAATGCGGCACGAAGATTGATTTTTGGCTAAGGCGTCGCCATCTCTTTGGCTATGCATAATCGCTAACCTATTTTCGCAAATGCCTGAAGGCGCTTGCCCAACTACAGGAGTGTACGGTGCGCTGGATACCGTTAATTGCCGTCTTTCTCTATGTATACATAGAGATTTCATTGTTTATTCAAGTCGCTCATGTGATGGGTGTCTTCCTGACACTGGTGCTGGTGATATTCACCTCAGTTATTGGTATGTCTCTGGTTCGCAATCAGGGCTTTAAAAATTTCATGCTGATGCAGCAAAAAATGGCAGCGGGTGAAAGCCCGGCCGCTGAAATGATTAAAAGCGTTTCGCTGATCATTTCTGGCCTGCTGTTGCTGTTACCGGGTTTCTTTACCGACTTCCTCGGTTTGTTGCTGCTACTGCCACCAGTGCAAAAGCATCTGACGCTGAAACTGATGCCGCATTTACGTTTCTCGCGCACGCCGGGCGGCGGTTTTAGCGCGGGTACTGGCGGTGGTTCAACGTTCGACGGTGAGTATCAACGTAAAGATGATGCGCCAAAGCAGCTAGACGGTCGCGATAACGACGATCGTCACAATCGTTAAAAATCGAAAATTTTTTTGCTTTCCCCCTTGAAGGGGGGAAGGCTCATCCCCATCTCTCAGGTCACCAGCCGATAACCCATTTTGGGCCGGCGTTACCTAAACAATTGATACTGACTTTCTCAAAGGAGAGCTATCACATGAGCATTCGTCCATTACATGACCGCGTTATCGTCAAGCGTAAAGAAGTTGAATCCAAATCTGCGGGCGGCATTGTTCTGACTGGCAGCGCAGCAGGCAAATCAACTCGTGGCGAAATCATCGCTGTCGGTAAAGGCCGCATCCTGGAAAACGGTAACGTGCAACCGCTGGACGTTAAAGTCGGCGATATCGTGATTTTCAACGATGGTTACGGTGTTAAGTCTGAGAAGATCGACAATGAAGAAGTGTTGATCATGGCAGAAAGCGACATCCTGGCAATTGTTGAAGCGTAATACGCGCACTAACTGAACGAACATAAACGAATTTAAGGAAAGTTAAGAATGGCAGCTAAAGACGTAAAATTCGGTAATGACGCTCGTGTGAAAATGCTGCGTGGCGTTAACGTACTGGCAGATGCAGTGAAAGTTACCCTCGGTCCTAAAGGCCGTAACGTTGTTCTGGATAAATCTTTCGGTGCACCGACTATCACTAAAGATGGTGTTTCTGTAGCGCGTGAAATCGAACTGGAAGACAAGTTCGAAAACATGGGTGCGCAGATGGTTAAAGAAGTTGCCTCTAAAGCGAACGACGCGGCAGGCGACGGTACTACCACTGCAACCGTGCTGGCTCAGTCCATCATCACTGAAGGCCTGAAAGCTGTTGCTGCAGGCATGAACCCAATGGACCTGAAGCGCGGTATCGATAAAGCTGTTATCGCCGCTGTTGAAGAGCTGAAAGCCCTGTCTGTTCCTTGCTCTGACTCTAAAGCAATTGCTCAGGTTGGTACTATCTCTGCTAACTCCGACGAGACCGTTGGCCAACTTATCGCTGAAGCGATGGAAAAAGTGGGCAAAGAAGGCGTTATTACCGTTGAAGAAGGCACTGGCCTGCAAGACGAGCTGGACGTTGTAGAAGGTATGCAGTTTGACCGTGGCTACCTGTCTCCGTACTTCATCAACAAACCAGAAACCGGTTCTATCGAACTGGACAGCCCGTTCATCCTGCTGGCTGACAAAAAAATCTCCAACATCCGCGAAATGCTGCCAGTTCTGGAAGCCGTTGCGAAAGCAGGTAAACCACTGCTGATCATCGCTGAAGATGTTGAAGGCGAAGCGCTGGCAACTCTGGTTGTTAACACCATGCGCGGTATCGTGAAAGTCGCTGCTGTTAAAGCACCAGGCTTTGGCGACCGTCGTAAAGCTATGCTGCAAGACATCGCTATCCTGACTGGCGGTACTGTTATCTCTGAAGAGATCGGTATGGAGCTGGAAAAAACGACTCTGGAAGATCTGGGTACGGCAAAACGTATCGTGATCAACAAAGACACCACCACCATCATCGATGGTAACGGTGAAGAACCTGCAATTGCAGGCCGTGTGTCTCAGATTCGTCAGCAAATCGAAGAAGCAACTTCTGATTACGACCGTGAAAAACTGCAAGAGCGCGTAGCTAAACTGGCTGGCGGCGTTGCAGTAATCAAAGTCGGTGCAGCTACCGAAGTTGAAATGAAAGAGAAGAAAGCACGCGTTGAAGATGCCCTGCACGCTACCCGTGCTGCGGTTGAAGAAGGCGTGGTTGCCGGTGGTGGTGTTGCGCTGATTCGCGTGGCTTCTAAACTGTCTGAACTGCGTGGCCAGAACGAAGACCAGAACGTGGGTATCAAAGTTGCGCTGCGCGCGATGGAAGCTCCACTGCGTCAAATCGTTCTGAACTGCGGCGAAGAGCCATCTGTTGTTGCTAACACCGTGAAAGCGGGCGACGGTAACTACGGTTACAACGCAGCAACTGAAGAATACGGCAACATGATCGACATGGGTATCCTGGATCCAACCAAAGTGACTCGTTCTGCTCTGCAGTACGCAGCATCCGTGGCTGGCCTGATGATCACCACCGAGTGCATGATTACCGATATGCCAAAATCTGACGGCCCTGACTTAGGCGGCGCAGGTATGGGCGGTATGGGTGGCATGGGCGGCATGATGTAATTTGCCCCAACACCTGGTGTGAAGTTACACCGTGTTAAGAAAACCCTCAGGCAGAAATGTCTGAGGGTTTTTTCTTTTTGGTCGCAGTCTGGTATAAGATCTCACCGGGCGAAGACGGCCCGCTACTTTTCAAGACAGCATTGATAACGGGGAACAACATGCGCATTAAAGTTTCAGCAGGAATGGCTGTAGCAGCGCTGCTGCTGGCAGGCTGTAGCACCAGCAATGATCTTTCTGCTGGTGGGCAGGGCGTCCGTTTTGTTGAGGATAAGCCAGGCACTGAATGCCAGCTATTAGGAAATGCAACCGGTGAGCAAAGTAACTGGTTTTCCGGGCAGCAGGGCAGTGAAGGCGGTTCTATGCGTGGCGCGGCAAATGCTCTGCGTAATAACGCTGCGGCAATGGGCGGTAACGTGCTGTACGGCGTGAGCAGCCCGAGTCAAAACTTGCTGTCGAGCTTCGCTCCGACTGCCAGCACCATGACTGGCCAGGTTTATAAGTGCCCGAATTGATTTTTGGGTGAAACCACCCTCACCCCGACCCTCTCCCTAAAAGGGCGAGGGAGAAAACCGTACATTTCCCTCTCCTGGGGGAGAGGGTTAGGGTGAGGGCGAAATTCTCGAAAACGTTCAGCTCTGCCGTAACTGCAAGTCTATCGGGGTCTTGCTCGGCTCACCGCCAATCTCACGGGCAAGTTTAGGCACCATATAGCCTGATACCATCGTCAGCAATTCACGCATAATCTTGCGTGCTTCATCGTCACTCACCATGAAATGCGCCGCGCCCTGCACTTTATCCAACACATGCAGGTAATACGGCATTACCCCTGCATCGAATAAAGCATTACTCAGTTGCGCGAGTGTTTGTGCATTGTCATTCACATCGCGCAGCAAAACGCTTTGGTTGAGTAACGTCACGCCAGCCAGGCGCAAATTCGTCATCGCTGCTCTGAACTCGTCACCAATCTCTTGCGCGTGATTAATATGATTAACCAGAATCACCTGCAAGCGTGAACGCGCAATGCGAGCCACCAGTGTTTCGGTGATACGAGCCGGGATGACAATAGGCAAGCGGCTGTGAATGCGTAACCGTTTAATATGCCCGATGGCTTCCAGTTCGCTAATCAACCAGTCCAGTTCACTATCTTTCGCCATCAGCGGATCACCGCCGGAGAAAATAATTTCGTCCAGTTCCGGATGTTCACTGATGTATGAGATAGCGGCCTGCCAGTTGCGCTTGTTTCCCTGGTTATCGGAATACGGGAAATGGCGGCGGAAGCAATAGCGGCAGTTAACCGCGCATCCGCCTTTAACCAGCAATAACGCGCGGTTGCGGTATTTGTGCAGCAGACCGGGCACCACGCTGTGCTGCTCTTCGAGAGGATCGGTACTAAAACCGGGCGCGGCGATAAACTCTTCTTTTGAGGTTAGGACCTGGCGTAAGAGTGGGTCGTTCGGATTGCCTTTTTCCATGCGCGCAACAAAAGCTCGCGGTACGCGCAAAGCAAAAAGTCGACGCGCATCACGTCCCGCCAACAGCACTTCGTCAGCGTTTAGCTCTAAAATATGCAGCAGTTCATCAGGATCGGTTATAACATCGGCAAGTTGCGTCAACCAATCTTCTCTGCGGGGGGGATTTAGGGTTACAATGTGTGCCATTTTTTGGCTAAGCTACCAATTAACAATTTCAGAGGGCCTTATGGCGACTTATTCTAGCAACGATTTCCGTGCCGGTCTTAAAATCATGTTCGAAGGCGAACCTTACGCGGTTGAATCCAGTGAGTTCGTGAAACCAGGTAAAGGCCAGGCCTTTGCTCGCGTTAAAATGCGCCGCCTGCTGACAGGCACCCGCGTAGAAAAAACCTTCAAATCTACTGACTCCGCTGAAGGCGCAGACGTTATCGATATGAACCTGACTTACCTGTACAACGACGGTGAGTTCTACCACTTCATGAATAACGAAACCTTCGAGCAGCTGGCAGCTGACGAGAAAGCCATTGGCGATAGCGCTAAATGGATGCTGGATCAGGCCGAATGTATCGTGACCCTGTGGAACGGCCGTCCAATCGCTGTTCAGCCACCAAACTTCGTAGAGCTGGAAATCGTGGAAACCGATCCAGGTCTGAAAGGTGATACTGCTGGTACTGGCGGTAAGCCTGCAACACTGTCTACTGGTGCTGTGGTTAAAGTACCTTTGTTCGTTCAGACTGGCGAAATCATCAAAGTTGATACTCGTTCTGGCGAATACGTTTCTCGCGTTAAGTAATACGTGAAGGTTGGCGGTGAAACTTGAGTGTTTCACCGCCGCTTGCATAAGGCAGGGAAGATGAGCCGTTTGATTAAACATTTACTTTTCATCACGTTGTTAACCACTGTTCTCACTGGCTGTAACGCCACCCGTGGCTTTGGCGAAGACCTGCAACACCTCGGCGGTGCCATCGAGCGCGCTGCAAACAAGTAATTACCAACACTCCTAAAAATCTGCTTTTTCCTTCAGCCTGCCAATTTTTGTCTATGCTTTAACTGCTATACACAAACAATATGGTCAAAAAAGGAAACGGTCATGATTAAGAAAACTATTGCAGCGTTCTTTTCTCTCATAGTGCTTTCGTCGTTACTTACTGCGTGTAATACCACCAAAGGTATGGGTGAAGATATTCAGGATGGTGGTCAGGCGATTTCCGGGGCCGCAACAAAAGCGCAGAATTAATGTATTAGCGGACGGTACGGTATCTTCGCCGTACCGTTGTTTATTTCATGATGACTGATACTGTTCGATAAATAATGAAAAGCGATTGCTAATGCCGAGCTTCATACGAATATTACGCTTATAGGTGTATACCGTCTTCGTGCTAATCCCCATCATGCTGGCAATAAAATCATTATTGGCTCTGTCGGTCCATAACTTTAATATGCGCTCCTCACGTAAGGTGAGTAATGGTGATGTGAATTGCCTGTCAGAATTAAAGGGTGGGCGCGCGCTCAGTTGTTTGTGAATGACTGCGTACAACTCAGGCAGTGGCACGGTTTTGTTATATATCGAGCGTGAGCCTTGTGCCAGGCAATACTCTTCAATCATTTCATGACGCATGCTGTTAAGTAGCATCAAACGAATCGATGTGCCGCAGGCGGAATAAATCGACGAAAGTTGTTGGATATTATGTAGCGAACTGGCAAAGCTTGTAAAATCGGCAATAACCAGATTAGGTCGCCACTGTATTATTTTTTCACGGGCTAAAAGTAAGTTATCAGTTTCAGAAATAGTAAATGCAGTATTTTGACTGAGCCAGTTCTTAAAACCCTGCCGGGTATAATGGCAGCGGTCAATTAACAATATCTTATGCATACTTACCGTTCGCGTAACTCACTGATACAGCCTTTTCTGAATTCTGAAGAGTGCACATAATATGAAAAAATACCAAAAGTGAATTGTGGATATACGGGTCGTTTTGCAGCCAATTCCTGGCTTAACAACTCACCATCTGATTGCTAGAATAGCGCCTTCACCCGCCTTATGGGACGACCCATAAGCGCGTCTTTATTCCGGGGACGGCCCCATTGACTGGAGCTGTATATGGCCTGGTTTGTTCTTGTTATCGCCGGTTTGCTAGAAGTCGTTTGGGCCGTTGGCCTGAAATATACCCACGGTTTTACCCGCTTGTGGCCAAGTGTCATCACGGTTGTGGCGATGATCGTCAGTGTCGCGCTGTTGTCATGGTCGATGAAAACGCTGCCGACGGGCACGGCTTACGCCGTCTGGACCGGGATTGGGGCCGTTGGCGCTGCAACCACTGGCATTATACTGTTAGGCGAATCAGCAAGCCTGGCCCGCATCGCGAGCCTGGCGTTGATTGTCATCGGTATTATTGGTCTGAAGCTCAGCACCCACTAACTGGCGGGCTGTTTAATCCACATAAGTTTATCGACTGAGAAGCCCTGCTGCGTAGCGATGTTCAGCATTTGCTGTTTCACGTCATTGCTGATGGTCGGCGTGCGGGACAAGATCCACAGATAATCTTTATCCGGCCCGCACACCAGTGCGTGCCGGTAATCTTTATCGATGGCTATTACGTTATATCCGCCATAAAACGGCCCAAAGAATGAAACCTTCAGGGCAGCCCGGCTTGGGTCGCCGGTGAAATAGGCCTTGCCAATACTTTGCTGCCACATTTGCCTGTCGGGGTTAAAACCTCGGTTGATGACCTGAATGCCACCGTCATCCCTGGTGCTGTAAGTTGCCGTGACTTGCTCCAGCCCACGTTCAAATTTATGGTCCATGCGGGCAATTTCGTACCATTTTCCCAGGTACCGTTTAGCCTCAAAATTATTCACTACTTTGGTGCCAGGTGGAGGAGTGGGTGAACTACAGGACACAACGAGAAACGCAACTGCAAGGGCGGTGATAATCGGCCAGATGCGCATAGCAAATTCCTTCTCGGTTTTTTGCTAAGTGTAGATTGTGGCAGGAATTAAGGTGGCTTTGAGAAGAAATAAAAAGGCGGGTAATCGATAACGTCACCCGCCACAAAATATGCTACTGCAATGCGTTTAAAATCGTATAGGCCGCTTTTACGCGCTCAGGGTTGGGATAGCTTTTATTCGCCAGCATCACGATGCCAAGTTGCTGCTCAGGAATAAACGCCACGTAGTTGCCAAAGCCACCCGTTGAACCCGTTTTATGTACCCACGAGGCTTTCACTGCGGCCACTGGTGGGTTTATTGCTGTGACGGGGGTCAGGGCAAGTGCGACCTTATTATCGCTCCCGTCAATCACCGTATTGGCTTGCAATGGCCAGTTCAGCATCTCCCAGCCTAAGCCTTGATACATGCTGCCAGCACGCCAGTAGCGCGATTGTGCAAGCTCGATTCCCTGGCGTAAGGTCTTATCGGCCACGAGTTCAGGAGAGATGTTGTATTGCACCCAGCTCGCCATATCTTCAATGCTTGATTTCACCCCATAGGCTTCGGCATCCAGCATTCCGGGCGACACGCGCACGGGCTTACCGTTGCGATAACCATGGGCGTATTGTTTTTCCTCAGACGCAGGGACTTTTATCCAGGTATGAGCCAGTTTCAGTGGCTGGAACACTCGCTGCTTCATCGCCTCTTCAAACGTTTCCCCTGACGGTTTAACCGCCAGCGCGCCGAACAGGCCAATACTGGCGTTGGAGTAAAGGCGCTTTTCCCCAGGTGCTGCCTGCGGCTGCCAGGTCTGGTAGAAATTCAGCAGCGCGGCCTGGTGGGTGACTTCATCCGGGACTTGCAGCGGCAGCCCACCCGCCGTGTAGGTCGCCAGATGCAGAAGAGTGATATCTTTCCATTGGCTGCCCGTAAGCGCAGGCCAGTATTTCGTTGCAGGTTCGCTTAATTTGATTTCGCCGCGCGCAATAGCATCGCCACCCAGAACGCCGGTAAAGGTTTTGCTGACAGAGCCAAGTTCAAACAGCGTCTGTTTTGTCACCGGGATATTTTGCTCAATATCCGCTTTACCGTAAGTGAAGTAGTACGGCTTGCCCTGATAAATCACCGCCACGGCCATGCCGGGAATGTCCTGCGCTTTGAGCAAGGGGGAAATCGTCTGCGCAACGGTTTTACCGATTTGTTGTTCGGTGAGAGCTTTCGGGGCAGCAAAAGTGGCACATGAAACGCTGAGTACCAGCGCACTGCAAAGGGTTCTTTTGATCATTGGCAATCCTCCATGAAAGTGACACTTTAGCCGTGAGCGCTACAAATAAAAAGGCCTGCGCAATTAATGGCAGGCCTTGTTTAAATCATCGGAGTGATTAAAGCGTGATGACGCCAATCAGTGTCACGACGCTCAGAATCGCAGCCAGACCATAGAACACCCACTTGCCAGATGGCAAGTGAATCTTCAGGTCATGCATCGCGTGGTGAATACGGTGCAGCCCGCACCACAGCGGCAGCACAATCATCAGGAAGATGAACAGGCGGCCAATCAAGCTCTGTGAAAATGCCAGCACACGGTCATAGCCCAATGCATCGCCTGGGAAAAGACCCAGCGGCAGCATGATGCCAACCAGCAGCACGATAACTGGCGCGATGATGGCGCCCCACATGCCGCCTGCGCCAAACAGACCCCAGAATACCGGCTCGTCGGAGCGTTTTGGATTTGGATTAATCATGACGTCCCCCTTACCAGAACAGTGCAATAAACAGAATGACGACCGTGGCGACAATCGTCACCGCCCACAAACCTTTAATCACCGGCTCCGGTCCCATTTTTTCATCTTTAATGATGATATTGGCGGCCTTTGGTGCCAGTTCAAACCAGGTTTTGGTATGCAGTAATGCGGCTGCCAGAGTGATGAGATTGAGGATAATCACAATCGGGTTTTGCAGGAATGCAACAAATCCCGCCCAGCTTTCCGGCCCACTTTTTAGCGAAAACAGACCACAGATCAGCAAAATGCTGAACCAGACCGTTGGCACTGAAGTGCCTTCGCGAATCATATAAAAACGGTAGAAACCGAGTTTTTGCCACCAGGTTGGCGTCATCGCCCGTACATAAGGCTTACGTTTCGTAGTCATTTTGCACTCCTTAGCGTGGTTTCAGGGTGGCAATCAAAAAGTCTTTCGAACTTTCGACTTTACCCTGCTGGATGGCAGCGGCGGGATCGACGTGTTTCGGGCACACTTCGGAGCAGAAGCCCACGAAAGTACAGCTCCAGACGCCATTCTTGCCGTTTAACTGCGCCATACGCTCTTTCTTGCCATGGTCGCGGTTATCCAGGTTGTAACGGTGAGCCAGCGTAATGGCCGCCGGGCCAATAAACTCAGGGTTCAGACCAAACTGTGGGCACGCTGAATAGCACAAGCCGCAGTTGATGCAGCCGGAGAACTGATGGTATTTCGCCATCTGTGCCGGAGTCTGGTTATTTGGCCCCTGATCTGGTGTGCGCGGGTTGCCAATGATGTATGGCTTTATCGCTTCCAGGCTTTCGATAAAGTGGGTCATATCGACCACCAAATCGCGCTCAATAGGGAAGTTCGCCAACGCTTCAACCTTCATGCCCTGTGTGTATTCGCGTAGGAAGGTTTTACACGCCAGTTTAGGTATGCGGTTGACCATCATGCCGCAAGAGCCGCAGATAGCCATACGGCATGACCAGCGGTAGGTCAGGTCTGGTGCCAGATTGTCCTTGATGTAACCCAGCGCATCCAGCAGCGAGGTTTGTTCATCGTAAGGCACTTCGTAGATTGCGCTGTGCGGCTCGTTGTCCGTTTCCGGGTTGTAGCGCACGATTTCAATCTTCAGGGTCTTCATCACATCAGCCATTCGACGTCTCCTTCTTCTTGTCGGCCGCTTCTGATTCCGCACCGTAGACGCGTTTAGCCGGTGGCAAAGTCGTGATTTTCACATCGCTGTATTCCAGACGCGTGGTTCCATTGGCGTCACGGAAAGCGAGAGTATGTTTCAGGAAGTTCACGTCATCACGCTCGGTGCAACCTTCGTCCAGGCGCTGGTGTGCGCCGCGTGATTCTTTACGTGCCATCGCTGAGTGCGCCATACATTCCGCAACGTTCAAGCCGTGGCCCAGTTCGATGGTGTACAGCAAATCCGTATTAAACACGCTGGAAGTGTCAGTAATGCGAATGCGTTTGAAGCGTTCTTGCAGCTCGGACAACTTATCGATGGTTTTTTGCATCAGTTCTGGCGTGCGATAAATCCCGCAACCTTCTTCCATCGACAGACCCATTTCATCGCGAATCTTCGACCAGTTCTCAGAGCCTTCCTGATTAACCAGTTTCTTGAGGCGAGTTTCTACGTCTGCGGCTTGTGCATTCAATGCAGCGTCATTGGCGGGCGATGCTTCGTTGGCACGACGCATCGCGCCTTCACCCGCCAGGCGACCAAACACCACTAGTTCAGCAAGAGAGTTCGAACCTAATCGGTTTGCGCCATGCAGACCAACAGACGAACATTCGCCGACTGCGAACAGACCTTTAATGCGGGATTCGCACTGGCTGTCGGTTTCGATACCGCCCATGGTGTAGTGCGCGGTAGGGCGAACGGGGATCGGCTCTTTTACAGGGTCGACGCCAACATACGCTTTTGCCAGTTCGCAGATAAACGGCAGACGCTCGAGAAGTTTTTTCTCGCCCAGATGACGCAGGTCGAGATAAACCACATCGCCACGTGGAGTCGGAACGGTGCGACCTGCACGCCATTCGTGCCAGAAGGCCTGAGAAACTTTGTCGCGTGGGCCGAGTTCCATATATTTGTTGCGCGGCTCGCCCAGCGGAGTTTCTGGACCCATGCCGTAATCTTGCAGGTAACGATAGCCGTCTTTGTTGACCAGAATACCGCCTTCACCACGGCAGCCTTCCGTCATCAGAATGCCGGAACCCGGCAGGCCGGTTGGGTGATATTGCACAAATTCCATATCACGCAGCGGTACGCCGTGGCTGAGTGCCATGCCCATACCATCACCGGTCACAATACCGCCGTTGGTGTTGTAGCGATAAACGCGACCCGCACCACCGGTTGCCATCACGACCGCATTAGCGCGGATTTGTACCAGTGAGCCTTCCATCATATTCATGGCAACTACGCCACGCGCAGCGCCGTCATCAACCAGAATGTCGAGCACGAAATGCTCGTCAAAACGCTGGATTTGCGGGAACTGTAATGAAGTCTGGAACAGGGTGTGAAGCATATGGAAGCCGGTTTTATCCGCGGCAAACCAGGTGCGTTCAATCTTCATGCCACCAAAGCGGCGCACGTTGACGGAACCGTCCGGGCGACGACTCCATGGGCAACCCCATTGCTCAAGCTGCGTCATTTCGGTCGGGCAGTTATGGACGAAATAGTCGACCACATCCTGCTCGCACAGCCAGTCGCCACCGGAAACTGTGTCGTTAAAATGATATTCGAAGCTGTCGTGATCCTGCGTAACGGCAGCAGAACCCCCTTCGGCGGCTACAGTGTGGCTACGCATTGGGTAGACTTTGGAGATCAGAGCGATTTTGGCTTGTGGATTGGCCTGGGCCGCCGCGATGGCTGCTCGTAAGCCCGCTCCGCCAGCGCCAATTATGGCAAGATCGGCTTGAAAGGTTTGCACGACATTCCTCCAGATTTTTAGTTATTTCGCATAGCTAATTTAACCAAAGGTAGTTCACCAATACGGCGGCAGCTATAGCGAAAGGGTTTTCCCTGCTCCTTTGTAGGTAGCGGATTATAGCCGCAGGCTTTTTAAGGAAATTTGACGTGTTCGATTTTTTTGCTGTTCAGTTCAGCAATTAATTAATACTCATGATGATTTATGTCACGAAATCAGGATTCGTCACGGCATACTGGCCCCAGCAACGTTGAAAATTTACTGCGCAAAATTTGTCTCGCCTATGCGTTGCGGGTAGACTTCTCGGCCTTGTATGAATACGGAGACTCCACCATGAGCGAAACGGCCACCTGGCAGCCGAGCGCATCCATCCCCAACCTGTTGAAACGCGCTGCGATCATGGCTGTTATTCGGCGCTTTTTTGCCGATCGCGGTGTACTGGAGGTGGAAACACCCTGCATGAGCCAGGCTACGGTAACGGATATCAATCTGTTCCCGTTTGAAACCCGTTTTGTTGGCCCAGGCCACGCTCAGGGCGTCAATCTGTACCTGATGACCAGCCCGGAATACCACATGAAACGCCTGTTGGCGGCGGGCATTGGCCCGGTATTCCAGCTGTGCCGCAGTTTCCGTAATGAAGAGATGGGCCGTCACCATAATCCAGAGTTCACTATGCTGGAGTGGTATCGCCCATGCTACGACATGTATCGTTTGATGAATGAAGTTGATGATTTGCTGCAACAGGTTCTGGAAACTGATGCGGCGGAAACGCTCTCTTATCAGCAGGCTTTCCAACGCCACCTGGAAATTGACCCGCTTTCTGCGGATAAAACTCAGTTACGTGAAGTTGCGAGAAAACTCGATTTAAGCAACATTGCCGATCAGGAAGAAGACCGCGATACCTTGCTGCAATTGCTTTTCAGCATGGGTGTCGAGCCGCATATCGGTAAAGAAAAGCCGACGTTTGTGTACCACTTCCCGGCAAGCCAGGCCGCCCTGGCGCAGATCAGCACCGAAGACCATCGGGTTGCCGAGCGCTTCGAGGTCTATTTCCGAGGTATTGAGCTGGCAAATGGTTTCCACGAATTAACCGATGCACGTGAGCAGCAGCAGCGTTTCGAGCAGGATAACCGTAAACGTGCCGCCCGCGGTTTGCCGCAGCAGCCGATTGACGTGAATTTGCTCGAAGCACTCAAAGCAGGGCTGCCTGATTGCTCTGGTGTCGCGCTAGGCGTGGATCGCTTGATTATGTTGGCGCTGAAGGCTGAAAGCCTGGCCGACGTGCTGGCGTTCCCGGTGGACCGGGCTTAGAGCCACCCTCAGCCTGGCAATTTTGTCCGGGTGAGATCTTTAAGCCTCGCTGATTTTCCGTTCACCCGTGCGTTCAGTTCTCTCTTTAATGCCAGCAAACGGTGAACGTGCCAGTGGGATAACGACATCCCCCTGGCGACCCCGTCGCCCGGTGATTAAATTGCCGCTGCGCGGTAAACCCCAGCTTATCCCCAACATCAGGGTCGTTCGCGACTCGTTCCCGACGATCGCTCTCTTTCGCTGCTCCCGGCAGCTCAACCCTGATTTATGGGGAACACTGGGGCAATTTATACCGGGAACAAGGTCAAAACCGGGGCTCGGTGTGGTCTTTCGGTTGTGACGTTGACCTCTGGTTCCGGCTTCAATCGCCTCCATTTTGACTCCAGGTGGCGACGGTGGCCACCCTAAGTCGTTCACTGGTTCAGTGGCTATATAAAACACTGAACACCGGGTGAACGGAACTGTCTCCCGACTCACAGAAATGTGACTAAGAGACAGCCCACCGGAGAGGGGGTTGTCCGGTTTTCTCCTTCTCCTGGGGGAGAAGGCCGGGATGAGGGCGACCAGGCTTACAAACTTCCCGGCGTTCTGCCCGCTTTCCCTGAAGATGTCAGCGTCTTGCTGCTACGTTGCCCGCCCAGACTATCCAGACGCATCTGGAATGGTGGGAACGGCAGTTCGATACCGTGTTCGCGGAAGCCCTGCAGAATCAGCTGGTGGATCTCATGGCGCAGCGGCATACGGTGGTTCATCTCTGCGGCATAAATTCGCAGCTCAAATATTTGAATGCCCGCCTGCAAGTCCACAAGGAACGCTTCTGGCGGTGGGTTATCAATTACCAACGAACAGCGCTCGGCTGCCTGCAACAACACCTTCGTGACTTCCTCGCTGTTTGCATCAGACGGGGCTGGAACAGTTAGTACCACACGCGTTACCGAATCCGACAGCGACCAGTTGATAAACTGCTCGGTGATAAACGCTTTATTCGGCACGATGATCTCTTTGCGGTCCCAGTCACTAATGGTGGTAGCTCGCGTATTAATTTTAGTGACGCTGCCGGTCAGATCGCGAATCGTCACGGTGTCGCCAATACGGATCGGTTTCTCGAACAGAATGATCAGGCCCGAGATAAAGTTGGCGAAAATCTCCTGCAAACCAAAACCTAAACCAACACCAAGGGCTGCGACCAGCCACTGCAATTTCGACCACTCAATGCCAATCATCGAGAAGCCGACCAATGTCCCCACCAGTAAAAGCAGATATTTGGTGACAGTCGTGATGGCGTAACCGGTACCAGGTGCTAAATCCAGGTGCTGGAGGAGTGCGAGTTCAAGTAGAGCAGGGAGATTACGCACCAGTTGCATGGTGATAATCAGCACCAGAATGGCAATTAACACTGAGCCCAGGGTTATCGGCTCGATGCTTTCCACGCCTTGTACCGTTGAGGTGACATCCCACAACGTGATGTTCTCAAGGAAGCCAAATGCAGAATGGATTTCCGACCACAACACGATGACCGATAGCAGCGCAATCAGCATCAGAATCGAACGCACCAGGCGCAGAGACTGCACGCTGATAGTATCCAGATCGATTTCTGGCTCTTCGATAGTTTCTGCCGAACCTTCAGTGCTGTGGCTGTGAGCGGGTTCTTCTTCGCCACGAGCACGTTGGGCGAGTATTTCCGCACGACGATGTTTGGCGCGATCGAATGCCAGGCGGCGGCGCTGAATGAGCATCCAGCGACGGAAGATATGATAAACCACCAGTAACAAGAACCAGATGGCGACCGAGGTTTCAAGCCTTGCCAGCAGAGCTTGCGCGGTTGCCAGATAACCTACCACGGCGGCCAAAATAGCCAGCAATGGAGCCGCCAGCAGCAGGTTCCATAATATCGTGTTGGCAATGTTTTCACTGTTACCCTGTTTATCCAGATACAGTGGAATTCCTGCCCGTTTCAGGCTTAACGTGACCAGTGCCATCGCACCGCAAATCAAAATAAAGCACAGCCGCCCAAGTGAACCGGAGAACTCCCGGTCACTGAGATTATCAAACATTATCAATGCCATAATTAGCGGCACGATAAGCCCGATACTCATCAGGTAATAACGCATAGCGCGGGCGACGCGTTGCTGGGGCCAGCCGAAATGCACAATGAACAAACCGTTAGGACGGGCGAATGTGGCACAAATCATCACCGCCCAAAGCAGAGGAACGGTGGCGGTCACGCCATCGCCAATCGCCACTGCGAGGGGATACGGCCAGGCCGCTTGTAACCCGAAACCAAGCGTTGCCCAAAGCACGGGCAACGGCAATGCCACCAGAATCGACCAGAACACGGTGCGCAGCGTTAAGCTGAAATGATCCTGCGTCACTTTCCCCACTTTGGCGCTGGAGCGCTCCAGGAAAGCCGTAAAGTGGCGGCGTGAACTGATACTGAAGCCTACCAGGATCAACGCGGCAAACAGCGGCAGCAGCGTCTCTTTGCTGGTCAGCATCATGACGGTGGCACTGCCAAGCTGGCTGAACGTGTCCATCGATACCAGTCGACGTAAATCTTGCACGATCTCAACCGGCCAACTGAAGCCTATCGGGCTGACGTCTGAGGTCCAGAACAGATAACGGTGCGTCGCTTCGTTCACCTCTTTGAGCGCATCTTCCAGTTGGCTGTTGGCCACTTTCAGTTTGGTTAGCTCGAGAATGAGGTTATCGCCCCCTTGCAGCAGGGAGTTGAGCAGCTCGCGTTGGGTACGTAACTGCGCTTCCAGAATGCGATTTTGCTCGGTGGTGAGCGGCTGACCATCGAGTTGACGAATCTGGCGCAGTTGCTGGTGTTTGCTTAGCAGATCTTCGTAATGCAACCGCTGGACACGCAACTGGCCCAGCTCGGTATCCACTTGCTGCGGCTTTGGCATCTCCGGCAAACGAGCCACCTGGGCACGTAATGCTTCTCCCAGCACGTTAGAGACCCCAAGCCATTGTGATTGTTCACGCAGCGTGTTGAGCGCCTGACGCACCTGTAACGTCTGGCTGCTCGCCTGGCGTTGCTGAGAGGCGACTAAATCCATGCGCTGAGCCTGTTGATTCAACGCCTGAGATAATTCACGGTTATTTTTAAACTGGTCAACGATACCAGATGGCAGGTTGGCGCTGCTTTCAGCCAGTAACTCTGTGCTTTCCAGGGCCTTTTCAGCTTCTCGCTGGCGCTGGTTATTCAACTGATTACGCAATGCCTGGAGATAAGCATCCAGCTGTTCGCTCTGTTTCTGGGCAAGTTCTGCGCGCAGGCGAGCAAGTTCCTGGCGGTTACTGGCCGACAATTGTGCCAGTTCCAGTTCATCGACCAGCGCTTTCAGGCGTGAAGATTCAGCCTGCAAAGAGAAGTTTTGTGCCTGTGTTAGCGGTGTGCTGGTGGCCGGAAGGGTACCCATCCGACGTTCAACCTCGTTTAACTGACGGCGGGCATCGGTTTGCTGCTGCGGCAGTTGGCTGAGTGAGTCGGTGATTTCCCGGGTGCGTTCCTGTTCTTGCTGCGCAAGGCGGCTTTTATCCAGCAACTGGCTACTGACTTGCAGGATTTCCTGGTTTAACGCATCGGTGCTCATGGTTTCTGGCACTTTTTGCGGTTCATCGCGCAGATTATTGATCTGCCGACGCAAGGTGTCAGAGAGATTGGGGAAGTTATCTATAACTTGCTGATATTGCGTCGCTCTTTCGAGAGATACTTTTCGTTCATCAAGTGCGTTGAGCGCTGCCTGAAGCGCTTCCACGGTTTCAGCACTGCCAGGTTTGTCTTTTGCAGACTTAGCTTGTTCGAGTTCCTGGGAGATTTGTTTGGCGTCGGGGGCGGTGGCGGCATAGGCCGGAAGACTTAGGCACCAGGCCATCAGAAAAGTGAGTATCAGGCGCACGTAAATACCTATCTTAGTTAACCCCTTCATCCTTCAAGCCGCAGCTGCGTTGGCTGCCTTTACTCACCCCAGTCACTTATTTATATAAGCTCCTGGGGGGGCGCTCAGTTGCCGTCTTGCTGCAACTTGAATGATTTTGGGTTGAGCTTTAAGCGTTAAACGTCGGGTTTGGTTTCCTGATCGGCAGCAACTTCTGCTTCAGTAATCTCACTGACAGGCACTTCCGGTTCGCCCATAGGTTCGGTAGATACAGCCAGTGGTTCACCAATCTTAGTCACAGACAGGCTTTGCAGCTGCTCGGCCAGGTTCACTTTGCCCGGTGCGAACAAGTTAATCACCGTTGAGCCCAGTTTAAAGCGACCCATTTCCTGGCCTTTTAACAGTGCAACAGAACCTTCGCTTTCACCGGCAGGCCACGTCCAGCGTTTGATCACGCCTTCACGCGGTGGCGTGATAGTGCCTGCCCAGACGGTTTCGATGCTGCCAACAATGGTCGCGCCAACCAGAATTTGCGCCATTGGGCCAAATTCAGTATCGAACAGGCAGATAACACGTTCGTTACGGGCAAACAGGTTCGGGACGTTTTGCGCCGTTAAATGGTTCACGGAGAACAAATCGCCCGGCACGTAAATCATTTCGCGCAAAATACCGTTACACGGCATGTGAACACGGTGGTAATCACGCGGCGACAGGTAAGTGGTTACGAAGCTGCCGTTACGGAACAGATCGGCCATTAAGTAGTTTCCGGCAAGCAGGGCTTCCAGGCTGTAGTTATGGCCTTTTGCTTGCAGGATTTTGTCTTCTTCGATTGGGCCTAACTGGCTCACTACGCCGTCGGCTGGCATAACCAGTACACTTGGGTCGGTGTTAACCGGGCGCACGTCGTCACGCAGTGGACGGACGAAGAATTCGTTGAAGGTGCGATAGCTGGCGGTGTCCGGCTTTTGTGCTTCCTTCATGTCGACTTTGTAGTATTTGACGAATAGGTCGATAACCAGTTTGGTCAACCAGCCAGCTCGTTTGCTTGCACCCCAGCCTGCCAGGCGGGTCAGCCATAGTTTAGGCAGGATGTACTGGAGCGAAAGTTTAAAGTTGTCTAACAAGATAGCCTCCTGGCTAAGTACCCATTTTAGCGGGCATACACAAAAAGGAGCGCGATTTTAGCGATGCCCAGCTTAATTGTCAGCGGTCAGTATCGGAAAAGGTTTTACGCGATTTTACCTCGGACATACTTTCCAGTATGCGATGGTAGTTGTCGAAACGCGTTTCAGCGATCTCCCCACGCTCAACGGCTTCACGCAGCGCGCAGCCTGGATCGTTGGTGTGGCTGCAGTCACGGTATTTGCAACGACCTAAATAGTCGTGGAATTCAGTAAACCCATTCGTGACTTGATCCGGCTCTAAGTGCCACAGACCAAATTCGCGCACGCCTGGGGAGTCGATAACATCGCCGCCGCCTGGGAAGTGGTAAAGACGCGAAGCGGTCGTCGTGTGCTGACCTAAACCTGAGTTATCAGAAACGTCATTAACCAGAATCTGGACTTCTTTAAAGCCGAGAAGGTTGTTCAGCAGGCTTGATTTGCCCACGCCTGATTGCCCGGCAAAAATACTGACGCGGCCAATCAATGCTTCTTCAAGCTCTTTCAGACCTTCAACTTTGTGGCTGGAAACAAACAGAACGCGATAACCAATCTTGCGGTAGATATCCATTTGTTCGTTGACGAACGCCAGGCCTGCTTCGTCCAGCAGGTCGGTTTTGTTCAATACCAGCAGTGGTTCGACGTCGAGGGTTTCGCACGCCACCAGATAACGGTCGATAATGTTAAGCGACAGCTCAGGCAAAATGGCGGAAACCACAATTATCTGGTCAATGTTAGCGGCAATGGGTTTTACGCCGTCATAGAAATCAGGGCGTGTCAGAACGGTGGTGCGCTCGTGTACTGCATCCACAATGCCTTTAATCGTGACACCTGCCGCCGCTTCTTTAGCCGGGCGCCAGACCACGTTGTCGCCTGTTACCAGCGAACGAATGGTACGACGGATATTGCAGCGGTGAATTTCACCACCGGGTGATTCGACATCGGCATGTTGGCCGAAACGGCTAATGACGCGACCATCGCGTGGTTCACCAAACTGAGAGTCGTCAGGATCGGCTTTCTCCACAGTCTGTTTAAGCCGACGCTGGTGATTTGCTGAAACCCGGCGCTGCTGTCCTTTGGAGAGTTTATTTTTGCTCAATCTTACTGGCTCCTAGTCGCCCGTGATGGGCAAAACCTCTATGATACACACTATTTTATACGAATTAACCCATCGACAACGGTGGGCTACGCACAAGAAGGGTGGAAAATAGCATGAGTGGAAATGAAAACAATCTGATTTGGATTGATTTAGAAATGACCGGCCTGGACCCCGAGCGGGATCGCATAATTGAAATTGCCACGCTGGTAACTGATGCCAATTTGAATATCCTTGCCGAAGGGCCAACGATTGCGGTTCATCAGTCTGATGAACAGTTGGCGCTGATGGATGACTGGAATGTGCGTACTCATACCGGTAGCGGCCTGGTTGAGCGTGTTAAAGCAAGTCAGCTGGACGATCGCGCGGCTGAACTGGCAACGCTTGAGTTTCTGAAACAATGGGTGCCAGCGAATAGCTCGCCAATCTGCGGTAATAGTATCGGCCAGGATCGCCGTTTCTTGTTTAAGTACATGCCAGAGCTGGAAGAGTACTTCCACTATCGTTATCTGGATGTCAGCACGCTGAAAGAGCTGGCGCGTCGTTGGAAACCTGAAATTCTCGCTGACTTCAAAAAGCAGGGCACGCACCAGGCAATGGATGATATTCGTGAGTCTGTGGCAGAGCTTGCGTTCTATCGTGAGAATTTTATTAAGCTTTGACAGGCGTTCGGGAGGAGCTAAACTCCTCCTTCGCTGGGAAATTAATCATTTTGACGTTTAAATCACCATTCAAACTAATTTTGTGAAAAAAACCTTTTGAAGGGCTTGCGACTAAAACGATTTCTCGTATAATGCGCCTCCCGTACCGATGCAGAATTTGCAGCGTTACACAGAGCGGGAATAGCTCAGTTGGTAGAGCACGACCTTGCCAAGGTCGGGGTCGCGAGTTCGAGTCTCGTTTCCCGCTCCAAATTTGATTACAGCAGTACCACCAAATTCGATGGCTTTTAAGCATCAGCTTGAAAGACGAAGAATATGCGGGAATAGCTCAGTTGGTAGAGCACGACCTTGCCAAGGTCGGGGTCGCGAGTTCGAGTCTCGTTTCCCGCTCCAAAATTTGATTTGGCTTTTAAAGCCAGCACCACCCAAGCGGGAATAGCTCAGTTGGTAGAGCACGACCTTGCCAAGGTCGGGGTCGCGAGTTCGAGTCTCGTTTCCCGCTCCAAATTCTAATCTTCAGTACAAATTATCCACAACGCTAAGTCGCGTCGGTGGTGGTTTTTACGTTCCTCAAAAACTCTTGTAAACAGACTTATCCACAGCTTACGTTTTTTCCCTTCGATCGCTAATTATTTATTAACTTTTACACCTTTAGTTTAACTATTTGATTTAATTGATTTTTATAATATTTAAAAATGTTAACTCGATCGCTTGCAGATTTTACATCGCTTGTGGGGCAAGGCTTTCAAATTTTTATTCACATCCTGTGGACATTTCACGCATCACGTTTCAACCCCTTTTCTATGACCCGAACCAGACGCTGCTTTTGCGGTAACTGAACCTCAGTTGCGTTAGCGCTTCGTTTGGTTAATTGTTGCGCAATCGCCCATTCAATATGCTCATCAAGAAGTGGGTGCTCACCTTTTCGTTGTTGCAATGCTTTCAGAATCACTTCTTCCCAGGGGGCGTTTCCTAATGCGACTGCAATATTTCGCAGCCAGCGTAAATGACCGATGCGGCGAATCGCTGAACCTTCAGTCACGCGCAGGAAATATTCTTCACTCCAGGCAAACAGTTCAACCAGCGGCGGAGCATGCAATGCGCGACGCGGGCTAAAGTCATCTTCCACGGTCAATTGTGAAAAGCGATTCCACGGGCAAATCAGCTGGCAGTCGTCGCAGCCGTAAATTCGGTTTCCGATTAGCGGTCTGAATTCTTCGGGGATTGCGCCTTCAAGCTCAATAGTGAGATAGGAAATGCAACGCCGCGCGTCGACCGTGTACGGTTCAACTATCGCGCCGGTCGGGCAAATCGTCATGCAGGCCACGCAGCGCCCGCATTTTTCCTCGACTGGTTTATCTATGGGTAATGGAATATCGACTAATAGCTCACCGAGGAAAAAGAACGATCCTGCTTCCTGATTCAGGATAAGTGAGTGCTTACCTGTCCATCCCAGGCCTGCTTTATCCGCTAATGGGCGCTCAAGAATCGGCGCTGAATCCACAAAAGGTCTAAAATTCAGCGTGGAACAATGGGATTGGATCATCTCACCCAGTTTTTTGAGTCGATTGCGCAGCAGTTTGTGGTAATCACGTCCGAGGGCGTAACGGCTGATGTAACCGATTTTGGGGTTCTTGAGCGTCGAGGCAAAGGCCGCGTTTGCCGGGAGATAGTTCATCCGTACGCTAATTACGCGCAACGTCCCCTGCAGCAATTCGTGTGGGCGGGCGCGCATCATGCCGTGACGGGCCATCCAATCCATCTCGCCGTGGTATTGTTTATCCAGCCACAACTGAAGCGCGGGTTCACTGGCGGAGAGATCGGTATCGGTAATCCCCACTTGCTGGAAGCCGAGTTCGATTCCCCACTGTTTGATATTTTGCGCTAACTGATTGAGATCGAGGGGCTGTGACATGACGGACCTGAGCCTAAAAATAACCGCCAAAAGTATACCACATTCAGTTTGGTCAGCAGACTGGTTGCGCACCGCTGAACAGCAGGCGGCGGATGAATTAGGGTTAACGCTCTATGAATTGATGCAGCGAGCGGGCGCTGCGGCATTTAACCTTGCCCGCGAACTTTATCCGCAAAGCCAGCACTGGCTGGTCGCATGTGGACATGGCAATAACGGCGGCGATGGTTATGTATTAGCACGCCTTGCTCAGGCTGCGGGTGTGCGCGTTACGCTTGTGGCGCTGGAAAGTGATAAGCCATTGCCACAGGAGTCTGCATACGCGCGTGATGCCTGGCTGGATGCGGCGGGTCTTATTCATGCGCCAGAGCATCCATGGCCTGATGATATCGACCTGGTGGTCGATGGTATTCTGGGAACCGGGCTTGCGCACGCGCCACGAGATAATGCCGCGCAGCTTATTGAAAAATGTAATCACCATTCTGCTCCTGTGATTGCCTTGGATATTCCTTCGGGCTTGCTCGCAGAAACGGGCGCCATTCCTGGTGCGGCAATCAACGCTTCACACACCATTACGTTTATTGCCCTTAAGCCTGGTCTTCTGACCGGAAAAGCGCGCGATGTGGTGGGTGAACTGCACTTTGATGCGCTTGGCCTTGAAACCTGGTTGAAGGGGCAGACTGCGCCGATAACTCGCGTGGATAGCGCACAGTTAGCGGGCTGGTTAACGCCACGCAAGCCCACCTCGCACAAAGGCGATAACGGGCGACTGGTGATAATAGGCGGCGACCACGGCACGGCGGGGGCGATTCGTATGACGGGCGAAGCGGCTTTGCGGGCTGGAGCGGGGTTGGTCAGGGTTTTGACTCGCTCAGAAAATATCGCACCGTTGCTGACCGCGCGGCCCGAGTTAATGGTTCAGGAACTGACTTCACAAACGCTTGATGAAAGTCTTGAGTGGGCCGATGTGATAGTGATTGGCCCAGGATTAGGGCAGCAAGAGTGGGGCAAAAAAGCCTTACAAAAAGTAGAGAACAGCCGTAAACCGATGCTGTGGGATGCAGATGCGCTGAACCTTCTGGCAATCAATCCCGATAAACGTCAGAATCGCGTGATTACACCACATCCTGGCGAGGCTGCGCGGTTGCTAAATTGCGCCGTGTCACAAATTGAGAGTGACCGCTTACTTGCCGCAGACCGCCTGGTAAAACGTTATGGCGGAATTGTGGTCTTAAAAGGTGCCGGTACGGTTGTTGCCAGCCAACGTGGCGAATGCGCCATTGTTGATGTTGGTAATGCAGGTATGGGCAGCGGCGGCATGGGGGATGTGCTATCCGGAATCATCGGAGCATTGCTGGCACAGAAGTTAACCCCGTATGATGCAGCCTGTGCCGGATGTGTGGCCCATGGCGCGGCCGCCGATGTGTTGGCTTACCGCTTTGGTACACGTGGCATGTTAGCGACCGATTTATTATCGACGTTGTACCCTTTTGTTAACCCGGATTTGAATAGCCAAAAAAATGATTAATCGAGTTATCGCATTACCTGATGAAGCCGCGACCTTAGAACTGGGCGCACGCCTGGCTGAAGCCTGCATCGGTGCCACCGTGATTCATCTGTATGGTGATCTTGGCGCGGGGAAAACGACTTTTAGCCGTGGTTTTGTGCAAGCGCTGGGTCATAAAGGGAACGTGAAAAGCCCAACTTATACGTTGGTAGAACCGTATGAACTCGGTGATTTGATGGTGTATCACTTTGATCTCTATCGTCTTGCCGATCCAGAAGAACTCGAGTTTATGGGAATTCGTGACTATTTCACCAATGACGCAATCAGTCTGGTGGAATGGCCGCAAAAAGGTCAGGGTGTGCTTCCAGAACCGGATGTCGAAATCCACCTAAGTTACCAGGCCGAAGGGCGCGAAGCGTGCCTGAAAGCAGTTTCCTCATCTGGTGAGTCGTTACTGGCGCGGTTGGCCAAATAACAAGGATGACGGGATGATCTATCGCGTGAAAAGTGTGTGGATGGCGTTGTGTTTATTGGTGCTGGCGGCACAAGCAAGCGCGGCCAGTTTAGCGGATATTCAGGTATCGAACGGCGATTCTCAGGCGCGGATCACGTTTAGTTTTATTGGCGATCCTGAATATGCTTTTTCTCAGGATGATAAGAAAAGCGTTGCTCTGGATATCAAACAAACGGGTGTGATCAGAGGTTTACCGCTGTTGTTCAGTGGCAATAACCTGGTGAAAAGCATTCGGTCAGGGCAACCAAAAGACAGCGATTCCTTACGCCTGGTGGTGGATCTCACTGAGCCTGGCAAAACTCGCGCTGTAAAACAGCAAAATGGTTCTAATTACACGGTAGTGTTTACGATCAACGCCGATGCTCCGCCTCCGCCACCACCTCCTCCGGTTGTGGCTAAACGTGTTGAAGCGCCACCCGTCACCCGTTCAACCGAACCTGCAAAAAATCCCTTTAATCCGCAGACCGTGACGGGAGCCATCAGCTCTAATACGGCGATGCATCCTGCACGAACTCAGCGCACCACGACTCAATCCGATACCGTTGTTGTGGCTATTGATGCGGGGCATGGCGGGCAGGATCCGGGGGCAATTGGCCCTGGTGGCACGAAAGAGAAAAACGTCACTATTTCGATTGCCCGTAAACTTCGTTCATTGCTGAATGACGACCCGATGTTTAAAGGCGTGCTGACCCGCGATGGTGATTATTTTATTTCGGTGATGGGGCGTTCAGACGTCGCACGTAAACAGAATGCCAATATTCTGGTGTCTATTCATGCTGATGCCGCGCCTAATCGCGATGCGACGGGAGCCTCCGTTTGGGTGCTGTCGAATCGTCGCGCGAACAGTGAAATGGCGGGCTGGCTCGAACAGCACGAGAAACAATCGGAGTTGTTGGGCGGGGCGGGTGATGTACTGGCCAATAGCCAGGCTGACCCTTATTTAAGCCAGGCGGTTCTGGATTTGCAGTTCGGCCATTCCCAGCGCGTCGGGTATGATGTGGCAACAAAAGTGCTGGCGCAAATGCAGCGCGTAGGCTCGTTGCACAAACGTCGCCCGGAACACGCAAGCCTTGGCGTATTGCGTTCGCCGGATATTCCTTCGGTGTTAGTGGAAACCGGGTTTATCAGCAACAACTCGGAAGAGCGCCTGCTCGATAGCGATGATTACCAGCAAAAAATTGCACAAGCTATTTATCAAGGGCTTAGGGATTATTTCCTGACGCATCCGTTGCAATCCGCGCCACCAACTGGTCAAACTGCACGCTCGCAAGGTGCGGGTATTGATCCCGTCGCGATGACTCAATAAGGAGATTTCATGCCGATTCAGGTTCTGCCGCCGCAACTTGCCAACCAGATTGCTGCTGGCGAAGTGGTAGAGCGCCCCGCATCGGTGGTGAAAGAACTGGTTGAGAACAGTCTTGATGCAGGCGCTACGCGTATTGATATTGATATTGAACGCGGTGGCGCCAAGCTCATTCGTATTCGTGATAACGGCTGCGGTATCAAAAAAGATGAGCTGGCATTAGCACTGGCTCGTCATGCGACCAGTAAAATCGCCACACTTGATGACCTTGAGGCCATTATTAGCCTCGGGTTTCGTGGTGAAGCGTTAGCGAGTATTAGCTCGGTTGCACGACTGACGTTAACCTCGCGCACCGCCGAGCAAAACGAAGCGTGGCAGGCCTATGCCGAAGGGCGTGAACAGGATGTGACGGTAAAACCGGCGGCACATCCAGTCGGAACCACGCTTGAGGTGTTGGATTTGTTCTACAACACCCCCGCACGTCGCAAATTCATGCGCACCGAAAAAACCGAATTCAATCATATTGATGAGATAGTCAGACGTATTGCGCTGGCGCGTTTTGATGTGTCGATAAATCTCACCCACAACGGCAAAGTGATTCGTCAGTACCGTGCGGTTGCAGAGGGTGCACCTCGCGAACGCCGCCTTGGCTCGATTTGCGGTACGGCTTTCCTCGAACAAGCGCTGGCCATTGAATGGCAGCATGGTGACCTGGCATTGCGCGGCTGGGTGGCTGAACCTACGGCGACGACTTCCGCTCTGGCAGAGATTCAATATTGCTATGTGAACGGTCGCATGATGCGCGACCGCCTGATCAATCACGCTATCCGCCAGGCCTGTGAAGACAAACTCGGTGCCGACCAGCAACCGGCGTTTGTGCTGTACCTGGAAATCGACCCGCATCAAGTGGATGTGAATGTGCATCCTGCCAAACATGAAGTGCGTTTTCATCAGTCGCGCCTGGTGCATGATTTTATCTACCAGGGCGTGTTGAGCGTGCTGCAACAGCAAAGTGAAAATCGCCTGCCGCTGGAAGAAACGGCGGAAGAACCACAACCGCGCTGGCAGCCGGAAAACCGCGTGGCATCCGGGCGTAACCAGTTTGCCACGCCTGCTGCTCCCACAGCTTCTCGCGAATCACCACCTCGTAATACGACCCCGGTTTCTGGTAGCTATAGTGAAGGAAGTGCGAGTAAAGGCAGTGCGCCTTTATGGCCGCATGCGGCACCAGGTTTTCAGAAGAAAGAAGGGGCGGTGTATCGTGAATTGTTGAATACACCGACACCCGCAGCCTCAAAAAATCGAGTTGCTGAACCTGAGTCTGAGCCTTACGAGGCTTTAGACGGTCACGCACAAAGTTTTGGGCGCGTGCTGACCGTCATCAATCCGGATATCGCGTTACTCGAGCGTGACGGCAAAATCATGCTGCTTTCCTTAAGCGTGGCTGAACGTTGGTTGAAAATGGCGCAGTTAGTGCCAGGCTCCGAAGGGGCACGTGCTCAACCGCTGCTGATCCCCATTCGTTTGAAAGTCACCAAAGAAGAACAGGACGTTCTGATTAAAAATCAGCCGCTTTTACTGGAAATGGGCATTGAATTCGCCATTGAGTCGCGTCAGATAACAATTCGCTCTGTACCTTTACCTTTGCGTAAACAAAATTTACAAATCTTGATTCACGAACTGCCAGGATACCTGGCGCGACAGACAGAGGTGAATGCAACACAGATTGCTCAATGGTTTGCTCGTCAAATGGACGGTAATCATGAACAATGGAATCAGGCGCAGGCGATTGCCCTGCTGGCTGATGTGGAGCGCCTTTGTCCGCAGCTGGTGAAATCACCACCTGGCGGTTTGTTACAACCTGTTGATTTACATATGGCGATGAACGCCCTGAAACATGACTGAAGTTAAGCAAAGCCTGCCACAGGCAATTTTTTTGATGGGGCCGACGGCCTCAGGTAAGACAGCGTTAGCCATTAATTTGCGTAAAACGTTGCCAGTAGAGTTGATAAGCGTCGATTCGGCCCTTATCTATCAAGGGATGGACATTGGTACCGCGAAGCCAACGGCTGAAGAATTAGCCCAGGCTCCGCACCGGTTGCTTGATATTCTCGACCCGGCACAAGCCTATTCCGCCGCTGATTTCCGGCGTGATGCGTTGGCTGAAATGGCTGAAATTACCGCGGCAGGGCGTATTCCCTTGTTAGTCGGGGGAACAATGCTCTACTTCAAGGCATTGTTAGAGGGTTTATCACCTTTACCATCCGCTGACCCGCAAGTACGGGAACGGATTGAAAAACAGGCTGCAGAGCAAGGATGGGAAGCGTTGCATCGTGAGTTAGCACAGGTTGATCCTGTCGCCGCTGCACGTATTCATCCAAATGATCCACAAAGGCTTTCCCGTGCACTGGAAGTTTTTTTCATTTCGGGTAAAACTTTAACGGAACTGACGGAAACGTCAGGAGAAGCTCTGCCTTACCAGGTGCATCAGTTCGCCATCGCCCCGGCGAGCCGTGAACTGCTCCATCAAAGAATTGAGCAGCGTTTTCATCAGATGTTAGCTTCTGGATTTGAAGCTGAAGTGCGGGCTCTTTTTGCCCGTGGTGATTTGCATACGGACATGCCTTCCATTCGTTGTGTGGGATACCGGCAGATGTGGTCTTATCTGGCAGGGGAAATTTCACATGATGAAATGGTTTATCGTGGTATTTGCGCGACGAGACAATTGGCTAAGCGCCAGATGACCTGGTTGCGAGGTTGGGAGGGTGTTCACTGGTTAGACAGTGAGAATCCGTCTCAATCTTACAACGATGTACTACAGGTTGTTAGTGCGAAGCACCAATGAATGTGTACAATTGAATCGTTATGGTGCGCAATATTTTACGCAGTTTTTCAGAGCCTCAGGGTTCTTGAGTTACAAACAACAAGCATATAAGGAAAAGATAGAATGGCTAAGGGGCAATCATTACAAGATCCGTTCTTGAACGCACTGCGTCGCGAACGTGTTCCAGTTTCTATTTATTTGGTGAATGGTATTAAGCTGCAAGGTCAGATTGAGTCTTTTGATCAGTTTGTAATCCTGTTGAAAAACACGGTTAGCCAGATGGTCTATAAGCACGCGATTTCTACTGTTGTTCCGTCTCGTCCGGTATCTCATCACAGCAATAACACCGGTACTAGCGGTTCTGGCAGCTACCACCATGGTGGAAGTGCGCAAGGTTCTGCGCCACAACAAGACAGCGAAGACGCTGAATAAGGCGTAACGTTGTTTTTCCAAGCCGGGGAACCAGGGATGCTGGGTTCCCCGCTGGTCTTTTTGAGAGGTTATACGCTTGTTTGACCGTTATGATGCCGGTGAGCAGGCGGTGCTGGTACACATCTATTTTACGCAAGACAAAGACAAGGAAGATCTAGAGGAGTTTGAATCTCTGGTCTCTTCAGCCGGTGTCGAAGCATTGCAGGTGGTTACTGGTAGCCGTAAAGCTCCTCACCCGAAGTATTTTGTTGGTGAAGGTAAGGCAATTGAAATTGCCGATGCAGTGAAAGCCACTGGGGCATCGGTCATTTTATTTGATCATGCGTTGTCTCCAGCCCAGGAGCGTAACCTCGAAGCGCTGTGTGAATGTCGCGTCGTCGACAGAACCGGCCTGATTTTAGATATTTTTGCTCAACGTGCGCGTACCCATGAAGGTAAGTTGCAGGTTGAACTGGCTCAGTTACGTCACATGGCAACTCGCCTTGTGCGCGGCTGGACCCACCTTGAGCGTCAGGGAGGGGGGATAGGTTCACGAGGCCCTGGGGAAACTCAGCTCGAAACCGACCGCCGTTTACTGCGCAACCGGATTATGCTGATCCTTAATCGCTTAGAACGAGTTGAAAAACAACGTGAGCAAGGTCGGCGATCGCGTGCCAAGGCTGATATCCCAACCGTTTCTCTGGTGGGCTACACCAACGCCGGTAAATCCACCCTGTTTAACCAAATAACAACGGCTGATGTTTATGCCGCAGATCAGTTGTTTGCCACACTGGATCCCACATTGCGCCGTATTAACGTCGCGGATGTCGGTGAAACAATATTGGCCGACACAGTAGGTTTTATTCGTCACTTGCCACACGATTTGGTGGCAGCGTTTAAAGCGACCTTGCAGGAAACACGTCAGGCAACACTGTTATTACATGTGATTGACGCAAGTGACCTGAGGATCGAGGAAAACATTGCCGCGGTTGATACCGTTCTCGAAGAGATTGAGGCTAATGAAATTCCTACGCTGATGGTAATGAATAAGATAGATATGTTGGATGACTTTGTTCCGCGTATCGACAGAGATGATGAAAATATGCCGATTCGGGTCTGGCTTTCTGCCCAGACCGGTGACGGTATTCCACTGCTTTTCCAGGCTTTGACAGAGCGTTTATCTGGTGAAATTGCACAGCATACGTTGTGCTTGCCCCCCCAGGCTGGGCGACTTCGGAGCCGGTTTTATCAGCTTCAGGCAATAGAAAAAGAGTGGATGGAGGAAGACGGCAGTGTTGGCTTACAAATTCGTATGCCTATTGTTGACTGGCGTCGCCTCTGTAAACAAGAACCGGCACTCGCTGACTATATTGTCTAGCCAGTCAAGGGAATGTCCTGAAGACTTTTTCCCCTTCGGGGGATATCACCGCACAACAAATATGGAGCATAAACATGGCGTGGAATCAGCCCGGTAATAACGGACAGGACCGCGACCCGTGGGGAAGCAGCAAACCTGGCGGCGACTCTGGGGGTAACAAAGGAGGGCGGGATCAGGGTCCACCTGATCTGGATGATATCTTCCGTAAATTAAGCAAAAAACTGGGTGGCCTGGGCGGCGGTAAAAGTGGTGGCAGTGGTTCCGGTGGCGGTTCTTCACAGCTTCCGCGTCCGCACATCGGTGGTCGTATGGTCGGTATCGTTGCCGCCGTCGCCGTCGTTATTTGGGCTGCAACCGGGTTCTATACCATCAAAGAAGCTGAACGTGGTGTGGTAACGCGTTTTGGTCAATTCAGCCATTTGGTTGAGCCGGGCCTGAACTGGAAACCGACATTCATTGATAGCGTCCGAGCGGTAAACGTTGAAGCGGTACGTGAACTGGCAGCTTCCGGTGTGATGCTGACTTCCGACGAGAACGTGGTTCGCGTTGAAATGAACGTGCAGTACCGTGTAACCGATCCGCGTCGTTATCTGTTTAGCGTAACCAGCGCAGACGATAGCCTGCGTCAGGCAACCGACAGCGCACTGCGTGGTGTTATTGGTAAATACACCATGGATAAAATCCTCACCGAGGGTCGTACCATTATTCGTAATGATACGCAGCGCGAACTGGAAGAAACCATTCGTCCGTACAACATGGGTATCACCTTGCTGGACGTCAACTTCCAGGCTGCTCGTCCGCCGGAAGAGGTGAAAGCTGCGTTTGATGACGCGATTTCCGCGCGTGAAAACGAACAGCAATACATCCGTGAAGCAGAAGCTTACACCAACGAAGTTCAGCCGCGTGCTAACGGTCAGGCGCAGCGTATTCTTGAAGAAGCTCGCGCTTATAAAACACAGACCGTGTTAGAAGCGCAGGGTGAAGTGGCTCGCTTCGCCAAAATGTTGCCGGAATACAAAGCTGCACCGGAAATTACCCGTGAGCGTCTGTATATCGAAACCATGGAAAAAGTGCTTAGCCATACCCGTAAAGTTCTGGTTAACGACAAAGGTGGCAACCTGATGGTTCTGCCTCTGGATCAGATGCTCAAAGGTGGCTCACAGCCAGCGGCAAAGACTGATAACACAGGGGCGAACAACTTGTTGCGTCTGCCACCTGCGTCAAGTTCAAGCAGCGGTAGCGCCAGCACACAGTCCTCGTCAAGCCGGGGCGATATCATGGATCAGCGCCGCGTGAACGCGCAGCGCACTGATAACCAGCGCGTAGGGAGTGAATAACGATGCGTAAGTCAGTCATTGCTTTAATTATCATCGTGCTGGTTGTGCTGTTTACCTCGGTCTTCGTGGTACAGGAAGGCGAGCGCGGGATTACCTTACGCTTCGGTAAAGTGTTGCGTGATGATGAAAACAAGCCGGTGGTCTACGAACCAGGTCTGCATTTCAAAGTACCGTTTATCGAGTCTGTTAAAACTCTTGATGCGCGTATTCAGACCATGGATAACCAGGCCGATCGCTTTGTGACCAAAGAGAAGAAAGACCTGATCGTTGATTCCTATATCAAATGGCGTATCAGTGATTTCAGCCGCTACTACCTGGCAACAGGCGGTGGTGACGTTTCTCAGGCAGAAGTGCTGTTAAAACGTAAATTCAGTGACCGTCTGCGTTCTGAAATTGGTCGTCTTGATGTGAAAGACATCGTGACCGATTCTCGTGGCCGTCTGACTCTGGATGTGCGTGATGCGCTGAACTCAGGTACCGCTGGTACTGACGATGAAGTGGCTACACCTGCTGCGGATGATGCAATTGCCTCTGCTGCTGCGCGTGTCACTGCGGAAACCAAAGGTAAAGTACCGGTGGTTAACCCGAACAGTATGGCGGCACTGGGTATCGAAGTGGTCGATGTGCGTATCAAGCAGATCAATCTGCCTGCTGAGGTTTCTGAAGCTATCTACAACCGTATGCGTGCCGAGCGTGAAGCTGTTGCTCGTCGTCACCGTTCACAAGGTCAGGAAGAAGCTGAGAAGCTGCGTGCTACCGCCGACTACGAAGTCACTCGTACTCTGGCAGAAGCCGAGCGTCAGGGCCGTATCAGCCGTGGTGAAGGTGATGCAGAAGCTGCCAAACTGTTTGCTGATGCATTCAGCCAGGATCCAGACTTCTACGCATTCATTCGTAGCCTGCGTGCTTATGAAGCAAGCTTCAGCAATGGTCAGGACGTGATGGTGTTAAGCCCGGATAGCGATTTCTTCCGCTACATGAAAACACCTGCGAATAGCGCACGTTAATACTCGCAATAAACTTATCAAGAGCCGGTCTGACCGGCTCTTTTTTTATTGGTGTTAGAGGGAATTATGAATTCGACTATCTGGATGGCATTAGCGCTGGTTTTGGTGCTCGAAGGACTCGGACCGATGCTTTATCCACGCATGTGGCGCCGAATGATCGCCGCGTTAACGCAACTTCCCGACAATACGCTTCGCCGTTTTGGTGGCGGACTAGTGGTTGCAGGTATCGTTATCTACTACATGTTGAGTCGAGCTGCTGGCTGAACCGCATTGAGGTGGACGATTACCATTTTGTATACTAAAAGGGCTGATCATCTAGGAAACCGATGGTAGAATCCTTTTTTAAGCAAACGGTGATTTTGAAAAATGGGTAACAACGTCGTCGTACTGGGCACCCAATGGGGTGACGAAGGTAAAGGAAAGATCGTAGATCTTCTGACTGAACGGGCTAAATATGTTGTGCGCTACCAGGGCGGTCACAACGCAGGCCATACTCTCGTAATCAACGGTGAAAAGACCGTTCTTCATCTTATTCCATCAGGTATTCTGCGTGATAACGTTACCAGCATCATCGGTAATGGCGTTGTGCTGTCTCCTGCTGCACTGATGAAAGAGATGAAAGAGCTGGAAGACCGTGGGATTCCGGTACGTGAGCGCTTGCTGTTATCTGAAGCTTGCCCGCTGATTCTTGATTATCACGTAGCGCTGGATGTCGCTCGTGAGAAAGCGCGCGGTGCGAAAGCTATCGGTACTACCGGTCGCGGCATCGGTCCAGCGTATGAAGACAAAGTGGCCCGTCGTGGCCTGCGCGTTGGCGATCTGTTCGACAAAGCCACCTTTGCCGACAAACTGAAAGAAGTTCTGGAATACCATAACTTCCAACTGGTTAACTTCTACAAAGTTGAAGCGGTTGATTACCAGAAAGTTCTGGACGATGTCATGGCAGTTGCTGACATTCTGACCAGCATGGTAGTTGATGTGTCCGATCTGCTGGATCAGGCACGTAAGCGCGGCGACTTCATCATGTTCGAAGGTGCTCAAGGCACGCTGCTGGACATCGATCACGGTACCTATCCGTACGTGACCTCTTCCAACACCACCGCGGGTGGCGTGGCAACAGGTTCCGGCATTGGTCCACGTTATGTTGATTACGTTCTGGGTATTATCAAAGCGTACTCTACTCGCGTTGGCGCAGGTCCGTTCCCAACTGAACTGTTTGATGATATCGGCGAGTTTCTGTGCAAACAAGGTAACGAGTTCGGTGCAACTACCGGTCGTCGTCGTCGTACAGGTTGGTTGGATATCGTTGCTGTGCGTCGTGCAGTGCAGATCAACTCCCTGTCAGGTTTCTGCCTGACCAAGCTGGACGTACTGGACGGTTTGAAAGAAGTTAAACTGTGCGTAGGCTACCGTCTGCCAGATGGCCGTGAAGTGACTACCACTCCAATGGCTGCTGACGATTGGGAAGGTATCGAGCCAATCTACGAAACCATGCCAGGCTGGTCAGAAACGACCTTCGGCGTGAAAGAGCGTAGTGGTTTGCCGCAAGCAGCGCTGGACTACATCAAGCGCATTGAAGAACTGACTGAAGTACCAGTAGACATTATTTCTACCGGTCCGGACCGTTCTGAAACCATGATTCTGCGCGATCCGTTCGACGCATAATGATGTGATGGGGTGTGCTTAGCACGCCCCAACTGCTTTATCCTGCCGTTTTATCTACCTTCCCCGTTAAATAAATTAGCTGGCAACCTTATGGCTGGTTTATCATCAATATATCGCCCTGATGGCGAAAAGCGTTTCCCCTCCCACCCAAGAGGTTGATGTGCAGTTAACGAGTTTTACTGATTACGGTTTACGTGCTTTGATTTACATGGCGTCTTTGCCAGAAGGCAAGATGACGAGCATTTCTGAAGTAACAGAAGTGTATGGCGTATCACGTAATCATATGGTGAAAATCATCAATCAACTCAGCCGTGCAGGCTATGTGACGGCAGTGCGCGGCAAAAACGGTGGCATTCGCCTCGGCAAACCGGCGGTATCTATCCGTGTCGGTGATGTGGTGCGCGAGCTGGAACCGCTTTCTTTGGTGAACTGTAGCAGTGAGTTTTGTCATATCACCCCCGCATGTCGCCTGAAACAGGCACTGGCCCAGGCGGTGCAAAGCTTTCTTACAGAGCTGGATAAGCACACCCTGGCCGATTTGGTGGACCAAAACCAACCGCTCTACAAATTATTGCTGGTGGAATAAATCACGATTTCCTCAGCAAATGACAACGGAGGAACCGCAATGTCAAAAGATCCTTTTCAGGAACGAGAAGCCGAAAAATACGAAAACCCGATCCCAAGCCGGGAATTTATACTCGCTCATCTCTCCAAACGTGAAAAACCAGCCAATCGTGACGAACTGGCTGAAGAACTGAATATTACTGGTGAAGAACAACTTGAAGCGCTGCGTCGCCGTTTGCGAGCCATGGAACGCGATGGACAGTTGGTCTTTACCCGCCGCCAGTGTTATGCCCTGCCAGAACGTCTCGATTTGCTAAAAGGCAAAGTCATTGGCCACCGCGATGGCTTCGGTTTCCTGCGTGTAGAAGGCCGTAAAGACGATCTCTACCTTTCATCTGAACAGATGAAAATGTGTATGCATGGCGATATCGTGCTGGCACAGCCACTGGGTGCCGACCGTAAAGGCCGTCGCGAAGCGCGTATTGTGCGCGTGCTGGAGCCAAGAACCGGGCAAATTGTTGGCCGCTACTTTACCGATGCTGGTATCAGTTTCGTGGTGCCAGACGACAGCCGTCTGAGCTTCGATATTCTTATCCCACCAGAAGGTGTGATGGGCGCTCGCATGGGCTTTGTGGTGGTGGTTGAGCTCACCCAACGCCCAACTCGCCGCACCAAAGCGGTGGGTAAAATCGTTGAAGTGCTGGGCGACAACATGGGTACAGGCATGGCCGTCGATATGGCGCTGCGCACCCATGAAATCCCGTATGTCTGGCCGCCAGAAGTGGAAGCTCAGGTTGCTTCGTTGAAGGAACAAGTGCCGGAAGAAGCCAAAATTGGCCGCGTGGATTTGCGTGATCTGCCGCTTGTCACCATCGATGGTGAAGATGCGCGTGACTTCGATGATGCCGTGTTCTGTGAGAAGAAACGTGGCGGCGGCTGGCGTTTATATGTCGCTATCGCCGACGTAAGCTATTACGTTCGCCCGCCAACCGCGCTGGATAAAGAAGCTCGCAACCGTGGCACGTCAGTTTACTTCCCATCGCAGGTTATCCCGATGCTGCCGGAAGTGCTGTCCAACGGTTTGTGCTCGCTGAACCCGCAGGTTGACCGTCTGTGTATGGTCTGTGAAATGACCATCTCTTCGACTGGCCGCCTGACCGGCTCTAAATTCTACGAAGCGGTAATGAGTTCCCATGCGCGTCTGACCTACACCAAAGTGTGGCATATGTTGCAGGGTGACCAGGAACTGCGCGAGCAATATGCGCCGCTGGTTAAGCACATCGAAGAGCTGCATAACCTCTACAAAGTGCTGGATGTTTCTCGTGCGCAGCGCGGGGGTATCTCGTTTGAAAGCGAAGAAGCGAAGTTTATCTTCAACGCCGAGCGCCGTATTGAACGCGTTGAGCAAACCGTTCGTAACGACGCGCATAAACTTATCGAAGAGTGCATGATCCTCGCGAATATCGCGGCGGCACGCTTCGTTGAGAAGAACAACGAGCCATCTTTGTTCCGCGATCACGATCGTCCAAGCAACGACGCCATTACCGCGTTCCGTTCTGTGCTGGCCGAGCTGGGTCTGGAATTGCCTGGCGGGCAGAAGCCTGAGCCGCGTGATTACGCAGAATTACTGAACTCGATTGCCGATCGTCCGGATCATGAAATGCTGCAAACGATGCTGCTGCGTTCCATGAAACAGGCAGTGTACGATCCAGAAAACCGTGGTCACTTTGGCCTGGCGCTGCAATCCTATGCACACTTTACCTCGCCGATTCGTCGTTACCCCGATTTGCTGTTACACCGTGCAATTAAATATTTGCTGGCGAAAGAGCAGGGCCATAAAGGCAACAGCACCGAGTCTGGCGGCTGGCACTACGACATGGAAGAGATGCTGCAATTGGGCCAGCATTGTTCTATGGCTGAACGCCGCGCAGATGAAGCAACACGCGATGTTGCCGACTGGCTGAAATGCGACTTTATGCAGGATCAGGTCGGTAATACCTTTACTGGGATTATCGCCAGCGTTACCGGTTTCGGCTTCTTTGTTCGCCTCACCGATCTGTTTATCGACGGCCTGGTGCACGTTTCTACTCTTGATAACGATTACTACCGTTTCGACCAAATCGGGCAGCGCCTGATTGGTGAGTCCGGTGGCCAGACTTATCGTTTGGGTGACCGTGTCGAAGTGCGCGTTGAAGCCGTCCATATGGACGAGCGCAAAATTGATTTTGCTCTGATCTCCAGCACTCGTGTTCCTCGCGGCGCGGGTAAAACTGAGAAAGACCGAGCGAAAAAAGGCGCAAACGGCAACGGGCCAAAACGTCGTCAGGGCGGTAAACGCACCAACTTCGAGCCAGACAGCACTTTCCGTAAAGAGAAAGGGCCAGCCAAGCCGAAGAAAGCGAAAGCCGAGAAAAGTGTCGACAAAAAAGCCGAGCCGAAGGCGAAGAAACCAAAAGCGCAGTCGGACAAAACTCGTAAAATAGCCGCCGCTACAAAAGCCAAACGCGCAGCGAAAAAGCAGCCGAGCTAAGTCTCCAATTGCTTTTCGTAGGTCGGATTAGCGTAAGCGACATCCGACCTTTACGAGCAAATTAACACTGGTGCATCAGCACCTGAAATGAGTAACAGTAATGAGTGAAATGATTTACGGCATCCACGCCGTCCAGGCACTGCTTGATAACGCCCCTCAGCGTTTTCGGGAAGTCTTTATTCTTAAAGGCCGTGAAGACAAACGTCTGATGCCTTTAATTCATGCGCTGGAAGCTCAGGGTGTGCCGGTTCAAATGGCAAACCGCCAATGGCTGGATGAAAAATCTGAAGGCGCGGTGCACCAGGGCATTATTGCTCGCGTGAAACCGGGTCGTCAGTATCAGGAAAATGATATTCCAGACCTGCTTGCTAGTATCGATACCCCGTTCCTGCTCATTCTGGATGGCGTTACCGATCCCCACAACCTCGGTGCCTGCCTGCGTAGCGCAGATGCTGCTGGCGTGCATGCGGTAATCGTACCAAAAGACAGATCTGCGCAACTGAACGCGACGGCCAAGAAAGTGGCCTGCGGCGCTGCAGAGCACGTTCCGCTGATCAGTGTGACTAACCTGGCTCGAACCATGCGTTTATTGCAGGAATCGAACGTCTGGATCGTCGGTACGGCGGGTGAAGCTGACCACACTTTATTCCAGAGCAAAATGACCGGCCCAATGGCGCTGGTGATGGGCGCTGAAGGTGAAGGTATGCGCCGCCTGACGCGTGAACATTGCGATGAGCTGATTAGCATCCCAATGGCGGGAACCGTTTCTTCCCTGAACGTTTCCGTTGCTACCGGTATTTGCCTGTTCGAAGCTGTGCGTCAACGCAGTTAATCTCCTGTGGGGTGCGCTCGCACCCCGCTTTGTGATCCTCCTCCATGCATAACTGCTGTCACCGTCCATACTAATGGCATTGCCATAAATGGAGGGAACACGATGCGCTGGCAAACTCATACCGTTTTTAACCAACCAATACCCCTCAATAACAGTAACCTTTTCCTTTCCGATATCTCATTAACTGAGGCCGTAGCCCGTGAAGGTGCTGGCTGGGATGCGGAACTTCTGGCGAGTATCGGCCAACAACTCGGCTCGGCTGAATCCCTGGAGCTCGGGCGACTGGCAAATGCAAATCCTCCTGAATTACTTCGTTATGATTCTAGTGGCGAGCGGCTTGATGATGTCCGCTTTTATCCCGCCTGGCATTTGTTGATGCAGGGATTGTGCGCCAACCGGGTGCATAACTTACCGTGGCAGGAAGATGCTCGTCATGGCTCATTTGTTGCTCGTGCCGCGCGATTTGTTCAGCACGCGCAGGTGGAAGCCGGCACGTTATGCCCGATAACCATGACATTCGGCGCAATTCCCCTCTTGCAAAAGCACTTGCCGAAAGAGTTTCAGTCATGGCTAAAACCATTACTGAGCGACCGTTATGATGCCCATCTCTCACCCGGTTCGCAAAAACGTGGCCTGCTGATTGGAATGGGAATGACCGAAAAGCAAGGTGGTTCCGATGTGTTAAGTAATACCACTCGCGCTGAACCGATTGAGAGACGTGGTCCTGGTGAAATGTATCGCTTAGTGGGCCACAAATGGTTTTTCTCGGTTCCGCAAAGTGATGCTCATTTGGTGCTGGCTCAGGCAAAAGGCGGGCTTTCTTGCTTCTTCTTGCCACGATTCTTAACCGACGGCCAACGTAACCAGGTTCGCTTTGAGCGTTTGAAAGACAAACTTGGCAACCGTTCCAACGCCAGCAGTGAAGTTGAATTTTGCGATGCCATCGCCTGGCTGATAGGTGAAGAGGGCGAGGGTGTGCGCTCGATATTAAAAATGGGCGGTTACACCCGTTTTGACTGTGCGCTGGGTAGCCATGGTTTGATGCGCCGTGCGCTGTCCGTTGCGTTGTATCATGCACATCAACGGCAGGCATTCGGCAAAAACCTCATTGATTTACCCCTTATGCGCCAGGTGCTTGGGCGTATGGCTTTGCAGCTTGAAGGGCAAACGGCATTTTTGTTCCGCCTGGCTCGGGCCTGGGAATCACCAGGCAATCCACATGAATTAGCCTACAGCCGCCTGTTTACACCGGCTGCCAAATTTAGCATTTGCAAAGCAGGCATCCCATTTGTAGCAGAAGCGATGGAAGTCCTTGGCGGAGTCGGTTACTGCGAAGACAGCGAACTGCCGCGTATCTATCGTGAAATGCCGGTGAACAGTATCTGGGAAGGCTCAGGCAATATTATGAGTCTGGATGTATTGCGAGTGCTGGCAAAACAGCCCGGTACAATGGAAATGCTGCATGCAGAATTTGATGAAGTGAAAGGGCAAAACCGACATTTCGATCGCAGCTGGCGGCAACTGCAACAGCGGCTGCATAAGCCACAAGAGGAATGGGGAAGGGATCTCACCCGATTGTTGGCTCTTCTGGCAACGGGTGCACAAGTTTTGCAGCATCTGTCTCCACCGTTAGGAGAAGCCTGGTGCCGCATGATGTTGGACTCGCGAGGAGAAAGTGTATTACCGAATCAGGTATTAATTGATGTATTGCTGCGGGCGACAGGACGCACGGGATAGGAAAATATAAACCAGCGCCATAGAGTTGAATGACATGGTCGCTGGTTTATTTATGCATAAATAATGGCTTGTACACGCCAGCCTTCAGCAAGCTGGTTTTCCTGCATTTTTACGATGCGATAATAAGATGCACCGTGTTCATCAGCCTTTAAGGCAATCACTTTTTCCACATCTTGCACGCTACCGGCAATACCGTTTACTGAAATCATGCCGATTTCATTCAAACCCGTCACACAATCTGCGGCAACATCTTCTGCCGATTGCGCCGATGTTGTGATGAGTCCCACGGACAGCAGTAGTGAGGTTAAGGCAAGCGATCGTTTCATAATTAACTCCTTTTTACTTACCCTAAATCAGCAGGGCATTCCTTCGCGTTGTCGAACCCCAGACCTGTCCGTTGGCTGAAGTTCATTGTGCATAACAAACGATCAATTGGTGCAAGGCTTTGTAAATCTGCATAAATAAGTCAGCGCTAATTACTTACGGTATAAAATCGCCTGGGCATACCACTGGCCTGGCACTACCGTCTCATCGTTTAACAAGATGACGTAGTAATCTGCTTTTGCAGCAACTGCCTTCTCTTTTAGCGCCGTCTCAGTATCCATGGGTGAGCCGTGCTCAAGTGCTGTTACCGTTCCTATCTTGGTTAAACCCTGCGTTTGATAACGCTGAATTTCCTGAGGCGTTCCGGTTGCTGGCGGTGCAGGCTGTGGCGTACCTTGTAACACGCTACAGGCACTGAGCGTCATCGCAATGAGCAAAGCTGATAACAGTCGCATGATCGTTTCTCGTCTCTTAATAGTCATAGTGTAGCTCCGGTTTTTTTCGAAGAAGAGGGAATGTTCCCATTCTGTTAGCTCCCCCGCGCTTTTTAATCACTTTCGAATGAAAATCGCTAAGCAGATCTCATAGTTAAGAATTCTCCCCTGGTGCCATGAGCTTGCCATCCCGTGGTTGCTGGCTTACAAAGGAAGTCTCACCCTGATACGGAACGAATCCCATGATAGAAATGTACACCGAACAGTTGGCTGGTATTGAAGTTCTGCATGCTGTACCTGCCGGGAAAAAAGAAAGCCAACTTCCTGTTGTGTTTTTCTATCATGGTTTTACATCATCGAAACTGGTCTACAGCTACTTTGCCGTGGCATTGGCTCAGTCTGGAATGCGGGTGATTATGCCCGATGCCCAGCAACACGGGGCGCGTTTTGATGGTGATGAAAGCGCCCGTCTGTACCAATTCTGGTCGATTCTTAAAAGCAACATTGAAGAATTTTCACCGCTTCAGCAGGCTTTATCTGCACGCTATCCAGTCGATGAGCAACGAGTTGCCGTGGGTGGTGCTTCAATGGGAGGAATGACTGCTCTGGGGATTATGGCGCGTTACCCGCAAGTGCGCTGCGTGGCATGCCTGATGGGGTCGGGATATTTCATGTCGCTTGGGAAGAATTTGTTCCCTCCGCAGGCGCTGGATCTCGAGTCCCTTAACAAACTTGCTGACTACGACATTAGCCATCAACTCGAAAAAGTTGGCAACCGCCCACTATTGCTGTGGCATGGTGAACAGGATGATGTCGTTCCGGCGACAGAAACATGGCGTCTGGAAAAAGCGCTGATTGAAAAAGGGTTGGATAAACACATGCTCTGTTTACGGGAGGCAGGCGTAAAGCATCGTATTACGCCTATGGCGCTTGAGGCGACCAGCCGATTTTTTAGCGAGCACCTGTAATGGGATGCATAAAAAAGCCCCCGCAAGCGGGGGCAACGTTGGCTTTCTATGTCGTTGTGGTATTCCTGGTGTTAACGCATTACTTCACTACTTCATTGCATTCAGTTAGCGGTAGATGTCGGCACTGACATGCATATTGCCGTTGCTACCGGGTTCTCTCATCAATATCGAGTGGTAGTACTTTGCTCCGTGTTGATCCGCGTCGTTTTCGATCGCGACTTCAGCCTCTTGCTCAGTAGCAAAATTATGGTTGATGTAAATCACGCCCAAACTCATTACATCATCCATATTTTTGGCCTGATGGTTGTCGATTTTGATAGCGGCTGTCGCATTCGAGCAAAGCAAGAGAACAGCGACAAAAGCTAAAGTAATCATTTTCATGGTCCGCTCCACTACAACTTAATGTGTCTACTGCGGTCGTCGTTCCTGTTAATAAAAAGTGGCGGCCTATGACAACAAGTGTAACCCCTCATGATTGAATAAATAGCGACCATTTCTGATGGTCTTGGTCAAAAATTTTAAGCGATTCAGCTCAAAGTTATAGATTTCACTGAGTTAGCCTGTTGTTGAAACTTTATCCTTCATGCAAAAGAATTAATTTCCATATCACCTTGAGTTAATTGGGCTGCGCTTGTATGATTACGCGTCAATTTTTCAGCCGCCTTTATAAACACGTTCCTTGCTTCCATGGGCCGCGGCTGACCCTGACAGGAGGCTGAATAATCCGTAAGGAGCAATTCGATGCGTCATTACGAAATCGTTTTTATGGTCCATCCTGACCAGAGCGAACAGGTTCCGGGTATGATCGAACGTTACACTGGTGCAATTACTGCAGCAGAAGGTACGATCCACCGTCTGGAAGACTGGGGCCGCCGTCAGCTGGCTTACCCGATCAACAAACTGCACAAAGCACACTACGTTCTGCTGAACGTTGAAGCTCCGCAGGAAGTGATCGATGAGCTGGAAACTAACTTCCGCTTCAACGACGCCGTTATCCGTAGCATGGTTATGCGTACTAAGCACGCTGTAACCGAAGCTTCACCAATGGTTAAAGCTAAAGACGAACGTCGTGATCGTCGCGATGACTTCGCTAGCGAAACTGCTGATGATGCGGATGCTGGGGATTCTGAAGAGTAATTTCCAATGACGGTCAACCGCCTGGTGTTGTCTGGCACAGTGTGCAAGACGCCCCTTCGCAAGGTTAGCCCGTCAGGAATTCCTCATTGCCAGTTCGTGCTTGAGCACCGTTCTGTGCAAAAGGAAGCCGGTTTAGATCGGCAGGCGTGGTGCCGTATGCCAGTTATTATTAGCGGGCACGCACACTCAGCCATTACTCAAAGTATAACGGTCGGCACGGTACTCACAGTTTCTGGTTTCATTAGTTGCCATCAGGCAAAAAATGGGCTGAACAAAGTGGTATTGCATGCCGAGCAGATTGAATTGATAGATTCTGGAGACTAGCCTAATGGCACGTTATTTCCGTCGTCGCAAGTTCTGCCGTTTCACAGCGGAAGGCGTTGTAGAGATTGATTATAAAGATATCGCTACACTGAAAAACTACATCACTGAAAGTGGTAAAATTGTCCCGAGCCGTATTACCGGTACTCGTGCAAAATACCAGCGTCAGTTGGCTCGCTGCATCAAGCGCGCTCGTTACCTTTCTTTGTTGCCATATACTGATCGTCATCAGTAATCGGCCACTGTCCATTAATGACTTTGAGAGGATAAGGTAATGCAAGTTATTCTGCTTGATAAAGTAGCAAACCTGGGTAGCCTGGGTGATCAGGTTAACGTTAAAGCGGGTTATGCTCGTAACTTCCTGGTACCACAGGGCAAAGCTGTTCCTGCTACCAAGAAAAACGTTGAATTCTTCGAAGCACGCCGTGCAGAACTGGAAGCTAAATTAGCTGACGTTCTGGCCGCTGCTGAAGCTCGCGCTGCGAAGATCAACGCACTCGAAACTGTTACTATCGCGTCTAAAGCTGGCGACGAAGGTAAACTGTTCGGTTCCATTGGTACTCGCGACATCGCTGACGCTGTAACTGCAGCTGGCGTTGAAGTGGCTAAGAGCGAAGTTCGTTTACCGAACGGCGTTCTGCGTACTACTGGTGAGCACGAAGTGGACTTCCAGGTTCACAGCGATGTATTCGCTAAACTGACTGTAAACGTGGTTGCTGAAGCGTAATTTACGCGGACGTATATACGTTAAGACGCCGGCCTTGTGCCGGCGTTTTGCATTTCTGAATCCAATAATAAATCTCTAAAAATTAGCGAGCGCGTATAAAGCTGCCATCTGGCTGGCGTGTAAACAGCACCTGCTGATCGTTACCAATATCAATCGTTAGCCCCGTCACTACGCCATTCGCATTCTGGCGAATCTGCACCATCTGCCCGGTTTGCAAAGTACTCAGCGGCTTATTGCTGCCTTCTACCTGCGCCATCGAATAGACATCTGCAGGCGGTAAATTATGATCGCGGAACAGCTGCGCCATCGTCTGCCCGGATTCCACACGATACGAACGCCATTGCTGCTCAATGTCATTATTAGCGTGTGGAACAGGTGCCTGGGTTTCTGCTTGCGGCTGTTCTTCAATGCGAGAAGGTTCGACAGGAGTCGCAGGCTCAGTATTGGCTGGCGGGTTGACTAAATGGGCACGAATTGGGGATTGCGATTCAATGGATAGCTGCGCGTCGCGTGCGACCGGGCGAGTGGTTTCATCTGGCGTAGGCCACAGGAAACCGAGTACCACCACGATCGCTGCAATAATAATTCCGCGTCGATGCATGACCGGAAGTGGGTCCATCAGGCGAAAATTATCGGGTGCATGCCAAATCCGCGCAAGCCAGGGTTTAATAGCGAATCGCATCGACATCACTCCTCATTTCCACACAATGTGCTCGGTTCATTTATCCACTCCATTATAGAACGCTAACTGTTTGATGCATTGAACAATCCGGCTTTACGTGACGCTCAACAGTAATTTAACGCTCAGTTAAACCATTGTTCCTGTTTCCTCTGCATTTGTCACCTTTGCCGCTTTTGCATTTTACCCGTCCGGATGACGCTGTTATGCTGCGGGCTTGCTTTTAAATACATTAAAGGAAATCCCATGACGACCCCTTCTTTTGACAGCGTCGAAGCGCAAGCAAGTTACGGTATTGGTTTACAGGTAGGTCAACAACTGAGCGAGTCTGGTCTGCAAGGTTTGCTGCCAGAAGCACTGGTAGCTGGTCTGCGTGATGCGCTGGAAGGGAATGCTCCGGCAGTTCCGGTTGACGTGGTTCATCGCGCACTGCGTGAAGTTCACGAGCGTGCCGATGCTGTTCGCCAGGAACGCCAGAAAGAACTGGCTGTTGAAGGCGTGAAATTCCTCGAAGAAAACCTTAAGAAAGACGGCGTGAACAGCACCGAAACGGGTCTGCAATTCCGCGTTCTGACTCAGGGTACTGGCCCAATCCCGGCACGCAAAGATCACGTCCGCGTCCACTACACCGGTAAACTGGTTGATGGCACCGTGTTCGACAGCTCAGTACAACGTGGCGAGCCAGCTGAATTCCCGGTAAGCGGTGTTATCGCAGGCTGGATTGAAGCACTGACTCTGATGCCGGTTGGCTCTAAGTGGGAACTGACTATCCCTCATAACCTGGCATACGGCGAGCGTGGCGCAGGCGCGTCCATTCCTCCGTACAGCACGCTGGTATTTGAAGTTGAACTGCTGGAAATTCTGTAAGCGTTCAAACGCCCCGCTGCGGCGGGGTTTTTATTTGGCTATTAACAAAACCAACGCGATTTTATCTGGTAAACACTTCCTTCATGAGTGTTTGTGTGAGGCTTGTCACTCTTTAGCCGTGATTTTGCACTCAAAACAAACACCAAATTAACAAATAATTTCATTCTTAGTATTCAATCCGCCAATTCTTCCCTACTATCATTGCGTTCCCTGGAACAACAACATCACATCCTCAAAATTTTAATAAAGGCCAGCAGAGCCTGAACACAACAGACAGGTACAGGATAAACACAACATGGTAGATCAGATAAAAGTTGCAGACGAAGCTGAGGCTCCGGCTGAGCAGTCGCTACGGCGTAATTTAACCAACCGTCACATTCAACTTATCGCGATTGGCGGAGCCATCGGAACAGGCCTGTTCATGGGCTCCGGTAAAACAATTAGCCTCGCAGGGCCATCCATCATTTTCGTCTACATGATCATCGGCTTTATGCTGTTCTTCGTGATGCGTGCGATGGGGGAACTGCTGCTTTCAAACCTCGAATACAAATCCTTCAGCGATTTCGCAGCCGACTTACTCGGCCCGTGGGCGGGGTATTTTACCGGCTGGACTTATTGGTTCTGCTGGGTCGTTACCGGCATGGCCGACGTGGTGGCGATAACGGCCTACGCGCAGTTCTGGTTCCCGGGGCTTTCAGATTGGGTCGCATCGCTTTCTGTTGTCGTCCTGCTGCTGACCTTAAACCTCGCCACCGTGAAAATGTTCGGCGAAATGGAATTCTGGTTTGCGATGATTAAAATCGTCGCCATTGTCGCGCTGATTGTGATTGGCCTGGTGATGATTCTGACCCATTTCCATTCACCGTCGGGTGTCGAAGCCTCTATCAATAACTTGTGGAATGACGGCGGCTGGTTCCCGAAAGGTATCAGTGGTTTCTTCGCGGGCTTCCAGATAGCGGTGTTTGCGTTTGTCGGCATTGAGCTGGTGGGCACGACTGCGGCTGAAACCAAAGACCCGGAAAAATCCCTGCCACGCGCCATCAACTCCATTCCGATTCGTATCATCATGTTCTACGTGTTCGCGCTGATTGTGATTATGTCAGTCACACCATGGCGTTCAGTCGTGCCGGATAAAAGCCCGTTTGTTGAACTGTTTGTGTTGGTGGGTCTGCCTGCCGCCGCGAGCATCATCAACTTCGTGGTGCTGACTTCTGCGGCCTCTTCGGCAAACAGCGGCGTGTTCTCGACCAGCCGTATGCTATTTGGCCTCGCACAAGACGGTATGGCACCGAAAGCGTTCGCCAAACTCTCTAAGCGCGCGGTTCCTGCGAAGGGTTTAACCTTCTCTTGTATCTGCCTGTTGGGTGGCGTGGTGATGCTGTACGTTAACCCGAACGTGATTGCTGCATTCACCATGATCACCACCGTATCGGCGATTTTGTTCATGTTCGTCTGGACGATTATCTTGTGTTCGTATCTGGTGTACCGCAAACAACGTCCACACCTGCATGAAAAATCCATCTATAAAATGCCGCTCGGCAAGTTTATGTGCTGGATGTGTATGGCATTCTTCGTGTTTGTGATTGTGCTGCTGACACTGGAAGCAGATACCCGCCAGGCGCTGATCGTGACGCCATTGTGGTTTGTGTTGTTGGGTGTGTGCTGGATGTTTATCGGCAAGAAACGCATCGCGACAATGCGTAAGTAATTTTTGCCCTCACCCTAACCCTCTCCCACAGGAGAGGGGACTGACCGATTTGCTTTCCCCCTCTCCCTCAGGGAGAGGGCCGGGGTGAGGGTGAACTATTCCCCAGCCAAAGCTCGCGGAAACAGCACGTTATTCTCAAGACTGATGTGATTCATCAGGTCGTCAATCAGCTCATTAATTCCGTTATACATCGCTTTCCATGTTGTGCAGGCTTCCGGCGGCGGCGTCACGTTATTGGTGGTGTGCTTAATCACTTCCAGCAATTCGCCTGCGTCGTCATGCTCACTTTCCATCACGCTAATCGGGCCGTTGGCCTGAGTTCCCATTCCCTGTTTAATCATCGGGAACAGAATTTGCTCTTCTTTCATCATGTGGCTGCTCAGTTCCTGATGCAGCATGGTGAGGTATTTCGCCAGCCCTTTCGGCACGTTCGGTTTATCGGCGTGTACGCGTTCAACTTTGGTCGCCTGAAGAATCAACTCCGGTATTTGTTCGCGGTGGCGATCGTGATAACGCACGATAATATGGTCGATGATTTCGGCCAGTGGCGCGCTTTGCCAGTCTTTTTCGACAGGTTCTTGAGCAAGCTTTGCAAGCTCGGTTTCGATGGCTTCCAGGTCCAACTCTTTACGCGTTGCGGCACGCTCAAGCGTCTGCTTCCCGCCGCAGCAAAAATCGAGATCCAATTTACGGAACAACGCAGAAGCGCGTGGAATAGTTAAAGCCAGTTCACCTAAAGCTTGATCGCGAAAAGCCATGAGCAGTTACCTCGTTGTCGATAATATAAGGTGCATATTAAATGCATCTTTAAGTCGGCGCTATGACTATTTCGAGGTAACGCGCTATTTATCCGTCGTGATGACCACTTCCGCGAGCGTGTTTTTCTGCGGTTTTGTCAGCACCGCCATCACCACGCCAACCACCAGGCAAATAATCCCGAGTAACGTCAGCAGCGGCGGCCAACTGTGGCGCAGCATAAAGGTGTAAGCCAGTCCCGCCAGCGTTTCAAAGACAATCAGTGGGCCGACGATCACCGTCGGCAATCGTTGGCTGGCAATGTTCCAGCACAATGCGCCAAGCCATGAACAAAACAGCGCAATCGCTAACATCAGCGTTAAAAACACTTCCGGACGTGGGCCAAAGGGCAGGGTGAAGTTGGTGTTAGTGCGAGACATCCACAGGCAAACGGCAATATAACCGAGCAGTGAAAATGGCAGGATCGCCAGGCCTTGCGCTGTCGCCCACATTAAGGGGTTTTTGTCCGGATTTTCGCGCAGCCAGCAAGCGTTACGCAGCGCATACCACGCCCAGCAGGCCACCGAGATAAACGCCAGGCCAATCCCGCTCACGTAGCGCCACCAGCTGAAATCGAGTTGCCCGCTGCGTAATTCGGCGGTATTCACCATCGCCAGCCCTAGCGCGATAATCACCAGCGCAGGCGCCAGCCGATGCCACGGCAATTTACCATCACGTTTGCTGTAAAGCAGATTGGCGAACACCGGGATCACCACCGGAAGCGTGCCGATAATCATGGTCGAAATCGGCGCACCGGTGCGCTGAATAGCGCTTGCGAGGCAGACGTAATAAATGAGATTGCCCACGGTCGAGAGTTTAAGCGCAGTAAACCAGTCTTCGCGTTTGAGCTGCCGTAAACGTTGGCGTCCAAACCAGGCCAAAGGCAGTGCAATAAATCCCAGAGCCAGATAGCGGCCGGTTGACTGCATGGCGGCGGGGTAATCAGGAACAATCAGCGGGCCGACAAAAATCAGTCCCCACATCAGCCCTGCCAGCAGGGCGTACAACACACCAGTTAACATTTTCTTTATCCATTTATTACTTTGGAATGAGTTTAGGTGGCGTGGGCAGGAAAATATTGTACCAGCTTGCGGTTTAGCGGCTTTAACTAGCGGGCGACCTGCTTCTGATAACGCACAGGCGTGATGCCATAGCGCTGCGAGAAGGCACGAGTCAAATGCGCCTGGTCGGTTAAACCGCAGGCTGCCGCCACGTGTACGGCGGGCATGCCGCTCGTCAGAAGCCGTTTAGCGTGCCACAGGCGAATCGCCATCAGCATCTGATGCGGAGTGACGTGATAGTGCGCTTTAAACATGCGCTGGAAATGATACGGACTCAGTGACACCACGGCCGCCAGTTCATCAAGCATTACCGGGTGCATATAATTATCGTGCAGATAATCGCGAATATGCTCGAAACGGTGCGCCGGGTCTTGCGCTCCCCCAGATTGATGTTGCGCGTAGGGCCGGAAAGTTTCGATGAGATTGAGTAATAAACCTTGCTGCGCCAGCAAATCATTCTCGCTCCACAACCGGTTGATCAGTTGGGAAATATCTCCTGCCCGTTGCGGATCGTGCTTCACGACCTCGCTAAACGACCAGTTTCGCGAGCCGGTCACTCTCTCAACAAGATCCGGTTCGAGATAAATCATGCGGTACTGCCAGCCGTCTTCGGTTGCTGCTTCGCCGGTATGAAGCTCGTCCGGGTTCATCAACACTAATGAATCCCGCGCAGCAACATGCTGAACACCACGATACCGGAAACGCTCAGCGCCTCGCGTCACAGTTCCAATGCCAAAGGCTTCGTGGGTGTGCGGTTCAAAGGCGTAGCGTGAAATATGGGCGTGATAAAGCTCAACGCCGGGCAATTGCGGTAAATGCCGGAATTGAGCGTTGTCTTTTTTATCGCTGAACTGTTCAGGTACGCCTTGCACACTAATCTCCGTATGGACACCCCATCAGTATAGGGATGTCCTGGTTTAACGGAAAGTTAACAATTACAGCGCGGCGCGAATGCTTTCGGCAAGCGGGATGGTCGGGCGGCCAATCAGGGCGCTTAGCTGGTGGCTATCATCAAACAGGCCACCTTTGGATGCGCCAATGTCAGAGTTTGCCAACATTGCTGCTAGCCCTTCTGGCAAGCCAGCACCGAGCAATGCTGCTTTAAAATCACCTTCCGGCAGGTTCTGATACACCACGGTCTTGCCGCTTTGTTTGGTCAGCTCCGCAGTCAATTCAGCCAGAGTCCAGCCGTGGTCGCCCGCCAGCTCGTAAACTTTGCCCGCCTGGTTGTTGAGGGTCATCACTTTTGCAGCTGCAGCCGCATAATCGGCACGCGTTGCGGAGGCGATTTTGCCTTCGCCAGTGCTACCAATAAATACGCCGTGTTGCAGAGCAGGCGGCACGCTGGCGAGATAGTTTTCGGTATACCAGCCGTTGCGCAGCAGTACGAATGGAATGCCGGATTGTTTTAGCATTGCTTCGGTGGCGATATGTTCATTGGCAAGGCCCAGTGGGGATGAATCAGCATGCAACAGGCTGGTGTAGGCAACCAGTTTCACGCCTGCTTCTTTGGCTGCATCAATCACATTGCGATGCTGAACTGCACGTTGTCCTACTTCACTTGAAGAAATCAGCAGTAGTTTTTCAACCCCCGTCAGTGCTTGCACGAGCGCCGCTTTATCTTCATAGCTGGCGGCACGTACCTGAACACCACGATCAGCAAGTGATTGAATTTTTGCCGGGTTACGCACGATGGCAACCAATTGGTTAGCCGCAACGGTATTCAGTAATTCTTCAACAACGAGTTGGCCCAGTTGGCCGGAAGCTCCGGTAATCGCGATCATGGTAAATCTCCTGTGGGTGTTCTGGTTAAGTTGTGCCACACTAGCACCGGCACTAACTTAAAGTAAGTACGCACAAAAAGGTAAGTATGAAATGAGTGAGATTGAAACCCGTCCGCTGTCGTTAACCGAGCAAATGCGTGATGGTAATTTATTTGCTGAGCAGTGCCCGTCGCGTGATGTGTTAAAACACGTCACCAGCCGCTGGGGTGTGTTGATTCTTGTGGCCTTGCAGGGTGGGACACATCGCTTTAGCGACCTGCGTCGTAAAATGGGTGGCGTGAGTGAAAAAATGCTCGCACAAACGCTGCAATGGCTGGAGGCCGACGGTTTTGTTAATCGAAAATCCTACCCGGTTGTGCCACCGCATGTGGAATACAGTTTGACGCCGTTGGGCTGTGAAGTTGCCGAGAAAGTGTCGGGGCTGGCTGACTGGATTGAATTGAATTTGCCGCGAGTGTTAGCGTCCCGCGAAGAAATCTAACACTCGCCGGTGGATGACGCTTGCGCTTATCCACCCTACAAAATCATGCACTTGTAGGTCGGATAAGCGCAGCGTCATCCGACGCGTGGTTAAACCTACTTACTCAAATCCAACTGATACAACGCAAAGCCGATTTCATCCGTTCCCACATTCTTCATCGGATACTGGCCTTTCTCTTTGATGAAGGCCGCCGCTTTGTCGCCCGGTGAGGTTTCAAAGCGAATATCTAATTTCTGATTGCTGTGAATCGGTGCCAGGCGCCAGTTGTTATCCGCCGCCGGGTGAATCTCTTTGCTTGCGGTAATCCAGTTTGCCAGCACCGAGCGGTTTTCATCAGGCGATGCGAAAGCTATATGGCTGTCGCCGGTTCCGGCAAACTTGCCGCCGTAAGCGCGATAGTTATTGGTCGCCACCAGGAATGTCGCGTTCGGGTCAATTGGCTTGCCCTTGAACGTCAGCCCTTTAATGCGCTCGGCTTTCGGGTTCACCATCTGGCATTCGCCGTCATAACGCGCCGGTTGCGACACGTCAATCTGGTAATCCACGCCGTCGATAACATCAAAGTTATAGGTGCGGAAACCGTCCCAATTAATCAGTGACTGCGGTTTCGTGCTGTTCACATCAATCTGATTAAACTGCCCGGCAGAACATTCCAGCCACTCTTTGACCTCTTTCCCGGACGCTTTCACCACAACAAGCGTGTTCGGGTAGAGATACAAATCGGCGGCGTTACGGAAGGTTAGCTGGCCTTTTTCTACTTCGACAAAACTGGCCGGATCGTTTTTACGCCCGCCGACTTTAAACGGTGCAGCAGCCGACAACACCGGCAGATGCGCCAGATCCGGGTCACCCTGAATGTATTTTTCAACGTAGGCAGTTTGCGCGTTATTCACCACCTGCACGGTAGGATCGTCCTGCACCAGCGCCAGATAGCTATACATATTGTCGGAAGATTTGCCGATAGGTTTGCTGACGAACTCGCGCGTTGCGTCATGGTCATGCTTGAGCACATCAACCAATTTGGCATCTTCTGCCGCCAGCGATTTCTTTGCCACGCTGTCATAAATCGGGCGTGCTTCCGCTTTGCTGCTGACCACTTTCCATGCGCCGCTATCGTTGTTCAACACTAAATCAACCACGCCCAGATGATCGCCCCACATGCCCGGCATCACCGCTGGAATGCCGTTCAGCGTACCTTTTTCGAGATCAACACCTTTGATATTGGCGAAGTCTTTGCCTGGGAAGACTGCGTGAGCGTGACCGAACAGGATGGTATCCACGCCCGGAACTTTGCTGAGGTAATAAACCGAGTTTTCAGCCATCGCATGATACGGGTCGCTGGACAGGCCGGAGTGGGCGATAACCACCACTAAATCAGCACCTTGCTTACGCATCTCAGGCACATACTGGCGAGCGGTTTCGGTGATATCTTTCACCGTCACTTTGCCTTCCAGATTCGTTTTATCCCACGTCATAATTTGTGGCGGCACAAAACCGATATAACCGATACGCAGCGTCTGCTCTTTGCCGTCTTTATCCTTAACCACGGTTTCTTTAATCACATACGGCGTGAACAGCGGTTTATTGGTTTTGGCATCGATAATATTGGCATTCACATAGGGGAATTTTGCCCCAGACAGCGCCATATGCAGGTAGTCGAGTCCGTAGTTAAACTCGTGATTACCTAGGTTCCCCACGGCGTAATCCAGCGTATTCAGTGCCTTATAAACTGGATGAATATCGCCTTTCTTCAGCCCTTTTGCCGCCATGTAATCACCCAGCGGGCTGCCCTGAATCAGGTCACCGTTATCAACCAGAACGCTGTTGACGGTCTCACCACGGGCGGCATTGATTAAACTCGCTGTACGCACCAACCCGAATTTCTCCGTCGGCGTGTCTTTGTAGTAATCGAAATCCATCATGTTGCTGTGAAGATCGCTGGTTTCCAGGATACGCAGGTCAACGGTCGCCGCGTTAACGCTGGTTGCAATCAGCGTGGCAAGGATCGTTGCGCTAAACTTGATCATGATTAAGGTCCTTTTTCGAGGTAGTCCACACAAGGCTATGTATATAAACGTTGTTGCTTACATTTTTGTGAAGTGTGCCAGAAATAAGAATCATTAAACCGGAATCGCTTCACATATAGCGCAACCTGATGCGATGAGATATAAGTAAAACAATAGGTTATTTGCATGACACAACATGAGGTGGAGAATGTTAGATAAAATTTGCCAACTGGCTCGGGAGGCTGGAGCTGCCATCATGCAGGTGTATGAAGGGCAAAAGCCGCTGGAGGCGACCCAAAAATCCGATGATTCACCTGTGACGGCAGCGGACATCGCAGCTCACACCATTATCCTGAAAGGATTGCAAACATTGACGCCGGAAATACCGGTGCTTTCAGAAGAAGATCCTCAGAGTTGGGAAACTCGCCAAAGTTGGGATCGCTACTGGCTGGTGGACCCGCTCGACGGCACCAAAGAGTTCCTGAAACGTAACGGCGAATTTACCGTCAATATCGCGCTTATCGAAAAGGGCAAAGCGGTGTTAGGCGTGGTGTATGCGCCAGTGCTGAACGTGATGTACAGCGCGGCAGAAGGTAAAGCCTGGAAAGAAGAAAACGGCACGCGCAATCAGATTCAGGTGCGCGATGCTCGCCCGCCGTTGGTGGTCATCAGCCGTTCTCACAGTGATGACGAACTGAAAGAATATCTTCATCAATTGGGTGAACACCAGACAACATCTATCGGTTCGTCGCTTAAATTTTGCCTGGTGGCAGAGGGGCAAGCGCAGCTTTACCCACGCTTTGGGCCAACCAATATCTGGGATACCGCAGCAGGCCATGCGGTTGCTGCCGCTGCTGGCGCACATGTTCATGACTGGCAGGGTAAGCCACTCGACTACACCCCGCGTGAGTCATTCTTAAACCCTGGCTTCCGGGTTTCTATTTACTAAGCAATCCGCGCAGCAGGCTAATCACCTGCTGCACTTCTTCCTGTGTAAGTGAGCCATCTTTGGCAAACTGCACACGGCCTTCCTTATCCAGCACCACAATCGCTGAACTGCCGGTTTCGAGTTGCCAGGATTTCTGCGCAACGCCATTACTATCGACAATAAACTGCGACCATGGATACTGCGTTTTATTGCTCTCAAGACTGCTACGCACAAACATTCCGGTGCCTACAATCGCATCATCGGTATTGACGATAGTGGTGGTTTGATAGCGATCATGAGGGAATTTCGCGGCTTTAATCGCTTCGATTAAACCAGCATTCTTCTCTTTGGCACTGGTGCGACCGGCAATATGCTGCACCACTCGCACTTTTCCCACGAGCTGCGCACTATTCCAGTTTTTATAGCTAAACTTATCATTGTCGAGCATCAACTCGCCTTTATCCGTAATGCCAATAGGCGAGACTCGCTGATTTTTCTCAAAGTTATGTGCCGATGCCGCAAGAGGCAGTAGCAGCAGGGCAAGCGCAAGGGTTTTGCGTAGAGACATGAGGACTCCTTATCTTATTATTTGTGAAAAGTTTGCAGGTGCTCCGACCACTTCGTCGTGACGTTTTAAGCATATGTGCTGAATAGGTTTCTGTCCCGCAACAACAATGCCAGTTTGCGGGTGACCGCACATATCCCTGTTTTTTGAAGGCTTAAACTAAGTTTTGTTTACAATTGAAAAGAATATTCTGAGAAATTGTAATCATACGGTAAATAAGATTGTGCAAACTAGGTGTCGGTTTGTATATGGACTATAGTTTCCAGGCACCAAATTTTTCGCCTCGTTTTGTCGGACCAAATGTGGAACCGCAGGGGCGTTAACACTGCAGGAGAGAAGAAGAATGAAAATTTTCCAACGGTACAACCCGCTTCAGGTGGCGAAGTACGTGAAAATCCTGTTCCGTGGACGGTTGTACATCAAGGACGTTGGCGCTTTTGAATTTGATAAGGGCAAGATTCTTATCCCAAAAGTGAAAGATAAGCAGCATCTATCTGTTATGTCTGAAGTAAACCGCCAGGTTATACGCATGCAGGCGGAAATGGCATAAAGCCATAAGTCATACCAAAAACGGCACCCGAGGGTGCCGTTAGTGTTTCTAAGTATTGATAATTACGCCGCGTTCTGCTCTTCGCCATCTGGCAGTTTTGGCGTCAACGGCGTCGGCTTATTGTCGATTCGCGTCACCAGCAGCTGGTCAATTCGATAGTTATCAATATCCACGACTTCGAACTTATACCCGGAGAACTTCACCGAATCGGTGCGTTTCGGGATTTTTCGCAGCATAAACATCATAAATCCGCCGATGGTTTCGTAGTTCCCGGACTGCGGGAACTCGTCGATATCCAGCACGCGCATGACGTCGTCAATTGGCGTACCGCCCTCAACCAGCCACGAGTTTTCATCGCGAGCCACGATTTGCTCTTCCATGCCCTGGCCGACCAGGTCACCCATCAGCGTGGTCATCACATCATTGAGAGTGATGATTCCCACCACCAATGCGTATTCGTTCATGATAACCGCGAAGTCTTCACCGGCAGTTTTGAAGCTTTCCAGCGCTTCGGAAAGCGTCAGGGTATCCGGCACAATCAGCGTATTACGCAGATGCACGCCGCTGTTGAGCGCCATGCTCTGGTTGCCCAGCACGCGGTTAAGCAGCTCTTTGGAATCCACATAACCAACGATATGGTCGATATCGCCATTACACACCAGGAACTTCGAGTGTGGATGTTCGGCGATTTTGTTCTTCAGGCTTTGCTCATCTTCATGCAAATCAAACCAGATGACGTTTTCGCGCGAGGTCATCGACGACGGTACGGTACGCGATTCCAGTTCAAACACGTTTTCAATCAGCTCATGTTCTTGCTTACGCAACACGCCAGCCAACGCGCCAGCTTCAAACACGGCGTAAACATCATCAGAAGTGATGTCGTCATTACGCACCATCGGCAGTTTGAAAATGCGGAAAATGACGTTCGCCAGGCCGTTAAAGAACCACACCAGTGGGCGGAAGATAAACAGACAGAAGCGCATCGGGTTGATGATTCGCAAAGCAACCGATTCAGGCGAAATCATACCGATGCGTTTCGGAGTGAGGTCTGCAAACAGAATGAACAGGCTAGTGACGAGCGTAAAGGAGATGATAAAGCTCAGTTGGTCAGCCATTTCTGGGGAGAAGAAACGCTCCAGAAGCACTTTAAAGGCCGGAGAAAACGCTGCATCGCCGACAATACCACCGAGAATTGCGACCGCGTTCAGGCCAATCTGCACCACGGTAAAGAACATGCCAGGGCTTTCCTGCATTTTCAGCACACGCTGCGCGTTCAGGTTGCCCTCATCAGCCAACAGCTTGAGTTTTATCTTGCGGGAAGCCGCCAGCGAGATCTCGGAAATTGAGAAAAACGCACTGACAGAGATAAGAAGAAGTATTAATAAAATACTGTTTAACATAGTTTATCCGGCTTAGAGCCAGAGCCTCGGAAGGAAAGTTGAAAATCTAAGGGTTGATACGTTTTGACTGCCAGTCCGTGGAGGTTGGGCCAGCAATTTCAACGGGTAGTATAGCGTAAGGGTGTGTGGGGCTGCCAGAGGGTATAATTTGGCCGCAGACGGCCTTTCGTAGGGCGGGTAAGCGCAGCGCCCCCGCCAGCATGGGTGAAAACGGCGGATGACGCTTCGCTTATCCGTCCTACAACTGCTATTTCCATCACCCGCTCAACTTTTCTTCAAACCGTAATATACGCCCGGCATTCCCCAGCACCAGCAGCGTGCTCAGGTTATGCAAAATGGCGGCAATCACCGCGCCAGATGCGCCGAGCCAGCCAAATGCAGCGGCGGCGACAATCACCAGCGTCCAGCCGAGGCCAATCATCACGTTGACTTGCAGCGTGCGGCGGCAGCGGCGGCTTAAGCGCACGCAGGTGCCGAGGCGGCGTAAATCCCCGCCAATCAACACGATATCGGCGGATGCCATAGCGATATCCGAGCCGCCTGCGCCCATCGCGACGCCGACCACACCTGCTTTGATGGCCAGGGAATCGTTGATGCCATCGCCGACCACCATCGGTCGGAAGCCGTTGTCGATTTGCACGCTGACCTGGTGCAGTTTATCGGCGGGCAGTGCGCCTGCGATAACGTTGTTTATGCCGACTTTTTTGGCGATGCGTTGCGCCACAGCTTCACGGTCGCCGGTCAGTAATAATTGCTGATTCAGCCCGAGATCGCGCAGTTCGGTCATTGCCTCTGCCGCTTCGTCGCGCAGGCTGTCGGCCAGTAAAATCCAGCCACGGAAACGACCCGCCAGCACCAGGCCGACAATTGGCCCATCGTGTGGCGGTTCTTCTGGTAAATCAGCAACCTGAGTTTTTAACAATTCATGTCGGCCAAGATACGCCTCGCCTGTCGCTGTGGTGGCAGAAATACCCAAACCTTGATGTTCATGCACATTTTCAAGCGCTGGCCACCCACTTTGCGGGGCGATATTGACCAGCGCCCGGCTGACCGGGTGGTTACTGGTCGCGCCGAGACTCGCCGCCAGAGCGGCCAGCGCTTGCGGTGATTCACCGGGTTCAGCAAGCAATTCATGCAATTGCAGTTTGCCGTGTGTGAGCGTACCGGTTTTGTCGATAATCACCGCATTGAGTTCGGCAAGTTCTTCGAGGAAAGCCGCACCGCGAATCAAAATCCCGTGACGCGCGGCGACGGTTAGCCCGGCAATAGACGTTGCTGGTGCGGAAAGCACCAGCGCACACGGGCAGGCGGCAACCAGCACGGCTAACATCGCCTGGTTATTCTGCGTCAAAAACCACGTGCTGGCGGCAATCAGTAAAACCAGCAGCAAGTAGCGTGCGGCGTGGCGTTCCAGCAAGCGGGTAATCGGCGGGCTGGCCTGTTCGGCACTTTGCATCAGCGCGATAACGCGGCCAAGCGTTGAGGTTTCACCGGTGCGCGTGACTTCAATACGCAGCCGTCCGTCGAGATTAATCGCGCCACCATAAACGTTCATGCCGGGTTTCACTTCCAGCGGAACGGACTCTCCGGTAATTGGCGCGGTGTCGAGGCTCGCCTGGCCCTCCAGCACGCGTCCGTCAGCGGGTAAACGGTCGCCCGCCCGCACTTCCACGATGTCGCCTGCCACCAGTTCGTGGTTGTCGATATCGTGCAGATTGCCGTCGGCATCAAAACGTCGCGCCCGGCTGCGGGTGAGCTTGCCGAGCGCTTCAATCGCCTCTTGCGAGCCAATCACGCTGCGTTCTTCAAGAATGTGGCCAACGGTCATGATCAACGGAAGCAACGCGGCGGTGAGCAAATCGCCCGTCGCCCAGGAGCCAATCAGCGCCAGCGCTACCAGTTGATCGGTAATGCCGTGCAGGCTTGGGTAGCGCAGGCTGTAAAAGGCGTGGCGCAGCACCGGAATGCCGACCATCAGCGAGGCCGCACCCAGCAGAATATCCGCCACGGCGACTTGTTCCGGTGCCAGGCCGCGCCACAGCAGACCGAGAATTAACGTGCCGCTGGCGACCAGCGCCAGAATCAGTTGGCGGGTAATCTGGCGCTGTTCCTGATGGCTTAACGCGCCGCCAGGATTGATAGAATCGGTACTCATTTTTGAGAAGGTTCCTTTTGCCCGGCGGCTTGCAGAATCAGATTCGCATCATCCTGCGGTGAAACGGTAATCACCGATTCGGCCTGCGCCAGAATCGCCGCAATGCGTTCGCGGTAAACGCGTGGCAGCAGGTCTGGATCGTGTGGAGTGTTGGCTAATCGAGCGACCATCGCGGTATCGGACTGGGCTTTTGCAACTTTTTCTTGGGCTTGTGCCTGGGCTGTCTGGCGCGTCCGGTCGGCAAGCTGGGTCGATTTTTGCCGGATTAAAGAAGCATCGGTATTCGCGGTGGCGATGGCCTGTGAAGCCTTCTGGCTGGCGGTGAGCACGGCGTTAAAAGCGGTGACGGTCGAGGCCGGCAGAGTCGACTGGACGGTGACACGCTCAAGGGTAATGCCCAGCGAGCTGCCCGATTGCGCCAGGCGTTGCAGATTCTGCTCGACGTTATGCTGCACATCCGCACGCAGGCGTTCGCGCAGCTTAGCGACGTTCATATCATTGCCGATCATTTCCGGGCGGGCGACCAGAATCGTGTCGAGATCGCGTGCGGCACACACCGCAACGGCGGCACGTTCAACCAGGCGATCGAGCGCGGGAATAACGTGTTCACCCTGCAACACATAATCCATCGGGCTGTTGACGCGATAAAACACGCTGATATCCAGCTGCACCACGCCCGCATCACCGGTCAGCAAGTAGCCGGACCCCGCCAGCGCGTCGCTGCTGTTATCGTCGCGCATGTCCGCATTCAGCGCGTTGGGCGAGCGTAAAAGTGCGCTCACGCGATGTTCGATAACGCGGTCTGGTGCAGGCACCATCACCACGTCATCAATCGGCTTTGGCCAGCTCAGTAATAAACCGGGTTCGGCAATGCGTTGCTGGGCGCCAAAATGAAGCACCACGGCGCGGCTGTCAGCGGGGATCTGGCGGATGTTGGAGAACAGCCAGCTTGCGGCGGCCAGCAGCGTCAGCCCGAGCAGCGCGTAAAAGGCGAGGCGTATGGATTGCGTCCACGGGCCTGCGGATGATTTCGGCTGATGCTCACTCATGAGTTTTATCCAGCTTCGGCCCTTCTACCAACAGGCGGAATGGTGCGGCATCGGTGCGCAACACCAGGCGAGTGCTGGAATTCACCACGCCGCTAAGGGCATCAAGCTGGCGTAACAGGCTATAAAGCTGTGGCGAACTGGCGTAAGCCTTGCCATAAATTTCCGCCGCCTGCACCTGGGATTGCGCTTCGATATCGGCGGCCTGAACCTGCGCCTGCGCTTCGACAATACGAGCGTCGCGCTCAGCCGCCGAGCGGATTTCTGCGGCAGCACGTTTGCCTTCGGCGGTGCGTTCTGTGGCAATGGTTTCACGTTCGGCCCGCATCCTGTCGACCGTGGCGTTGAGCGTGACCGCAGGGAGCGTCAGACGTTCGGTTCCCACCTGCACCAGACGAATGCCGTAACTTTCCAACAGCGGCTGGCTGATTTGCGCCTGTAAATGCGATTCAAACTGACCGAGCTGTACCTGTTTGCTGTCGGTATTCACCAGCTGCGAGAGGGTAAAACCACTGGTGGTGGTTTCCAGCGCTGAACCCAAATAAGCCCGGATCTGCCGTGCGGCTTCGTCAGGCTGATTTTGTACCGCACGCATAAAACGCTGCACATGTTCCGGTGTGTTATCGACCTGCCACACCGCATAAGACTGGACGATGATGCGCAGCCCATCGCGCGTGCCAACATCCTGTAAGCCGCTTGATGTGGTGCGCATCCGCAAATCCACAGTGGTAGCCGTTTCAAAAGGTGCAGGCAGCCGCCACGCAAGCCCTGGATTGAGCAGCACGCGCACCGGGTTGCCAAAGCGGGTAATGATCAGCGATTCGCCGGAGCGAACCTGAACCAGACTGGCGGCAGCGACGAGGATCAGCACGAGTAAACCTGCGCCTGCAATACGCTTCCAGACTCCGGATTTAGGCGCTTCAGAGTGATGGTTGTGGTGGCAACCGTGACTGCAACCATGTTGATGTGAATGGCTCAACGGGAAGACTCCTGTGTCGGTTTAGAAGGCGCGTCACGCCGTGCTGCTTCGTTCAAAGAGGGAAATTCACGCAGATCGATGGTGGGTGGCGAGCCTGCGCCAATACTACTGTCGATAATCATCAATGGGCTATGGCCTAAGGTTTGATGCAACTGGCTGAACCACAACTCATCAACAAAAACCTGGCCGGATTGCGCGACCGCCTGTTTTTGCGCGGCAAAACGCACGGCAGTTGCCTGTGCTTTGCTGGTGACATCGGTGGCGTTCATTTGTGCCTGGTTCTGGCGGGTTGTCGCCGTGGTTTGCGCGCTGGCAGCGAGTTCCGCCGCGTGCCCACGCTCGCGCGATACCAGTGCCTGAGCTGAAATTTGCGCGGCCTGCACGCCATGAAATGCATCGGCGGCCCCGGCTGGTGGGTGAATGGCTTCGACCACCGTTGAAAGCAACTCCACGCCGCTGTGTAACTCGTCGAGCCTTTGTTGCACTGCCCGGTTAATCTGGCTGGCTAAGGCATTGCGCTGCTCGCCGAGTAACTGTTCAAGCGTGAGCGAGGAAAACTGATGCACCAGCACTTGATTGGCGGTGCTGCGGATAAGCTCTGGCAGATTATTGCTGCGGTAAGTCGCCGCCAGCGCGGCGTTATCGGTTAAGCCAATGCGCCACATAAAACGCACATCGCTGTTAATGATTTGCAGGCTTTGCTGGTCGCCACTTTGGCTGGCGATAATCTGTGCTTTATCAAAGCTATGAACGGCATCCCACAGGCGGTCCGCACTTTGCGGCGCGTTACCTTCCGCACTTGCCAACGGTTCGGATGCGGCATCCGGCTCTTCTCCGGCAGCCAGTTCATGCACCTGGCCGTTCTCAGTCAACATCACTTGGCCAAAAGGCCACGGCAGCCCGTAATGCAGACCGGCAGGTAAGACCGCAACAGGTTTACCAAAACGTTCGTAAATGCCGCGCTGGGTGGTGGAAACTTGCTGGATACCCGTCAGCAACCAGCCGCAAAGTATCATCACCGCAACAACCGGCACAAAAGCACGCTTCAGGACGGTAAACGCCCAAAGCTGGCGCAAATCAATGCCAAAGTGCTGATGGATTTCATGCTGGAGAAATAGCAGCGGGCGCGGCGGCCAGACGAGCTGTGCCGCCAGTTGGCTTTTCGCCAGATATTCCGGTTCTGCGTCTTCCGCTTTAGGCGGCATAAACAGCGAAAAAAGACCGCGCAGCAGGAACTCAATCGCCACCAGTAACACCAGAATCGCGGGCAGGTTAACCAGCAGTGATAGCGTGACAGACGGGAAAACCAAAGGCGGTAAAGAGAGGAATTGCACCGCAAGCGTTAAGCGCAATATCGGCGCAATGAATTTCGCTTCCGGCCAGGCTTCGCTGGCAGTCGCCGCCAGATGACGTTCGGCAACCAGAGTGGCAAACATCGCCGCCGCAATTACGCCGACTGCCGCCCAGCGCAGTGTGCCTTCGTCCAGCCCGACGTAATTAGCGTCCCAACCCGAAAGCGTGACAAACAGCACGAGTGCCGCCATCAAGGCAAGGCTAATCCCATCGCTTTTGAGCGCCGCGTTGATGCGTTTGACGTTAACGGGAATGAGTGCGCCAAGCCGCTGATAAATGGTCGGCGAGGTTTCAGCTTCCGTGAGAGCTTCTTCACTTTTCAACGGTGGAGCGAAGATATCAGCTCGCCACTGGCAAATTCGTTGTGCGTTATAAAACGCGACGGCTAACAACATCAGCACGGCGGCATTGCTGGTTAACAGCGCTGCCCAGCGGGAAGATGACTCGAAAATATGAGTGATCAGCGCCACAACCAGCATAAGGAAAATCGTCGCACCTAGCCCGAAAACGACTCTTGCGGCCAGCATGGTCTGCGAAGACGCCAAAGAATATCGAGCCTGAGCGACTAACGGCGAATGCTCCGTCGGTTCAGATAATGGGGAGGGCTGCATGGAATGATTACTTTCAGGCGCAAGGTGTCTGCGACATTGAGGTTAATTGTTATCATATAACATATCACGGAGATGAATTATCCGTAAATGGAGTACGGGTAACGGTTTGTACAAATGGAGGGGAACGTGGTTTTGTAGGGTGGATAAGCGCAAGCGTCATCCACCGTTTATGCGAATTTTGTCGGATGTCACTGCCGCTAATCCGACCTGTGATTTAGCCTTGTGGCGGCAAACAAACACCAATGCCACCGATGCCGCAGTAACCATACGGGTTTTTATGCAGATACTGCTGGTGGTCATCTTCGGCGTAATAGAACGGCCCGGCGTTAGCGATTTCGGTGGTGATTTTTCGATCATCCCCGGATTGCGTCATTGCCTGCTGGAAGCGCTCAAAACTGGCGCGAGCCGCCGCATCTTGTTCTGGTGTGAGCGGGTAGATTGCGGAACGATATTGCGTGCCTGTGTCGCCGCCCTGACGCATGCCCTGAGCGGGATCGTGGTTTTCCCAGAACACGTGCAGCAGTTGTTCGTAACTCACCACGTTGGGATCGTAAACCACGCGCACGGCTTCGGTGTGCCCGGTCATACCGCTACAAACTTCATGGTAAGTGGGATTCGGGGTAAAACCTCCGGCATACCCGGCGGCGGTACTGTAAACCCCCGGTAATCTCCAGAATAAACGCTCAACGCCCCAGAAACAGCCCATCGCAAAATAAGCGATTTCCATGCCATCTGGTACATTTGTCATGGAATGCTCGTTAACCGCATGCAAAGTGGCGATAGGCATCGGGGTATTGCGACCAGGCAGCGCTTCCGACTGGGTGACGCGATGGGTTTTCTCAAATAATTTCATCAGTCGTGATCTCCCGATATTGACTAAATTTAACAACAACCTGCGTGCGGTTGTAACGAAGTGCGTAATTGCGGACAATAACCACGCTTTATGAGACTACAGTACATATAAGAATTATTTGGGTTATTGTGCGATTTTCAACCCCAATTGTTGGGGTTTTGTTAAGCCAAAGACTGGCGATGACGTTTCCTTCCAGGGGTGGGAACAAGGATATTCAGGAGAAAACGTGCCAAAGATCCATATTATTTGCTCGGCCTGTTTGTGCCTGGTAAGCACGTGGGCCGGAGCTGCTAACGTGCGTTTGCAGGTTGATGGGTTAAGCGGCGAACTACAAAAAAACGTTCGCGCACAGCTTTCTACCATCCAGAGTGATGAAGTGACGCCGGACCGGCGTTTCCGTGCCCGTGTGGACGATGCTATTCGTAATGGCCTGAAAGCGCTCGGCTATTACGAACCGACTATTGATTTCGACCTGCGCCCACCGCCAGCCAAAGGACGCCAGGTTTTGATTGCCAAAGTCGATCCCGGCCCGCCGGTATTAATTGGCGGCACCGATGTGATCCTGCGTGGTGGCGCGCGCGACGATAAAGATTATATTGCGCTGCTGGGCGAACGCCCAAAGATTGGCACCGTTCTGAATCATCATGATTACGACAGTTTTAAAAAAGATCTCTCGAATATTGCGGTGCGCAAAGGTTATTTCGACAGCGAGTTCACCAAAAGCCAGCTCGGTGTGTCGCTCGAGCGCCGTCAGGCGTTCTGGGATATCGATTACAACAGCGGCGAGCGTTACCGTTTTGGTGCCGTCACCTTTGAAGGTTCACAGATTCGCGAAGAATATCTGCAAAACCTGGTGCCCTTTAAACAGGGTGATTATTACCAGTCGAAAGACCTGGCTGAACTGAACCGCCGTTTGTCTGCCACGGGTTGGTTTAATTCCGTGGTGGTTGCGCCAGAATTTGACGAAGCGCGCAAAACCAAAATATTGCCGCTGCACGGTGTGGTTTCGCCGCGTACTGAAAACACCATCGAAACCGGTGTGGGTTATTCCACCGACGTTGGGCCGCGCGTTAAAGCCTCGTGGAAAAAGCCGTGGATGAACTCTTACGGCCACAGCCTGACCAGCAGCATCAGCCTCTCAGCGCCCGAGCAGATTTTCGATTTCAGCTACAAAATGCCGCTGCTGAAAAACCCGCTCGAGCAATATTATCTGGTGCAGGGCGGCTTTAAAGCCACCGACCTGAACGATACCAAGTCAGATTCCACCACGCTTGCCGTCTCGCGATACTGGGATTTATCCAGTGGCTGGCAACATGCTATCAACCTGCGCTGGAGTCTCGACCACTTTACACAGGCAGACGTCACCAATACCACGATGCTGCTTTATCCGGGCGTGAGCCTTAACCGCACCCGTTCTCGCGGCGGTTTAATGCCGACCTGGGGCGACTCACAGCGCTATTCGATAGACGTTTCTGACACCATGTGGGGTTCCGATGTGGACTTCGCCGTCGCGCAGGCGCAGCAGGTCTGGATCCGTACTTTGCAGGAAAAGCACCGCTTTGTGGTGCGCGGCAACGTGGGCTGGATTGAAACCAATAACTTCGACAAAGTGCCGCCAGACTTGCGCTTCTTTGCCGGTGGCGACCGCAGTATTCGCGGCTATTCCTACAAATCTATCTCACCTGAAAACGAGAAAGGCGAACTGACCGGGGCATCCAAACTGCTCACCGGCTCGCTGGAATATCAATACAACGTGACCGGGAAATGGTGGGGCGCGGTGTTCGTCGATTCAGGCGAAGCGGTGAACGATATTAAACAGAGCAACTTTAAAACTGGCGCAGGCGTTGGCGTGCGCTGGCAGTCACCCGTTGGGCCAATCAAGCTCGATTTCGCCGTTCCGGTGGCGGATAAAGATGAGCATGGCGTACAGTTTTACATCGGTCTGGGGCCTGAACTATGAGTCGCTGGAAGAAGATAAGCCTCGCGGTGTTGGTGTTTGTGGTGCTGCTGATTGGCACCGTGGGTTTCCTGGTGGGGACAACCACCGGGCTACACGTATTATTTAATGCCGCTAACCGCTGGGTGCCGGGTTTAGATATCGCCAGTGTTACAGGTGGCTGGCGTAATCTGACCATCAAAGGGCTGCGCTACCAACAGCCAGGCGTGGATGTGACGGCGGGTGAGGTTAACCTCGCGGTTAAACTCGGCTGTCTGCGTGACAGCAGCCTGTGCGTGAATAATCTCTCGCTCAAAGATATCGACGTGGTTGTCGATACCAAAAAAATGCCGCCGTCGGCCCCGGTTCAGGAAGAAGACACCGGCCCGCTCAATCTCACCACGCCGTATCCCATTACGTTAAGCCGTGTGGCGCTAAATAACGTCAATATCAAAATTGATAATACTACCGTTTCGGTGATGGAATTTACCTCGGGCCTTAACTGGCAGGAGCGTAATCTGACGGTTACGCCGACCAACCTCGAAGGCTTATTGATTGCCTTGCCAAAGGTCGCCAAAGTCGCTCAGGAACAGGTGGTCGAACCGAAAATTCAGAACCCGCAACCGGAAGAGTTGCCGCTGGGCGAAACACTCAAGCAACTGTTTGAAAAGCCTGTTTTGCCAGAAATGACCGATGTGCATTTGCCGCTGAACCTGAATATTCAGGAGTTCCGTGGCTCGCAACTGCGCCTGACGGGCGACACCGATTTGCTGGTCAGCAGCCTGTTGCTGAAAGTCAGCAGCATCGACGGTTCCCTGAAGCTTGATGCGCTGGATGTCGACTCCTCACAAGGTATCGTCAATGCCACCGGCAGCGCGGAACTGCGCGACAAATGGCCGGTCGATTTGACACTTAATACCACGCTGAATATCGACCCGATTAAAGGCGAAAAGGTGAAGATGAAAATTGGCGGGGAGCTGCGGGATGTGCTGAAAGTCGGCATGAATCTCTCAGGCCCGGTCGATATGGAACTCACCGCGCATACGCAACTTGCCGAAGCCGGTTTGCCGCTTAATCTCGAAGTGGTGAGCAAGCAGCTTTACTGGCCGTTTACCGGCAAAAAGGAGTATCAGGCCGATAACCTTAAGCTGAAATTCAGCGGCAAAATGACTGACTATGCGCTGTCATTCCGCACCGATGTGAAAGGCGAGCAAATCCCGCCAGCCACCATCACGCTTGACGGCAAAGGCAACGAACAGCAGCTTAATCTCGACAAACTGCGCGTGGCGGCTTTGCAGGGCAACACCGACCTGAAAGCGGTGCTCGACTGGAGCAAAGCCATTAGCTGGCGCGGCGAGCTGAAACTCGACGGCATCAACACGGCGAAGCAATTCCCCGACTGGCCTGCCAAACTCGATGGCCTGGTGAAAACCAGCGGCAGTTTGTACGGCGGGAGTTGGCAGGTGGATGTGTCTGACCTGAAACTCGCCGGTAACGTCAAAAATAACAAAGTGAATGTCGCCGGGAAGCTCAACGGCAACAGCTACATGCAGTGGAAGATCCCTGGCCTGCACATTGAACTGGGGCGCAATAGCGCGGATGTCAAAGGTGAACTGGGCCAGAAAGATTTGGCACTGGATGCCACCATTGATGCGCCTAATCTCGACAACGCGCTGCCAGGTCTGGGCGGCACGGCGAAAGGCACGATTAAAGTGCGCGGCGATGTGAAAGCACCGCAGTTGCTGGCGGATGTCACGGCGAATAATTTGCGCTGGCAGGAGCTTTCGATTGCACGTGTTCTGCTGAAAGGGGACGTGAAGTCCACCGATCAAATTGCGGGCACTCTGGATTTACGCGTTGAGCGAATTTCCCAGCCGGGCGTTGATCTTAGCCTTGTGACGCTTACCGCAAAAGGTTCTGAAAAACAGCACCAGCTGCAAGTGCGAATTCAGGGGGAGCCGGTTTCCGGTCAACTGGATTTGAGTGGCAGCTTCTCTCGCGAAGAAGAACGCTGGCGCGGCAATCTCAGCAACACGCGTTTTGAAACGCCGGTTGGCCCGTGGTCTTTGAACCGTTCTCTGGCGCTCGATTACCGCAACAAAGAGCAGAAAATCAATATTGGCGCGCATTGCTGGACGAACCCGAATGCTGAACTTTGCGTGCCGCAGCCAATTGATGCCGGTGCGAAAGGGCGGGCGTTGGTCAATCTGAACCGCTTTGATTTGGCGATGCTCAAACCGTTTATGCCAGCCGATACGCAGGCGGTAGGCACGTTCAGTGGCCGGGCGGATGTCAGTTGGGATGCGGAATCTGAAGGCTTGCCGCAGGGTTCTGTCACGCTCGCGGGCAACGGCGTGAAAGTCACACAGATGGTGAACGACAGCCCGCTGCTGGTGGCGTTCGACACGCTTAATTTGAATGCGGAACTCAAAAACAACCAGGCGAAGCTGGGCTGGTTGATTCGTGTTGCTCAAAACGGCCAGTTCGACGGCCAGGTTCAAATTAGCGATCCGCAGAACCGCCGTAATCTCGCCGGTAATGTGAATATGCGCAACTTTGATTTGGCCATCGCCAACGCGGTGTTCGCGCGCGGGGAAAAAGCCGCCGGGAAGCTAAACGCCAATTTACGCCTCGCGGGCAATGCCGAGCGACCACAAATCTTCGGCCAGTTGCAGCTGAATGGTGTGGACGTCGATGGCAACTTTATGCCGTTCGATATGCAGCCAAGCCAGCTTGCCATGAACTTTAATGGCATGAACTCGACGCTTGCCGGAACGGTGCGCACCAAACAGGGCGATATTGCTCTGAGCGGCGATGCGGACTGGACGCAAATCGACAACTGGCGAGCGCGGGTGGCGGCGAAAGGCAATAAGGTGCGCATTACGGTGCCGCCAATGGTACGACTCGATGTTTCACCGGATGTTGAGTTTGTCGCTACGCCAAGTCTGTTTACGCTTGATGGCAGCGTCGATATTCCATGGGCGCGAATTGTGGTGCATGACGTTCCGGAAAGCTCGGTGGGGGTTTCCAGCGATGAAGTGATGCTGGATAAAGATCTGAAGCCGGTTAAACCGCAAACGGCGGGGATCCCGATCAACAGCAATCTGGTGATCCACGTCGGCAACAATGTGCGTCTGGATGCATTTGGCCTGAAAGCGCGCTTAAGCGGCGATTTGAAAATGGTGCAGGATCGCCAGGGCTTAGGTTTGAACGGGCAGATCAATATTCCAGAAGGCCGCTTCCACGCTTACGGGCAGGATCTGATTGTGCGCAAAGGCGAGCTGTTATTCTCAGGCCCGCCGGACCAACCTTTGCTAAATATCGAAGCAATTCGTAACCCGGAATCCACGGAAAACGACGTTATTGCTGGTGTTCGTGTCACAGGATCGGCTGATGAGCCAAAAGCTGAAATATTTTCTGATCCTGCCATGTCACAGCAAGAAGCCTTGTCCTACCTGCTTCGCGGGCAAGGTTTAGACAGTTCTGGCGACGATGGCAACGCCATGACGTCAATGCTTGTGGGTCTGGGGGTTGCACAAAGTGGGCAGGTTGTGGGTAAAATCGGCGAGACGTTTGGCGTAAGCAATCTGGCGCTTGATACCGCAGGGGTGGGGGATTCCTCACAAGTGGTGGTCAGTGGCTATGTACTGCCAGGTCTCCAGGTGAAATATGGAGTGGGTATTTTTGACTCATTGGCGACACTAACACTGCGTTATCGCCTGATGCCTAAGCTGTATCTGGAAGCGGTGTCTGGTATCGATCAGGCACTTGATCTGCTTTATCAGTTTGAGTTTTAGCAATGCGAATATTTGTTTACGGCAGTTTAAGACGCAAGCAAGGTAACAGCCACTGGATGACAAACGCCCAGTGGCTTGGGGAGCATCATGTCGAAAACTACGCTTTGTACAGCCTCGGGCATTATCCGGGCGTCGTCCCGGGTGAAGGTTCCGTGATGGGGGAAGTGTATCGAATTGATGCGTCCACGCTCTCTGAGCTGGATGCTCTGCGCACCAAAGGCGGAGAGTACAAACGCCAGCTCATTCAGACCCCATACGGCAGTGCATGGATGTACGTTTACCAAAGGCCGGTGGATGGCCTTACCCGCATCGAAAGCGGTGACTGGCTGGATAAAGATAAGTATTAGTGACTTCTTAGGTCGGATTAGCGAAAGCGACATTCGACATAAGCTGCATAAAAAAACACCGCCATTTGGCGGTGTTTTCACAAGCATTCAGCGAGGCGCGAATTACTTCTTAGCGCGCTCGAAGGAAGCAACGATTTCAGCTTTAGCCGCTTCTGCATTGTCCCAACCTTCAACTTTAACCCATTTGCCTTTTTCGAGAGCTTTGTACTGCTCGAAGAAGTGGGAGATCTGCGCTTTCAGCAGTTCTGGCAGGTCGTTCACATCTTTAATGTGATCGTATTCTTTGCTCAGTTTGGTGTGCGGAACGGCAACCAGCTTGGCATCTTCGCCCGCTTCGTCAGTCATTTTCAGCACGCCAACTGGACGGCAACGAATCACAGAACCTGGTTGCAGTGGGTATGGCGTTGGAACCAGAACGTCAACCGGGTCACCGTCTAAAGACAGTGTATGGTTGATGTAGCCGTAGTTGCACGGATAGAACATCGCGGTGGACATGAAACGGTCAACAAACAGCGCGCCGGTGTCTTTATCAATTTCATATTTGATAGGATCAGCGTTCGCTGGGATTTCGATAACAACGTAGATGTCTTCCGGCATATCTTTGCCCGCAGGGACGTTGAGTAAGCTCATGTCTTTTTCCTTTAAACTGATGTCATTCAAGTGCCGCGTATTATAGCTAACTCGATTTAAATGTCTTCGCCTCTTTTTGCCTTCACTTCTTAGCCGCAACCGTTTCCAGAACCTTCCGACAACGGGAAAATCCATAAACATAGCCATATTCTTTATAAAATTGTGTAAGCGGTTACAGCCATGCGCATGACTTGTTTGAAGTGTGATGTAACTCATTCTGTTAGCCACTATGTCGTCTATAGTTTTCTCGAAGGTCAGGTATTAACCAACAATAACCCTACGAGGATGTACCTATGTGGAAGCGCTTACTTTTGGTCTCTGCTGTCTCCGCAGCTATGTCGTCTATGGCGATAGCTGCTCCGTTAACGGTCGGATTTTCACAGGTAGGTTCTGAATCCGGTTGGCGCGCGGCAGAAACGTCGGTTGCAAAGAGCGAAGCTCAGAAACGTGGCATCACGCTGAAAATCGCTGATGGACAACAAAAACAAGAAAACCAGATTAAAGCAGTGCGTTCATTCATTGCCCAGGGCGTTGACGCTATCTTCATCGCGCCAATCGTCGCCACGGGCTGGGAGCCAGTACTACAAGAAGCAAAAGAGGCAAAAATCCCGGTATTCCTGCTCGACCGTAATATCGATGTAAAAGACAAATCGCTGTATATGACGGTAGTGACCGCCAACAACGTGCTGGAAGGCCAGTTGATCGGCGAGTGGCTGCTCAAAGAGCTTAATGGCAAACAATGTAACGTAGTAGAACTGCAAGGCACCGTGGGCGCGAGCGTGGCAATCGACCGTAAGAAAGGTTTTGCCGACGCCATTTCTAAAGCGTCTAACGTGAAAATCATTCGTTCCCAGTCTGGCGACTTTACCCGCAGCAAAGGTAAAGAAGTCATGGAAAGCTTCATCAAAGCCGAGAACAACGGCAAAAACATCTGCATGGTTTACGCGCATAACGATGACATGGTGATCGGTGCGATCCAGGCCATTAAAGAAGCGGGCCTGAAACCAGGCAAAGACATTCTGACTGGTTCAATCGATGGCGTGCCGGATATCTACAAAGCGATGATCGATGGCGAAGCTAACGCCAGCGTAGAGCTGACGCCAAACATGGCAGGCCCGGCGTTTGACGCGCTCGAGAAGTTCAAAAAAGACGGCACCATGCCGGAAAAAGTGACCATCACCAAGTCTACTTTGTATCTCCCGGATACCGCGAAAGAAGAGCTTGAGAAGAAAAAATCGATGGGCTACTAAGCTGCTTTACCCCTCACCCTAACCCTCTCCTTGGGGAGAGGGGCGGGGTGAGGGCGTCCGGACTTGTAGCGTGCAGAGGACAATAATGAACACCAACAACAATCAGGAAATTCTGCGCACGGAAGGCTTATCGAAACATTTCCCAGGGGTTAAGGCACTAGACAAAGTGGACTTCAGCCTCAATCGCGGCGAAATCATGGCGTTGCTGGGCGAAAACGGAGCAGGGAAATCAACGCTAATCAAAGCGTTAACCGGTGTTTATCAGCGCGATAGCGGCAATATCTACCTCGAAGGTGAGCTTATCTCACCAAAGAATACTGCCCATGCCCAACAGCTTGGCATCGGCACGGTGTATCAGGAAGTGAACCTGCTGCCGAATATGTCGGTGGCGGATAACCTGTTTATTGGCCGCGAGCCGCGTCGCTTTGGGTTTATACAACGCAAAGAGATGGAAAAGCGCGCCACCCGGCTGATGGAATCCTACGGGTTTTCGCTTGATGTCGCTGAGCCACTGAACCGCTATTCCGTGGCGATGCAGCAAATCGTCGCGATTTGCCGGGCCATCGATCTGTCTGCCAAAGTGCTGATCCTCGATGAACCTACCGCCAGTCTCGACACCAAAGAAGTCGAAATGCTGTTCACCCTGATGCGCCAGCTGCGCGATCAGGGCGTCAGCCTGATCTTCGTCACCCACTTCCTCGATCAAGTTTATGAAGTCACCGATCGCATCACCGTGCTGCGTAACGGATCATTTGTTGGCACGCGTAATACCCGGGATCTGCCGCAGATCGAACTGGTGAAAATGATGCTGGGGCGTGAACTGGAAACTAACGCACTGAACCGTGCGGGCCGTACATTACTGAGCGATAAACCGGTCGCCGCGTTTAAAGATTTCGGCAAGAAAGGGGTGATCAACCCATTCGATCTGGAAGTCCGTCCAGGGGAGATTGTCGGCCTGGCGGGATTATTAGGATCCGGCCGCACCGAAACCGCTGAAGTGATATTTGGGATCAAGCCTGCAGACAGCGGTAACGCGTGGATCAAAGGCAAGCAACAATCGCTGCGATCGCCGCATAAAGCCTCGTCGCTCGGCATTGGTTTTTGCCCGGAAGACAGGAAAACCGACGGTATTATTGCCGCCGCCTCGGTACGTGAAAACATCATTCTGGCATTGCAGGCCCAGCGCGGCTGGCTGCGCCCAATCCCTAAACGTGAGCAGTATCAGATAGCCGAACGGTTTATCCGCCAGCTGGGAATCCGCACGCCAGGCCCGGATCAACCGATTGAATTTCTCTCTGGCGGCAATCAGCAAAAAGTCCTGCTGTCGCGGTGGCTGCTAACCAAACCGCAATTCCTGATCCTCGATGAACCGACGCGTGGGATCGACGTTGGAGCACACGCCGAAATTATCCGTCTGATCGAAACCTTATGTGCCGATGGTCTGGCGCTGCTGGTTATTTCTTCCGAACTCGAAGAGCTGGTGGGTTACGCGGATCGCGTGATCATCATGCGTGACAGGCAGCAAGTGGCTGAGATCCCGCTCGCTGAGCTTTCCGTATCGGCAATTATGAATGCCATTGCGGCATAAGGAGTAACACGTGATGCCTCGTTCATTGCCGCAAACGGATGCTGAAAAGCCAAAGCGAAATTTCCGCTGGCCGCCGGGTATTCCGCAGTTAGTCGCGCTGGTGCTGGTGCTATTGGTTGATAGCCTGGTCGCCAACCATTTCTTTGATATCGTGGTGCAAAACGGACGCCTGTTCGGCAGCCCGATAGACATTCTCAACCGTGCGGCACCGGTCGCATTATTGGCGATTGGCATGACGCTGGTGATCGCCACCGGCGGTATTGATCTTTCCGTTGGTGCGGTGATGGCGATTGCGGGTGCGACTGCCGCGACGTTATCCGTCGACGGACACAGCCTGGCGGTGGTGATCCTGGCGTCACTGGGCGTCGGCATTCTGGCCGGATTGTGGAACGGTATTCTGGTCGCCATCCTCAAGATCCAGCCGTTTGTCGCCACCCTGATTCTGATGGTCGCCGGGCGCGGTGTGGCGCAACTTATCACCGCCGGGCAAATCGTCACGTTCAACTCGCCCAACCTTTCATACCTTGGCAGCGGTGCGCTGTTCTTCTTCCCGACGCCGGTGATTATCGTGCTGGCAACGTTGCTTGTGTTCTGGCTGTTTACCCGTAAAACGGCGCTGGGCCTGTTTATTGAATCTGTCGGGATTAACATTCGTGCGGCGAAGAACGCCGGGGTGAATACGCGCCTCGTCGTGATGCTGACTTACGTGCTGAGTGGCCTGTGCGCCGCTATCGCCGGGATTATCGTGACCGCCGATATTCGTGGTGCCGATGCCAACAACGCCGGATTGTGGCTGGAACTGGACGCCATTCTGGCGGTGGTTATCGGTGGCGGTTCGCTGATGGGCGGGCGCTTTAACATCGCGCTCTCGGTGATTGGGGCGCTGATTATTCAGGGGATGAACACCGGCATTCTGCTTTCTGGTTTCCCGCCTGAGCTTAACCAGGTGGTGAAAGCGGTGGTGGTGATGTGCGTGCTGATTGTTCAGTCACCACGTTTTATTGCTTTGCTCAAAGGACTCCGTCGCCATGATCAAACGTAACTTGCCGTTGATGATTACCCTGGCGGTGTTTGTGCTGGGGTATCTGTACTGCCTGACGCAATTCCCCGGTTTTGCCTCAACGCGGGTAATTTGCAACATTCTGACTGATAACGCTTTTCTGGGGATTATTGCCGTTGGCATGACGTTTGTGATCCTCTCCGGCGGCATCGATCTGTCCGTCGGTTCGGTGATCGCCTTTACTGGCGTATTCCTCGCCAAAGCGATTGGCTTCTGGGGATTATCGCCGCTGGTCGCTTTCCCGCTGGTGCTGCTGATGGGCTGCGCATTCGGCGCGTTTATGGGGCTGCTCATTGATGCGCTGAAAATCCCGGCGTTTATTATTACGCTTGCCGGGATGTTCTTCCTGCGCGGGGTCAGTTACCTGGTGTCCGAAGAGTCGATTCCGATTGATCACCCGATTTACGACACGCTGTCAAACCTTGCCTGGCGCATTCCCGGCGGTGGGCGTTTGAGTGCCATGGGCCTGCTGATGCTGGCCGTGGTAGTGATTGGTATTTTCCTTGCGCACCGCACCCGTTTTGGCAACCAGGTTTATGCGATTGGCGGCAACGCCACGTCGGCCAACCTGATGGGGATTTCCACCCGCAGCACCACGATTCGCATTTATATGCTTTCAACCGGGCTTGCCACGCTCGCTGGAATTGTGTTTTCGCTCTATACCTCAGCGGGTTATGCGCTGGCGGGAATGGGCGTGGAGCTGGACGCGATTGCCTCGGTGGTTATCGGCGGCACGTTGTTAAGCGGCGGCGTGGGAACCGTGCTCGGCACGCTGTTTGGCGTGGCGATTCAGGGGCTGATTCAGACCTATATTAACTTCGATGGCACGCTCAGTTCCTGGTGGACGAAAATCGCCATCGGCATTTTGCTGTTTATTTTCATTGCCCTACAGCGCGGCCTGACGGTGCTGTGGGAAAGCCGCCAAAGCTCGCCAGTGAAGCGCATTAACGTGACGCCTGGTCAAAGTTAAATCGCTTTGCCTAAGGTTTCCCCGGTGATGGTCGATAACACTTCAATCGTTTCTATCGTTCTGTCACCGGGAAAAGAGCATGTTGAAAAATTTGTCTATTCGCACGGGGCTGCTGACGTTGTTAGCAGTTATGACCTTCCTGTTGTTATTTGTCAGCGGCATGGGCATTTACGCTCTGCAACAAAGCTCCACTTCACTACAGAAAATCAACAGCTTACAAGGCGAGCAGATGGTGCGCTTGTCTGATGGCTATGTCTCTTTGCTGCGCGCGCGTAATGGTGCCGGGCAGGCGGTTCGACAGATGGAAATCGGGTTGCTGGATGATGCGACAAAATCTACCGATTACGTCGCAAGTGACGTCACTGCGGCGCAGCAGAAGCTGAAAGAGTTTATCGATAGCGGTGTTGGAGACGAAGAGGGCAATCGCCTGATTCAAAACTTATCGCAAAGTTATGCGGACTATCTCGCAAAAGGCATTAATCCGATGCTGGCTGCACTCACCAAACAAAGCCCCGATGATTACTACGACCTGCTGGAAAAAACGCTGATCCCGCTGTCGCAAAAATTTGATACCGACGTGGAGATTTTCCAGCAGTGGGGCGAACAGCGCGGCAATAGCGAAGTGGAAGCCGTACAACTGCACAAAACCATCGTCCTGACGCTTATCATCATTGCGGCCTTACTCACCGCCGGGATTATCGTGCTGGTGTGGCTGGCACTGCGTCATTTGCTGCTCAAACCGCTTAATCAGTCAATTGAGCAACTGGAGTTTGTTGCCAAAGGTGATTTAACTCAGCAACTGCCCACGGCGGGGAATAATGAATTTGGTCGCCTCGCGACGGCGATTACGGTAATGCGTGATTCGCTGATGGAATCGGTCAGCCGCGTGCGCGATGCCAGTTCGCAAATTGACACCGGCAGCCGCGAACTGGCGGCAGGTAATCAGAACCTGGCTCAACGGACTGAATCCACCGCGACGTCACTTGAGCAAACCGCCGCCAGCATGGAGCAGATCACCGCGACCGTGAAACAGAACGCTGATAACGCGGAGCAGGCACACAAACTGGCGAAAGACGTCTCTGATACCGCCGATCGTGGCAGCGAAATGGTGTGCTATGTGATTGAGAAAATGCGTGATATCTCCAGCAGTTCCGATCGTATTGCCGACATCCTCAGCGTTATCGACGGTATCGCCTTCCAGACCAATATTCTGGCGCTTAACGCCTCGGTAGAAGCAGCGCGTGCAGGTGAACAAGGGCGCGGGTTTGCGGTGGTGGCGGGCGAAGTACGTACCCTGGCAAGCCGAAGTGCTGATGCAGCAAAAGAGATCCGCACCTTGATTTCTGACTCGCAAAACCACGTTGGCGAAGGTCGTGAACTGGCGCAACAAGCCGGGGAAACCATGGATGAAATCGCCGAAGAAGTGATGCGTATGACCCGGCTGGTCAGTGAAATCGCCAATGCATCGAACGAACAAAGTTATGGTATCGAGCAGGTGAATATCGCGGTCAGCCAGATGGATGAAGCAGCGCAGCAAAATGCGGCGCTGGTTCAGGAATCAACAGCGGCTACGCGTTCGCTTGAAGAGCAGTCACAGCATTTGGTGGCGGCAATGGCGACGTTTAGGTGTTGATTCACGCGCCCTCACCCTAACCCTCTCCCCCGGGAGAGGGGATTGCTCGGTATTCTCCCTCTCCTGGGGGAGAGGGCCGGGGTGAGGGGGTAAATTAAAACGAATTAAGCATCCGGATACTCACGAATAAAACGTTCTACATCATCAACCATGTGTTCGTTGCCCACGAAGAACGGGCGGCGCTGATGCAGGGTTTCCGGGATGATATCCAGAATACGTTCTTTACCGTCGCTGGCTTTGCCGCCGGCTTGTTCCGCAAGGAATGCCATTGGGTTGCCTTCATACAGCAAACGCAGTTTCCCTTGCGGGTGACTGGCGGTGCTTGGGTAGAGATAAATTCCGCCTTTCAGCAGGTTACGGTGGAAATCTGCTACCAGTGAACCGATGTAGCGTGAGGTGTACGGGCGCTGAGTATTTGAATCTTCTTCCTGGCAGAACTTAATGTACTTTTTCACACCCTGTGGGAAACGGATGTAGTTCCCTTCGTTGATGGAATAGGTGCTGCCAATTTCCGGGAAGCGCATGCGCTCCTGGCACAGGCAGAAAACGCCAAGGGAAGGATCGTAGGTGAAGGCGTGAACGCCACAACCGGTGGTGTAAACCAGCATGGTTGAGGAACCGTAAACCACATAACCGGCGGCGACCTGGCGGTTGCCTGGCTGAAGGAAATCAGCTTCAGTGACTGGTGTGCCGACCGGCGTAATACGGCGATAGATAGAGAATATTGTTCCTACTGACACGTTCACATCGATGTTTGATGAGCCGTCGAGCGGGTCCATCAATACAACATACTTGGCATGTTCCGCGCCTTCGAAAACAACGATGTCATCTTCTTCTTCGGAAGCCACACCCGCCACAATCCCTCGGGCTTTAAGTGCGGCTTTCAGTTTTTCGTTCGCGAACAGGTCGAGTTTTTGCTGCACTTCGCCCTGAACGTTTTCAGCTCCGCTGGCACCCAGAATATCAACCAGACCCGCTTTGTTGATGTCGCGGTGGATGATCTTTGCGCCGAGCTTTATCGCCGACAGCAAGGCAGTCAGTTCACCGGTTGCGTGGGAGAACTCGTGCTGCTTTTCGACAATAAATTCACCTAACGTTTTCATAACACTTTCCCTGCATCAGTCAGTTAAATAAAACGATTGCAACAATCCTAACAAAGATTCAAATAGTAGCGTACAGGTGAATCGCGCCAGCAAAATACGGAATTAACTTAAATGCGATTTGCCACCACCTCACATACGGTTAGAATGTGCGCCAAATAATGAAAGGATGGTTTTTATGCGCATTCATATTTTGGGTATTTGCGGCACGTTTATGGGCGGCCTGGCTATGCTGGCACGCTCACTCGGCCATGAGGTGACTGGCTCGGACGCCAACGTCTACCCACCAATGAGCACTTTGCTTGAAGAGCAAGGTATTGAATTAATTCAGGGTTATGATCCGAGCCAGCTCGAACCACAACCGGACCTGGTTATTATCGGTAACGCAATGACGCGTGGAAATCCATGTGTTGAAGCCGTTCTCGAGAAAAGCATTCCTTATATGTCTGGCCCGCAATGGCTACACGATTTCGTACTACGTGACCGTTGGGTGATTGCCGTTGCGGGAACGCACGGTAAAACCACTACTGCGGGTATGGCGACATGGATTCTGGAAGCCTGTGGCTACAAACCTGGTTTTGTGATTGGCGGCGTACCGGGCAACTTCGATGTTTCTGCACGTCTGGGTGATAGCCCGTTCTTCGTGATTGAAGCCGATGAATACGATTGTGCGTTCTTCGACAAGCGTTCCAAATTCGTGCATTACTGCCCGCGCACATTGATCCTCAATAACCTTGAGTTTGACCATGCGGACATTTTTGACGACCTGAAAGCGATTCAGAAACAGTTCCACCATCTGGTGCGTATCGTGCCGGGTCAGGGGAAAATCATCTGGCCAGAAAGCGATACTAACATTAAGCAAACGCTGGCGATGGGTTGCTGGAGCGAGCAAGAGCTGGTGGGCGAACAAGGTCACTGGCAGGCGAAGAAACTGAATCCGGACGCGTCTAACTGGGAAGTGTATCTGGATGGCGAACGTGTCGGTGAAGTGCACTGGCAGTTGGTGGGCGAACATAACATGCATAATGGTTTGATGGCGATTGCCGCCGCGCGCCATGTGGGTGTGACGCCAGCTGACGCGGCTAAAGCACTGGATAGTTTTGTGAATGCGCGTCGTCGCCTTGAATTGCGTGGCGAAGAAAATGGCGTGACGGTGTATGACGATTTTGCGCATCACCCAACGGCGATTCTGGCAACGCTTGCGGCATTACGCGGCAAAGTGGGCGGCACGGCGCGTATTCTGGCGGTGCTTGAGCCACGTTCCAACACCATGAAAATGGGTCTGAGTAAAGATGACCTTGCGCCATCGCTGGGCCGTGCAGACGAAGTGTTCTTGCTCCAGCCGCCACATATTCCGTGGCAAGTGGTGGAAGTCGCAGAAGCCTGTATTCAGCCTGCGCACTGGAGTGCAGATGTCGATACGCTGGTGGATATGGTGGTGAAAACTGCCCAGCCAGGCGACCACATTCTGGTGATGAGCAACGGCGGTTTCGGCGGGATTCATCAGAAATTGCTGGATGCGCTGGCGAAGAAAGCTGAAAAACAGTAATAAAAAAACCCGCAAATGCGGGTTTTTTTTATGGGTGGCAAAATTCATTCAGCCACTTTAGTTTCTTAGCCCTGGCTTTCGGCCAGTTCGCGCAGATAAGAGAAAATCTGGCGGTAAGATTTTGGCGGCTTATTGGCTGCCTTTTCTTTTTGAGCGTTACGGATCAGTACGCGCAGTTGCTGACGGTCAGCTTCCGGGTAAAGTCTTAACACTTCGGTCATCGCATCATCACCTTCTTCAACCAGGCGGTCACGCAATGCTTCCAGTTTATGGAACAGCGCAACTTGCTGGTTGTGACGGTTTTTCAGCTTGTCCAGCGCCACACGGATCGGGTCCATATCGCGCGAACGCATCATTTTGCCAATCAACTGAACCTGGCGGCGACGGCCTTCTTTTTTGATTTTCTGAGCAAGATCAATCGCGGCACGCAAATCTTCATCCAGAGGGATTTTGTCGAGCGCGTTCTTGCCCAACTCCATCAGCTCCATACCTAAGCGTTTTAATTCCTCGGCATCACGCTTAATTTCGCTTTTACTGACCCAGATAATCTCATCATCTTCGTCTTCATTTTCGTCATCTGGGACGTCGTCGAGCCAGTCATCGGGCTGCTTAGTCATATTAGGCTCCTTAAAAAAAGTGGCTAATTCTACCAGTAAAGCCTGTTCACTGCGAAATTGTTCTGTTCTGGGTTAGACTTAATTCACTCACCTTACATTATGGCAGTAGCGATGAAAGTAAACACGCAAGTAGCACAACAACGTCAGGTTCTGGAACAAGCGGTATCTCAGGCGCTGGAATTGGCTTCCGCTCAGTCCGACGGCGCAGAAGTCGCCGTCAGTAAAACCACTGGTATCAGCGTAAGCACCCGATACGGTGAGGTGGAAAACGTCGAATTCAACAGCGATGGTGCGCTTGGCATCACCGTTTATCATCAAAACCGTAAAGGCAGCGCGTCCACAACCGATCTTAGCCCGGATGCCGTAGCGCGTACCGTGCAGGCAGCACTGGATATCGCCCGTTATACTTCCCCGGACGAATTCGCCGGTGTGGCAGAAAAAGAGTTACTGGCTTTCGAAGCGCCAGATCTGGACTTGTTCCACCCGACCGAAATGGACGCCGACCGCGCCATTGAACTGGCAGCGCGTGCGGAAAACGCATCGCTGAACGTCGATAAGCGCATCAACAACACCGAAGGCGGCAGCTTTAACAGCCACTACGGCATCAAAGTTTTCGGCAATAGCCACGGCATGCTGCAAAGCTATTGTTCAACGCGCCATTCGCTTTCTAGCTGTGTTATCGCAGAAGTTAACGGTGAGATGGAGCGTGATTACGCCTATACCATTGGTCGTGCGATGGAAGACCTCGACAGCCCGGAATCTGTGGGTGCTGAGTGCGCACGCCGCACGCTGGCGCGTCTTTCTCCGCGTAAGCTTTCCACCATGAAAGCACCGGTTATCTTTGCCGCCGAAGCCGCAACTGGCCTGTTCGGGCATTTAGTGGGAGCGATTGCCGGTGGCTCGGTTTACCGTAAATCCACCTTCTTGCTGGACTCGCTGGGCAAACAAATTTTGCCGGAATGGCTGACCATTGAAGAACATCCGCATTTGCTTAAAGGGCTGGCTTCCACGCCGTTCGATAGCGAAGGTGTACGCACAGAACGCCGTGACATCATCAAAGACGGCATCCTGCAACAGTGGCTGCTGACCAACTATTCTGCACGCAAACTCGGCCTGAAAAGCACCGGCCACGCGGGCGGCATCCATAACTGGCGCATCGAAGGGCGCGGCCTGGATTTCGACGGTATGCTGAAAGAAATGGGCACAGGGCTGGTCGTGACTGAGCTGATGGGTCAGGGCGTGAGTGGCATTACTGGCGACTATTCTCGTGGTGCGTCTGGTTTCTGGGTCGAGAACGGCGAGATTCAATATCCGGTGAGCGAAATCACTATTGCCGGAAATCTTAAAGATATGTGGCGAGAAATTGTTACAGTAGGTAGCGATATTGAGAAGCGCAGTAATATTCAATGTGGTTCAGTGCTGTTGCCGGAGATGAAAATCGCCGGCCAATAGAAACCGTAAGAGGCGCGTCCTGCCGCGCCTTTCTAATAAAAAAGGGTGAGTCAATGCGTAAGCAATTAATTGCAATGTTGGCAGTATCGTCCGTGTTATTTACTGGCGCTGTAATGGCGAAAGATGTTGGCGATGATATGGATACCATCGCTGAAAACTACAAAACCGTGTTGAAGACCGATAATGCGGCGGAGTTAAAAACCTCGCTTAACAATATGCGCGCGGCAGCATTAGACGCGCAAAAAGGCACCCCACCTAAACTTGAAAACAAAGCCCCAGACAGCGCGGAGATGAAAGATTATCGCCACGGTCTGGATCTGCTGGTCGGCCAAATTGACGGCGCGCTGAAACTGGCAAACGAAGGCAAAGTTAAGGAAGCGCAGGCGGCTGCCGAAGAATTTAAAACCACTCGCAATGCCTACCACAAGAAATACCGCTAAGCTCATACTGGCCTTGCCTATCGGGCCAAAAATAATCGCTTATTTTATAAGGACATCTGATTTATGAAACCGATTCAAACCTTTATCAAAGGTGCTGCTACTGTTTCGCTGCTGGCTTTCAGCGTTTTTTCCGCTAATGCTACAGTCCTGCCGGTTGCGGGCGATTTCCAGGCCGATCATTTCTCCGCGAAAATTGTATCAGTCGATCAAAAAAATCATGTTGTGGTGCTTGAGGGTGAGCAAGGGAACAAGGTTTCCCTTAATGTTCCTGAAGAAGCCGGTACGCTGGCCAATTTGAAAGCGGGCGACACCGTCGATACCACCGTGACGCGTTCTGTTGCTATCGCTTTTGATACCAATGTTGATAAAGCCGCACCTACGGCTTCAACCACCAAAGGCATGGAAAAAGCGACTAGCGGTTCACCTGAGCACGAAGCCTTCCGCCAGGTTAACGTTCAGCTGAAAATTAAACACATCGATCTGAAAAAGAATGAAATCACCTTCGTAGGACCAAAAGGTCAGGAAAAAACAGTAACCGTTGAAGACCCTAAAGTTCAGGCGAAATTGAAAGATCTGAAAGTGAACCAAAGCGTGCGCGTGACTTATACCGATTCAATTAAAATCACCGCTCGTCCAGCTAAATCCTAATAGCTGTGCGCTAAACCCCTCTTTCTGTTTGTGGGAAGAGGGGGAACAATAATAACCATTCATTCAAACAGCTCGGCATGAGTGCCTAAATCTGAAAAGACAATAGTTCTGGTGGTTTCATCTACGTAATACACCAGTAAATAATCCACCCCCAATATGTAGTTCTCTGTACCCGCCATATTCCCCCGTTAACGCGTGGTCGAGGTAATAAGCCGGTAAAGGATTACGTGAGGCGATAAGCCACATTGCGACGGAAACCGTGTTCATGTCATGGCGACCAGCTTTGTTGTAACGCTCCCAGGCTTTACTAAATGATTTTGTGTGTTTTGTCTGAAACGGCAGCTTTGCTCGATTGTTGTTCGCCATTATTGAGGACATCCATTTGCTCGTTTATATCGGAAAATCCACTTTTTCCGCTTTGAAGGATCTCTTGCGTTTCACGCATTGCCTGGATCAAACGAGGGCTGGGTTTGCGATTAATATCGAATGGTAGACCTTCATTAATCACCACTTGCTCGACAAAAAGCCTCAGCGCGGTGCTCATTGTCAGTCCACAGCTTTCGAGGATTTCAGTCGCTTTTTGTTTTGTCTGGCTGTCGATACGAGTACGAATTACAGAGTCCATAGTTTACTCCTTTGTCTGTGAAGCTCCATTGTAGCTACAGTTGTGTTTTTTTCAACCACAGCAAAGCCAGCGCGACAGACAACACATCTCGTCCCTCTCACGGATTCTACGAGTTTCTGGCCGCTTACAAAGCGGCAAAGTAGTGAATTGCGGCATGTCTCGTAATTATGATTTTTGGTGGTCAGCTAGCCTAGATTCCCTATCCCCGCCTTCCACCTTCGTCACAAAACAGAATATCCATTATTACTCTAAGGCTAATGATTGACCCCTGAGCTTAATTGATGGTCGAACCAGTGAGGCGCACAATTTAACCAGACTAAAGCAAATCAAAATGATTGGCTGAATCAGGAGGTTAAATATGTTGTCCGGGCAAACCCCAGCACGAGTCTGGAACACACGCCGCACTGAGAAGCAGCGTCGTATGGCTACCACCAACGTGCAGGGCAAGGTGCTTCCAACCGAAGGCCTTGTCGATATGCTGGAAAAACTGATCGCTCCAGGCGATCGTGTGGTGCTTGAAGGGAACAACCAAAAACAGGCGGATTTCCTTTCCCGCATGTTGGCCGAAGTAAACCCATCAAAAGTTCACAACCTGCATATGATTATGCCGAGCGTCGGGCGCAGCGAACACCTTGATATTTTTGAAAAAGGTATTGCTCGCAAGCTCGATTTCTCCTTCTCTGGCACCCAGAGCCTGCGTATTTCGCAATTGCTTGAAGACGGTCAGCTAGAGATTGGCGCAATTCATACTTATATCGAACTCTATTCCCGCTTATATGTCGATCTTGCGCCGAACGTCGCGCTGATTGCTGGCTTTAAAGCTGACCGCAAAGGCAACTTGTATACCGGTGCCAGCACTGAAGACACGCCAGCACTGGTCGAAGCGGCAGCCTTCCACGATGGCATTGTTATCGCCCAGGTTAACGAACTGGTGGACGACGAATGCGATCTGCCGCGTGTGGATATTCCGGGTTCGTGGATTGACTACGTAGTAGTGGCGGACAAACCGTTCTTTATCGAACCGCTGTTTACCCGCGACCCACGCCTGATTAAGCAAGAACACATCCTGATGGCGATGATGGCGATTAAAGGCATCTACGCCGAGCACAACGTGCAATCGCTTAACCACGGCATCGGCTTTAACACTGCTGCCATCGAACTGCTGCTGCCAACTTACGGCGAACAGCTCGGCCTGAAAGGCAAAATCTGTAAACACTGGACGCTGAACCCGCACCCAACGCTTATCCCTGCTATTGAAAGCGGCTGGGTTGAAACCGTGCACTGTTTCGGCGGTGAGTTGGGAATGGAAGAGTACGTGCGTGCTCGCCCGGATGTGTTCTTTACCGGTGCCGACGGTTCCATGCGTTCCAACCGTGCTTTCTGCCAGTTAGCAGGCCAGTACGCGGTAGATATGTTCATCGGTTCTACTTTGCAGGTTGATGGCTATGCCAACTCCTCAACCGTGACGCGCGGTCGCTTGTCCGGTTTCGGCGGTGCGCCAAACATGGGCCATGATCCACACGGTCGTCGCCATGCAACTGACGCCTGGCTTGCGATGCAGGCCCAGCCAGACCTGATGCAGCGCGGCCGTAAGCTCGTCGTGCAGATGGTTGAAACCTTCCAGGCTGGCGTTAAGCCGACATTCGTGGAAAAACTCGACGCGGTTGAAGTCGCAAAATCCTCCGGTATGCCACTGGCTCCGGTCATGATTTATGGCGACGACGTCACTCACGTTTTGACCGAAGAAGGTATCGCGTATCTGTATCGCGCTGAAAGCCTTGAAGAACGCCGTGCGATGGTCGCCTCCGTTGCGGGTATCACCGACATTGGCCTGGGCGTGGACGCTAAACGCGTTGCTGCACTGCGCCAGAGCGGCAAAGTGGTCTTCCCGGAAGATATGGGCATTCGACGCACCGACGCAACTCGTTCTCTGCTGGCAGCCAGCAGCGTGGCGGATTTAGTCGAGTGGTCCGGCGGCCTGTATAACCCACCTGCGAAATTCCGGAGCTGGTAATGAAACTACAGCCACAAATCGGGGCAGAAGGCAGCGCGCAATGGCTTGCACGGGTTGCCACCCAAAGCCTGATCGATGAAGTGCGTTTAAGCCCGAAACCCGGACTTGTGGATAGCCGGGGAAATGGCGCTCATCACGATCTGAATCTGGATTTGATGGAGCGCTCGGCGCACAGCCTTTCTCCGACGTTTCATGCTCTGGCATTACAAAGCTGGCAGCGTCCGGCCGATATCGCTCTGCGCCAACTCGTCGGCCGTTTAGGTCGTGAAGGCGAGGCGCAGATGATGGCGGCTACAGGCGGAGTGAATACTCACCGGGGCGCTATCTGGGCACTCGGTTTGCTGGTCGCCGCGGCGGCAATGCACGGCTGCGAAGGCAGCAGTTCTGAGATTTCGGCAAGTGCCGCAAAACTTGCCAGCCTGCCCGACAGCTGCGCACCAAAAGTCTTTAGTAAGGGGTTACTCGCCACGCGGCGTTATCGCGTTCCCGGTGCTCGCGAAGAAGCACAGCTTGGCTTCCCGCACATCATGCGTCTGGCGTTGCCGCAACTGCGCCGCAGCCGTTCGAACGGTGCAACGGAGCAGCAGGCACGGCTTGATGCGCTGATGGCCATCATGACGACGCTTAGCGATACCTGCGTACTTTCTCGCGCCGGGCTTGAAGGGCTTGAAGCCATGCAAAACGGTGCGCGTAGCGTGCTGGTGGCAGGTGGGACGGCGACGGTTGAAGGGCGAACGGCTCTGGCCTGGCTTGATAAAGAGATGCTCACACTGAATGCGTCTCCGGGCGGAGCCGCAGATTTGCTGGCCGCTACCTTGCTGATTGACCGCATCACCTGCGATGACGCGACGATTACCCCATTACCGCAACATTCACACTTTTAAGAGGGTGTTATGGAACACATTACGTTGTCATTTCCGGCAACTCGCACCGTTAGCGGCAAAGCGCTGGCGGGTGTAGTTGGCTCCGGTGATATGGAAGTTCTGTTTACCGCGACTCAGGGCGATACCCTGACAATCGCCATCACCACGTCTGTTGATAACAGCGAGCAGCGCTGGCAGGCACTGTTTGAGCGCCTTGGCGCATTGACCAGCATTCCTGCGGGGCAGATGCAAATCCACGATTTTGGCGCAACGCCAGGCGTGGCGCGCATTCGTATCGAACAAGTTTTTGAAGAGGTGAGCCATGCGTAACGACAGCAGCTTTATCGAACTCAAAGCGCGTGAACGTGCTCGCCTGCTGCTGGATGACGGCAGCTTCCGCGAATTACTCGACCCGTTCGAAGGCATTGTTTCACCCTGGCTGGAAGCGCAGGGCATCGTGGTGCAGTCTGACGACGGCATGGTCGTTGCCAAAGGCACCATTAATGGCGGCCCGGCAGTAGTGATTGCGATTGAAGGCGCTTTCCAGGGCGGCAGCATGGGCGAAGTATCCGGCGCGAAAATGGCCGCAGCCCTTGAACTGGCTGCAGAAGATAACCGTAACGGCATCCCAACTCAGGCGGTTTTATGCCTCGAAACCGGCGGCGTGCGCTTACAGGAAGCAAACCTCGGCCTGGCGGCGATTGCTGATATTCACGCCGCCATCGTGGATCTGCGCCGTTATACGCCGGTCATCGGCGTGGTGGCAGGCACTGTAGGTTGTTTCGGTGGGATGTCTATCGCGGCAGCATTATGCAGCCACTTAATTGTGACTCGCGAAGCACGTCTTGGCCTGAACGGTCCGCAGGTTATCGAGCAGGAAGCGGGGATCGACGAATACGACTCCCGTAACCGTCCGTTTATCTGGAGCATGACCGGCGGCGAAGTTCGCTATGAGAGCGGCCTGGTAGAAACGCTGGTGGGTGATGGTGTCAACGCGGTTAAGCAAGCGGTGAACGACGCTCTCGCAAAAGGGGTTCCGGCACAACATCGCACTGATAATTATGCGTGGTATCTCGAACGCCTGAGCAATTTCGACACCACGAAACAGGCTGATTCCGAACAGATTAAACAGCTTTTTGGGGAGAAACGCGCATGAGCCAGAAACTGAATCGCGCCGCCATTTGGTTGGACAAACTTACCGCTAACGCACCGCGTATGGCTGGCCTGTGTGCATCAGTACAAGTGGCTGACGGCACCGTTGACGGCAAAGCCGCCCGCTTCATCGCGGTTGTGCCAGATGAAAATAACCATTACCCGCGTGCTAAAGGCGGCGAAGTGGGCCTGCTCGAAGGCTGGACGCTGGCAAAAGTGGTTAGCGAAACTATCGCTGAAGATGCAGATAGTGCAGAAAAACGCGCCATTGTGGCGGTTATCGACGTGCCGAGTCAGGCTTATGGCCGTCGCGAAGAAGCGTTTGGTATCCACCAGGCGTTGGCTGGCGCAGCAGCAGCTTATGCCAATGCGCGTCTGTCCGGGCACCCGGTTGTTGGCCTGATTGTGGGCAAAGCGATGTCCGGTGCGTTTTTGGCACATGGCTACCAGGCGAACCGCCTGATTGCTTTCAACGACTCCGGTGTGATGATCCACGCGATGGGTAAAGAGTCCGCAGCACGTATCACGCTGCGTACCGTGGAAGCGCTGGAAAAACTGGCGGCATCCATTCCGCCAATGGCTTATGACATCAGCAACTACGAAACTCTCGGCCTGTTATCTGCGCTGTTAGATATTGCGAGTCCAGAAGCACCAGAAAGTGCCGATATGGACAAAGTGAATGCCGCGCTGGTCACGGCTGTTCGTGAAGCTCGCACCGACAACACCCTGAAAAACAGACTGAATGCGCACAATCGCCGCAGTTCAGCGCTGGTTCGCGAGCGTATGCGCGCAGCCTGGTAACTTTCTAAGCACCATAGACAAACCTGCCAGACGGTAATAATGGGCACCGTTAGAGTGCCCAATAACCATTAACCGTCTGAAAAATAATAATCATCGCACCGGTGCTGGAATTCTTTTTTTAACTACAGGTGAAGTTATGACTTACGTAATTGTTCATGCGCTTGCGCCCATTTTTGTCATCATGCTGCTCGGCTTTTTCGCTGGCAAAGCAAAGATGGTCGATAACAAAAATGTTTCCCTGCTCAATATCTTTGTAATGGATTTCGCCCTGCCAGCCGCGCTGTTTAGCGCAACGGTTCAAACTCCGTGGGCAGGTATCGTTAAGCAGTCACCGATGAGTGTGGTGCTGGTTCTGGCGATGTGGATTACCTACGCTGCGATTTATTTCCTGGCGACCAAAGTATTCAAAAAATCTCCGCAGGATGCGGCTGTACTGACATTGACTGTTGCGTTACCAAACTATGCGGCTCTTGGCCTGCCGATTCTGGGCAGCGTTCTGGGCGAAGGTTCTGCGACTTCACTTTCGGTTGCGGTATCAATCGCCTGTGGTTCTGTGTTGATGACACCGTTCTGCCTGATGATTCTGGAACGTGAAAAAGCGCGTGCGGCGGGCGAATCTGTCGGTTCTACCCTCGCAATGTTGCCTGTTCTGATGTGGCGTTCGCTGAAAAAACCTATCGTCTGGGGCCCGCTGCTGGGGGTGATTTTGTCAGCGATCGGCATTCGTATGCCAGACCTGCTGCTGTCGTCAATCAAGCCGCTGGGCATGTCTGCGACCGCTGCGGCTCTGTTCCTGACCGGCGTTATCCTGTCGGCTCGTAAGCTGAAAATTAACACCGTAGTGTGCGTGGCGACTGTGACCAAACTGCTGATTCAGCCATTCATCGCCTGGGGTATCGTGCTGGCGCTGGGTCTGACTGGGCCGGTTGCGATTACTGCAATCCTGATGATTGCGCTGTCTGCGGGCTTCTTCGGCGTGGTATTCGGTAACCGTTTCGGCGTACAGTCGCCGGATGCAGAAGCCGTCTTGCTGCTTAGCTCCGTGCTCTCTATCCTGTCGTTACCGCTGTTTATCTCTCTGACTTCAGGAATGTAAATCATGAACACACCACGCCCACACGACTTACTCTGGCTAACCGATAGCGACGCGCTTGAAGATGTGAGTGAAGAGTGGGTAGCAAGCCAATGGCGGCCAGCTCTGCCAGTGGTGGTGCGGCGTGATGTGAGTCGTAATGCGCGCATTCCGGTAGGTGTTCGTGGAATGCGCCGCGACCAGCGGGCGGGCGGCTGGGTAAATGCGGCAAAAGTTAAACGCATCGTTTCCCCGGAAGAACTGGCCTCCCGCGATTTATTAGTAAAATCCCCGTTTGTTTCAATGCCGCCTGTTCAGGGCGCAATTCAACTCGCCCTGCGTGAATGGCCATGGAGTTGGGGTATTACCGGAAGCTGCGGCTACGCACTGGCGACGGAAGTCCCGGTGCTACATGCCGACAGCGATCTCGATTTGCTGATTCGCTGCCCGCAGCGCGTTGAGCGCGAATCTCTGCTCGAATGGCAGGAGGTTATCGGCCAGTTGTTATGCCGTGCCGATACGCAAATTGAAACGCCGCAGGGGGCTTTTGCCCTGGCAGAATGGCTACGTGACGGGCGTGTGTTGCTGAAAACCAACAGCGGGCCAGAAATCGTCACTGACCCATGGGCATTAAAGGGATAAGCATGAAAATTCTCTTCACTTTTCCCGGACAGGGAACGCAACGCGTCGGTATGTTGCAGAAATTACCGCAAGATAGCGACATTATGGCGCGAGTTCGTGCAGTTTTAGGTGATGAAGCCGACGCGCTCGATACGATTGATGCGCTGAAACATACCCGTGCTGTTCAACTTTGCCTGTTAATTGCAGGCGTGGCCTGTGCGCAGGAACTTGAGCGCAATGGTGTGGTGCCCGATATGGTGTGTGGTTTGTCCATCGGCGCGTTTCCGGCTGCCGTGGTGGCGGGCGCGTTAAGCTTTGAAGATGCGTTACGTTTAGTGGCTCTGCGCGGTGATTTAATGGAGCAGGCGTATCCGCAAGGTTATGGTTTGACGGCGATTACCGGCTTGCAACTCAGTCAGGTCGAAACACTGGTGGAAGGCAGCGGAACGTACATCGCTAATATCAACGCCGAGCAGCAAATTGTGATTGCCGGGCGTGAAGAAGACATGGCGAAAGTGGCCCAGCGTGCGCTGAAATTTGGGGCGCAGAAAGCTAAACAACTGGCAGTCAGTGTGCCATCGCACTGCGAATTACTGGCTGAACCCGCGTTAAAACTACAACAGGCGTTTGCCGATGTGACGCTAACCCGTCCACGCTGTACCTATCTCAGCGGCAGTACCGCTCGCGTGGCCTGGCAGCCGGAGAAAATTGCCGAAGATTTAGCGCTGAATATGTCGCGTACCGTGCGCTGGCGTGATGCGATGATTGCCGCTAACGAACGCGATGTGCGCCTGGCCATCGAAATGCCGCCAGGTAGCGTGCTGACCGGACTCACGCGCCAGGCGTTCCGTGAAGGTGAAATGGTTTGCGCGGAAAATAACAGCGTCGCGCTGATAAAACGCCTCGCCGAGCGCGTTAAAGAGGCGCGTTAGGCGTATCAATAAACGAACGGGCGTACATGCGCCCTTCGGCAGCCAGAGCCAGCAGATTAGGATCGTGTTCACGGTTGCGGGCAAAGACAATCGCGATGGATTGCTGCATCTGATAAGGGTCGGCAAGTTTCAGCAGTTGTACCGAATTTTCATACACTTTCTTCATGCGCCCCGGCATTAAAGCCAATCCCACACCCGCCTGCACCAGACTTATCATCGAGAAAATATCGTTCACACGCGTGACAATTTCTGGTTCAAATCCAGCGATATGAAACGCTTCCTGGAAGCCGTTGTAGGTCGCAAAGCCTTCGGCTAACGAAACAAACTTCTCGTTATGGTAATCACGAAGATCGGCTAGCTTGCTGGTATCGAGCGGAAACGTGCTGGATGCGGCGAGGAAAATGTCATCCTGGAACAAAGGCAACACTTCGAGTCTATTTCTGTCGATTTCGCTTTCTGAAATCGAAATCAGGATCGCATCCAGGACGCCGTCTTCGAGCATATTGAGCAGCATTTGGTTGGAACCCATGGTGAGATCCATTTCCAATTCCGGGCGGCGTAATTTCATGCCCATAATCAGGCGTGGCACGGTTTCGAGCGTGAGAGAATACAGCGTGCCGATGCGTAAACGTCCTTGCCCGACACCTGCGGTCTGGCGAGTTTCTGCTATACCGCGCACCATCAGTGCCACCGCTTCTTTGCTGTGTTCAAGCAGCGTGTTTGCCGCAGGCAACGGTACCAGGTTGCGGCCTTTATGAATAAACAGCGGGCAGCGAACGCCTTCTTCAAGGGTGTGCAGGGCGCGATGAACGCTCACGCCACTGATGCCCAGAGCCTCTGCGGTTCGGGCAATATTCCCCTTTTCCATAAACACCATGAATATCTCGAGTTTTCGGAAAGTGATTTCTGCGTCTATTTTCATGGATTTTCTGGATCTGTCGCCCCGGTAAGTTCGCCATAAAGTACCTTAAAACCGCTTGAGCTTCACGGGCTGAAATCTTTTCAGACCCGTCAACTGCGCCTGAACCGTAAAGAAAAGTCAGTTTTAAGCCCTTTTTTGAGTGTGGCTTTGAGATCTAAATTACAAAATGAATCAAAACTCAGATTTATGTGAAATATCGTTTCATTTTTAATTCATTCAATGCGTAAATGCTTTCGAAACGGAATAGTTCCACAAAGAAATCATGGATAAGGGAATCTCAGGATGCTGCATTTGAAACATGTTTTGCCAAAAATTTCGCTGGTTGCTACCGCTGTTGCGGCAACGATTTTGGTGAGCGGATGTGGCGATGACGCTGCTCCAACAGGCACCGTTACTCTAAAAACCGCGTTTAACCAATCTGAAAATAACCCACAATACAAAGCGTTAGTTTCCTTCAGCGATAAGCTGGAAGCGGCGACCAATGGTCGTTATAAATTAGAAATCCACCCAAATGAACTATTGGGTGACCAGCGGGCTTCGCTTGAACTGGTTCAGTCTGGTGCGATTCAGATGGCGGTTGTGGCTAACCCGCTGGTGGAAAACTTCAATAAAAACTTCTCGGTTCTGGCTATGCCGTACGTGTACGACAACCCGGAACACCAGCGCAAAGTGTTTACGTCTGGCGTGCTCGATAATTTGTTTGCTTCCACCAAAGGCACCGGTTTTGAAGTTATTACCGCGTATACAGCAGGCGCTCGCAGTGTTTACACCAAAGGTGCCGCCGTCATCACCCCGGCTGATATGCAGGGTAAAAAGATCCGCGTAATGCAGTCCGATACCATGATCAAAATGTTGTCTTGCATGGGCGGAACCGGCGTGCCGATGGGCCAGGGTGAAGTGTATTCAGCAATTCAGCAGGGCGTGCTGGATGGTGCTGAAAACAATGAAATCACTTATGCCGACCTCAAACAGTACGAAGTGGCTCCGTATTTCTCAGCAACGCGCCACGTGATGGTGGCCGACCTGCTCGTCGCTAACGAAAGTTTCCTCGCCAAAATGGATGAAGGCGATCGCGATCTGTTCCGCAAATTAGCCAAAGAGAGCACCCAGACTCAGTTTGAACTGTGGGATAAAGCGCTCGATGGCGCACGTCAAATCGCGAAAGACAACGGCGCGACCTTCACTGAAGTGGATATCAAGCCATTCCAGGAACGTTGCAAACCGCTGCAATCTGCCATGTTGACTACGCCGGAACAAAAAGCGTTGTACGAAAAAATTCGTGAGTTGGCCGAGTAATACGGCTTAGTAACCAGGGGGCTTTCTGGCCCCCTGTGGAGAATATGATGAAAGTGACGCAAACCGCCCCCTCCGCCGCCGTATCTAAATCTGATTTTTATTCGCATATCACCCGAGTGAAACAGGCCGTTGATAAAGTGGCGTCATATGTATGTATTTTAATTGTGGGATTAATGACACTGCTGGTGACCTGGCAGGTTGCTTCCCGTTATTTATTGAATAGTCCAAGTGCGGTCAGCGAAGTGCTGGCACGTTATTTATTTATCTGGCTGGTACTGATTGGTGGGGCCTATGTTTTCGGTCTGCGCGAGCATATGGCTATCACTTTTATGCGCGATAAAATGCCGCGTAAATTGCGTCTTTCACTGGAAATTATTGGTGAATTAGCCACCTCAGTATTTGCATTACTGGTGCTGACTATCGGGGGCTATATCGGGATGAGCCGCCAGATGGCACAGCTTGATTCCGCATTACAAATTCCTATCGGCATCATCTACATTGCGATTCCACTGAGTGGTGCAATGACGCTGTTCTATTGTCTGTATAACCAATATGGGTTGTTCAGAAAGTTTTCTTCGAAACAAGATTGATTGGGTGTCGATATGGATATTGCAATTATTGTTGCTCTGGTAATGTTTAGCGGTGTGTTTATTTTACTGCTGGCGGGCACGCCAATTAGTATCAGCATCGGGATTTCTTCTTTTGCCGCAATGTTACTTATCTTACCTTTCGATGGGGCGATATTAACGTCGGCACAGCGCGTCTTTGTTGGCCTCGACTCCTTTGCCTTATTAGCCATTCCCTTCTTTATACTGGCGGGGAATTTAATGAATAATGGCGGGATCGCCATTCGTTTAATTAACTGCGCCAAAATGGTCAGTAATTTCTTGCCCGGCCCACTGGCGCAAACCAACGTTGTCGCCAATATGCTGTTTGGATCGATCAGCGGTTCTGGGGTGGCGTCGGCCGCCGCTGTCGGTGGCATCATGTCGCCGATTCAGAAAAAAGAGCAGTACGATCCGGCGTTCAGTGCCGCGGTGAACATTGCTTCTGCACCAACGGGTATGCTGATTCCGCCAAGCAACTCTTTGATTGTTTACGCAACGGTGGCGGGTAGCGTGTCTATTTCCGCGCTGTTTATGGCTGGTTATGTGCCGGGTATTCTGTGGGGTTTAGGTGTGATGCTGGTTGCGGGTTTCATTGCGAAACGCCGTGGCTATGTGGCCGACCGTTCGGCAAATAAAGGCCAGACGCTGCGTATTTTATTTGATGCTATTCCAAGCCTGATGATGATTGTCGTTGTTATCGGAGGCATTCTTGGCGGCGTATTTACGGCGACGGAAGCATCGGCGATTGCGGTCGTTTATTCGCTGGTTCTCGGCATAATCTATCGCAACATTAAAATTGACGACTTGCCGAAGATATTCCTCGCCACGGCGAAAATGACCGCGATTGTTATCTTCATGCTGGCGGCATCATCGATTATGTCGTGGGTCATGGCCTTCACCAAAATACCGGCACTGATTGCCTCCGGTTTACTTTCTGCTACCGATAGCTTTATTGTTATTTTGCTGATTATGAACCTGGTATTGCTGGTGGTCGGCACCTTTATGGACCCAACGCCTGCGGTATTAATCTTCACCCCAATCTTCCTGCCAATCTGCATGCAGTTTGGAATGGACCCGGTGCATTTCGGTATCATGATGGTGTTTAACTTATCGCTCGGCACGATTACGCCACCAGTAGGGCCAATCTTATTTACCGGCTGTAAAGTCGGGGATATTAAGATTGAGCGCGTGATTAAGCCATTGCTGCCATTCTTTGCGGTGATAGCAATAGTTTTGATGATGGTGACGTATTTACCGGCAATCACCATGGCGCTGCCACAGAGTATGGGACTGGTAAAATAAAAGTAGACTTTACACATTCTGGCGGGGGTTCCTCCGCCACTTTACTCTTCCCCTTCAAATTCATAATCCATTGCCGCTATGACTTAAATTATTCCATAAGCCTATGATTATGTGATTATTTTAATCCGTGGTTATATAAGTGACATTCACCATCAGTAATGTGTTTTCAATAAAATAAAAACGCCCATAAATATGACAATAATATTTTGGCTCAAGGTTTAACTCAATAAACTTGTAGATCCAAATTTGGATCTGCCTTGTGTGAGATTTAAAATATTTTATCGTATGTATCATACGATTGTATGGCTGAGGGTGCTTTATCCATCTGAAATAGCGGTGCTCGACCACTGCATGTTGCTGGAGCTTATTGGGCAGAATGGTCTATGGGAGATCTTTGCTATGCATCTCCAGGCAGTGAGCAATGCCCTCTTTACGCATACCTTGCAGTTATCGACATCCAACTCGTTTGAGATAATTCGCAATCAGTTAATTGAACCCATGAATGAGCCTAAGCTTTTGCGCGATAGTTTACATGCTGAAAAGTATATACGTAGCAAAACTGGAAAATCACGCAGCGGAACTATGCACATTCTCTCTGAAATGAAAATGAGAGGATTTATCACTATGGAAAATGAGATGCTTAAATCTATTAATTGCACTTATGGCATTAAATGAAAATTTATTTTAATTAGGCTCTGGCATTATTTTTCCCCTTCTTGACTAAGTCTCTGGGCCTTGTTGTTGGGAAGTACTTTGTTAACTATAACGAAAATAATTTACTAGTCACTGCCTGTCCAAATTCGGATCATTTCACGAGTGTAAAATATTAGCTTGTGTTGTAGAGTAATTACGAAAATAAAATCACGAAGCGCAATAGTCATAAGCCCCTTAGTTAATACCTCTAAGCTATATAAAGTTTCATTAAAATGGATAGGTAAATCTCAAACTCTATTAGCATGATGCTGATAAGGTTTGATATTTATTTTATAAAAAAAAGGGACATGAAATGAATCATACATTTTTCAAAAAAGTGACGCTTGCATCTTTAGTTGCAGCAAGCGCTCTTGTTGGCTCTATGGCACATGCAGCAGATGACTCAAGCCTCCTGAACCTTGCAGTTTCAGGCTCTATTAGTGCTCCTGCTTGTAAAGTAGCTCTGAGCAATAGTGCACTGGAACTGGGTTCACCTTTAATGGCTGACCTGAAAACTTCAGATCAAGAACCAACTCAGACTTCCGTACGTACTTTGCAAGTTGCTATCACTGACTGTGAAAGTATTAACGCGGAAGTCTCTGTTCTTGGTAACGCTGATGCCACAGACAGCACAATTCTTGCCAATGGCGCTGCTACAGATGCAGCGACTAATGTGGGTATTGCTATGTGGAATCACGATGACTCCACCCAATACAAACTCGGCGGCGATCCAATTAAAACAACCGTCGCAATGGTTGGCCTGGATTTCGGATTAGTAAAATCTGACGCAACTAGCACCGTTACTCCGGGCGACGTATCTACTTCAGCTCAAATTAAAGTGACTTTCCTCTAATTGCTATTTGCTAATCGGTTTAAAAATAAGGGATTTATTATGAACAAGAAGATTTTAGTTCTTTCTTTGGCTATGGCATTTTCTAGCCTGTCAGGTGTAAGCCACGCAACGCAGGAAGCAATTGTTAGCGACATTACGCTGACTGGCCATGTTACCGATTACTCTGCTTGTGAAGTGAGTGCTCCTGACTCAGTAACCTTTGATGACATCAGCATTTACGATATCGGTACCGTAGAATCAGGCAAGCCTTATAAAAATAACCCAGGTGCGGTATACGATATTACCCTGACCAAATGCCCTGCAGGACAAACTGTTTCTGTCAGCATTCTGGGTACCGCAGATACCGAAAACAGCAGCTTGATCGCACTGGATGATGTACCTGGTAGCGCGCAGCACGTAGCGGTTAGCTTCTGGGACGAGGTTCTGCTTACCCAGGAACATGTATTGATTAAAGCTAATAGTGGTAGCTCACTGGTTCATAACACCGAATCCTCCGGTGGTGCGCATATCCCTCTGTACGTTGCTCCAACTCAAACAGTATCTACCCAAACAGTTATTTCTGGCACCATCAGCGCTACGACTAACGTTAAAGTTAACTTCCTTTAATTAGCTATTAGTCATCTCATGGCTGGCATTTTTGCCAGCCATTTTTATCTATGGAATACATCATGAAATTACGTCCATTCGTCGCAGCAGCAATTTTTGCGCTGACAAGCCTGAGTTTCTCTTCCTCTGCAACTGTTCAACTTTCGGCAAACCGTGTTTATTATCATGCCAAAGATCCTGATATCAATATCTCGGTTAAAAATTCGGAAGATCGTGAATATTTAGTCCAGTCGTGGATTGATGCGCAGGGAAATCCTGGGCTTGAAAAGAATGCCAAACTACCTTTCTTTGTTTCGCCACCTTTATTCCATATGGCAAATAAAAGTGAAGCGATTGTTCAGGTAATGTATTCCGGTGAGGGTTTACCAACCGATCGTGAAAGCCTGGTTTGGTTAGATGTTAAAGCTATTCCGGCAATGACAGATGGCGAGAAGTTGGTTAAAACCAAAGTCATGGTTGCGGTACTGACTCGGATTAAAGTTTTCTATCGCCCTGAAAATCTCCCCGGTAACCTGGAAGACGCAATCGCGGCTCTTTCGTGGAAAAGGTTGAGTAATGATACGGTTACCGTGACAAATAACTCACCTTATTATGTTGTTATGAATAAAGTTTTAATTAATAACGAAGCGTTAAAAATCTCCATTGAAGATAACAACACAGTAGTCGCCCCTCATGGTGAACAGACCTATAAAGTGAAATCTGCACCTGCTGGGGCAAAAGTTGTCTGGACCGCAATGAATGAATTTTCTGTCACTTCGCCTGAGAAAACAGCGACGCTCTAATTCAAGATAAAACTGAAGCTTGCCATGTCATTAATCATTCGTCGTGCCCTCGTGAAACCTGTTGTCATTCGCAGTTCATTGTTTTTAACTATTTTGTCGTCTATATCTTTGGCGCAAGGGCAGGCTTATTTTGACCCAGGCATGATGCAGTCTGTGGGCGGCGCCCCCGCTATTACCGATCTCAATTCGGTATTAGCAAACCAGGTTAAAGAGGGGACTTATCACGTTTATATTGAAGTGAATGGTAAAAAATTTGCGAAGGAAGATATTCAATTCTCAATGCAGAAAGAAGCACTTATCCCGTGTATTCCGGTTGAAATGTACGCAAAAATCGGCGTTGATTCATCTTCACACGATGTGAATATCAATCTGGACAAAGAAGATCGTAGTTGTGTATTACTAAACGAAGCTGTGCCGGTTGCCACGTCTTCGTTTGATTATCTCACTAAAAAACTGTCGCTCTCTTTCCCGCAAACTACGCTACGTACCTTGCTTAAAGATGAAATTCCCCCAGAGCTTTGGGATGACGGCATTCCCGCATTGCTCATCGGTTACCAGGCGTCTGGTTCACAAACCATTGAAAATAAGCAAGATAGTTCTGCTGGTGCTGAAAACTATGTCAATTTCAAAAATGGGCTGAATCTTGGCCCATGGCGTTTACGTAATTTATCGACCCTCTCGCAAAGCAGCGGTTCCGGTACGGAAGTGGAAAGCCTCAGCACTTTCGTTGAGCGCGCAATTCCTTCGTTAAAAAGTGAACTGGTGATGGGCGATGCCTACACTACTGGCGATCTGTTCGACAGTATTCGCATTAAAGGCCTGCAACTCACTTCTGATACCGAAATGATCCCGGATAGCATTAATGGTTTTTCTCCGGTTATCCGTGGTGTTGCGAATAGCAATGCAAAAGTCATAGTTCGGCAAAACAATAATATAATTTATCAGACCAATGTTGCGCCCGGCCCGTTTGCTATTTCTGATATGGCTCCCGTTTCGTCCGGTGGAATATTAGATATCACCATTCAAGAGGCTGATGGCAGCGAAAAACATCTTAGCCAGTCATTTTCTTCAATGTCTATTTTGCAGCGCCAGGGCTCGTTGAAATATGGGCTATCTGTCGGGAAGTATTCAGAGGCAACAATAAAGTCTGAGGAACCTGATGTATTCCAGGCTACAGCGGCTTACGGTTTACCCTATGATGTGACTTTATTAAGCGGTATACAGAATACCAACGATTACCGAAGCTACGACCTTGGTGTGGGGCTAGACTTAGGGTTTCTTGGTGCATTCTCCATTGATGTGGCAAAAGAAAACTCCACGCTTGCGGAAAGTCATGAGAACCGCAGTGGAACTGCGATGCATCTTGCTTACGCTAACCATATGGAAACAACCCGTAGCGATATTAACTTTAATTACACCCAATACAGCGACCATTATGTTTCATTTGCCGATAACTATGGTACGGCAGACGAAAGTAAAGCGCGCGAAAAGCAGTTCACGTTATCAATTAACCAGGCTGTGAGTGACACTCAAACTATATTTGTTTCTATGAACCAAACTGATTATAGAGACAGCACCAGCTCGAAAATGTACCAGCTTGGGTTTAATTCCCCGATCGGGCCAGTAAGTACGTCACTCACCCTAAGCCTTAACCAGGATTTTGATGAAGAAGGGAACGTCACTAATGACAAACAGGTGATGGTCAACTTCACGCTGCCATTATCCGTATTCGACAAAGAAGCAAAAAATTCGGCCTCGTTAATGATGACCAATGACACCGAAGGGAATAGTAATCAAACGTTGGGCTTGCATGGCAATATCATGGATTCCGAAGTGTTCACCTATAACACGCAATTGGGTTACAACGTCAATAAGGGTGAAGAAGATGGCAGAAATGCCAGTATAACTACCGACTATAAAGGGAGTTATGGTGAGATTCAGATGGGTTATAACCAGGATGAAAACCAAAAGCAGTTTACCTATGGGCTAAACGGGCAACTTATTATCCATCGCCATGGAGCGACAATTGGTCAGTATTCCGATGGCGCGTTAGCGTTGGTGAGTGCACCGGGCGCGAGCCATGTTGGTGTGAAAAATAACCTCGGCGTTTATACCGACTGGCGCGGTTACACCATCGTGCCTGAATTATCTGCATACGATAATAACTCGATTCAAATTGATGCTGACAGCGTGGGCGCTAATATTTCCTTTGAAAATATCTCAACCAACGTTATTCCCACTAAAGATGCGGTCGTCCTTGCTAATTTCCCAGCGAATATTGGCCGTAAGGTGCTCTTTACCGTGAGCCAGAGAGGCAAAGTTATTCCCTTTGGTTCGCAAGCAAGCCTGATAGATAGCGACAGAATGTTCTTTGTAGGTGACGGTGGGCAACTCTTTATTACTGGTGCACCGGATGAAGGGGATCTCAGTATTAGTTTAGACGATAACCAGGCTTGCAAAGCACACTATAAATTGCCTGTCGCGAGCGGGAAATTACCGATAACAATGATGAAACTAACCTGTGGGAATAGCTAAGATGCGTGGTTCCTTAAAAATATTACTGCTGTCTGGATTGATTTCGCTATTCCCCACGCTCGCTTCAGCCTGCAATGTGCAAAGCCAATCCCGGCTTTCAATTGTGCTTAACGGATCGCTTCAAAAAGATCCTCTGCAAGCCAATGTGGGTGACACGCTGTATGTGAAACGCGCTTCGCTTTCTAGTCTTGCACATCAACGCAAGGATATTAGCTGCGCCTCTTCGCAGTCGCAGGATCAGTTATCGATCACCGGGATCATGAATGGAAGCATGACGGGTGATAATGTTTATCCGACTTCGGTCGCAGGTATTGGTATTCGCCTTTCTTTGCTTATTCGTCAGAAAGGAAACCACACGCCGCTTAGCACACTGCCGGTTAACGAACAGTTTACGCTGGATGATAAAAGCGATTTAACCAGTGACGATGTTTTTATTAAAACCGAACTGGTCAAGACCGGCTCAATTGAGTCATTAGGGCACATCAGCTATCAAAGTCCTTCCATATTGACTCTGACTCGTTCGGCACTACAGCAGTCAGTCAGCGTGGATTATTCTTTTAGTGCCACACCACCTGCGGGGTATTGCCACTTCTTAGCGGCGAATGCAGCATTCAGCCTGGTTCCTGTTGATGTTGCGACACTACAAGCGCAGAAGACTGCCGCATCCACTCAGTTTGATATCACTTATGTGTGTACCGGCTCCCCGGAACACATCGAAATGACGTTGTATGGTGTGGCAGCAGACCCGGAAAAGGGGATTTTGAAAAATACTCTGACTGCGGATAACGCGACGGGTGTGGGTGTGCAGCTCCTCTATCGCAATTTGCCTTTGGCTTTTGGCTCGCCCGTGTCGCTCGATGATTTACCGATGGTGCATAACCAGAGTTCGATACCGCTGGCGGCACGTTATATCGCAATCTCGCCAGAAGTGAAGGCCGGGAAAATTGATACCATTGCGACCATTAAACTTAACTTCCTCTAATTTAAAGCAATTCCCACTATTTAAAAAAACGGTTGGGTAAAACTCAACCGTTCTGGCACCGCAGGAAGTTTTCTTTACCGGAAAATGTGCCATAAGCCTTTCCAATATTTCCCCCAAAACCCCCCCCTGGCTCACAAATTTACTCAAAAACTCTCACTGAGAACTCTCACTTAAGCATTGTTAATGCGTGACTGTAATCACACTAAACCAGCCAATCATCACGATTCAGCCCTTTTATGTGGCGCAAATCACTATTGAAGCCGCGATTTCCACTTCGAAGTGGAAAACAACTCGCTACAAACCTTTAACCCTGCCCGATACCTTAAAAGCCTGACAGCGAAGAGGTACGTAGTGTGAATGACGGAGCGGTAATGGTTAATGAAGCCGGGTGTACCGAGGAAACGCTTCTCACGGAACGAGTGTTGGCGTTTATCAATACGCTGCTTATGAACAGAAACATCACGCCGAACGCGGTGCAGGAACAGATGCTGACATCCCACGTTCGTGCCATGGCTCATCGGTCATTGACTGGCGAACCGCTGCCAGAAGTTGAAGAGAGTCTGTTTGAGGAAATCTCTGATGACTCGCTGGTGATGGCGAAAGAAGTGGTGGAACAGTTTGGCAATCTCCCCGTTGAAGAGGCGTGGTTGTTGTCGGTGCATTTTGAAGTCGCGAAAGACAATCTTTGAATAATCAGGAGAAACACATGGAACAAATTACCGTAGTGATTGGCGATCGTCTGGGCAAAGGCCAGAAAGTGGCGGCAGGGATTGAGAAAGCGGGCGGTCGTGCCGTGGTGATTCCTGGTGTTGCCGCTGATATGAAACTGGGCGATGTAATGAAAGCAGAAAATGCCACGTTTGGTATCTCTTTCTGCGGTAGCGGCGGCGCAGGTGCTATCACCGCGCAAACCAAACACGGTTACAAAGCCAAATACGGCATGCGTTCAGTGGATGAAGGCGTGACCGCAATTAACGAAGGCAATAATGTTCTGGGCTTTGGTTTTATGGATAAAGAAGAGCTGGGCGAGCGTCTGGTGCAGGCCTGGGCCAAGAAGTACGGTCAGTGAGTATGAAAGAACACTTCTCAGAAACGGTGAGAGTGAAAGGGCGCGGCGATACCAAAGCCAAAGCCTTTGCTGACGCCCTGAATCATGTTCAGGGCTCGGTGATGAAATCTTCTCCCCACATTTTACTGCGCATTGAGCCACAGGATGTGCAAGTTATTCAGGCGCGAGTCCAGGTTAAGAAGGAAGCGTTTTTGTTCTTCTTCCTGAAGCGTGAAAAACAAATGTTCAGCGTCGAGCTGGATGTTTCAGTCAATGTTACTGCAATCAACATGGACAGAGTCGATTTCATTCCCCAATAAAATCACACAGAAAGGACAGACAGATGTTCTTAATTATATTAATAAAATCGCTAATCATCGGCGGTCTGGTGGGTGTTGGAGTTGGCGCCGGGGCTGCACGTATGTTTCACGCGCCTACCACTCAAGGGATGGGCGCTTTTCGTACTCTCGGTGAGCTAAATTCCTGCGAAGGCGATCCGGCTTCACACTTCTCATTTGGACTGGGCTTCTTCTTTAACGCATGGGCGTCCTCGGTTGCAGCAGGAGCGTTCACACAAGATGTTGACCACCGCATTATCCCAAACTGGGGTGCTGCCGCGTTGATGGTGAAAAACCGTAACGTCGCGCAAACCCTGCATGACCCGAAAAAGATGGCTATCGCCTGCGGTGTCATCGGCATGATTGTCGTCGCTTTCCTTAACACCACGGCTTCTGCGGTTCCGGCTGCATTGCAGGTCACGGCGGTAAAAGTTCTGGTGCCTGCCGCTAACCTGCTGGTGAACACCGTGATGCCGGTTATTTTCTGGCTGGCAGCGATTGACGCCGGTAAGAAATCGGGCTTCTGGGCGACGATTTTCGGCGGCTGCGCACAGCTGATTATGGGTAACGCCGTACCGGGTCTGGTGCTGGGCATCCTGATTGGTAAAGGTGTGGAAGAGAGCGGTTGGAACCACGTCACCAAAGTGATGATGGTCGCGATTATCGCGCTGTTTGTCCTGAGTGGTTTCTTCCGTGGTTTCGACATGAAGATGATCGAATCCTTCCATCTGACCGTGCCGAACTGGCTGGATCTGATTCATAACTCGCTGAGCGGAAAATAAGGGAGCCAATGATGGAAGAGAATAAAGGTTTTTGGTACGCCGACTGGTCTTTCCCGATTTTTGTTGGCCTGCTTTCATCCGGCGTGTTCGCCGGGACACACATGTACTACCTCTACGGAATCGGCGCATTTAACGAAGTAGCGTTTGTTTCCATGCTGCGTGCCGGAATCGACACCGGCGTGTATGGCGCAGTCGCAGCATTTGGTGCCAGCTTCCTGTTTGCCCGCATCATTGAAGGTTCGCTGGTCGGGATTCTGGACATCGGCGGGGCGATTCAAACCGGTGTCGGGCTTGGCGTTCCTGCGCTGTTGTTGGGTGCCGGGATTATCTTCCCGGTCGCTAACTTCGCCGCTTCTTTAGCAACCGGTTTGGTGATTGGCCTGGCGATTGGTTATCTGATCATTCTTGCGCGTAAATTCACCATCAACCAAAGCAACTCTACTTACGGTGCTGACGTGATGATGGGCGCGGGTAACGCATCCGGCCGCTTCCTTGGCCCGTTAATTATCCTCAGCGCAATGGCAGCCTCGATTCCAATTGGTATCGGATCCTTGATTGGTTCGCTGCTGTTTTACCTGTGGAACAAACCGATTACCGGCGGCGCAATTCTTGGCGCGATGCTTTTTGGCGCTTTCTTCCCGATTGCTTTGTAGAACTTTTTTGGCGGATGGCGCGTCCCATCCGCCAATAAGGAAAAAACCATGTACGACTTAATCCTGCGCAACGCCCGCCTGGTGGACGATACGGTTATCGACATCGCGATTAAAGATGGAAAAATTGCGGCACTGGGCGGAGTCACGGGCGAAACACGCGAAGAACGCCAGCTTAACGGCGAGTATTACGTCAGCGCTGGTTGGATTGATTCCCACGTTCACTGCTACCAAAAATCCCCGATTTATCACGATGACCCCGACAGTATCGGTATTCGGACGGGCGTGACGACGGTGGTGGATGCCGGAAGCACCGGTGCGGATGACATCGACGAGTTTTACGAGCTGACTCGCAGTGCGCGGACCGACGTTTACGCTCTGCTAAATATCTCGAAGGTCGGGCTGATTGCGCAAAACGAACTCTCTGATATGGCGAATATCGACAAAGTGGCGGTGCGCGATGCCGTCATGCGCCACCCGGGTTTTATCGTCGGCATCAAAGCGCGTATGAGCAGCAGCGTGGTGGGTGCTAACGGCATTAAACCGCTTGAAATCGCCAAACAAATCCAGCGTGAAAACGGCGAGCTGCCGCTGATGGTGCACATTGGTAACAATCCGCCGGACCTCGATGAAATCACCGATTTATTGACCAGCGGCGACATCATCACCCACTGCTACAACGGCAAACCGAACCGCATTCTGACGCCTGCGGGTGAATTACGTGCCTCGGTTTCCAGCGCGATACAGCGCGGCGTGCGCCTTGATGTCGGTCACGGCACGGCCAGTTTGAGCTTTGAAGTGGCGAAAATCGCCATCAGCAAAGGGATTTTGCCGCACACCATCAGCTCCGATATTTACTGCCGCAACCGCATTAACGGCCCGGTGCATAGCCTCGGCGTGGTGATGTCCAAATTCCTCTCCATCGGCATGTCGCTGCCACAAGTCATTGATTGTGTGACGGCACATGCAGCCGACGGCCTGCGCCTGGTGAATAAAGGCCGTTTGTCGATTGGCCTTGACGGCGACCTGACTATTTTTGCCAAACGCCGCCAGCCGACGGTATTTACCGACTCAGAAAATCAGACACTCCAGGGGGAACAACTGCTGGTGGCACTTGCCGCAGTTCGCGCTGGAAAATGGTTTACGACCGAACCAGGGAAGCAAGAACATGTCTTCAATTTATGAAAAATACAATTTAAAACAAGTCATTAACGCATCGGGCCGCATGACGGCACTCGGTGTTTCTACTCCGCGCCCGGAAGTGGTGGACGCCGTGACGAACGGCATGAATCACTACTTTGAAATGAAAGACCTGGTGAACAAAACTGGGGAATACATCGCAAAACTGCTGGATGTGGAAGCGGCGACGGTGGTGTCCTGTGCTTCCGCCGGTATCGCGCAATCGGTGGCGGCAGTGCTGGTGAAAGACAACGCGTGGCTGATTGAAAACCTGCATGGCACCCCGCTTGAGAATAACGAAATCGTGTTACCAAAAGGCCACAACGTGAACTTCGGCGCGCCGGTAGGCACCATGGTTTATCTCGGTGGCGGCAAAGTGGTTGAAGCCGGTTACGCCAACGAATGTTCGGCCGATCAACTGGCTGCGGCGATTTCCCCGCGCACGGCGGCCATTCTGTATATCAAATCTCACCACTCGGTGCAGAAAAGCATGCTTAGCGTTGAGCAGGCGGCGGTCGTGGCCCGCAAGCATAACCTGCCATTAATTGTTGATGCTGCGGCTGAAGAAGATTTGCAGTGTTACTACCGCGCCGGTGCTGATCTGGTGATTTACAGCGGCGCAAAAGCGATTGAAGGGCCAACCAGTGGTCTGGTGATCGGCAAAGCGCAGTACATCGAGTGGGTGAAACTGCAAACCGGCGGCATTGGACGCGCCATGAAAGTCGGTAAAGAAGGCATTCTTGGCCTGACCTGCGCTATCGAACATTATCTGAGTGCGGAAAAAGAGAGCGGTGCGCAGATGGTGGAAAAAATGACGCCGTTTATCGCTAATCTCAATACGATTGAGGGTATCAGCGCCCGCGTCGTGTGGGATGCCGCCAGCCGTGATATTGCGCGTACTGAAATTAAATTCGATGAAGCGGTGATTGGCACCAGCACCGTAGAGTTAGTCAGCGCGCTGAAACAAGGCGAATATGCGATTTTCTTCCGTGGCTACAAAGCTAACGAAGGGATTATCGAAGCCGACGTGCGCAGCGTAAACCCGCAGCAGCTAGAGATTATTTATCACAGCATTAAGGCTTTGGTCAGCAAGGAGAAACAGGCATGAAATTGACCCCGAACTTTTACCGCGATCGTGTTTGCCTGAACGTGCTGGCTGGCTCCAAAGAGAATGCTAAAGCCATTTACGACGCTGCCGAAGGGCATGTGCTGGTGGGCGTGCTTTCCAAAAATTACCCGGATGTCGCCTGTGCTGTTGCAGATATGCGCGAATATGCGGCGTTGATCGAAAATGCGCTCTCTGTTGGCCTTGGTGCAGGCGACCCGAATCAATCGGCAATGGTGAGTGAGATCTCCCGCCAGGTGCAACCGCAGCATGTAAACCAGGTATTTACCGGCGTGGGAACCAGCCGTGCGCTGCTTGGGCAAAATGAAAGCGTGGTCAACGGCCTGATTTCCCCAACCGGCACGGTCGGCATGGTGAAAATTTCCACCGGCCCGTTGAGTTCTGGCGCGCCAGACGGCATCGTACCTGTCGAAACCGCAATTAAGCTGCTCAAAGACATGGGCGGAAGCTCAGTCAAATATTTCCCAATGGGCGGCCTGCAATGCCGTGATGAATATGAAGCGGTAGCGAAAGCTTGCGCAAAATATGATTTCTGGCTGGAGCCCACCGGTGGTATTGACCTTGAGAACTACGAAGAAATTCTGAAAATCGCACTGGATGCGGGCGTAAGCAAAGTGATTCCGCATATTTACAGTTCAATTATTGATAAAGCGAGCGGCAATACGCGTCCGCAAGATGTGCGCACTTTGCTGGAAATGACCAAGAAGTTGGTCGGCTAAACCCACCCTCACCCCGGCCCTCTCCCTGAGGGAGAGGGGGAAACTGGGCAGTTCCCTCTCCTGGGGGAGAGGGTTAGGGTGAGGGCGACCAATCTCATACATAACAAGGATCTCTGATGCCTGCAACACAGCCGCAGTATGCCTGGATCGGCACTTACCATCCCAACGGAGAAGGCGTGTACCGCTTCCTGGTAGATGCCGAAACCGGTGCACTGACCCACAAAACGTTAGTTTGCGAATTGCCCAATGCGGCGCAGCTAACCGCCGCTAAAAATGGCAAAACGTTGTATGTGGCAAGCGAAGCAGAACAAGGCATTGTTGCAGCGTTGCGCGTGGGGGATGACGGTAATCTTACCGAGCTGAATCAGGTTTCATCGGGCGGTGCGGGGGCGGTGTTTCTCGCACTCACGCCGGATGGGCGCTATCTGTTGGTGGCAAATTACGGCAGCGGTTCCGTTGCCGTATTGCCCGTGAGAGCCGACGGCAGCCTCGGTGATGCCACTGATGTTCAACAAGATTCAGGGCCAGCGGGAGCCAAAAAGCCGGAAGCCGCCGCAGAAGGTAGTTTTGCTGCCAGCGGTCACAGCAGTGCGCACGCTCATATGATCGCCGCCGATCCCACGGGCAAATACGTCTTTACTACCGATCTGGGTCTGGATCGAATCTATCAATATCGTTTCGACGAAGCCCGCGGCAAGCTCGTGCCTAACGATCCTCCTTATATTGATGCTTCTTCAAAAGGTGCCGGGCCTCGTCATTTTGTGTTTATGCCTGGCGGTGAGGGTTTGTGGCTGATCAACGAAGAGGCTTCCACGCTGACGTATTACCAGGTTGATGAAAACCTGGGAACACTGACCGAAGGCGAAAGTCTGTCTTCGCTGCCCGAAGGTTTCAAAGGCACCAGTTATGCTTCGGGTTTACTGCTGAGTAAAGACGGAAAACAGCTGTATATCGCTAACCGTTTACACAACAGCATCGGTCATTTTACCGTCACCGCGAACGGCAAACTGGTGCTTCAGGAACATGTCTGGACGCGGGGAGATTACCCACGCACGCTCACCCTCGACCATAATGAAAAGTATCTGTACGTCATGAATCAGCGCAGTGACAACATCACTCGTTTTAGTGTGGCGCACGGCAATGGAAAACTGACTTTTGTTGAGGATTACATTGCGGTGGGAAGCCCATCACAGATGGTGATGACAGGCATCACGCCCGATTAAAGAAAGGAAACGGCAGTGAGATTCCCAAACCAACGTCTGGCCCAGTTGTTTGAAATGCTGCAAAACGAAACGCTGCCCCAGGATGAACTGGCGCGGCGCTTATCGGTTTCTACCCGCACGGTGCGCGCGGATATTACTGCTCTAAACGCATTGATGGCCGGGCATGGTGCGCAGTTTGTGCTCAGTCGTGGTGCGGGGTATCAGCTCAATATTGCCGACAGCTCGCTTTATCAGGAGCTGGTGCAGCAGCCTTCGCGCCAGTTGCGGATCCCGCGTAATTCCCCGGAGCGCGTCCATTATTTAGTGGTACGTTTTCTGACATCTGCCTTCTCATTAAAACTCGAAGATCTGGCGGAAGAGTGGTTTGTCAGCCGCGCTACCTTGCAAAGTGATATGGCAGAAGTGCGTGAATGGCTGGCGCGTTACAACCTGACGATTGAAACCCGCCCGCGTCACGGCATGAAATTGTTTGGCAGCGAAATGTCGGTGCGTGCCTGTCTGACGGAATTACTTTGGCAACTGACTCAGGAAGATAGCGATAACCCGCTGCTGACTGAAGAAGCGCTGAACGCTGGCGTGCCAGAGCAACTGGCGGCGGAATTACATAACTGTTTTACGCGCTGCCGAATTCGTTTGACGGACGAGGGCGAGCAGTTTATCCGTTTGTATTGCGCCGTGGCTGTGCGCCGTATCAGCGAAGGTTATCCGCTGCCGGAGTTTAGTGCCGACAATGTGGACGAAGCCGTACGGGAAGCCGCCCGTGAAATTACGGTGTTGATTCAGAAACTTGCCGATAAGCCGCTTTCGGAAGCGGAAGAACAATGGCTGCAAGTGCATATCGCCTCGCGCCAGATTCAGGATGTGGCCCCGAGCGTCATCAGTGCTGACGACGACGAAGCGCTGGTGAATTACATTCTGAGCTTTATCAACAGCAACTATAACTACAACTTATTGGCCGATAAGCAGTTGCACGCTGATTTGCTTACCCATATCAAAACCATGATCACCCGGGTGCGGTATCAGATAAACATTCCGAACCCGCTGCTCGACAACATTAAACAGCACTATCCGATGGCCTATGACATGACGCTGGCGGCGGTGTCGAGCTGGGGGAAATACACTCCTTATGTCATCAGCGAAAACGAAATTGGTTTTCTGGTGCTGCATATTGGCGTGGGGCTGGAGCGGCATTACAACATTGGTTATCAGCGCCATCCGCGCGTGCTACTGGTATGTGACACCGGCAATTCCACGGTGCGTATGATTCAGGCGATGTTGCTGCGTAAATACCCGCAAATTGAAGTGACGCGGATTATCTCGTTGCGAGATTACGAACAGCTCGCCTGCGTGGAAGAAGATTTTGTGATTTCCACGGCGCGCGTAACGGATAAACAAAAACCGACGGTGGTCGTTGCCCCGTTCCCAACGGAGTATCAGCTCGAACAGCTTGGCAAGCTGGTGCTGGTGGACAGAACCCGCCCGTACATGCTGGAAAAATTCTTTGATGCCAGCCACTTCCGAGTAATTGATGAGCCTGTCACACAGCAGGAGTTGTTCAGTTCGTTGTGCCAGCAACTTGAGCAGGAAGGGTTTGTCGGTGCAGACTTTTATCCGTCAGTCGTTGAGCGCGAGGCGATTGTCAGTACGGTGTTGGGCGAGGGGATTGCGCTTCCGCACTCATTGGGACTAATGGCCAACAAAACCGTGGTTTATACCGTTCTTGCCCCGCAGGGAATTGGCTGGGGTGACGAAACGGCGCACGTCATCTTCCTGCTCGCTATCAGCAAAAGTGAGTACGAAGAGGCGATGGCAATTTACGATTTGTTTGTGACTTTTCTGCGTGAACGGGCGATGCCGCGCTTGCGGGACAGCCGGAGTTTTGACGAGTTTAAAGCGGTGGCAATGGATTGTTTGAGTCGGTTTTAAGGGGAAGCCACCCTCATCCCAACCTTCTCCCTGAGGGAGAGGGTTAGGGTGAGGGGAAAAGTTACTTCAGAAGAGTAAACGCGGTGGTCACATGCTTCACGCCACTGACCCGGCTGGCAATATCAGCCGCGGCTTTGGCTTCTCTGTCAGTCAGCAAACCTAACAGGAACACTTCGCCATTTTCGGTCGTGACTTTCACATTCGTCGATTTCACCTGATCGCTTGTCAGCAACTGCGAACGCACTTTGGTCGTGATCCAGGTGTCATTTGACGCCGTACCCAGGCCAATTGGTGCCATGTTACGGATTTCGTTATACACCTCAGTGGTGCCATCAACGCCCAACGCAATTTGTTTGGCACGCGATGAGAGTTCTGAGTTCGGCGACTGCCCAACCAGCAGCACTTTGCCCTGGTATGCACTGACGTTGATACGTGTTTCTTTCTTAATTTGTTCGTCTTTAGCCAATGCGCTGTTTACGCGCAATTCCAGCGTACCATCGTCAACCTGAGTACCGACTGAGCGCGGATCTGTCGCCGTTTTCGTGGCAACTGCGGCGGTACCCACTACTGCGGCAGCAACACAACCTTGTAGCAGTAACGCAGTAATAAGGACTGCAAGTGGCTTATATGCCTTCATCTGTACTCCTTAATCGTCCTGGTGAGGGAATAACGTATTATCAATCAGATCGCATAAGCAGTTTACCGTCAGCATATGCATTTCCTGAATGCGTGCGCTGCGGTGAGAAGGGATGCGAATTTCAACATCCTGCGGACCTAACAGTCCTGCCAGTTCCCCGCCATCGTAGCCTGTGAGCGCAACGATAGTCATGTCACGTGTCACTGCGGCTTCTACCGCTTTGACAATATCACGGCTGTTGCCGCGGGTCGAAATGGCGAGCAAAACATCACCGGCATGGCCTAGCGCACGTACTTGTTTGGCATACACTTCTTCGTGTAAACGATCGTTTGCGATCGCGGTTAAGACCACATTATCAGCATTAAGTGCAATGGCAGGTAAACTCGGGCGCTCAGTTTCAAAGCGGTTGATCATGCTGGCGGCAAAATGCTGCGCATTCGCCGCAGATGTGCCGTTACCACAGCACAAGATTTTATTGCCGTTGAGCAGTGACTGAACCAGCGTCATGGCTGCACGGGAGATAGCATCTGGCAGAGCTTCCGCTGCGGCAATCTGGGTTTGAATACTTTCCGTGAAGCAGACTTTGATTCTTTCGAGCACGTTTATTTACCTGGTTTCTTTAAACATCTGCGGTGAACGCGTTGGTTAACCACTCTATTTCATTGCCGGTGAAGGCTAACACATCGAAACGGCAATCCACAGTATCAAAACTTCCTGATGTGCGGGCTAGCCAGTACGAAGCGGCATGTAACAATTTTTGTTGCTTGCGGTGTGTGACGCTGGCGGCGGCATCACCAAAGTGATTTGAGCGGCGGTATCGCACTTCAACAAACACGATAACGCTGCCATGTCGCATAATAAGGTCGATTTCGCCACCGCGGGAATGCACGTTGGCGGCGATAAAACGCAGTCCTTTGCGTTCAAGAAAACGGCGCGCGGCTAACTCGTAGTGCGCGCCAGTTTGTTGACGGGTCAGGATGCCGGAACGATTTGCCCCTGACGGAATTGCAGCCAATTTAACTTCCTGTTAATGACGCAGTCCTGATTTGCAGACAGCGTGCCGGTATTGCCATTCACCTGATAACCCGGTACCTGGCGCATTTGAGAGAAGTGGTTTGCCAGTGACCAGGCATCAACGCCCATCGCGTACAGTCGCGCTAACGAGTAATCGTTATGCACATTGCTGAGTGCTTGCTGCATCAGTGACGGATTGTTGCCCGCGAGCATTGGGATCTCACTAAATTGCAAACCTTCCATTTCCAGGCGGAAATCCGGACCGTTCACACCCTGAGAACTGCGTGAGCTGGCATACAGTTGCGCCGGGCTGCGGCTGCCGGTACGCATGGCAATCATCGGTTTGATCAGTGCGACTTCATCGGGAGTCGCCACAATGTAGGCTGCATCTACGCCGCCGGAAGTGGCACCTGTAATTTGCGCATCCGTTGGCGGTGGTGGAATTGTCAGCCCGCCAATGGTCACGCCTGCGGGTTGAGCGCTGGCTGGTGTGACAGGCGTGCCGCTTAACGCGATGCCTGAACCACTGTTAATGCCTTGCTTGAGTTCAGCCGTTGAACCGAACTTCTGCTGTAGGACTGTACCGCCGCCAAGCTTCACCCATTCTTCGGCAAAGGCTTTGGTCACTCGGTCGCCCAAGGCGTTACGCGGCACCAGTAGCAGTGGCGCACGGTGGCCTTGCTGCCAGATATGATCTGCAGCATCACGGGCTTCATCTTCTGGCGACAGCGCGAAATAGCAGATATTGGCGCGATTCTGAACGGATTCCGGTTGGTTGAGTGCCAGGATATTCAGTGGCGAGGTGCTGGTGGCCAGTTCATCCACGTTGTTTTTAAGCAGCGGGCCGACGACCAGCGTTGCGCCATCTTGCTGTGCCTGCGCCAGCAACTGAGCGAGCGGTTGCGAGGTGGTATCGTAGACTTTCACTTCCGCTGAAGGATTCGCCGGAGCGGCTGGCGCTGGCGCCGTTTGTGTTGCCGTTTGTGGAGCCTGAACCGGAGCCGCCGTTGTTTCTGCTGGCTGCTGCGTTAAATCATCAACGGATGCCGCCGAAGGTGCTGCCACCATATTAGGATCGGTTGGCTGCGGTAATGCAGCCTGGGTGGTATCAACAGGCTGCGCGTTAGCATCTGGCATTTGCGCAGGTGCAGTCGTTTGTGCAACCGGGGCAGAACCCATATTTTTTGCAGCTTCAAAACCTTGCTGGATGGTGCGACCAAATACTGCCGCCTGGCCACTCAACGGCAGCAGAAGGGCGATTTTCTCGGTCGATGCCGCTTTGTAATTCTGCATATTGCTTAGCTGAGTTGGCAGCGTTTTAGCACCCGGATTTTGCGGGTAACGCGTTTGCCAGTCTTTGATCCCGGCTTTCAACATTTCTGGATCGTTGCGGTTATCGTTCCATACTCGTTGCAGATCCAGCCAGCCTTGCAGCGCGTTTTCGTCGGCATTAATGACCAGCGCATTCATCTGTTCTGGCGTCATCTGAGATAATGCCTGCCAGGTACCGTCGATATTTTTCTGATGCGCAGGGCCGGTCAACATAGGCTCCTGGGCAATATAAGCACGCAGCAGCTCCAGCGACGGGCGATTCTGGCTGGCGTCGATAAAGGACTGGTAATAGCGGGCCTGCTGGTTTTTGTTCAACTCGGCCAGATTGATTTTTGCCAGCGCGGCATTCGCGGCGGCGTAATCTTTCTGCGCGACTTTGATTTCAGGCACCAACAGCTGTTGTTCACGGCGTTGTTCGTCATTCATCTCTTTTGGCAGCTGATTGTAGAGATCAACGGCTTGCTGAGTTTTGCCTTCTTTCACCAGCGCATGAATGGCGAGTAATTGCCAGGTGGTCTTGCTATCATCACCGCTTTGCTGCATCTGTTGCAGATAATAGGCGGAATCCGCTGTGGCTTCGCCCTGCATATGCGCGGTTGCCTGGTCTGGTGCTTTTGTCGTGGTACAGCCAGCGAATATTAGCGCGGCCAGTACAACCGGCAGACAGCGCCCGGCTTTAGAACGAATAATTTTAGACGGTACCATTCTGTATCCAGTGTAATTTTTATCTCAGTGTTCAATATTAAATCGGCAATACGGATGAAACAATGAAACAACTCGAAACGGCGGCTATTTCTGCCAGCACGCTCTACATCGTTCCGACACCCATCGGTAACCTCGGCGATATCACACAGCGGGCGTTATCCGTGTTGCAAAGCGTTGACCTGATTGCTGCCGAAGATACTCGCCATACCGGTTTGCTGCTGCAACATTTTGCGATAAATGCGCGGATGTTCGCATTGCACGATCATAACGAGCAGCAAAAATCCGAAACTTTGCTGGCTAAACTGCAAGAAGGGCAGAGCATCGCGTTAGTTTCTGATGCAGGAACGCCGTTAATTAACGATCCTGGCTACCATTTAGTGCGTACTTGCCGTGAAGCGGGTATCCGCGTGGTGCCGTTGCCGGGTCCATGCGCCGCGATTGCTGCATTAAGCGCAGCCGGTTTGCCTTCAGACCGTTTCTGCTACGAAGGCTTTTTGCCTGCAAAATCCAAAGGCCGCCGCGACGCGCTTAAAGCGATTGAGCAAGAACCCCGCACGCTCATCTTCTACGAGTCTACGCATCGCCTGCTCGATAGTTTAGACGATATATGCGCTGTGCTGGGGGAATCGCGTTATGTGGTGCTGGCGCGCGAGCTGACGAAAACCTGGGAATCAATCCATGGTGCGCCGATTGGCGAATTGGCGGCGTGGGTGAAAGAAGACGAAAACCGCCGTAAAGGTGAGATGGTGCTGATTGTTGAAGGCTTCAAAGCACCCGCCGATGACGCGCTTCCGGCCGATGCACTGCGTACTCTTGCACTGCTGCAAACAGAACTGCCCCTCAAAAAAGCGGCTGCGCTGGCTGCTGAAATCCACGGCGTTAAGAAAAATGCGCTGTACAAATATGCTTTAGAAAACAGCGAGAAATAGCGATTTTCGAGAAGCCTCGCACTCTGTCGTTACAGGTATCACTATTGTTAGTATGGTTTTAATAAGCGATGGTAGTTTGCTCATACTTTAGTCTGTTCAGGATGAGCAAATTATGCCGGTGTTGTATCAGGGAGATTCAAATATGATTCTTTACCCTATCAGCTATAGCCCTTCAGCTCTGGAACGTGCATTTGATGTGACAGGGACTACCGATATTCTCGGCGTGCCAGCATGGATTGTATTGCGAAAGGATAAAACAGCTGCGGCTATTGTTTATGCAGAACCTTCGTTGGATGAGAGAGGCGAGCTTCGTCATCTCGTTGCAGCAAAACTGGATTTGATTCCACGCAAAAGCGCTGAGCAGAGAGAGTCCATCCTGGTCGTTAAACGCTACTGGGAGTCTGCTGCTGTTTCACAAGTTGAGGGTGTTGTGGTTGACAAGCCACTACGGGATACAAGAGTCGCAACGACGCTTTATGAGCATTTGATCGTTGAGCACGGCCTGATCTTGATGAGCGATCATGAGCAATATGCTGGTGGTCAGAACATCTGGAAGCGTATCGCAAGAGTGTCTAACAAAATCAATGTATTCATTCTGGATACAGAAAGTGGGCACTTCTATCCTTATGACGGCGATCGCATTCGCTACGAATGTGACAGCATTCCTGAGTCAGAAATTTGGAGCCTCTCACCTGATGAGACCCGAAAAGGTATTGTGCTGGTAGCAGAAAGAGCCGCTGATTAAGACCCAAATTAGAAAACCCGCTTTCGCGGGTTTTTTGTGTTAAGCACAATCACTACAGGCTATTTCTTCCCTGCCACTGGCATGGCTTCTATCACCAGTGTTTCCAGCGGTTTCAGCGTCACAATAACCGGTTTGCTGTAATTACTCGGCAGAGTGGTATTTGCCCCATAGACGGGTTTGAGTGCGAATTGTGTCGCTTCGCCATCAGGAATTTCAAAGCTCTTCGTCAAATCGAGATAGTAGCTTTGTTCTTTATCAGACGGATTACGCAAACCAAGGATAGCTTTATCTTTGCTCCACGATGCCCAGCCATATACTTCCAGCGCCGTCGGGTCGCCACCAATCCAGTGGGTATCAACTAACACTGCACTATTTGCTCGCGACCATTTCGCAGCGTCGGCCAGGGTGTCCCATTTTGCGCTGTTGAGCATGGATGGGGTGATATACAACTCTTGTAGCTGAGTTCCGGTAGCAAAGTAGCTCCAGACCTGGTCGGCAAAATCACTGTCAGTTTGTACTTTTTCAAGCCCGAAGTAGGCATTTTCAGCACTCACAATTCCGTGATACATCAGCGAGTTGATTGGGAACAGCGGGCCTTTACGCACAATAGAACGGTAAGTTTCAGCATCGCGGTAGGTCATCCATTGTTGAACCGGCGATCCTTTGCCATATACGTTGATATCATCGCCCTGGCGCCAGATAGAGTCGGCATAAAATAGCCACGAAGGGCTGGCGTCTGTACCGGTGGTCAGGTTAATAAACAGGTCTTTATTCGCTGCCCGCATGTTTTTAATCAGCTCAATTGAGGCATCAAAATCTGAAGCGAACTGGCTACCTTGAATCCAGTTATTGGCATTACCCATGCCATCTAATTTGAACGAGGTAATATGTTCGTTCTTAATGAGCTTAATAATCTGTTCGTTAAAGTTGCGGAAGTAATTGGGTCCGGAAAGGGCAAATTTACCGTCTACGGTTTCAAATCCATTTTCTTTGGCGTGAGAAACGCGGATATCACGCGGTTTGTTATAACCTCCCCATGGCGATAACCATAAACCGACGGAGGTATTTAAGCTGTCAGCCTTTTCTTTTACAACGCCAAATCCATTGCTGAACGCCGGGCCAAATAGCCATTTTCCCGTGCGGTCATCCCAGCCGTCATCGAGTAAAAATCCGTCCAGTTTCACGCCACGTTTTTTTATTAATTCATTGGCGTAGGCATCCATCCGGTTAAGGACATCTTGTTCGGTATACGTCGTAAAGAAGCCGATATCCATCCAGCTGTTGTAGTGCAAATACGGCTGATACGGGCGCGGGCGCATCGCGTTAATGAATTCATTAAAGTTGCGGCGTAGCTGATTTGTCGCCTCGAAGGTGCCGAAATAGGTGGTGTAGGTCACTGGTGCATCGGTTTTAATGGGGGTTTTCAGGCCGACATTCAGATTGGTTGTGGTTTCGTACGCGTAGGTATTAACGATAGGTTTTTCCGGCAGAATAAAGAAGCTGTCGGCAATAATCGGTGAGCTATTAATCGCGCCATCAACATAAGGTGCTTGCGATTGCCCTTTGGTCGGGAAGAAGGTGATTTTCGCGACATCCTGCGCTTTGCCTTTTGCTTTAATCGTGTAGTCGATGCTGGCGTATTTTCCTTTCAGAATATTCAAAACGACAGTAACTGCAAAATCTTTGTGGTCGTAATCAATATGAATAGCGTCATCTTTTTGGCTAACGTTTTTGATTTTAAAATCGGCAGCGTGGATAACATCTTCGTTCGGGAGCGTTAAAAAGAACAACTCTTTAGGCGCGAGTTTGCTCTGGGAAAGTTTGTCCTTAATTAAGACCGCAGAATTGGTATCGTCAAATGAGATGGAGATATTGTTGTTATTGAGCAGATATTCGGACGCCAATGCGCCATTGCTGACCAGTAAAAGTAATAACGAGCTTTTAATCATTCTATTCATCTGAGTTTCCTGTCAGGGTATTTTCAAACGTAGGGTATTACCCGCATTCGCAGGCAATACCCTGAAGGGAAAGGATTTAAAGCGTTGTTTCTGTTTCGAGAATTAATTTATTGGCAGAACCACAAACGGTGACTTTACTGCGTACCACTTCTTTCATTGCGTCCATTCCAACGCGCATGTAGTAGCGTGGATCGTTGCCTTCCGGGTTATCGGTGAACCACTTTTTCACCGCCGCGGCAAAGGCGATTTTTAATTCGGTTGCCACGTTCACTTTGCACACGCCAAGTTCAATGGCGCGTCTGACGTATTCATCTGGCACATCGCTCGCACCGTGCAGAACCAGCGGAATATCCACCACTTCGCGAATTTCGCCCAGGCGCTGGAAGTCAATTTTCGGGCGTTTAGTATAAAGCCCATGAGCGGTGCCGATGGCTACCGCCAGGCTGTCGATACCGGTGAGCTCGACAAAGCGGCGTGCTTCTTGCGGATCGGTGAGGAAAGCGCTTTCTTCATCTACATCCATATCGTCTTCCACCCCGCCGAGACGGCCTAATTCGGCTTCGACACTGCAATCATTACGGTGGCAAAAATCGACCACTGATTTCACCAGGCGCACGTTTTCTGCCAGCGGGAAGTGGCTGCCGTCAATCATCGCGCTGCGCACGCCTGCATTCACCTTGCGGCTGATATCGGCCAGCGATTCATGATGGTCCAGATGCAGCGCCAGTGGCATGTCATAGCTTTCGGAGTAGGCTTCGCACAACGCGTAGATCTCTTCAAACGCGATATGTTTAAAGGTACCGGGCGTGCCCGCAAGAATGACCGGAGACTGCATCTCTTTGCAGACTTCCAGAATCGCCTGGATAGTTTCTGCGTTGTGAATATTAAACGCAGGTACGGCGTAGCCTCGGGCCTGCGCATCTTGCAGAAGATATTTAGTGGAAATAATACTCATGTTGTAATCCTCTCAGCCTTTCCACGGATGAATAATCACACCTTTCACAACACGGTTAACCGTGCCGGTGGCAGATGGCGTGTCAGGGGTAATGCCTGCTTTGATTGATTCGGTCAGTGCGAAAATCTGGGCATACATCAGGAAGCAGAAAGCCTGCTCGACGTCGATGAACTCTCGAGAAGGGGGCAGCCAGATATGTGGCCCTGTTTCTACTTCCGGGCAAGGTGACGAGCAGATAGCGACTACGCGCAAGGCCTGATGGTCACGGCGTAGCTCAGCCAGCAAATCCAGGTCGTACTGGCGTGTGTAAGGGTGGCTTGAGATAAAGACCACGACTAACGTTTCGTTATTGACCAGCGATTTTGGACCGTGGCGGAAACCCGTAGGGGAGTCATAAAACGCGGCTAATTTTCCTGCTGTTAGCTCCAGAACTTTCAGCGCGGATTCACGCGCAACACCCTGTAAACCGCCACTGCCGAGGTAGACGACACGTTTGAAAGGAAGGTCGCCAAACACGCTTTCGCTGAGGTCACATTGCGAGGCAATAATTTCTTCGCAGCGTTCGGCGACATCCTGGAAAGTAGCGCTATTGATGACGTCGGGCGCAAACACCGCAAGGCAGCTCGCCATCATGGTGGTAATACTGCTGGTCATCGCGAAACCGCGATCGTGGGTTTCTGGCGGCATTAACAATGCCAGCGAATTGCCACTGGTCGCGGCGTTTTGATACAGGCTACCGGCTTCGTTACAGGTAATTATCAGGTGGTAGCAGTCCTTCACGACCTGGTTGACTAAATCGACCGCCGCCACACTTTCCGGGCTGTTGCCTGAGCGTGCAAACGAAACCAGTAGCGTCGGCTCTTGCTCGGTTAAATAGTCCATTGGATTGGTCACGAGGTCCGTGGTCGGCACGGCAGCAAAGTTTTTCCCGGTGTGGCGCGAAAGCCATGGCGTAATAATGTCGCCAATAAATGCGGAGGTTCCTGCACCCGTCAGGATGATTTTTAATGAGGTGTTTTGTAGCAAAGGCGCCAGGAACGCGTCGATGTTGCTACGTTGATGGCCAATATTTTTTAGTGACTGGATCCAGCTTGCCGGTTGTTGGCGGATCTCTTTTTCAGTCCAGGTTGATGTGCCGGAAAGACAGGCAGATTGGGTTTCGCTCATAACTCAGTCCTTAGCAGTGCAAGATCATCGGAAGTAGCACAAAGCAGTACAGGACAATCTTTCGTTTTGTTTCATTTACTCAACTTCATGCTTAAATAAAATCTATAGAAAAGAAAACGAAAGGTCAATGTAAGAAAAACAATAAAACGAAAAATGTGATCTCTAAATCGATCGAATTTAATTAATTATTTGATTTAAATAGTAATGTATAAAAAAATAATAGTGCTCGCGGATTTAATCGAAAGGAAAAGAAAGGTCTGCCACGGGGTGGTTAGCAGACCAAAACGGAGCACAATGAAAGAGCTACAGGAGGACAGCCTGGCCGTTAATCCAGATGTTTTGCAGTAAAAGCTGCGGGTTAAGCGCATTCAGATTGGCGCGTTTTCCCACCGCCAGGGAGCCAAGAGAGTTATCCAGGCCGAGCATTTTTGCAGGGTGCAGCGAAGCCATGTGAATGGCATCCTCAACGGCTACGCCAGCGCTGTTGACCAGATTACGCACCGCTGCATCAAGCGAGAGCGTGCTTCCGGCAAGCCCGCCGCTTTCAGTTTTCACAATGCTATTTTGCATGGTCACCGGATGCCCGCAAATCGAATAGTCGCCATCTGGCATTCCGGCGGCACTCATGGCATCGGTGATAAGCACGATTTGCGATTTCGCGCAGTGGCAACAAATATTCATTACAGCAGGGTGAACATGGTGCCCATCGGCAATGAGTTCCAGCCACGCACGTTTATCGCTTAAACCCGCGCCCACCATGCCTGGACTACGATGGTGCAGGCCCGTCATGCCGTTAAAGCAATGCACCAGCCCGTCGGCTCCGGCATCAAACGCCATTATGGTTTCTTCATAACTGGCGGCACTGTGGCCAAGCATCACGCGCACATCACGACTTTTCAGATGCTTGATGGTTTCCAGCGCTGCGGGTTTTTCCGGTGCCAGCGCAACTACGCGCAAGGTGTTTTGCGACACCTCTATCAACCTGTCCAGCTCGGCAGTATCTAACTCGCGGAACAATTCTGGCGGATGAGCGCCTTTGTTCTGCGGTGTAAAATACGGCCCTTCAAGATAGCTGCCCAGTACACTGGCTCCCGGCCCGCCGCGATAATAGCGCTGTGCAATTCGCTGCAATGCCCGCTCGATATCCGCAAGCGGGGCGGTAACGGTAGTGGGCAGCCAGCCACCCACACCTTCACGCGCTTTGTGTATTGCCAGCCGCTCGAGGACGCCGGGGTCGTCATCCATCACATCAACCCCATCACCACCGTGAACATGAATGTCGATGTAAGCCGGGCAAAGCAGCTCAGCCTCACGCACCAGGGTGCCCGCAGTAATCGGCTCTATGGCGACAATCGTTTCGTTTTCAATGCGTAACTGATGATCGTCCAGCCAGCCTTGTTCGGTCAGAACACGCCTGGCGCGCAGCAGCGTGGTCATATTCCTTCCTCAACCGCCTGTTCTTCACGGTAACGCCCCATTTCATCGACCAGGCTGGTTAACCCACGATGGCCGCATTCCAGCGCCTGAAGACGGAACTCTTTGCTGCTCAGGCCATCACGCTCCAGCACCATTTCCAGCAGCAGTTGCAGGTTGATGCCGGTAATGACTTCACGCCCTGGCTTCTCTAGCGCCATGGTTGAAGCCACGCGGAACGGTGTGCCGCCGAGTAAATCGGTTAAAAATACCAGGCCTTCGCTTTCATCTAATGCGCCGATCGCTTCTTCAAACTGTGCCGTCAGGAGTGCTGTTGAAGAGGTTTCAGGGAAATCAATGGCGATAAATTGTTCCTGTTCACCGAGGATCTGCTTCATCGCTTTTTCCAGCCCGGTGGCAAAGCCACCGTGACCGCTGAGAATAATACTTAACATATTGTTTTATCTCGCTTACAGGGACTCATTTACAGGAAGTGGGCAAACTTCCCGACAACACCCAGAACGACAGTGATACCGATAAGGCGCAGTGGACTCCAGCCGCGGCGCACCAGCGCATACATGCACAGGGTGTAAACCAGTGGCAAAAATGCCGGCATCAGTTTGTCGATAACATCAGTTTGCAGTTTTACCACCGCATCGCCGGCGGTGATTTCAAGGGTGGTAGAGAGGCGAACGTAAGTGGCTACCAGTGCGCCAATCACCGTCATCCCCACAATAGATGCAGCATGGCCGACTTTGCGAGTGTTGGCTTTGATCAATGGGATGGCGGCCACACCCATGCGGTAGGCGTAATGTGCCAGGCCAAAACGCAGGCCGAGATGCACGACGTTAAACAGTACGATGAAGATAACTGCGCCAAGTATCGAACCTTGTAATGCCAGGCTTGCCCCGATACCGCCGCAAATAGGCAGCAGGGTCAGCCAGAACATGGCGTCGCCAATCCCGCCCAGCGGTGCACCGACGGCAATTTTCGTGCTCTGGATGCTATTCACATCCTGCTTTGAGCGCTCCATCGCCAGGATAATGCCGATAACAAAGGTCACGAGGAATGGGTGAGTATTGAAGAATCCCATGTGACCTTTCATAGCGCGAGCCAGGTCGTTTTTGTTGGTATGGATTTTTTTCAGCGCGGGCAACAAACCGTAAAGCCAGCCGGATGCCTGCATACGTTCATAGTTAAACGACGCCTGTAACAGCATGGAACGCCATGCCACACGGTTAATATCCTGTTTAGTCAGTTCCGCACCAATACGCTGATCTTCATAGACATTATCATTTTTATCGACCTCGGCGGTGTCAGCGACGTTAACGCCTGGCAGAGTCTGTTCGTTAGATCCCATCTTCAAATTCCTCTTGCTTCACGTGTGTAGGTTGCTGCGGTGCCGGGTCTTTGCGTAAGAAATCAATCAGCGCCATGGCTAATGCGGCGGCGGCAATGGCCAGCACTGGCAGTTTCAGCCAGGCGGCAGCCACAAAGCCGAGAATGAAATAAGGAATGTAGACATTCTTCATCATGATTTTCAGCAACACGGCAAAACCGATGGCTGGCATGATGCCGCCCGCCACACCGAGGCCGTCAATCAGGCGAGCAGGCAGCAAGTCGATAGCGGTTTTGGCGTGTTCCGCGCCGAAATAAATGGGCAGGAAGGCGCACAAGAAATAGAAGATACCGAGTGCGAGTAATGCCAGGTAATTCACGCGTTCAATGCCGTCGGTGTCGGCGTTGGCTGCCATGCGATCGCAGCGGGCCATCACGCCGGACATAATTGAGAACAGGAAGGTAATCCCCATTTGCACGGCCACGGCGAACGGCACCGCAACACCCACTGCGACTTCAGGTTTGACACCCGTTGTGATGGCAAATGTGGTGCCAACAATGGTGCCGATAATCACGTTAGGTGGCTGTGCGCCTGCCAATGGTGCAAGGCCCATCCACACCAGTTCCAGCGTACCGCCACATAAAATACCGGTATGAAGATCGCCAAGAATCAAGCCAACCAGCGGCCCCAGGACGACAGGGCGGTGCATGTGCGTCAGGCCGTTGAACATATCCAGACCCGCAATAAAGGCCAGAATACCCAACGCTAACGCCTGTAATAAGCTAATTTCCATAGAAAATCCCTCAGAGGAGTTTGTAGAGATCCTGCGCGGATTCCGTCGGCACACCCTGAACAAAACATTCCACTCCAGCCTTTTGTAGGCCATCAAAAGCGGCAATATCCTGGTCATCTATAGAGACGGTTTTCGCGATTTGTTTTTTGCCTTCTGCGTAGTGCATGTTGCCGACGTTGATCCGCGAAACAGGCACATCACCTTTTACTAACGTCAGAAAATCATTAGGGTTTTTGCATACCAAAAGGATCTTCTGGCGGTCGGCTGCGCGGTGAATATTGTCGATAACTTTTTGCAGCGACCAGAAACGCACGGCAATTCCTTCCGCCAGAACCATCTCCATCAAATTTTGCTGTACCGTATCTTCGGCAACTTCGTCGTTAGCCACGAGGACGAGGTTTGCTCCGGAAAATCCGACCCATTGAACGCCTACCTGGCCGTGAATCAGTCGCTCATCAATGCGGCTTAATACAATGTTTGGCATGTTTTTTTCCTCTTATTATCATTGTGTTAATCGAGATTTTTGTGTGCCCAGACAGGCACAATGGTACTGGTGCAACACGTCCTGGATATGGTCGATAATCAGCTCATGCGGCGTGGCCGCGATTTTTCCTTCACGGACCTTAGCGTATTGAAGTGGCAGATACTGACTGATGAGCGGCAAAGGAATAGATTCACCGGCCAGATTAGTAACAAGGTTTGAATATGCTTCGTCAATCTCACGATCCGGCCAGTAATAGCGGACGCGGTCAGAGAAGCTGTAGCCACGTGCCAGACGGCAGTCGCTGGTATTCCCGTGATAATGGTGTTTCCAGTATTCAGGTTGCTCGAGCATGACGTTTTCCAGCACTTCCCGCAGCCCTGAGCATTTGTGTGCCGGGCGTAGTTCATGCTCGATAGCGGCCAGTGAAAATAGTGCTTCACGGAGTGCAAAGGTCAGTGCCGGGCCGACTTTCAGAATCGCAAAGTGGTTCTGAACGAGCTGCTGCAATGCCTGCGGGGTCTGGTAATCGGTGGAATGCGCTTCAAACACAAGGGTGTCGAACGCTTCAATCATCTGGCTCAGGAAAAGTGATTTTTCCGGCTGATAATCGATAACTTGCGTGTGGTCGAATTCAACGCCTGGCTGAACGACCAGGCCAATAATCCGCGGCCAGATCTCGCTTAAACCTTGTAATTCAAAAGCGTGGCGGTGAGCTTCCAGTGTGGCTTTTGCGGCCTGCGGTGTCGTCACCGCGAGTTCCGCCAGCGTTTCGTGCGCGCCGCCGGGAACCGGAACTTCAGTGCCGATAACGTAAACTAAATCGGACTCGCCGAATTTCTCAGCACAGGTTTGTTCGGCAATTTTCGCCAGTCTTGCGGCACGCATCGCAACAATAGTATCCGTCAACGGCACCGGGTCATCAGCGCAGGACATACTGCAATCGAGATGGATCTTTTTAAAACCTGCGGCGACATAGCAACGAATCAACTCATCTGCATTGCGCATGGCTTCTTCTGCGTTCAGTCCCTGCCAGCGGTTTGGGCCAAGGTGATCGCCGCCCAGAATCAGGTTTTCGCGTGGGAAGTGATATTGGTCTGCCATTGACTCAACAAACTCGCGGAAGTGTTGCGGCGTCATTCCGGTGTAACCGCCATGCTGATCGACCTGGTTGGACGTCGCTTCAATCAATAAGAGAGATTTTGCTTCTCTTGCATGGCGCATTGCCGCTTCTAGAACCATTGGGTGAGCGGAACAGACGGCAAAAATGCCACATCGTGAGTCCTGTTTATGGTCGGCCACAAACGCGGTTAAATGTTTCACTTTCCTCTCCGTATGAGTTGGGGAACTATTTGTCTTTCGATTTGTTTCATTTAATAGTGATGTATCGTGCGATAAAAACAAAACGAAAGATAATAGAATTGCGATCTGTTTCGCAAAAGAAACATAATGAAAGCCTATTTGACATGATGACAGTGAATGCAGCAGGCGATGTAAGGCTTGCTTTCCGCGAAAAGAAAGGTGTTAATAGGCGAAGTGAAATGAAACGAAAGGTTTTATGAAAGGATCTATTATGAGCAATACCGACGCAGCAACGGACAAGCGTGTAACAGGTACAAGTGAAAGGCGCGAACAAATCATCCAGCGTCTTCGCCAGCAGGGAAGTGTGCAGGTTAATGATCTCTCTTCATTTTTTGGTGTTTCGACGGTGACGATCCGTAACGATCTGGCTTTCCTTGAAAAGCAGGGCGTGGCGGTGCGTGCTTACGGCGGGGCGCTGGTCTGCGATTCAGGGACGGCGGCGGTTGAACCGACGGTTGAAGATAAAAGCTCTCTGAATACCTCGCTGAAACGCAGCATCGCGCGCGCGGCGGCGGATCTTATTAAACCGGGCCACCGCGTTATTCTTGACTCCGGCACCACGACTTATGAAATTGCTCGCCACCTGCGCAACCATAAAGAAGTCATCGCCATGACTAACGGTTTAAACGTGGCAAATGCATTGCTTGAAGCAGAAGGCGTGGAATTGCTGATGACCGGTGGGCATTTGCGCCGCCAGTCGCTGTCATTCTATGGGGATCAGGCCGATCAATCGCTGCAAAACTATCACTTCGACATGCTATTCCTCGGCGTTGATGCCATCGATCTTGAACGCGGTGTCAGCACGCATAACGAAGATGAAGCGCGCCTTAACCGCCGTATGTGCGAAGTGGCTGAACGCGTAATTGTAGTCACGGACTCTACGAAATTTAACCGCTCCAGCCTGCATAAGATCATTGATACCCAACGGATCCATATGGTGATCACCGACGCGGGTATTCCTGAAGAGAGCCTGAAGGGGCTGCGTAAAGGCGGCATTGAAGTAGTTTTGGTGGGCGAAGAGAAATTGTAATGTCCTTTTCATGCAGGAGGCCGCCTTATGGCTGTTTACCAACCACCTTTTAGTATCACTCCATCGATTATTAATCGAGTGGTCGAGATTGGTGAATTGTTAGGTCGCTGGGCCGCCCATGCTGAACAAGCATCACCAATGCTACGGAAAGAAAATCGTATTCGTACCATCCAGGCGTCGCTTGCAATTGAACATAACAGCCTCTCAACTGAGCAGGTTTCTGCTCTTATGGATGGCAAACGGGTGCTGGCTCCGGCGAAAGATATTCAGGAAGTCCGCAACGCCATTCTTGCTTATGAGACGATGTTTTTCTGGAAAAGTGGGAGCGTGCAGGACTTGCTCGCGGCGCAACAGGTTTTAATGGCTGGCCTGGTCGATGCTCCTGGACAATTCAGAACCGGAAATGTAGGGGTCTACAGGAACAAACAGTTAATCCATATGGCCCCTCCAGCCAATCAGGTTTCACGCTTAATGGCTGATTTGCTTGGCTGGTTGCACCAGACAGACGTTCATCCACTGATCGCCAGTTCAATTTTTCATTATGAATTTGAATTTATTCATCCTTTCGCTGACGGAAATGGGCGAATGGGGCGGCTATGGCAAACGCTTATTCTGAGTGAGTGGCGTGAAGAGCTGGCATGGCTGCCCGTGGAAACCATCATTCATAATAAACAGAAAAGCTATTACCAGGTATTAGGTGAATGTGATCGGGCGAGTGATTGCACTCTCTTTATCGATTTCATGCTTGAGAAATTAATCGAGGGTTTGAGTGAAGGCATTGCCACGCAGCAGAGCAGAACCGCCAAAGTGGCGGGAGAAGTGGCGGGAGAAGTGGCGGGAGAAATAAATGCTGGCGAATACCAACTTCTTAAGGTGTTAGCCAATAAACCTCATGCAACCGTTGCCGAACTGGTCGAAGTGCTTGGCAGAAGTCGCAGGACGATTGAAAGGAATATCAAATCACTTCAGGAGAAAGGAAAACTCCAGCGAAAGGGAGCGACAAAAAAAGGCTCATGGCTGGTGATGTAAAGAGGTGTGGCACAAACCACACCAGCCTGGACTCATCTCACCCCGCCGCTAATTTATATCCCCGCAAACGACTCACGCTTAGCGCAATGGCTAACACCGTCGCGATAACCGCCAGCCAAAGGCTGATATGTATGGCGCTGCTTTGCGCATAAATCGACATAAACACGCCAACAAAGGCAGCACCCAGGCACTGGCCGAAGGTGCGCATAATCGCCAGCACGCCTGAAGCGTAACCGCTGTTTTCGCGTGAGGCATTGGACAGCATTTCTCTGTTGTTCGGGCTTTGGAAACAGCCAAAACCGATTCCGCATAACAGGCTACGCAGGCAGATATCCCACGCCTGAGCGTGTTCCGGGAGCATCGCCAGCAATGCCAGGCCAACCGCAAAAATACTCAAGCCAATGGTGGAAATGATCGCCGCTGAATAGCGGTCGGCAAGACGCCCGGCATGGGGTGCGGCCAGAATGATACCGATGGGCCACGGTGTGAAAAGCAGTGCTGAAACCAGCGCGCTGTAACCGTAAACGCTCTGAAACAGGAAGGGTAGCGCGATAAAGGTTATCCCCTGGCTGACAAAAGATGCCAAAGAAGTGAGCGCGGCCAGCGAAAATCGTGAAGAGGCAAAAATGTTGAGCGGGAGCAGCGGCTTTGTTGCGCGGCGTTGAACCCAGACGAACGCCATTCCAGTGAATATTGCGATGCCACCATAAATCAATGCGGTTATCAGGTCGCTATTTCCCTGATGTGTAAAAGCATCGGCGGCCATCACCAGGGCGCCTAACGCAACGGCGGAAAGCACGGCCCCTGCGTAATCAAACGGTTCACGCTTTAACGCCGGATTATGCGGCACCACACGCAAGGCGAGTAGCATCGCGATAATGCCCAGCGGAATGTTAATCGCAAACAGCCATTGCCAGCTCAATGTCGAGAGTATGGTTCCCCCGAGAATGGGCGCGATAGCGGTGCTGGTGCCTATCAGTAAGGCATTGAGACCAAGGACGCGCCCTAACAGGCGGTTAGGGAAAACCGAGCGCAGAATTGCCGGGCCAATACTTAACGTGGCAGCCCCGCCAATCCCTTGTAAGACGCGCATGGCGATTAGCATATCCAGTGATGTCGATAACGCGCAACCCACAGAGGCTAGCGTGAAAACGCTCAGGCCAAAAGTGAAAACGGAGCGGAACCCGAGGCGGCTGGAAAGTGCGGCGAAGATCGCAAGCGTCATTGCCGCCGATAGCAGGTAGCCGTTCGCCACCCAGACGGTAGCGCCAACGGAGGCGTTAAGTGACCGGGCGATTTGCGGCAGCGCGATGTTAATCATCGAGCCGTCGAACACCACCATTGCCGCCATTGTCATGACGGCAGCCATCGCTAAACCACGCTCGAAGCCGGGTAAACCTTCATCGCCGGGTAGACTGGAAAATAACGCCATTTGTGGGAACTCTATTTTACGGGTTGATAGCGGAAATATAGCGGTGTATTAGATATGGCGGAAGGCGCAGCATTTGCACTTTAAAGATGCATGAAACGCCATCTCTCATTTTCAACGACGAGTGACCATCCTGAATATGAATGAACCCGATTTGAACTTACTCATTGCGCTTGATGTGCTTCTTGCTGAAGGAAGTGTGGCGGGTGCTGCGCGTCGTTTGGGACTCAGCGCGTCGGCTATGAGTCGCACGTTGAGCCGCCTGCGCGATACCACGGGCGATCCTTTGCTGGTGCGCGCCGGGCGCAATATGGTGCTCACACCTTACGCAGAAGAGATTCGGCCGCGTACGCAAAACGCAGTGTTTGCGGCCCGTGCGATTCTGCGTCCGGCAAATGCCGCGCTCAATCTTGCTACGCTTGAGCGCCGTTTCACCCTGCGCACCAATGCGGGATTCATCGAGATTTTTGGTGCCGCGCTGATTGCGGCGGTCGCCACTGTCGCACCTTTCGTGCAACTGCGTTTTATGCCTAAACCGGAGAAAACGGCGAAGTATTTACGCGAGGGGCAGATTGATTTTGAAGTCGGCGTACTCGGGGAAATGGGGCCAGAGATACGTATTACGGCGTTATATCGTGACAAGTTTGTCGGCGTGGTCAGAAAGGATCATCCGCTTGAGCAAGAAAGTGAAATTACCCCTGCGAGGTATGCTGCGTTGGGACATGTGGTGGTGTCGCGCCACGATCGCGGAATCGGCCCGGTTGATACGCTGCTTGCAGAGCTGAATTTAGAACGCAAGATTGCCGCGTTGGTGCCGGGTTTTCCTGCTGCGTTAGCAGTGGCTCAGGCGTCTGATTTAGTGGCTTTAGTGCCAGCGACTTTCTTGCTCAATCAGCCGGGGTTATATGGCAATTCCGGGGAAGCGCGGCTTCATGTTTTTGAGCTGCCGGTGAAAACCAATGAGATTACGGTATCGTTGATGTGGCACCCGCGTTCAGAAGCAGACCCGGCGCATCGCTGGCTGCGGCAGTTGGTGTTGAAGGTTTGCCGCGAGAAAGTACCGGGGTAAGGCTGATGGCGGATGACGCTTCGTCATCCGCCGTTTTTAAATGAATCAGGTCACAGGTGCCGGGTTGAAAACGGCTAATGCGTTGTGAAGCCCCCACTGATCCGAGAAGGTTTTCTTACGTCCGCTCGCCACATCCAGAATAAATTCAAACAACTCCCAGCCCACATCCTCAATGGTTGCTTCACCGGTGGCGATGGTGCCTGCGTTGATATCCATTAAATCGTACCAACGGTTTGCCAGTGCGGTGCGGGTGGCCATTTTAATCACCGGGACTGCCAGCAAGCCGTATGGCGTTCCACGACCGGTAGTGAACACTTGCACTGTAATGCCGGAAGCCACCTGCTGTGTGCCACAAACGAAATCACTGGCTGGTGTGGCGGCGTAAATTAGGCCGCGTTTGGTTGGGCGTTGACCCGGCGAAAGCACTTCGACAATCGCGCTCTGGCCAGATTTAGCAATGGAGCCGAGGGCTTTTTCCACCACATTTGCCAGGCCGCCTTTTTTGTTACCTGGAGAGGGGTTGGCGCTACGGTCGGTTTTGCCCATGTCCAGATAGTTGTCATACCATTCCATCTCTTCGAGCAGACGCTTGCCGACTTCTTCGTTGATGGCGCGTGGCGTTAACAGGTGGATGGCATCGCGCACTTCGGTGACTTCCGAGAACATCACCGTTGCGCCGCAGCGTACTAATAAATCGGATGCGTAACCGACAGCCGGGTTAGCGGTCACGCCGGAAAACGCATCGCTGCCGCCACATTGCATACCAACTACCAGTTCAGAAGCCGGGCAGGTTTCGCGCTGGCGTTTGTTCAGATTAGCGAGATGGCGCTCGGCGACGTTAAGAATATCTTCGACCATCGATTTAAAGCCGACGTGGTGTTCGTCTTGCAGGCGCACGATGCTGGCGTCGCCAACATTAATCGACTGCACGTCATCGGTGCCTTCCAGCAGGCGCTCCGGCTGCAACTTCTCGCAGCCGAGGCCAATGACCATAATTTCGCCGCCAAAGTTTGGATTCAGGGCGATATTATGAATGGTGCGAATGGGAATGACTGCCGCAGGTGCGTTGATCGCCACGCCACAGCCGTACAGGTGATTCAGGCCGACCACGCCGTCCACATTGGGGTATTTCGGCAGTAAATCACGTTCAATAATTTTGATGACATAATCCACCACGCCTGCGACGCAATGCACGCTGGTGGTGATGCCAAGCAGGTTTTTCGTGCCGACGCTGCCATCCGCGTTGCGATAGCCTTCAAAGGTGTAGCCTTCCAGGGGGGGCAATGGCTCAGGCACTTTGGTCGCTAATGGCAGGGTGTGAAGCGGTGGGGCTTTTGGCAATTCCACCAATGATTCGTCAATCCAGCTACCGCGTGGAATATCCCTTACTGCGTAGCCGATCACTTCCCCATAACGAATGATTTCACCGTGGGCAGGAATATCGACCAGAGCGGCTTTGTGACCTTGCGGGATATGTTCGATGAGTTCCAAACCATCCGGGAAACGCGTACCCGCTTTCAGGCCATTGTCATTAACAATAATAGCGACATTGTCTGTCTCATGAACTTTTATATAAAACGACCCAGGGGGTTGTTGTTTAATTTCTATATTTGACATTGTCGCTATTCTCCAGAATCAACCTGAATGTTAATTAAATAATTTTCTAATCGTGATTGTCTCACAAGCTAAATAAAGAATGTCAGGACACAGGAAATAAAAATGTGACGGTGATCACTTAATATCATGACGCCATATTGCATAGGGGGAGCAATCTATAAAATTGTGCAATACACCCCACAAACATGTGCATAGGTTTAACTATTAGATGTTTTTAATGTTATCTATTGTGCATATGCCTAATGTCCATTTGTTCTGTGCTGGCTATACTGTGTTGCGAATGACAAACACCAGGTAAATTTCCAGAGCGGTATTATCCGAACAAATATTCGTGAGATAACGCTTTATATAAATAAAAAATCCTTGAATTAAGTACCCGCAACAGAGGATGTAGAAAATGATTTTAGATACAGCTGTGGAAGCAAAAAAAGGGAAGCACACCCGCTACTTAATATTATTAATTATATTTATTGTGACGACGATTAACTATGCCGATCGCGCCACTCTTTCTATTGCGGGTACTGAAGTTGCTAAAGAATTACAGCTCAGTGCAATCTCAATGGGCTATATTTTCTCAGCTTTCGGCTGGGCTTACCTGCTGATGCAAATCCCTGGCGGATGGTTACTTGACCGCTACGGTTCGAAGAAAGTGTATACCTACAGTCTGTTCTTCTGGTCGCTGTTTACGTTCATGCAAGGTTTTGTGGATATGGTGCCGCTGGCGTATGCGGGCATTTCCATGTTCATCATGCGCTTTATGCTTGGTTTCTCTGAAGCGCCATCATTCCCGGCTAACGCGCGTATTGTGGCGGCCTGGTTCCCGACCAAAGAACGCGGTACCGCTTCTGCGATTTTTAACTCCGCACAGTATTTCTCCCTGGCATTGTTCTCTCCATTACTCGGCTGGCTGACCTTCGCATGGGGCTGGGAGCATGTCTTTACCGTGATGGGCGGAATCGGTTTTGTGCTGACTTTCCTGTGGGTGAAGTTTATTCACAACCCAACTGACCACCCTCGTATGTCTAAAGAAGAACTGGACTACATCACGAAAGGTGGCGCAGTGGTTGATATGGACCACAAAAAACCAGGTGCAGTGGTTGAAGGGCCAAAACTTCATTACATCAAGCAGTTGCTGACTAACCGCATGATGCTGGGCGTGTTCTTCGGTCAGTACTTTATCAATACCATCACCTGGTTCTTCCTGACATGGTTCCCGATTTACCTGGTGCAAGATAAAGGTATGTCGATTCTGAAAGTAGGCATGGTTGCTTCCATCCCGGCGCTGTGTGGTTTCGCCGGTGGCGTGTTGGGCGGCGTGTTCTCTGATTCGTTAATCAAACGCGGTTACTCACTGACCGTAGCTCGTAAGATACCGATTGTGCTCGGGATGCTACTCGCTTCCACCATTATTCTGTGTAACTACACCGATAGCACGGCACTGGTTGTCACGCTGATGGCATTCGCTTTCTTCGGTAAAGGTTTCGGTGCGCTGGGTTGGCCGGTTATCGCGGATACGGCACCAAAAGAGATGGTTGGCCTGTGCGGTGCAGTATTCAACGTGTTTGGTAACGTAGCCTCTATCGTGACTCCACTGGTGATTGGTTACCTGGTTTCTGAACTTCACTCCTTCAATGCGGCGCTGATCTTTGTTGGCTGTTCGGCGCTGATGGCAATGGTTTGTTATCTGTTCGTAGTGGGTGACATTAAACGTATGGAATTGCAGAAGTAATTCACTCAACGGATAACTGAATAAATAAGGGCAACAGATGAATACCAACGTTTTCCCCAATAAATTCAAAGCAGCACTGGCAGCACACCAGACGCAAATTGGTTGCTGGTCAGCGCTCGCAAACCCTATCAGCACCGAAGTGCTGGGCCTGGCCGGGTTCGACTGGATTGTGCTGGATGGCGAACATGCGCCAAACGATATCACCACTTTTATTCCACAACTGATGGCGTTAAAAGGCAGCGAAAGTGCGGCAGTGGTTCGTGCGCCAACCAACGACCCGGTGGTCATCAAGCGCCTGCTGGATATCGGTTTCTACAACTTCCTGATTCCTTTTGTTGAAACTCAGGAAGAGGCAGCGCTGGCAGTGTCTTCAACCCGCTATCCGCCAGAAGGCATTCGCGGCGTATCCGTTTCTCACCGCGCCAATATGTTTGGCACCGTGCCGGATTATTTTGTGCAGTCGAATAAGAACATCACGATTCTGGTGCAAATCGAGAGCCAGCAGGGCGTGGATAACGTTGATGCTATCGCGACCACTGACGGCGTGGACGGGATTTTCGTTGGCCCAAGCGACCTGGCGGCGGCATTAGGACATTTAGGAAATGCCTCGCATCCGGAAGTGCAGCAATGCATCAAACACATCTTTGCCCGTGCTAAAGCTCACGGTAAACCGGCTGGCATTCTGGCTCCGGTTGAAGCCGACGCGCGTCGTTATATGGAATGGGGCGCCACCTTTGTGGCTGTAGGCAGTGATTTAGGCTGCTTCCGTTCAGCAACCCAGAAATTGGCTGATTCCTTTAAAAAATAACCACCACCTGAAAAGAGAGACTGAATTATGACACTGAAAGTTGGGTTTATTGGCCTGGGCATCATGGGCAAACCAATGAGTAAAAACCTCATCAAAGCCGGTTATTCACTGGTGGTTGCCGACCGTAACCCCGAGGTGATTGCTGAAATCATTGCCGCAGGTGCAGAAACTGCTGCAACACCTAAAGATATCGCCGAGCAGTGTGATGTGATTATCACCATGCTGCCAAACTCCCCGCACGTGAAAGAAGTGGCGCTGGGCGAAAACGGCATTATCGAAGGGGCAAAACCGGGCACCGTGGTTATCGACATGAGTTCGATCGCACCGCTGGCGAGCCGCGAAATTAGCGAAGCGCTGAAAGCCAAAGGCATCGACATGCTGGATGCGCCCGTGAGCGGCGGCGAGCCAAAAGCGATTGAAGGCACGCTATCTGTAATGGTTGGCGGTGACAAAGCGATTTTCGACAAGTATTACGACCTGCTGAAATCCATGGCCGGTTCCGTGGTACACACCGGTGATATCGGCGCAGGCAACGTCACCAAACTGGCAAACCAGGTGATTGTGGCGCTGAACATTGCGGCGATGTCTGAAGCACTGGTACTGGCAACCAAAGCGGGTGTAAACCCAGAATTAGTCTTCCAGGCGATTCGTGGCGGCCTTGCGGGCAGCACCGTTCTGGAAGCGAAAGCGCCGATGGTTCTGGATCGTAACTTTAAGCCAGGTTTCCGCATCGACCTGCACATTAAAGATTTGGCAAACGCACTGGATACTTCCCACGGTGTGGGCGCGCAACTGCCACTGACGGCGGCAGTCATGGAAATGATGCAGGCGCTGCGTGCAGACGGCCACGGTAACGATGACCACAGCGCAATCGCGTGCTACTACGAAAAACTGGCGAAAGTAGAAGTCAGCAAATAAAGAGATGGGCACCTCTGGTGCCCGATTTTCTCGGCACTTTTTTGGCATGGACACACTATGAAAATCGTAATCGCACCCGACTCTTATAAAGAAAGCCTCTGCGCGGTTGATGTGGCTAAAGCCATTGAAAAAGGTTTCCGCGAAATATTTCCTGATGCGGAATATATATCGGTCCCGGTTGCAGATGGCGGGGAAGGTACGGTCGATGCCATGATCAGTGCCACGCAGGGCAGGAAAATCACCACGACAGTGACGGGCCCATTGGGTGAGCCGGTGAGTGCTTATTGGGGAATGTCCGGTGACGGTAAAACCGCGTTTATCGAAATGGCAGAAGCCAGTGGTTTAGCGCTGGTGCCGATTGAGGAACGCAACCCTCTGATTACCACGTCGCATGGAACCGGAGAGCTGATTTTACGTGCTCTGGATAACGGTGCACGCAACATTATTATCGGCATCGGCGGCAGTGCGACCAATGATGGTGGTGCGGGCATGGTGCAGGCGCTGGGGGCGAAACTGTGCGACGCGACAGGCAAAGAGATTAGCCACGGCGGCGGCAGTTTAATGAGTTTAAACAGCATTGATGTGTCAGGTCTCGACGGTCGGCTGGCGGATTGCGTGATCAACGTGGCCTGTGATGTCACCAATCCACTCATTGGCGACAATGGTGCTTCGCGCGTTTTCGGGCCGCAAAAAGGGGCCAGTGAAGCGATGATTGTTGAGCTGGACGCCAATCTTGCTCACTTTGCTGATGTGATTAAAAAAGACTTACATGTAGATGTGAAAAATGCAGAAGGTGCCGGAGCCGCAGGCGGCATGGGCGCTGCATTAATGGCATTCCTCGGCGCAGATTTACGCAGCGGCGTAGAGATCGTGACCGAAGCACTACATCTTGAAGAGCATATTCACGACTGTTCGCTGGTGGTGACGGGCGAAGGGCGCATGGACAGCCAAAGCATTCGTGGCAAAGTCCCGGTAGGCGTGGCTGCGGTCGCCAAAAAGTACCACAAACCGGTGATTGGGATTGCCGGTTCGCTGACCAGTGATGTCGCTATTGTTCATCAGTACGGCATTGATGCCGTGTTTAGCGTGCTCAATAGTATCGGCACATTGGAAGACGCGCTGAAAAATGCGTTCGATAATATTTACCGTGCCTCGCGTGATATTGCAGCAACCGTTGAGATTGGGATGAACATCACTCGTTAAGCATGCGTGACATGGGGGGGCAAACCCTCTATAATCCGCGCCGAAGCTGACCAGACAGTCGCCGCTTCGTCGTCGTCCTCCTTCGGGGGGAGACGGGCGGAGGGGAGGAAAGTCCGGGCTCCATAGGGCAGGGTGCCAGGTAACGCCTGGGGGGGAAACCCACGACCAGTGCAACAGAGAGCAAACCGCCGATGGCCCGCGCAAGTGGGATCAGGTAAGGGTGAAAGGGTGCGGTAAGAGCGCACCGCGCGACTGGTAACAGTTCGTGGCACGGTAAACTCCACCCGGAGCAAGGCCAAATAGGGGTTCACAAGGTACGGCCCGTACTGAACCCGGGTAGGCTGCTTGAGCCAGTGAGCGATTGCTGGCCTAGATGAATGACTGTCCACGACAGAACCCGGCTTATCGGTCAGCTTCAACCATTCAACAAAAACCCCGCTTCGGCGGGGTTTTTGTTTATACCCGTCATACTTCGCGCTGCCTCTTTGTTGGCTACGCTCACTCGCCCAAATCGCTTACTGGAGTAAGCTCATCGGGACTTGTTCTCTTGCCGCCGCGATGCACCTCGAATTATTTAGGGTATATATAGAACAATTGCCATAATACGACTCCCGCCATCACCGGATTCCACACCGCCATGATCAAGTCCCTGTACATCGACAACTACCGCTCAGTGCGCAAACTCTCCATCGTTCTCGGTCGCCTGAACGTCGTTTTCGGCCCGAATGGCTGCGGAAAATCCAACATTTATAAGGCGATTCACCTGATTCACGGTGCTGCAACCGGGCAGCTTTCACACTGGTTGTCAGATGAGGGTGGGATCCAGAAGGTTATGTGGGCAGGCGATCGCGCCAAAGGCTATGCCAGCGCGCCTCGGCGGATGACGCTTGCGGTAGATACCGACGATTTCGAGTACGAATTGCAGGTCGGATTCCCAGATAAACTGCCGTACCCGACCATGTTCGATCTCGATCCTATCGTGAAAGAGGAGCAAATCTGGCTGAGTGGTTTTCGTCGCCGCCCTTCGTCATCCATTATGCATCGCCGTAACCAGGCGGTTTTTCTCAACGATGTCAACGGCGAGAAAGTGACGCATGCAGCGACGCTTTACGAAAATGAATCGTTATTTGGTCAATTGGGCGAACCGCATCTTTATCCGGAAGTCTCCAGCGCTCGAGAAACGTTACGCAACTGGCGCTTTTATCATGAATTCGACATTACTAAAGGGGCTGGGCTGCGTTTGCCGCAGGTGGGTTATCGCTCGCCCGTTTTGTCAGGAGACGGTTTGAATCTGGCCGCGGCCTTCCAGACCATCGTTGAGATTGGCGATAGCGAATTGCTGTTCGAGGTGTTGGCTGAGGCGTTTCCAGAATGTCTGTTTTTCTGCGATAACAGCAATGGGCGTTTCCAGATGATGATGCACCGGCAGGGTATTAATCGCCCTCTGGAGTCAGATGAGTTTTCTGACGGCACGCTGCGCTTTCTCTGCCTGACCGTGGCATTGCTCAGTCCGCGTCCACCACGTTTTATTGCCCTGAATGAGCCGGAAAACAGCCTGCATCCGCAGATGCTGCCTGCGCTGGCTCGCCTGATTGCCGAGGCGAGCCGTTACACGCAAATCTGGCTCACCAGCCATTCGCCTGAACTGGCGACACTTATCGAAAAACACACACCGTTTACGCTCTACCAACTGGGGATTGAGAACGGGGAAACTTGCGTTAACCGTCTCTCGTGATCGTTAACTGTATGGAAATGTCTTAATAGCAGTGAAAAAATCTCAACCTTAACCTTATTGAAACAATAATCAGAGGTTCGTGCTAAAGCTCTGCCAGAGTGTGAAGTGCATCAAAATACATTTGGTCTAATGTCACAGGCTATTAACCTCGCTTGTTGCGTCAGCTCACATTGCCTTGTTGAGACTCAATTCCGCTTTAGGGAAACAATTGAAAGAAAGCACTTTAAAAACAATGGATTAAGATCTTCCTTAAGTTGCATTGATAATTATTTCCTACTCAAAATACAAAATGTGAATCAAAACTGAAGATATTTCTCTGAATGGAGAATTATTTACTCTTTTACCCCGAATGCGCAGAGTGAGTAGCAAATTTTTTCTCCTCCGCTCGCGCTATTCTTTTTACATTCGAATAAGACCAGAAAACACATCTCAGGTTTTTAATGGTCTGGAAAATCACTCTGTAATTAACACTCACAATTAAAACCTACACATTAAAGCGAGCATTTTTATGGAAACAGGAAGCATTACTGCCGTTAATATTCCGGCATCGAATCGCGCAGGAATGACGGAAAGTGAATGGCAAGCCGCCACCAAATTTGACAGCACTGATGTCGGCTGGATCATTATGAGTATCGGCATGGCAATCGGGGCGGGAATAGTTTTCTTACCCGTTCAGGTTGGATTAATGGGATTATGGGTTTTCCTTCTTTCCTCGATAGTCGGCTATCCAGCCATGTATCTGTTTCAGCGTTTATTTATTAATACGCTGGCGGAATCCCCGGAGTGTAAAGATTACCCGAGTGTAATAAGCGGTTATTTGGGTAAAAACTGGGGGATATTATTGGGTTTACTCTACTTCATTATGCTGGTTATCTGGATGTTTGTTTACTCCACGGCCATCACTAATGACAGTGCCTCTTATTTACATACCTTTGGCGTCACGGAAGGGTTGTTATCGGATAACCCTTTCTATGGCCTGGCGCTGATTTGTATTCTGGTCGCTATCTCATCGCGCGGTGAAAAACTTTTATTTAAAGTCTCAAGATACATGGTGCTAACCAAGCTTTTAGTGGTCGCCGCGCTGGGTGTCTCAATGGTCGGCATGTGGCATTTGTATAACGCAGGCACACTGCCGCCAATGGGCTTGCTGCTGAAGAATGCGATTATTACGCTGCCCTTTACGCTGACGTCTATTCTGTTTATCCAGACGCTTAGCCCGATGGTTATCTCGTACCGTTCTAAAGAAAAATCACGCGAAGTGGCTCGTTTTAAAGCGCTGCGCGCGATGAATATCGCATTCGGTATTCTGTTTGTGACCGTGTTCTTTTATGCCGTCTCATTCACTCTGGCGATGGGGCATGACGAAGCGGTAAAAGCGTATGAACAAAATATTTCAGCGTTGGCTATTGCCGCCCAGTTTATTAACGGAAATGCCGGCGCATGGGTCACAGTGGTCAGCGTGATATTAAATATCTTCGCTGTTATGACCGCCTTCTTTGGGGTTTATCTCGGGTTCCGTGAAGCAACGCAAGGTATCGTGATTAATATTCTGCGTCGCAAAATGCCTGCGGAAAGAATTAATGAGAAGTGGGTGCAGCGCGGAATTATGGTATTCGCCATCTTACTGGCGTGGAGTGCGATTGTTCTGAATGCTCCGGTATTAAGTTTTACCTCAATCTGTAGCCCAATATTTGGCATGGTAGGGTGCTTAATTCCAGCGTGGCTGGTCTATAAAGTCCCGGCATTGCATAAATATAAAGGTGTCTCACTGGTCATTATTGTTATCACTGGCCTCTTATTGTGTATTTCTCCATTCCTTGCATTCTCCTGATTGCAGGCGTGTGTTTTCTGGATATAAGCGTTAAGGCTAAAAAATGGCAAATTCTGCAATTAACCCGGCATGGGCTGAACTCATCCTTGCTGTGAAACAAAATGTGAAGCCCGCAGTCGGCTGCACAGAACCTATTTCGCTGGCGCTGGCAAGCGCATTGGCCGCCTCGCATCTCGCGGGGCCAGTGACACGCATCGAGGCTCGCGTTTCACCGAATCTAATGAAAAATGGTATGGGCGTTACCGTTCCGGGAACCGGGATGGTCGGCCTGCCTATCGCTGCCGCGGTGGGTGCGCTCGGGGGCGACCCACTTGCGGGACTGGAAGTGCTCAAAGGCGCGCCGGTTGAGGCGATTGCCGCCGCGAAGTTACTGCTGGCGCGTGGCGATGTGAAGGTCAGCATTCAACAACCGTGCGATGAGATTTTATATACCTGTGTGACGGTATTTACCGCCCATGAGTCGGCAACGGTAGTCATCGCGGGCGAACACACGCGAGTCATCAGAATCGAGAAAGACGGTGATGTGCTGTTTGATGCCGCTGAAAATTGCCAGGTGGAAGGGAAGGCGCAAACCTGCTCTATGGAAAAGGTAAGCCTTGAGCAGATTGTTGAGTTTGCGCAGTGCGTCCCCTTTGATGATATTGGTTTTATTCTCGACGCGGCCTTGTTGAATAACGAGCTTTCCCGTGAAGGTTTGCGGGCGCAGTACGGTTTGCATATCGGTTCGACGTTACAGCGTCAGCTGGATCGTGGCCTGATGGCAAAGGATCTGTTGAGCGATATTATGATTCGCACTGCCGCCGCTTCTGATGCCCGTATGGGAGGCGCGTGTCTTCCGGCAATGAGCAACTCAGGTTCAGGTAATCAGGGCATCGCGGCGACAATGCCGGTGGTTGTCGTGGCTGAACATCTCGCCTGTGACAGTGAAAAACTGGCGCGGGCGCTGATACTGTCGCATCTGACGGCGATTTATATTCACCATCAGTTGCCGTCACTCTCTGCGTTATGCGCGGCAACCACCGCAGCAATGGGGGCGGCGGCAGGGATCACCTGGTTAATCGACGGCAGCTACAAGAGTATCTCAATGGCTATCAGCAATATGATTGGTGATGTTAGCGGGATGATTTGTGATGGGGCTTCAAACAGTTGTGCGATGAAAGTGTCTACCAGCGCCGCTTCGGCATGGAAAGCGGTGCTGATGGCGCTCGATAATACGTCGGTCAGCGGAAATGAAGGGATCGTTGCTCACGATGTGGAGCAGTCGATCCGTAATCTTTGTGCCCTGGCAAGCCAGGCGATGCAGCATACCGATCGTCAGATCATTGCGATAATGGCGAATAAGGTCGCGTAATTCAGAGGCTGGCTTCTTCTTCCGCCAGCCGTACATCTGCTTCGACAACAATCGCTTCCAGTTCGTTGAGCATCTCGTCGTAACTCAGCTCGATATCAGCGGTTGTTGTCGCAACCACAACCGCTGACACTGCTTTTTTGGCCGTTTTCTTCGTCGATGATTTCTTGCTCACGGATAACTCCTGTTGGTCCATTCCTGATACTGGTCAGACCGGTAAATCTATCAGTAATGCTCGCAATGGGGTATCCGCAACTAGCGTAATGTTAGCCTCGTCACGGATAAAAGCGCCATCGCCACAGGTCAGCCCTTCTTTTTCCTCGGTGGCGGTGACCGCGTGAACGGTTCCGTGAATCGACTGTAAATAAGCGCGTGGCCCATGTAACTGGAAGCTTAACTGCTGGCCTTTTTCCAGTTCAATCTGGTGAATCCACACTTGCTGGCGCAGTTGCAGGCTCTCATTGCGTCCATCTGGTGAGGCCAGTAATTGCTGCGGCCCATCTGAAAGTGTGAGTTTTTGCACCAGCGGATTCTCGCGCTCCGGGCAGGCATCTAACCACAGCTGCATGCGCGTGAGAGAGTGCTCTTTGCTGAGGTTATGCTCGCTGTAACTCAGCCCCGGTTGAGTCGAAAGCAGTAAGGCTTCACCCGCTTTGGCCTGAGCGTGGTTGCCTTCGCTGTCGCGATATTCCGCTTCACCTTCGAGTATCAGATTAAGAATATCGACCTTTGGATAGGTACGCGGCTGGAACGATGCGCCGGGCGCTAACACTTCCTGGTTGAGAACGCGCAATGAAGCATAGCCCAGCAATTTCGGGTCGAAATAGTGACCGAAGGAAAACGTATAGCGGGCTTGCAGCCATCCATAGTCCGCTTTCCCACATTGTTTGGCAGTTCTTGGCGTAATCATAATTTTTTGACCTCTTTTTACACTATGACCATGGTAAAACTCTGGACGCTTCATTGTTAGCCAGTTAATCTGCTTGGTATGTTCAAATTTCCTGAATGAGAACGAGATGGCTAAAGAGAGAGCATTGACGCTGGAAGCATTGCGGGTCATGGATGCCATTGACCGACGCGGAAGTTTTGCCGCAGCCGCTGATGAGCTGGGGCGCGTGCCGTCGGCACTGAGTTACACCATGCAGAAACTGGAAGAAGAGCTGGATGTCGTACTGTTTGACCGTTCAGGCCATCGCACCAAATTTACTAATGTCGGGCGCATGCTGCTCGAACGCGGGCGAGTTTTGCTCGAAGCTGCTGAAAAACTCACAACCGATGCGGAAGCGTTGGCAAGAGGCTGGGAAACGCATCTCACCATTGTGACCGAGGCGCTGGTGCCTACGGCGAAACTTTATCCGTTAGTAGAAAAGCTAGCCGACAAAGCCGACACGCAGCTTTCGATTATTACAGAAGTGCTGGCAGGTTCGTGGGAGCGTTTAGAGCAAGGACGTGCGGATATCGTGATTGCGCCGGATATGCATTTTCGTTCGTCGTCAGAAATTAACTCGCGCAAGTTGTACAAAATATTGAGCGTGTATATCGCGGCACCTGATCACCCGATCCATAACGAGCCGGAGCCACTTTCGGAAGTCACTCGTGTGAAATATCGCGGTATTGCGGTCGCGGATACCGCGCGTGAACGCCCGGTAATCACGGTGCAGTTGCTGGATAAACAGCCGCGCCTGACGGTGAGCAGCATGGAAGATAAACGCCAGGCGCTGCTGGCAGGTTTGGGTGTGGCGACGATGCCTTATCCCCTGGTGGAGCAGGATATAGCCGAGGGACGTTTGCGCGTGGTGAGTCCTGAATATACCAATGAAATTGACATTATTATGGCGTGGCGACGCGATAGTATGGGTGAGGCGAAAGCCTGGTGCTTGCGTGAAATTCCAAAATTATTGAAGTAGTTGTTATGCCCTAACCCTCTCCTGAGGGAGAGGGTTAGGGCGAGGGGGCAAAGCATTATTCGCTGACTAATCTAGCATCCATCGCTTTTGGATCTGAACCGAATTTATTCTCACCCGGCGTGCCGTTCTGGCAGTTAAACGCCAGAATAATCAGCCAGCCGACAATCGGGATTAACAGCAACAACAGCCACCACGCTGAACGATCGGTATCGTGCAGGCGGCGGAACTGCACGGCCCAGTAAGGCAGGAATATCAGCACACCATAAATGGTCGTGAGCAGACCTTCATCTTTCGCAATCCGTAGCCCTAACATTTTGTCCAGAATGCTCAATACGCCAGTCAGCACAAGGTTGACGAGGATGAACATCCAGAACTCTTTACGGCGCGCACGTCCACTGAAGCCAACATAATTTCTTAATACTTTGAAATACCAATCCATTTTTAGCCTGCCTTAAAAGTAATCAATTACTTGATCTGTAAGCGATCTAATTCAAGAATAGCCGTGAATGGATTTTACGTAAATCATAGCTTGGGTGAATTTTATCAACCCTGGTTAAACCGCTCGTCGCGCCCGTGTGGCTCATTTAAATCCTGAGCTGGCCCGACAGAAATAATGCCGGTTGGGTTAATGGTTTTGTGGCTGCGATAATAATGGTTACGGATATGTGCGAAATCGACGGTCTCCGCAATGCCCGGCATCTGATAAATATCGCGCAGGAACCCGTAGATATTCAGGTAATCGCTGATGCGGTGTTTGTCGCATTTAAAATGTGTGACATAGACCGGGTCGAAACGCACCAGTGTTGTCCACAGGCGAATATCGGCCTCTGTGAGCTGGTTGCCCGTTAAATAACGATGCTGACCGAGGATTTGCTCGACGCGCGCCAGGGATTCAAACACTTTGGTCACGGCTTCATCGTAGGCTTCTTGCGAGGTGGCAAAGCCTGCTTTATACACGCCGTTATTGATGGTGTCGTAAATCCAGCCATTCAGCTCGTCAATCTTGCCGCGTAATGCCGTTGGGTAGTAATCCCCGGCGCGAGCGCCTTTGGCATCAAATGCAGTATTTAGCATACGGATGATTTCAGCCGATTCGTTGCTGACAATCGTCTGCGTTTTCTTATCCCATAAAACGGGAACGGTTACGCGCCCGGTGTAATCGGGGTCGGCTTGCAGATAAAGCTGATAAAGATATTCGTGCTGATACAAGCCATCGCCGGTGGCATTCGGGAAATCGTCGTCAAACGTCCAGCCATCTTGCAACATCAGCGGGTTAACCACGGATACAGAAATGAAAGACTCGAGGCCTTTAAGGGCGCGCATGATTAACGTGCGGTGCGCCCAGGGGCAGGCGAGGGAAACATACAGATGGTAGCGGTCTTTCTCAGCGGCGAAACCACCTTTACCGCTCGGGCCCGGCTCACCATCTGCGGTCAGCCAGTTACGAAATGCTGACTCCGAACGTTTGAAGCTGCCACCGGTCGATTTGGTGTCATACCAGACATCGTGCCAGACGCCGTCAATTAGCTGTCCCATGTTTTCATTCCTCTTCGTAGACTTTAAAAACAAAAAAGCGAAGGGATTAACCTTCGCTTTTAGTGAAACTAAGTATAGAGCCTTACCAGTTTTTCTTCAGCAGGCGGTCGATGCTGTATGCGCCCGGTCCGAAGATAGCCAGCAACAGATAACCACCGGCGATGGTGAAGTTCTTCATAAACATGGTTGAGTTCATGCCCTGGCTGAAATCACCGTGGAACAAGAATGCAGTCAGAATCGTGAACACCGCGGTAATAATCGCTGTGGTACGAGTAAAGAAACCGAACAGAATCGCCAGGCCGCCGCCGAACTCAAGCAAAATGGTCAGTGGCAGCAAGAACCCTGGGACGCCCATCGCTTCCATATATTGTTGGGTGCCGGCATAACCGTTGATTTTGCCCCAGCCTGCCACGATGAACAGAATTGGCATCAAAATACGAGCTAACAGTACACCAGCATCATCTAATTTTTTCATTTTACTCTCCAGCGAATCTCTTGTGGGTGCTATCAGCCCAGGGATGTTTGTTTTTGCAATTTCCGGTAGTTACCGGTGACTGCGGTTGATGTGGGGAATAATAAGCGGGGCGTTAAGGGATTGTTAGCAAGGAATTCTGTCGATGTTCTTCAATATTACTGATTAATAAAAACGCCGCCTGAATAAGGCGGCGTTGCGAGTTAATGAGTTTGCTGTTGGATGGTGTTGCGAATCAGGCGCCAGGCGCTCCACGCGCCAAAACCTCGTCTGGCCCAGCGCATCAGGAAACTGGGATGCCTCACCGTCCAGACAGCCATTACGCTGCTGGCGATTAATGCATAACTGCGTAAGCTCAGTAACGTGTTCCAGCCGCGATCGTACGCGACAGTCGCCTCTAGCCAGTCGCGTTTACCCGCACTTAAATCCAGCCGTTGTTGTTGAATTTGGCTGAGTAAAAATGCTTTGCGCCTTTCAAGCTTACGGTCACTCATGGCTTGTCATCTTCCAGTAGCGCACGGTCGTTTTCTAGCTCGCGTCGGGTATGGCGTAGGAGGGTGGACTGGCGCGATTTATGGAGCGTCCAGATCCCGCCAATAAAGGCTAATGCCAGCAATACGACGGTTGTCGCAATCATGGCATTCAGACGATATTGCGGTTCGACCGCCCAGAAAACCAACACCACCAGACTCATTAAGCCAAATGCGGCAAATAGCATGGTTAACCCAAGCATTAGCAGCAACTGGACGAGATGCGCTTTCTCCTCTTCCAGTTCGACAACGGCAAGTCGCACGCGCGTCTCCACCATCCCAACGATGATGGTGACGAGGCGCTGACCGATTCCGAGGACACCTTTTCCCGGCCCTTGAGGTTGATGGGATTCAGGCATAATTAACGGCGAGTCAGTAGGACACCGAGCACGACGCCAATCGCCGCCCCAATACCAACGCCAGTCCATGGATTTTCACGAACGTAATCGTCAGCTTTTGCCGCCGCTTCTCGGGTTTGTTTGGCAATCACATCACCAGTATCACCCAGGCGCACACGGCTTTCTTTCAGGGCTTTTTCCGCTTTGCCACGCAATTTTTCGAGTTCGGACTTCGACTTATCCGTTGAGGCACTCAGCACCTCTTCAAGGGTATCTGCCAGGGATTTCAGCTCAGCGCGCAAATGTTCTGAAGTAGTATCTTTAGACATAGTTCTCTCCTGGGTTTTTATTAGGTTTTCTCAGTGGGAATGCTTAATAATCACGGGACTGCAATGTCTTCAGCTCATGTTCAGCTTCGGCCAGTTTTTGCTCCCGCTTAGCAATTTTATCCGCGTCGCCTTTGGCGCGCGCTTCTTCCAGGTCGGCCTTACGCTCGGTGATTTCGGCTTTTTGTTCGTTGATTTTCTTCTGATGTGCTGCGCGTAAGCTGCTGTCGGTGCAATTAGCGCGAACTTCTTTCAACGCTTTATTAAGCCCATCGACACGACTCTGGTTCTGGTGTTTCTCCGCATAGCCAATTTCTCGCTGGATATCTTGTTCTTTTTCACTGCACAGCGAGCTAGCTTGTGCGGCAGATGTCAGAGATAACAAGGCGATAGCCAATACGGTACGAGTGTTCATGATAAAAAACCTTCCATTGTGAATGTACGTTTAGCCGCAAGGTAAAGCACACAAAGATCCAGAAATCAGACGAAAATGATGATTTGTAGCGATTTAAGTCAAAACAAGCATAGTCAGAAACTGAGTAAAAACCCAATCCCTGTTAACAAATTAGGATTTCAGGAAAGGGCTAACCAATGCGGATATTTTCATTAAGGACGCGAGTAAGCCAGGTGCTGGCACTGTCAGCTTCTTCTTGTTGAGCAATGACATAGCCATGCGGCAGTGTTTTGTACAACACGGCTTTGGCGGCTTCACTTTGCGCGCTTGAATCAAATTTGATCAATAAAGAATTGTTTTCAGGGGTAATGCTTTTAAAGCGAATACCGTTGGCATCCAGGTGATGCCAGACAAAAAAGCCATCAGGCATGCTGATACCTTGCTGGCTTGAGCGTATTTCAAGTGTAGATTCAGAGCGTTGCATGCCAGACCAGATAAGCAAGGCCCCCAGCGCAATGGCACTGACTAACATCGTGGCCCGAAAGCCACGAAAAAAGCGTGTATTCATCGTCATCCCTCTCTAACTGCGGTTACCGTATTTTTTACGCCAGAGCACAATCAACGAACCGAACAGGCCAATGACCAGTAACACCACTGGCAACAGCATCAGGCAGGACATCAATGCATCTTCATATTTCAGGAATACCGGCGTCTTTCCGAGCAGATATCCCAGCGTGGTGAGGATCAGTACCCATAACAGGCCACTCATCCAGTTAAAGAACTGGAAGCGCGCATTATTCAGACCCGATAAACCCGCAATAGTCGGTAACAGGGTGCGAACAAATGCAATGAAACGACCAATCAGTAATGCAGACAGGCCATGTTTATGGAACAGGTTGTGTGCACGCTGGTGATAGTGAGCGGGGAGGTGCGAAAGCCAGTTTTGTACGATTCGCGTATTCCCAAGCCAGCGCCCTTGAATATAACTGAGCCAGCAACCGAGACTCGCTGCGGTTGTTAACAGTAAAACAGTTTCCGGAAAACCCATTGCTCCTTTGGCAATCAGCACGCCAACCAGGACCAGTAAGCTATCACCAGGCAGGAAAGCTGCCGGTAACAGGCCGTTTTCAAGGAATAAAATCATGAATAAAACGAAGTAAAGCATGCCAATCATTCCTGGATTGGCGAGCGTTTCAAAATCCTGGCTCCACAGAGCGTTCAATAGTTGCGTCAAAAGTTCCATTCAGTGTTCCTGGCACATCGGTTGAGACCGCTGATCAAAGTCAGCCTGGCTGAACTCGGCTTTTTTGTTGTGTTTCTTGTGTAGTTGCCGATATGCATTCCATTTTTAATCGCCTGCTCGTGGCACCACTCCGTGTGAATACGACCAGACTGGTGAAAGGCAAAGCTTACACCGACAATGAAATTGCATCTAATTGTAACAAAGCTCTGGCTCATGCGTCACAGTATTTGTGCTTTGTTGAGGATTGATTTTGATGACTCGCAGAGGGGCTGGCGAGGGTATTTACAAACGCTGACACTATTGGTTGGTTTGCTTACCCTCGCGCGGGAAAATGACTATTTTTGACCGTTTGCTGCCGTATCGAGATGAATGACAGGATTATCTGCAAATAAATAGCGGTCCGCATTGAATTCGAAATCGTCGCTGGTTGCGTCAAACAGCATCTGTTTGGTGTTTTCAAGGTGCTGCCACATCGCCAGTTTAGCGGCATGAGGGTCTTTACGAATCAGCGCTTTAAGAATTTGGTCATGATCGTCACACCAGTTATCTGCGGTGCGCTTATCAATGTGCTCGTGAAGTTTTTTCCAGTACGGGTTATGAATTCGCTGGCTCCACATTTTCTCAACGATAGCTGCCAGGGCGCTATTTTGCGACGCTAAAGCGACTTGTGTGTGGAAATGAAGGTCCCACTCTGAATCCTGGAAATTGTGCTCATTACGAGCCATTTCCTGAATTTCCATGAGCTTCACGATATCTTGTTTCGTGACCTGGGTGGCGGCAAATTCTGCGATATTGCTTTCGATTAACTGACGCGCTTGCAGCAGCTCAAAAGGCCCAAAGCTTGCGAATTCAAACTGTTCATCAGGAAGGTTGGTGTATTTAGCCTGGTTTGACATCACGTGAATGCCAGAGCCTTTGCGGACTTCGACGTAACCTTCTACTTCCAGCATGATAATCGCTTCACGAACCACAGTGCGGCTCACGTTCTTCTCTTCAGCAATAAAACGCTCTGCCGGGAGTTTTTCCCCAACGAGATAAACACCGTTTTCGATGCGTTGTTTAAGTTCAGCGGCCAATTGCTGATAAAGACGACGTGGTTCCATAACTTCCATCTGTAGCTCCGGGAAAAGTCCTGCGGGTAACCCTATTTGTTATACCACTTTTCAAAGTTAGGCTCTACATTGCGCAGACAGAAAAGCCGCCAGAGCGGCGGCTTTTGTATATAAATTGCGAGTCCGATTACGCTAACGCTTGTTTCGGCTTCTGCGAGTCGTTCAACTCGCTGATTGGTTTGTTTTGCAGAACGGTCCAGATAACGATAGCACCGAGGATATCGAACACGGCCAGCGCGGCAAACAGTGGGCTGAAGCCAAGGGTATCAGCCAGTGCGCCAACAACCAGTGCAAACAGGGTGCTCGCAGTCCAGGCCGCCATGCCGGTCAGACCGTTTGCGGTTGCCACTTCGTTACGACCAAACACGTCAGAAGACAGAGTGATCAGTGCGCCAGACAGTGACTGGTGAGCAAAGCCACCCACACACAGCAGGGCAATTGCAACGTACGGGCTGGTGAACAGGCCGATAGTCCCTGGAGCAATCATCAGAATCGCGCCCATGGTCACAACCAGTTTACGGGACACAATCAGGTTTACGCCGAACACACGCTGGAACAGCGGTGGCAGATAGCCGCCTACGATACAACCCAGGTCAGCAAACAGCATTGGCATCCAGGCAAACATCGCAATGTGTTTCAGGTCGAAGCCGTAAGCTTTAAACATGAACAATGGGATCCAGGCGTTGAAAGTCCCCCACGCTGGTTCTGCCAGGAAACGTGGCAGGGCGATACCCCAGAACTGACGGTTCTGCAGGATTTTCCATGCGCTCATTTTTTTGCTGTTGTTGGTCTGGTGATGAGCTTCCTGACCGCCAATGATGTATTCACGTTCTTCTTCGGAAAGACGTTTCTGGTCGCGTGGGTGTTTATAGAAAATCAACCAGCACATTGCCCATGCAAAGCTCAGGACACCAGAGATGATGAATGCCATCTGCCAGCTGTGCATCACAATCGCCCAGACCACTAATGGTGGAGCAATCATACCGCCGATAGACGAACCGACGTTAAAATAACCTACGGCGATAGAACGCTCTTTAGCCGGGAACCATTCGCTACTGGCTTTCAGGCCTGCAGGGATCATGGCTGCTTCAGCAGCACCGACGGCACCACGAGCGATGGCCAAGCCACCCCAGCTCCCTGCCAGCGCAGTTGCACCGCAGAAAATTGCCCAGGCGACAGCGAAGAAGGCGTAACCGACTTTTGTACCCAACACATCAAGCGCATAACCCGCAACAGGCTGCATGATGGTGTAGCAAGCTGAATAGGCGGCGATAATGTAGGAATATTGCTGTGTGGAAATATGCAACTCTTGCATCAGCGTAGGTGCTGCCGCTGCAATTGTGTTACGAGTCAGATAACCCAGTATGGTACCCATGGTTACCAGAGCTATCATGTACCAACGCAAGCCTTTAATCTTTCCCATTTGGAATCTCATCCCGTCTTTGTAATCAACCACATAACATGTGGTAAACGTCCAGCATTGCTGCCAGGTCGTCTGTTCTTTAGAAGGGGTTCATTACCGGGGGTATTACCCAGTACGACCCGTACCTTGCCATATAAAAAACTATCCAGTGGCAAATTCGGTTTCCGTACCGTGATGCGCTGTTATTGATATCAGCGTCTGAAGTAAATCCATTACGTCTGTTTTGCGACGGCAGGAAAGATAACTTGTCATACAGCTTCAAAAGTTGAGTGATATCACAAAAGTGTCGATCTGCTCACTCTAAGGGGGTAGGGGCTTTCAGGCCAGAACTGGCGCGGGATAAGGGTTCTTTTTAAACACTATATTAACAATAAAAGTATGGTTTTTGTGACGCAGACCTCAAAAATCCGCTCGGTCTCAAGAAATTGGTGTGATAACTTTATTTGCATTATGCGCAAGCATCGAACTGCTATGAACAGAGGAACCTACAATGGCCCAGTTTATGACTGAAGATTTTCTTCTTGATACCGAATTCGCCCGCCGTTTGTACCATGAGTTTGCAGCCGATCAGCCAATCTTTGACTATCACTGCCACTTGCCACCACAGCAGGTTGCTGAAGATTATCGTTTTAAAAACCTGTATGACATCTGGTTAAAAGGCGATCACTACAAGTGGCGCGGCATGCGTGCAAACGGCGTGGAAGAGCGTCTGTGTACTGGCGATGCGTCTGACCGTGAGAAATTCGATGCCTGGGCTGCGACTGTTCCGCACACTATCGGTAACCCGCTCTACCATTGGACTCACCTCGAACTGCGTCGTCCTTTCGGCATCACGGGCAAACTGCTTTCCCCAACTACTGCTGACGAAATCTGGAACGAATGTAACGAGTTGCTGACTCAGGACAGCTTCTCTGCGCGTGGCATCATGAAGCAGATGAACGTGAAGATGGTCGGCACAACGGATGACCCAATCGACGATCTGCGTTTCCATCGCCAAATCGCGCTCGACGCGTTTGAAACCAAAGTGCTGCCAAGCTGGCGCCCGGACAAAGCGTTCAACATCGAGCAAGGCACTTTCGTTGAATACATGGGCAAACTGGCTGAAGTTTCTGATACCGACATCCGTCGTTTCAGCGACCTGCAAACTGCACTGAGCAAGCGTCTGGACCACTTTGCAGCACACGGCTGTAAAGTATCCGACCACGCATTAGACGTTGTTTTGTTTGCAGAAGCAGACGAAGCGACTCTGGATGGTATCCTGGCGCGTCGTCTTTCCGGTGCGACTCCAACTGACCACGAAACTGCACAGTTCAAAACTGCGGTTCTGGTTTGGCTGGCGGCTGAATACACCCGTCGCGGCTGGGTTCAGCAGTACCACATCGGTGCGCTGCGTAACAACAACCTGCGTCAGTTCAAACTGCTGGGGCCTGATGTGGGCTTTGACTCCATCAACGACCGTCCAATGGCTGAAGAACTTTCTCGCCTGCTCAGCAAGCAAAATGAAAACAACGAACTGCCAAAAACAATTCTGTATTGCCTGAACCCACGCGATAACGAAGTGTTGGGCACCATGATCGGCAACTTCCAGGGCGAAGGTATGCCAGGAAAAATGCAGTTTGGTTCCGGTTGGTGGTTCAACGACCAGAAAGACGGCATGGAGCGTCAAATGACGCAGCTCGCGCAATTGGGTCTGTTAAGCCGCTTTGTGGGCATGCTGACTGACAGCCGTAGCTTCCTGTCATACACCCGTCACGAATACTTCCGTCGCATTCTGTGCCAGATGATTGGCCGTTGGGTGGAAGCCGGCGAAGCGCCAGCAGACATCAAACTGCTGGGCAGCATGGTAGAAAACATCTGCTTTAACAACGCCCGAGACTACTTTGGCATTGAACTGAACTAATCAGGCTTTGAGGTTGATATGCAATACATCAAGATCCATACGCAAGATAACGTCGCTGTTGCGTTAGTGGACCTGGCCGAAAGTGAAGTCGTTACCGTAGAAGGTGCAGAGGTAACTCTGCGCCAGCCGGTGCTTCGCGGCCATAAATTTGCGCTGGTTACCATTGCGCAAGGTGAGAACGTTGTTAAATACGGTTTACCGATTGGCCATGCTTTGGCGAAGATCGAAGCCGGGGAGCACATTCACTCACACAACGCGCGTACTAATCTGAACGATTTGGATGAGTATAGCTATCAACCTGATTTCCAGTCTCTTGCAAGCCAGGCGGCAGACCGCGAAGTGAGCGTTTACCGTCGTGAAAACGGCAATGTGGGTGTGCGTAACGAGTTGTGGATCCTGCCGACCGTAGGCTGTGTTAACGGTATCGCGCGTCAGATCCAGAACCGTTTCCTGAAACAGAACAATGATGCCGAAGATATCGACGGTGTGTTCCTGTTCAGTCATCCGTTTGGTTGTTCACAGCTGGGTGAAGATCACATTAACACCCGCACCATGCTGCAAAACATGGTGCATCACCCGAATGCGGGTGCGGTGCTGGTGATTGGCCTGGGTTGTGAAAACAACCAGGTGAGCGCCTTCCGTGAAACGCTGGGTGAATTTGATGAGTCCCGCGTGAAGTTTATGGTTTGCCAGCAGCAGGATGACGAAGTTGAAGCCGGGCTTGAGCAACTGCAAGCCCTGTACGAAGTCATGCGTCACGACAAGCGTGAACCAGGCAAAATCAGCGAGCTGAAGTTCGGCCTGGAATGCGGCGGTTCAGACGGTTTGTCCGGCATTACGGCGAACCCAATGCTTGGCCGTTTCTCCGACTACATGGTGGCGAATGGCGGCACGACTGTGCTGACAGAAGTCCCGGAAATGTTTGGCGCAGAACGCATTCTGATGAGCCATTGCCGCGATGAAGCGACGTTTGAAAAAACCGTCACCATGGTGAACGACTTCAAACAATACTTCATCGAACACAACCAGCCGATCTACGAGAACCCATCACCAGGGAACAAAGCTGGCGGTATCACGACGCTCGAAGAAAAATCCCTCGGCTGTACGCAAAAAGCCGGTGAGAGCGAAGTGGTTGATGTCCTGCGTTATGGCGAGCGCCTGAAAACGCCTGGTCTGAACTTGTTAAGTGCACCTGGTAACGATGCGGTTGCCACCAGTGCGCTGGCTGGCGCAGGTTGCCACATGGTGCTGTTCAGTACCGGGCGCGGTACACCGTACGGCGGTTTTGTGCCAACGGTTAAAATCGCAACCAACAGTGAACTGGCCACTAAAAAGCCACACTGGATCGATTTTGACGCAGGCAAACTGTTGCACGGCAGCGACATGAACACACTGCTGACAGAGTTTATCGACACCATTGTTGATATCGCTAACGGTAAGAAAACCTGTAACGAACGTAATGATTTCCGCGAGTTGGCTATCTTTAAGAGCGGCGTCACGTTGTAAAGCGTTGAGCAGGTGCTAACATGAAACGGCATTTTGATATTCGGAATGCCGTTTTTTTTCGCCTCATGTTTACTCACAAGGATTTGTCATGACCGCGTATTGGGTTGCCCAGGGCGTCGGGGTTCTCGCCTTTGTGGTTGGTATTACCACGTTCGTTAACCGTGATGAACGGCGCTTCAAGTTACAGCTGGCGGGTTACAGCGCCATTATCGGTGTTCACTTCTTCTTGATGGGCGCAAGCCCGGCGGGCATGAGCGCGGAACTTAACGCAATCCGAACCGTCATTTCCCTGCGCACTCGCAGTCTGTGGGTGATGGGGATTTTTATCGCACTGACGCTTGGGTTGGGACTATCTAAATTTAACCACGCCATGGAATTGCTGCCGATATTCGGCACCGTCGCCAGTACCTGGGCATTATTCCGTTGCAAAGGGCTGACCACACGCTGCGTGATGTGGTGCTCTACCGCTTGCTGGGTAACACATAACTTCTGGCTTGGCTCGATTGGCGGAACGCTCATTGAAGGGAGTTTTCTGGTGATGAACGGCCTGAATATCATTCGTTTCTGGCGTATGCAGAGGCGAGGAATTGATCCGTTTAAAGTCGAAAAAGAAGTGCAGCAACAAGAAGGATAACTCCCTGCCTCGCAAGACAGGGAGCTTTGAGCATTAACCGCGTAACGGATTGTTGTCCGCCAGGCGTGCATCTTCAGCCTGGCAAGCCGCTGCGGTAAACAGCACGTCGGTGGAGGAGTTCAGCGCGGTTTCGCAAGAGTCCTGCAACACGCCGATGATAAAGCCGACGGCAACCACCTGCATGGCAATCTCATTCGGAATACCGAACATACCGCACGCCAGTGGGATCAGCAGTAAAGAACCACCCGCCACACCAGACGCTCCGCAAGCACACAATGAAGCCACAACGCTCAGCAGAAGTGCGGTTGGTAAATCAACCGGCACGCCCAGAGTATTCACCGCAGCCAGAGTCAGAACGGTAATGGTGATTGCTGCGCCCGCCATGTTGATGGTTGCGCCTAACGGGATGGATACAGAATAGGTATCACGGTCCAGATTCAGCTTCTCGCACAGCGCCATGTTCACGGGAATGTTGGCCGCAGAACTACGTGTGAAGAAGGCGGTTACGCCACTCTCACGCAGGCAAGCGAACACCAGTGGGTACGGGTTGCGGCGAATTTTGATGAACACCAGCAGTGGGTTGATGATCAGCGCCACGCCGAACATACAGCCAACCAGCACCAGCAGCAGTTGCGCATAACTCCACAGCGTTTCGAAGCCTGTCGTTGCCAGTGTTGATGCCACCAGGCCGAAGATACCGATTGGGGCAAAGCGAATCACCACTCTCACGATGAACGTCACCGCGTCGGAAACATCGTTAATCAGGTTTTTGGTGCTTTCATTGCCGTGGCGCAGAGCAAAGCCCAGGCCCACAGCCCAAACCAGAATCCCAATATAGTTTGCATTCAGCAGTGCATGAATTGGGTTAGCAACCATGCTCAACAGCAAGTCGCGCAGAACTTCCACAATGCCTGACGGTGGCGTGATATCTGTCGCGCCAGTCACCAGATGCAGCGATGACGGGAACAGGAAGCTGACCACTACAGCGGTTAGCGCGGCGGTGAATGTTCCCAGAAGATAGAGCACCAGAATCGGACGGATGCTGGTTTTCTGGCCGTGTTTATGGTTGGCGATTGACGCCATCACCAGCATCAGAACCAGCACCGGTGCGACAGCCTTCAATGCGCCAACGAACAGGGTTCCGAGTAACCCGACGGCAATGGCCGCAGGTTTTGAAATTGCCGCCAGTGCGATACCCAGCACCAGACCGACGAGAATCTGCTTTACCAGACTGCCTTGTGCCAGGCGTTTAAGAATACCCGGAGATTGTGTAGCCATGAATAACCTTCCTGTGTTGTATGTCGTCCCATCCTGTGTCGGTACTCTGAGGTACTTTTTTGACCGGATGTAAAGAAATGTGTTTGCCTGGTCGAGTATAAGGAAATGTCGCGGGGTAGTAAGTAGTAATCACTGATTATTTCGACGCAGGCTAGGTTTTATAACTAATAATTAACAAATTCGTGACATTAGCAACATTTCTCACCGCGGATGCTATAAAAAGAAAAACCCCGCCACCAGGGCAGGGTCATGAAGCTTTTCGTAGGTCGGATAAGCGATAGTGTCATCCGACAAAAAAATATTACTTTGCGAGTCTCTTCTGATCGTTACGGTAGTTCACGATAGCGTTAATAATTAACGTCAACGCCAGAATACCGCCCACCACGCCAAGCGAAATCGCGATTGGGATGTGGTAGAAATCGACAATCATCATCTTCACGCCGATGAACACCAGGATAATCGACAGGCCGTACTTGAGCATGGAGAAGCGTTCAGCCACGCCAGCCAACAAGAAGTACATCGCGCGCAAGCCGAGGATGGCAAACAGGTTCGACGTCAGCACGATGAACGGATCAGTCGTTACCGCGAAGATTGCCGGGATACTGTCGACCGCGAAAATCACGTCGCTCAGTTCAACCAGAATCAGCACCAGCAGCAATGGTGTTGCGAACAAAATACCGTTCTTACGAATAAAGAAGTGCTCGCCTTCAATTTTATCCGTCATGCGCAGGTGGCTACGAATCCAGCGCACCAGCGGTTTATCGCCAATGCCGCCTTCATCTTCTTTCGCCAGCGCCATTTTGATACCGGTGAACAGCAAGAATGCGCCGAACACGTACAGCAGCCATTCGAACTGGGAAATCAACCAGCTGCCCGCGAATATCATAATGGTACGCAGCACAATCGCACCCAGCACGCCGTAAACCAGCACGCGGCGCTGCAATGCAGCAGGAACAGCAAAGTAGCTGAACAGCATCAGCCAGACGAAGACGTTATCCACCGCCAGCGCTTTTTCAATCAGATAACCGGTGAGGAAGGCGAGGGCTTGTGTATCCGCCACTTCACGGCCAGATGTCCCGGTGAGATACCACCAGAATGCTGCGTTAAACAGCAGCGAAAGCGAAACCCAGACCAGGGACCAGACGGCCGCCTGCTTCATGGACATGGTGTGCGAGCCTTTACGTCCCTGAAGAAGGAGGTCGATAGCCAGCATGATGACGACCACGACGGCAAAACCGCCCCACAGTAATGGAGTGCCGACACTATTCATAAAATTATTCCTATAAAAACAAAAACGGCCAACGTCGGAAGACGCCAGCCGCTAATGCTTGCAACAGGGATCTCGCCTTCCGGCAAGGTCTCACTTACAACGTTTTGAACGTTGCTCGGTAACCGGGTGCTTTCACACCGTAATGACGATTAACCGACAATGAAGTTACTCCCCTTTGCGGGTAACAAAATATTACGAATGCTACAATTCGTCAACATGCTGCTACCCCGCTTTTACACACCTTTACGCCGGTAGCTGTACAGAGACATCATCCGCCGGGAATTTCACGCCGGTTTGTGCGCGGATCTCGGTACTCAAGGCCGCAGTAGAACGCGATGTCACCAGACCTGGATGATTCACTTCGTTGTCATTGACCAGACGAGCAAAGACTTCGGCTTCATAAAGCATAGTATTAATATGCTGTGGCAGCGTCAGATCCTGCGGTTTGCCGCCGCGTGGAATAAAGGTGATGCGTTGGCATTCAGAGATTTTCTCAATCACCAGCGAACCGCCTTCGCCTTGAATTTCGCTTGGGATAGTTGAGTCGCTCACTTTTGAGTGCAGCAGATTCACATCGAAATCGCCGTAATTCATCTGCACCGAACCGTGCGCATCGACACCGCTTTCCAGCAGGCTGGCGGTCGCGTGAACCGAATACGGCTCGCCCCACAGCGCAACCGCCGAGGCCAGCGTATAAAAACCGATATCCATAATCGAGCCGTTGGAAAACGCTGGATTAAAAGTATTAGGGTTTTCGCCATCAAGATAACGCTGATAGCGCGAAGAATACTGGCAATAGTTGAGCAGCACTTTGCGGATTTTGCCCACTTTCGGCAACGCCTGTTGCAGGGCGATAAAGTTCGGCAGGCTGGCCGTTTTAAACGCTTCGAACAAAACCACCTGGTTTTCACGCGCGCAGGCAATAGCCGCTTCCACTTCACGCAAATTAGACGCCAGTGGCTTCTCGCAAATCACATGCTTTTTGTGGCTGAGAAACAACAACGTTTGCGGGGAGTGCAGAGAATTTGGGCTGGCGATGTATACCGCATCAATGGCGTCGCTCTTCGCCATCGCATTCAGATCGGTAAATAGGTGTTCTACCGGATAGTCGCTGGCAAAACTTTGCGCCTGTTCCAGCGAGCGGGAGTAGACCGCGGTAAGTTTATATTTGCCACTTTCGTGGGCAGCATCGACGAACTGACGGGTGATCCAGTTAGTTCCAATAACAGCGAGGCGTATCATAAACGGGTGCTATCTCCGAAGGCGGGGTGTGTTTGAAAGACTATCACGATGTATGGGGAAAACCAGTGGTGGGCACCGCAGATTTTGTTGGCTTTTGGTGCCGTGATTTGGCTTCCGCACAGGCTTAAGAGTACAACCAACTGATGATGCGCTGGTTTTTTCAGCACTTAGCACGTAATCGGTAGAATGGGGCTTGCAAGGTTAAGCACGACAGGTATAATCCCCAACGTTTTCCGCATACCTCTTCGTGCCGAAGTGGCGAAATCGGTAGACGCAGTTGATTCAAAATCAACCGTTGAAAGACGTGCCGGTTCGAGTCCGGCCTTCGGCACCAAAAAGTACAAAATCGACGTCTACTGACGTCTTTTTTTGTCTCTAAAATCCAGCAGTTACGCTGTTTATCCCCTTATCTTTGTCTCCTGACGTCTACTCATATCTATCAACATCTACCCACTATTGATGGTATAACCGTTGGTATTCTCGATTCGATAACATTTGATACCAACAGTTGGGGGTTAGCCAATGGCACTCACTGATATCAAGGTAAGAACGGTAAAGCCGTTAGATAAACCCTTCAAACTCACTGATGGTGAGGGGATGCACCTTCTCATAAATCCAAATGGGTCAAAATACTGGCGTCTGCAATATCGCTTTGGTGGTAAGCAAAAGATGTTGGCTTTAGGAGTCTACCCAACCGTCACTCTTGCTGATGCTCGTAAGCGACGTGAAATAGCGAAAAAGTTGATATCTGATGGTATCGATCCAGCTGAAAAGAAAAAAGAGGACAAGATTGAACAAAACGGTTCGACTACCTTCGAATCGGTAGCCAGAGATTGGCATGCCTCTTGTAGTAAAAAATGGTCTTCTTCTCATAGTGAACGTGTATTGAAGAGTTTGGCTGATAATCTTTTCCCCTCCATTGGCAAAAGCAAAATTTCTGATCTCAAAACAAGAGATTTGCTCACCCCTATCAAAGTTGTTGAAGCATCCAAGCGTTATGAAGTTGCTGCTCGTCTACAGCAGCGAACGACAGCAATAATGCGTTATGCCGTCCAAAGTGGGTTAATTGAATACAATCCTGCACAAGAAATGGCGGGAGCAATAGCTGTCGCGAAGCGTGAGCATCGGCCTGCTTTAGATTTTGAACGCATACCTGAGCTTTTAGACCGTATCGAAAGCTTTAAAGGTAGAAAGTTAACCAAACTAGCCGTCAAGTTGACCTTGATGGTATTTATACGATCAAGTGAGCTTCGTTTTGCTCGATGGTCAGAAATTGATTTCGAACGTGCTATGTGGACCATTCCTGCAGAACGTGAACTGCTGGAAGGAGTAAAACACTCTCATCGTGGTTCAAAAATGCGCACACCTCATCTTGTTCCGTTAAGCCGACAGGCACTGGTAGTTTTGAAAGAGATTCAAGCTATCAGCGGAGATCATAATCTGATTTTCATTGGTGATCACAATCCTGAAAAACCAATGAGTGAAAACACTGTGAATACAGCTCTCCGGGGGATGGGGTATGACACTAAAATCGAGGTATGCGGTCATGGTTTTAGAGCAATGGCTTGCAGTGCTTTGATAGAGTGCGGATTGTGGTCAAAGGATGCTGTGGAGCGCCAGATGAGCCATCAAGAACGTAATTCTGTGCGTGCCGCTTACATTCATAAAGCTGAACATCTGGATGAACGTCGTTTGATGGTTCAGTGGTGGGCTGATTATCTTCAAGAGAATAGATTGAAGTCTGTTCAACCATTTAGATTCAAAAAATAAATGAAAATAAGCCTCGATAAAATATAGTATATTGTGTCGAGGTCAATGGTGAATGTATTTCGAGCATTTAGCTCTATAATGTTGTTAAGGATTTTTTTGTGGAAGTTAATAAAATCAAAGTATTAGATACTTTTGCGGGTGCAGGTGGTTTCAGTTTGGGGTTTCACTTGGCTGGAGCTGAGATCATTGGCGCAATTGAAATTGATAGTTGGGCTACAGAGACTTTCTCATATAACCACCCAGAATCTTTAGTGATTAAACGAGATATATCATTATTTTCTGATGAAGAAATATTATCAACTTTTGAAAAAAATAAGCCAGATATCATTTTAGGTGGTCCTCCATGTCAAGGATTCTCTATTGCTAATAAGAAAAATGGTGATTTGAAAGATCCTAGAAACTCTTTATTTGAAGAGTTTTTAAGATTGGGTCGTCTCCTTTCGCCTGCTGTCATGATAATGGAAAATGTTCCTAATATATCTAAAGCTAAAACGGCAGAAGGAAATTTAGTAGTAGATATAATTAAAGATGAACTTTCTTCGCTTGGATACTATGTTTACCATGATATTTTAGAAGCAACAGATTATGGCGTTCCACAAATTCGTAAGCGCCTGTTCATCATTGCGTCAAAAAAAGAGTTAGTTTGCCCGTTCCCTAAGCCTACACATAATAAAGATGGTAATTATGGGCTTTTGAGAACCCCAACCCTTTGGGAGGCGATATCTGATCTTCCTAAGATTAACGCCCGCGAAGGTGCAGAAGAAATGAAATATAGTCTTCCCGCCGCAACAGAATATCAGAGATTACTAAGGGATAAAACCGATAAAGTTTTCAACCACAAAGCAATGAATCATTCTAAAAGGCTTGTTGAAAGGTTTTCAACAATGACTTGGGGACAATCAACCTCTGATGTTCCCGAGCACCTGAAACCATATAAAAGAAACAGTAAAGAAATTTCTGAAAAAGTATATGATCAAAATAACCGTCGTATGCATCCGCATAAACCTTGCCACACTATAGCTGCATCATTTTATGCAAATTTTGTTCATCCATACGTTAATAGAAATTTTACAGCTCGTGAAGGAGCAAGAATACAGTCCTTTCCAGATTGGTATGTATTTAAAGGGAAGCCAACAGTGGTGAGCCATAAGCTATTACAAAGGGAAGGGCGCATGGATGAAAAGTACTTATGCCAGTATAACCAGATCGGGAATGCCGTTCCTCCTTTGATGGCTAAAGCACTTGCAGAAAATATCTTGACAGAGGCTTTTGAGAAAGATGATAAAAAATAATGTTTTCGTTCATGGGAATAACATCAGTCAAAAACTGAATGGAAAAGTTAAGTATATTGATGCTCAATCAATTGAGTTTTTGAATGAAATAAATGAAAAATATCAGGACTGGAAAAATGAAAATTTAGCTTTGATTGGACCTGAATGTAAAATAGATCTTGAAAAAGATATTGAGACAATAAAGAAACGAGTCTGTATCCTTAATGAATATAAGGATTTCCTTGATCAACAAAAATATGCTGAACACTTTGATTCAAGGTCAAATTTACATTCCTCCGTTCTTGAAGAGTTCATGTTCTATTTATTTAAGGATGTAGTGGCTGAAATTAATCCTAATGCATTGATAGGGAAATCTCATTCGTTTAAGGATATATTTTTCCGATCTAGTTCATATGGGAAGATGGTTGAGCGACCATATGCGATAATCGAAAAAAAAGATCATGATTTTTCGATTGGGATAAGTGTATCTGCTAATATGAAATGCAATGGTTCAATTGTTGATGAAAATCATATCTGGGATATTCCTGCAGTAGCCATTGAATGTAAAACGTATCTTGACAAAACCATGCTGCAAGATGTTTCCACTGCAGCGGAAGAAATCAAGCTAAAAAATCCTAATGCAATGTATATTGTGGTTGCTGAATGGTTAAAACTTACAGAAAGTATTAACTTAAAAAAATATAAAGTTGATCAAATATATGTTTTAAGAAAACAAAAGAATACTGATAGAGAATTTCGTTATTTAGATGACTATATAAAAAATCCAATTTATGATGATGTTGTTTTTCATCTTTTTAATACAGTTAGAGAGTTTTTAATAAGTGATTGGGAAAGTGGTGTTAATTATGGCTTACATAACGGGTATTTGCTTTAAATATAGTTATGATTTCCGTGTTGACCTAATTAAATAACTATATTACATTATGCAATACCAGATATAATCTTAACTGAGGGTCATAAGATCCTTGGTTAATATCCTATGTAAAATATCTGTTAGTTATGATAACAACACTCCTAGCTCGATATTTTTCAGCATGAAAATTATTCATTTTTAAAGTATCTGGATTTCTTGTAAAGACAATATAAAGCACGTGGTTATTGGTGAGGTCTTTTAATGAGGAATTTCATATGAGTGTGTTGATCAGCACCAGCATCTTCTGAGGCTTGTTCAACAGCTCACCGACCTAAAAGCAAGTTTTAGGTCGATTCACCGTTTGGATGTGAAAAAGAAATTTACTGCGTTGGCCTGTTTATAACAGTATCGATATAGGCTTGACCCTGTGCTCGACATAATTGAATATCACTTTCATCAAGCTTAGGTAGCTCCAGCAAAATCCCATAGATTAGAGCCTTATCTACTACACTAATATCACAACCTAAGGCTTTGGCAACCTCTGCCCCAAAAATAATTTTTTGTCGGGTGTTTTCTTTTTTAGTTTGTTGTTTCTTTTTAGCTTCCAAGAAATATAAACGTTCCTGAGCTGAAGCAATTTGTTGCTTGATGTTTTTTACTGTCATAACTTTTCTCCCTAGTATTTATTTCTTTTAGAATAAGGGATGTCAGTATAATCATAATCACTGCTCAGTTTTTTCTTTATCGACTTAACACGAAATTTAAACTGTTGCATAATCTGGGATTGCTTTGCTTGTTCCCTAATTTGGCTTACTATTTTTTTTGCTGCTAAATAGGCTTGTTCTGTATCAGTGTAGATTCCATCATCGAGAAGTCTTTTCACTTCCCAGTCGATAGCTTCATCATTATTTTTATACATAGCACCTCCTTTTTATTATAAACAATTATTAATTAACATATTTTTGGATATTATCAATAGATATTAGTTTATATTTTCTAATTCACAAACTCATTAACCAAAGATTCATACCCCATATTATACCCCCATAAAGGCAGACGCTAAAAACAAAATATAACAACACCTCATAATATCAACCACAAGCCATTATATCTAACACTCTCCGTGTTACTTATTTTTGTATATTTGTTATTTTAATTTCACCCATTTACTTTGTTCTGAAAAAATTCAAATCTGTGAATTGTGCAACTGAGAACACTATCGAAAAATACACGTGATTATTATTTTATTGTCATCCCGTCTAATGGCGACATAAATTAACGCTTTTATTTCCCTTCGGACTCCACTAAAAAAGTATATGTATCATATTTCGTTAATAATTCGCCCCTTCATCCAGATAGCGCCTCTTAATTAGGCGTTTTGTTCTTTCATCGTTTTACAGTCATTAATATATTTTGTATTAATTAAGTAAGCGGTATTTACATTGTTATAAAAAACAATGCCCACCTATACACTCACTTCGTGAGCGTGTGGGGTCTACCGACGGTTGCATGCCGCAGGCTAAAAGAAAGGTCAACGTCAACATCAGAGTTTTTCTTACGAAAAACTAACAGCAGCATAGTTATATTTGAGGTTTGTATTTTATGGCGATTTTTCATCTGGATTTTAAAATTGTAAAACGTTCCGAGGGCATGTCTTCCTGTAGTAAGGCTGCTTATCATAACAGATCAAGAATCACAGATGATCGCACGGGAAATACATACGATTTTAGCCACAGAACAGATTTATCCCACCATCAGATATTAGCCCCTGCTTCTGCGCCATCTCATATTATTGAAAGCTCAACAACCTTATGGAATGAAGTTGAAAGAGTTGAGCGCCAAAAGGATGGGCAAACAGCCCGTTATTTTGATGTTGCTATTCCCTGTGAGCTTAACAATGCTGACAAGATAAAATTAGTTGTCGAATACTGCCAGAAAAATTTCGTTGATAAGGGAATGATTGCTGATATCGCTTTCCACGACCTCGACAGTAAAAATCCACACGCTCACGTTATGTTGACTTTAAAACCAATCACGGCTGAGGGCTTTACTAAAAAAGAAAGAAACTGGAACCAAAAGAAAAATGTATTACTCTGGCGTGAAGCATGGTCTGCACTCACTAACAGCTACCTTGAATCTTCAGGAGCGTCAGAACGTATTGATCACCGTTCCATCGATGCTCAACACACTGAAGCAATCGAAAGCGCAGCAATTACCTTGGATATTGAAGAAAAAGCGTTATGGCTGGCCAAGGCGACGTTAACCAGCCGTCCACCCATGCAGCGTATTCATCGTGCTAAGTGGAACAGTGCGGAGGCTCAGGAACAACGAGCTGCTGAACAGGCTGCTCGTGATGAGATAAAACAGGAAGCACTGACCACATACTATGCTTTCAAAGATTTGGATCTTCAGATCGTTGTTGACCTCAGGAGCTTCACAGTATCGGAGCTTCCTGAACCTATTGAAATAATATTGCCTAATACGGATTCTCAGTCAGGTTCATCGGAATACCAAACGCCTGTTCTGGTTGTCCCTGCACCTCATACACGCACTCAATTGAAAACCCCATCCTCTGTAAAAGCCGGAGCGATTAAACGCGCTCCACTCAAAAGTAAGAGGAAGCAAGTTAAACCCCGCCATGATGGTATCTTTAGACGTTTTACAGCATTAGTCATAGATTTTTTCAAAGAAAAATTTATCTGGGTCAAGAAGAAACCGGTTGTGGTTCGTAATGATACTGAACACGATAAACGCATTGCTGAAAACTACGTGTTTGATGAAGTGCAGAGTATCTATGTGCCACGTGCTGAGTTTGAGAGACGTGCCAGATTTAACGCTGATGACTACAAACCAACAAAAGAGGATATCACTCGTTTTCCAAGCCGTCCTAAACCGGAGCCACATGATGCTAATAAAAGTATAGTTATTGACCCATCCATATACCCAAGATATAAAAATACGAACAGGTTTCCGAAAATGAGGCCGCCAAGATTAGACGATGACGGTTGATTAATTTTGATGTGGCGAATATATGTCCATTAATAATCATGGAACTAAAACGAGGATATTCAAATATGAACAATGATGATATGTATGAAAAAAAATACCAAATATTGCGCCAGCAAAATCTTGATGCATGGACAGGTGAAGGATACGCAAGAGCGTGGGAGCAACTGAATCATATTTTTGATATGCTCAACAAAGAAAATCTTTTGCCGGCACCACCTGCAAAATTTCTTGAACTTGGTTGTGGCAATGCAGCGATGTCTTCGCAATTGATGGCGCAACAAGGCTACGATGTTTATGGCGTTGATATATCACCAACAGCAATAAAATGGGCTAATGAACGTTTTTTGTCATTAAACCTGAAAGGTCATTTTCATGTCGATAATATTTCCAACATTTCTCATTTTACCTCTGAAAGCTTCGATATTGTTTTTGACGGAAGTTGCTTGCATTGTATCAATGGCGAAGGCAGATTAAATTGCTTCGCAGAAATAAAACGTCTGATTAAACCAGATGGGAGTTTAATAATATCCACTATGTGTGGTCTGCCTAAGCAGCAAGAAGATATTAACAACTATAACTATGAGAACTATCAACTGTATCAAAACAATCAGCCATGGCGTACGCTAAAGCCATTAGATTTTCTCAAAGAAGAAATAATCACCTCAGGGTTTTCAATTCTGTATACTCATGTAAATGAAAACCCTTGGTGGGATCATGCTACTATTGTTTGTGTAAAACAAATAATAACTTAAAAATCAATAATAATTTTACTCTATGATATTTCTTATAATATAAAATAAACCACGAGTGTAGTTTAAATACAATAACGTGGTTTATTTATTACTTATAGCTACATTCTTCGCCTAAAAACAACATTATCAGAGAAAATTGCCTTACCAGCTGCAAACCCTACAGCAGCTATTATTGGTAAACTAATAGTTGCCCCTGCCATTCCCGATCCCATACCAATCATAGCTGACAGGCCGAAGGACAGGAATATAACTATAAAAGCATACCAGCCCGGAAATGTGCCATACAGCACTGAAGCTTGGCATCCCGTGCAAACGTGAACGCCACTCTGGCTTTCCTTAAAGCAGTATGGGCATTTAATCGTATTGTTTTCCATTTCTTAATCCTTAATTAATGGCTGATGGTGCCGTCTTTGAGGACAACGAGACGAACTGGCATATCGGCATTGTTTACTGTAGTGAAACCACGAACTTCGAAATTGTTGATAGTCCCGGTAATGCTTACCTTCTGGCTTTTCTTGTAGGTAAGCACAGCATCATCAAGGCCTGAGTAATACTTGATCCACACCATACCGCCGCAGTAGCTGGTATCTGATGTTTTGAAGAGCAGGTAATAATTTGCATGAGCTGCTTTTTCCATACCTGTCATCATATCGCTGGCACTCCTGCCTTTAGTGACTTCAAGAACAGTGGCATTAGCAATTGAGATCCGTTTACCCGTCCAGCTCTTCTCTGCTGCCATTGCATTTTCTTCATAGTCTTTGCAGACAGGACCAAGACCCGCAACTGAGGATGCCGGGCCAGAGCTTTGAGTTGAACCTGAAACACCCAGTGTTTTATCGACTGCACTGTTCAATGACGACAATGAAGAGTTAATCGCACCGTTAACACTATTCACGCCATCGTTAAGCTGTTGGCATCCAGACAGAACAGCAGCAGATAAAAGCAGCGGTATCATCTTCCTTACTTTCATACCTATCCCCATAAAGTAAAAGTTGCGTCAAAGACAGCCCTACCCGCGAGTGACCTTCACAGGGCTGTATAAGCTGTTTAATCAATTGATAGCATTCAATTATTTTTGCTGTTCGTCATATCGTTTGTAACGCTCAAAAACAAATCAATGATAGTTTTTACCTATCACAAGCACAAAATCGATCGATTAAATCAATTATAAAACCGATCAATAATTCATTTTCAATCGTTAAAAGCTATCAATATCAATTTATCGATCTGTTAAATCGATCAATTTAGCAGGTGAAATACAAGGGATAATGGGCATATAACGTTGAAGTAAATGGGTAGGTAGGGGCTAAACATTGTCGCTGCTATTACTAGCAAAATCAGGCATCATCGAAGGCTTTCGGAGCTGGCGTGATAAATCTTTGCGGATGCTTTTGTTTTGTCAGAGACCAATAATGGTCGTGTCGGCTTATCGGTGTAGGAAATATTTCGCTCATACAATTTAGCTCATAACATCAATGTTCTTATCGTTTCCTCATCCATTTGACTTATTTCTGTAATTAACTTTCTGTAAATATTAACTATTCGCTCTTCATCGCAAGCACTTACTGACTCAGACAAGAAATAAAAACCATAATCTTTAACCATGATATTACTGTCATTATCAAAGATGAGATTTATTCCAGTTTCATTTTCTTCTATATCTTTTATCAGGCAGGTCATAAATGAAGTTTTTTCATTAGTATGAAAAAGCGTAATAACCTTAATGTTGTTCATTTTATTTTCCCTTTTTTCTCTTTCTTTTTAATAAACTATTTCCACCCTGAAAATAAAATTTAACTTGTGCGTAAAAAATAACACTCCTGATGTTTTTATATTATTTTGAAAGGATATTTATCCTATGAGCTAAAGCTCATTGTGCTGGCGCACGGCTCCGCCCTTTTTCTGATCATCAACTTATTTACGCAATGGAAAAGTTCACTTCTTTATCAGGATGAAGATAAATCCAACCAAAAAAACAAATAATCCTGTTTGTATGTAATATTTATGTATTAATCTTTGCATTGATAATGTGTTTACACCGGGTTAGAAAACCGAACTGCAGGCAGCACATCGTGATTGTTGGCGACAATCACTCTGCTGAACAGGACTTGTTCCTGTTAATGATGGATTTATCCATAAAAATAGCGGCGAAGCCGCCAATAACGTAAGAGGAAAACAGGTAAGTATTCCATGCAGCACTTCGTGATTGTATAAAACAATCACCTGCTGTAATACACAGACAGGTAAATGATCCAGATAGTGTAGGAAGGTGCCATTGTGATAAGGCACTAATAACACATTCAGGAAAATTCTTCTCACCTGAGAAATTAAAATCGATCATGCATGTTAAATTATCGCTCGATTTCAAGACCAGAAATCTCAAACCACAATCAAAAAAATAGGTGCCTTTCAATCGGCACACTCTCCCTTTTACTATATTATACTTATTACTATATTACGGATGTTATTTTACATATAAAACAATGCATTACAGAAAAAAGGTTATGGTTTCCTATAACTATGGTTATCGATATCTATAACTCAGGTTATCGAAAAATATAACCAGCGTTATCAAAAACTATAACCTTTATTTCATGCTGAAACTATCATTTAAAACTGGCGGGTATTCCAGCCTGATTAAACTTATTTCAGTGTTTTAATATTTATCCATGTTCACTTACTCTGTGCTATGGACAGCGTTCCACTATATCAAAACTTTATCCATTTATTTTTGACTTTGTTATTGACGATAGTGTTTAATCTGTTATGTATATTAATAACAACAATAATAAAAGGAAAATACAATGACAACAATAGATTATACAGCCATTAATGATTTATCCCCTTTCGAGTTAAAGTTATATATCGATGACCACGATTTCAACAACGAGCAAAAAGTGCAGGTTTTTGAGTATTATTACAGCACACATAGAGACACAACGAATATCTATACTCGAAAGGAAAATATTAAATCTATAAAAAAAGATATCGACTACGTTCATATGTTTACCAGAAACTTTCAACAACTTGCTGACTTAGATATTTCAAAAAACGAACTAAAGGTTATTGCCAGAATCCTGAACATCATGGAGTTCGGAAACTGCTTTCATATCTCTCAGGCAAAACTCTGTCGTGAGTTAGATATCAAAAAATCCAATATGTCTCTTGTTTTTAAAAAACTCAAATCTAAAGGTATTATTATTGACAGAGGCGGCGATCTTTTTATGAACTCAAACATATTCCTGAAGGGACAAGCACATTCTATCAACGCAAAACAACGCCCTAATGTCAGGAAAGCACAGAAGTTTAATGTGAACGAAAATGTGGTATTTGAAAATGTCTATACTTTCCACACTGAAACCAGCATCAATGATGGTAAGAATAACAATCCCTCTGTTTTGACACCTCCTGAAATATTATTTTTCGAAGAGAATTAAACAGAATGAACGTGGATCGCAAATCAATATATCGCTTCCTTCGTTTGACACATTCCGTATAACTCTTAATATATAAATACCCACTATTAATTAACGAGGTATTTATGAAGCACTGGCCCGAACGCTTATCCGTGAGAAAAGTGATAATGAGATTGTCTCACTGGTGATTAAGCTACGTACAGAGGCTGCGCTGGAGCTTCAATGTGCTGTTGAACTCAGTCTTGAACAACGGTCAGAGTTTGCTTCTACTACTTATGAGCGTCAACAAGCGCCACGCCGTAAAATATCATCTTAAGATAATGGTTATCAGCCCCGTATCAGGGGCTAATACTGTTGACGCCATTATAACGACTCAGCTAAAACTTCATAATGTGTTTTGAACAGTGCTTGTTTGACTTCTCTGAAATCGACTTCTGCCAGTTTTTCTTCTGCATTTTCTTTCCAGACGGAATCACGAAAACATTTTTCAGCCATGATGATTGCCAGCCCGATAAAACTGTTGACAAATTCAGGGTCCATTACCTTAGTATAAATCACACGTTGCGTATCTTCATCTGCTAAGTTAAACATATCTGAATAGACTTGCAATGACATACCAAAGAACATACCTGTTGTTTCATTTTTAAAACTGATCATATTTTATCTCTCTTTTATTAAAGTTTATTGTTAACGTCATCTTTTATTAATGGCATTATAAATCTAAGGCATGCATCACCCTCATTGATAAATGATGGTTGATACTTGTTGTATTTACTTATTCGTCAGAACTTATGGTTTTTATTGGGAAAACATTTTTACAGATATACCTGTACGTAAAAGCCAAATGTTTTAAATGCTTTTTAGCCCTATCCGCATTAATATTTTTAAACAGGCCATATGCAGTATGTTCATTATGCCCCTCATAAAATAAGGCTTTCGTCATATCGATAATGATATTACAGAATCTGTTCATTTCATTTTTGTCTTTCATTAGTATATTATAATACACAGGCATTTCCTTCCTTAGCCTATGAATATTCTCGTTGAATAGCCTCTCTGCTACTTCATTAAACTGTGCTGTCGTTTTTATTTCTAATATCATAAATCACCTCATTATCGGGAGAAGTTGTTTTCTGTATAACCATTACGTGTGTTCTGGATTATATTTTCAATCCATACGTCGATTTCACTTTCAATAAATGCCACAGATCTTGCACCTGTTTTTACCTGAGAAGGGAAGTTTCCTTCTTTGATAAGATGATAGATCCAAGCCTTACAGAAGCCCGTTCGGGTTAACACTTCAGGTAGTCGAATGAGCCTTGCCTTTACTGAGTTTTGTTTGTTCATCGTTATCTCCGTTGTTGTTTCGATGGAGACAATTATCGCGATATTGCCTGTGATGTTCGAGGGATGTTCAGAACATTGATCTTTGGAGGAAACTGGGAGGTATTGAGTTCAGATGACGTTCACCCAGAGTGAACATCACCTGTTTTGAGAATCAGTCTTCAAATACGAGGTGATCTCTTATCTTTGCATCCTTCAGGTAGTCATTTTTAATGATGTAATCCTGAAAAGACTTAATGTAGGTAGGGGTTGTCAGGAAGTCTAAAGCTAACGGATAGTCAGTTGCTTTAATCAACTCTGCTGCACGGTAATCATCACTTTCACCGTAAAGCAATTCTTCGAGTTTTGAAAACGGGATTTTTGTGTCTTTGAGTTCTTCCCAGAAAATGAGATCCATCAGGGGGATCAATCTATAGTTGAGAACCTTTTTAAGGGTGCTGATACCAAAGCGATAATCCCTGACTTCCGGTTCTGGCGTTTTCAGTTGCTTCTTCCATTTGGGAATAAGCCCTTTGAGGTGTTCAATGAGTTCATCGCTCGATGCTTCCATAAGATTTATCGTGACAACAATACTGCCTTTGCTGTTTACGCCCATTTCGCTGAAGTATTGAGAAACATACTCAGAACCTTCACCATGTCCCTTGGTTTCACTGGCCATCTCCGCCAACTTCAGGGAAGCCACACAGTATGGGATTTCCCTGCGTTGAAGAGGGACAATCGCATAGCTGGATGCCAGTATGTTTTCTGGTGTATTTGTCTCACCACCAAACAGAACATCGCCACAAATGATTTTATCGCAATGGATAAATAATTGAGTTCTGCCAATGTCATCCAGCTCCGTGCATCGTTTCAACATGTTATAGCCAATAATGCGGCGATCAATCTCTACCCAGAACTCCTCCAGAGTGAGATCCCAAATGACGTCATAGTTATCGTATTTGAACCACGATAACGCATTCTTAAGTTCGCTTCTTTTCATCCTCTATCCTTTTTACTTGTAAAAAAACATAGTAACAATGGAAAAACAGCACGTTAAAAACGCTAACGCATTGAGGAAAGGAAGGAAAGTTTTATTGAGGCTATGTTGTTAAAGCTTTGTTCGAGCGCAACCTTTACTAAAAACTTCTCGGTGGGACAATTATCTGGAGTGCAATTTTTAGGCTTGCTAACCAGTGGGGACACGTTTTAAGCTGAGGGAATATTAATGAGTTATCACGCCGTTCGATTATCACCAAACGGGACAGTTGGTATCTTTGTTGGTATTTATTATTAATGTTTAAGTTTTATTGTTAACTAACAAAAGGTTAAATGCGATGTTCGAGTCCGGCCTTCGCACCAAATGAATGTTCTAGAACGTCTGTAACATTCAGTAACTTACTAAAAATAAAGCCGAAAGGATTTTTTGGTCCCAGTTCGTTCGAACAGATCCATTGCAATCCGGACATTGGTGGGGACGTAATTGGGAGCATCTTCACTTCGATTGAAAATAAGCCCCCAAAATGAAGCTCAACGCCCGCCAAGTCGAAACAGCCAAACTAAAAGAGAAAACCTACAAAATGGCCGAAGGTGGCGATTTGTATCTTGAGGTGACGAGTAAAGGATCTTAATACTGGCGCATGAAGTACCTGTGGCCAGTGGATAAGAAAGAAGACCTATTAGCTTTCGGTGTATGGCCGGTTGATCTTACCCAACATTCATGGACACGTTGCTAAGTGAGTTCCCCCCCCTTCAGCTATGATCTCGCCTTTCTAATTAAACTCGCTCGATCAAACGGTTTCCCATCCTCCCCAAAATACCTTTCCGGCCAAATCTCTGACGAATGCATCCCAAGTACCTTAGCAATCAAGAATTCACCTTTTGGCCAAGGTCGCGTTAAAGCTTTGGCCAGCGTAGATGAACTCAAACCAGCTGCTCGTGAAAGTGCTGCCAGCGATGTACCTTTCTTACGTTAACCCGCGATGACATCTGCCTGATGCCAATCGTTTGTCATGATTCCCTCCATTTATGCCTGTAACGGTGTTTATTAGATCGAGGGTTAATTTAGAAGGAACGAAAAGGTCTGGATACTACGAAGATCGTAGCCGCTCAAAGATGGAGTAAAAGAATTATGAAAAGCTAAATCACACGCAACAACCGAGCCGGGTTCCCCGCGTAAATCCCCAGCTTAACGATTTCCCTCTTTATTACGCTCCCGGCACCAATCACTGCGCTCCTACAGATTAGCGTACTCCGCACCCATAATCAGGTGGTGCCAATAATGCAGAGTCTTTTAATCTTCACGAACGGGCCGCCAAACTTCTTACGCCCTGCATATATAAAAGGAATAATAGGAGATGGCATGTTTAAGGTAGATCTCGCGGTTAAGAACGCCAACCTCGGCTTCGTGGAGGATATAAATGAGCGGTGAGCTAGAAAAATGTGTCTTCATGGGGCGCTTCTGGTGTTGCTGATATCAGTTATTACTGACTTTGAGGTGAGTTTATTAAGGGGAGGCGATCAGTTTTGTGGATAACATTGTGCACAACTGCGTATAAGGCGGGGTTTTGCTGTGGAATGCAGCAGTCAGTCAAATTACTGCATATTTAGGGTTGCAGCCTCAGAAGAACTCCCTATAATGCGCCTCCATCGACACGGAACATGTGAACAACATCACAGAGTCACGGCGGCGATGAGAGTCAAATATCCTGAAATTAAGGGTTGACTCTGAAAGAGGAAAGCGTAATATACGCCACCTCGAGTTAGCAAGCGAAAGCGCCTAACTCACTGCTCTTTAACAATTTATCAGACAATCT
>NZ_JANUEU010000007.1:0-232473 GCF_024807715.1 Buttiauxella sp. BIGb0471
GACCCCATGCCGAACTCAGAAGTGAAACGCCGTAGCGCCGATGGTAGTGTGGGGTCTCCCCATGCGAGAGTAGGGAACTGCCAGGCTCCAAATAAGTGTAAAGCCCTGTACTGACGTACAGGGCTTTTTGCTGTCTGCGATATATGCAAATCCGTTAAGCGATACAGAGCACAGAACACACCTCTTTCAGCCACATGAATCAGATCCGGTACATACTTATGGATGGTAAAACATAAAAGGCGCAATGCTAATAAGGCACTGCGGGTACGGTTATCGGAACTGAGAACATGACAAGCAGGCTAACTTATGGCTAAGAATACTATCTGTATTTGGTACGACCATGATGCGGAAGCCGCCGCTCATTTCTATGCTGCAACCTTTCCAGACAGCAGCGTAGGTGCCGTTATCCCAGCCCCCGGCGACTATCCGGATGGAAAAGCTGGAGACACAATCGTTGTCGAGTTTGTCGTTGCGGGTGTGTCATGCATCGGCCTCAACGGCGGACCACATTTCAAACATAGCGAAGCTTTTTCCTTCCAGATTTCGACAGAAGATCAGGCAGAAACGGACCGCTACTGGAACGCAATTGTCGACAACGGTGGTCAGGAAAGCGAATGCGGCTGGTGCAAAGATAGATGGGGTATTAGCTGGCAAATCACCCCGCGCGTGTTGACCGAAGCTTTGGCCACGGGCGGAGACACTGCCAGGCGCGCGTTTGAAGCGATGATGTCGATGAAGAAAATAGACGTTGCTGCAATCAAAACGGCGATACATAACTGATAAGTCTGAGTGAATACATGATCACTACGGGCCTTTTGGCCCGTATCTTTTTCCTGAACACCACCCCATTTCGATTCCCATCCCCCAACTATCCTTCCCCAAAATTCATCTAAAAACATAAACGCATTAGCGATAATTTTTAATTCTTTTATCTAATTCTCGCCATTAGAAATACTGCTCCTATCAAAAATACAGGAGCACTCATCATGGTAGCGAAACGACATTCTCTCTGGCTGGCAGCACTAGCCCTTATCGCAACGCCGGTCTTCGCGGTGGATGTCACCGTGGCGTATCAAACATCCGCTGAACCCGCCAAAGTCGCGCAGGCTGATAACGCTTTTGCCAAAGATAGCGGCGCAAAAGTGGAATGGCGTAAGTTCGACAGCGGCGCAAGTGTTGTGCGTGCGTTGGCGTCGGGCGATGTACAGATTGGCAATATCGGCTCCAGTCCACTTGCGGTGGCAGCAAGCCAAAAAGTGCCGATCGAAGTGTTCCTGCTTGCCTCGCAGTTAGGTAACTCCGAAGCGCTGGTTGTAAAGAAAGGCATCACCAACCCGAAAGATTTGATTGGCAAGCGTATTGCCGTGCCGTTCATTTCCACCACGCATTACAGCCTGCTGGCAGCACTGAAACACTGGGGAATAAAACCCGGCCAGGTTGAAATTCTGAACCTTCAGCCACCGGCAATAATTGCCGCCTGGCAGCGCGGTGATATCGACGGAGCATATGTCTGGGCACCGGCGGTCAACGAGCTGGAGAAAGATGGCACTGTGTTGACCGACTCCGCGCAAGTGGGCAAATGGGGCGCGCCAACGTTGGATGTTTGGGTAGTGCGCAAAGATTTCGCGCAGCAGCATCCGGAAGTGGTGGAAGCCTTTGCTAAAAGCGCTCTCGCTGCCCAGAAAAGCTATATCGATAACCCTGATGAATGGCTGAAGCAGCCGGACAACCTGAGCAAACTCTCTCGTCTGAGTGGCGTGCCAGAAAGCGACGTTCCGGTACTGGTGAAGGGTAATACCTACCTCACCGCCAGCCAGCAAACTGAGCAGCTCAGCGGCCCGGTAAATAAAGCGATTGTCGACACCGCGCAGTTCCTGAAAGCGCAGGGTAAAGTCCCGGCGGTGGAAGCGGATTACAGTCAATTCGTCACCGACCGTTTTGTGAAAACTCTGGCGCAGTAAGGAGTTAGACATGTTACAGGTTTCGCATTTAAGCGCAGATTACGACGGAAAAACCGTTCTTAATGATATCAATTTGACGGTGGATGAGGGTGAGTTGATGGTGGTCCTTGGTCCGTCCGGTTGTGGGAAAACTACGCTGCTAAACCTGATAGCAGGCTTTGTACCTTACCACTCAGGCAATATTACGCTTGCGGGTAAACAGGTTACGGGGCCAGGCGCTGAGCGCGGTGTAGTGTTCCAGCATGAAGGGTTGCTACCGTGGCGCACGGTGCTGGATAACGTCGCGTTTGGCCTGCAACTTGCCGGGCAGTCGAGGTCGCAGCGTGAGGAAATTGCCCTCGATATGTTGCGCAAAGTGGGTCTGGAAGATAAGGCGAAACGTGCCATCTGGCAACTCTCTGGCGGGCAGCGCCAGCGCGTGGGAATTGCTCGCGCACTCGCCACTCGTCCGCAACTTTTATTGCTCGATGAACCCTTTGGAGCTTTGGATGCATTCACCCGCGAGCAGATGCAGACACTGTTACTAAAACTCTGGCATGAAAGCCGCCGTCAGGTACTGCTGATTACACATGATATTGAAGAAGCGGTTTTCCTGGCGACCGAATTGGTGCTGCTTTCTCCTGGGCCTGGGTGCGTGCTGGAACGTTTGCCGCTTGATTTTGGCCGTCGATTTACGGAAGGCGAGCCATGCCGCAGCATCAAATCCGACCCTGAATTTATCGCGAAGCGTGAGTACGTGCTGAGCCGGGTATTTGAACAACGCGAGGGCTTTTTATGAGCATCGTTATTCAGGATAAGGCCCGCCGCACACGGCTGGCGTTGCGTTGGCCGTTCTCGCGCCAGCTTACGCTAAGCCTTGCGACACTCACCGCCATCATTTTGTTGTGGTGGTGGGTCGCGGCTGAGCAGTGGATTAGCCCACTATTTTTACCACCTCCAGGCCAGGTGCTGACAAAACTCATTAGCATCGCCGGGCCGCAAGGTTTTATGGATGCCACGCTCTGGCAGCACCTTGCCGCAAGCCTGTTTCGCATTCTTACCGCGTTGCTGGCGGCGGTGCTGATAGGCATTCCGGTCGGCATTGCGATGGGGCTTAGCCCAACGGTGCGCGGCATTCTCGACCCGTTAATTGAGTTATATCGCCCGGTGCCGCCACTGGCTTATCTGCCGCTGATGGTGATTTGGTTTGGCATCGGGGAGACATCAAAAATCTTGCTGATTTACCTGGCGATATTCGCGCCGGTTGCGATGTCAACGATGGCTGGCGTGCGCAGTGCGAAACAGGTACGCGTTCGGGCAGCCGAAACACTAGGCGCATCACGCCTTCAGGTAGTCTGGCATGTGATTTTGCCCGGCGCGCTGCCAGAAATTCTGACCGGTTTTCGTATCGGGCTTGGCGTTGGCTGGTCAACCCTGGTTGCGGCTGAACTTATCGCCGCCACACGTGGATTAGGTTTTATGGTTCAGTCCGCCGGTGAATTCCTGGCAACTGACGTAGTGATTGCAGGCATCGGCGTGATTGCAGTTATCGCATTTTGTTTAGAACTGGGTTTACGCGCATTGCAGCGCCGTTTAACCCCATGGCATGGAGAAGGGCAATGAGTGAAAAAGTGAATATTTTGCCGTTGGGGACATACATTGGCGCGCAGGTGACTGGTGTCACGCTGAGCCGCGGTTTGACCGATAACCAGTTTGAGCAGATTTATCACGCGCTAATCCGCCATCAGGTGTTATTCCTGCGTGACCAGCCGATTACGCCAGCTCAACAGCGTACACTGGCGCAGCGGTTTGGCGATCTGCATATCCACCCGGTTTATCCGCATGCGCAAGGCGTGGAAGAGATTATCGTGCTGGATACGCACAACGATAACCCGCCTGATAACGATAACTGGCACACCGATGTGACCTTTATCGAAACGCCGCCAGCCGGTGCGATACTGGCGGCAAAGCAGCTTCCAGAATTTGGTGGTGATACATTGTGGACCAGTGGCATTGCCGCATTCGAGGCACTTTCAGAACCGTTCAAGCGCTTGCTCTCAGGGCTGAAGGCAGAACATGATTTCCGCAAATCATTCCCGGAGTATAAACATCTCGATAGCGAAGAAGAGCATCAGCGCTGGCGCGAAGCCGTAGTCAAAAATCCTCCGCTACAGCATCCGGTGATACGAACACATCCGGTAAGCGGCAAGCAGGCGCTGTTTGTGAATGAAGGATTCACAACGCGGATTGTCGATCTCTCGCAAAAAGAGAGTGATGCGCTGCTCTCATTCCTTTTCGCGCACATTACAAAACCCGAGTTCCAGGTGCGCTGGCGTTGGCAGGAAAATGACATTGCCATCTGGGATAACCGAGTCACGCAGCATTACGCGAACGCCGATTATCTTCCGGCTCGCCGCATCATGCATCGTGCGACGATTTTAGGGGACAAGCCTTTCTGGCGGGGATAATGCGATTTTCAGGGTGGCGTTGCGCCACCCAAAACCCTTACTTCACGCGCACTTTCGTGGCGACTAACAATGCTGTTAACAACATTAAACTGCCTGACAGGACTAATGGTGAAAGCAGGCCGAGATTATCCAACGCCAGGCCGCCAATCGCGGCGCCACAGGTATTTGCCAGTTGAATGACAGCGACCTGAATCGACCCTGCTTTTTCTGCCTGATCCGAAAGCGAACGGGTGATCCATGTTGACCAGCCAACCGGAATCAGAGCAAAGGCGAAGCCCCAGATAATGGCGATAGCGGAAGCGACAATTTTATCTGAACCCCACAACACTAGCGTGATTGCGCTTAATGCCAGAATCAGCGGTGCGATAGCCAGTGCGGCTTTCAGTGAGCGCTTGAGAAATACCGCTGAAAGTGAGGTGCCGACAAAACTGGCGATACCAAAACTCAGCAGCACTAGTGTCAAACCGTCGACGTCGAATCCGGCTAGTGTCATATAGACAGGGCGAATATAAGTGAAGAAGGCAAACTGACCCGCAAAAGCAGTAAAAATAGCGGCCATGCCTGCCAGAACACCGGGGCGTTTAAGCAGGCCAAACATATTTTGCTTCTGTTGCGTCGTCTCGCCAGGTAGCGACGGTAGCGCCTTCCACACCCAAATAATGCAGGCCACACCCATCAATGCAGCGCCGTTAAACACATTACGCCAGCCGATAATTCCCCCCAGGAAACTACCTAACGGTGCGGCGATCACCAACGCGATGGACACAGCGCCAAAGATAACCGACAGCGCTTTTGGCACCGTGCGAGCTGGAACCAGGCGCATAGTTAATGAGGCAGACATCGCCCAAAAACCACCTAGCGCAACACCCAGACAGGCTCGGCCAATCAGCAGCATCGTGAAGTTTTCAGCAAACGAAACCAGCAGGCAGGAGAGGGTGAGCAGGATGGCGAACAGAAACACCACGAAGCGGCGGTCGGTTGAACGAATAACGCTTGTGACAAAGAGACTGGCAAACATCGCGACAAAAGCGGTGACCGTAACGGACTGCCCGGCAACACCTTCGGATATTCCCAGTTCTTGTGCCATTGGCGTTAGCAAACTGACGGGCAAAAACTCCACGGTAATCAGACATGCCACGCAAAATGCTACGGCAAATACCGCTGACCAATTAGGCCGCGTGACGGCCCGTGGTTCATTTATCCCATCTATGTGCTCACTCATTTTTCCACCCGGCGCGATTTTAAATTTAGCCGCGTAGTGTAGCACCGTAAGTGTGACGCATTTAACGTTTTGGCAACTTTTTCGCAGTAATCTAAAAATCCAGATCAAGGGCAAAACACAGATATGCCATCAGCGGTGCACAATACTGAAATTGCTCAGTGCAAAAATTGATAGCGCCTGGTTTGCATAGCTCTTCAAAATCGATATTTTTGACGGCGATAAAGTCTTTACGTTTCAATTCAGTTAATAGGGGATGCGTTTTTTCATAGCCCTTTGGCGGGCGAATTAAACTATCCCCATCCATGATAAACCCATGGTCTTGCAGTGTTTTTAACGCCTTTTGATACGCGTTAGGATTTTCATCAATACAGGCTCGAATTGCATTTAAAGCTTTTGACTCCGGATGCCAGATACCCGCGGCAATAAAGCAACCTTCCTCAGCAATATGCAGATAAAATCCTGGGGCATGGACATCCTTCCCCTGGAAATGACGAAACTGGATGCCAACATTGGTTTTGTAGGGTGTTTTATCTTTGCTGAAACGGCTGTCTCGCTGGGGACGCATAAGACTGCCACCCACTTTTTTTGGTACCGCCGTGAGTTTTGTAGAAATGGCAAGAATGCCTGGCTGCATTTGCTCGATGAACCGCAGGGCAGGAGTTCTGACAACATGTTCGTATTCATCCTGATGGTCTTTAAACCACTCGCGCGAATTGTTTTGCGCGAGCTTGTTCAGGAATTGCATGCTGGCTGTGGTGAACGTCGTATTTGTAGATGGAGATGCTTGAGTCGTCATTCTCGATAAACCCTCATTGATCCAGTTGATCAGCAACCATTAGCATTGATCTTAATGGAGTAAAAGCAAAGAGGATTATCAGTATTGGTTGCCTCAGGGAATGTGAAATGAACTATGTTTTATGCAACTTTCGGACGTAACTGACTACTTTTCCGGGCTTGAAGCTGCGGCCGGGCGCATGTTATTGTCGCTTATATCAGGATATTAAACTTAAGTATTATAATTGTTTACCTTTTTATATAAAAAATATTAAACCATATGAAAATAAAACTTTTTGATTTTATAGAAGATAATAAAAAAGAGTACACGTTCAGGTGGACTAAAAGGCATTACGAGTATTGCCTGGATAATGATATTTTCCTTAATCACAGAGGTAAGAAAATATATAAAGAACGGAACTTTCTAACTTTCAGCAAAGGTGAGAAAGTTACAATTGAAGAAGATGTTGTTGCTGAACAATATTCGACGATGCCCCATAAAAATTTTTCGAGCGTTGGGGCATTCTCTTTTCCAACTTGTCATTTTACTGGTAACGTAAACATCGGCAGGTTTTGTAGCATTGCAAACAATGTGAAGATTATAGGGGGAGATCACCCCATGAACAGATTCACAACGCACATGCTCACATATAATGGTAATTTTGATAAGTTTGCAAATGCTGAGTTTGGTAGTGAGTGGGAATTGAAGCCTTTTAACACCGCGCCAAAAAATCCTGTGATAGGCCATGATGTATGGATTGGAAATGATGTTGTTCTTAAAGGTGGAATAATTATCGGGGATGGTGCGATTATCGCTGCTAATTCAGTTGTGACTAAAGATGTACCACCTTATTCAGTAGTCGCCGGGGTTCCTGCAAAAGTAATAAAATATAGATTCGAACAAGAGGTAATCAATGAATTATTAAAATTAAAATGGTGGGATTATCGTTACACCGATCTGCCTGATAATAATAGATGTGATGATATCGATTACTTTGTAAAAGAAATGAATGAAAGGATTTCCACCGGGAGCATAAGCCGAGTGAATTATAAAAAATTCAATCTTTCACAGGTATTCCGCACGCTCTGAACCATTTTGCGTTTTGCAAAGAACATCATGGGCGATTTTAGCCGAGATATGTGGTTGTTTATAAATCATTGGTTTCGATGCTGACTTACTGAAAATATTCTCTATACACCCGGAAAAGCAAAAGGACCTGCAATTTCTTGCAAGTCCTTGTTTTATTTGGTGGCCCCTGCTGGACTTGAACCAGCGACCAAGCGATTATGAGTCGCCTGCTCTAACCACTGAGCTAAGGGGCCGTGGCGCAGGATTATAATGTAACTTTGGGCTTCAATCCAGTCATTGCGTGACATCTGCTGTTTTTATAAACAATGATGAATCAATCCCTTATGTTTGCTTCTTAATCTATCACTATAGGAAATGTAATGATTAGCGATATCCTGCAACCCGGATTGCGGGTTGTGTTTTGCGGCATTAATCCAGGTAGGTCATCAGCGCATACGGGATTCCACTTTGCGCATCCCGGAAATCGCTTCTGGAAGGTGATACATCTAGCTGGTTTTACCGATCGACAACTCAAACCTGAAGAAGAGCAGCATTTGCTTGATACGCGCTGCGGTATCACGATGTTAGTCGAACGACCGACGGTTCAGGCAAGCGAAGTTAAGCTGCAAGAGCTTCGCTCTGGTGCGCGTGAGCTGGTGACTAAAATGCAGGATTATCAGCCGATGGCTCTTGCCGTGTTGGGTAAGCAGGCGTTTGAGCAAGCCTTTAGCCAGCGTGGGGCGAAATGGGGACGACAGGATATTAGCATTGGGGATACTGAAGTGTGGATTTTGCCCAATCCCAGCGGTTTGAACCGAGCCACTCTTGATGATCTCGTCGAGTCTTATCGAGCGTTGGATCTTTCGCTTAAGGCCAGAGGTAGATAGTCAGCAGAGTTGCAGATATAAAAAAGCCCTCGCGAGGAGGGCTTTTAGAAGGGCGATGTGATTAGTCGTCCAGGAAGCTACGCAGAACTTCAGAGCGGCTCGGGTGGCGCAGTTTGCGCAATGCCTTCGCTTCAATCTGACGGATACGTTCGCGGGTTACGTCGAACTGTTTACCCACTTCTTCCAGCGTATGGTCGGTATTCATGTCGATACCGAAACGCATGCGCAGGACTTTCGCTTCACGCGCAGTCAGGCCAGCCAGAACGTCGTGCGTTGCATTACGCAGGCTCTCAGACGTTGCAGAATCCAGCGGCAGCTCGAGGGTAGTATCCTCGATGAAATCACCCAGATGCGAATCTTCATCGTCGCCGATTGGCGTTTCCATGGAGATTGGCTCTTTAGCAATTTTCAGCACTTTGCGGATTTTGTCTTCCGGCATCAGCATGCGTTCAGCCAGCTCTTCCGGCGTTGGCTCGCGGCCCATCTCTTGCAGCATCTGGCGCGAAATACGGTTGAGTTTGTTGATAGTCTCAATCATATGCACCGGAATACGGATGGTACGCGCCTGGTCGGCGATAGAGCGAGTGATAGCCTGACGAATCCACCATGTTGCATAAGTTGAGAACTTATAACCACGGCGGTATTCAAACTTATCAACCGCTTTCATCAGGCCGATGTTACCTTCCTGAATCAGGTCGAGGAATTGCAGACCACGGTTGGTGTATTTCTTGGCGATAGAAATAACCAGACGTAAGTTTGCTTCAACCATCTCTTTCTTCGCACGACGAGCTTTCGCTTCACCGATGGACATACGACGGTTGATATCTTTAACCTGCTCGATGGTCAGGCCGGTTTCTTCTTCAATTTGCTGTAGTTTCTGCAAGCTGCGATGCACGTCGTCAGCAACGTCATGCAGTTTTTCAGACCACGGCTTGTTCATTGCGATTGCAGCGTTGAACCAGGTTTCGCTGGTTTCGTTGCCGGTGAACAGTGTGATGAAGTTTTTCTTCGGCATTTTGCACTGTTCAACACACAATCTCATGATGAGGCGTTCTTGCGTACGAACACGGTCCATCATGACGCGCATGCTGTTTACCAGGTAATCGAATTGCTTCGGTACCAGGCGGAACTGTTTGAAAACTTCAGACAGTTGCTGAATCTCAGCGGCAGCATCAGCATGAGCGCGACCTTTCGCTTTGATGGTGTCGCGAGTGCGTTCGTACTGCGTGCGCAGTTCGCCGAATTTCTCACGAGCGAGTTCAGGGTCGATGCTGTTGTCATCGTCCGCGTCGTCGTCGTCATCTTCCTCTTCGTCACTATCACTATTTTCTTCTGTGGTTAACTCAGAACCAATGTGAGTGGCGGTAGGGGCCAGATCTTCTTCTGCATTCGGATCAACAAATCCGGTGATCAAGTCAGACAGACGTGCTTCTTCTGCTTCAACGCGGTCGTACTGCTCAAGCAGATAAGTGATCGCTTCCGGATATTCGGCAACGGAGCACTGCACCTGGTTGATACCGTCTTCGATACGCTTAGCGATATCGATTTCACCCTCACGGGTTAACAGCTCAACGGTACCCATTTCACGCATATACATGCGAACCGGGTCAGTGGTACGCCCGATTTCGGATTCTACGCTGGACAGAACCTGTGCGGCAGCTTCTTCCGCATCTTCGTCTGTGTTGTTTGAGTTTTCAGCAAGCAACAGGTCATCGGCGTCAGGTGCTTCTTCCATCACCTGAATGCCCATGTCATTGATCATTTGGATGATGTCTTCGATCTGATCGGAGTCGACGATATCTTCCGGCAGATGGTCATTGACCTCGGCATAGGTCAGATAGCCTTGCTCCTTGCCCTTGGTAACAAGAAGTTTAAGCTGTGACTGCGGGTTTTGCTCCATAAGACGGTATCCACACTTCAGTATTAGGGTTGGTGTCGGTCGGCGAAACCGCCAACAATAACGTAACGAGGGCTGACTTATTTTATTGCCGCTGCCCATCCTTGCGGCGTTCGGGTTTACCCGACGAATGTTCGGCAGTTAAGCCGATAGTATTTACTTTTTCGCGCGTGATTCTGTTATCACGCGGACTTCCTCACGTTCCGCAGGGGTTAGCCCTGACGTTCTGGAACGTGCCATCAATTCTTCAAACCGCAACTCCAGCACCGAATCAAACATATGTTCAAGTGCGTCGTTGAACGTTTTTTCTGCAATGTCCTTATCTGCTATATCGTCCCACGAAGAGAGTTTTTCAAGGGTTGCGGCTTCATTTGTGCCGCGATATAGCTCTAAAAGCTGCCCGGTAGTTAAACCCGGTTGCGCCAGACAGGTATTCACCAGGTCGATAAAGAGTTTCAACCCTGGCAATTTCGCCTCTTCCAGTCCGCTAAGCGGTGGCACGCTTGGTGCCAGTTCTGGATTTTGGACCAGCAATCCTATCAGTATACGCATGGTTGTGCGTTTTAGCTGTGGAGCCGGGCGCGGCGTACTGTTTTCAGCAAGCTTTGGCATCAGCTTTTCAAGCTGGCTATCGTCCAGAATACCCAGTTTGTTTCCCAGTTCCTGGCGCAGATAAATACGCAGTGTTTCGCCAGGTACCTGAGTTATCAGGGGTAATGCAAGAGTGCTCAGGCGAGCACGGCCATCTGGTGAACTCAAATCGACCTGTGGCATCAGGCTGTTAAAAAGAAACGTAGAAAGCGGCATGGCATGTTCCATACGCGCTTCAAATGCTTCTTTCCCTTCTTTACGCACCAGCGTATCGGGGTCTTCACCGTCCGGCAGGAACATAAAGCGCAACTGACGCCCGTCCGTCATATAAGGTAGCGCAGTTTCCAGCGCGCGCCATGCGGCGTCTCGACCTGCGCGATCCCCGTCATAACAACAGACAACGGTATCGGTAACACGGAACAGCAACTGGATATGGTCGGCAGTCGTTGAGGTGCCCAGCGAGGCAACAGCATAAGAAATGCCGTATTGCGCCAACGCCACCACATCCATATAGCCTTCCACAACCAGCAAACGAGCCGGTTCTGGCTGACTCTGTTGAGCTTCATACAGGCCATAGAGCTGGCGGCCTTTATGGAAAATGTCGGTTTCCGGGGAGTTCAGGTATTTCGGCAGGGCATCGCCCAGCACACGGCCACCAAAACCAATCACCCGGCCACGCTTGTCGCGGATGGGGAACATCACCCTTTCGCGGAAGCGGTCGTAACTGCGCCCCTGATCGTTAGTAACCAACATCCCCGCATCCGTCAAAGCCTGACGGTTTTCGCTATTGCCACCAAAACGCTTTAATACGTTATCCCAACCGGGAGGGGCATAGCCGATGGCGAAGTGTTGAATAACCTCAGAACTTAACCCGCGCTGTGCCAGGTACTGGCGAGCAGGTTCAGCTGATTGTTGAGCCAGGGATTGCTGATAAAAGGCGTTCAGGCCATCCATCAATTGATAAAGACTTTGCCGTTGATGACGCTCAATCTGGCTCGGTCCATTACCCGCTTCGTAAGGCACTTCGAGATTGTGCATCGCTGACAATTCTTCAACGCTTTCGACAAACTCAAGCTTGTCATAGTTCATTAAAAAATCGATGGCGTTGCCGTGCGCCCCACAGCCGAAGCAATGGTAAAACTGTTTCTCACCGTTTACGGTGAAAGAGGGGGTTTTTTCGTTATGGAACGGACAGCACGCATGATAGTTCTTGCCCTGCTTTTTGAGCTTAACACGCGCATCGATGAGATCGATGATGTCGGTGCGAGCCAGCAAGTCATTGATGAATACACGTGGAATTCGTCCAGCCATAGGCCCCGTTTGGTACTCGCTTTCTTTCTGTTTTGCGATAAAGCTGCAAATTGAAAGAGCAGGAAGTATGTCAGTTCATGAACGAAAATAAGCCGCGCATTCCTTTCGGAAGCACGGCCTTTACAACTACTACTGGTCTGTTCCGGAGGTGCGAACCTCCAGGATATTAGTACAGACGAGTGCGGCGTGCGTTTTCGCGAGCCAGTTTCTTCGCGTGACGTTTCACAGCAGAAGCTTTAGCGCGTTTACGTTCGGTAGTCGGTTTTTCATAGAACTCACGACGACGAACTTCCGCCAGAACACCTGCTTTCTCACAAGAACGCTTGAAGCGACGCAGTGCTACGTCGAATGGCTCGTTTTCACGTACTTTAATTACCGGCATTAACTCTCACCTTTGATAAATTCGGTTTGCCGCTGACTTAGGCGTCAGCTATTTCAAAATGGTGCGGAATTTTACTGCAACTACTGCTGCTTTGTAAAGCACCGGACAACCAGAAACCTGGCTTTTAAGGCCGGAATCTTCCAGGGGTGCGGATTATACACCACCTGCGGCCAATAGGTGAGCAAAGTTTTACATTGACAGCCCGTAAGCATAAACTTCGCCGCAAGACTGTGAGGTAGAGAAAGCCATGCGCGTATTGGGTATAGAGACATCCTGTGATGAAACCGGCATCGCCATTTATGACGATGAAAATGGGTTATTAGCTAATCAATTGTATAGTCAGGTGAAATTACACGCTGACTACGGCGGCGTGGTGCCGGAGCTTGCCTCCCGTGACCATGTGCGTAAAACCGTGCCATTGATTCAGGCGGCTCTTAAAGAAGCCGGATTAACCGCCAAAGATATTGACGGTGTCGCCTATACCGCAGGGCCAGGTTTGGTCGGAGCGTTATTAGTGGGCGCAACAATTGGCCGCTCGCTGGCGTTTGCCTGGGATGTTCCTGCCGTGCCGGTTCATCATATGGAAGGGCATTTATTAGCGCCGATGCTGGAAGACAATCCACCTGAGTTCCCGTTTGTGGCACTGCTGGTCTCCGGCGGGCATACACAGTTGATTAGTGTCACTGGTATCGGTCAGTACGAGCTGCTGGGCGAATCAATTGATGACGCTGCCGGTGAAGCCTTTGATAAGACAGCCAAACTGTTGGGGCTGGATTATCCTGGTGGGCCAATGCTGTCAAAAATGGCGGCTCAGGGTGCAGCAGGTCGTTTTGTTTTTCCTCGTCCAATGACAGATCGTCCTGGTCTTGATTTCAGTTTCTCTGGCCTGAAAACTTTTGCGGCGAACACTATTCGTGGCAATGATGCCGACCCACAAACCCGCGCCGATATCGCTCGCGCATTTGAAGACGCGGTCGTTGATACGCTGATGATCAAGTGCAAACGCGCTCTGGATCAAACCGGTTTTAAACGTCTGGTGATGGCGGGTGGCGTAAGTGCTAACCGCACTCTGCGTGTGCGCATGGAAGAAATGATGACAAAGCGCCGGGGTGAAGTTTTCTACGCGCGTCCTGAGTTCTGTACCGACAACGGCGCAATGATTGCCTATGCGGGCATGATTCGACTTAAAGCAGGAACGGCAGGAGAGCTGAGTGTGACGGTGCGTCCACGCTGGCCGCTGGCAGAGTTACCTGCAGCGTAATAACTTTGTAGAATCAGTCGAGAAGGAGTGAGAAATCACTCCTTTTTTTTGTCTTTATTTTTGCGCAGCTTCTTCCAGATTTTAGTTTCCTGGCCGCGCCATAAACGCTGAATGTTGTCATGGTGACGCATCAGGATCAGGCAGGAAAGCATCGCGACCGGGAAAGTGAATTCTGGTCTGAACCACCAGACATAAAACGGGGCAATCAGCGCACTGATAATAGCGCCAAGGGATGAATAGCCGCTCAGTAACACGCTCAACAGCCAGGTTCCCGCCATCACGCCGGTTAAATCCCAGCCGATGGGAGCGATAGCACCAAAAGCTGTCGCTACACCTTTACCGCCATGAAAGTTGAAGAATACCGGCCAGATATGACCAATACACGCGGCGATAGCAATAAGACCTAGCCAGAACGGGGTCACGCCAAGTTCGTAAGCTGCCCAGACGGGTAACATTCCTTTGAGAACATCAAAAATCAGTACCGCTACGGCTGCACCTTTACCGCCTAGTCGCAAGACATTGGTCGCACCTGGATTGCCGGAACCGTTAAGCCGGGGATCGGGCAAACCGGCAACTCGGCAGACCAGAATGGCGCTAGAAATGGAGCCGCAAAGATACGCAAGCAGGATCATGACGGGCGCGATTGCACTCATAACGCTGTTCCATTTTGAAAGTGTCGTTGTATTCTCTGCATCTGTGGATAATACGCATATTTCGCCGGAAGTGGTATCTGGCGTGACTAAAAACCGGGCAGGGCGTGATGGACATTGTATTTATAGAGCAACTGACTGTAATCACCACCATTGGTGTTTATGACTGGGAACAAACCATTTCTCAGAAGCTAGTCTTCGATATCGAAATGGCGTGGGACAACCGCCAGGCGGCCAGCAGCGATGATGTAAATGATTGCCTGAGCTACGCTGATGTCAGCGAAGCGGTTATCAATCATGTATCAGGTGGCCGTTTTGCTCTTGTGGAGCGTGTCGCCGAAGAAGTGGCGCAATTGCTGCTAACCCGCTTTAACTCACCGTGGGTGCGTTTAAAAGTCAGCAAGCCAGGCGCTGTTGCACAGGCGGCAAACGTAGGGGTTGTGATTGAGCGTGGCAGTAATCTGAAAGCCGATTAGTTCATTCATATTTGTTAAACCAAATGTGCCTGGGCTGGTCATAACTGTCATCTTTTTGCGGCAGCTGCCGCATTTTTTATGTTTGTTTTAGGGGTTAGAGGATTTATTAATGAGCGATCTGCACTCGCTAGCTATTGCTGCGATTCTTGGTGTTGTTGAAGGGCTTACGGAGTTTTTACCTGTCTCATCCACCGGCCATATGATCATCGTCGGTCATCTGTTGGGTTTTGAGGGTGATAAGGCAAAAACTTTTGAAGTGGTTATCCAGTTAGGTTCTATCCTGGCGGTTGTCGTGATGTTCTGGCGTCGCCTGTTTGGGCTTATCGGAATTCACTTTGGTCGTCCGCAGCATGAAGGTGAAGGTAAAGGCCGTTTAACGCTAATCCATATTCTGCTGGGTATGGTGCCTGCGGTGGTTCTGGGGCTGATTTTCCACGACACCATCAAGTCGCTCTTTAATCCTGTAAATGTGATGTACGCGTTAGTCGTTGGCGGTGTGTTGCTGATTGCGGCTGAACTTTTGAAACCGAAAGAGCCGCGTGCGGTTGGCGTTGACGACATTACTTATCGCCAGGCATTTATGATTGGTTGCTTCCAGTGCTTAGCGCTGTGGCCGGGTTTTTCACGCTCAGGTGCGACAATTTCCGGCGGCATGCTGATGGGCATTAGCCGTTATGCCGCGTCAGAATTCTCGTTCCTGCTGGCCGTGCCGATGATGATGGGCGCGACGGTTCTGGATGTTTATAAGAGCATCGGCTTTTTGAGCATGGCCGATTTGCCTATGTTTGCCGTTGGTTTTATTACCGCCTTTATTGTGGCGCTGATTGCAATTAAAACTTTCTTGCAACTTATCAAACGTATTTCTTTTATTCCATTTGCGATTTACCGTTTCGTTGTCGCCGCGGTAGTTTATTTCGTATTCTTTTAACGTTAAGCATTAATAATTAATAATAAAAGCCACTCACTTAGAGTGGTTTTTTATTTCCTCTTCATGGGCGTTGTAATGTAAAAAATTGTGCGAGCAATCACATTACGTTACCTATTTACTGACTATTATCACACGCTCTATTCTGGAGGAAATATGTCAGCCATAGTCCGCCGATTTATCAGTTATTGCTTCTTCTGTCTGCTGGGGAAATTCAGCAGCGTGAAGTCGTTGCTGAGCGGACTTTGCTGTTTCAACTCGGTTCAGTCATTGAGTGTTGCTGACGAATCTTCTCAGGAAAATACCGAAGATGAGTTTTCCGGTGGTTGGTCCCGTTTGTGGGATTGTGCCGGTGAGAGTCTTTTTTCCTCCGCTCAACGTCTGCCGATCCCGAATGCTTCCAACACCGTAAAGACCACTATTCAGGCTCGTCTGGTTGCACAACTTCGCCATGAATTAGCGTTTAGCTTCACCACCCGCAGTGTGCATCAATTGCTGGTTTGCCATCGTTTGAGTGGCGAGTCAGATGCCAATTCAGATTCTCATAACCCATTGCTTTATTGCTTAAAAAGCACAATGCGCCTCACCGCCATTGTGCTTTTTTTATTGTCCAAATCCGACCCGAGAGAGAAACCATTATGTATATCGTTTGTGTAGCTGCATGCCCAACGGGCGTCGCCCATACCTTCATGGCCGCTGAAGCGTTGGAAATCACCGGCAAAAGCCGCGGACATGAAATCAAAGTCGAAACCCAGGGCAGTATGGGAGCAGAAAACGAAATTACCGCAGAAGATCTGGCGCGTGCAGATGGCGTGATCATCGCCGCAGATGTCGCCATCAACAACAAAGAGCGCTTTGACGGCATGTTAAAACTGGAATGCAGCGTGGCAGACCCGATCAAATTCGGTGAGGCCGTCTTTGAAGCCATCGAGCAGGAGATAAATCATGGCTAAATTTCAGGGTGGCGGAGCGAAATCCTCGACGGGCACCGAAGTGAAAAACGCCATCATGACGGGCGTGTCGTACATGCTGCCTTTCGTCATTGCAGGGGCGGTAATTATGGGCATTGCCCGCATCGGGGCTTCGATGTATGGCATTGATAACATATGGGATGCCAGCCATGAACAGGCTGCGAGCCTTGTCGTACAGATGCTGCATAAATTCGACGGCTTTGGCGGTTTAGCACTGTCCTTGATGCTGCCGATTGTCGCGGGTTACATCAGCTTTGCGATTGCTAATAAACCCGGCATTGCTCCGGGTATGGTGGGTGGCTTGCTGGCAAGCAATCTTGGAACCGGCTTCCTTGGCGCGCTGGCGGCCGGTTTTGTGGCAGGTTATGTGGTGCGATTGTTGACGGCAAAAGTGAAGCTCCCACGCTCGCTGGCCTCGGCAGGGCCGATTTTTATTCTGCCCGTGGGCGGCACGTTACTGACCTGCATCATCATGGCTTTTGTGATTGGCACGCCGCTGGCAGCGCTGAACCGAGGCATGGAGGCGTGGCTACTGGCGATGTCTGGCACTAACAAAATTATTCTCGCGGCGGTGGTCGGTGGCATGGTTGGTTTCGACCTCGGCGGCCCGGTCAACAAAGCGGCAGTGACTACCGCCATGGCACTGCTGGCATCCGGTATTTACGACCCGAACACGGCGGCTCAGGTGGCGATCATCATTCCGCCCATTGGCCTTGGCGTGGCTTCACTCATCTGGAAACATCGCTTCCCGGAATCATTGCAGGAAGCGGGTAAAGCCTCAACGCTGATGGGCTTGATTGGCGTCTCAGAAGGGGCGATTCCTTTTGCACTGGCGAATCCAAAAATCATTGTTATCAATGTGGTTGGCACCGCGACGGGCGCGGCAATGGCGGTCGGTTTAGGGGCGGTAAACCACGCGCCAATCTCTGGTTTTTATGGTTGGCTGGCGGTCGATGGCTGGCCGATTTATATCCTGTCGATAGCCGTAGGTTCCGCGATAGTGGCGCTAGGTTCTTTGCTGGTGTTTCGTCAGTCCAATATTACTAATACCAAAGAAGAAAAATCTGTGGCTCCCGCACCAAAATTTAAAGTTAGCCGCTAACGGCTTATTGAATGGTGCGTGAGTGAATATAAATGGGGCCGCTGAGTCTCAGGGGTTTCTACATTTAAAATAAAGATGTGATGCAGCGGAAAATATTATTTCCAGCATTTCGTTAAGGTCGATATATGAAAACTGTTCATCTGGTGCAACATACTCACTGGGACCGTGAGTGGTATTTTACTGAGAATGATTCAAAAGCCGTACTTTATTATTTTATGGACGATTTATTACAGCGCCTTGAAGAAGATATAACGTTAGGGCCATTTGTTCTGGATGGGCAAACCGTCGTTATTGAAGACTATTTAAGTGTCGCGCCTCATCAGGAAACCCGGTTGCGGAAATTAATCGAACAGGGGCGAATCGTGACAGGCCCGTGGTATACGCAGAGCGATTTTCTGGTGGTGGGGGCTGAATCAATTACCCGCAATTTACTGCTTGGGCAGGCCGATTGCCAGCGTTTTGGGGGCAAGATGCCAATTGGTTATGTGCCTGATTCTTTTGGTCAAAGTGCGCAGTTACCGATGTTTTTGCAACAGTTCGCTATTGACTACGCGGTCATCTGGCGCGGCTGGAGCGAATTTAATGTGCCGCACAGTGAGTTTAGCTGGCAGGCCGCTGATGGCAGCAAAGTCACTACCGCCGTGCTTCCGTGGGGATACGGCTGCGCGAAATGGCTGCCGGAAGAGCCTTGCGCCGGGCTAAAAGCGCTGGAACCTATTCTGGCGAAACAGACTCGTTTTTCACTGACCGACCACGTTTTGCTGCCCAATGGCAATGATCAGTCGCCGTTTGAATACCGCGTGCCAGCGATGTTGGAGCAGCTCAATCAGCAGCAGGATGAATATCGTTTTGTACGCAGCAGTTTCAGCCAGTTTTTCCAGGCGCTGGAAAAGACTAACGTCCCTCTGCCGCTGTACCAGGGCGAGCTTATCAGCCCGAAATATATGCGTATTCACCGCGGTATTTTCTCAACCCGCGTGGATATCAAACAGCTGAATGCGCAACTCGAACAGACACTCAGCCAGCATCTCGAGCCATTGTTGGCTGTTAACTGGCGGCTTGGCCTGCCGTATCCACAAAGTGCGGTCGAGAGTATCTGGCGCGAAGCGATGAAATCCCATGCTCACGACAGTATCGGAGGCTGTAACTCAGACCGTGTGAATGCGATGGTCAAAAACCGTCTTGAGTCCGGCCTGGAAATGGCTAACCAACTTATTGACCTGAATATGAAAATGCTAGCCGAAGGGATTACGGCGCAGCAGGACGGCAAGAAAATCATCATTTTTAACGCGCGTCCGCAAAGAAGTCATGGCTTGGTTGAATTGACCATTTTCACACCCGAGCAAAATTTCCGCGTGGTCGATAGCGAAGGCAAAGAGTGCCGTTGGCAAATCGTCGAAGAAAGCGGTCAGGATATGTCGATCATTGTTCAGGAGCTATCGAACAGCACTGAAACCACCTGGTATCGCAAATGCCTGTTACTGCTCGAAGTGACCGATATTCCGGCGTGCGGATATCAGACTTTTTATCTACAAGAGGGCGTTCGCGCAGGCTTCCTCCAGCAGACTCAACCGGTGGTAAAACTGGAAAATGAATGGCTGCGGCTGGAAGCGAATAAGAAAGGGATCCTGACGCTTACCGACAAACGCAGTCAGCAAATTTACCCTCACATTTTGCAACTGGTTGATGGCGGCGACGCGGGCGATAACTACAACTATTCACCACCGTTTGAAGACTGGCTTATCAATAGCGATGAATTCCTGACGTCGCTCCATGGTGTACAGGGGCCGTTGCAAAGTAGCCTGACGCTCAACTGGCAGATGGCGGTGCCGCAGAATTTAGCCGCTCGTCAAGAACGCTGCGCCAATGCTGAACTCGATATCACGATGATCGTCACGCTGGCACACAGCAATGCCTGGTTGGATGTGCAGATCAGCGTCAATAACACCGTTTGCGATCACCGGGTGCAAGTATTGCTCCCGACAGGCGTTGCCCAGCACGTGCACTTTGCCGATCAGCCATTTGGGCTGATTGAGCGTCCAAACCTGCCCCCAGAAATGGCGGTCTGGCAGGATGAACAGTGGACCGAAGCACCGGTTGCGCTCTATCCGATGCAAAGTCAGGTGATGATGCACGACGCGCAACGCGGATTATGTACGGTGACCAAAGGGTTGCGTGAATACCAAATTCCTGAGGACCGCCAGGATGTTATCGCGGTGACGTTGCTACGCAGCGTTGGCTGGCTCGGACAGGCGAATATGCCTTATCGTCCAGGTCGCGCGTCCGGCATGGTTTTGCCGTCGCCTGATTCGCAAATCCAGGGCATGCACCATTTCAAACTCAGCATACTGGCTATGAATAACGGCGCAGATAGCGTTTTTTGGCGTGACGTTGAACGCGCCCGCGGCAATCTTCACGCCTGGCTTGCTACCGGCTGGTCACGTTTTCGTACTAATCCACACGGCCGCGTTTTCCCGTCGCATTACAGCGTCTTAAACTGGGATACCGAGCTGCATTTCAGCACTCTGAAAAAGGCGCAACAGAGCGATGCGCTGGTGGTGCGCGGCTGGAGCCCATCGACACAAACTCAAGCGTGCGGAGTTATCAGCACAAATGGCGAGGTCACATCCGCAACGCTTGCAGAAACACCGCTGAAAACCCCGCAGGACACGGTATCAGGCTGTGCGCCAGTCACTTTCATCATCGATTTTGAAGGGGTGAAAACATGCTAACCCTCGACTTTATTTGTACGTTACCCAACGGTATTCATGCGCGTCCGGCCAGTGAAATTGAACAGCGTACGCAACGATTCAATGCAGCTATTACGCTGATTAACCGGAGCAAAAAGACTCAGGTCGATGCGAAAAGCGTGCTGGAGATGATTGGTGCGGATATCACTCAGGGTGATTCGTGCCAGTTTCTGATTGAGGGCGACGATCAACAGGTCGCGTTTGAGTGCCTGGAAGCGTTTATGCAAAATGAGTTTGCTGATTGCGACGAACCGCGGGCACTCTCACCGGAAACGCATAACCAGCCCCTACCGGTATTTATTGAGCACGCACAACCGGTTTACCTCCGTGGCAATGGCGTCAGCAAAGGGATTGGACGTGGTGTCCCTTTACATATTGATTCCGTGGATCTCCATGAACTATCGCGCCAAGAGGCTGAAACAGACATTCTCCACCAGCAGCAACAATTGCTTGAGGCCTGGGCGCTAACGCAAAAAAACCTGAATAGCGCGGATCCCGGTTCCGCACAGGTTTTGGCGGCTCAGCTTAAATTGCTCAGCGATCCGGCATTCAAATCATGCCTGCTCTCGCACGCCAGCGCACGTAACGCATTACAGGCGATTGCGCTCACGGCACAGGCTTTGAGCCAGCCGTTGCTCAACAGCAGCAGCCAGTATCTGCGCGAGAGGGTTATCGACATTCGCGACCTCTGTCAGGGAATTGCCGCTAATCTGCTGGGCAGACCGCTGGAGGCGCAAATGACGCTGACACAGGACAGCATTGTTATCTGCAACGGTACGCTGACGCCCGGCCAATTCCTGCGGCTGCGTAATCCGCATCTTAAAGGCATCGTGATGGGCGACGGCGGGGAAACTTCGCACACCGTAATTCTGGCGCGTTCCTACGGTATTCCCTTGTTGTGTGGTGTAACCCAGAGTGAAGAACTGACGCGCACTGCCAGCATGCTGCTCCTCGACAGTCGCTACGGTGTGCTGGTGGCAAACCCGGATGCGACGATGGAAAACTGGTATCGGCTGGAAACACAAAAACAGCAGGCGATTGCACGGCGGAGCGCACCGCTGCGTGAACAGCGAGTCGCGACTTCAGATGGGACAACCTTTAGCGTGCTGGCGAATATTGCGCTGGCCGTTGAAGCGCAAAGCGTCTTCGCCCACGGTGCCGATGGTGTGGGACTGTTCCGCACGGAAATGTTGTTCTGTGAACGCAGCCTGCCACCCGATGAAGAAGAACAATATCAAGCGTATAGCGAAGTATTGAAAAGTGCTGAGGGTAAAAAAATCACCATTCGTACACTGGATATTGGCGGCGATAAACCCTGTGATTTCCTCGATTTACCGAAAGAGGAAAACCCCTTTTTGGGCTATCGCGCCGTGCGCATGTACCCGCAATTCCACGAGATTTTCACCACTCAGGCACGCGCATTACTTCGAGCGAGCGCCGTCGGGCCAGTGAATATTATGGTGCCGATGGTAGCGACACTTGCAGAAATCCAATGGCTGCACAGTCAGTTTGCTCATGTTGCGCAAACCTTGCAGCAGGAAGATATTCCGATTGGTGAATGGCATCTTGGCATCATGGTTGAAGTGCCTTCTACGCTCTATCTTCTGGAAAAAGCCGCTAACTATCTCGATTTTGTTTCTATCGGCAGCAATGACCTGGCGCAGTATTTTCTCGCTTGCGATCGCGGGAACCCTTACGTCCGGCATCTGTATGACTATCGTAATCCAACATTTTTAGCGTTGATGCGAGATATCACGCACCGTGCGCAGGCGGCAGGATTGGCGATAAGCCTGTGTGGTGAAATGGCAGCAGATAAACAAATGTTACCGCTGTTAGTCGGCATGGGATTGACGCAATTGAGCATGGCGGCCAGCGCCATCACGCCATGTAAGGAAGCGCTCAAAGTGCTGGATGTGCAGCAATGCCGGCAGTTGCTTGAAACGGCGATAGGCTGTGACACCAGCGAGGAGGTCACAGAATGCGTCGAGCATTTCATGCGAGCACAGTCGCACAAACCCGTATTGGCGAAGGAGTTGCTGTTGCTGGATGAATCAGTAAGCAGCAAAGAAGAAGCCATCAAATTGCTGACCGATAACCTGGAAGTGCAGCAGCGGGTCGTTTCGGGCGCGTTGGCTGAACGGGCCATCTGGGAACGTGAGGCCGTATTCTCCACGGCTCTCGGTTTTTCCGTGGCAATTCCGCACTGTAAATCGCCACATGTTTTGCACAGTAGTATTTCCCTTTTGCGCGTAAAATCGCCGCTGAGTTGGGGCGAAGGTGTTGATGTGCAAATGGTTATCATGCTGACGGTGAATGATCAGGAGCAGGATAATCACATGAAGATTTTCTCGCGCCTGGCCCGGAAACTGATGCATAGCGACTTCCGTGAACAGTTGCAAATGCTGTCAGATGCCTCTGCGATCACCGAGCTTTTATCGGCTGAGCTGGCACTTTAACGGACTGTATTTTTAACGGACGATGTTGAAATGACCCTAACCACCCCTTTACCGGATGCAACACAAAGCCACCGCCAGCCGTTGGCCGTTCTGGCGTGCGCCTTTTTCCTTTGGGGCTGCCTGACCAGCATCAACAGTGTATTGATTCCGTTTTTCTATCACTACTTTTCACTGACCTACCGTGATGCGATGCTGGTCAACGTGGCGTTCTATCTGGCTCCCTTCGTGGCGTGTTTGCCTTGCTCGGCACTCATGGCGCGTCTGGGTTACAACATGACGCTGATACTGGCCGTGGGGTTTGCCGCTCTGGGTTGTTTGCTGATGGCGTTGGCGATGTGGATGGTGACGTTTTCGCTGGTGCTGGCGGCGATATTCATCCTGGCCATGGGGGTCGCAGCAATGCAGGTGGTGGCGAATCCCTACGTCACGCGGTTAGGGCCGCAAGAAACGGCGGCGGGACGGTTGAGTTTGGCCTCGGCGATTAACTCCACAGGAACCACGGTTGCGCCACTGCTGGTGGCAAGCCTGTTGGTCATCTTCCCGGTGAGTCTGGGTGCGCATCAGGAGCCAGTACGCTGGCTTTTCCTGGGGCTTGCCGCTCTGACATGCGGATTAATGGTCGTGTTGTATACCCGCCATCTGCCTGATTTTCGTCAGTTACAGATGCAGCGATTGAGCCAGCGCACCAGGGCGTTATTCCGCGAGTCTCACTTTGTGATGGGGTTGCTGGCGATTGGCACCTACGTTGGCGTGGAGGTAGCGATTGGGACGACCGCCCTGAGTTATCTCAGCGACAAGTCGCTCGGGAGCCTCGATTTGCAACAGGCGACTTCGCTGATTGCAATTTACTGGGGCGGTTCGCTTGCCGGGAGAATGTTGTACGGCCTGGTTGCGCATCGCGTGAATGCTATCTGCGCATTCCGCATTGCGACCGTCATGGCTGGCATCCTGGTGATCGCTGCTATAGGGTTCGCAAACCTGTGGGGAGGCGTGTGTTTACTGCTGGTGGGCTTAATGAATTCGCTGATGTACCCGGTGATTTTCGCCCAGAGCGTGCGCAATCTGGGTGATAAAACCAGCCTCGCTTCTGCTTTTCTGATTATGGCAGGAATTGGCGGCGCAATACTGCCGTTCCTGCAAGGCTGGATGGTGGACGTCATCGGCTTGCGGTTAAGTTTTTTACTGCCTTGTGCGGGGTACTTAGTGTTGATGGGGGTTGGCCTGAAAATGCGCCAACCACCGGCAATCAGCTAGCCGCAGGGGTTGTCAGTCCAGCTTCTTTTTTCCATGCTTCAACAGCGGCTATACGGCGGCGATTCAGCTCAGTGCGAATCGCCGGGCCGCTGAACCCATCATCGAGCACTTCTTTATTGGTCACACTTTTCGCTGCGACCCATGCTGCTCGTAGCAATCTGCCCTGAGGGTAATCGCTGGCTTCAAAACCGGTGCGCCCACGCGCGTCAGCCTCGCTGGTTAATGCGACTTGCTCAACGCGATGGGGTTTACGCCATGCATCGATAGCATCGAACAATTTAACGATAGTTTTCGGCTGCAAAATGGAAATTGTATGGATGAGGTCGTGATACTCGGCAACCAGTTTGGCAAGGTCGCGGATTTCATTGGGCACGCGCATACGCTGGCACAATTGCTCGACAAGTTTCACACCCGCTGGGCCATGCCCGTGATGGCGCGGCCAGAACTCTTTGGGCGTTAAACCTTTACCGAGGTCATGGCATAACGTGGCAAAGCGCACGTCAACTTCCGGGCTAAGCTGCGCGGCAATCGATAGCGTCATCAATACATGAATGCCAGTGTCAATTTCCGGATGCCATTTTTCTGGCGCAGGGACGCCAAACAGCGCGTCGATTTCCGGGAACAACACTTTCAGTGCGCCACATTTGCGCAGCACATCGAAATAAACCTGAGGGTTACGGCTGGTGAGCGCATTTTCCGTCTCTTTCCAGACGCGTTCTGGTGTGAGGTGCTCAAGTTCGCCATTGGCGGCCATTGAGGACATCAGTGCCTGGGTTTCCGGGGCAATCTGGAAATTAAGATGGGCGTAACGTGCAGCAAATCGCGCGACGCGTAACACGCGCAACGGATCTTCATTGAAAGCAGGGGAAACATGACGCAACTGGCGTTTTTCGATATCTGCTCGCCCATTGTACGGGTCGATATACTCGCCGTGTTCGTCCTGGGCAATCGCGTTGATGGTCAAATCGCGGCGCAGCAAGTCTTGCTCAAGCGTGACATCAGGCGCGGCATAACAGGTAAAACCTGTGTATCCCTGGCCTGATTTACGCTCGGTACGCGCTAACGCATATTCTTCACGCGATTTAGGATGCAGAAACACCGGGAAATCTTTCCCAACCTGCTGGAAGCCTGCATCCAGCATTTCTTGCGGTGTTGCTCCAACCACGACCCAATCTTTATCTTTGACCGGTATGTTCAACAACCCATCACGCACTGCCCCACCGACCAGATAAATCTTCACGCTTTAATGCCCCTGCATCCAATTACGATAATATCTAAGTGTAGGATACAGGGTTGAAGATTAGTTCATCCAGCGGTCTTTCTTCTTACGGCTTGGGATCATGTGTGGCAACAGCAGGCCGAGCAGTAAACCGAAACCAGCGACACCGCCGCCATACATGAACCATTGCATAATAATGGCGCGTTGTTTGTCATCGAGCTGTACGTTGGCGGCATCCACTTTTTTCTTCGCCACGATCAACTGATTTTTAAGCTGTTGGTTTTCTTCTTTCAGACCGGCAATCACGCTGTCGCTTTGCGACACTTTTTGCTGCATATCCGCAGTACGCTGATTCCAGGTGGTATCAATATTCGTGAGTTTGTCAGTCAGCGTTTTGACCTGGTTTTCAAGGTCAGGCACACGAGTGCGCAGGCTTGGTGTGGTGCTAAGTTGCGCCAGTGGGATCCAGGAAGTGCGACCATTCGCATCGCGAACCTGGCCGTATTTGGTTTCTTCATTACTGGAAAGCAGAGTCACTTCTTCACCCGCATTGACGGTGCCAAGCAAGCGATAATTATCCCCAGGACCACTACGCACCCAAGTATTCAATTCATCAGATACGTAACGTTTTTCATCGGCATGAGCCACAACAGAAACGCTAAGAGAGAGCAAAGTAAGGCAAATTAGGCGGAATTTGTGCATGATTTCGTCGTTATTGTCATAAATAGTGGAACGATAGTAGTGGCATCAGTCTGACGGCGCAATCCGTAAACCTGAATGGGAATCATCCTGGTGTGAATTTGACCAACTACTCGCGGCAAATGGCCCGTCAAAATACGCGCCACTCATGGTAATTTGGCGAAAAATATTATCTACTGACAACCATCATACGATTAAGTTCTCCGGGCTTTCGCCCGATGTGACCCAACTAAAAGTAAAAAGACGATGACCCAAGAAATCGAACTCAAATTTATTGTGAATCCCGTTGCCCTGGATTCTCTTCGTAACACCTTAAACGCACTCGAAAGCCAGCACAGCGAACCTCGCCAGTTGCTCAATATCTATTATGAAACGGCGGACAATCTGCTGCGTCGTCACGATATGGGGCTGCGCATTCGCGGTGATAATGGCCGCTATGAAATGACAATGAAAATCGCAGGCCGTGTCATTGGCGGGCTGCATCAACGCCCGGAATATAACGTTGAGCTGACATCACCGGAACTGGCACTCGCGCTGTTCCCGGCAGAAGTCTGGCCGGAAGGTATTTCCCCGGACGAAATACAGTCACAGCTTAATCCTTTATTCAGCACAGATTTTGCCCGTGAAAAATGGGTCGTTATGCACGGTAAAAGCCGTATCGAACTGGCACTGGATTTAGGTGAAGTAAAAGCGGGTGAACAGGTTGAGCCTTTATGTGAGCTGGAGCTTGAGCTGCTGGAAGGTGAAACCGCGGATGTTCTGGATTTTGCTAAACAACTGGTTGCACAGCCGGGTCTGCGCCAGGGTAGCCTGAGCAAAGCTGCGCGCGGTTATCACCTGGTACACGGTAATGCCGAGCGTGAAATCAAACCGTTAACCGTCCTGCGTGTTGCACCAAAAGCGACGGTAGAACAGGGGCTGGAAGGCTCACTCGAACTGGTTCTTTCTCACTGGCAATATCACGAAGAGTTGTGGCTGCGCGGCAACGGCAAAGCGAAAGCTCAGGTTCTGGAAGCGGTTGGCCTTGTGCGTCATGCCCTGGCATTGTTTGGCGGCGTTATCCCGCGCAAGGCGAGCACACAATTGCGTGAGCTGGCGGCAACTTACGAAGCGATGCTGGCGACAGATCTCAAAGCGCCTGAACTGGCATTCAGCGCCGAAAGTAGCCAGGCAAAACTGGCTCTGACCGAGTGGTTGGTTGGACGCCAATGGCAGAAATTTACTGACGAAAAAGCCAACGTTAAACTGGCTGGTTCGTTTAAGCGTTTTGCGGATACTCATCTTTCGCGCCACGCCGCAGAACTGAAAGAAACTTTCCAGCGTCCGTTGGGCGATAGCTACGCCGATCAGTTGCCGCGCCTGGCACGTGAAACCGGCTCTATCCGCTTGCTGGCAGGCGTCTATGACGACGCGAAAACTCAACCGTGGCTTGATAACTGGCAAGGGCTGCGTCACGCCATTGCCACTCGCCAACAAGTTGAAATCGAACATTACCGTAATGAAGCTATTTCGCAGGCTCCGTTCTGGCTGCATAGCGGTAAATAGTCACCATCGTTTCTTAGGGATACGACCATGATGTCGCAAGCGCCACTATTACAGCAGCATTTGCAGGCGGCGCTGGCGCGTCTGCCACACGAGATTGACCGCCAGACACTAAGCCCAGAAGCTCAGGCTGTGCTGGCGTTTAGTGATTTTGTTTGTGACAGCATGGCGGCTCATCCCGCATGGATAGCGGAGCTTGAACAATCACCTCCGCTGGCCGATGAATGGCAGAACTATGCGGCCTGGTTGCAACAAGAGTTACAGGGGGTCGATAGCGAACCCGCGCTAATGGCCGCACTGCGCCTGTTCCGTCGCCGCATGATGGTGAGAATTGCCTGGGCGCAGGCTCTACAACAACTCCCGACAGAAAGCTCGCTGAAGCAACTGAGTGTGTTAGCAGAAACGCTGATTATTGCTGCTCGTGACTGGCTGTATGCCGCATGCTGCCGCGAGTTTGGCACGCCTTGTAACCAGGCCGGGGTGGCGCAACCACTCATGATCCTTGGGATGGGCAAGCTGGGCGGCGGTGAGCTGAACTTTTCCTCTGATATTGACCTGATTTTTTCCTGGCCTGAAAACGGCTCCACACAAGGCGGGCGGCGTGAACTCGATAACGCGCAGTTCTTTACCCGCCTCGGCCAACGGCTGATTAAAGTTCTCGACCAACCCACGCAAGACGGCTTTGTCTACCGCGTTGATATGCGCCTGCGCCCGTTTGGTGACAGTGGCCCATTGGTGGTGAGCTATGCCGCACTGGAAGATTATTACCAGGAGCAAGGCCGCGACTGGGAACGCTACGCGATGGTCAAAGCCCGTATTATGGGCGATAACGATGACGTCTGGAGCCAGGAGCTGCGTAACATGCTGCGGCCTTTTGTTTTCCGTCGCTACATCGATTTCAGCGTCATTCAGTCGCTGCGTAATATGAAAGGGATGATTGCCCGCGAAGTCCGTCGCAGAGGGCTGACTGACAACATCAAACTTGGCGCGGGCGGCATTCGTGAAACCGAGTTTATCGTCCAGGTATTCCAGTTGATTCGCGGTGGGCGAGAACCGTCGTTGCAGTCTCGTTCTTTGCTACCCACGCTTGAAGCGATCCAACAATTGCACCTGTTGCCAGAAGGCGATGCGGCCAAAATGAAAGAGGCGTATTTGTATCTGCGTCGCCTCGAAAACTTGCTGCAAAGCATCAATGACGAACAGACTCAAACATTGCCGGGCGATGAGCTGAACCGTGCGCGGCTGGCGTGGGGCATGAACGCGCAGACCTGGAATGAATTGCAAGAAACACTGCAACGCCATATGAGTGCGGTGCGTCAGGTATTTAACGACTTGATTGGCGACGATGAGCCGGAACCGGGCGAGGATAAACTCGCTGAAGCGTGGCGCGAGCTGTGGCAGGATGCGCTGGATGCAGATGCCAGTACGCCCGTACTTGAGCATTTAACGCCAGATGCGCGTGCCGAAGTGTTACGCCTGGTGAGTGATTTCCGCCAGGATACCGATAAGCGCACCATTGGCCCGCGTGGCCGCCAGGTTCTGGATCAACTGATGCCGCGTCTGCTCTGCGAAGCCTGTTCGCGCAGCGATGCTCCATTGCCGTTATCGCGCTTGACGCCGCTGCTGCTCGGCATTGTAACGCGAACCACTTATCTTGAGCTGCTGACGGAATACCCTGGGGCGCTGAAACACCTGATTACGCTGTGCGCCGCCTCGCCGATGATTGCCAGCCAGTTAGCGCGTTACCCGTTGCTGCTCGACGAACTGCTCGACCCGAACACGCTGTACCAACCTACCGCCACCGATGCCTATCGCGACGAACTACGGCAGTATTTGCTGCGCGTGCCTGATGACGACGAAGAACAGCAGCTCGAAGCCTTGCGCCAGTTCAAGCAGGCGCAGTTGCTGCGCGTAGCAGCCGCCGATATCACCGGCACCTTGCCAGTGATGAAAGTCAGCGACCATTTGACCTGGCTTGCTGAAGCCATGATTGATGCCGTTGTGCAACAAGCGTGGGTGCAGATGGTTGGGCGTTACGGCCAGCCAAAACATCTACAGAACCGTGAAGGGCGCGGTTTTGCTGTTGTCGGTTACGGCAAACTTGGCGGCTGGGAACTGGGTTACAGTTCCGATCTGGATTTAGTATTCCTGCACGATTGCCCGTCAGATGTAATGACAGATGGCGAACGCGAAATTGACGGCCGTCAGTTCTATTTGCGCCTCGCGCAACGCATCATGCACCTGTTCAGCACACGAACCTCATCGGGCATTTTGTATGAAGTCGACGCGCGTTTGCGCCCGTCTGGTGCGGCGGGCATGCTGGTGACTACCGCTGAAGCCTTCGCTGATTACCAACAAAATGAAGCCTGGACCTGGGAGCATCAGGCCCTGGTGCGGGCGCGTATCGTGTATGGCGATCCGCAACTGAAACAGGAATTTGATGCCATTCGCCGCAAGATTTTATGTGTTCCACGCGAAGGCGAAAAGCTCCAGACCGAAGTGCGGGAAATGCGGGAAAAAATGCGCGCACATCTGGGTGGCAAAACTCGTGAACGCTTTGATATTAAAGTCGATGAAGGTGGAATTACTGATATCGAATTTATTACCCAATATCTGGTGTTACGTTATGCGGCACTGGCCCCAAAACTGACACGCTGGTCTGATAATGTGCGCATTCTGGAATTAATGGCGCAAAACGACATCATGAGTGATGACGAAGCGAAAGCGCTGACGCATGCTTATGTCACGCTACGCGATGAGCTTCACCACCTTGCGTTGCAGGAGCTACCAGGAAACGTGGCCATGGAGACTTTCACTCAGGAACGCGAACAGGTTCTGAGAAGCTGGCACACGTGGCTGAGTGAGCCGCAAACACGCGCATAAGATTAATTGTGATATTATCCGCGACAAAATTTTATCCCTCTCTGGAGAGTCAGGAATGAAAGTAACGCTGCCCGAATACAGCCGTGCAGGCGTCATGGTAGTTGGTGATGTGATGCTGGATCGCTACTGGTATGGCCCTACAAGCCGCATTTCCCCGGAAGCGCCGGTACCGGTCGTGAAAGTCGATACCATTGAAGAACGTCCAGGTGGTGCAGCCAACGTGGCGATGAACATTGCTTCTTTGGGGGCCAATTCGCGCCTGGTGGGCCTGACGGGCATCGACGATGCAGCGCGTGCGCTCAGCCAAACGCTGGCGGGCGTCAACGTTAAATGCGATTTCGTATCTGTGCCGACTCATCCGACAATCACCAAACTGCGTGTACTTTCCCGCAATCAGCAACTGATTCGCCTCGACTTCGAAGAGGGTTTTGAGGGGGTTGATCCAGAGCCACTGCATGAACGTATCAGCCAGGCGTTGCCGCACATTGGTGCGCTGGTGCTTTCTGACTACGCCAAAGGCGCATTAGCAAGCGTGCAGCAAATGATTTGCCTTGCGCGTGCGGCAAACGTTCCTGTGCTGATTGACCCGAAAGGGACTGATTTCAATCGTTATCGCGGTGCAACGCTGCTGACACCAAATCTCTCTGAATTTGAAGCGGTCGTCGGCAAGTGTAAGAGCGACGAAGAGCTGGTAGAACGTGGTATGAAGCTGATTGCTGAGTACGATCTTTCTGCTCTGCTGATCACGCGTTCTGAACACGGTATGACGTTATTGCAGCCGGGTATCAAGCCGTTCCATCTGCCGACTCAGGCCCAGGAAGTTTACGATGTGACCGGTGCGGGTGATACCGTGATCGGCGTGTTGGCGGCAACGCTTGCTGCGGGTAATTCGCTCGAAGAAGCGTGTTTCTTTGCAAATGCGGCAGCAGGCGTAGTCGTTGGCAAACTGGGGACTTCTACGGTTTCGCCAATTGAGCTGGAAAACGCTGTGCGTGGGCGTGCCGATTCAGGTTTTGGCGTAATGACCGAAGCAGAGCTGAAAGTCGCTGTGGCGAATGCACGTAAACGCGGTGAGAAAGTCGTGATGACCAATGGCGTGTTTGACATTCTTCACGCAGGTCATGTTTCTTATCTGGCAAATGCTCGCAAGCTTGGCGACCGCCTGATTGTTGCGGTCAACAGCGATGCTTCTACCCGTCGCCTGAAAGGCGAAACCCGCCCGGTGAACCCGCAGGATCAACGTATGATCGTGTTAGGTGCGCTGGAAGCCGTGGATTGGGTCGTATTGTTTGAAGAAGACACACCGCAGCGTTTAATCGGCGAAGTGTTGCCTGATTTGCTGGTTAAAGGTGGCGATTACAAACCGGATGATATCGCCGGGAGTAAAGAAGTCTGGGCTAACGGTGGTGAGGTGATGGTGCTGAACTTTGAAGATGGTTGTTCAACCACCAACATCATTAAAAAGATTCAGAGCCACGAGGCGTAAGCCACGAAATTGAGTCTCTACCACGCAAAGTAAAACGCCCCAGCCGGGGCGTTTTTTACATCTGTGGTTCTGTTGGCGGTGGGATATCCGGAGTCTGAACGTTACGGCTTTCCAGCTCGCTCAAACGCTGTTCCAGTAATGCCAGTTTTTCGCGAGTGCGCAGCAGCACTTGCGTCTGCACATCAAATTCTTCACGGCTAACCAGGTCCAGACGCGTTAACTGTGACTGTAAAACCTGGCGAACTTTCTTCTCGACATCATCCCCGAATTCACGAATCCCTTTCGGCATTGACTCGTGGACCTGGCGAGCTATCTGTTCAATTTTTTTCGGGTCAATCATAGCGGCTTCCATAATCTTACGGGATTGTCTTACGGTATTAGCATTAATTGTAATGCCTGAGAGCCTCCTTAGAAACCCGAAATGTTCTAAGGTTTGGCGTTGCCAGAGAAAATCATCGGCGTTATAGTAAGTCTGCTTATTCTCAGGGCGGGGTGTAACTCCCCACCGGCGGTAAATCAGCGAACGCTGAAAGCCCGCGAGCGCTCCAGAGCAATCTGGAGGTCAGCAGATCCGGTGTAATTCCGGAGCCGACGGTTATAGTCCGGATGGGAGAGAGTAACGACTAAGCTCAAGCTTTTAAGCCTGCTCACGTTATTTTTATAGCTCCTAAGACTGCCCTGATTCTGGTAACCATAATTTTAATGAGGTTTTTTTACCATGAATCAGACGCTCCTTTCTGCATTTGGCAACCCTACACAGCGCGTAGAACACGCTCTTGAAGCACTACGTGATGGCCGCGGGGTTATGGTTCTTGACGATGAAGATCGCGAGAACGAAGGCGACATGATTTTCCCTGCGGAAACCATGACCGTTGAGCAAATGGCTCTGACCATTCGCCACGGTAGCGGTATTGTTTGCCTGTGCCTGACTGAAGAACGCCGTAAACAACTCGAATTGCCAATGATGGTTGAGAACAACACCAGTGCCTATGGCACCGGGTTTACTGTGACTATCGAAGCTGCAACCGGCGTGACTACCGGTGTTTCTGCCGCAGACCGTATTACCACTGTTCGTGCCGCCATTGCTGATGGCGCAAAACCAAGCGACCTGAACCGCCCGGGACACGTATTCCCGCTGCGTGCTCAGCCTGGTGGCGTGTTAACTCGCGGTGGCCACACTGAAGCGACTATCGATTTAGTGACGCTTGCTGGCTTCAAGCCTGCCGGTGTGCTGTGTGAACTGACCAATGATGATGGCACCATGGCGCGTGCACCTGAGTGCATCACCTTTGCCCGTGAGCACAACATGGCTGTGGTGACGATTGAAGATCTGGTGGAATACCGTCAGGCTCATGAACGCAAAGCCAGCTAACTTTTATCTAAGAAAGTTAAGCTAAAAAGCAAAAAGCCCGGTTTCTACACCGGGCTTTTTTTCAACCAATCCCATTGGTTTGCAATAACGTCAGGCTAAACCCCATCACTGCCATACCGCAAAGCACGCCATAACTCGGGTTGTTGTGCGGGTCTATTTCTTTGGCAAGCGGCATCAGTTCATCCACCGACAGCGCAACCATAATACCTGCCACTGCGGCCATAATGGCAGCCATAAGAACCGGCGAAACCATCGGGCCTAAAATCAACCAGGCCAGTACACCACCGAGAATTTCCGCAAGTCCTGAAATTCCCGCCCAGAAAATGGCTTTTCGTTTCGAACCGGTAGCCGCGTAAACCGGGCCTGCAACAGCTAAACCTTCAGGAATATTGTGCAACGCTACGGCAAGTGCTATCCCCATTCCTAATTCCAGATTGCTGCTGGCCGTCACGAAGGTTGCAACGCCTTCCGGGAAGTTATGCAAACTAATGCCGAGTGTCAGCAACAGCGCCGTGCGACGCAAATTGCGAGGCTGCGGTTTGCTGTCCATTAAATCTTGCGGATGTGCATGGGGCAGGGCGCGGTCAAGGGCGAAATAGCCCAACAGGCCCACCATGAACATACCGTAGCCCAACACAGGCGACATTCCTTCGGTGTGAAGCGCGGCAGGCAGCATCTCCATCAACGAGATAAGCAGCATTATGCCGGCTGCAAAACCGAGGGAAAATGCCAGCACACGGTTTGATGGCTTCTGGCCAAGCACGCCAAGAAAAGCGCCTATGAAAGTGGCTCCCCCGGCTAATAGGGTCAGGATCAAGGGTACTGACATTTATCACTCCTTTTGATAATGATTCTCATTCATATTAATGGGCGACGTGATAAAAATCGAGAGCCAGTTGAGAAGCTTTACACATCGCTTACATTCAAATTTCCTGAAGATCTTCATCATGCTTATCTGAGTTCTTCATAACGCAAAAACGCGTACTGTAGTTTTCATAAACTGAATGACCTGATTAAAGGACACCACCATGACAACTCAACGAATGCCTGCGCTGTTCCTCGGACACGGTAGCCCAATGAACGTGCTGGAAGATAACCAATATACCCAGGCATGGCACCATTTGGGAGAGACCTTACCGCGCCCGAAAGCAATTGTGGTGGTATCTGCGCACTGGTTCACTAAAGGCACGGGTGTGACGGCAATGGAAACGCCAAAAACCATCCATGATTTCGGTGGTTTCCCGCAGGCTCTCTACGATACTCATTATCCGGCACCCGGTTCGCCTGAGCTTGCCCAGCAGTTAGTCGACTTACTGGCTCCTGTTCCGGTCATGCAGGATAAAGAAGCCTGGGGGTTTGACCATGGCTCCTGGGGCGTGCTGATTAAAATGTACCCGAATGCTGATATTCCCATGGTGCAGCTCAGTATCGACAGCACGAAACCAGCCGCATGGCATTTTGAAATAGGCCGCAAGCTGGCGACGCTGCGCGATCAGGGCATCATGCTGATTGCCAGTGGCAACGTGGTTCATAACCTGCGCACTGCACGCTGGCACGGTGAAAACACGCCGTATCCATGGGCTGAGTCGTTTAACCAGTACGTGAAAGATAATCTCACATGGCTTGGGCCAGTCGCTGAACACCCGTTGGTGAACTATCTCCAGCATGAAGGCGGATCGTTATCTAACCCAACAGCGGATCACTACCTGCCGTTATTGTATGTTCTCGGGGCATGGGATGGCAAAGAGCCGATTACGCTGCCGACAGACGGTATTGAGATGGGATCGTTAAGTATGCTTTCAGTTCAGATAGGGTAGTTAAAGGCGCGAATTTCGCGCCTTTAACTTATTACTCTACAAACACATGCGGATAGAAACGTGATAGATCCTGAGTGATTAATTCGCGATCTTCACGAATGCCGATCCCCGCCGGTTGATCGTTGATGAGCCAGCTTCCGATCAGCACATAACTATCGCCAAATTTAGGCAACTGATAGAACTGCTGGACGATCATGCCTTCTTCGCCGTATGGGCCATCGACACGGGCAATTTCTTCGCCGTTTTCGATGATCTTCACATTTGCCCCTTCGCGAGAGAAGATAGGCTTCACGACATACTTATCCATCTGCGGATAGTTATCTTCGGCGAAATAAGCAGGCAGCAAGTTGGGATGGTCCGGGAACATTTCCCACAGCATTGGCAGTAATGCTTTGTTGGAGATAATGCTCTTCCAGGCAGGTTCCAGCCAGCGAACGCCAGCATCTTCGAGTTTGGTGGAGAACATCTCACGCAGCATGAATTCCCACGGATAGAGCTTGAAGAGGTTACTGATAACCTGATCCTGCAAATCCGTGAACTGGCCTTTCTCGCCTAAACCGATGTCTTCCATGTAGACGAATTCGCTCGCCACTTCTGCTTCGGCTGCGCAGTCTTGCAAATACTGGACGGTACCGCGATCTTCTACGGTGTCCTGGCAGCAGGCAAAATGCACCAGATTAAAGCCGTGCTGTTGTTTTAACTCAGCAAAACGCTCGATCAGCTTTTCTTGCAGGCTGTTGAACTGATCGCTTCCTGCCGGGAGATTCCCAGCCTGAACTTGATCTTCAAGCCAGATCCACTGGAAGAATGCCGCTTCATACAAAGAGGTTGGCGTATCGGCGTTATTTTCCAGAAGTTTAGGTTCGCCCACGCCATCCCACGCGATATCAAGACGCGAGTAAAGTGATGGCTGCTGGGTACGCCATGATTGGCGCACAAACTCCCAGGTGTGTTTAGGGATGCGGAATTTAGCCAGTAGCTCATCACTACTCACGACTTTTTCGACAACCTTCAGACACATTTGATGCAGTTCAGCAGTCACTTCTTCCAGGCGTTCAACCTGTGGAAGCGTCAGCTGGTAATAAGCGTCTTCACACCAGTACGGCTCGCCATACATGGTGTGGAAGTTGAAACCGTATTCTGTGGCTTTCTCGCGCCAGTCCGGGCGCTCAGTAATCGCAATTCTTTCCATAATTTTTTAGCCACCCATGGAGCGAGAAGAACCTGTTGCGCTGTTGCTGCGTTGCATCGTCGATTGTTTGGCTACGGAGTCACCGAAACCGCCACGAGTCACCGTGCTGGTAGTCGCAGGTTTTGGTGCCATCGCTGTTTTAGGGACGGTCGCGGTGCGGCCTGGCGTTGCTGCGCCATAGCTCTTGCCGCTGGCATCAGCATATTTGCCGTAAGCCGGACTTGCCGGGTTTTTGGAGGTGAACAGAGGTTGCTGTGCAAAGCCTGCACCGCCGCCCATCAGGCGACCCATCATGTAACCTGCCATTAACGGCATCCAGAAACTGCCGCTTTGCTGTGGCTGCGCCTGAGCTTGCTCACCCGCCATGCTCGCTTGAGCTGGAGCCTGCTGACATTGGCCTTCGCCAAACTCAGCGATACATTCTTCGCGCGATGCATATTTAGGAGCAGTACGTTCTGCTTCTTTCACTGCGTTATTAAACGCGGTTGTACATTCGGCACTTTTGCCTGGATTAGCTTGTGAGCAGTCATCCGCATTTTGATACATGGAGACTGTTTCGTCATTTTGTTCGCAACCGGCAAGCATAAACACAGCGGTAACTGCCAGTGCGACCGGCGTCAAATGGCGTGCGTTCCAGCTTTTGCGGAACGATGCGTGATTTATGATTTTTGTCCGTTTCATTATTCTGTCCTGAGCCCAGTGGTTATGGTGCTTAGAATAGGGGATGAATGGTTGAAATTAAAGCGATGACGGCCGTTTGGAGGGAGATCTTTACTTTGCCTTACGTTCGCGTGCGTAAGTTGTGACGGGGGCATGTTGTCATACCCCCGAGAACTATGATCAGTTAGCGAATGGGTTAGCTGATTTTTTGCTTGTTGCTGAAGCTGGAGTCGCTTTTGCAGGCATCGCAGTCTCAGTGGTCGCTGCTGTGTCAGCAGTATAACCATCAGCACGCGCATTCTGGTCTGGTGTTTCTGGAGCAACACTTTCTGCGGTCGTTGGCACTGGTTTACCCAATGCACTGTTCAACGCAACAAGGTCCTGTTCGTTAAGCGTACCCAATGCAGCCTTAATGTTCAGCTGGTTGATCAGGTAGTTATAACGAGCGCTGGAGAGCTGTTGTTTTGCGTTATACAGCGTAGTGGTCGCATCCAACACATCAACGATGGTACGCGTACCCACGGAATAGCCTGCTTCAGAGGCATCTAAAGAGCTTTGGGCAGAGACAACCGCTTGTTTGTAAGCGTTGATAGTACTGATAGACGCGTTCACGTTGTTAAACGAAGAACGAACCGTTTGCACCACGCTACGGTGTGCGCTTTCCAGTTGCTCACTCGCACCAACAAAGTTGTATTGCGCTTGTTTCACCTGGGAAGTCACCGAACCGCCGCTATACAGTGGCAGCGAGAAGTTCAGACCGATTTTATTCTGGCCGATGTTGCTGTCGTTATATGCCTGGCTGCTGGTGGTGGTTTTAGAACCACTATAAGTGGTATCAGATACGCCAGTAGAAGCGGTTAAGCCCACGGTTGGCATATGGCCGGTTTCTGCGTAGCGGATTTGCTCGCGAGCTAAGTCTTGAGACAGACGAGCTTGCAGCAAGGCCAGGTTACGCTTTTCTGCTTCTTTCAGCAGATTATTCACCGCATCAGGCTTATTGGTTTTGAAGCCATCAACATTGAGCGAAGCCAGAGACGGATAGTAGTTACCCGTCACCTGGCGCAGCGTTTCTACTGAGTTATCCAGGTTGTTACGCGCAGTCACTTCGTCTGCTAATACGCTATCGTATTGCGCACGGGCGTTCTGCACGTCGGTAATAGCAACCAGGCCAACGTTAAAGCGTTGAGTCGTTTGGTCTAACTGGCGGTAAATAGCCTGCTTCTGCGCTTCAGTGAAGGACAGTGCATCAATGGCGCTCAGCACATTAAAATAGGCCGTCGCAGTATTCAGAATCAGCGTTTGTTGATCGGTCTGATAAGTGACGTCTTGAATACCGGCAGATTTTTCTTGTAGGGTCAGCGCACGCCATTTTGACATATCAAAAATAGTTTGCGTCAACTGCAAAGAGCCACTGGTTTGGCTGGAGTCGATGCCATTCGAATCATTGAAACCATTGGTGTATTCATAATCAGCACCAAGGCCAAGTTGTGGCAGTAACGGGCTACGTGCTTCGTTAATTTTTTCGAATGCGGCATCACGGTCAGCAGCGGATTTACGTAGGTCCGGGTTGCTTACACGTGCCTGCTGATAAACCTGCATCAGGTTTTCTGCCTGGCTCATGGCACTGAAACCCGTTAGGCTCAGACCGATAAGAATTGGGAGCAGTTTCTTCATTTGCATTCCTTGTTGTGAAGCAGAATATTGTTTGTTAGCGCTGACAAGAGCCGAAAATGATCGCCGATTCTAGCAGAGTCTGCCAGCTGGGCTGCTTGGCGTAATGTGCCATCTGCCCTTAATTTTCATCAATCTACCACATAGCAAATGAAACGGCAGTCAAACTGGCTTGAAATTACGCACTCGTGACCATAAAAAATCAGGAAATTACTATGACTGAGCAAAACCCTCAACTTGTCACGTTAGGGAAAAACGATGTTGAAATTATTGCACGGGAAACGCTTTATAGCGGTTTTTTTTCGTTGGATCTTTATCGATTCCGCCATCGCTTGTTTAATGGCGAAATGAGTGGTGAAGTCCGACGTGAAATTTTAGAACGCGGGCATGCCGCAGTACTGCTACCCTATGACCCTGTGCGAGACGAAGTTGTATTGATAGAACAGATTCGGATTGCAGCGTATGACACCAGCGAAAGCCCATGGTTACTGGAGCTGGTGGCCGGAATGATTGAAGAAGGTGAAAGCGTCGAAGACGTTGCGCGCCGTGAGGCCGTAGAAGAAGCCGGGCTGTCTGTTGGTCGTACAAAACCGGTTATCAACTACCTGGCAAGCCCGGGTGGCACCAGCGAACGTTTATCTATTCTCGTTGGGGAAGTCGATTCGACAACCGCTACGGGCATACATGGTCTGGCAGATGAAAACGAAGATATTCGGGTTCATGTCGTGAGCCGGGAACAGGCTTATCAGTTAGTAGAAGAAGGGAAAATCGACAACGCGGCTTCAGTCATCGCACTGCTTTGGCTGCAATTGCATCATAAGAAATTAAGAGAAGAGTGGAAGAAATAAACATGAAGCGCTACACACCTGACTTCCCTGAAATGATGCGCCTGTGCGAAACCAATTTTGCGCAACTTCGACGCCTGCTTCCTCGTCTTGACGAGGTGGGAGAAAAGGTCACATATCAGGTCAGTAGCGCCCAGTATCGGCTCACTATTCTTGAGTCGACACGTTACACAACGCTTGTGCAAATTGAACAAACCGTCCCGGCGATAAGCTACTGGAGCCTGCCGTCAATGTCCGTCAGGCTCTATCATGACGCTATGGTCGCGGAAGTGTGTTCAAGTCAGCAGATCTTTCGTTTCAAAGCACGTTATGATTATCCTAATAAAAAGTTGCATCAACGCGACGAAAAGCATCAAATTAACCAGTTTCTGGCCGATTGGCTGCGGTATTGTTTAGCGCATGGAGCGATGGCGGTTCCGGTTTGTTAGTGAGGGTGAAACCTAAGGACACCATTTGGAAAGCCTGTTAAATCTTCCTGTGGCCGGTGGGGGCCAGATCAGGATCTTGCAAATTACAGATACCCACCTGTTCTCTGGAAAGGACGAAACGCTGCTTGGTATCAATACCTGGATGAGTTATCAGGCGGTTATTGACGCCATCCTCGCCGAGCAGCGTCATTATGATCTTATTGTTGCCACTGGGGATTTAGCCCAGGATCACAGCGCGGAAGCCTACCAACATTTTGTTGAAGGCATTGCGGAGATCCCTGCGCCCTGTGTTTGGTTGCCGGGCAATCATGATTTCCAACCCGCGATGTTCAGCTCGTTGCTGGAAGCGGGAATTTCACCTGCGAAACAGGTTTTCCTCGGGGATAACTGGCAGATTCTCATGCTCGACAGCCAGGTCTTTGGGGTTCCGCATGGTGAACTGAGCGATTATCAACTCGACTGGCTGGAGCGTAAGCTCGCCGGAGCGCCTGAGCGCCATACTCTCTTACTTTTGCATCACCACCCGGTTCCGGCAGGCTGTAGCTGGCTGGATCAACACAGCCTGCGTAATGCCGCAGAGTTGGATAACGTGCTGCAGAAATTCCCGAAAGTGAAAACGTTGGTGTGTGGTCACATTCACCAGGAGTTAGATCTCGACTGGAATGGCCGCCGGATGCTGGCAACGCCATCGACTTGCGTCCAGTTTAAGCCTCATTGCGCGAACTTCACCCTCGACACCATTGAGCCTGGTTGGCGCTGGCTTGAACTTCATCCAAACGGTGAGGTGACGACTGAGGTTTGCCGCCTGAAAGGAGCGGTGTTTAACCCAGATACCGCTTCAGAAGGGTATTGATGTCTACGCTACTTTATCTCCACGGCTTCAACAGTTCGCCGCGTTCAGCCAAAGCCACCAGCTTTAAAGCGTGGCTTGCGCACCATCACCCGCATATCAACATGGTGATACCGGAACTCCCGCCATATCCTGCCGATGCAGCAGAATTGCTGGAGTCGCTGGTGCTGGAACACGGCGGCGAGCCGCTGGGCGTTGTCGGTTCCTCTTTGGGCGGCTATTACGCCACCTGGCTGTCGCAATGTTTCATGCTGCCAGCGGTTGTGGTCAACCCGGCAGTACGGCCTTTTGAATTGCTGGTCGATTATCTCGGCACCAACGAGAACCCCTACACCGGGCAGCAATATGTGCTAGAGTCACGCCATATTTACGATCTTAAAGTCATGCAAGTGGACCCGTTAGAAGCGCCAGATCTCATCTGGTTATTGCAACAAACGGGTGACGAAGTGCTTGATTATCGCCAGGCGGTGGCATACTACACCCCCTGTCGCCAGACGGTAGAATCCGGTGGCAATCACGCCTTTGTAGGCTTCGAAGATTATTTCACACAGATAGTCGACTTCCTTGGCCTGCACTGAGGCCTGATGTCGGATTCTTGTTTCGCAATCTGAACGAATAAACCATGACGCAATCCAGTTATAACGCCGATGCCATTGAGGTACTCACCGGGCTTGAGCCTGTTCGCCGCCGTCCCGGGATGTACACCGACACCACCCGTCCAAACCATTTGGGCCAGGAAGTCATTGATAACAGCGTGGATGAAGCGCTGGCAGGCCATGCGAAGCGTGTTGATGTTATTCTCCATGCCGATCAGTCATTAGAAGTCATTGATGACGGGCGCGGTATGCCGGTTGATATCCACCCGGAAGAGGGCGTTCCGGCGGTCGAGCTTATTCTTTGTCGCCTGCATGCGGGCGGTAAATTCTCCAACAAAAACTACCAGTTCTCTGGCGGCTTGCACGGCGTCGGCATCTCTGTGGTTAACGCCTTGTCCAAACGTGTTGAAGTCACCGTACGCCGCGACGCGCAGGTTTACAGCATCGCGTTTGAAAACGGCGACAAAGTACAAGAACTGGCGGTCATCGGCACCTGCGGTAAACGCAACACCGGCACCAGCGTTCACTTTTGGCCAGACGCTTCGTTCTTCGACAGCCCACGTTTCTCGGTTTCCCGTTTAAGCCATTTATTGAAAGCTAAAGCGGTGCTTTGCCCGGGCGTGGAAATCACCTTTACCGACAAAGTGAACAACACCGAGCAACGCTGGTGTTATCAGGATGGTCTGCAAGACTATCTGTGCGAAGCGGTAAACGGCCTGCCTACGCTTCCGGAAAAGCCATTTGTCGGCAACTTTGCTGGTGACGTTGAGCAAGTAGACTGGGCGCTGTTATGGTTGCCAGAAGGTGGCGAGCTGTTGACGGAAAGCTACGTCAACCTGATCCCAACCATGCAGGGCGGCACACACGTCAACGGTTTGCGCCAGGGCCTGCTTGATGCGATGCGCGAGTTTTGCGAATACCGCAATATTTTGCCACGTGGCGTCAAACTCTCAGCGGAAGATATCTGGGAACGCTGTGCCTACGTGCTCTCCGTGAAGATGCAGGATCCGCAGTTTGCCGGGCAAACCAAAGAGCGTCTGTCATCGCGCCAGTGCGCAGCGTTCGTTTCTGGCGTTGTCAAAGATGCCTTCAGCTTGTGGCTGAACCAGAATATCCAGATTGCGGAACAACTCGCAGAACTGGCGATTTCCAGCGCCCAGCGCCGCATGCGTGCCGCCAAAAAAGTGGTGCGTAAAAAACTGACCAGCGGCCCGGCACTGCCTGGCAAACTGGCCGACTGCTCGGCGCAAGATTTGAGCCGTACTGAACTGTTCCTCGTGGAAGGGGATTCCGCAGGCGGCTCGGCGAAACAGGCTCGCGACCGTGAATATCAGGCGATCATGCCGCTCAAAGGTAAGATTCTGAATACGTGGGAAGTTTCTTCCGACGAAGTTCTGGCCTCGCAAGAAGTGCACGATATTTCTGTGGCGATCGGTATCGATCCAGACAGCGAAGATCTGAGCCAATTGCGCTACGGCAAAGTCTGTATCCTTGCGGATGCGGACTCCGATGGTTTGCACATCGCCACTCTGCTGTGCGCCCTTTTCGTGCGCCACTTCCGATCGCTGGTTCGTGGTGGACACGTTTATGTTGCGATGCCGCCGTTGTACCGTATCGATCTGGGCAAAGAAGTTTATTACGCTCTGGACGAAGAAGAAAAAGCGGGCGTGCTCGAGCAACTTAAACGTAAAAAAGGGAAGCCAAACGTGCAGCGCTTTAAAGGGCTGGGCGAAATGAACCCGCTGCAATTACGTGAAACCACGCTCGATCCAAACACTCGTCGCCTGGTGCAGCTCACCATTGATGATGAAGACAACGACAAAACCATGGCCATCATGGATATGCTGTTGGCGAAAAAGCGTTCCGAAGATCGTCGCAATTGGCTGCAAGATAAAGGCGATATGGCGGATATTGAAGTTTAATCATCGCTCCCGGAAATCAGGATCAACTGCTGCAAAGCGTTGATCCTTTTTTTTTGCCTGAAGTTCTTTCTCCCCCGCGTTATGACTCCCTTCACATTTTTCCTGATTGTCGCTTGAAATAGTAATACTCCATCCGCTATTCTTTTTTGGAGTTAAACTTCATTTTGATGTGAAAGGCGGAGCAGAATGTCACTACTAGCAAAATTAGATAACAGCGTGCGTGAATGTGGCGGACTTATTGTCTCTTGCCAGCCAGTTCCAGGCAGTCCGATGGACCGCCCTGAAATTGTAGCTGCAATGGCGCAGGCTGCGGTGAATGCAGGTGCGGTCGCCGTTCGCATTGAAGGCATCGAAAATCTCAATGCGGTGCGCCCACTGATTTCTGTTCCCATCATCGGCATTATCAAACGCGACCTGGAGGACTCTGCTGTACGTATCACGCCTTTCTTGCAGGATGTGGATGCTCTCGCGAAAGCGGGGGCGGATATTATCGCGTTTGATGCCACTTTCCGCCCGCGCCCGGTGGCTATCGACGAACTCATTGCGCGTATTCACCACCACGGTTTACTCGCGATGGCAGATAGCTCAACGGTTGAAGAGGGGCTGAATTGCCAGCAGCAAGGTGTTGAAATCATTGGTACTACCATGTCTGGCTATACCAGCGCGGTGACGCCACACGAACCCGATTTGGTGATGGTGTCTGAACTGAGCAACGCAGGCTGCCGCGTGATTGCAGAAGGACGCTATAACTCCCCTGAACTGGCCGCCCAGGCTATCGACCACGGTGCATGGGCTGTGACTGTCGGTTCTGCCATCACGCGTATTGAACATATTTGCCATTGGTTCAGTGATGCCGTTAAGCGCTAAACCGGAGAAAACAATGAACACACTTGCCATTGATATCGGCGGCACCAAACTGGCTGCGGCACTCATTAACTCAGCTCTGGAAATCTCGCAGCGCATGGAAACCCCAACGCCTGCGAACGCGGAACCACAAGCGCTGGAGCAGGCATTAGCGCAATTAGTTGAGGCTTATCAAGGGAAAGCGCAGCGTGTGGCGGTGGCATCAACCGGTATCATTGATAAGGGTATTCTCACTGCGCTGAACCCAGATAACCTTGGCGGGCTGAACCATTTCCCATTGCAGGCCATTGTAGAAAAATATACCGGCCTGCCATGCGTTGTGCTCAACGATGCCCAAGCCGCCGCGTGGGCTGAATATTGTCATTTGTCGGAACAATTCAAGCACGTCACGTTTATCACCGTTTCTACCGGCGTCGGTGGCGGCATCGTCATCAATGGCGAGTTATTAATCGGTCCACATGCCTTTGCAGGTCATATCGGCCACATTCAGGCCGATCCGAATGGCCCACGTTGTGGATGCGGGCGCGTGGGTTGTGTTGAAGCTATTGCTTCCGGGCGTGCCATCGCGGCGGGAGCCACTCAAGAACTCGAGGGTAGAAATGCCCGCGAAATTTTTGCTCAGGCTCAATCGGGCAACTTACAGGCACAGCAGCGAGTCGCGCGATCGGCGCAGGCCATCTGCCAGTTAATCGCCAATCTTAAAGCGCTACTCGACACCGAATGTATCGTGCTTGGCGGAAGTGTGGGTCTGGCAGAGGGTTATCGCCAGCAGGTTGAACATCAGCTCGCGCAACTTCCACTGGCATTCCGGGTTCCCGTTTACTCCGCGCATTATCAACACGATGCAGGATTAATGGGGGCCGCCCTCTGGTCTGAACATCTCGCTGTCTGAACATTTATAAAACATCAAATTCAGAAAGCACCCTCATCCCTACAATAACCATAAGCAGGAAAGTGTCATCATGACTCACTCTTTCGGCATCTTTAACTACCTTGTTCTTTTCGGCTATTTACTGGCTATGATGCTAGTCGGCGTTTACTTCTCAAAGCGCCAGAAAACGGCTGATGATTATTTCCGTGGCGGTGGCCGCATCCCAGGCTGGGCTGCGGGTGTCAGCGTGTTTGCCACTACACTAAGTTCGATTACGTTTATGTCGATCCCAGCCAAAGCCTTTACGTCGGACTGGACGTTTATCCTCGGCCAATATCTGGCGATAGCGATTTTGCCTCTGGTGTTTTACTTCTACATTCCCTTCTTCCGTAAGTTAAAAGTCACTTCCGCTTACGAATATCTGGAAGCCCGCTTTGATGTGCGCAGCCGCTTGTTTGCCAGCGTCTCATTTATGCTGTTTCACATTGGCCGCATCGCCATTATTACCTTCTTAACCGTGCTGGCCCTGCGCCCGTTTATCGGCATAGATCCGGTCGTTCTGGTGCTGCTGATTAGCGTGATGTGCATTATTTATACCTGGATGGGCGGTATCGAAGGCGTTATCTGGACGGATGTGATTCAGGGGTTATTGCTCTCAGGAAGTGCCGTTCTCATTTTCGTGGTGATTTGCTTCAAAGTGCAGGGCGGCGTCGGTGAAATCTTCACGGTCACTCAGCATGCCGATAAATTCTTCCCCGCCTCACAGTTCCGTTGGAGCTGGACTGAAAGCACAGTGCCTGTGCTGATGATTGGTTTCCTGTTTGCCAATATTCAGCAATTTACCGCCAGTCAGGATGTGGTTCAGCGTTATATCGTCACCGACTCCATTGAAGAAACCAAAAAGACGCTGCTCACCAACGCCAAACTGGTCGCCGTAGTCCCTATCTTCTTCTTCGCGATTGGTTCGGCGCTGTTTGTTTACTACCAGCAAAACCCAACGTTGTTACCGGCGGGCTTTAACATTGGCGGCATCTTACCGCTGTTCGTCGTGACAGAAATGCCACCGGGTATTGCTGGTCTGATTATTGCCGCAATTTTTGCCGCCGCGCAGTCCAGTATTTCAAGCAGCCTGAACAGCATCTCCAGTTGTTTTAACTCTGATATTTACCAGCGACTGAGCCGTCAGAAAAGAACGCCGGAAAACAGCATGCGCATGGCCAAGCTGGTCATCCTGATTGCGGGAATACTCAGCAGCGCTGCGACTGTCTGGCTGGTGATGGCGGATGAATCAGAAATCTGGGATGCGTTTAACAGCCTGATTGGCCTGATGGGCGGCCCAATGACCGGCCTGTTTATGCTGGGTATTTTCTGCAAACGTGCCAATGCCGGCAGTGCGGCACTCGGTATCGTGGTAAGTATTGTGGCTGTATTAGCCGCGCGCTATGCCACTGACCTGAACTTCTTCTTCTACGGTGTGATTGGCTCGCTGAGTGTGGTTATCAGCGGCGTTATTTTCGCGCCATTATTTGCTTCAGCGCCGCCACTGACGCTTGATGAATCACGTGAGTAAAAGGTGAAACCATGATTTTAGGGAAAGTGACAGAACTCAGCGCGCAGAGCGGGATTGCACCTCAACTGCTGGCCATTATCAAACAGGCGCTGGCACTGCGTCCGGAAACGCTCAGTACCGGGCGTCATGAGATAGACGGTGATGATATTTTTATGAATGTCATGACATTTGAGACAGCCGAGCCGGAGAGTAAGCGTTACGAGCAGCATCGCGAATATCTTGATATACAGGTGTTACTCAACGGCCAGGAACGGATTGATTTTGGCCCGCTCGGCGCAGCAATCGCGCCCGATATTTATCATGAAGACGACGATTACCTGCTGTGCGATGCGGTTTCGCCGCGTCAGACATTGCACTTGCAGCCGGGAATGTTCGCCATATTTCTGCCGGGCGAGCCACACAAGCCGGGTTGTATCAGCGAAACGGCACAAGCGATCAGCAAGGCCGTGATTAAGGTGAGCTACCGTTGCTTAGGGAGCGAAAGTTTTACGTCATAATAAAATGAGTTAACAAACCTGTTTTTCTTTGACGGCGCGATGCGGCATACCCCCTATGCTGACATCGCGCTTTTTTTACCGCCACAGACTTGCTACGCTTTGACCCATTCGATATTGCAGGCTTTTTGCCACCTTTCGCCCTACAGAGCAGGAAATTTATGGAGCCTCAAGCGCTACGCCTTAAACCTGGAAAAATCCTCGACACATTAGGGGCGATGCAAAATAGCCTGACGCGCGTTTCCCAGCGTATCGCGCAGTTCATTCTGACTTCTCCGCAGCAGGTCACTCAGCTTTCTATCGCCGAGCTTTCGCGTGAAACGCAGGCGGGCGAGGCCACCGTCATCCGCTTTTGCCGCACTCTGGGTTATAAGGGGTTCCAGGATTTTAAAATGGACCTGGCCATTGAACTTGCCACGACGGAACCGGACAACAACAGCCCGTTGCTGGATGGCGAAATCAGTGAATCTGACGATGCGCATACCATCGGTTTAAAACTGCAAAGCACGATAAACAATGTGTTATCTGAAACCCTTAACCTGCTGGATATGAACCAGGTTATTCAGGTCGTTAACGCGCTACGTACCAGCAACTCGGTTTATATCTTCGGCGTCGGTTCTTCGGGAATAACCGCAGAAGACATGAAACATAAGCTGATGCGCATTGGATTACGGGTCGATGCCGTCACCAATAACCACTTCATGTATATGCAGGCCACATTACTAAAAGCCGGTGATGTCGCGATTGCGATAAGCCACACCGGGACTTCTCCAGAAACCGTCCACGCGCTCAAACTCGCCAGAGAGGCGGGAGCCACCACGGTCGCGCTGACCCATAATCTTGGCTCTCCATTAATCGATGTCGCAGACTTTAGTCTGATTAACGGCAACCGCCAGGGCATGCTGCAAGGTGACTCGATTGGCACCAAAACGGCGCAGCTCTTTGTGCTCGATTTACTCTATACCTTATTGGTTCAGGCCGCCCCGGAGCAGGCGCGCGAAAGCAAATTGCGCACTATGGACGCACTGAATATCGCAAAATAATGCCGTATTAGCGGCATTGATCACAGTTCAACGTATTTAGCCTTTCCCGTCCGTGGTGATGGTTGCATCACTCCATTTGTCGCCTTAATATAGAGTTAAACTTCATTATCGAAAATCATTAGAAGTAAAACTCCAGAGAGGCTTGCATGGAAAAGTTAACGGGCTTAATCGCCGCGCCACATACCCCATTTACCGCTGATGGAAGTGTCAATTATCCGGTTATTGACCAGATTGCCGCACATCTGATTCAGCAGGGGGTGAAAGGGGCTTATGTCTGCGGGACCACCGGCGAAGGCATCCATTGCTCGGTTGAGGAACGTAAAAAAATTGCCGAACGTTGGGTGAGTGCCAGCGACGGCAAACTGAGTATTACCCTGCACACCGGCGCACTGAGCATTGCCGATTCCCTCGAACTGAGCCGCCACGCTGAAACTCTGGATATTTTTGCCACTTCGGTGATTGGCCCATGCTTCTTCAAACCCGGCAACATTGATGACCTGGTGGAATACTGTCGCATCAACGCCGCTGCCGCGCCGTCTAAAGGCTTCTACTATTACCATTCCGGGATGTCGGGTGTGAATCTCGATATGGAGCAATTCTTGCTCGTGGCCGCAGACCGCATTCCGAACCTGACCGGAATGAAATTCAACTCCAGCGACATGTACGAATATCAGCGCTGCGTGCGCGTGAACAATGGTCAGTTTGATATCCCATTTGGTGTCGATGAGTTTTTACCCGCGGGCCTGGCGTGTGGAGCTGTGGGCGCGGTTGGCAGCACCTACAACTATGCGGCACCGTTATATCACCGCCTGATCGATAGCTTTAATCGCGGCGATCAACAAGACGTGGCGGCGTGCATGGATAAAGTCATCGCCATCATCCGTGTGCTGGTTCAGTACGGTGGCGTGGCTGCTGGTAAAGTGGCGATGAAACTTCATGGTATTGATGTTGGCGATCCGCGTCGTCCGCTTCGCCCGATGACTGAACAACAAAAACAAGACGCATTGCAGGCATTCCGTAAAGCTGACTTCCTGATGTAATGGATGGAAGGCTCTATGAAAATAGAGCCTTCCGTTTTGGTCAGAACTTAATTTTTATCCCCGCAATCCCGCCGTAATTCACGCTACTACCTTCAAACGACTTCTCAACGCTCAACGATCCGGTAAGTGACACTGACTGATTTAGTTGATGGTCCACGCCTGCATTCAACTGCCCCCATGTGCCGCCACTATTGGTAGCGAAGGGAATGTAACCGTCCTGCGAAGAAAACTCGGTTTTAGACTCACCTTTAAATTCATGCAAAATGCCGGGGCGAATCCAGGCGGTGGTGCGGGTTTTATCCGCCTTGTTGTTTTGCGAATCCTCGTGATTCCAGGTTTGATGAACACGCACGCTGACCCGTCCGGTGAGTGAGTCGGCCCGATCAAACTTCACTCCAGACGCCCGGTCGCGGGTGTTGTCCAGTTTCACCGTCGAGTAAATCAGTTGCGCCTGCGGCTCAATAAAACGCTGAACGTCTTCGTCAGGCTGCCACGGATAACCCGTCTCGGCAGATGCGCTTAACCCGTAACCTTTGGTTTTCATCGGGCTAAGATCGGTCGGGCTGGACTCCACATACAAGCGGTTGTACTGAGCGACCACATCGAGATAACTTCCCGCAGGTGTAAAGTGCGTCCAGTAGCCGCCAACGCCCCATGATTTCAGGGTATTGCCCCCGGCATTCTCGCCGTCGGTATGTGTGACCTTACTGTTTATTTTGCCTATGTTTCCCAGCACCCCGGCAAAATTTGAACTGCCGTCATCTTTGCTTTCGCGATACAAATCAATGCCAAGCTGGATTGCACTGAGCGAAAAGCGTGACTGCGGCCCGTCAAAATCAGACTTGCCCTGCTTGTAGATAAACCGTCCCCAGCTCATATGCGGCGATTCAGTCGCCTGAGTGATTTTTTCCGGGCTGGCGAACTGCTCCCCGGTGCGTTCATGCAGGCTATCAACCAACATCCGGCCATAGAGCAGCGCGAGCTGAGGAATGTCCTGATACAGAGAGGTTTCCGCCCGGTAATTCGGTATAGCAGCCGGTGGTTCGGTAGGTGCGGACGGTTTAACGTCATCCATCGGAGGCTTCTCAACGGGCTTCTCACCAGGCGTTGGATCGGGATCGGGTTTTGCTGGTGGTGACGCAGGGGGATCCAGGTCTTCAACGACTCTTTCCGGCTGTTTGTTCGAGCGTAGATACCAGGCTTCTTCATTGCTGTCATCGACGCTGGAACGGTACAACGAATATTCATACGGCCCGGCCTTCACTTTGTTGAGCAGGCTGAATGCTTGTGTGTCGGTGGTCGCCCCGCTAATCGCATCGACCACTTTGATCCCGTTGCCGCGCGTCAGTGCGCCACTGCCATCGGTGTTGGTGATTTTAAGGTTGGTTGCGCCATCGGCATGACCGCCGTTAATCACCAGTTGGTCGGAGGGGGAATTGTCATCATGCAGATGGGTATTTAACGCAATCGTCCCGTTATCGCCGTGATAGTTATTCACCGTCAGCGTTTTGTACTGGTGGTTTTCGGGGGCACTGAAATTGATCAGGCTTTGATTATTGTTGAGCGTACTGAGCACTGAATTGCCGGTTAAAAACCACAAGCTGGTGTTGTTTAGCGCCACTTCGGAATACGCATTGGCTGCTGTTAGCGCCGCCCCGGTTGCAATGCTCCCGGACAGGTTGATGTGGGCGTTGCCTGGCAAATTACCGACGCCGTTGTTTGCCTGCAACCACTGGCTTTCGCCCGTCACCCGGCTGTTCTGTATCTCGATATCGGCATAACCCGTGGTTTGGATACCGTGGCCGCGCTCGCTTGTCAGCGTCGCGTTGGTTAAATTTGCCTGCCCGCGCCAGGCCTGAGAACCCTGAACAGCCAGCGCCGCCGCACCGTCGCCGTGCGTTGTAGCCACCACATTATTCGCCAGAACCTGCCCGCCATTGCTCGCCAGAATGCCGTGTGACAACTCACCATCGGTGGAAACAACGGTGTTTTTTGCCATCAGCTCGGCTCCGGCTTCAGCCCACAGGCCGCGTGAATTATCGCCATGAGTCGCCAGCGCCACGTTATTAAGCGCCATCTGAGCGGTTTCAGATTTATATTTTCGGCCAACAAACGCACCGGTCGCATTATCTCCCAGCGTTTCAACAGAAACGTTCGTCGCTGAAAGATTCACATCGCCCGGTTTTGCCGCGCCAATACCGGCATATAAACCCACTGAGTTATCACCCAACGTTTTCACCGACAAATTCTTCAGAATGAGACTGCCGCCGTCATCGGCAGTAGCACCGTAGGCCTGAGAACCTTTCGTCACCAGTGTGGTTCCATCCACTGTCAGCATCGCGCCTGCACTGCGAGAGGCGACTGCGTGCGGAAAGGTGAGATTGGACGCCACCGGAGAGCCGTTGCCAGTCGTGGTGACACTTCCTCCCGCTACCGTCACGGTGGCGCCGATATTCGCCACAATCCCCATGGCATTATCGTTGCCTGATGTATTGATATGGCTGTTGGTAATGACCGCCGTGCTGTTGGCAACACCAATCCCGGCGCCGTAATTGCCGGAAGTGGTAATTCTGGTGGTATTCACTTCAAGCTGGCTGTTGTTGATGGCACTGATACCGCTGGCAGGGTTTTCCGTAGTGATAATTTCGCTGTCTTTCAGAATTAGCGAAGAACCGGCACCCTGAAGCAGGATCCCCGGCGACCATGGCCCACTTATGCCGGGGGCTGAGGTAGTGGTCATTTTGCTGCTGATAATATCAGCGCTGGCACCGTCATTGATATTCACACTTGAGCTGCGTGCGCCACGCGTTTCAATCGTTGTATTGCCGATCTGCGCGTGAGATCCAGCACCTTCCACGGAGACGCCGTGGCTTTGGCTCCCGGTGGTGGTCATGGTGGAATGGCTTACGGAAACAGATGCACCTGAAATTGCCCGAGCGGCTGAACTTGAGTGCACGGCATTCCCCGCACCGCTGACGAAGACCGTGCTGTTAGCGAGGGAAATTGCGCTGTTATTGCCTTCGGCGCGGCTTCCTCCCTGATTTGTACCGGTCACTGACATCGTCAGCCCCGTTCCGGTTATGGTTGCACCAGACAAGGCATGAAGAGCGGCGGTTGTGATGGTGCTGGTAGCTGCGCCAGTACTTGTTATCAGGCTGTTTTTAAGGGAGATCTCACCTTTATTTTCTGCTCTGGCAGCACTGGCGCCAATGGCTGACGTGGTAAGTTGCGAGCCCTCGCCGTTAATAGACGAGTTGTCATCGCTTGCCAGTAGCACATGACTGTAGTTACCCGAGGTTTCAACCGACGTCTCTATCAAATCGACTTTGCCGCCTTGTTTCGCGCAGATACCTACGCCGCTGGAAGAAGATGTCTTTACGCTTGAGCGATTAAGCGCTGCCAGGGAATTGTCGCCCGTTGCAACAATCCCACGGTTGTTGATTCCCTTCGTACCGCCGCCTATCGTGACGCTACTGTTTTCGAGACTCAGCTTTCCGTTCTCAACGAGCACGCCGGTCATATCACTGGCAGTGACAATGGCGCTCGCCGCCGTCAGTGGTTCGAGAGTAATAATGGAATCAACAAGATCCACTCTGCTATTGCCTAAGATAAATACCCCGGTCTGGCCTTTTGCCCCTGCGGCAGCCGTCGCATTATTTTTTATCACCCCACGGGTTAGGGTAACGGTTTCGCTATCTGCGATTTTTATTCCCGACGTATTTGCGGCACTCATTTTTATTGTTTCATCAAAGTACGAACCGCGAACGGAAATCCCTACGGAACCTACACTCGTTACCAGTCTTTCCGTACTCGCATCGGCACAACCAAAACTCAGAACGCCAGCCACTATTCCAGCGGATGTTTTCAGTATTATTTTATGATGGTTATAATGAATATGGGGGTGGGGTATTTTAATGATTTTCATAACTTGCCTCAGATTGTGGATATTATCGCAGAGGCAGTTAATTCGTCAGGGAGTGGTGGTGAAATAAATAACTGAGTGACGGAGCAGGAATATAAATACAGTGTAATATTATTTAACTGCCTTGTGCGTTCGATAAGCATACAGATGAAATTTGAGCAGCCTATTACTCAACGTTAAATGCGGATTTAGTTTTATTGTACGTGTATTTAATTACCAAGAATGCTGTTGAGAAATAACATGAAACTGGATTTTTGTTCCATCTCTTTTCGATAGGTCAGATACACGTTCAGCTGCTGTACAGGAAATTGCAGGTCCAGCTTCCGCAACCCGAAGACTTGCTGGTAGCGATCAAACCCTTCCTCAGTGATAAAACCCACGCAATCTGTTTCCGACAGCAGCGTCATCAGCATCATTAATGAATTCGTTTCAAAAGAGACATGCGTTTTGTTTAGCATTGCCATCAGTGATTGTTTTTTCTGGTAAATCACCTGGTCTGCCGTTAAATGGCTGACTAAATCGAGCGATTGTAACTCTTCGATACTGACTGAGGTTTTCTGAAAGGGGTTATCTTTACGGCATACCAGTATCGGGCGTAATTCACGAAGCAATACGCATTTTAATGCGGCACTGATGACAGGAGCTGCGGAGAAAACAATATCGGCTTTGCGTAAATTAAGCAATTCTAACGCATCAGGAATGCCGAGATTCGTTTCTATATATTTGATTTTATAATTCAGATTCTCAGATTTAATTTTTAATATGCTGGAAGATAAACTATGCACTGCGACTGAAAATGGGGAATAGATAACCAACGTTTCCCGATTATTCGTCTGTTTACTTCGGCCCACCGAATCACTCATTATTTCAAGTGTATGTTTAAGCTGTGTGTATAGGTCGTCAGCAAATACCGTCGGGGAAATAGTGTTGCCGTGACGAATAAATAAAGGATCTTCAAAATGCAGGCGAAGTTTGCGTAGTGAATGACTTATAGATGGCGGGGTAACATCCAGAATCTCCGAGACCTCTGTAATGCTGCGCGTGGAATAGATTAAACAGAAGGTAGTCAGTAAATTGAGATTAAAACTGGCAAGTTTAAGAACTTTATCGGAAACAGTGGTTGTTTTCATACCCTTCACACCGCGCGCATTGAATAAAGAGTAGCTTAGCAGCGTTTGTGAAATAGGGAGGAAGCCGGGAATCAGAAGAGCCGGGCGGGTAAGCATCGCCCACCCGCCGGATCATAATTCTGAATTACTTAATGGCGTCTTCCAGAATATGGATATGAACATCCAGCACATCGTCTTTTACAGCTACGCTGTGGTTTTTCATATGACTGGTTTGCAGGTGCGCTTCCAGGTGAGCAACGGTTTCCCATTTCTCCAGCATAAACACGGAATCGGGCGCGGTAGTCTGGAACGCAACCTGAGCGTTATGGTCGATGAGAGGCGCATAACCAAAGCAGCCTTCTTCTTCGAGCACGGTTGGAATAATTTTTGCGAATGCATCCAAAACCGCCTGGCGATGGTGAATACCTGGACGAGTACGAATTTCAGCTATAACAGTAATCATGTTCAACTCCTTGTTGTCGACATAAGACAGTTAAGCAAAAACTCGGCCCAGATGCTCGCGGTATTCTGCGATAAAACGCGGAACATCAGGTACTTTCATCACGTCATTGGCGATAAAGGTCGGCAGACCTTCCATTCCGAGGAATTGGTTAGCTTTGTGGAATGACAGATAAACACCATCAACGCCGACGCCATGGAAAAACTGTTCTTTGTCTTCAAAGGCTTGCAGCGGAGCATTCCAGGTCAGGGAAAGCATATAGGTTTTGCCCTGAATCAGACCGCCAGAACCGTATTTTTTCTCAGCGTCTGAACGGGTACGGCCATCGCTGGCATACAGTGAACCGTGGCCTTCGGTGAACACGTCATCAATGTATTTTTTCATGGTCCACGGCGCGCCCATCCACCAACCTGGCATCTGGTAAATCACGGTGTCGGCCCACAGATATTTTGCCACTTCTTCTTTTACGTCGTACTCGCTGTCGGTACGAGTGACCTGAACATCATGCCCGAGGTCGCGCAAAAAGCTTTCCGCGACGTCGGTCAGGGTGTCGTTAAGTTGGCCGTTAGAGTGGGCGAATTTTTTCGCGCCGTTGATAATCAGAATGTTGCTCATAGTTAGTCCTCGAATAATTGCGTCTGGCGCGAAGTCTACCGTGATCGCTATCACGGTTAAATGCTAAAAACGGGCAAAGACTTTTGCTTAAAACGCAATAATCCGAGTCGCTCAGGAATTTTTACCAGCGAATCCGAACTTCGAATCCACCATGGGTGGCATTCATAAACAGCGCCTGCATACCGTGTAAAGCAGCTATACGGCGGACGATGGATAAACCCAGGCCGCTGCCGGTTTTCTCCTGCCCTGGCGGGCGGAAAAATCGTTCCCCAAGTGAGTTTAAAAACTCCGGGCTGACGCCGGGACCGTTGTCAGTAATGATTATCTCGTGGCTTTGCAAAACTACTGTAACGACGCTGCCACGCGGGCTGTAACGCACGGCGTTATCGAGCACATTTCTGACCATCAAACTGAGCAGCAGCGGTTGCCCCTGGCGTTTCACGCTGGCGTCTTTGATATCAAGACGGATATCAACGCCCTCGCGTGATGCCTCGTGATACGCATCCATCACCGCATTTTGCAGCAATGGCTGGAACGCCACTTCCTGGATGTCATCCAGCCCGGCTAACGAATCCAGGCGCGATAATGTTAGCAATTGATCGACAAGGCGTGTGGCGCGGTCAATTCCATCACTCAGATTATTCAATGCGTGGTCGCGTATCGGTGCGTCATCTTGCGCAAGCTGGGCGACTTCGGCCTGCACTTTCAGCGCTGCCAGTGGGCTGCGCAGTTCATGGGCGGCATCCGAGGTAAAACGCCGCTCGCGCTGCATAAACTCGCCGGTACGGGTAAATAGCTGGTTAAGGGCAACCACCATCGGACGGACTTCTTGTGGCAGCGTTGCGGTGGGCAGTTCGCTTGCGTCGTCGGGTTTACGGCTGCGTAACTGGCGCGCCAGCTTGTGCAGAGGGGAAAGGGCGCGGCTCACCAGCCAGACCAACAACAGCAGAATTATCGGGGAGGCGATAAGCCACGGTGTGAGCTGGGACAAAACGATATCTCGCGCCAGGTCTTCGCGGTATTCCCACTCCTGGCCGACCACGATGCGGTATTTGCCGTCGGGTGTCGTGACCCAGACCATGCGCCACATGTCATCGTCACCCGCAAGTTTGCCGTCAGTAAATCCGTCACGCTGGTATCTATAAGTGAGATTACGACCATTATCGCCATCATTGAGCAGCAGTTTTCCGTCAGCGCTATAAATGGCGAACGCCAGCGTGTCATCATCTTGCTTACCACGATGGTGCGAAATCATGCTTTTAGTGCGCGGGAGTTGCGGTTCACCCCGTACCGAGTTGAGATCCAGAACGCTCAGACGTTTAGCGAACAGCACCTGCTGTGTATCAAACAGCTTATTGAGGTTTTTAGTGGTTTGCTGCCAGGCGGCAATACTCGCGCTAATCCATGCAATCAGCGTCAGCAAAATAAATCCGGCGATTAATCTTGCCCGTAAACTTTGAGTCAGGGCTTTTATCATTCTTCACCCAGGGTATAACCGATGCCGTGCACCGTGCGAATAAAACCGCTGCCGAGTTTGCGGCGTAAATGGTGGATATGCACTTCCAGCGCGTTTCTGGAAACTTCGTTGTCCCAGCTATAAAGTTTCTCTTCAATCATGGTGCGCGGTAATACGCGCCCGGCATTGCGCATTAATAATTCCAGCAAGGCAAACTCTTTAGGCTTTAACAATAATGTTTCACCATCACGGGTGGCGGCCAATTTAATGGGATCGAGTTCCACTCCGGCATGACGAAGAACGGATTGCGCTTGCCCATGATTGCGGCGAATTAAAACCTGAAGCCGGGTGGCAACTTCTATTAACGCAAAAGGTTTACACAAATAGTCATCGGCTCCGAGTTGTAAACCCTCAACCCGTTGTTCCAGTGTTTCACGGGCGGTTAGAATAAGCACCGGTTCAGTGCGACCATTACGACGCCAGTATTTTAAGATATCCAGCCCGTCGGTTCCCGGTAGGCTTAAGTCCAGAATCACTGCGTCGTAGGGAGCCAGGCTTAATGCAGACTGACCTTGTAGCCCGTCGGTAAACCAGTCTACGCTAAAGCCCATCTTGGTTAGCCCGGCTTTTAATCCGTCGCCGATGAGCTTGTCATCTTCAATTAGTAATATGCGCATGGTGTTTTCCCTTACTGCCCATTTGCGGGAAGTTAATAACTTTTGAGTGGGAGTGTACAGGGGAAAAATACGATGCTTCGGCACGGTGCGCAATTTACTAAAAAAAGCGATTTTTGATGGAGGAATTAAGATCGCGTTAAGATCTGTCAGGTTAAATAGTTCTCATACCGCCCTGAACGCTGATTCATCCGGGCACTAAAATATTCATGTATAAAGGGAACATTAACGATGAAAAAATTAGCCGCTATTATGACTATTCTCGCTATCACCGCAGCACCGGCTATCGCTGCGCAACAAGGTGGATTCCAGGATCCCAATGCGCCAGCCGCGCAAACGCAAACCCAGTCTGCGGGTGGTTTTGTTGGCCCAAGTGGCAGCAACTCCACGGCAGAAAAGGCCAAATCACTGTCTGACGATACCTGGGTCACTCTGCGCGGTAAGATTGAATCCCGTATCGGCGGCGACCATTACATCTTCCGTGACGCATCTGGTACGGTAAACGTAGATATCGACCATAAACGCTGGAACGGCCAGACCATTACCCCGCAAGATACCGTTGAAATTCAGGGCGAAGTCGACAAAGACTGGAACTCGGTTGAAATCGACGTGAAGCAAATTACTAAAGTTAAATAACCTCCCCGAAATGAGCCGCTGTTAGCGGCTCATTTTGTCTCATGGCACTTCACCTAAGATACGCACTCCTCTGTGACTAAAACTGCCAGATAAGGTACTATCGGCGGCAATTACGCCGTATGTGGCAACATTCGGCTCGTCAGTTTGAGGATGAATAATTAATGAGTGATTTAACTCATGATGGTGCAGAACGCCTTGCGCTGCACGAATTCACGGAAAATGCGTATCTCAACTATTCTATGTACGTCATCATGGACCGCGCCCTGCCGTTCATTGGTGATGGTTTAAAACCCGTACAGCGTCGTATCGTCTATGCGATGTCGGAGTTGGGATTAAGCAATAGCGCTAAATTCAAAAAATCTGCTCGTACCGTCGGTGACGTGCTGGGTAAATACCATCCACACGGCGACAGCGCCTGCTATGAAGCGATGGTGCTGATGGCGCAGCCGTTCTCCTATCGTTACCCGCTGGTTGATGGCCAGGGCAACTGGGGTGCGCCGGATGATCCGAAATCCTTCGCCGCGATGCGTTATACCGAATCACGCCTGTCGAAATATGCTGAAGTCTTGCTGGGTGAATTAGGGCAGGGAACGGTCGATTACGTGCCGAACTTTGACGGCACCATGCAGGAGCCGAAAATGCTGCCTGCGCGCCTGCCGAATATTCTGCTCAACGGCACCACCGGCATCGCCGTGGGTATGGCCACGGATATTCCTCCGCACAACCTGCGTGAAGTAGCGAAAGCGGCAATCACCCTGATTGACCAACCGAAAACCACGCTCGACGAACTGTTAGATATTGTTCAGGGACCGGATTACCCGACCGAAGCCGAAATCATCACCCCGCGTGAAGAGATTCGCAAAATCTACCAGAATGGTCGTGGCTCTGTGCGCATGCGTGCAGTGTGGAAAAAAGAAGATGGCGATGTTGTCATCACCGCATTGCCACACCAGGTGTCTGGTGCGCGTGTACTTGAACAAATCGCCAACCAAATGCGCGCTAAAAAGCTGCCGATGGTTGAAGACCTGCGCGATGAGTCGAATCACGAAAACCCAACGCGCCTGGTGATTGTCCCACGTTCCAACCGTATCGACGTAGAGCAGGTGATGAACCACCTGTTTGCCACCACCGATCTTGAGAAAAGCTATCGCATCAACCTCAATATGATTGGGCTGGATAACCGTCCGTCGGTGAAAAACCTGCTGCAAATTCTGACTGAGTGGCTGGTTTACCGTCGCGAAACGGTGCGCCGCCGTCTTAGCTACCGTCTCGAAAAAGTGCTCAAACGCCTACATATTCTTGAAGGTTTGCTGGTGGCGTTCCTCAATATCGACGAAGTGATTCATATCATTCGTACTGAGGATGAGCCGAAGCCGGTGTTAATGTCGCGCTTCGAATTAAGCGAAACTCAGGCTGAATCTATCCTCGAGCTGAAATTGCGCCATCTCGCGAAACTCGAAGAGATGAAGATTCGCGGCGAACAGGGCGAGCTGGAGAAAGAGCGTGACCAGTTGCAGGGCATTCTGGCGTCTGAACGCAAAATGAATACCTTGCTGAAGAAAGAGTTGCAGGCTGATTCTGACGCTTATGGCGACGATCGCCGTTCACCATTGCGTGAACGTGGCGAGGCAAAAGCCATGAGCGAACATGACATGACTCCGTCTGAGCCTGTCACCATTGTGTTGTCGCAAATGGGCTGGGTGCGTAGCGCCAAAGGCCATGATATTGACGCGCAAGGGTTAAACTACAAAGCAGGCGATAGCTACCTTGGCTCCGCCAAAGGTAAGAGCAATCAGCCTGTGGCGTTTATCGACTCCACCGGGCGCAGCTATGCGCTCGACCCGATAACGTTGCCTTCGGCACGTGGCCAGGGCGAGCCTTTGACCGGTAAACTGACGCCGCCGCCGGGGGCTGTCGTTGAGCACGTATTAATGGCGCCGGACGACCAGAAACTGTTGATGGCATCTGATGCAGGCTACGGTTTCGTTTGCACCTTTAACGATTTAGTGGCGCGTAACCGTGCGGGCAAAACGCTTATTTCCTTGCCGGAAAATGCGAAAGTCATGCCACCGATGGAAATCTCTAGCGTGGATGACATGCTGTTGGCGATTACTGCCGCAGGCCGTATGTTGATGTTCCCGGTGGGTGATTTACCGCAGCTTTCTAAAGGCAAAGGGAATAAAATCATTTCGATTCCGTCTGCTGAAGCGGCGAAAGGCGAGGATAAACTGGCTCATCTGTTTGTTCTGCCGCCACAAAGCACCGTCACTTTGCACGTTGGCAAACGTAAAATTAAACTTCGCCCGGAAGAGCTTCAGAAAATAACCGGTGAACGCGGTCGTCGCGGTACGCTGATGCGCGGCCTGCAACGTATTGATCGTGTTGAAGTTGATTCTCCGCTTCGCGCGAATGCGGGTGACAGCGAAGAGTAATTGAAATCTGGCAGCAGCGATGCTGCCAGAAGCGCTAAAGCAAGTCATACTTGTCAGCGGTTTAGGCTTTTGAGGTTGTTATGCTATCCATCGTTCGTTTTATTATCGTTATCATTTATTGCATCCTGGTCAGCATTTTTGGCTGTATTTATTGCCTGTTCAGCCCACGTAATCCGCGCCATGTTGCGACCTTTGGTCATCTGTTTGGGCGCTTGGCACCGGTGTTCGGTTTGAAAGTCGAAACCCGTTTACCGGAAGGGTATGAAAATCACCCGACGGCGATTTACATCTGTAACCACCAGAATAATTTCGACATGGTGACAGCGGCGAGTATTGTGCAGCCGCCAACCGTGACCGTCGGGAAAAAAAGCCTGCTGTGGATTCCATTTTTTGGCCAAATCTACTGGTTAACCGGAAATATGCTGATTGACCGTGACAATCGCGCCAAAGCCCTGAGCACCATTTCCCAGGTGGTGGCGCAGATTCAGAAACGTAAAATATCGGTCTGGATGTTCCCGGAAGGCACGCGTAGTCGCGGTCGTGGTCTGTTGCCGTTCAAAACCGGTGCATTCCATGCTGCAATTGCTGCGGGTGTCCCAATTATTCCGGTGTGTGTTTCCAATACCAGTAATAAAATTAAGTTAAACCGTTGGAATAACGGTTTGGTGATTGTCGAAATGCTTGATCCCATTGATATCAGTGATTACGGCAAAGATCAGGCGCGTAAACTTGCTACGCATTGCCGCGATATCATGAGAGAAAAAATCGCCGAGTTAGATAAAGAAGTCGCGGAACGTGAAGCTTCCGGTCGAGTTGAAAAGAAGCAGGCGAACTAATCACTTTTATTTTGGCGGTACGTTTTGTACCGCCCCACGTTGTTAAGTTTCACATGGAGCAATTATGTCACTCAGTCGGCGTCAGTTCATACAGGCATCAGGAGTCGCACTTTGTGCAGGCTCGGTGCCACTGAGGGCAAACGCTGCCGGACAGCAGCAACCTTTACCCGTTCCTCCTTTACTCGAATCCCGCCGTGGGCAGCCGTTGTTCCTGACGTTGCAGCGGGCGCACTGGTCATTTACCGGTGGCGCGAAGGCGCAAGTCTGGGGCTTGAACGGACGTTATCTTGGGCCGACCATCCGCGTATGGAGCGGCGATGACGTAAAAATGATTTACAGCAATCGTCTGCAAGAAAACATCGCGATGACGATTGCCGGTTTACAGGTTCCTGGCCCGTTAATGGGCGGAGCGGCACGCATGATGCAACCAAACGTTGACTGGGCGCCGGTACTGCCGATTCGCCAGAAAGCGGCGACGCTTTGGTATCACGCAAACACCCCGAATCGCACGGCAAAGCAGGTTTATGCGGGTCTGGCTGGCATGTGGCTTATCGAAGATGAAGTCAGCAAAAATCTGCCGATCCCGAACCACTACGGCGTCGATGATTTCCCAATAATTATTCAGGATAAGCGCCTTGATAACTTTGGTGCTCCGGAATACGAAGAGCCGGGCAGTGGCGGTTTTGTTGGTGATACGCTGCTGGTGAATGGCGTGCAGGGACCGTATGTCGAGGTTTCTCGTGGCTGGGTGCGTTTGCGTTTACTCAACGCCTCTAACTCGCGCCGCTATCTGCTGCAAATGAGCGATGGCCGCGCGATGCATGTGATTTCCAGCGACCAGGGATTCTTGCCAGCACCGGTTTCCGTGAAGCAACTTTCATTGGCACCGGGCGAGCGTCGCGAGATTCTGGTGGATATGAGCGACGGCAAAGAAGTGTCGATAACCTGCGGGGAAGCTGCCGGTATTATGGACAGAATCCGTGGTTTCTTTGAGCCATCGAGCATTCTTATCTCCACGCTGGTTCTGACGTTACGCGCAACCGGCCTGTTGCCGTTAGTGACTGATACATTACCAATGCGCCTGCTGCCGGATGAGATTATCAATGGCAGCCCGGCACGCAGTCGTGAAATTACCCTGGGCGATGATCCTGGTATTAATGGCCAGCTCTGGGACATGAAACGTATTGATATCCAGACTCAGCAAGGTACCTGGGAGCGCTGGACGGTGCGTTCCGATATGCCGCAGTCTTTCCATATTGAAGGCGTGAGCTTCCTGATTAAAAACGTCAATGGTGCAGCGCCGTTTGGCGAAGACCGTGGCTGGAAAGATACGGTTTGGGTGGATGGGCAGGTCGAATTACTGGTCTATTTCGGCCAGCCTTCATGGGAACATTTCCCGTTCCTCTATTCCAGCCAGACGCTGGAAATGGCAGATCGTGGCTCTATTGGGCAATTGTTAGTACAACCTGCGCCGTAACTCAATTTATGCCCTTTCCATCAGCGGAAGGGCGTTAATTTTTAACATGGCAATAACACTTCATTTTTGACCCCATACCAGCGTATAATCGCCGGCTTTGGTTATTTTTAAATCATTTTTTATTCATTTTTCGGAAGCATTATGAGCTCTATAAGCTTGATCCAGCCCGATCGCGAACTCTTTTCGTGGCCACAATACTGGGCAGCCTGTTTTGGCCCGGCACCATTTTTACCCATGTCACGTAAGGAAATGGACGATTTAGGCTGGGACAGCTGTGACATCATTCTGGTTACCGGAGATGCCTACGTCGACCATCCGAGTTTTGGTATGGCGATCTGTGGCCGTATGCTGGAAGCCCAGGGCTTCCGCGTGGGTATCATTGCCCAACCAGACTGGAATACTAAAGAAGACTTCATGCGTCTTGGCAAACCGAATCTGTTCTTCGGTGTGACCGCAGGCAACATGGACTCGATGATCAACCGCTATACCGCGGATCGTAAATTGCGTCACGACGATGCGTATACGCCGGATAATGTGGCGGGTAAACGCCCGGATCGCGCATCCCTGGCCTACACCCAGCGCTGTAAAGAAGCCTGGCGCGATGTGCCTGTCATTCTCGGCGGCATTGAAGCGAGCCTGCGCCGTACCGCACACTATGATTACTGGTCTGATACCGTTCGTCGTTCGATTCTGGTGGATGCTAAAGCCGACATGCTGATTTTCGGCAACGGTGAGCGCCCGCTGGTGGAAGTCGCTCATCGCCTGGCGATGGGTGAGAAAATCGATCAAATCTGCGATGTGCGTAACACTGCAATGATGCGTAAAGAAGCGATGCCAGGCTGGTCTGGTGTGGACTCTACGCGTCTGGATATGCCTGGTCGTATCGACCCGATTCCACATCCGTACGGTGAAGATTTACCGTGTGCAGAAACCGGTAAACCGGAAAAGCCCATCAACGAAGCGAAAGCTATCGTGGTGAAACCTGCACCGATGAAACCGTGGGAAAAAACCTACGTATTGCTGCCGTCGTTCGAAAAAGTCAAAAACGACAAAGTGCTTTACGCGCATGCTTCCCGTATTTTGCACCACGAAACCAACCCAGGTTGTGCGCGTGCGTTGATGCAAAAACACGGCGATCGTTACATCTGGATCAACCCGCCAGCGATCCCGCTTTCTACCGAAGAAATGGATAGCGTTTTTGCGCTGCCGTACAAACGTGTTCCGCATCCTGCCTATGGCAAGGCGCGAATTCCGGCGTATGAGATGATCCGTTTCTCGGTAAATATCATGCGTGGCTGCTTCGGTGGCTGCTCGTTCTGTTCTATTACCGAGCACGAAGGCCGCATTATTCAGAGCCGTTCTGAAGATTCGATCATCAGCGAAATTGAAGCGATGCGCGATACCGTTCCAGGCTTTACCGGCGTGGTTTCCGACCTTGGTGGCCCAACAGCTAACATGTATATGCTGCGCTGTAAGTCACCACGTGCAGAACAAACCTGCCGCCGTCTGTCCTGTGTCTACCCGGATATTTGCCCGCACATGGACACCAACCATGAGCCGACGATCAACTTGTATCGCCGCGCCCGTGAGATTAAAGGCGTTAAGAAGATCCTGATCGCCTCCGGTGTTCGTTACGATATCGCTGTGGAAGATCCACGTTATATCAAAGAGCTGGCGACCCACCACGTCGGTGGATATCTGAAGATTGCCCCGGAACATACCGAAGAAGGGCCGCTGTCGAAGATGATGAAGCCGGGGATGGGCAGCTATCAGCGCTTTAAAGAGCTGTTTGATACCTACTCCAAACAGGCTGGCAAAGAACAGTATTTGATTCCTTACTTTATCTCCGCGCACCCTGGTACGCGTGATGAAGACATGGTGAATCTGGCGCTGTGGCTGAAGAAAAACCGCTTCCGTTTGGATCAGGTGCAGAACTTCTATCCGTCGCCGCTGGCGAACTCAACGACCATGTATTACACCGGCAAGAACCCGTTGGGTAAGATTGGCTACAAGAGTGAAGATGTGGTGGTGCCGAAAGGCGATCGCCAGCGTCGCTTGCATAAAGCGTTGCTGCGTTATCATGATCCAGCCAACTGGCCGTTGATTCGTGAAGCGCTTGAAGCGATGGGCAAAAAGCACCTGATTGGTGGCCGTCGTGAGTGCCTGGTGCCTTCACCAACGCTTGAAGAGATGCGTGAAGCGCGTCGCTACAACCGTGGCGCTCGCCCGGCATTGACGAAACACACGCCAATGACGCATCAGCGTAAAGCGGCACCTGCGGCAGGGGTAAAGCCTGCGCCAAAAGGTGCGGTGAAGCCAGCAGTGAAATCACGAGCGCAAAAAGCCGCTAAGGCATAAAGGCGTAAAAAAGGCGGATGTCGCAAACGACATCCGCCCTGAAACATCTTTCGTAGGTCGGAAAAGCGCAAGCGCCATCCGACACTATGAAACAGTTTTACGAGCCAAACACATCCGGGTCTGGCCCCAGACGCTTACCTTTATCCAACTTCGCAATCTCGCTCAGTTCGTCTTTATCGAGACGGAAATCAAACACATCAAAGTTCTCAGCGATTCGTGCTGGCGTAACAGACTTCGGAATCACCACCAGGCCGCTATCCAGATGCCAGCGAATGACAATCTGCGCGGGAGTTTTGCCATATTTATCCGCAAGATCCCGGATGATTTTCTGGTCAAACACACCTTCGCCGCCCTGAGCCAGTGGACTCCAGGATTCAGTCTGAATTTTGTGTGTCGCATTCCAGGAATGAAGCTGACGTTGTTGCAATAGCGGATGCAGCTCAATCTGGTTGATCACGGGTGAAACGCCCGTTTCATCAATCAGACGCTGGAGATGGTTAAGCTGGAAATTACACACGCCAATACTTTTCACCAGTCCCTGCTTTTGCAGTTCAATCATGCCTTTCCAGGCTTCGACATAATGATCTTTGCTGGGAACCGGCCAGTGCATCAGATACAGATCAACGTAATCTAACTGGAGTTTATCGAGGCTATCTTCCAACGCCTGGCGGGGACGTTGTTGATCGTCATTCCAGAGCTTGGTGGTGATGAACAGTTCTTCTCGCGGGACACCGGCGTGTTTTAGCGCATTACCCACACCGTCTTCGTTCTTGTACGCCGCCGCGGTATCAATGGAGCGATAGCCGACTTCCAGCGCTTTTTCGATTGCTATCAGAACCTGATCGTTGCTGGCTTGCCAGACACCGAGGCCCAGTTGCGGCATTACGTTCCCGTCCTGGAGCTTGATTATGGTTGGATTTCCCATGCATTCCTCCTTAATGAATGATTCACTGGGAGAGGGCTCCCAGTGTAACAATTGCGTTTAAGTCTGGACCAAATCCTCAAAAACGAGAACCAAATGGCTAAATTACTTAGCGGGCAGCTTCGTAAATGCGACGGCTGACATCCAGAGTAATGTCCTGACGTTCGCCCAATTTGGTCATGCCTTTTTCTTCCAGTTTCACCAGCAATGCCGGGATGGTGCTGCCGTCCAGACCGTATGCAGACAGGCGGGTTGGAGCGCCCATTTGCTCGAAGAAATTGCGTGTTGCGGCAATTGCAGCATCAATGCGTTCTTCTTCAGAACCTTCAGTGATATTCCACACGCGTTCAGCGTATTGCAGCAGTTTGCCGCGTTTTTCATTACGCTTTTCATTCAACAGAGAAGGCAGAACCACCGCCAGAGTCTGCGCATGATCCAGACCGTGCATCGCGGTCAGTTCGTGGCCCAGCATGTGCGTCGCCCAGTCCTGCGGCACACCAGCACCAATCAAGCCGTTCAGCGCCATGGTCGCCGCCCACATGACGTTGGCACGAACGTCATAGTTCTCTGGCTCTTTGAGTGCAATTGGGCCGTCTTCAACCAGCGTGAGCAGAATACCTTCGGCAAAACGGTCTTGTACTTTGGCATTCACCGGGTAAGTGATGTATTGCTCAACAGTGTGAACAAACGCATCAACTACACCATTCGCAACCTGACGCGGTGGCAGGGTGTAGGTGTAAACCGGGTCAAGTACCGCAAACACAGGCTGTACGTGTTCAGACATAAACGCCTGTTTGTCACCGGTTGCGCGGCGGGAAACTACCGCACCTTTGTTTGATTCAGAACCGGTAGCAGGCAGCGTCAGTACAGAACCCATTGGAATGGCGCTCTTCACGTCATTACCGTGCGTCAGCAAAATATTCCACGGGTCGATATCAGCCGGATAGTTAGCCGCAGCAGCAATGAATTTTGTACCGTCCAGCACAGAACCGCCGCCGACGGCTAACAGGAAAGTGACTTTTTGCTGGCGAACAACCTCGACGGCTTTCATCAGCGTTTCATAAGTTGGGTTGGGCTCAATGCCGCTGAACTCCAGCACATCAAGGCCTTCAAGTGCGGCGTAAACCTGGTCCAGCACGCCGTTTTTCTTCACGCTGCCGCCGCCGTAAGTAATCAGTACGCGAGCATCAGTTGGAATTTGTGCGCGCAGTTCGGAGATAGCGCCTTTACCAAACAGGATGCGGGTTGGAGTATGTAGGTTGAAATTGTTCATTATGGGTTCCTGTGGTGTGGATAACGAGGGACATTGCTTAACTCATTTGATGGTAGCCATTGTCGGCTTCGAGGGGTTATCTCTCAATGCTTATTCCTGCCTTTGTCTTGCCTATTTCTACTGCTAGCTGGAGAAATAGAAAATTTAGTAGCACACTGAAAAGGTCACAAAAGCTCTGTTGAGATGAAAAAGATGAAGCGGAAAGCGATTTGTCAGCAATTAACGAATAAGATTAATTATTTGATTGAAAAAGAAAATAGTGGCTTGTGCTCAGTGCCAAATGTCACGTTGCTCTATGGCACTAAGCCTTATGCCCGCACGCCGGTAATGTATGAGCCGGGGATCATTATTCTCTTTTCAGGCCAAAAAACGGGTTATTTGAACGATCGCGTTTTCCGCTACGACGCCAACGAATATCTGCTGCTGACGGTGCCATTGCCTTTTGAATGTGAAACCTTTGCCACGCCTGAAACACCCCTGGCTGGGGTGCGCATTAACATTGATATTTTGCAGCTTCAGGATTTACTGATGGACATAGGCGAAGATGATTTATCGCATCCGCAAACCAGTTCAACTGGGATCAACTCCGCGGAGCTTTCAGAAGAAATACTTTGTGCCGCCGAACGTTTACTGGACGTGCTAGAACACCCGCTTGATGCGCGTATTTTGGGTATACAGATAATCCGCGAAATCCTCTACCACATTTTGATTGGGCCGTGCGGTGGAGCGCTGCTGGCGCTGGTCAGTCGCCAAACGCATTTCAGCCTGATTAGCCGCGTGCTAAGACGCATCGAAACGCAATACACTGAAAACCTTTCTGTGGACCAACTGGCCGCCGAAGCGAACATGAGTGTGTCAGCGTTCCACCATAACTTTAAGTCGGTCACCAGCACTTCACCGCTGCAATATCTTAAGAGTTATCGACTGCACAAAGCGCGGATGCTGATTTTGCACGACGGCATGAAAGCCAGCACTGCGGCGATTCGAGTTGGCTATGAAAGTGCTTCGCAGTTTAGCCGCGAGTTTAAACGCTATTTTGGCGTGACACCGGGGGAAGATGCGGCGCGTATGCGAGTGATCTAAAAAAATGCCCCTGAATCAGGGGCACCGAGCGAACGTGTTAGCTTTTAAATTTAATCGGATTGTCTCGATACGCTTTGAGTTTTGCACGCATCCATTTACTGCTATCCATATTTACCGCGCTGACCGCGCCTGTTGTCGCACCGCCGCCTACCTGCACATGGAAAATGCCGCGCGAAGGGAAGTCCAGATACTTCGGCGTCGTCACATCCCACGCGTGGCGGTTGAACAACTCCCTCGGGTTACGACCCATCATTCCGGCATGAACGCTGGGAAACTCAATATTCAGCAGCGTTTCATTTATTGCATCCACCGAGTTGCCGATTTCTGCATGGCCCATCAGATAGCTGCCGCCGGTGCCCCAAAATTCAGTGGTGACATTGTTAACCTGTTCGGATTTTGTCGCCAGGCGGCTGGCCGGGATCTGCCATGGCAGCACCGGCTGGCGCAAATGACGGCTTAACGATGCGCAGTAATCAAAGGTGCGATCCCATTCGTACGGCGAGTAACAGTAGCCGTTCATATAGGCGCGAAGCGTAAAGTCGTCGGCTTCATAGCGGTCGACCGCCATAAAATCGGCACCTTTAGCCACGATGTTTTTGCCTTTCGCATCGGTATAGGCGGTTTCTTCAAACACGCCAACCAGCAGCGCATATTCCGCCGTTAATTTCCCCGCAAGCTCCGGACTGATGATCATTTTCTTTTTCTGACCGTCGACAGGGTCGAACACATCGTCATAGCTGAAATCGTTATAAACCCATTGCGAACCGCCGATGCTCCACAGATTAACCTGCCAGCCGAGCACGACATCCGGGGCGACAACGCGCACCAGCCAGTTCACCCCTTTGATATACCCTTTGAGCGTGTCGGTGATCCCTGCGGGGATCGCCACATTCACACCGTGATGAGCGAGCGCTTCACCCAGTGGTTTGCGTACCGGAATGGCGTAGTCCGGCGTAAAACCATATTTCTGACATTCACCGAGATAATCCGGGTTAACGATAAAACCGGCAGGCACCGGATGGCTGGCGTCTTTGGCTTCCTGCGCCATTTTCAGAGCCTGGATAAAGTTAGCGAAGCTAAATTTATGGCGCACCGGATCGCCGATGATATTCGGCACATCGCCTAACGACAGGTTACTGGTGTAAGAAACCATCACCGGTAATACCGAATCGTTAAGTTTTGTGGAAACGTCGCGGGCCATTTCAATGATTTTGGCCGTCGGTTCTTTGGCCGGATCGAGGAAACCGCCTGCGTCACCCATGCCGTCATCGCCGGAATATTTGAACAGCGACGCCACGCGCGCCTCGGCGAAATCGTTAACGTTGGTCGGCGACATGTCTGCACATGCCCCGAAACTGAGGAATTCCGGGAAACCTTTAACGTGCAAGTTTGCCCCTTCGGTGATTGCCACGGACAGTTGCGCTGGCGTGTTGCTTTTTACCGTGAAGGGATTAGGGCTTACGTCGACATAATGCAGCACACCATCATCAATAAAGGTGCTGGATTCAACGGTATAGGTGCCGGGAGCAACCTTAATCGCTTGTTCTAAATTTCCTTGCTGAGCTGGCAGGTTCTCAAAACGATATTCGCGCGGCGGCGTCGCGCCGTCTTTCAAATGCAGGCTGAACGTGGTGCCAGCGGCTTTTGCAGCCGTGATTTTTACCGTCACTTTCGCGGCGTTGGCTGGCGTATCGGCGTTTTGATGAACCTGCCCCTGCCTGAATACCAGGTCGTGATACTGGCCGTTGAGATCGCCTGTGAAGCTGTCGAAGGTGTAATGAATATTGTTCAGTCGGCGTTCGGCAATACTCAGAATGAATTTGCCGCTGGCGGGCAGCTGATCCAGGCGCTGCTGTTCGCCGGAGCGTAATTCGCAGCTTCCTTCTTCAACGCCATTTTCCTGATAAACAAGGTGGAAACTTTCGTTGTGCAGGGCGGGAATGCTATCCACATCGAGAGCAATATCGATGGTGGTGCTGCGTTCTGCCTTGCCGAAAGTGATGTTGAGCGTGGTCGTCTTACCCTGGGCGATCGCCAACTCGGAAGCGCTTAACTGCGCCGGTGCGCGAAGGGTGTCGTCGGCTTTTTTCAGGTCGGCGACTGAAGCCTGATAGTTACCGGCTGCGATATTGTAGGTGGCCGTGCCAAATTTCAGCGTTATGTGTTCGGTTTTTTCACCGCGAACCAGGTTTAATTCTACCGTTTCATTTTCAAGCCCGGCGGGAGGTGTGGCGCATTTGACCGTCAACTGCCCGCTCACGTTCGGATCTTCATCCGCTGCGATAGTAAAAGTATCGCTTAACGTCGACCAGGCGGGGGTGGAATCAGAGGAAGCATTAATGCCCAAATGAATATTATTAATGATATTGCCGATATGGCTTCCATCGGAAGAAGTTATTGTTAGCTTAATATCAAATAATCCACCGCCAATTTCGCTTGCTTCAATTTTGGTATTGAAAGCAAGCCACGGGTCGGAAGAAATATTAATGTCGCCTTCGGTTATTTTGCCTGGGGCGGTAAATGTCACCACAAGTTTTTCTTTAATATCAATACTGTTGCCGGGTTTGGCTTTGAAGCCAGTGATGTCAGCGGTCGGATACCATGTGTCGTCGCTAATATTAAGTGTGAAATCTAATTGCATTATATTTCTCCATTAAGACGAATAGCTAAATAATCAGGTTGGGGTGCCTTTTTATTTATAAGTCATCAGGAAGATCAGTTCTTTCGTCTGAATGGGGAAAAGAGGATTTGTGATTGATTATGAGATTTAACTATATCCATCACATGGATAATTTATGGTGAGGGATAAAGATGAGAGGGTATTCATGAATGGCGTTGGCCGGGAAAACGTCATGTTATCCCGACCGACTCAAAAGTTAAGCAGGATTAAATTTTTTCCTGATAACCACAAACACCGTCCCCACCAGGCCTGCAACCAGCAGCACCATCGGGAGAATCATCAGGCAAGTCATCACCTGATCTTCATGGCGTTTAACGAAGGGAATCATGCTTAGGGCGTAACCGAGGCTGGTCACGCTGCCGACCCATAATAAGCCGCTCAACCAGTTAAACACCTGGAAACGACGATTGCTGAGGCCGGAAATCCCCGCCATGGTGGGTAAAAGCGTGCGTACAAACGCCAAAAAACGCCCGGCTAACAGAGCGAATAAACCGTGTCGGTCAAACATCACCGTTGCCCGCTGGTGATACTGCGGCGGGAGTTGCTTGAGCCAGCTTTTCACGATTTTGGTATTACCGAGCCAGCGACCTTGCGCGTAGCTCAACCAGCAACCGAGGCTTGCTGCCGCGGTCAAAATAATGATTGTCGGGATAAACCCCATCACGCCTTTCGCGACCAGCGCTCCCGCGAGCAATAGCAGACTGTCGCCTGGCAAAAACGAGGCGGGCAGTAATCCATTTTCGAGAAATAGCGTCGCAAACATGACGCAATAAACCACTCCAACAACATGAGGGTCCGCGAGTGCAGCAAAGTCATGTTGCCAAAGCGCCTGAACGATATTGTGTATAACAGCCATGGCAAATCCTGTGGAACTGCTTTAATGAGCACGCGTGAATCTACAGTATGAAGATTAGGCGCACCTTAGTATTTGAGGCCCCGGTTAAAGGGGCCTTAATCTTGTGGTCATAGTGTAACGCTAAAACCCCTTCGACTTCATGATCGCAGACTCAACAAATCATTTCAAAACGGCAAAAACTGTCTTTTATGGCATCCACTTCTGGCAATTTTAGGCAATACGCTGGAAACCTGCGTCGAGATCGGCAATCAGATCGTCAACATTCTCAAGTCCGATATGCACGCGAACTAAGGTTCCGGTGAAGTCAACTCCGCCTGCCGGGCGGATTTCCGCCAGTTCTTCCGGTTGGTTGGCGAGAATAAGCGATTCATAGCCACCCCAGGAATAAGCCATACTAAAATAGTGGAAATTGTCCAGGTAGTGTTGATACTGGTCATTACTCAAGCGCTTTTTAAGCACAAATGAGAATAAACCACTGCTGCCTGTAAAGTCTCGTTTCCAGAACTCATGCCCTTTGCTGCCGGGCAGTGCAGGGTGATTGACGCGTTCAACCTGCGGATGTTGCGCCAGCCATTCGGCAACTTTTAAACTGCTTTCATGATGTTGGCGCAGGCGCACCGCCAGGGTACGCAGACCACGACTGGTCATATACGCCGTGTCGGCATCCAGCATCTGCCCCATCAAATATGAATTCTCGCGCAACTGGTCCCAGCAACGTGCGTTCGACACTGCCGTACCCACCATCGCATCGGAATGGCCAATCAGATACTTGGTGCCCGCCTGAATCGAAATATCGATGCCGAAATCCAGTGCCTTAAACAGAATGCCCGCAGCCCAGGTGTTATCAATCATGATAATGGCGTCAGGGGCAACGCGACGAATCGCCTTAACAATCGCTGGAACGTCATGTACTTCCATTGTGATAGAGCCTGGCGATTCCAGAAATACGACTTTAGTATTGGGCTTCACCAGCTCTGCAATGCCTTCGCCAATCATCGGGTCGAACCAGGTGGTCGTCACGCCGAGTTTAGCGAGAATTTTGGTGCAAAAATCCTGGCTAGGTTCGTAAGCGCTACCGGTCATCAGCACATTATCGCCATGCTCGACGAATGCCAGAATCGCATTGGCAACGGCTGCCGCGCCACAAGGGTAAAGCGCACAACCCGCACCGCCTTCCAGTTCGCACATCGCTTCTTGTAAAGAGAAATGGGTGAGGGTGCCGCGGCGGCCATAAAAAAGCTCGCCTTTTGCGCGGTTAGCCGTCGCCTGTTTTTTCGCTTCTACAGTTTCAAAAACCAACGAGGAAGCGCGTTGAATGACGCTGTTAACCGAACCCTGGGTGAATTTTTTATCGCGCCCGGCATTAACCAGCGCCGTTTCGATGTGCTTCTTCGCAGTCATGTTCACTTTACCCTGTTTAACCATCTGGATGTCTAAACTTAACTTATCATCTTTTTGCTGCGTAAGCGCAAGGAATGCATAGACAATTTCAGGCACTCTTTAAATACTAATGAGAACTACTATCAATTCGATGCCGTTTTGATATTATTACGACCAGTTTTTGTATTATTTCGTGGTGGAGAGTAAGAGTGACGAATAATTTGATGCAGACAGACCTCTCTGTCTGGGGCATGTATCAGCATGCCGACATCGTGGTAAAAATTGTGATGATCGGCCTGATTCTGGCTTCTGTCGTCACCTGGGCAATCTTCTTTAGCAAAAGTGTTGAGCTGTCTTCGCAGAAGCGCCGTCTTAAGCGCGAGCAGCAGCAACTGGCTAATGCCCGCTCTCTGGATGAAGCCAGTGAAATGGCTGAAGCGTTTGATGCGAGAAGCCTCAGCACCATGCTTATCAATGAAGCGCAAAACGAGCTTGAGCTTTCCGCCGGCAGTGAAGATAACGAAGGCATTAAAGAGCGTACCGGTTTCCGTCTTGAGCGCCGTGTTGCGGCGGCAGGGCGTCACATGGGACGCGGTAACGGCTTCCTTGCGACCATCGGTGCGATCTCCCCGTTCGTCGGTCTGTTTGGTACCGTCTGGGGCATCATGAACAGCTTCATTGGTATTGCTCAGTCGCAAACCACCAACCTGGCGGTCGTCGCGCCGGGTATCGCAGAAGCATTGCTGGCAACGGCTATCGGCTTGGTTGCAGCAATCCCAGCGGTTGTTATCTATAACGTGTTTGCCCGTGTGATTGGCGGCTATAAAGCCTCGTTGGGTGATGTCGCCGCTCAGGTTCTGCTGTTGCAAAGTCGTGACCTGGATTTGGCTGTAAGCTCTCAGTCTCGCCCGGTACGTACAGCTCAGAAACTGCGTGTAGGTTGATCCCATGGCAATGAGTTTTAACGAAAACCACGACGATAACGGCGAAATGCATGATATCAACGTGACGCCGTTTATCGATGTCATGTTAGTGTTGCTGATTATCTTCATGGTGGCAGCGCCGCTTGCGACGGTCGATGTGAAGGTTAACCTTCCCGCGTCTTCAAGCCAGCCGCAGCCGCGCCCTGAAAAACCGATCTATCTCTCCGTCAAAGCGGACAAAACTATGTTTATTGGGAACGATGAAGTCACTCAGGAGAACATGGTTAACACGCTAATGGCGGCGACGGAAGGCAAGAAAGACACCACAATCTTCTTCCGCGCAGACAAATCGGTTGATTACGAAACTATGATGAATGTGATGGATACGCTGCATCAGGCAGGGTATTTGAAGATTGGCTTAGTGGGGCAGGAAGTCACTGCTGCCAAAGCTGGTTAAATAGGTTTTGTCGGATGACGCTATCGCTTATCTGACCTACGAAGAACTTTCTAGCATCATCCACCTTTAGCATAATTTCCAGCGCCGGTTTTTAGGGCGCTGGAAATTATAGTTATTCTTCAATCCGCAGCCCGTAGCTTTTGAACTTCTCAAGAATAATGGCAATTTCTTCATCGGGCAGTACCGGCACCGGGTCGACGATGGCCAGAGTAGTGAGATACAACCGCGCTATGACTTCCACTTCGCACGCCAGCTACAATGTTCGCGAATCGTTTTTAAGGCATCCGGGACTCCTACGCACTCGATAAGGTCTTTCATCTTATGAACGCGCCAACACGCCTTTGCGATCGTCATCACAGGCGAGCGGGCGAAGTACGGCAACATCTTGTTAAAGAAGGGCGTCACCCCCTAATATCCGGGCATTGCCGGGAGACGCCACCATGAAAACCGAACGCCATCAGGAACTGGTTCAGCTTGTCGAACACTATGACAATCTCACCACGCAACAACTGGCCCACTTGTTAGAGGTGAGCCAGGAAACCGTGCGGCGCGATCTGCGTTTACTGCAAAAGCAGGGGAAAATTGTTCGTCAGCATGGGCGGGCGAAACGTATTAATCGTGGAGCCGATGATGGTGGCGATCCTTTTGCCGCGCGTCTGAAAAGCCATCTCAATAGCAAAGCCGATATTGCTCATCGTGCGCTGGCCTGGATTGCCCCCGAAATGGTGATTGCACTGGATGCCAGTTCCACTTGTTGGTATCTGGCTCGTTTGCTGCCTGATATTCCACTGACTGTTTTTACCAACAGCGAGCGGATTTGCCAGGCGCTGGCTAAGCGTGAGCACATTCAACTGATAAGCACCGGTGGATTGCTCCAGCGTAAATATGCTTGCTATATCAATGCACCACTCGCGGCGCAGCTCAAATCACTGGATATTGATCTGTTCCTTTTTTCCTGCGAAGGCGTGGATAGCAATGGAACGTTATGGGATACGCGGAGCTGGAATGCGGATTACAAAACCGCGCTGCTCAAGCGTTCGGCCCAGTCACTGTTGTTGATCGATAAGAGCAAATTTGATCGTGTCAGTGAGGTGCGGATCGGCGAGCGGGCGGATGTGACTGAAATTATTACCGAAGGCGAGCCGTGTTCGGACGCTTTGCGCAAAGTTGAGCATGCGCCTTAATTTCACAAGTGCGGTGTTTTGTAGCTGTTTTCCAGCAGCGCACGCGTGCGCGAAAGTGTTTGTGCTTCTTCATTTCTCAACTGTTGATAAACCGCTTCCAGACGCCCAAGAATCTGGTTTTTTAACCCTGGGTGGTTCGCGATAATTTCACTGAGTACGGCGCCGTAAATCTCTTCTTTCACACGAAAAGGATAAATTTGATGGCGGTTATGCCATTTTTGCTCAACCAATGCGGAGGTGATATTAATTTTCCCCTGCGCAAGACGAGCGATATTGTCATTTTTAATCTGCACCAGCGCGGTAATATTTTCACTTAAGGTAAATTTCTTCGCTTCACTTTCATCGGGTAATGTTGGCTGGGGGATAATTGGGTCTGGCGTCTGTGACATTTATTTTAATTTTCCAGTGAATAAAACAGCGGCCAGGTTTTTTCCTGGGTTAACTGATTGATCCAGATCTGCTGCGAATGCTGACTTATCTGCAATTCTTTATCTTCTATCAGCATCTGGAGATCGGCCGGACACACTTTTTCCTGTTCAATTAATTCATTGAGCACGGTTGTGATTGCTTCAATCTTTACTGCACAAAATAATTGGTCTTTTAAATGGCGATTGTTTTCTTCAAGCAATGAGTTCGTCGCCTGTCCCGCATAATCATTTGCATTGAGAATTGTCTTCTCAAGAAGAGAAAAATCATCATTAATATCAGTGGATAAAGTGAGTTCTCCTTCCGTGAGTGCATCCTCCTCCCTGGGCGGTATCGGAAGTATCGCGGGCACCAGGTTGTTGGGCAGCATGACATTTTCCTTTTATATCAACGGAGTGTTTATCACAATAACAGAGCGTTACGTTGACAATATTTTGCCTCAAAATTACTATAAAAAAAACAGGAGCGTCGAATGTTGAGCGTCATTTTCACTATTATTTTATTCTTACTCCCACTGTGTGCGGTATTGGTTCTGATGCGTTCGGCAATACAGCCAAAAGTAAAAACTGTCACACCCTCTTCCCCTAAATTAAATTTATCTGGAACTGACGAGCGCGAAGATTACTTTGCAAAGTTAATGTTGAAAATTACACCGGAATATTATTGGCGGGTGAGTCACGAATATGTTGATTTTGCCCATGCCACGATAAAACGCATGAGTGTTGATGAACTGAGCGCGAACCCTGTGCTTTTCAGTGCGCAAAGGCGTTGTAGTGATCTGAACTCGGCCATCTATCGCTATTACGACAACCTTCGTAAGCGCTGTGCGGAGGGCGAAAAAGTTCCTTTTGCGGATATCGAAGTGCTGAATTTGCGCCAGTGTTTCGATGAGTTCAGCCATGACGCTTATCCCACGCTGGTGGCGTTAGTGTGGCCGCATTATCAGCGCCCGGAGGTCTGTCTCACGAACGTATGAGTGCCATTTTCAGTTAAGCGAAGCGGGATATCAGACTGTTTTTTAAATCAAAAAATACAAGTCTAGAATTGGACAAATTTTGCGCTGTTTAAATTCTGTTCATCGGCTATTATTTGCTCACCCAAAAGGAGTTGCTTATCCCATTACTGAATACATCGGTAATGGCCTGTTCGCCTGTGTTTGTAGATGAAAGATATTTCCTATGCCTCATTTTAAAAAATTTATTACTCTGTCCTTATTTATTGCTCCTTTAATTTTTAGTGCTAATTCCTTTGCTTTTAATATGCCAAAGGAATTTGCATCATTAGGAACAAGGGTGATTGCAACAAAACACCACACACCTAAAAAAGAAGTGTTCTTTGAAAAAACAGATTATGCCACCTCTGCATCCTCTAATAGTTCCACGGAAGTAAAAGCAGCCATATTAGAGCAATTTTCAAACTGGAAAGGAACGCGCTATCACCTGGGTGGAACGACGCATAAAGGCGTGGACTGCTCGGCATTGATGCAACATATTTTTAATGACTCTTTCCATAAATCATTACCCCGCACCACGACACAGCAAATTAAAAATGGTGAGAAAGTCAATAAAGAACAATTAAAACCGGGTGATTTAGTCTTTTTTAAAACTTCTCCAGGTATGCGTCACGTGGGCGTTTATGTGGGTGATAATAAATTCATTCACGCCTCAAGCAGCGAAGGCGTAACAATATCCTCCCTGGCGAACCGTTATTGGGTTACACATTATGAGACGGCTCGTCGATTAGAAGTTATGGGGTAAACATAATTAAGACTTTGTGTCTGTTCTTCGCTAACTATTTTTTATAGTATGTTTGTCAGCTTGCATGTGTGTATATTTTTTATGAATGCAATCAGAATATTATATCGCTCGTAATTATAGGTTAGCCCACTTTTATATTTCAGCAGGTTAAATATCAAATGAAACGAAATTTAATTCGCCATGTGGCAGGGACAGTCATGATCGCACTGGTTGCGGGCGCTTTGCTCGTGGGTTGCGATGCAAAACCAGCAGGAGATGCACAAATGAAGTTTATTAATGTGGAAAAAGTATTAGTTGAATCAGGCCTGGTACAACAGGAACAAGCGCATCTTAAAGCTGTTAATGAAAATCTTCATAAAGGCATGCAACTGGCAGAGAAGAGCTATGCCAATTTGCCTGCAGATAAAGTTGAAGTCGCTCGCCAGGCGGATAAGAACGTCATTGCGCAGCAGTGGAAAGCACAACAAAACGCTGCGCGTATTGTGGTGATGAAAGCGCTCAAAACGGCCAGTGATACCTATCGTAGTGAGAAGAAAATTGCTGTCATTATGCCGATGCAGGCTGCAGTTTCAGTCGCACCTGAGCTGGATGTGACTGCCGATCTGACTCAAAAGCTAAAAACTGCAAAAGTGGATTTTGGCAAAGTGCCGGAAATAACTCTTAAAACGGCGGAAAAACCTGCTGTAAAAACGGGTTCGAAGTAATCTTTAAAAAATAACAGGCTTTGCTGACACGTTCAGCAAAGCCTGTTTTTTTTATTGGAAATACGCCATAAGAAAACGCGATGATGGCGCGCCATTTTCCTGGTTAGAATCACAAAATTGCCCCGCGCAATGCCTGGATCAGCAGACAGGTCATAACTGAGCTGGCTTCCCTTTATCTTCATTTACAGGAGCCAGTGATGTCTGCACAACGTTTATGGATCAAAAATCCCCGCGCAGTTTTTACCGCAAATTCGCACGACGCCGCTGGCGGCGTGGTGGTTGAAGGGGCGGTCATTCGTGAATTAGTCCCCGCAGGATGCGAACCTACCCTTTCCTGTGATGCGGTGTTTGATGCCAGCGAACGAGTTCTTTTACCCGGCCTGATTAATACTCACCACCACTTCTACCAGACGCTCACCCGAGCCTGGGCTCCTGTCGTTAACGTGCCGTTGTTCCCGTGGCTAAAGCAGCTTTATCCTGTCTGGGCACGCCTTGATGCTGAAGCTCTGGCGCTTGCCAGCAAAGTCGCGATGGCGGAGTTACTGCTTTCTGGCTGCACGACCACCACTGACCATCACTATCTTTTCCCACAGGGTATGGAAGAGGCGATTGATGTGCAGGTAGATGTGGTGGGTGAACTGGGAATGCGTGCTGTGTTAACGCGGGGTTCAATGAGCCTGGGCGAGGATGACGGTGGGTTGCCGCCGCGCCATACCGTGCAGCAAGGCGAGACGATTTTACGCGACAGCGAGCGGCTGATTAAACGCTACCATCAGCGCGGAGAAGGGGCGTGGATGCAAATTGCACTTGCCCCTTGCTCACCGTTTTCGGTGACGAGCGAAATTATGCGTGACAGCGCGCAACTCGCGCAGCGTGAAGACGTGCGTTTGCATACCCATCTGGCTGAAACGCTTGATGAAGAAAATTTCTGCCTGCAACGCTTTGGCCTACGAACCGTAGATTATCTGGAAAGCGTCGGCTGGCTTAATGAGAGAACCTGGCTTGCGCACGGTATCCATTTTGATGAGAGTGAAATTCAGCGCCTGGGGCGTGCGGGAGTGGGCGTTTGCCATTGCCCGGTTTCTAATATGCGCCTCGCATCTGGGATGTGTCCGACGGTGGATTTGGAGAACGCGGGTGTAGCAATTGGTCTGGGGGTTGATGGCTCGGCGTCGAACGATGCGTCAAATATCATGTATGAAGCGCGGCAAGCCTTGTATCTGCAACGTTTGCGATACGGGGCGCAAGCCATAACACCTCAGCGTGTGCTCGGCTGGGCAACGCAAGGCTCGGCGAAATTGATTGGGCGCAGTGATATCTGTGAAATTGCCGTTGGTAAGCAAGCGGATTTGGCGCTGTTTGCGCAAGATGAACTGCGTTTTAGCGGCAGTCACGATCCCATTTCAGCGCTGTTGTTATGCGGTGCGGAAAGGGCGGAACATGTGATGATTGGCGGCAAATGGCGTGTCATCGATGGCAATATTGTTGGGCTGGATGTGCCTGAACTTATTTCTCGCCACCGCAAGGCTGCAAAAAAACTCGTCGCGGATATTTAAGTTAATCTTCAGCCGTTTCTTCTCCGCTTTTACCTTTTTCCCAGGCCACACGGCGCTGAAGCATTTTCTTCAGTGCCCGGCTGGTGGTATTAAACCAGCCGGTAGGGCGTGGGTCGGCCAGCATGCTGAGTGCGCGAGCGTAATCGAGAACTAAACCGGGCGTCCAGGCCATGGTTTGCGCGCGTTTGCGTATTTGCAGTGCCACCCAAAGCTCAGGCGTCGACATCAGTTTCCCCATTGCCATCCAGAACCCTCGTTTATGCCAAAGCCTGCCGACTGAGCCTTCAAGAGCGGCTTCCAGCGCCCGTGCTACGCTGCTTGAGCAATTCCGATAGGTCAGATTGTAGGACTCATTCTGGCGATAACTTTCCCAAAATGTTTTCAGGCGCTCTTCACTGTAATTGCGGATGCGCACTTTTCTGGTTGAAGGGCACCACTTTGCCGATTCGGTTGCATAATCAGGCTGGAATCGCCCCGGAACATTGTTTTCCGGTGTGGCACGCAACAGGCGGGCAAATTCGTCGGGTGACTGGTCAATCAATTCCGCAGGGTAGAGGCTGATGTAAATACCGCCGGGTGATTCTAAAGCGGCGTGCCCGGTGGAGATAACACCGTTGCGGTCGACGGCAGCGATATAGCGGCTAATCACCGGGCGGGGAATGGTTTCACTGGGGGCCGATCCTGCGGGCGTCCATACATGCACGGTCAGCGCTTTTTCGTCATCGGCTGGGGGGCCATCCCACTCCACGACTTCAGGAACATCCGCTTCTTCCATATAGACCGCGCCTTTGAGTCCTGGATTTGCTGCGGCGCGTTTAACGCGGTTGGCGAGAATAAACATATTCCAGCCGGCAAACGCCAGGCCGAGGCCGAGACAATAGGGAACCGTTCCTGAATAGTGCGAAGGCCAGGGCTGGAAGAAGAATATTGCCAGCGCAATTTCGATGATCCCACCCCATAACGCCGGGCGCCAACGCCGGTAACGCACCACGACGGCAGAAGCAATTTGTAGAGCGCCATCGAACAAAAACAGCATGCCGAAGATCATCGCCAGTACAAAATTGCCGTCATGCTGACCGGCCAGAATCAGTAGTGCCGCAGCGCTAAAGACGCTGCCTTTTACGTAGCGCAAAATTCGCTGCCCACCCATACCGCTATGAGCAACCATCAGCGTTGCACCGCCTTCGAACAGAAGCAGACAGGCGAAAGGTTCGATTGGGAAGAACAGTGAACCGTCCAACGCATCAATGAAAATAATTATGCCTGCAATCAGAGTAATCCAGCCGAAACGTCGCAATCCGCGCCAGTGAGAACGCAGAAAATCAACGCCAAGCAGAATCATGGTGAGTCGCATCATGGGGGTTTTTCCTGAAATCACACCTCCAAATATATAGCCCACAAGAGAGTAACGCGCGCTAATACCTAATGGCTGGTTGGAAGGTCAGGGAGTTGGGAAGGTGGTGAATAAGCGAAAGGAGGTATGGAGAATCCGTATCTCAGAAAGCAAAAAACCAGCCATTAGGCTGGTTTTTCTAAATAGTGGTGCCCGGACTCGGAATCGAACCAAGGACACGGGGATTTTCAATCCCCTGCTCTACCGACTGAGCTATCCGGGCAACGGGGCGCATTAAACCGTAAAGGCCGTTTGACGTCAACGCTTTTGTGTTAATAAGTCGTGCGTTTGCACGAATAATGTGCTCTGTGTGGCAGCATCGCCTTGAACCACGGGGAAGAAGGTGCCATGATTGCGCGAAATTTTACACATCTGCAACGGGGCGCTTATTGATGTTTAAAGTCAATGTTCACCGGCATCTCTCGATGGCGCTCGTTCACCTTTCTGTCGTATCCCGAAGACCCTCGCTCACCATGCGGTGAGGGCAACGCACGCTCACTGCAGGACAACAGTAAAATCAGGTGATACCTGGTTTTACTGATGTCTGGCGGTCGGAGTGGGTATCCTACTTCAGACCATCAAGACACATTCGCCGGGGAAAACTCCCTTTGCCGTGCCACATGGCACTCACTCATCCTTGAACTCTGGGATTTGTGCATATGAAATCTTTGAAAATTGCCGCCAGCCACGATGTGGTTGCTACTTTGTCTACACATCGCGAAATCGTCACGCTTGATAGCACTGATTTCACTGATATTGCCGCCGTCGTACTTTCTGCGGCGGATAGCCGCAGCGGTATTCTGGCGTTACTCAAACGCACGGGCTTTTCGATTCCTGTTTTTTTAGCGGCTGATAATCTCTCAGGCGAGCAAGAAGGCATTACCGGGCTGATAAAAGGTGATGCGCAGGATTATCTGGAGCTGGAAACTGCGGCCGTTGATTATGAAGAAAGTTTGCTGCCGCCTTTCTTCGATACGCTGACGAAATATGTCGCGATGGAAAACAGCACTTTTGCCTGTCCTGGCCATCAACACGGTGAGTTTTTCAAAAAACATCCGGCTGGCCGCCAGTTCTTTGAATTCTTCGGCGAGAATTTGTTCCGTGCCGATATGTGCAATGCGGACGTCAAACTCGGTGATTTGCTGATTCATGAAGGCTCGGCAAAGCATGCGCAGAAGTTCGCGGCCAAAGTGTTTAACGCGGATAAAACCTATTTCGTACTGAACGGCACGTCTGCGGCGAATAAAGTCGTCACCAATGCGCTATTAACGCGTGGCGATCTGGTGCTGTTTGACCGTAATAATCATAAATCAAACCACCATGGGGCGCTGATCCAGGCGGGGGCAACACCGGTTTATCTCGAGGCGGCTCGCAATCCGTTTGGTTTTATCGGTGGTATTGATGCGCATTGCTTCGATGAGAAATATTTGCGTGAGCTTATTGCGGAGGTGGCTCCAGAGCGTGCGCAGGAAAAACGTCCGTTCCGCCTGGCGGTAATCCAGCTCGGGACTTACGACGGCACGGTTTATAACGCGCGTCAGGTGGTGGATAACATCGGCCATCTTTGCGATTACATTCTGTTTGATTCCGCCTGGGTCGGTTACGAACAATTCATCCCGATGATGGCGGACTGTTCACCGCTTTTGCTGGATCTTAACGAGAACGATCCGGGGATCTTTGTTACTCAATCGGTGCATAAACAGCAAGCGGGCTTCTCGCAGACTTCGCAGATCCATAAGAAAGATAACCATCTGCGCGGCCAGGATCGTTTTTGCCCGCATAAACGGCTGAACAATGCCTTTATGTTGCATGCCTCAACCAGCCCGTTCTATCCGTTATTTGCTGCACTTGATGTGAATGCGAAGATCCATGAAGGGGAGAGTGGCCGCCGCCTGTGGGCGGAATGTGTGGTGCAGGGCATCGAAGCACGCAAAGCCATTATCGCCAGCTGCAAGATGATCAAACCTTTTATTCCACCCGTGGTGGCGGGCAAGCCGTGGCAGGATCATCCGACTGCAACCATCGCGCAGGAGCGTCGTTTCTTCAGCTTTGAACCGGGCGAAAAATGGCATGGCTTTGAAGGGTATGCGCAAGATGAGTATTTTGTCGATCCTTGCAAACTGCTGCTGACGACGCCGGGTATTGATCCGCAAACCGGTCATTACACTGAATTTGGCGTGCCTGCGGCGATCCTCGCAAATTATCTGCGTGAGAACGGAATTGTTCCTGAGAAATCGGATCTGAATTCGATTTTATTCTTACTGACGCCTGCCGAAAGCACTGAAAAGATGGCGCATCTGGTGGCGATGCTGGCGCAATTTGAACAGCATATTGAAGACGATACGCCGCTGGCGGATGTTCTGCCGACTATCTATCAGAAATATTCACAGCGCTATAAAGGCTACACGCTGCGCCAGCTTTGCCAGGAAATGCACGATCTTTATGTCAGCTTTGAAGTGAAGGATCTGCAAAAAGCGATGTTCCGCAAAGCCAGCCTGCCTGCAGTCGCGATGAATCCGCAGGATGCTAATAGCGAGTTTATTCGTGGCAATGTAGAGCTGGTGCGTCTGAGCCAGTCGGAAGGGCGTATCGCGGCTGAGGGCGCGTTGCCGTATCCACCGGGCGTGTTGTGCGTAGTCCCTGGCGAAGTGTGGGGCAGTGCCGCGCTGCGTTACTTCCTGGCTCTTGAAGAGGGTGTGAATATGCTGCCAGGCTTCTCACCGGAATTGCAGGGCGTGTATAGCGAAACAGATGCTGACGGAATTAAGCGCTTGTACGGATATGTAATTAAGGCGTAATAACAATGTCTCCCGCTTCTGAATGAAACGGGAGACATTATCAATCAGATTGCTGGCTGGATGGCCGCTGGCGTTCTGACATGTTTATATTTGAACAGTGCGACGAAGGCGAAGGCCAGCACCAGCGAGTAACCGGCGAAAATCAGCCATACGGTTTGCCAGTCGGTGATACCTTGCAGTGTGTAATGCTCAACCACTTTACCGCTGACAATCCCGCCCAGAATGCAACCAAAGCCGTTTGTCATCATCAGGAACATGCCCTGTGCGCTGGCACGGATTTCTGGTCTGACTTCTTTTTCAACAAACACGGAACCGGAAATGTTGAAGAAGTCGAAGGCGCAACCGTAGACGATCATCGACAGCACCAGCAGCATGGTGCCCATCGGCGTTGGGTCGCCAAAAGCAAACAGGCCGAAGCGCAACATCCACGCGACGATACTGATAAGCATCACATTCTTGATACCGTATCGAATCAGGAAGAATGGAATCGTCAGAATAAATACGGTTTCAGAAATCTGCGAAATAGACATCAGCACCGACGCGTGTTCGACAATAAAGCTACTGGCAAACAGCGGGTTCTGGTCAAAGCTGTGCAGGAAGGTATTACCGAACATATTGGTAATTTGCAGTTCGGCACCCAACAGCATTGAGAAGATGAAGAAGATAGCCATGCGTTTGTTTTTGAACAACGCGAAGGCATCCAGCCCTAACATTGAGCTCCAGCTTTGGTTTTTCTGTGCATTAGCAACCGGAATATGCGGCAGAGTTAGAGTGAACAGGGCGAGGACAACTGACAATATTGCGCCGATATAAAGCTGCATGTGGCTGAGTTCAAAGCCTGAGAAGCTCACGCCCCACATCGCGAAGATAAAGCCAATAGTTCCCCAGATACGAATAGGTGGGAAGTCACTGACGATATCCATTCCCGCCGATTGCAGGCGATAGTAAGAAATCGTGTTCACCAGCCCTAACGTTGGCATGTAAGCCAGTGAGTTGAGCAGAATCACGATAAACATCGCACTCGGTGAAGTCACCTGGGCTGCAAAATACAATGTAATGGCACCTACCACATGACAACCCGCATAGAGCCAGCGCGCACTAATCCATTTGTCCGCAATAATACCGAGTAGCGTCGGCATAAATACCGCAGCAATACCCAATGAACTGTATACAGCGCCGATGGCTGCACCATCAAACTTGAGGGTGACAAACATGTATGAGCCGAGCGTCGTCAGCCAACTTCCCCACAAGCAGAACTGCAGAAACGAAAGTACTTTAAGCTGCAGCTTAAGGTTCATGTAAATATCCTCACAGAGGTTAATAGCAGATGTTAGTTTTTTAACATATAAGGCAATATATGTTGTGATCGTAACATTAGCAGTGCTGTGGTGAAATTTTTGGTACATTCAGCAAATAAATGAAAACATCTTTTGGTTACATTCGAGAATAGTGACGCTGGTTACATTTTTGCAAATCAGGCGGGGAAAATCAGGAAGGGGCGGTATCTTCTGCCACCACAACGGATGGCAGAAGATAGTCAAACAAAGGCGTTAGCGGCGGCGATAGCTCTTCTGGGCGGTATTCACTTTGTACAGATAATGGCGTGATTCCGCAGAAGGATGGCGAGTGGTCAGCGTCTGATACACATCACCCGGCGTCATGCTGTTGATAATGTTGTAAGCGCGGTTCTTATCGTTATTGAACACGCGAAGCACGCTGCCTGCACCCCCGTTGTAAGCTGTGATAACGGCGTAGCGGCGCGATGTTGGGTTATCAATTCCGCTCAGGTAACTGTCTTGTAGAATCGCCAGGTAAGCCGTACCGGTATCGATATTGCTTTCTGGATCAAACAAGAAGCTGCGGCTTGGTTTGCCCCATTTCCCCTGAGATTTGAAGACATCAACGCCCGCGCTGTGCTGCACAACCTGCATCAGGCCGAGGGCATCGGCATGGCTGACGGCATACGGGTTAAAGCTCGATTCCGTTTGCATAATTGCCAGAATCAGCGATTCATCTACGCCGTATTTCTTCGACGCTTTGCGCACCATGCCGAGATATTTGTGCGCACGTTTATCCAGGTGGTTTGGCACCAGGTTGATCGTCACGCTGTAGATGATCTTCAGCCCGGTGCTGCGGCTTTTCAGGCGCGTTTGCAGCAGGTAATCAGCAAATTTAGACGCACGACCTTCCCAGCGAATCGGCTGCCCGGTGTTATCCACAACCTGGCCATACAGGAACGGCTCTTTGGAGATCTGCACGTCGTTAACATCGGAATAAAGATCGATGGAACCCGGATCATCACCCATCAGCAAAGTGGATACGATCGCCTGGCGCAAATGGGCGGCGGGATCGGTGCCAGCAATGGTTTCGATGGTAATCGTACCGTCGTCAAAGTTGATGTGGCTACGGGTCAGATATTGGTCGGTATATTTTACGTAGTCTTTTGGACCCGCAATCAACACTTCCTTTATGCCCCAGATATTTTCGATGTTATGGGCAAACTGCCCCATCAAAATATCAAAACCATTCGTGTCCTTAACAAACGCCTCGTTATAGGAATCTTCTTTTTTGCTCGAACATGAGATGAGCAACGGGACAACCAGAGCTAGCGCGAGAAATTTTTTCATCGTTCCGTGTATGCGTTGGGCTTGATGTACATAAGGGCCAGCGGCCCCTGTATTTTATTTTTCTGGTGGCGTGTAGCCTTCGATGTGAACTTCTTTGCCTTCAAACAGGAAGTTGACCATTTCTGCTTCCAGTTCTTTGCGATGTTCCGGGTTCATCATGCTCATTTTGCGTTCGTTAATCAGCATGGTTTGTTTTGTTTGCCATAAAGCCCAGGCTTCTTTTGAGATTTCGTTATAAATACGTTTGCCAAGTTCACCTGGATACAACTGGAAATCCTGGCCTTCTGCGTCACGTTGCAGGTAAGTACAAAAAATAGTTCTGCTCATGGTTATTCCTCTTCAACGGCTCTTGCCGGGTTTATACCCGTCATCCTTCAAGCTGCATGTGCGTTGGCTTTCCTCGCTCACCTCAATCACTTACTAGAGTAAGTTCCTGAGGATTCACTGCGTCGCCGCCTTCCTGCAACTCGAATTATTTTGGGTAACGACCACCGGTTCGGCGTGTAATTGCTGTAACAAACGCTCTACAGGGGCGGCCAGTCCTACGGACGGTGGCTGCGCTAAGTTATACCAGAGAGCGGTTCCTTCATCCATGCACCCGCTAAACGAAAGCACTGGCAACCACATCGGGACGATATCCAGATGGAAGTGGCTGAATGTATGGCGGAAGGCGTTTAATTGCGTGAGATTATCGGCGGGAATCTGACGTTGCGCCAGCCAGTCGCGAAGTTCTTGTTCGGTTGTGAATTGCGGGAAGCAGTACAACCCGCCCCACAGGCCAACAGCCGGACGCTGAGAAAGCAAAATACTTTGTTGATGCTGCATCATCAGGAAATAGCCGGTGCGCTCGGGAATTGTCACCTTCGGCTTCTTACCAGGATAGCTCGCCCAACTATTATTGGCGTAGGCCACGCAGAGATTATTCACCGGGCAAAGCTCGCATTTTGGCTTCGAGCGGGTGCAAACCATTGCGCCAAGATCCATCATTGCCTGGTTAAACTGGCTCACACCATTGGCTGGGGTGACTTGCTCGCTGATGTCCCAGAGTTTTTTCTCGACGTCTTTTTTACCCGGCCAACCGGACACGGCATAACAACGGGCCAGCACGCGTTTGACGTTGCCATCCAGAATCGGGAAATGCTTACCAAGCGACAAAGAAAGGATCGCGCCCGCGGTCGAACGCCCCACTCCCGGCAGTGCGGCGACTTCTTCAAAAGTTTCCGGGAACACGCCATTGTGCTGATTAGCGACCATTTGTGCAGCTTTATGCAGATTGCGCGCGCGGGCGTAATAACCCAGACCCGTCCAAAGATGCAGAACTTCATCGAGTGGCGCGTTGGCAAGATCGGTGACGGTCGGGAAGCGCGCCATAAAGCGTTCAAAGTAAGGAATGACGGTGGCAACCTGCGTTTGTTGCAACATCACCTCAGACAGCCATACTTTGTAAGGCGTTTTTTCGAGTTGCCATGGCAGTGTTTTGCGGCCGTATTTTTGATACCAGTCGAGAACCTGGTGGGAGAATTGCGGCGCTTGTGTCATTGTTGCCAGGCCATCCGATAAATGTGTGAATTAGGGGGCTGATTCCAGCACAGACGACTCTGTGCTGTAAACCGGAACTTTCTGGTGCTTGCTTCTCACCATTAACTTTGGATAATGCCCGTTTCCCGAACACTAACTAAAGCCTGAACACCATGAAAAATGACGTCATCTCACCGGAATTTAATGAAGAAGGCCGCGCAATGCGCCGGATTCGTAGTTTTGTGCGCCGCCAGGGCCGCCTGACTAAGGGCCAGGAGTTCGCACTGGAAAACTATTGGCCGGTGATGGGCGTTGAATATCAAGACGCGCCTGTCGATTTTACCGAGCTGTTTGGCCGCGAAGCGCCAGTCACCCTGGAAATCGGTTTTGGCATGGGTACGTCGCTGGTGGCAATGGCAAAGGCTAATCCACAGCAGAACTTTTTAGGCATTGAAGTGCACTCGCCGGGCGTGGGCGCATGCCTTGCAACCGCTCATGAAGAGGGCGTTGAGAACTTGCGCGTGATGTGTCACGACGCAGTGGAAGTGCTGCAAAAAATGGTTCCTGACAATTCTTTATCCATGGTTCAGCTCTTTTTCCCTGATCCGTGGCACAAAGCGCGTCATAATAAGCGCCGTATCGTTCAGGTGCCGTTTGCCGAGTTCGTGAAAAGTAAACTGAAACTGGGCGGTGTGTTCCATATGGCAACCGACTGGGAACCTTATGCAGAACACATGCTCGAAGTGATGTCCTCTATTGATGGTTATCAAAACCAGTCTGAGAGTAACGACTACGTACCGCGACCGGATTCGCGTCCGGTGACCAAATTTGAACAACGTGGCCATCGTCTTGGTCACGGCGTATGGGACTTAATGTTCGAGAGGGTAAAGTAATGGCAATTAATCGTAGTCGTCGTTTGCGTAAAAAAATGCACATCGACGAATTCCAGGAAGTGGGGTTCTCTGTTGCATGGCGTTTCCCGGAAGGCACCTCCGAAGAACAAATCGATAAAATCGTTGATGAATTCATTGATGAAGTTATTGATAAAAATGGTCTGGCTTTTGATGGCGGCGGCCACCTTTCCTGGGAAGGCTTAATTTGCCTGCAGGAAATCGGCAAATGCACCGAAGAGCATCAAGCTCTGGTGCGCAAATGGCTTGAAGAGCACAAGGCTGAAGACGTTCGCACCAGCGATCTGTTTGATGTCTGGTGGGATTGATTGAAATAGTACAAATGGGCTGGTGAAAACCGGCCCTTTTTTTCAGGAGTAACTATGATTCGTAAGGCTTTGATGGGCGTTCTGCTGCTAACCGCGATGCAGGCGCAGGCCGACTATAAATGCAGCGTCACGCCTCGCGATGACGTGGTTATTAATCCGCAGTCCGTTCAGGTTGTGGGTGAAAATGGCAATCTGGTTATTGCCCCGGATGGCAGCCTGCAATTTAACGGCAAGCCACACACATTAAACGCAACGCAGCGCCAGTTGGCACTGGATTACCAGAAAGCGTTGCGCACCGATCTTCCTTGGATCAACAACGGCGCGTTGGCTCGCGTTGAGAAAGGGCGTGTTGCGCTGGATAAGATCATCGCTAAAGAAGTGGGTGAAAGCAGCAATATGCGCGGTCGCCTGACGAAACTAGACGCGCAACTTAAGCAGCAGATGAACCGAATTATCGAGACTCGCCCGGATGGTTTGACCTTCCATTACAAAGCCATTGATCAAGTGCGCTCCGAAGGGCAACAGCTGGTGAATCAGGCGATGGGCGGCATATTGCAAGACAGCATCAATGAGATGGGTGCGAAAGCCGTTTTGAAAGGTGGCGGCAATCCGCTGCAAGGCGTGCTGGGTAGCCTCGGTGGTTTACAGACTTCGATTCAAAACGAGTGGAAGAACCAGGAAAAAGATTTCGAGCAGTTTGGCCGTGATGTTTGTAGCAAAGTGGTGACGCTAGAAGGGCAGCGCAAAGGGCTGGTCGAAACGCTGAAGTAATACCCTTCATACTTCAAGCTGCCTCTTTGTTGGCAGCATGTTCTCGCCCAGGTCACTTACTCATGTAAGCTCCCTGGGCCTCGAACACTTGCCGCCGCGATGCAGCTCGAATTATCTTGGGTATAAGATTTGCAGTTTATTAACGCATAAACGCCGGTTGTTTCTGCTCGTAAGCAGAAATAGAACTTTCGTGTTGTAGCGTCAGACCGATGCTATCCAGCCCTTCTAACATGCAGTGTCGACGGAAAGTATCGATGTTAAACGAGTAACTTTTCTCACCTGCAATCACGGTTTGTGCTTCCAGGTCGACCACGAATTTAATCCCCGGATTTGCCGCAACCAGCTTAAACAGCTCATCGACTTCTGCTTCGCTCAACGTCACCGGCAGCAACTGATTATTGAATGAGTTGCCGTAGAAGATATCCGCAAAACTTGGCGCGATAACCACTTTGAAGCCGTAGTCAGTTAATGCCCACGGCGCGTGCTCACGCGAAGAACCACAGCCGAAGTTTTCACGCGCCAGCAAAATAGAAGCGCCTTTAAACTCCGGGAAGTTCAGCACGAATTCCGGGTTCGGCTGTTGGCCTGCATCATCCAGAAAACGCCAGTCGTTAAACAGGTGAGCGCCAAAACCCGTGCGCGTTACCTTCTGCAAAAACTGCTTAGGAATGATTGCGTCGGTATCAACGTTTGCGGCATCCAGCGGAACGACCAGGCCGGTATGTTGAACAAATTTCTCTGCCATGGTGTTTTCCCTTATTTCAACGTGCGGATGTCAGCAAAGTGACCGGAGACGGCGGCAGCGGCGGCCATTGCCGGGCTAACCAGATGCGTGCGACCGCCACGTCCCTGACGACCTTCGAAGTTACGGTTGCTGGTGGAAGCGCAACGCTCGCCCGGTTCAAGGCGGTCGTTGTTCATCGCCAGGCACATCGAGCAACCCGGCAAACGCCATTCAAAGCCTGCTTCAATAAAAATCTTATCCAGACCTTCTGCTTCGGCCTGCGCTTTTACCGGGCCGGAACCTGGGACCACTAACGCCTGCACGCCTGGTGCCACTTTACGGCCTTTAGCAATTTCCGCCGCAGCACGTAAATCTTCAATGCGCGAGTTGGTGCATGAACCGATAAACACTTTATCGATCGCGACTTCAGTTAAAGGAACACCTGGTTTCAGGCCCATGTAGGCCAATGCTTTTTCAGCAGAAGCACGCTCTACTGGGTCCGCGAAAGAATCTGGATTTGGAATGTTTTCGGTGACGGAAATCACCTGGCCTGGGTTGGTGCCCCAGGTGACTTGCGGGGCGATTTCTGCGGCGTCCAGCGTCACAGTCGTATCGAATTTGGCGCCTTCGTCAGTGCTGAAAGTCTTCCAGTAGGCAACGGCTTCGTCCCAGTCGGCGGCTTTCGGCGCGTGTAGACGGCCTTTCACGTAGTTAAAGGTGGTTTCGTCTGGCGCAACGATGCCCGCTTTAGCGCCCATTTCGATTGCCATGTTGCACAGCGTCATGCGGCCTTCCATCGACAGCGCCTGAATTGCGCTCCCGCAGAATTCCACCACATGCCCGGTGCCGCCCGCGCTGCCGGTTTTACCGATGATTGCCAGCACGATATCTTTGGCTGTGATGCCTGGTGCGGCGGTGCCGGTCACTTCAATCTTCATTGTTTTCGCACGGCCCTGTTTCAGGGTTTGCGTTGCCAGCACGTGTTCAACTTCAGAAGTCCCGATCCCGAACGCCAGTGCGCCAAATGCGCCGTGGGTCGCGGTGTGGGAGTCGCCGCAAACAATGGTCATGCCAGGCAATGTAATGCCTTGCTCAGGGCCCATCACGTGGACAATACCCTGGAATGGGTGATTCAGATCATACAGTTCAACGCCAAATTCTTTGCAGTTCTTCATCAACTCTTGCATCTGAATGCGAGCCATTTCGCCGGAGGCGTTGATGTCTTTAGTCTGCGTAGAAACGTTGTGGTCCATGGTGGCAAACGTTTTGCCAGGCTGGCGCACCGGGCGCTTGTGCGCACGCAGGCCATCAAACGCTTGTGGAGATGTCACTTCGTGAACCAGATGACGGTCGATGTACAACAGCGGCGTTTCATCCACTGCTTCGTAAACGACGTGGGCATCGTACAACTTCTGATATAACGTTTTCGCCATGATTATTTCCCCTCTGCCACGAAGCGAGCAATGGTATCGCCCATTTCGTCGGTGCTGATTGCATTGCCATCACGAGCCAAATCGCCGGTACGGAAACCTTCTTCCAGCGCGAGGTTGATAGCGTTTTCGATGGCCTGAGCGGCCTCTTCAGCATCCAGGCTGTAGCGCAGTAACAAAGCCAAAGATAGGATCTGCGCAATTGGGTTAGCAATATTTTTACCTGCGATATCCGGCGCGGAACCGCCCGCAGGTTCGTACAGGCCGAAACCCTGTTCGTTCAGACTTGCCGAAGGCAACATGCCCATGGAACCGGTGATCATCGCGCATTCGTCAGACAGAATGTCGCCAAACAGGTTGGAGCACAGCAACACGTCAAACTGGGACGGGTCTTTAATCAGCTGCATGGTGGCGTTGTCGATGTACATGTGTGACAGCTCAACGTCCGGGTATTCTTTAGCGATTTCGCCAACAATTTCACGCCACATTACCGACGATTGCAGCACGTTAGCTTTATCAATCGAGGTGACTTTGCTGCGACGTTTGCGGGCAGATTCAAAACCGATGCGTGCAATGCGCTCGATCTCAAAGCGGTAATACACTTCGGTATCAAAGGCTTTCTCATGCATGCCGGAACCTTCACGGCCTTTCGGTTGGCCAAAGTAAATACCGCCGGTTAATTCACGTACGCACAGGATGTCGAAACCGTTAGCGGCGATATCGGCACGCAGCGGGCAAAACTCTTCCAGCCCTTGATACAGGCGAGCAGGACGCAAATTACTGAACAGTTTAAAGTGTTTACGCAGCGGCAATAATGCCCCACGCTCAGGTTGTTGAGCCGGAGGCAGATGTTCCCATTTCGGGCCACCGACGGAGCCGAACAGAATCGCGTCTGCCTGCTCGCAGCCTTCAACAGTAACCGGCGGCAATGGGTTGCCGTGACGGTCGATTGCAATGCCACCCACGTCATATTGACTGGTAGTAATGCGCATATCGAAGCGCGTACGAACTGCATCCAGCACTTTCAGCGCCTGAGCCATAACTTCTGGGCCAATGCCGTCACCCGGCAATACTGCTATATGATGAGTTTTTGACATGTCACACGGTTTCCTGATTATTTTCTTTATTATGAGCTTTGCGTTGCAATTCTTTTTCGACGATGCCCGCACGCCAGATGTTATTCAGCACGTTTATCATCGCTTTCGCAGAAGATTCAACAATATCGGTCGCCAGACCTACACCGTGGAAACGGCGGCCTTTATGGGTCACAACGATATCTACCTGACCCAATGCATCTTTACCCTGGCCTTTCGCAGACAACTGGTATTTCACTAATTCAACATCGTAATTGGTGATGCGGTTAATCGCCTGGTAGACCGCATCGACCGGGCCATTGCCCGTTGCTGCTTCAGATTGTGTTTCTTCGCCACACTGCAATTGGACAGAAGCGGTAGAAATCACGCTTGAGCCAGACTGCACGTTGAAGTATTCCATGCGGAAATGTTCAGGTTCTTCTTGTTGTTTACCGATGAACGCCAGCGCTTCCAGGTCGTAATCAAAGACCTGGCCTTTTTTATCGGCCAGTTTCAGGAAGGCGTCGTACAAAGAGTCCAGGTTGTAATCGTCTTCTTTATAGCCCATCTCTTCCATGCGGTGTTTTACAGCTGCGCGACCAGAGCGGGAGGTCAGGTTCAACTGTACCTGGTTCAGACCGATAGTTTCCGGTGTCATGATTTCGTAGTTTTCGCGGTTTTTCAGCACGCCATCCTGGTGAATACCGGAGGAGTGCGCGAAGGCGTTCGAGCCGACAATCGCTTTGTTGGCAGGGATTGGCATGTTGCACAGCTGGCTGACGATCTGGCTGGTGCGGTAGATTTCATGGTGGTTGATATTGGTATGCACGTCCAACATTTGGCCGCGAACTTTAATGGCCATGATGACTTCTTCCAGCGCAGTGTTACCGGCACGTTCGCCGATACCGTTCAGTGTGCCTTCAACCTGGCGCGCACCCGCCTGAATCGCTGCAATTGAGTTGCCGGTTGCCATGCCTAAATCGTCGTGGCAATGGACCGAAATAATCGCTTTATCAATGTTTGGTACGCGGTTGTACAGCGTCTGAATAATGCCGCCGAACTGTACCGGTGTGGTGTAACCCACGGTGTCTGGAATATTGATAGTTGTCGCGCCTGCGCCAATGGCTGCTTCTACGATACGGCACAGGTTGTCGATTGGTGTGCGGCCTGCATCTTCGCACGAGAATTCTACGTCATCGGTATAGTTGCGGGCGCGTTTCACGGAATTGACTGCGCGAGCCAGGACATCATCGAAAGTGCTGCGTAATTTGGTTTCGATGTGCATGGTAGAAGTGGCCAGGAACACATGAATACGGAAGGCTTCGGCAATTTTCAACGCTTCTGCAGCAACATCAATATCTTTATCAACACAACGAGCGAGGCCACACACACGGCTATTTTTGATATTGCGAGCGATGGTTTGTACGGATTCGAAGTCGCCTGGAGAAGATACCGGGAAGCCGACTTCCATCACGTCAACACCCATACGTTCCAGCGCCATTGCGATTTGCAGCTTCTCTTTTACACTCAGACTTGCCTGTAATGCCTGCTCACCATCACGCAAAGTAGTATCGAAAATAATGACTTGTTGGCTCATGTTGTGGTCCTTTCTCGTCTTAGGGGCCCTTGCTACGAGCATAAAAAAACCCGCGCAGTGGCGCGGGTTTTTTCTGTCTGATGGCTTGAATCAACGCTTGATTTCGCCCACCAGCCTACCGCGCAATGAAGTTGCGTTTAGTAGTAGACCTAGTAGGCGGTTGCTGCGAATCATGTTTCAAGCCCCAAGTGAATTTCGTTATGCATTTATTGGTACTTGATCTGCTTTGCAGTGTCAACACTCGATTGCTTTATGCGTACATTTTGGAGGCGAAAGCTTAGAGGGGGTCTTAGCGATCTGTGCTAAGGAAATCATGTTTCATAATATATATAAGAAGTATGAAAAAAGACTTCTTACTGGATCAGGTAAAATTGAAATCCTCAGAAACAATTAAAAATAATATATTTAATAAGCGTTGTATTCATCATGGTTATGATTTGAGGGGGTTAATCATCATTTTGGTTCTATTTTAGGAATTTATCATCTTTTCTTATTGTTTGATTATGGGTAGAACGTTTGTTTCTGAAACGATGATGTTATCCATACTTAATATATTATTCACTAGGCCAATCATTGTGTGCGAAGTCATTTTGTGATTTGATTAGCATGCTTCTGGAATCAACTGATTACGAATAAAACATATAACACCTTATATTTTCGCTGGCCTGAGAGACGCTGGCGGCGTGTCGGTGCGTCAGAGCAAATGAGTTCCTTAAATTTATATTTAACAATATAAATTACGTTTTTTATTCCATTATTCAACGTGCTTGAATAACGAATAATAATAAAAATCACTTGCAGCGCTTATCTGCAAAAACGGAATCGACAACTTAGTGGAGTCAGTCATGTCTGATAATTATGTACAACAACCGGCAGTTCATGATGGGTTTAAACCTCAACTACGTTCTGTGGATTTAAACTTGCTCACTGTATTTGATGCTGTTATGCAGGTGCAGAATATTACCCGCGCAGCTCAATCGTTGGGAATGTCCCAGCCTGCGGTGAGTAATGCGGTCGCTCGTTTGAAAATTATGTTCAATGATGAACTGTTTGTACGCTATGGCCGTGGCATTCAGCCTACAGCGCGTGCTTTCCAGTTGTTTGGTTCGATACGCCAGGCATTGCAATTAGTCCAGAACGAACTCCCTGGTGCAGGTTTTGAACCCGGCAGCAGCGAACGAATATTTAACATCTGCGTCAGCAGTCCGTTAGACAATTTGCTGACATCCGTCATCTTTAATAATATGAAGCGCTTTGCGCCTGGTATTCAATTACTCTTCAAGTCGGCATTAAATAAAGATATTGAGCATCAATTACGCTATCAGGAAACGGAGTTTGTTATTAGCTATACGGAATTCCGTCGTCCAGAATTTACTTGTGTACCCTTGTTTGAAGATGAAATGGTGTTGGTTGCCAGTAAGAAACATCCACGCTTAATTAAACCGCTTACAGAAGAAGATATTTATAACGAAAAGCATGCGGTAGTGTCACTTGAGCGTTTCGCATCCTTTAGTGCTCCCTGGTATCTCACCGCAGAGAAGCAAGCCTGCATTTCGTATCAAGGAATGGCGATGACGAGCGTGTTAAATGTGGTTTCGCAGACTCAGTTGGTCGCTATCGCGCCGCGCTGGCTGGCAGAAGAGTTTGCAGACTCTCTGCAGTTGCAAATATTCCCGTTACCCCTGAAAGATAACGTTTCAACTTGCTATTTATCCTGGCATGAAGCAGCCGGACGCGATAAAGGGCATCAGTGGATGGAGAAGCTGCTTACAACGGTATGCAGTAAATAGATTCAGTCTGATAATCAATTTAAGCCGGGTAGTGAAATCTATCCGGTTATTCTTTATTTTTTGTCTTTTGCAGTTTTTTGCACTGTTGTTGGTTTCGAGTTTCCCGCCCCGCTTGTTCAATAAATCCTGTGTTAATTAGATTTAACCTACAAAGCTATCATTCAGAACATTTTCAATCATAATTTTTGCTTATGCTCAGAGCTTAACTCCGCCAGGAAAGTGTTTTGCAGTATTCACAGGCAAACTCTCTTGCTGCGCCTGAAGATTGGCAATTGATTGCCTGATTTTCAACGGTTATGTTAGTCGGATTATTAAAATTAAATGCAGGGCGCAACAACCTGCCTCAACGACTCGCAGAAATGACTTTTGCAGTCGGTCAAACACGTAAGCCTGGAGGCAAACCATGGAGATGTTGTCAGGAGCCGAGATGGTCGTCCGGTCATTAATTGATCAGGGCGTTAAGTATGTATTCGGCTATCCCGGAGGCGCTGTACTCGATATTTACGATGCGCTTCATACTATTGGCGGCATTGATCATGTGCTGGTACGCCATGAACAAGCAGCCGTGCATATGGCTGATGGCCTGGCGCGTGCGACGGGTGAAGTTGGTGTTGTGCTGGTCACATCTGGCCCTGGAGCCACAAATGCAATCACCGGCATTGCCACCGCGTATATGGACTCAATTCCGATGGTCGTGCTATCAGGCCAGGTCGCGACTTCGTTGATTGGTTATGATGCATTCCAGGAATGCGACATGGTGGGGATTTCGCGCCCGATCGTGAAACACAGTTTCTTAGTCAAACAAGCTGAAGATATTCCCGGCATTATCAAAAAAGCCTTCTGGCTTGCGGCAAGCGGCCGGCCAGGCCCGGTTGTGGTAGATTTGCCGAAAGACATCATGAGTCCGGCAAACAAACTGCCATATAGTTACCCTGAAAGTGTCAGCATGCGTTCTTACAACCCCACAACTCAGGGGCACAAAGGGCAAATTAAGCGTGCATTGCAAACGCTGTTGGCAGCTAAAAAACCAGTTATGTACGTCGGCGGTGGTGCCATTACCTCTTCCTGCCATGATGAATTGCTCGAGCTTGCTCAGAAACTCAATATTCCCGTTGTCTCCTCTTTAATGGGCCTGGGGGCATTCCCCGGTACACATCGCCAGGCGCTTGGCATGTTAGGGATGCACGGAACCTACGAAGCCAACATGGTGATGCACAACTCCGACGTGATTTTCGGCGTGGGTGTGCGTTTCGATGACCGTACGACTAACAATCTGGCGAAGTACTGCCCGAATGCTACCGTGCTGCATATCGACATTGATCCGACGTCGATTTCCAAAACAGTGGGGGCCGACATTCCGATTGTGGGCGATGCCAGACAAGTTCTACAGCAAATGCTGGATCTGCTGGCGCAAGAAGAGCTGCAGCAGGGCTGTGATGAAATTCGTGACTGGTGGCAGCAGATTGATCAATGGCGTGCGCGTCAGTGCCTCGAGTTTGACAGAACCAGCGACAAAATTAAGCCCCAGGCGGTCATTGAAACGATCTATCGCCTGACCAATGGCGAGGCTTATGTCACGTCTGACGTCGGCCAGCACCAGATGTTTGCCGCACTCTATTACACCTTTGATAAACCTCGCCGTTGGATTAACTCGGGTGGCCTCGGCACGATGGGGTTCGGCCTTCCTGCTGCATTAGGGGTGAAAATGGCCTTGCCGGAAGAAACCGTGGTTTGTGTGACGGGCGATGGCAGTATTCAGATGAATATCCAGGAGCTTTCAACCGCGCTGCAATACGGCTTGCCGGTGCTGGTGCTCAATCTCAATAACCGCTATCTCGGTATGGTGAAGCAGTGGCAGGATATGATTTATTCTGGCCGCCATTCCCAGTCCTATATGGAATCATTACCTGATTTTGTGCGTATAGCTGAAGCATACGGGCATGTCGGGATCCGTATCAGCGAGCCGCAAGAACTGGAAAGCAAACTAATTGAAGCACTAGAAGCGGTGCGTAATCAGCGTCTGGTCTTTGTTGACGTCACTGTTGATGGCACTGAGCATGTCTACCCAATGCAAATCCGTGGCGGTGGTATGGATGAGATGTGGTTAAGCAAAACGGAGAGAACCTGATTATGCGCCGGATATTGTCTGTATTACTCGAAAATGAGTCCGGGGCGCTATCCCGGGTTATTGGCTTATTTGCTCAGCGCGGCTACAACATTGAAAGTTTGACTGTTGCACCGACTGACGATCCCACGCTTTCGCGCATGACTATTCAAACCGTTGGCGACGCAAAAGTGCTGGAACAGATTGAAAAACAGCTTCACAAGCTGGTGGATGTTCTGCGCGTCAGCGAACTGGTGCAGGGCGCTCATGTTGAACGTGAAATCATGCTAGTGAAAGTGCAGGCCAGTGGCTACGGGCGTGAAGAAGTGAAGCGCAATGCGGAAATCTTCCGTGGGCAAATCATTGATGTCACGCCGACGCTATACACCGTTCAGTTAGCGGGGACCAGCGACAAACTGGATGCTTTCCTCAATACCATCCGTGAAGTGGCCAAAATTGTCGAAGTGGCGCGCTCAGGTATTGTCGGCGTATCCCGCGGCGATAAGATCATGCGCTAGCCTGTGAAAGGCATCTAAAAACTAACCCGGTAACCTGAACCGGGTTTTTTTTTGCAATTTGCGCGGCAACTGCCAGCAAAAGCGGTTGCCCGAGGTATTATTCTGCGCTTAGATGATAAAAATGAAACCATGACCAGGGTATGGTTATGGAAATCCTAAATAAGGGGCTACTGTGAAATTGGATGAAATCGCGCGCCTGGCTGGAGTTTCGCGCACCACGGCGAGCTACGTCATCAACGGTAAGGCAAAGCAGTATCGCGTTAGCGATAAGACCGTTGAGAAAGTCATGGCGGTTGTACGCGAACATAACTACCACCCAAATGCGGTGGCCGCAGGACTACGTGCCGGGCGCACGCGTTCTATCGGATTAGTGATTCCAGATCTTGAGAACACCAGTTATACCCGCATCGCTAACTATCTTGAGCGTCAGGCTCGCCAGCGTGGCTACCAACTGCTGATAGCCTGTTCCGAAGATCAGCCTGATAATGAAATGCGTTGCATTGAGCATCTTTTGCAGCGACAGGTTGATGCGATCATCGTTTCTACCTCATTGCCGCCTGAACACCCTTTTTATCAACGTTGGGCAAACGATCCTTTCCCCATTATTGCGCTCGACAGAGCATTAGACCGTGAAAACTTCATCAGTGTGGTGGGTGCAGACCAGGAAGATGCAGAAATGCTGGCCAGCGAGCTGCGTACTTTCCCTGCGGAAACCGTACTTTATCTCGGCGCGCTGCCGGAGCTTTCTGTCAGTTACCTGCGTGAACAAGGTTTCCGTACCGCGTGGAAAGATGACCCGCGTGAAGTGCATTTCTTATACGCTAATAGTTACGAACGTGAAGCTGCAGCACAGCTATTTGATAAATGGCTGGAAACACACCCCATGCCGCAGGCGTTGTACACCACTTCATTTGCATTATTACAAGGTGTGATGGATGTTACATTGCGTCGTGAAGGGCAACTGCCATCTGAACTGGCGATAGCGACCTTTGGCGATAATGAACTGCTCGATTTCCTGCAATGCCCCGTACTGGCTGTCGCCCAGCGTCACCGTGATGTCGCAGAGCGCGTGCTTGAACTGGTTCTGGCAAGTCTGGATGAGCCTCGCAAACCGAAGGCCGGGTTGACGCGTATTCGCCGTAATCTTTATCGCCGTGGTAGTTTGAGCCGCCGCTAACAAGTGATGGCAGTTACGGCTGCCATTCTTAATTAAGATTATTCCCGTGTTAATTCCCTTATTTAAACAGGTAATTATTTTTCATTAGTAATTGAAGAACTCTTATTACGGAATCGATATAATTTCGCTCCCTTGAATTATTTTGTTACACAGCAAAGTGTAAAAATGCCGGATAATTAAACAATAGCTAACCATCCCCAATCAAACTAACCCGCCAGCCCACGTTTCGCCTGCATCTGGCGCTGTTAACCTTCCGCGAAATACCTTAAAATGCCGACCGCGTCGCAAACTGAACACTTCATATTTTACCTGTCAGGTTTTCAGTCAATTTAACGATATTTATGCTTATTGATCTTTTTTCTTTCAAATATTCATAACGTTAATTTTGCATCGTGGATGTAGCGCCTTTTCACGCCAGTCATTTATCAATCGCTTAGGAGATGGAAATTATTTCTATTAGCGTTGTAGCTTGCTTGACAAGGTTTTCCTCCGCTCCGTAAACTCCTTTAGGTGGGATTTTGTGGGTCAAAGTGGTGGAAAGGGGAATTTAAGGGTGAGGCTGGCATGTTCCGTGGGGCAACATTAGTCAATCTCGACAGCAAAGGGCGGCTTGCCGTACCTACCCGTTACCGGGAAAAGCTTGTCGAAACCTCTGAAGGTCAGATGGTTTGTACCATCGACATCCATCACCCATGCCTGCTGCTTTATACCCTTCCCGAGTGGGAAATTATTGAACAAAAGCTAGCTCGTCTGTCGAGCATGAACCCGGTAGAGCGTCGCGTGCAGCGACTGTTACTAGGGCATGCCAGTGAATGTCAGATGGATAGCGCCGGGCGATTGTTGCTGGCACCCGTTTTGCGCCAACACGCCGGGCTAACCAAAGAAGTGATGCTGGTTGGGCAGTTCAATAAGTTTGAACTGTGGGATGAAACGACCTGGCATCAACAGGTCAAGGAAGACATCGACGCTGAGCAGGCCACGACGACTACGTTGTCGGATAGGCTGCAGGACTTGTCACTATAAATAATGATGGAAAATTTTAAACATACTTCGGTGCTGCTTGATGAGGCCGTGAATGGTCTCAACATTCGTCAGGATGGCATCTACATTGATGGCACATTTGGTCGTGGTGGCCATTCTCGCTTGATTCTTTCCCAACTGGGACCAGAAGGACGCTTGCTGGCTATCGATCGCGATCCGCAAGCTATTGCAGCGGCCCAAGCCATCGATGACCCGCGCTTCTCTATCATTCACGGGCCTTTCTCTGAATTAGCCGAATACGCCAGTGAACGCGATCTGCTGGGAAAAATTGACGGTATTCTGCTGGATCTTGGCGTTTCTTCTCCGCAACTTGACGATGCCGAACGCGGTTTCTCGTTTATGCGTGACGGCCCGCTGGACATGCGTATGGACCCGACTCGTGGTCAATCTGCCGCGCAATGGTTGCTCAGCGCTGACGAAGCGGACATCGCCTGGGTTATCAAAACCTATGGTGAAGAGAAATTCGGCAAGCGTATCGCGCGCGCCATTATTGAGCGCAACCGCGAACAACCCATGACGCGTACCAAAGAGCTGGCGACGGTTGTGGCAGCGGCAATGCCGGTGAAAGACAAGTTCAAACACCCGGCAACGCGCACGTTCCAGGCTATCCGTATTTGGATCAACAGCGAACTTGAAGAGATTGAGAAGGCGCTGAAAGGCTCTATTCCCACTCTTTCTCCAGGCGGTCGCCTGTCGATAATCAGTTTCCACTCTTTGGAAGACCGAATTGTTAAACGCTTTATGCGTGAAAACACCCGTGGACCACAGGTTCCGGCCGGTTTGCCAATGACTGAAGCTCAATTGAATAAGCTTGGCGGCAGATATTTAAAATCTATTGGCAAAATGATGCCAGGTGATGAAGAAGTGGCGGAAAACCCACGCGCACGCAGTTCGGTACTGCGTATCGCTGAAAGGACGAACGCATGATTAACAAAGTGGCAGAAACCCTAAGCAAAGTTACTGGTCAATTGAGCAGTGGCGAACGCCATGCATTACCTGCGGTGATTGGTGGTGATTTATTGCGTCATGGGAAAATGCCACTGATTTTGTTCACCGCCATTATCGTTACCGCCATTTTTGTCGTTACCACCGCGCACCATACCCGCCTGCTTACTGCGCAACGTGAGCAAATGGTGGTTGAGCGTGACGCGCTGGATATTGAATGGCGCAACCTGATTCTGGAAGAAAACGCACTCGGCGATCATAGCCGGGTGGAGCGGGTCGCAACGGAAAAGCTGCAATTGCAGCATGTTGACCCATCGCAGGAAAACATTGTAGTTCAGCAATAAGGAATCGCGTGGCAGATGAGAGCAGCGGCAAAAACGCTTAAACCGAAACGCCAGGAAGAACAGGCCAACTTTGTAAGTTGGCGTTTTGCGTTGCTTTGCGGTTGCATTTTGCTGGCGCTGGTTTTCCTGTTGGGGCGCGTTGCCTGGCTGCAAATCATCGCGCCAGACATGCTGGTACGCCAGGGCGATATGCGTTCCTTGCGTGTGCAGGAAGTCTCAACTTCCCGTGGCATGATTAGTGACCGTGCAGGCCGCCCATTGGCCGTCAGTGTGCCAGTTAAGGCGATTTGGGCTGACCCGAAAGAGTTGCACGACGCAGGCGGCATTACGCTGGATAACCGCTGGAAAGCGTTGGCGGATGCCCTGAAAATCCCTCTCGATCAGCTCGCCTCCCGCGTTAACAGCAACCCGAAAGGTCGCTTTATTTATCTGGCTCGTCAGGTAAACCCGGACATTGGCGACTACATCAAAAAACTCAAACTTCCGGGGATTCATCTTCGTGAGGAATCTCGTCGCTACTATCCTTCAGGCGAAGTAACTGCTCACCTCATTGGCTTCACCAACGTCGATAGTCAGGGGATTGAAGGCGTTGAGAAGAGCTTTGATAAATGGCTAACCGGGCAACCGGGTGAGCGTATTGTGCGTAAAGACCGCTTTGGTCGCGTGATTGAAGACATCTCTTCAACCGACAGCCAGGCTGCTCACAACCTTGCGTTGAGCATTGATGAACGCTTGCAGGCGCTGGTTTACCGCGAGCTAAACAACGCCGTGGCCTTTAACAAAGCCGAGTCGGGCAGTGCGGTGCTGGTGGATGTGAATACCGGTGAAGTTCTGGCGATGGCAAATAGCCCGTCTTACAACCCAAATAATCTGAGCGGCACGCCAAAAGATGTGATGCGTAACCGCACCATCACGGACGTTTTCGAGCCGGGTTCGACAGTCAAACCGATGGTTGTCATGACCGCGCTGCAACGTGGCGTAGTACGTGAAAATACCGTTCTGAATACCGTACCGTACCGCATCAATGGTCATGAAATCAAAGATGTGGCGCGCTACAGCGAATTGACCCTTACCGGGGTGCTACAGAAGTCGAGTAACGTCGGGGTTTCAAAACTGGCGTTAGCGATGCCCTCCTCAGCGTTAGTAGATACTTACTCACGTTTTGGATTGGGAAAAGCGACCAACTTGGGGCTGGTCGGAGAACGCAGTGGCTTATATCCGCAAAAACAACGGTGGTCTGACATAGAGAGGGCCACCTTCTCTTTCGGCTACGGGCTAATGGTAACCCCGTTACAGTTAGCGCGAGTCTACGCAACGATTGGCAGCTACGGCGTGTATCGCCCTCTGTCGATTACGAAGGTTGATCCACCGGTTCCTGGTGAACGTATTTTCCCGGAATCGCTGGTTCGTACCGTCGTCCATATGATGGAAAGTGTGGCATTACCCGGTGGTGGTGGCGTGAAAGCAGCCATCAAGGGATACCGCATCGCCATTAAAACCGGTACGGCGAAAAAAGTCGGTCCGGATGGAAAATACGTTAACAAATACATTGCTTACACCGCAGGCGTTGCGCCAGCGAGTAACCCTCGATTTGCATTGGTTGTGGTGATCAACGACCCACAAGCAGGGAAATATTACGGTGGTGCCGTCTCTGCACCTGTGTTCGGTGCCATCATGGGCGGCGTTCTGCGCACCATGAATATCGAACCGGATGCTCTGGCGACAGGTGAAAAAAGTGAATTTGTAATTAATCAAAATGAGGGATCAGGTGGCAGATCGTAATTTGCGCGACCTTCTCGCTCCGTGGGTGCCAGAGTTGCCTTCGAGAGTACTGCGAGAAATGACACTCGATAGCCGCGTGGCGGCTTCGGGCGACCTTTTTGTGGCTATAGTCGGTCATCAGGCGGACGGGCGTCGATATATCCCGCAGGCAATAGCGCAAGGTGTGGCCGCTGTTGTTGCTGAAGCTGAAGGCGAAGCAACCGACGGCGAAATCCGTGAAATGCACGGTGTGCCCGTGATTTATCTGAGCCAACTGCATCAACGTCTTTCTGCTCTGGCTGGGCGTTTTTACCACCAGCCCTCGAGCGCGTTGCGCCTGGTTGGCGTAACTGGCACTAACGGCAAAACCACTACGGCTCAATTGCTGGCGCAGTGGAGCCAGTTATTAGGCGAAACCAGTGCGGTGATGGGTACCGTGGGCAATGGCCTGCTGGGTCAAGTCAAACCTACCGAAAATACCACTGGCTCTGCCGTCGATGTACAGCAAGTACTTGCTAACCTGGCTGAACAGGGGGCGAGCTTTGCCGCAATGGAAGTTTCTTCCCATGGCCTGGTTCAGCACCGGGTTGCTGCATTGAAATTTGCCGCTAGCGTGTTCACTAACCTGAGCCGCGATCACCTTGATTACCATGGCGATATGGCGGGCTATGAAGCGGCTAAATGGCTGCTGTTTTCAGAACACGATTACGGCCATGCCGTTATTAATGCTGATGATGAAATCGGACGCAATTGGTTAGCGCGCTTGCCTGACGCTGTTGCCGTTACGATGGAAAATAATTTACAGCCTGACTGTCGTGGCCGCTGGTTGAAAGCAACCAACGTGCATTATCACGACGGCGGGGCGACCGTTCAGTTCAGTTCCTCCTGGGGTGACGGGGAAATTGAAAGCCGCCTGATGGGGGCTTTTAACGTCAGCAACCTGTTATTGGCGCTTGCGACCCTGCTGGTTCTTGATTACCCAATCGACGAATTGCTGAAAACGGCACCAAGCCTGCAGCCTGTTTGCGGCCGAATGGAAGTATTCAGTGCTCCGGGTAAACCGACAGTGGTGGTGGATTATGCCCACACGCCGGATGCCCTTGAGAAAGCATTGCAAGCCGCTCGTTTACATTGCAGCGGCAAGCTGTGGTGTGTGTTCGGATGCGGCGGTGATCGCGATAAAGGCAAGCGTCCAATTATGGGTGGCATAGCCGAGCAATATGCGGATGTAGTGGTCGTTACCGATGACAACCCGCGTACTGAAGAGCCGAAAGCCATTGTTGCCGATATCCTGGTTGGCATGCTGGATGCGGGCCGCGCTCATGTGGTTTCCGGGCGCGCTGAAGCGGTAACAAACGCCATTATGCAGGCGAAAGAGAATGATGTGGTTCTGGTGGCAGGCAAAGGTCACGAGGATTATCAGATTGTTGGAACGCAGCGCCTGGATTACTCCGACCGCATTACCGCCGCTCGCTTGTTGGGGGTTTTGGCATGATTCGCGTTTCCTTGAGCCAACTTGCCACTGTCCTGAATGGAGAGTTGCATGGTGCAGATGCTGACATTATTGATGTCACCACGGACACGCGCAAACTCACGCCAGGGTGTCTGTTCGTTGCACTGAAAGGTGAACGTTTTGATGCTCACGATTTTGCGCAAGATGCAGTGAACGGTGGGGCAGGGGCGTTGTTGGTTAGCCGTAAGCTGGATGTGAATGTTCCACAGCTTGTGGTTGCTGATACGCACCAGGCGTTCGGCGAACTGGCCGCATGGGTTCGCCAGCAAGTGCCAACGCGTATTGTTGCGCTGACAGGCTCTTCCGGCAAAACCTCCGTTAAAGAGATGACCGCCGCAATTTTGCGTCAGTGTGGCAACACGCTGTACACCGCAGGCAACCTCAATAACGATATCGGCGTGCCAATGACGTTGTTACGTCTGACGCCAGAATATGAATTTGCGGTTATTGAGCTGGGTGCTAACCACCAGGGCGAAATTGCCTGGACGGTGAATCTTACCCGCCCGGAAGCGGCTTTGGTCAATAACCTCGCTGCGGCACATCTGGAAGGATTTGGTTCACTTGCCGGTGTTGCGAAAGCAAAGGGTGAGATTTTCGCAGGGCTGCCGGATAGCGGTATCGCGATTCTCAATGCAGACAATAACGACTGGCTGAACTGGCAAGAAGTGATTGGCGAACGCAAAACCTGGCGCTTCTCGCCCAATGCCACGGGCAGTGATTTTACTGCGACTAACGTGCATATCACTGTGCATGGCACAGAGTTCACCATCAAAACACCGGTTGGCGATATAGACGTGACTTTACCGCTACCGGGTCGTCATAACATCGCCAACGCACTGGCGGCGACGTCGCTTGCAATGGCTGTGGGTGCAACGCTCGAAGCGGTCAAAATTGGCCTTGCCGATCTTAAAGCGGTTCCTGGTCGTCTGTTCCCGATACAACTTTCTGAAAACCAACTTCTGCTTGATGACAGCTACAACGCCAACGTGGGATCGATGACTGCCGCCGCACAGGTGCTGTCTGAAATGCCGGGTTTTCGCGTGATGGTTGTCGGCGATATGGCTGAATTAGGTGAAGAATCTGTTGAGTGCCATCGCCAGGTCGGTGAGGCAGCAAAAGCATCAGGCATTGATTGTGTTTTAAGCGTGGGCACACTGAGTGAAATTATCAGTCAAGCCTCTGAAGTTGGCGAACATTTTACCGATAAGCCTTCTTTAATCGTACGTCTGAAGGCGCTCATCGCCGAGCATTCAATGATAACTATTTTAGTGAAAGGTTCACGTAGTGCCGCTATGGAGCAGGTAGTACGCGCATTACAGGAGAATGGAACATGTTAGTTTGGCTGGCCGAACATTTGGTCAAATATTATTCCGGCTTTAACGTCTTTTCGTATCTGACGTTTCGCGCCATTGTCAGCCTGCTGACTGCTCTGTTCATCTCGTTATGGATGGGGCCGCGCATGATTGCTCGTTTGCAGCAACTTTCTTTCGGCCAGGTTGTGCGTAACGACGGTCCTGAATCCCATTTCAGCAAACGCGGGACGCCAACCATGGGCGGGATTATGATCCTGACCTCCATTGTTATCTCCGTATTGATGTGGGCTTATCCGTCAAACCCGTACGTCTGGTGCGTGTTGTTTGTCCTGGTCGGCTACGGTGCGATTGGCTTTGTTGATGACTATCGCAAAGTCGTACGTAAAGACACCAAAGGTTTGATTGCTCGCTGGAAGTATTTCTGGATGTCCGTTATCGCGTTGGCGGTAGCCTTCACGATGTACAGCGCAGGAAAAGGAACGCCAGCCACCGAGCTGGTTGTGCCGTTCTTTAAAGATGTGATGCCGCAGCTTGGCCTGTTTTATGTGCTGCTGGCGTACTTCGTCATCGTTGGCACCGGGAATGCGGTTAACCTGACCGATGGCCTTGATGGCCTGGCGATTATGCCTACCGTGTTGGTGGCTGCGGGCTTTGCGCTGGTCGCCTGGGCTACGGGTAACATTAAGTTCGCCGGATATTTGCATATTCCTTATCTTCGACATGCAGGGGAGCTGGTTATCGTCTGTACGGCGATTGTTGGCGCAGGGCTTGGTTTCTTGTGGTTCAACACCTATCCGGCGCAAGTTTTCATGGGTGATGTTGGCTCTCTGGCTCTGGGCGGCGCGCTCGGAACCATCGCGGTACTGCTGCGTCAGGAATTCCTGTTAGTGATCATGGGCGGCGTGTTTGTGGTTGAAACGCTGTCGGTGATTTTGCAGGTCGGTTCCTTCAAATTGCGCGGACAGCGCATTTTCCGTATGGCCCCAATTCATCACCATTATGAATTGAAAGGTTGGCCGGAGCCGCGAGTCATTGTGCGCTTCTGGATTATTTCGCTGATGCTTGTTCTGATCGGCCTGGCTACCCTGAAGGTGCGTTAACTATGACTGATTACCAGGGTAAAAAAGTCGTCATTATTGGATTGGGCCTCACCGGCCTGTCCTGTGTTGACTATTTCATCGCACGTGGTGTGACACCGCGTGTGATGGACACCCGCATCTCGCCACCGGGACTGGATAAATTGCCAGAATCGGTCGAGCGACATACTGGCTCACTCAACGAAGACTGGTTGTTAGCGGCTGACTTGATTGTTGCCAGCCCTGGTATTGCTATCGCCCATCCAGCCCTTAGCCGTGCGGCAGACGCTGGCGTTGAAATCGTGGGTGATATCGAACTGTTTTGTCGTGAAGCACAAGCGCCGATTGTGGCCATTACCGGTTCCAACGGTAAAAGTACCGTCACGACTTTAGTCGGTGAAATGGCTAAAGCAGCAGGCGTGAATGTGGGCGTAGGTGGAAACATCGGCCTGCCTGCGTTGATGCTGCTTGATCCTGCTCGCGAGCTTTATGTGCTTGAGTTATCCAGCTTCCAGCTAGAAACCACCTCAAGCCTGAAAGCTGCTGCGGCGACCATTCTTAACGTCACCGAAGATCATATGGATAGATATCCTTTCGGGCTGCAACAGTATCGTGCCGCTAAATTGCGCGTGTATGAAAACGCCGCAGTTTGCGTGGTGAATGCCGATGATGCACTGACGATGCCTGTACGTGGTGCAGATGTACGCTGCATTAGCTTTGGTGTGGATGTCGGCGATTACCACCTGAATCATCAGCAAGGCGATACCTGGCTGCGTGTGAAGGGCGAAAAAGTGCTGAACACCAAAGAAATGAAAATCGTGGGCCGACACAACTACACCAACGCACTTGCAGCGCTGGCACTGGCTGATGCCGTGAAACTCCCACGCTCCAGCAGCCTAAAAGCATTAACCACCTTTACAGGTCTGGCGCACCGCTTCCAGCTTGCATGGGAACGTAACGGCGTGCGTTGGATTAACGACTCGAAAGCAACCAACGTCGGTAGCACAGAGGCGGCGCTGAACGGCTTGAAAGTGGAAGGTACATTGCATCTGCTATTGGGTGGCGATGGTAAATCAGCTGATTTCTCGGCCCTCAGCCAGTATCTGCAAGGCTCGGCAATTCGACTGTATTGTTTTGGCCGCGACGGAGCTGAACTTGCGGCACTGCGCCCTGATGTTGCCGAACAAACTGAAACCATGGCTGAGGCGATGAAATTGATTGCCGCCCGTGTTCAACCCGGTGACATGGTTCTGTTATCACCAGCATGCGCCAGCCTCGATCAGTTCAAAAACTTTGAACAGCGTGGCGACCAGTTTACTCAACTTGCGAAGGAGCTTGGCTGATGCGCTTATCTCTCCCTCGCCTGCGAATGCCCCGAGTGCCAGGATTTGCCATCCTGAGCTGGCTGGCGTCGGCAGTTAAAGGCTGGGTGATGGGCACCAAAGAAGCCGACTCAAATAACATCGTAATGTATGACCGCACGATGTTATGGCTGACTTTCGGGCTGGCGGCTGTTGGTTTCATTATGGTGACTTCTGCTTCCATGCCTGTAGGGCAGCGTCTGGCGAATGATCCGTTCCTGTTTGCCAAACGTGACGGTTTGTACATCATCCTGGCGTTTGCATTAGCGATGGTCACACTGCGTTTGCCGATGGATTTCTGGCAGCGCCACAGTACTGCAATGCTGCTGTTATCCATTGCGATGTTATTGATTGTACTGGTGGTCGGTAGCTCGGTTAACGGTGCGTCGCGTTGGATTGCATTCGGCCCATTACGTATTCAGCCTGCAGAATTCACCAAGTTGTCGCTGTTCTGTTATCTCGCCAACTACCTGGTTCGTAAGGTAGATGAAGTGCGTAATAACCTACGCGGCTTCCTCAAACCGATGGGTGTGATCCTGGTATTAGCGGTGCTGCTTCTGGCGCAGCCTGACTTAGGTACGGTTGTTGTGTTGTTTGTGACGACACTAGCAATGCTGTTCCTGGCAGGGGCAAAGCTTTGGCAGTTCCTTGCCATCATCGGCATGGGGATTTCTGCCGTCGTGCTGCTGATCCTTGCCGAACCGTATCGTATCCGCCGCGTAACGTCCTTCTGGAATCCTTGGGATGACCCGTTTGGTAGTGGCTACCAGTTGACGCAATCTCTGATGGCATTCGGTCGCGGGGAATTGTGGGGGCAGGGGTTAGGTAATTCGGTTCAAAAACTCGAATATTTGCCGGAAGCACATACCGACTTCATCTTCTCTATTATCGGAGAAGAGCTCGGATATATCGGTGTGGTGCTGGCTTTATTGATGGTATTCTTCGTCGCTTTTCGTGCGATGTCCATTGGTAAACGCGCGTTAGAAATGGACCAGCGTTTTGCGGGATTTTTGGGCTGTTCAATTGGGGTTTGGTTTAGTTTCCAGGCGCTGGTAAACGTGGGTGCGGCAGCAGGTATGTTGCCAACCAAAGGCCTGACTTTGCCGCTTATCAGTTACGGTGGTTCGAGCCTGTTAATAATGTCTACAGCAATCATGATGTTGCTGCGAATTGACTATGAAACACGTCTGGCTAAAGCTCAGGCGTTTACGAAGGGTGTGCGATGAGTAATCAAACCCGGCGGTTAATGGTGATGGCGGGCGGGACTGGCGGGCATGTGTTCCCGGGTCTTGCTGTCGCGCATCACTTAATGGCTCAGGGCTGGCAAGTGCGCTGGCTCGGAACCGCCGATCGTATGGAAGCAGATTTAGTTCCGAAGCATGGAATCGAGATCGACTTTATTCGTATTTCAGGTTTGCGTGGCAAAGGCCTGAAGGCAATGTTGTTGGCTCCGGTGCGTATTTTCAACGCCTGGCGTCAGGCGCGGGCCATCATGAAAGCCTATCGCCCGGATGTGGTACTCGGAATGGGTGGTTATGTTTCAGGCCCTGGCGGCCTTGCTGCATGGTCACTCGGTATTCCGGTGGTATTGCATGAGCAAAATGGCATTGCTGGTTTAACCAATAAATGGTTGTCAAAAATTGCCAAAAAGGTCATGCAGGCGTTCCCTGGCGCCTTTCCGAATGCGGACGTAGTGGGTAATCCGGTGCGTACTGATGTATTAGCGCTGCCATTACCACAAGAACGTTTTGCTGGCCGTGAAGGCCCAGTGCGAGTTTTAGTGGTAGGTGGCTCGCAGGGTGCTCGTGTGCTGAACCAGACAATGCCGCAAGTGGCGGGTCGTTTGGGCGATGCCATTACTATCTGGCACCAGTCAGGTAAAGGTGGCGAAGAGTTTGTTAAGCAAGGTTATGCCGACGCCGGACAGCCTCAGCACAAAGTAACCGAATTTATTGATGATATGGCTGCCGCGTATGCGTGGGCCGATGTCGTGGTCTGTCGCTCCGGCGCATTAACCGTCAGCGAAGTCGCGGCCGCAGGTTTACCTGCATTGTTTGTTCCCTTCCAGCACAAAGATCGTCAGCAATACTGGAATGCGCTGCCGTTGGAAAAGGCTGGAGCGGCAAAAATACTGGAGCAACCGCAGTTTACCGTGGATGCCGTTACCCAAACTCTCGCCGGGTGGGACAGAGCGACGTTATTGGCAATGGCCGAGCGTGCGCGCGCTGCATCCATTCCTGATGCCACAGAGCGGGTAGCAAAAGAAGTGAGCGCCGCAGCACTGGCGTAATCATTGTGGGCAGACTGTTGCCCATGAATATTTGAAGTAATGGCGTTTGACGCTGCAGGTTAGAGAATGAATACACAACAACTGGCGAAACTGCGTTCTATCGTGCCCGAGATGCGTCGCGTCCGGCATATTCACTTTGTTGGCATCGGCGGCGCCGGTATGGGCGGTATTGCTGAAGTTTTAGCTAATGAAGGTTATCAAATCAGCGGGTCTGATTTGGCACCGAACCCGGTCACTCAGCAGTTGTCGGCGCTGGGCGCCACGATTTATTTCAACCATCGCCCTGAAAATGTGTTGGATGCGAGCGTTGTGGTGGTATCCACCGCAATCTCAATGGATAACCCGGAAATTGTTGCCGCTCATGAAGCGCGTATCCCGGTTATTCGTCGTGCTGAAATGCTGGCCGAGTTGATGCGTTTTCGTCACGGCATCGCTATTGCGGGTACGCACGGCAAAACAACCACTACGGCGATGGTTTCCAGTATTTATGCAGAAGCAGGGCTTGATCCTACTTTTGTGAACGGTGGCCTGGTTAAAGCCGCGGGAACCCATGCTCGCCTGGGTCACAGCCGTTACCTGATTGCTGAAGCAGATGAAAGTGATGCGTCATTCCTTCATCTGCAACCGATGGTTTCAGTGGTAACGAATATCGAAGCTGACCACATGGATACCTACCAGGGCGACTTCGAGAATTTAAAGCAGACGTTTATTAACTTCCTGCACAACCTGCCGTTTTATGGCCTGGCTGTGATGTGTGTAGACGATCCAGTTATTCGTGAATTGCTGCCACGTGTGGGCCGCAAGATCACCACTTACGGTTTTAGCGAAGATGCAGATGTTCGCATTGAAAACTACCAGCAGAAAGGGCCGCAAGGGCATTTCACGATTGTGCGTCAGGATAAACCTGCTCTGCATGTGACGCTGAATGCGCCGGGCCGCCACAACGCGTTAAACGCGGCGGCAGCGGTCTCTGTTGCAACAGAAGAAGGCATTGATGACGAGGACATTCTGCGCGCGCTGGAGAGCTTCCAGGGAACCGGGCGTCGCTTTGATTTCCTCGGTGAATATCCGTTAGCGCCAGTAAATGGTAAAGAAGGCAGTGCCATGCTGGTGGATGACTACGGTCACCATCCGACAGAAGTTGATGCCACGATTAAAGCCGCTCGTGCAGGTTGGCCGGATAAAAATCTGGTGATGATATTCCAGCCGCACCGTTTCACGCGTACTCGTGATCTGTACGATGATTTTGCTAACGTGTTGTCACAAGTGGATTCATTGTTGATGCTGGATGTTTATGCTGCGGGTGAAGCAGCTATTCCTGGCGCTGACAGCCGTTCATTGTGCCGTACTATTCGTGGACGCGGAAAAGTTGATCCCATTCTGGTGCCGGATGCGAACCAGATCGCTGATATGTTGTCTCCGATCTTGTCAGGAAATGACTTGATCCTGGTGCAAGGTGCGGGGAATGTCGGGAAAGTTGCCAGAAACCTGGCTGAATGCAAATTGCAGTCCCACACTAAGGAGGGAGACCAACATGGCTGAGAAAATCGCTGTCCTGCTGGGCGGGGCTTCCGCTGAGCGTGAGGTGTCATTGCAATCAGGGGCTGCGGTACTCGCAGGCCTGCGTGAAGCTGGAATTGATGCGCACGAAGTTGACCCGAAAGACACACCAGTCACTGAGCTAAAAGCACAGGGTTTTGACAAAGTATTCATTGCCTTACACGGTCGCGGTGGGGAAGACGGAACCCTACAAGGGTTACTCGAATTTCTGAAACTGCCTTATACCGGCAGTGGCGTCATGGCATCAGCCGTCACGATGGATAAACTGCGCACTAAATTGTTGTGGAAAGGTGCAGATTTACCTGTCGCTCCGTGGGTTGCACTCACACGCCGTGATGTCGAAGCCGGTATTTCTGCAACCACAGTAGAACAAATTGCAGGCTTAGGGATGCCAGTCATCGTTAAGCCAAGCCGTGAAGGCTCAAGCGTGGGTATGTCTAAGGTTGATAATGTTTCAGCCCTGCCTGCAGCGCTTGAATTGGCCTTTGAACACGACGAAGAAATTCTGATCGAGAAGTGGCTCAGTGGCCCTGAGTACACGGTTGCGATTGTTGGCGAAGAAATATTACCGTCAATTCGTATCCAACCCGCTGGAATTTTCTATGATTATGAGGCGAAGTATCTCTCTGATGAGACACAATATTTCTGCCCGGGCGGTTTAATCGAACAACGCGAGCAAGAATTACAGGCTTTAGTGCTGCAAGCCTGGCAAGTTTTGGGGTGCAGTGGTTGGGGACGCGTAGACGTCATGCTGGATAGTGACGGCCAGTTTTATTTACTGGAAGTGAACACTTCTCCGGGCATGACCAGCCACAGTCTGGTGCCAATGGCGGCACGTCAGGCAGGGATGACATTCTCTCAACTGGTAGTGCGGATTCTGGAGTTGGCAGACTGATATGTCGCAAGCAGCTCTGAATACGCGTAATCGCCAAGAAGAAGAAGAAACCAGTTCTCGTCGCAGTAACGGTGGGCGACTGGCCGGGATTATTTTCCTGAGCGCAGTACTGTTTACGGTATTTATCGGCGGCTGGATTGTGGTCGGCTGGATGGAAGATGCACAGCGGCTGCCATTGTCTAAGTTAGTGGTTACTGGTGAACGGCATTACACCCGTAACGATGATATTCGCCAGTCAATTCTGGCACTGGGGCCACCGGGCACCTTTATGACCCAGGATGTGAATATCATCCAGCAGCAAATTGAACGTTTGCCATGGATCAAGCAGGCGAGCGTGAGAAAGCAATGGCCAGACGAATTGAAGATTCATCTGGTTGAATACGTGCCCATAGCACGCTGGAATGATCAACATATGATTGATGCGCAAGGAAATGCGTTCAGTGTTCCAGCAGAACGTGCAACAAAGCAGACTTTACCTATGTTATCCGGGCCAGAAGGCAGTGAAGGTGAAGTATTGCAAGGTTATCGCGCAATGGGCGACGTGCTGGCAAAGGATAAATTTACATTGAAAGAAGCGGCAATGACCGCTCGGCGCTCCTGGCAATTGACGCTAAATAATGGCATCAAACTTAATTTAGGTCGGGGCGATACAATGAAACGCCTGAGTCGTTTTGTAGAACTTTACCCGGTTCTGCAGCAGCAAGAGCAAGCCGACAATAAAAGGATTAGTTACGTCGACCTGCGTTATGACTCCGGCGCGGCAGTAGGCTGGCAGCCCGCTCCCGTAGAGGAATCTAATCCTAATCAGCAACAGAATCAGGCACAGGCAGAATAACAATGATCAAGGCGACGGACAGAAAACTGGTAGTAGGACTGGAGATCGGTACCGCAAAGGTTGCCGCTTTAGTAGGGGAAGTTCTGCCTGACGGTATGGTCAATATTATTGGCGTGGGTAGTTGCCCATCGCGTGGTATGGACAAAGGTGGCGTAAACGATCTCGAATCAGTCGTAAAATGCGTTCAGCGTGCGATAGATCAGGCCGAATTAATGGCGGATTGCCAGATATCTTCGGTCTACCTTGCGCTGTCAGGTAAACATATTAGCTGTCAAAACGAGATTGGCATGGTGCCAATTTCCGAAGAAGAAGTGACGCAGGAAGACGTTGAGAACGTTGTTCACACCGCGAAATCAGTACGCGTACGTGACGAGCATCGTGTTTTGCACGTAATCCCGCAAGAATATGCAATTGACTACCAGGAAGGCATCAAAAATCCTGTAGGTTTATCTGGTGTGCGCATGCAGGCTAAAGTGCACTTGATTACCTGCCATAACGACATGGCTAAAAACATCGTCAAAGCTGTTGAACGATGTGGTCTGAAAGTTGACCAACTGATCTTTGCAGGACTTGCTGCAAGCTATGCAGTTTTGACTGAAGATGAGCGTGAATTAGGGGTCTGCGTAGTCGATGTCGGTGGTGGTACAATGGATATTGCGGTCTACACTGGCGGCGCATTGCGTCACACCAAAGTTATTCCTTATGCAGGAAACGTGGTGACCAGTGATATCGCTTATGCCTTCGGCACACCGCCGAGTGATGCAGAAGCCATTAAAGTGCGTCATGGCTGCGCTCTGGGTTCGATTGTTGGTAAAGATGAAAACGTTGAAGTGCCAAGCGTAGGCGGACGTCCGCCACGTAGCCTGCAACGTCAGACGCTCGCAGAAGTTATCGAGCCACGTTATACCGAACTTCTGAATCTGGTAAACGAAGAGATTTTGCAATTACAAGAACAACTTCGCCAGCAAGGTGTGAAGCACCACCTGGCGGCGGGGATTGTACTAACGGGCGGCGCGGCGCAAATTGAAGGGCTGGCAGCCTGTGCGCAACGTGTGTTCCATACGCAAGTTCGTATTGGACAACCGTTAAATATTACAGGCCTAACTGATTATGCCCAGGAGTCTTATTACTCCACAGCAGTCGGCTTGCTGCACTACGGGAAAGAAACACATCTCAGTGGTGAAGCTGAAGTGGAAAAACGCTCCTCTGTCGGCTCATGGATTAAGCGAATCAACAGCTGGCTGAGAAAAGAGTTTTAATTTTTATAAGAGACCAGACAAAATTAGTGGTCTCAGGCGACAGGCACAAAACGGAGAGAAACTATGTTTGAACCTATGGAACTGACCAACGACGCGGTGATTAAAGTCATCGGCGTCGGTGGTGGCGGCGGCAATGCCGTTGAACACATGGTGCGTGAACGCATCGAGGGTGTTGAATTCTTTGCAGTGAATACCGACGCTCAGGCGTTACGCAAAACTGCTGTAGGCCAGACAATCCAGATTGGTAATGGAATTACCAAAGGTCTGGGTGCTGGAGCGAACCCTGAAGTGGGTCGTACCGCTGCGGAAGAAGACCGCGACGCGTTACGTGCAGCCCTTGAAGGCGCAGACATGGTATTTATCGCCGCAGGTATGGGTGGCGGTACTGGTACAGGTGCAGCACCTGTCGTGGCTGAAGTCGCTAAAGACTTAGGCATTCTGACCGTTGCCGTTGTGACCAAGCCTTTCAACTTTGAAGGCAAGAAGCGCATGGCTTTCGCGGAGCAGGGTATTGCCGAGCTGTCTAAGCATGTTGACTCCTTGATCACTATTCCTAACGACAAATTACTGAAAGTACTGGGTCGCGGTATCTCTTTGCTTGACGCTTTTGGCGCAGCAAACGATGTACTGAAAGGCGCAGTGCAGGGTATCGCAGAGTTGATTACCCGTCCGGGTCTGATGAACGTCGACTTCGCTGACGTGCGCACCGTAATGTCCGAAATGGGTTATGCCATGATGGGCTCTGGTGTGGCAAGTGGTGAAGACCGTGCAGAAGAAGCGGCTGAAATGGCAATTTCCAGCCCGCTATTGGAAGATATCGATCTTTCTGGCGCACGTGGTGTTCTGGTCAACATTACTGCTGGCTTCGACCTGCGTCTGGACGAGTTTGAAACTGTCGGTAACACCATCCGTGCGTTCGCATCTGATAACGCCACTGTAGTTATCGGTACTTCTCTGGACCCAGAGATGAACGACGAACTGCGTGTTACTGTTGTTGCAACCGGTATTGGTATGGACAAACGTCCAGAAATCACCCTGGTGACCAACAAACAAACTCAGCAACCTGTCATGGATCGCTACCAGCAGCACGGCATGGCTCCGCTTCAGCAAGAGCAGAAACCTGCTGCCAAAGTAGTTAACGACAACACGCCACAAACGACGAAAGAGCCTGATTATCTGGATATTCCAGCGTTTTTGCGCAAGCAAGCTGATTAAGAATAAACCGGAAGTTGGGGATCTCCGCTCTTTGTGCTAAACTGGTCCACCGATTGTGATATACACTTCGGTTGGATAGGTAATTTGGCGAGATTATACGATGATCAAACAAAGGACATTAAAACGTATCGTTCAGGCGACTGGCGTCGGTTTACATACCGGCAAGAAAGTCACACTGACGTTGCGCCCTGCGCCGGCAAATACCGGGGTCATCTATCGTCGCACCGACTTGAATCCTCCGGTAGATTTTCCGGCAGATGCCAAATCTGTGCGTGATACCATGCTCTGTACTTGCCTGGTGAACGAGCACGATGTGCGGATTTCTACCGTTGAGCACCTGAACGCCGCCCTGGCTGGGTTAGGTATTGATAACATCATTATTGAAGTCAATGCCCCAGAAATCCCAATTATGGATGGTAGTGCAGCGCCATTCGTCTACCTGCTGCTTGATGCCGGGATTGACGAATTAAACTGTGCGAAGAAATTTGTACGCGTCAAAGAAACGGTTCGCGTTGAAGACGGCGACAAATGGGCTGAATTCAAGCCGTACAATGGTTTCTCGTTGGATTTCACCATCGACTTTAACCACCCGGCGATTGATGCCAGTACTCAACGTTACAGCATGAACTTCTCTGCCGACGCATTTATGCGCCAGATCAGTCGTGCTCGTACTTTCGGTTTCATGCGTGATATCGAATATCTGCAGTCCCGTGGTTTGTGCCTGGGCGGCAGCTTCGATTGTGCCATCGTTGTTGACGATTATCGCGTACTGAACGAAGACGGTCTGCGTTTTGAAGACGAATTCGTTCGTCACAAAATGCTCGATGCGATTGGTGACTTGTTCATGTGCGGCCATAACATTATCGGCGCGTTTACCGCCTATAAGTCAGGTCATGCACTGAATAACAAATTGCTTCAGGCGGTTCTGGCGAAGCAGGAAGCCTGGGAATGGGCAACCTTCGAAGACGATGCCGAACTTCCGTTAGCGTTCAAAGCACCAAAAATGGTTCTGGCATAACACCAGAATTATTTATTGCGACTGGTTTCATTGGTACTCTCTCCGGCCAATGATGCCAGTCGTTCTATTATTGCCTTCAATTTCTCAGGGCTACGTTCAGCCACCATTCTTAATGCCTCAGCACTTTGCTGGCTCAACACTCTGTTAACCCCTTCAGTTTTTCCTTTCGCTGTCTGAATGCTGTTTTCTTGTACGGATTCTTGCCCAATTGCAGCCAGTGATGGATTAATCCTGATGTCGATTGATGTCAATGATGGTAATATTTGCGCACGTAATGCACTCAATAGTGTGGCTTGTTCATAGCGTAAGCGCATCAGCCAACTAGCATTTGCAGTTTCAAGTACGAGAATGCCTTGTCGAAAATTTGCGACCCGGCACCAGGGATGTAGTTGAGCGGGTAATATTCCTTTCACCGCCCTGTTGAGCCGAAGTAGCGCAGTGGCACGTTGTTGCACGTTTTGCAGCACGCTTTCGGCACCAGCATCATCGAACAAATGATCTAAAGATTGTGGGCGACTATCACGCATACATAATGCTCCGGCGGAAAAAGTGATTGGTATTCTAAATCGTTGGCGACAGTTTGGCAGACGTTACTTCTGGCCGCATCTCTTATTGGGGATGGTCGCGGCGAGTTTTGGCATGCCTGCGCTCAGCCAAAATACCGAGCCTACAGCCCCGGCAGAAACCTCTACCAGCAGTCACGACTACCTGAACAAAGTCAGCTTCAATAGTCTGGCATTATTGCAGGAAAGTACCCGGCGACCATCATTTAGTGTCGATTACTGGCATCAACATGCAATTCGTACAGTAATACGCCACCTTTCTTTTGCTATGGTGCCTCAAACGCTACCTGTCGCGGAAGAGAGCTTGCCACTTCAGGCACATAAACTCGCTTTACTGGATACGCTCACCGCGCTACTTACCCAGGAAAGCAAACAGCCCGTAATTGTGCGCCACATTGCGCTTTGGCAACCGCCAGCTGTCGAGACTTTTAGTCCTGCCATCTGGATTAGCCAGGTTCACGGTATCCGCGCCGGCCCACTACGCCTCAGCTAAAACTATTCCCTTTAATTATAACGTTATTTTAGCTCTACCCTGACGGTAGGCGTTTGAGAATTTATTATGCTAATCAAATTATTAACTAAAGTTTTCGGTAGCCGTAACGACCGTACACTGCGTCGTATGCGTAAAGTTGTAACTCTTATCAACAGCATGGAACCGGAAATTGAAAAGCTTTCCGATGACGAATTAAAAGCAAAAACCGGTGAATTCCGTGCACGTCTTGAAAAAGGCGAAGTGCTGGAAAACCTGATCCCAGAAGCTTTTGCTGTGGTCCGTGAAGCAAGTAAGCGTGTGTTCGGTATGCGTCACTTCGACGTACAGCTGCTTGGCGGTATGGTACTGAACGATCGCTGTATCGCAGAAATGCGTACAGGTGAAGGTAAAACCCTGACTGCAACTCTGCCTGCATACCTGAACGCATTAAGCGGCCGTGGTGTTCACGTTGTTACCGTGAACGACTATCTGGCCCAGCGTGATGCGGAAAACAACCGTCCATTGTTCGAGTACCTTGGCCTGAGTGTCGGCATCAACTTGCCTGGCATGCCTGCACCGGCAAAACGCGAAGCGTACGCGGCGGACATTACTTACGGCACTAACAACGAATACGGTTTCGACTACTTACGTGACAACATGGCGTTCAGCCCTGAAGAACGCGTACAGCGTAAGCTTCACTACGCGTTGGTGGATGAGGTTGACTCAATCCTTATCGATGAAGCGCGTACTCCGCTGATTATCTCTGGTCCAGCGGAAGATAGCTCCGAGCTATACAGAAAAGTAAATACAATCATCCCAAGCCTGATCCGTCAGGAAAAAGAAGACTCCGATACTTTCCAGGGCGAAGGTCACTTCTCCGTGGATGAGAAATCTCGCCAGGTAAACATTACTGAACGCGGTCTGGTACTGGTTGAAGAACTGCTGGTGCGCGAAGGCATGATGGAAGAAGGTGAGTCTCTGTACTCTCCGACGAACATCATGCTGATGCACCACGTGACTGCTGCACTTCGCGCGCATGTGTTGTTCACCCGTGACGTTGACTACATTGTAAAAGATGGCGAAGTCATCATCGTTGATGAGCACACAGGCCGTACCATGCAAGGCCGTCGTTGGTCTGATGGCCTGCACCAGGCTGTTGAAGCTAAAGAAGGCGTCGACATTCAGAACGAAAACCAGACTCTGGCCTCTATTACCTTCCAGAACTACTTCCGTCTGTATGAAAAACTGGCCGGTATGACGGGTACTGCGGATACCGAAGCGTTCGAATTCAGCTCTATCTACAAACTCGATACCATCGTTGTTCCGACTAACCGTCCAATGATCCGTAAAGACATGCCTGATCTGGTCTATATGACTGAAGCAGACAAGATTATGGCAATCATTGAAGATATTAAAGAACGCACCATCAACGGTCAGCCTGTTCTTGTTGGTACGATTTCTATCGAGAAATCCGAAGTGGTTTCTGCCGAATTGACCAAGGCGGGCATCAAGCACAACGTTCTGAACGCCAAGTTCCACGCCAACGAAGCCGGTATTGTCGCTCAGGCGGGTTACCCTGCTGCTGTAACCATCGCAACCAACATGGCAGGTCGTGGTACGGATATCGTGCTGGGTGGTAGCTGGCAGGCAGAAGTTGCTGAGCTTGAGGACCCAACGCCTGAGCAAATCGCGCAGATTAAAGCTGACTGGCAGATTCGTCATGACGCGGTTCTGGCATCTGGTGGTCTGCATATCATCGGTACTGAGCGTCACGAATCTCGCCGTATTGATAACCAGCTGCGTGGCCGTTCTGGTCGTCAGGGTGATGCGGGTTCATCTCGTTTCTATCTGTCGATGGAAGATTCACTGATGCGTATTTTCGCATCGGATCGTGTCTCCGGCATGATGCGTAAACTGGGTATGAAACCGGGTGAAGCGATTGAACACCCATGGGTTACTAAAGCGATTGCTAACGCACAGCGTAAAGTTGAAAGCCGTAACTTTGATATCCGTAAACAACTTCTTGAATACGATGATGTGGCGAATGATCAGCGTCGTGCCATTTACACCCAGCGTAACGAATTACTGGATGTGAGCGACGTAAGCGAAACCATCAACAGCATTCGCGAAGATGTGTTCAAAGTGACTATTGATGCGCATATTCCACCACAATCCCTGGAAGAAATGTGGGATGTTGAAGGTCTGGAAGAGCGTCTGAAAAACGATTTCGATCTTGAACTGCCAATTAAAGAGTGGCTGGATAAAGAGCCTGAACTGCACGAAGAAACACTGCGCGAGCGTATTTTGGAAAACGCTATCGAAGTGTATAAGCGTAAAGAAGAAGTGGTTGGCATTGAAATGATGCGTCACTTCGAAAAAGGCGTCATGCTGCAAACTCTTGATTCGCTTTGGAAAGAGCATTTGGCTGCAATGGATTATCTGCGCCAGGGTATTCACTTACGTGGCTACGCGCAAAAAGATCCTAAGCAAGAATACAAACGTGAATCCTTCTCTATGTTTGCCGCAATGCTTGAATCACTGAAATATGAAGTGATCAGTACGCTGAGCAAAGTACAGGTTCGTATGCCTGAAGAAGTAGAAGCGATGGAACAACAACGCCGAGAAGAAGCTGAGCGTTTAGCTCAGATGCAGCAACTGAGTCACCAGGATGACGAGACGATCGCCGTACAAGAGTTGGCTTCAGAAACGGGTGAGCGTAAAGTGGGCCGTAACGACCCATGCCCATGTGGTTCCGGTAAAAAATACAAACAGTGTCATGGCCGTTTAAGCTAAGCACTTAATTGTCGATGAAGGCGCAGCTTGCTGCGCCTTTTTTATATGGAGCACCTGCACAAAAATGAAACAATTAGAAATCGCCGTGGGCATTATTCGTAACCCTAAGAGCGAAATTTTTATTACCCAGCGAGCCGCTGATGCTCACATGGCGAATAAGCTTGAATTTCCCGGTGGGAAAATCGAAGCGGGTGAAACGCCAGAGCAGGCGTTAGTCCGTGAACTTCAGGAAGAAACAGGTATTACAGCGACTGAATTTACGCTGTTTGAGAAACTAGCCTATCAGTTCCCGGACAGGCATATCACGTTGTGGTTTTTCCTGGTGGAAAGTTGGGAAGGCGAGCCGTGGGGTAAAGAAGGGCAACCGGGTCAATGGATTGCGCAAAATGCGCTGGTGGCTGCAGATTTTCCACCAGCCAATGAACCGGTTATTACCAAACTAGTAATTGACGAACGACAGCAACGTTAACGCAGGTCTTCTTCACTCCAGCCGTCGCTGTCTGACAAATCGCCGCTGCTCGGAATTCGTTTTTCCTCGGCGGCCCATTCACCTAAATCAATCAGCTGGCAGCGTTTGCTGCAAAATGGTCGGTACGGGCTAGTTTCATTCCAGATAACTGTTTTACCGCAGCCAGGGCAATTTACACTAATGGATTCAGACACGTTAGCTCCTCAGCAGCATGCAAGTTCGAAATCAAGACGTTCGGGGATGACCCCATTTTCGCTATCAAGTGGTAAGAAACGGATCGCAAAACGGCTTTTATGACCAGATACTTGCGGGTACAGCTGACAAGACAAATCCAGCTTTAAACGCAACAAATCGGCGTCATCGCCGTTATCCTGATAAAAACCATTCAAGCTAGTTTGCTTACGGAATGGAGCAGAATTACGAATAATATCCAACACCAGATCCAAAGATTGTTTTAACGGCTGCAAACTCGCCAACCACTGATTAATCTGTGCATCACGCTGTGCTTGCGGGGAATACAGCCAGATATGCAATGTCGGTAAATCAAAGCTACAGCATCCACCAGGAATGCTAAGACGCTGACGAACCAGTGCAATCAGACGATCTTCGCGCAAAGCCTGTCCTAAACGTGGTGCCGCCATTAACAGGCTGCCATGTTCTTTAAGTTGGCTACGCAGTGAGTCGATTCGCTGCATATCTACACCCGGAACTTCCGCCCAACTCAGTAATTTGCGCTGCTGGCGCTCAAGTTCTTTAAGAATATCGGTACGAATTTCACCGCGTTCAAAGACATCCAGCAGATCGCCGACGTTGCGGAAGAAGTGTAGCGCTTTGGAAGTGTTCTCTACCGGTAATGAACTTTCGAGTTGTTGAATTAAGAACTCGATACGCAGCCAGGTACGCATTTTTTCATTCAATGGGTGCTCAAAAAGAATCTGGGTGCTCATTATTCATTTTCCTGCTGTGCGGCCTGCGACGCCAGTTCCAGGTACTGGCGGTGCAGACGGTCAACATGTGCGGCCACCTTTTCGGGGGCACCATCATTATTAATTACATCATCGGCAGCGTTCAAACGTGCCTCGCGTGTCGCTTGTGCAGCAATAATTTGTTGCGCATGTTCACGACTGACTTTATCGCGCGCAATAGTACGTGCGATTTGCACTTCTGGCGACACATCAACGACCAAAACGCGATCGGCCTTTTGTTGCAGATTATTCTCGACTAATAACGGAACAACCCATAGTACATAAGGAGATAGTGCCTGGTTGATTTCAGTTTGGGTACGCTGATGAATAAGCGGGTGCAGTAAAGCATTAAGCCACTGCTTTTCCGCTGGAGAAGAAAAGATTCTTTCGCGAAGAACCCGGCGATTCAGAGTGCCATCCTGAAGGAGGATCTCTGGACCGAAATGTTCAGAAATAATGTTAAGGGCGGGCTGTCCTGGCTCAACGACCTGGCGCGCAATGATATCCGCGTCGACAACGGTAATACCTAATCGGGAAAAGTTATCAGCGACAGTGCTTTTTCCGCTGCCAATCCCACCCGTTAATGCCACCGTATAAACCATAAAAACCAGACCCTAAAGCGATTACACATTTCTTAGGTAAATTTTAACGATTGTAGCGTAAAAAAGACTGTTTTCGCAGTCTTGCAGCGGTATTAATAGTGCGTATGATAGCGTCACTGGAATTGGTGTCTAAATCACCAATTGCGTTCACGCGTCCTTCGCCATTCGACCCAGGAATCTGCAACATGCGTATTGAAGAAGATTTGAAGTTAGGTTTTAAAGACGTTCTTATTCGTCCAAAACGTTCCACTCTGAAAAGCCGCTCTGATGTAGAGCTTGAGCGCCAGTTCACTTTCAAACACTCCGGTATTGCATGGTCAGGTGTTCCGATCATTGCTGCTAACATGGACACCGTTGGTACATTCGGCATGGCCAAGGCACTGGCTTCGTTTGATATCCTCACCGCCGTTCATAAGCACTACTCTTTTGAAGAGTGGAGCGACTTCGTGAAATCCACGCCAGAAAGCATCCTGAAATTTGTCATGGTTTCAACCGGTACATCAGACGCTGATTTCGAGAAAACCAAACAAATTCTGAACCTTAACCCAGCGCTGCAATTTATCTGCATCGATGTGGCAAATGGTTATTCTGAACACTTCACTCAGTTCGTTTCCAAAGCGCGTGATGCGTGGCCAAATAAAGTTATCTGTGCAGGTAACGTTGTGACGGGTGAAATGTGCGAAGAGCTGGTTCTTTCCGGCGCGGACATCGTCAAAGTCGGTATCGGTCCGGGTTCTGTTTGTACGACTCGTGTCAAAACCGGTGTTGGCTACCCACAACTTTCCGCTGTTATTGAATGTGCTGATGCAGCGCATGGCCTTGGTGGCCAGATTGTTAGCGACGGCGGTTGTACTATGCCAGGCGATGTGGCTAAAGCCTTCGGTGGCGGCGCAGATTTCGTGATGCTGGGCGGTATGCTGGCAGGTCATGACGAAAGCGGCGGCACAATCGTTGAAGAAAACGGTGAGAAATTCATGCTGTTCTACGGCATGAGCTCCGAGTCTGCAATGACTCGCCACGTGGGTGGTGTTGCAAAATACCGTGCTGCTGAAGGCAAAACCGTTAAGCTGCCATTGCGTGGCCCTGTAGAAAACACCGCTCGCGACATTTTGGGCGGCCTGCGTTCTGCCTGTACTTATGTTGGTGCTTCTCGTTTGAAAGAGCTGACCAAACGCACCACGTTCATTCGTGTGAATGAGCAGGAAAACCGCGTTTTCAATAGCCTCTAAGCTATTGACGATAGTCGGCGTGGCTTCGTCCACGCCGTCATCCTGCACTCATCGCATCTCCTAACTGGAAAATCGGCAGATACATCGCGATGACCAGCGTTCCAATGATCACTCCCACAACTAACATCATTATTGGCTCAAGAGCAGCGGCAAGGTTATCTGCCAATTCTTCGGTATGGCTATGATGCCAGGTTGCGAGTTTTTCCAGCATCAAATCTAAAGCTCCTGATTCCTCCCCGATACGCACAAGCTGGCAGCACAAAGATGTAAAGCATCCACTCTGTGAGAGCGCATGCCAAAGCGGAATACCCTCAGTCACTTTGACGCTTATCTGCGAGATAATCTTTTTCCACATCAATTGCGTTAAGGTGTTTTCAACCGCTTCGAGGCCTTGTAATAGCGGGATCCCTGCCTGTTGAGCCAATGATAATGTGGTGTAGATTTGACTTAGAATTTGCCCTCGCCAAAGGGGGGCAACAAGAGGAATGCGCAGCAATAGTTTCTGTTCATATTCTTGCCAGTGTGGTTTTTTCTTTCGCAAAAAATAACCACTTGATACGAGTACACTACCTGCCAGGAACCACCATACTCCTTGTGTCGTTACCCAATGCGAAACAGCCATTACAGCTAGCGTAATTGCCGGTAATGGAGCATTGAAAGAGCGGTAGATATTGGCAAACTCAGGCAGTACAAAACCCATCATTCCGACAGTCACTACCAACGCGACTACCATAATAAACAGCGGGTATCGCAGTGCTTTCATCACTTTTTTGCGCAGTCGGTAGAGCTTTTCTTGCTGGTCAGCCAGCCGTTTACAGCACTCATCCAGCTTCCCTGTTAACTCACCAATATGAATCAGAGCGATAAATAGCGCGGGAAAAACTCCCGGCCATTGCTGTAATGCCGAGGAAAAGGGAATACCGTTAGATACGCGTTGTTCCAGGTCTTTCAGCAGCGCTCGCCATTCATCGAATGGATGCTGCTGGGCTATGAGTAACAGCCCGTCAGATAATGATATTCCCGCCTGAAGCAGCGTGGCGAGTTGGCGAAAAACCTGGATTTTTTGCTGAATATGCCAGCAACCGCGGCGAACACTGGATGTTTTTCGCAGCTGCAAAAGTTGAAGATTGGCATTAAGCAATTGCTCACTCACTGAGGCAGCATCATCAGCCAGCAAAGCGCCTTGTTGCATCTGGCCATGCTGATCGACGGCTTTCCAGCGCCAGAGAACAAACTTAGCCATGGGGAACACCAAGTACCCGGTACAGCTCCTCTAGTGTCGTGAGTCCTTGTTCTACAGCCTCGCAGCCACGTTCGAAAAGGGTTTTCATACCCAGTTTGCGTGCCAGGGTCTCGATCTCGGTTGCAGAAATGCCCCGAGCGATCGCTGATTGTAGAGAAGGGTCGACAAGGAGTATTTCAAACAAAGCGCTTCGACCGTAGAAACCGCAATAACACCTTTTGCAGCCAACCGCCCGCCAATGGGGCAGAGCATTTCCCCAAAGTGTTGAGGGAAGAATGATGTCATCAGGGAGTTGCTGCTTGCAGTGGGGACAGAGTTTACGTACTAATCGTTGTGCCACCACGATGTTTAACGCAGAAGCCAGCATCCAGCGCTCGATGCCCATTTGTTCAAGTCGCACGACTGTTTCAGCCGTGGAATTGGTATGCAACGTTGAAAGCACCAGATGCCCGGTTTGCGCGGCTTTGATAGCGATCTCTGCGGTATCTCCATCCCGGATTTCACCCACCATGATGATATCCGGGTCCTGGCGCAGTAATGCGCGTAACACGCTCTGAAAACTCAGCCCCGCTTTACTGTTAATTTGCGTTTGATTAAGCCCATGCATCGGGATTTCTATCGGGTCTTCAACGCTACACACATTGCTCGATATCTGGTTGAGGATTTTCAAAGCGCTGTAAAGCGTGATGGTTTTTCCACTTCCTGTGGGGCCAGTGACCAGAATCATTCCTTGTGGATTGGCAAGCGCACGCTGAAATCGGGCGCAGTCGTCAGACGACATGCCCAACTGCGTTAACTCAAAAGTTTGTTCTGTCTGTGACATTAAACGTAAGACGACTTTTTCGCCGTGATAGACCGGCAAGGTTGCGATGCGAAATGAACATTTATGTTGCTCAATTTCTATCGCCATTTGCCCGTCCTGCGGAAGTCGACGCTCCGCGATATCAAGATTACCTAAAACTTTTAGCCGTGCGGTTAGTGGTGCCGCCAGATGCGTGGGCAGCAGGGGCTGTAATTGCAACACACCATCGACACGAAAACGAATCTGATACCCTTGCTCCATGGGCTCAAAGTGAATATCTGATGCTCTGAGTTGTATCGCTTTTAGCAGCGTTTCCTCGAGCAGTTGTACCACTGGAGCCGTGTTTTCTTGCGCTTCATCCGGGCTGGTTGGCAGTCGTGAATGCCGGGCTTTTTCGAGTTGCTCAGTCGGCCAGTATTCGACGTTGACCGGTTTATCGCAGATGAAACGTAAAGCTTCAAAGAACTGAGCCGGTGGGTTAGGGGCAATAGCGATATGTAGCGCTGGGTCTTCTGCAAGCAATAACGCCTGATACTGGTTACAGAGTGCGAGGATCTGCTGATTGATCATGGTTTAATTTACCGCCTGATTGTTATCAAAGCGGAACACTTCTTCGCATGCTTGTTGGAGGGAACCACCGTTGGTTGCTGCACAAGTTCGTGACCAACCTTCCACACCTTCCGCATCACTCCAGCGAGGAGTTAGCGAAACGGTGAGCCCGTTCAGACTTTCTTGTCCTGTAAGTGTGATAACGCCTTGTTCAATGCTCATACCGCTCACGTAGCGCGTGGTTTTCGGCGAGGGAATACCATTGCTGCCCGCATCGCATTCACTGATTCCCCCTCGTTCAATTGCACAAAGCTCTACCGCGGTGCGATAAGGGACAAAGGTTTGCAACATGTCGGTGAGCGCAGCTTTGCGTAAGTAACCCTGATACGCAGGAATACCAATGGCGCTAAGAATCGCAATAATGCCGATGACGACCATCAGCTCAATAAGTGTGAATCCTTGTTGTTTGTTCATGTGCCGCTCCTGATTGAGATGGCGGCACTTTGCTCCGTTTAAATCCCTCAGGCGAGGGCGATTTCAGGTATCAGGAAGCAGGGTTCCAGGGGGGTTAACAGGTTTGCAGGAAGTCACAAAGAAAATGCGAGCAGTGACGAAAGAAGAAGAAAAAGGCAGAGGTTTTTTTACGTACTCTGCCTGACAGGAATTAGCGGAAACGCATGGAGAGATCGAGTGCGCGGATATGCTTGGTCAGCGCGCCAACCGAGATAAAGTCGACGCCAGTTTCGGCAAATTTGCGGATAGTTTCTTTGGTGACGTTACCGGAAACTTCCAGCTGCGCTTTACCTTGAGTGATTGCAACAGCCTGGCGCATATCCTGAACGGTGAAGTTATCGAGCATGATAATGTCCGCTCCGGCGTGCAGCGCTTGTTCCAGCTCCTCCAGCGATTCAACCTCGACTTCCACAGGAACATCCGGATGGAACCAGAAAGCCTTTTCTACTGCCTGACGGATAGAGCCGGAAGAGATGATGTGGTTTTCTTTAATCAGGAATGCATCCGATAGCCCGAGACGGTGGTTGCTTCCGCCACCGCACAATACGGCGTATTTCAGTGCAGTACGCAGACCTGGCAGGGTTTTTCGGGTATCAAGCAATTGCGTTTGGGTTCCTGCCAGCAAGTCGACATAAGTGCGTACTTCGCTGGCAACGCCCGAGAGTGTTTGCACGAAATTCAACGCAGTACGCTCGCCGGTTAACAGCACGCGTGACGGGCCGGTCAATTCGAATAGTGGCTGATCGGCAGTCACTGTCTGGCCATCTTCCACGTGCCAGACAACTTTTACGTCGCCTCCTAACTGAGTAAAGACCTCTTCAACCCAGCGCTTACCACAGAAAACGCCATCTTCACGGGTAATTACCACGGCATGAGAACGATGTTCAGCATCCAGCAATTGCGCGGTTATATCGTTATTGGGGTCAACATCACCACCGAGATCTTCGCGCAGAGCCTGGGAAACGGCTTCCGGAATATCAAGGTTAATACGTTCGAGAAGCTCGTCACGTCGGCGGTCAGGGTTGTAACGGCGAGGTGGCATGATAAAACTCCGAAATGGCTTAGTTAATGTCGAAACATGCTACATTGATGCGACCTCAAGTACCACTCTAAGGAGACCGCGAATGCAGCTAAAAAACGGCTGGCTGGTGGGTGTAAAGCACGTTCCTTCCCCACATTTCGATTGCCGACCGGAGGATGAAACACCTTCGCTGCTGGTGGTGCATAACATCAGTCTGCCACCAGGTGAATTTGGTGGGCCATGGATTGATGCGTTGTTTACTGGAACACTGGACGCTGAAGCTCATCCGTACTTCGCGGGTATCGCGCATCTGCGAGTTTCAGCGCATTGTCTTATTCGCCGTGATGGTGAAATCGTGCAGTATATTCCTTTTGATAAGCGAGCCTGGCATGCTGGTGTTTCTTTGTACCAGGGACGCGAGCGCTGCAACGATTTTTCCATTGGTATTGAGCTGGAGGGCACCGATACGCTGCCCTATACTGATAAACAATATCAACAGCTTACTGCGATTACTGATACCCTGGTTCACGCCTGGCCGGTAATTGCTGATCATATGACGGGACATTGTGATATTGCGCCGGAGCGTAAAACTGACCCTGGTCCTGCATTTGACTGGGCGCGTTTTCGCCATTCGGTCGAGGTAACGTCAAATAAGGAGATGAAATGACGCTGTTTACATTGCTGCTGGTGATGATTTGGGAGCGGCTGTTCAAGCTCGGCGAACACTGGCAGTTAGATCACCGTCTGGAAGCGCTTTTTCGGCGGGTAAAACACTTTTCGTTGATGCGCACAATCCTGATGACCGCTGTATGTATGCTGGTGGTTTTCCTGTGTATCCGTGCGCTTCAAGGTCTGTTCTTTAATGTCCCGCTATTAGTTTTCTGGATTGCGCTTGGCGTGTTGTGCATTGGCGCAGGCCAGGTACGTCTGCATTACCATGCTTATTTGCAGGCAGCGAGTCATGACGACAGCCACGCGCGCGACGCGATGGCGAGCGAACTGACGCTTATTCACGGGATCCCACCAGATTGCGACGAACGTGAATATCTGAAGGAACTGCAAAACGCGCTGCTGTGGATTAACTTCCGTTTTTATCTGGCTCCGCTTTTCTGGTTTATTGTAGGCGGTGTGTGGGGGCCGGTCACGCTTACGGGCTATGCTTTCTTACGCGCGTGGCAAACCTGGCTTGCTCGACACCATTCCCCGCAAGAACGTTTGCACTCAGGGATTGATGCCATTTTGCATATTCTGGACTGGATCCCGGTACGCCTGTTTGGGGTTGCGTATGCGTTACTTGGCCACGGTGAAAGAGCGTTGCCCGCGTGGTTTGCTTCCCTGGCGGACAGGCATACCTCGCAATATCAGGTATTAACCCAGCTGGCTCAGTATTCACTCGCGCGCGAACCGCATCTCGATAAAATCAAAACGCCGAAAGCAGCAGTTTCGATGGCGAAGAAAACATCAATGGTGATTTTGGTGGTGGTGGCCTTGCTGACGATTTACGGCACTCTGGTTTAATGCTCTTTATTTAAAGGGATTCCCGGCAAGTGTTACGCCACCGGGTTTCTCAAACTTAAACCTCGATAGTAAAGTGCGAATAAAAACCCACGCCAGGTTGTGCAACCGCCTGGCGTGAAGCGGCGAAAATCCCCACTTTTGCGCCAACCCATTTACCTTTTCCGGCAGCAAAATAAGGCGTGACGCTTTGCCAGTCAGTGCCATTTTCGCTAAAACGGAAATGACAAATTCCGCCAGGTTTTACATCCACCTTTAGCCAAAGTGGCGTGTTTTGCGGCCAGTTGGTAATATCACGTTGTTGCTGATGAAGTACGCCGGTATCGCTCATCCAGGCGGAGATAAAAGTAATTTTGCGCTTTCCTTCACACTGCTCAAGCGCCAGCGCCGCGTAGCGTTCGCCGTAAATTATCAGGCCACTGAGTTCACCCGGTTGAACGAACGCCGATTCTAGTCTGGTGGTTGCGCAGAACTCACGTGCAGGAAATTTTTGCAGTAGCAGATTTGGCTGAGCGTACAACGCCTGCACGCCCTGGTATTCCGGCATTATCTGGCAGGTTAGTGCCAGCATATTTGTGGCGGATTGTAGCCATTTTTGCTGAGGATGAGCCTGCCATTGCCACTGTAGTCCTGGAATTCCATCAGTAAAATCATCACTGGTTTGTGGCTGTTCAACGCCTTGTTGCTTTGTTGCAATCGACGGGAGTGGATGTTCGATGACGGGCTGCCAGGTTCCATGCAGCGTGTGTTTTTCACCGATAGTTGGCCAGCCATCATTCTGCCAGCGCATGGGTTGTAAATGTACAATGCGTCCGTAGAGGTCAGCATCCTGAAAATGCACAAACCAACATTCTCCGCTTTCAAGTTCAACAAAGCCGCCCTGGTGCGGGCCATTAACATGAGTTTCCCCCTGTTGTAATACTATTTGCGTTTCCCATGGGCCTTGTAGGTTTCGCGCGCGTAGTACGCACTGCCAACCCGTTTCTACGCCACCTGCGGGAGCAAAGATGTAATACCAGCCGTTGCGTTTATAGAACTTTGGCCCCTCAAGCGTGGGCAGATCCAGTGCGCCATCATAGACAATTTGCTCATCGCCTATCAGTGAACGGCCATCCGGTGACATCTCAATAAGTTGCAATTGATGTTTTTTCCCGGAGCGACTGTGGGCAAAAGCATGAACCAGCCAGGCTCGCCCGTCTTCGTCCCAAAGCGGGCAGGGATCAATCCAACCTTTCGCGGCTTTCACGCAGTGTGGGGCGCTCCATTCTCCATGGGGATCTTCCGTAAACGACATGAAAATGCCTTCATCAGGAGTGCTGAAAAATACCCAGAACTTACCATCGTGATAGCGAACCGACGGTGCCCAGACGCCTTTTCCCGGTTGCACGGTGTCGTAAGTATTGTTATCAAAGCGAGAAAATACGTGGTTGATAATTTTCCAGTTTACTAAGTCTTTCGAATGCAGAATGGGAAGCGCGGGAAAATGGTTAAAGCTCGATGAAACCATATAAAAATCATCGCCTGCGCGCACAATATCTGGGTCTGAATAATCTGCATGGAGAATTGGGTTTTTGTAATATCCAGGGCGAGTTGTGATATTAACCATGATTATTTGCACCTGTGGAAATTAAAGCGGGTGTAACTTCTGGGGTGTTTATTTCTTCGGCTTGTTCACGATGAGCGAGATCACGCTGAATTTGACTCATCATTTTATCATCGAGAGTATAGAAGCGGCTTAGCCAGTAAAGAATGAAATAGGAAATAGACGGGCCGATGGTTAATAAACCAATAATACCATTGGTAGCAAGCATTGTTTGCGTTGGGTTACCCGCCTGATATCCAAACCATCCGAGGGAGAAACCGACAAATGCCCCAGCAACAGCCATGCCCATTTTTAATGCAAATAGGTTTCCGGAGAACGATAACCCTGTAATTCGTCGGCCAAACTTCCATTCGCCGTAATCAGCCGCGTTAGCCATCATGTTCCATTTGAATGGTTGATACATCTGATGGAAGAATCCCACCAGGAAATAAAGTGGGAAAACGACGGCAAGCCAGGTTGGTGGAACAAAGAACATCACCACACCGATAACAACCAGCAATAAGTTAATATTTTTAAATAATGATACAGCACGATAGCGTTGTGCCAAATAACCTGCGGCGATGCTGCCGATAATAGTGCCAACCACACTTGTGGAAACAAATGCGGATTTCATCGCAGTTCCAGCAGCACTTTCGATGCCACCGAGCATCAGGTAAGTAGCGTAGTACAATGTTGCTGCACTGCGCATTACGCCTGCCATACTTGAGAAAAAGGTGATCACTGCCACGATACGCCACTGGTCATTCGCCAGTAAAATTCGCAGGTCATCCATCATACTACTGTTGGTTTCAACTTTTGGGCGAACACGTTCAGAGGTGCTAAAGAAGCAGAAAAATAGCATGATGACGGCGAGTGTTCCCATAATCGCCATGGTCGCCTGAAAGCCGAATTGTTTATTTTCTTTACCCAGCCAGTCGACTAAAAATAATGTTGCGATAGAAACAACTAATCCGGCGAGTGACGAAATAGTGAAGCGATAAGATTGGGCTGATAAACGATCTTTTTCATCGGTGGTAATCACGCCACCCAGTGCACAATACGGAATGTTAATAAAGGTGTAGCAAAGCATTAATAACGTATAGGTAATATAAGCATAAAGCAGCTTTCCTGATTCACCAAAATTTGGTGTGGTGAAGGTTAATACCGCCAGCACCGCATAAGGTATCGCAAACCAAATTAACCATGGTCGGAAATGCCCCCAGCGTGTTCTCACCCGGTCAGCAACTAATCCGGTAAGTGGGTCGGTAATTGCATCAAGCACGCGGGTAACCAGGAACATTATTCCCACTGCGGCAGCGGATAGCCCGTAAATATCAGTATAGAAATACGTTAAAAACATGGTGACTGAGGAATAAACTATTCCACAGGCAGCGTCGCCCATACCGAAGCCAATTTTTTCGGCAACGGAGAGTTTCCTTGCTGTACTCATTTTATTTCTCCAGCATTGAGTGTGTTATTTATTCACTCTATGGACTGGTGGTTTATTACGCTATTGTGATATTTGCTCCGGGAGTTATGTTTTTTACTGATTGAGAAAGTTGTCACATAACAAGAATAAATTGGTCTAACAGAAATTACTCCAATTTTGGTTACTTCAAACCAAAAAATCCCTTCCGTTTGGAAGGGACTGATAAAGATTTTAGCGGTTGTCTGCAGGCGGTATGCCAAATACCGGCATACCATTTTCATCCCACTCGATTGTTTTCAGGCGTGTATGACGATTCGGGTCATACAGGGGATCGCCTTCAATTTCGGTGTAATTCCGGGCGTGATACACCAGCACATCTTTCCCATCTTTGGTTTTGGTAAAGCTGTTATGGCCTGGGCCAAATTGCTTGTTTTCATAACTGGTAGTAAAGACAGGTTGTGATGATTTATGCCAGTTTGCTGGGTCGGTTGGGTCAGCTTTCAGGTTTATCCACAGCAATCCAATACAGTAATTTTCGTCGGTGGCGCTGGCTGAATAGCTGACGAAAAGTTTATCGCCGTGAACCACCACTGCCGGACCTTCATTAACCAGAAAGCCTCTGCATTCCCAGTCCAGCTCGGGCTTACTCAACATCACCGGCGTGCCTTTGATAGCCCACGGCGTTTCCAGTTCGGCCAGATAGATATTCGAGTTACCGGCAATGTCAGGGTCTTTCTGCGCCCATAAATACCACTGCTTGCCTTGATGATTAAAGGTGGTGGCATCAAGACAGAAGCTGTCGAACTGCGTTTTGACCTGACCTTTTTCAACCCATTTCCCGGTGATCGGGTCTGCATCTGCACACTCCAGCGCAAACATGCGGTGCTGGAACATATTTAACTTATCCAGCTCTTGCGTATGGGTCGCGGCAAAATAGATGTACCACTTGCCGTTGATATGATGCAGTTCCGGCGCCCAAATCAGTTTACTCATGGGGCCGCTTTCTGGCTTGCGCCACACCACGGAGGGTTGCGCATTGGGCAACTCATTCAATGTTGGCGCGTAACGAATCTCAAGCCTGTCATACTCCGGCACTGACGCAATAAAGTAGTAACCATCGCCATGTTGCAAAATAAACGGATCAGCACGCTGTTCAATAAAGGGATTAGGCCATTGCTCCTGGTTCATAACGCTTCCTTAAAGTTTGGCTTCAACAGGTTTGCTGTCGTGATATTCATTCAATTCGCGGTAGTTGATGCGACGCTTTTCAAGGTCTGCCTGAATACGTTGCATCATTTCACGGTCAACTTTTAACAGACGCACGACGCCTGCGGTAATCAGGTATCCAACGCCTGGGATGATGGTAAACAACATCACAATACCGTTGATTGATTCAGGGCTTTGCTGTTTAGCTCCGGCATCGTAGCCGTACCATGAAAGCAGGAAGCCAACCATTGCGCCAGCAATCGCCAGCCCTAATTTGAGGAAGAACAAGTTACCGGAGAAGCTGATACCGGTGATGCGTTTACCTGTTTTCCACTCGCCATAGTCATCTACGTCAGCCATCAGCGACCAGTGCAGCGGCGATGGGATTTGGTGCAGGATGTTGAGCAGGAAGTACATCACCACAATCAGCGTGGTGGCATGCGGGTCGAGGAAGTAGAACCCGCTGGAGAAAATCGCCAGGACGATGTTGGTCCAGAAGAACACTTTCAGTTTGCAGATGCGGTCGGTCAGCACTTTCGCCAGCATACTGCCGCCCATCATGCCGACTACGCCGAGGCTGATAAACAAGGTGGCGAAGCTGGTGCTTTGCCCCATGACCCAGGTGACGTAGTACATGGTTGCCGCCATACGGATAAAACCAGGGCAGACGTTGCACAGCGTCAGAAGCAGGATGCGCACCCACTGATCGTTTTTCCACACATCTTTCAGATCAGCTTTCAGATCGTCATTGCTTGGTACTGCCGGGCGAACACGCTCTCTGACGGTTGAGAAGCAGAACAGGAACATACACATGCCCAGTACCGCCAGAACGCCCATTGCCATCTGATAACCTTTGGCTTTGTCGCCGCCGCCAAACCAGTCAACCATCGGCAACAGGGAAAGCGAAAGAATCAGCGTCGCAATGCCAACCATCACAAAGCGATACGACTGGCAGGCCACGCGTTCTTTTGGATCGTTGGTAATCACGCTTCCCAGAGAGCAATAGGGAATGTTGATTGCGGTATAGGTTAATGAGAGCAGGAAGTAAGTGACGAAGGCATAGATAACTTTGCTGCTATAAGCCCAGTCAGGTGTGGTAAACATCAGGTAACTGAAGAAGGCAAAGGGTGCCGCCATCCATAATATCCATGGACGAAAACGCCCCCATCGGGTCTGAGTTCTGTCCGCAATGGCGCCCATAATAGGGTCGGTTATCGCATCAATCACCCTGATGGAAAGTAGCATAACCCCCACTAGCGCTGGGGCGAGTCCAAAAATATCGGTATAAAAATAGTTAACAAACAACATAATGGCGCCAAAGATGATGTTGCATCCGGCGTCACCCATCCCGTAGCCAATCTTTTCTTTAATTGATAATTTGCCGCTTTCCATTGGAAATGCTCCTGACCAGTATATGGACAAGAGTATTGAGCTGTTTGAGATTAATTGCGTGTCTGTAATTCGTTGCAGGGATGGACAATTCTGTCATTGTCGAAGAAGTGTGAAGCAGTTAACTAATTTGTTGAATGAATTTGTAGGTCGGATGTCGCCACGCTAATCCGACCTACGTTACGCGCCTGAGTTTTTACGCTTTTACGCTTTTACGCTTTTACGCTTTTCAGGTTCTTCTGTTTGATGAAGTATCCAATGCCGAGGATCACAACCCAAACCGGAATCAGCCATACGGAGATGGCCATGCCTGGGGTGATTGCCATAATAACCAGCACTGCTGCCATAAACAGCAGGCAGAGGTAGTTACCCATCGGGTAGAACAGCGCTGGGAAGCGAGTCTTCACACCTTGTTGCTGTTTTGCACGACGGAACTTGATGTGCGCAAGGCTAATCATCGCCCAGTTAATCACCAGGGCAGAGACCACCAGTGCCATCAGCAAACCAAAGGCTTCTGCTGGTGCAAGGTAGTTAATCAAGACACACAACGCGGTGAAGAGGGCAGATACCATAATGGTATTAACCGGCACGCCACGTTTATCGACTTTCTGAAGTGCTTTCGGTGCATTGCCTTGCTGAGCCAGACCAAACAGCATACGGCTGTTGCAGTAAACACAGCTGTTATAAACGGACAGTGCGGCGGTCAGTACGACCACGTTGAGCGCGTTTGCGACAAAAGTATCACCCAGTTCATGGAAGATAAGTACGAACGGGCTGGTATCCGCGGTAACGCGAGTCCACGGCATCAGAGACAGCAGAACGGCCAGGGAGCCCACATAGAAAATCAGAATACGGTAGATAACCTGATTGGTCGCTTTAGGAATACTGACCTGCGGGTTGTCGGCTTCGGCAGCAGTAATGCCCACCAGTTCCAGCCCACCGAAGGAGAACATGATAATTGCCATCATCATCACAAGCCCGGTCCAGCCATGTGGCAAGAACCCGCCTTGTTCCCAAAGGTTACGCACGGTCGCTTGTGGGCCAGCATGGCCGCCAAACAGCAACCAGGCACCAAACACAATCATGGCAACAACAGCGATGACTTTAATGATGGCGAACCAAAACTCCATCTCACCAAACACTTTTACGTTAGTCAGGTTAATGGCGTTGATCACGACAAAGAAGACAGCAGCAGAAGCCCAGGTTGGGATTTCCGGATACCAGAATTGAATGTATTTACCGACGGCGGTCAATTCTGCCATGGCAACTAATACATACAGCACCCAGTAGTTCCAGCCAGAAGCGAAACCGGCGAAACCACCCCAATATTTGTAAGCAAAGTGGCTAAATGAACCTGCCACAGGCTCTTCAACGACCATTTCGCCTAACTGGCGCATGATCAAGAAGGCAATAAAGCCTGCAATCGCGTAACCAAGAATTATCCCTGGTCCGGCGGACTGGATAACAGACGCACTGCCAAGAAACAGGCCTGTCCCAATTGCTCCACCCAGCGCGATGAGCTGTATATGGCGGTTTTTAAGGCCGCGTTTAAGCGTGTCGCCTTGTTCCATCGTTTAACCTCATGTGGTCATATTCAGGGCGCTGAACGCGCCTCTGTAAGTTTGTGATTCCGTAATGTGTAGTCTTTATTTTACGGTTTTCAATTCCAGTATTTTGCAAACCAGACTTCCGCAGCGCAAAGAATAGTGGTAAGCGCCAGTGTTTGCACCTGCTTTCTATTCCTGTCGTGACGAGTTGAATAAAAAGAAATCAATCGTCAGATCGATCACGTTATTTATTTCGCATGTTATTTCTTCAATTTAAGCGAGATCGTTGAATTAATATTCATATTTTAAACTGATGAATCGGTTCAATTTGCAAGAAAAGGCACTTTTGGCTGTTTCGTAAAAGTTAAATGCGTCTGCATGTGAGTAAATGTGACATTTGTGCAAGGTTACAACTTTGAAACGTCATTTCTGTAATGTTGTTAAAATGTGCCGGGTTTAATGATTTCAATCAAAACCAATATGGACAGAAGGTGAATACTTTGTTACTTTAGCGTCAAGAATGTGAAATTGGTCATACCAATTGACTTTGCCCGAATAATTTCAAGTTTGAAGGGCATAAGCGCTAATGGCAGAAACAGGGAACACATGGCCTACAGCAAAATCCGCCAACCAAAATTATCCGATGTGATTGAGCAGCAGTTGGAGTTTCTAATCCTCGAGGGAACCTTGCGTCCCGGCGAAAAACTCCCACCAGAACGCGAATTGGCGAAACAATTCGACGTTTCTCGTCCTTCACTGCGCGAGGCCATTCAGCGTCTCGAAGCGAAAGGACTCCTGCTTCGTCGTCAGGGCGGCGGTACTTTTGTCCAGAACAGTCTTTGGCAAAGTTTAAGCGACCCGCTGGTCGAACTGCTGTCTGACCATCCTGAATCCCAGTTTGATCTGCTCGAAACCCGCCACGCACTTGAAGGTATCGCGGCGTATTACGCGGCATTGCGTGGTACGGACGAAGATCTCAAACGTATTGGCGACTGCCATTTTGCTATTCAACAAGCGCAAGAATCTGGTGACCTGGACGCTGAGTCCGATGCGGTTATGCAGTATCAAATCGCCGTGACGGAAGCCGCCCACAACGTTGTGCTACTACACTTGTTGCGCTGCATGTCACCGATGCTCGAACAAAACGTTCGTCAGAATTTTGAATTGCTCTATGCGCGCCGTGAAATGCTGGCGCAAGTGAGCAGCCATCGCGCCAGCATTTTTGCGGCGATTATGGCTCGTCAGCCGGAGCAGGCGCGCGAAGCGTCGCACCGTCACCTGGCATTTATCGAAGAAATATTGCTGGATCGCAGCCGCGAACAGAGTCGTCGAGAACGTTCTCTGCGGCGCTTACAGCAACGTAAGGAATAAGAGTCTGAAATTTCAGGTTCTCAAAAGCGCCAATTTTTAGAGCGCGGCAACTAAACGCAGAACCTGTCTTATTGTGTTTTTCCAAGGAAAGCACAATGGGACAGGTTCCAGATAATCAACGTATTAGACACAGATAAGGAATACCACCCATGTCAGAACGTTTCCCAAATGACGTGGATCCGATCGAAACTCGCGACTGGCAACAGGCGATCGAATCGGTCATCCGTGAAGAAGGTGTTGAGCGCGCACAGTACCTGATTGATCAGTTACTGAGCGAAGCCCGTAAAGGTGGAGTTAAAATCGCAGCAGGTTCTGCAGCCCGCCAGTACGTAAACTCCATCGCCGTTGAAGATGAACCGGAATACCCGGGGAATCTGGAGCTGGAACGCCGTATTCGTTCTGCTATCCGTTGGAACGCCATCATGACCGTCCTGCGTGCGTCTAAAAAAGACCTCGATCTGGGCGGCCATATGTCCTCTTTCCAGTCTTCTGCAACCGTGTATGACGTGTGTTTCAACCACTTCTTCCGCGCACGCAATGCGAAAGATGGCGGCGATCTGGTGTACTTCCAGGGCCACATCTCCCCAGGCGTTTACGCACGTGCTTTCCTTGAAGGCCGCCTGACTGAAGACCAGATGAACAATTTCCGTCAGGAAGTTCACGGTAATGGTCTGTCCTCTTATCCGCACCCGAAATTGATGCCTGAATTCTGGCAGTTCCCGACCGTATCTATGGGTCTGGGTCCAATCGGTGCAATCTATCAGGCTAAATTCCAGAAATACCTGGAACACCGTGGCCTGAAAGACACCTCCGCACAGCGTGTTTACGCGTTCCTGGGCGACGGTGAAATGGATGAGCCAGAATCTAAAGGTGCGATCACTATCGCTACCCGTGAAAAACTGGACAACCTGTGCTTCATCATCAACTGTAACTTGCAGCGTCTTGATGGCCCAGTAACCGGTAACGGCAAAATCATTAACGAACTGGAAGGTATCTTCGCGGGTGCTGGCTGGAACGTGATTAAAGTGATTTGGGGCTCTCGTTGGGACGAACTGCTGCGTAAAGATACCAGCGGCAAACTGTTGCAACTGATGGGCGAAACCGTTGACGGTGACTACCAGACCTTCAAATCCAAAAACGGTGCATACGTTCGCGAGCACTTCTTCGGTCGTTATCCAGAAACTGCTGCACTGGTTAAAGATATGTCCGACGATGAGATTTGGGCACTGAACCGTGGCGGCCACGATCCGAAGAAAATCTACGCTGCACTGCGAAATGCACAAGAAACCAAAGGCAAAGCAACTGTAATCCTTGCTCATACCGTTAAAGGTTATGGCATGGGTGAAACTGCCGAAGGTAAAAACATCGCGCACCAGGTTAAGAAAATGAACATGGACGGCGTGCGTTATGTCCGCGACCGTTTCAATGTGCCTGTTGCTGATGCTGATATCGAAAAACTGCCATACATTAAGTTCGAAGAAGGCAGCGAAGAGTACAAATATCTGCATGGTCAGCGCGAAAAACTGAACGGCTACTTGCCGACTCGTCTGCCTAAATTCACCGAGAAACTGGAACTGCCTACCCTGGCTGACTTCAGCTCTCTGTTAGATGAGCAGAACAAAGAAATCTCCACCACTATCGCTTTCGTTCGTGCCCTGAACGTCATGCTGAAGAACCCGTCTATCAAAGACCGTTTGGTTCCAATCATTGCCGATGAAGCGCGTACTTTCGGTATGGAAGGTCTGTTCCGTCAGATTGGTATTTACAGCCCGAACGGCCAGCAGTACACCCCGCAGGACCGTGAGCAGGTTGCTTACTATAAAGAAGACGAGAAAGGCCAGATCCTGCAAGAAGGTATCAACGAGCTGGGCGCAGGTTCTTCCTGGCTGGCTGCTGCGACCTCTTACAGCACCAACGATCTGCCAATGATCCCGTTCTACATCTACTACTCCATGTTCGGTTTCCAGCGTATCGGCGACCTGTGCTGGGCAGCGGGTGACCAACAGGCGCGTGGCTTCCTGGTCGGCGGGACTTCCGGTCGTACGACTCTGAACGGCGAAGGTCTGCAGCATGAAGATGGCCACAGCCATATTCAGTCTCTGACTATCCCTAACTGTATCTCTTATGATCCAGCTTACGCTTACGAAGTTGCAGTCATCATGCATGACGGCCTGGTGCGTATGTACGGTGAAGCGCAAGAGAACATTTACTACTACATCACTACGCTGAACGAAAACTACCACATGCCAGCCATGCCAGAAGGCGCGGAAGAAGGCATCCGTAAAGGTATCTACAAACTGGAAACAGTTGAAGGTAGCAAAGGTAAAGTTCAGCTGATGGGCTCCGGTTCTATCCTGCGTCACGTTCGTGAAGCAGCACAGATCCTGGCTAAAGATTACGGCGTTGGCTCTGATGTATTCAGCGTAACTTCCTTCACTGAACTGGCGCGTGATGGTCAGGATTGTGAGCGCTGGAACATGTTGCACCCAACGGCAGAACCACGTGTACCGTACGTTGCTCAGATTCTGAGTGATGCACCAGCAGTGGCATCTACTGACTATATGAAACTGTTCGCTGAGCAGATCCGTAACTTCATCCCAGCAAGCGATTACCGCGTACTGGGTACTGATGGCTTCGGTCGTTCAGACAGCCGCGAAAACCTGCGTCACCACTTCGAAGTGGACGCATCATATGTGGTTGTTGCGGCACTTGGCGAACTGGCTAAACGTGGCGAAATCGATAAGAAAGTGGTGGCAGACGCTATCACCAAATTCAACATCGATGCAGATAAAGTCAACCCGCGTCTGGCATAAGAGGTAAAGAATAAAATGGCTATCGAAATCAAGGTACCGGACATCGGTGCAGACGAAGTTGAAGTGACCGAAATCATGGTGAAAGTGGGCGACAAGGTTGAAGTTGACCAGTCCATCATCTCCGTGGAAGGTGACAAGGCTTCAATGGAAGTCCCTTCTCCGCAAGCAGGCGTGGTCAAAGAGATCAAAGTTGCGGTTGGTGACAAAGTTGAAACCGGCAAACTGGTTATGATTTTCGAATCCGCCGAAGGTGCAGCGCAAGCTGCACCAGCTCCGGCTGAAGAGAAGAAAGAAGCAGCGCCAGCGGCCGCTCCGGCAGCAGCTGCGGCTAAAGAAGTGAACGTGCCAGACATCGGCGGTGACGAAGTAGAAGTTACCGAGATCATGGTTAAAGTTGGCGACAAAGTAGAAGCAGAGCAATCTCTTATCACCGTTGAAGGTGACAAAGCTTCTATGGAAGTTCCGGCACCGTTCGCAGGCGTTGTAAAAGAAATCAAAATCAACACTGGCGACAAAGTGTCTACCGGTTCTCTGATTATGGTCTTCGAAGTAGCGGGTGCTGCACCTGCTGCTACAGAAACTAAAGCTGAAGCGGCTCCGGCTCCGGCTGCTGCACCTGCGGCTTCTGGCTCAAAAGAAGTTAACGTGCCAGACATCGGCGGTGACGAAGTTGAAGTGACTGAAGTGATGGTTAAAGTGGGCGACAAAGTTGCTGCTGAACAATCACTGATCACCGTAGAAGGCGACAAAGCTTCTATGGAAGTCCCGGCGCCGTTCGCAGGCGTTGTAAAAGAAATCAAAATCAACACTGGCGACAAAGTGTCTACCGGTTCTCTGATTATGGTCTTTGAAGTGGAAGGCGCCGCACCAGCAGCTCCTGCCGCTAAGCAAGAAGCAGCAGCTCCGGCTCCTGCGGCAGCAGCTCAGAAACCAACTGCGGCGCCAGCTGCGGCTTCCGGCAAAACTGAATTCGCTGAAAACGACGCATACGTTCACGCCACCCCACTGATTCGCCGTCTGGCGCGTGAGTTCGGTGTGAACCTGGCGAAAGTGAAAGGGACTGGCCGTAAAGGTCGTATCCTGCGCGAAGACGTTCAGACTTACGTGAAAGATGCTGTTAAGCGTGCAGAAACTGCACCAGCTGCGGCAACGGGCGGCGGTCTGCCTGGCATGCTGCCATGGCCGAAAGTTGACTTCAGCAAGTTTGGTGAAATCGAAGAAGTTGAACTGGGCCGTATCCAGAAAATCTCTGGTGCGAACCTGAGCCGTAACTGGGTGATGATCCCGCACGTTACGCACTTCGACAAAACGGATATCACCGATCTGGAAGCGTTCCGTAAACAGCAGAACGACGAAGCTGCCAAGCGCAAGCTGGACGTGAAGTTCACTCCTGTAGTGTTCATCATGAAAGCGGTAGCTGCTGCTCTTGAGCAAATGCCTCGCTTCAACAGCTCCCTGTCCGAAGACGGCCAGAAGCTAACGCTGAAGAAATACATCAACATCGGTGTGGCGGTTGATACGCCAAACGGTCTGGTTGTTCCGGTCTTCAAAGATGTGAACAAGAAGAGCATCTCTGAGCTGTCCCGTGAACTGATGGCTATTTCTAAGAAAGCTCGCGATGGCAAGCTGACTGCTGGCGAAATGCAGGGCGGTTGCTTCACTATCTCAAGCCTCGGCGGTATCGGGACGACTCACTTCGCGCCAATCGTTAATGCGCCGGAAGTGGCCATCCTGGGTGTCTCCAAGTCCGCTATCGAGCCGGTCTGGAATGGTAAAGAGTTCACTCCGCGTCTGATGATGCCGATGTCTCTTTCCTTCGACCACCGCGTGATTGACGGTGCTGATGGTGCGCGCTTTATCACCATCATCAACAACACGCTGGCCGATATTCGCCGCCTGGTGATGTAAGCCAAAAAGCCGACCCTTCGGTCGGCTTTTTTCTGGTAATCTCGTGATGTAGTTCGAGATTATCTGATGCAAAGGACAATTCGCTTGCCGTTTTTGTTTCAAAATTGTTAACAATTTTGTAGACTGCAGGCGGAGAATAATAAAGAGGTCATGATGAGTACTGAAATCAAAACTCAGGTCGTCGTACTTGGGGCAGGCCCGGCAGGTTACTCTGCTGCTTTCCGTTGCGCTGATTTAGGTCTGGAGACCGTCATTGTAGAACGTTACAGCACCCTCGGCGGTGTTTGTCTGAACGTTGGCTGTATCCCTTCTAAAGCCCTGCTGCATGTTGCTAAAGTTATCGAAGAAGCAAAAGCTTTGGCTGAGCACGGCATTGTTTTCGGCGAACCGAAAACTGACATCGACAAAATCCGTACCTGGAAAGAAAAGGTTATCAACCAGTTGACTGGTGGCCTGTCTGGTATGGCGAAAGGTCGTAAAGTTAAAGTGGTGAATGGCCTGGGCAAATTTACCGGCGCTAACACCCTGGTTGTTGAAGGTGAAAATGGTCCAACGACTATCACTTTCGACAACGCAATTATCGCGGCGGGTTCTCGTCCGATTCAGCTGCCATTCATTCCGCATGAAGATCCACGCGTATGGGATTCTACCGACGCACTGGAACTGAAATCTGTACCAAAACGCATGCTGGTTATGGGTGGCGGTATCATCGGTCTGGAAATGGGTACTGTGTACCATGCGCTGGGTTCAGAGATTGACGTGGTTGAAATGTTCGACCAGGTTATCCCGGCTGCCGACAAAGACGTTGTTAAAGTCTTCACCAAACGTATCAGCAAGCAATTCAACCTGATGCTGGAAACCAAAGTGACTGCCGTTGAAGCCAAAGAAGATGGCATCTACGTCACCATGGAAGGCAAAAAAGCCCCAGCTGAACCACAGCGTTACGACGCGGTTCTGGTGGCAATCGGCCGCGTACCTAACGGTAAGCTGCTGGATGCAGGCGCTGCTGGTGTTGAAGTTGACGACCGTGGTTTCATCCGTACTGACAAGCAAATGCGCACTAACGTGCCGCACATCTACGCTATCGGCGATATCGTCGGCCAGCCAATGCTTGCTCACAAAGGTGTTCACGAAGGCCACGTTGCTGCAGAAGTTATCGCCGGCATGAAGCACTACTTCGACCCGAAAGTGATTCCTTCAATCGCGTACACTGAACCAGAAGTTGCATGGGTTGGTTTGACCGAGAAAGAAGCGAAAGAAAAAGGCATCAGCTACGAAACCGCCACCTTCCCGTGGGCTGCTTCTGGCCGTGCTATCGCTTCCGATTGCGCAGACGGTATGACCAAACTGATTTTCGACAAAGAAACTCACCGTGTTATCGGTGGTGCGATTGTCGGGACTAACGGCGGCGAGCTGTTGGGTGAAATCGGTCTGGCTATCGAAATGGGTTGTGACGCTGAAGACATCGCGCTTACCATCCACGCGCACCCGACTCTGCACGAGTCTGTAGGTCTGGCTGCTGAGATCTTTGAAGGTAGCATCACCGACCTGCCAAACCCGAAAGCGAAAAAGAAGTAATCGCCTGATGGTAAAAAAACCCGCCGAGGCGGGTTTTTTATTGGGTTACTGTTGCTCTTCCTGCCAGCTTTTATCCGGATTGAATTCTTTTATTTCCTGCACTTTCTCAGCCGTCTCTTCCCCAAAATCTTTTTGATAAACCACGCCCTGGTTATTCACCATAAAGGTTGTGACGCCAGTTTCCCCATATTCAACAGGCCAGGCGATCAACGCAAAACCCTCAACCATTTTCCCGTCGCTAATATAGTTCTTAGCACCACCCGGAGCGTCAGCCCCCTGAGCGGTCAGGATCCGGAAATGGTAGCCGTGGTAGCCCATGCCCGGTTGTACCGGGCTGAAACTTGGGCCGAGAGGGCTTGGCGCTTCGCCTGGCACTGCGGGCCAGTACAACCCATCTTTCTTGCCTTCGGTGCTGACAAACTTCTGAGCGTACTGCTGGTCTAGCTGATAATAATCCTGCTGCGCCGCAACGTAGGCTTGCACTGCCTGAATGGCAGAAAGTTCGTTCAGACCGATAGTGCGGGTAAGAATTTCATCTGCCGCTCGCTGCATGTCGAAATGCCAGCCCTCCTGTGTTTTCACCATCGGAATCGGCAACTGCCAGTTTTCTTGTCCGACATTCAAATGCGCGGTTTCACCTTGTTCCTCAATGTTGTGGCTGACTTTCCAGTCACGAACAAAACGGGCGACGGCTTCAGGATCGGCTTTTTCATCGGGCAGATATTGCCGCCAGTTATCACCCAGCACTTCCGTCAGCGCCGCTTCATCCTGGCTTATCACTGCCGTGGCAAATGACTGGGCCGCTAACTCAGGTGTGTTGAATAACTGCTGTGCCTGAACGAAAGCAGGCAGCATAAGCATTACTAATGCACTTAACTTCATACGATTTTTCATGATGCCTCCTTTTAGCGGCGATTAAATTCACGATGCCCTGAACTGTGTTCTCTTGACGGGCTACGTTGCTCACGATGAGCCGATGAGCGATTCAGACTTTGCTGCCCACGCTGGTTTTGCGCCTGCCACGAAGGAGAGCGGCTTTCATTCCCACTAAACGCATTCGGACGCGATACCGCACGTTGTGTCTGGCCGAGATTGTTACTGCTGCGGTGTTGCTGAGCCGTTTCGCGACGCTGTTGCTGCTGCTGTGAAGTCTGACGATGTTCTTGCGATTTCACATTATCGCGGCGCTGTTGTTGCTGTGCTGTCGGGTTGTGCAACTGAGTTTTAGCTGTGTCCCGGCGTTGCTGCTGATTCGCGGATTGGTTGAACTGTTGCTTCGCAGTATTGCGGCGTGAATCCGCATTTTGCGAATCATATCCACGGTAATTATTGCGCTGGGCAATCTGATTCAATTGTTGCGATGAAGCCTTACGTTGGGCATCACGAGAAGCTAATTGCGGCGCTGCCGCATCAATTCTCCCCTTGTTTTGCTGCAACTGTGTGGCTGCTGCTTGTCGTTGGGCATCACGGTTAACGGGCGCTCTTTGAGTGGAACTCAAACCGCCCGCGACGTTGGTCTGATGGTAGCGCTGGGCAACATTGCTGTTGTTATAAGGCACACCATTTCGATAAGCCGGGTTATGTTGCCAGGCAATATTATTGCGATCCTGAATATTTTGCCCGGAGATACGGTTGAAGTTATTAACGTTGTTAATATTGATGTTATTGCCGTTGCCGCCACCATGGTAATCATCATGATGGTGATAATCGTCATCATCCCAGTCGATATTGCTGAATATCGCATAGGTGGTTGCAACACCCAGGCTGAACCCGAGGCCATTCACAAAACTGTTGCTGAATTGTTCCCCCGGAGGTGGTGGGAGATACGTCGGCGGATAAGCGGTATTAGGCCAGGTGCCGTATACCGTGGATGGATTGTAGGTCGGGACATACACCACTTGCGGGTCAGTCGGCTCGATTTTAATCACCGTCTGCGCTGGAGCCGCTGCGACGGTTTTTGATGAAGACGAAGAGGAGCCGGAACTCGCAGGCGCGGCGACCGTCGTATTCTGGTTTACCGTGACAGGCGTACTCGTGACTGTTTGTTGTGGTGTAGTTTTTAAAGCGCCGGTTTGCTGCGCCAGCAAACGCAACTTCTGCACTGAATCCATCAAATCTTGCGGCTGGGCTAAAAATGCATCCCCCAGATTTTGTACCCATTCCGGATTTTCACCCATCAAGGCCATTAACTGCGGGAAGGCGACCAGAGATTTTACGCTCGGATCCCATGGTTGATTTGCCACAGCCTGAATCGCCGCATCCCCTTCAAGTTTTGGGTTATCACGCGACCATTGCACCGCCTGAACCACGTTCGCAGGGTAAGTTGCCGCCATTAATACCTGAGACAAAAGTGGGTCAGGGTAGAGCGCTACAGGTGCAACCCATTGGTCGAGTTGAGCTGTGCTGTAGGCCGGTTGCGCGACTGCCGCTGCGGTCGGTGCAGGCGTTGTAGCTGGAGCAGTTGGTGCCGCTGGAGCCGGTTGTGTGGTCTGTGCCGCGGATGTTGCTACAGGCGTTGTCTGGCTTTTCACATACACAACGCCAGATGCCGCTAAAATTCCGACACTGCAAATGAGGGCAAGAATATGAGGCTTAAAGGGCAACTTCATTTAACTTCTCCTGGTATTCAGAAGTAGAGAGCTATGCCGTAAGGCGGCTGTGTCTGGCGAGTATAGGGAGCTGATAGTTTAATTTTTGACTTAAACGGTGATTCTTGCCGTAAATGTTGTCCGAAACCGTGAAATATTATTTCTGGCTATACAAATTCTGTACAAAACCTCGGGTCTGAACGTCGTTTTTTTGTGTCATTAGGTCATATCGAAAAGGAATGTTTTGTCCTTAACGATTCAGCAAGTATTTAATGTTGCTTTTTTGTAAACACATTCACCCTCCCTGAAAATCCTGCTATGCTGCCCGTCGCGGTACCGGGCATTTACCCTACAAACTGCTGTCTCACAGGAGCGTGAAGAGAATAGCCGGAACCGAAATGACAATGAGAGCGAGGAGAACCGTCGTGCTAGAAGAATACCGTAAGCACGTAGCCGAACGTGCTGCAGATGGGATTGTTCCAAAACCTTTAGAAGCATCCCAAATGGCCGCACTGGTCGAGCTGCTGAAATCCCCGCCAGCGGGTGAAGAAGAATTCCTTTTAGATCTTATTACCAATCGTGTTCCGCCAGGCGTCGATGAAGCCGCCTATGTTAAAGCCGGTTTCCTGGCTGCCCTCACTAAAGGTGAGGCGACCTCCCCGTTAATCTCCCCAGAGAAAGCTGTAGAACTGCTTGGCACCATGCAAGGTGGCTACAACATTCATCCACTGATTGACGCGCTGGATAACGAAAAGCTGGCAGCGATTGCCGCTAAAGCACTGTCCCACACGCTGCTGATGTTCGATAACTTCTACGATGTGGAAGAAAAAGCCAAAGCGGGTAATACCCACGCGCAACAAGTGCTGAAATCCTGGGCTGACGCCGAATGGTTCCTGTCTCGTCCAAAACTGGCTGACAAAATCACCGTTACCGTATTTAAAGTCACCGGTGAAACGAATACCGATGACTTGTCCCCAGCGCCTGATGCCTGGTCACGTCCGGACATTCCTCTGCACGCATTAGCGATGCTGAAAAACGCCCGTGAAGGTATCGAGCCGGACCAGCCTGGAAGCGTTGGCCCGATCAAACAGATCGAAGCGTTAAACAAAAAAGGTTTCCCGCTGGCTTATGTGGGCGACGTTGTCGGTACCGGTTCTTCGCGTAAATCTGCGACTAACTCCGTGCTGTGGTTTATGGGCGATGACATCCCGAACGTGCCGAACAAGCGCGGCGGCGGTGTGGTGCTCGGCGGCAAAATTGCGCCAATCTTCTTCAACACCATGGAAGATGCGGGTGCGCTGCCAATCGAAGTTGACGTAAACGACCTGAACATGGGCGATGTCATTGATATCTATCCATACAAAGGCGAAGTGCGTAACCACGAAACCAACGACGTTATCGCAAACTTCGAGTTGAAAACTGACGTGCTGTTGGACGAAGTTCGTGCCGGTGGCCGTATTCCGCTGATCATCGGTCGCGGTCTGACGACTAAAGCACGTGAAGCGCTGGATCTGCCACGCAGCGAAGTCTTCGTGCAGGCGAAAGATGTTGTCGCCAGTACTCGCGGCTTCTCTCTGGCGCAGAAAATGGTTGGCCGCGCCTGTGGCGTGGACGGCATCCGTCCGAACCAGTACTGCGAACCAAAAATGACGTCTGTCGGTTCTCAGGACACCACAGGTCCAATGACCCGTGATGAGCTGAAAGACCTCGCATGCCTGGGCTTCTCGGCTGATTTAGTGATGCAGTCTTTCTGCCACACTGCCGCTTATCCTAAGCCGGTGGATGTGAACACTCACCACACGCTGCCGGACTTCATCATGAATCGTGGCGGCGTGTCGCTGCGTCCGGGCGATGGCGTTATCCACTCCTGGCTGAACCGTATGCTGCTGCCGGATACCGTCGGTACGGGCGGTGACTCCCACACCCGTTTCCCAATTGGTATTTCCTTCCCGGCGGGCTCTGGTCTGGTCGCGTTTGCTGCGGCAACCGGCGTGATGCCACTGGATATGCCTGAATCGGTGCTGGTGCGCTTCAAAGGCAAAATGCAGCCGGGGATTACTCTGCGCGACCTGGTTCACGCGATTCCGCTGTATGCCATCAAACAAGGCCTGCTGACCGTTGAGAAGAAAGGTAAGAAAAATATCTTCTCTGGTCGCATCCTGGAAATCGAAGGCCTGCCAACGCTGAAAGTCGAGCAGGCGTTTGAGCTGACCGATGCTTCCGCTGAACGTTCTGCTGCCGGCTGTACCATTAAGTTGGATCGCGAGCCGATCGAAGAATACCTGAGCTCTAACATTGTGCTGCTGAAGTGGATGATCGCAGAAGGTTACGGCGATCGTCGTACGCTTGAGCGCCGTATCCAGGGTATGGAAAAATGGCTGGCCGATCCTCAGTTGCTCGAAGCCGATGCCGATGCGGAATACGCAGAGATCATCGAAATTGATCTGAACGATATCAAAGAGCCAATTCTGTGTGCGCCAAACGATCCTGATGATGCACGTCTGCTGTCTGATGTTCAGGGCGAGAAAATCGATGAAGTGTTTATCGGTTCTTGCATGACTAACATCGGCCACTTCCGTGCGGCAGGTAAACTGCTTGATAGCCACAAAGGCCAGTTGCCGACTCGCCTGTGGGTTGCGCCACCAACGCGTATGGATGCCGCTCAGTTGACTGAGGAAGGCTACTACAGCGTGTTTGGTAAGAGCGGTGCGCGTATCGAAATCCCTGGCTGTTCACTGTGCATGGGTAACCAGGCGCGTGTGGCAGATGGTTCAACCGTGGTTTCAACGTCTACGCGTAACTTCCCTAACCGTTTAGGTACTGGCGCTAACGTCTACCTGGCATCCGCAGAGCTGGCAGCAGTGGCTTCACTGCTGGGCAAACTGCCAACGCCTGACGAATACCAGACCTTTATGGCGCAGGTTGATAAGACGGCTGTTGATACTTACCGTTACCTGAACTTTGACAAACTTTCTCAGTACACCGAGAAAGCAGACGGCGTGATTTTCCAGACTGCGGTATAACATTTACCCAATCTGCGACAAGGGAGGCTTAGGCCTCCCTTTTTATTTGCCACCCATGGACCTGAACGCTGTTTTTCGCCGACTTTGCTGCGATACTTACTCTATACGCTAAGGGGTACTGCATTTCCCCAGGCAAGGTAGAGGAAAACACCATGGAATATGAATTTTTGCGTGATGTCACCGGGTTGGTGAAAGTGCGTATGTCGATGGGGCACGAAGTGGTGGGCCATTGGTTTAATGAAGAAGTAAAAGAAAATCTCGGGCTGCTCGACGAAGTCGAAGAGGCGGTAAATTCAGTCAAAGGTAGCGAGCGCCAGTGGCAACGTGTCGGGCATGAATACACTGTGTTGCTCGATGGTGAAGAAGTGATGATTCGCGCTAATCAGCTGGAAATTTCAGGTGATGAAATGGAAGAGGGGATGAACTACTACGATGAAGAAAGCTTGTCCTTCTGCGGCGTTGAAGATTTCATGCTGGTCATCACGGCTTATCGGGATTTTGTCAGTAACCATTAAAAAAAGTCAGACCCATTTGGGTCTGACTGATGTTACTTATTATCGACTTCCACAATCCTGACGTTATACGTCATTGTTGCACCCGGTGGAATTTTCGGCGGCTGCCCCTGGCTGCCGTAGGCTAGCTCAGGCGGTACGACAATCGTAATCGAACCGTGGTTACCTAACCGCTGTAATGGGCCTTTGAAAATAGGCGGATAAGCGCTTAGTGGTTGCGACCAGACTTTATCTGCCACTTCCATATCAGTAATGATGGTGCCATCTGGCAGTGTTTCTTTCATCACAATAGTGACAATATCGTCAGGTTTAATGGCTCCCTGGCCGGCATAATCAATTTTGCTGTAAACACCATCTTTGAATTCCACACCTTTCTGTTTGGCAAACTTATCCTGATATTTTTTGCCTTCATCTCTGGCTTGTTGCTCAATCTTATTCAGGTTTTGGTAGACTTTTTGAGTGGCTTCTTCCAACGCTTTATTCCGCGACACCTCATCAAGTGCAACTTTATCTGCGAAGATATCCTCAATGCCACGTAACACCACGTCTCGCTCGATCGGCACTCCTTGAGCCGCACGGGTGGTCAATTCCTGGAGAACGTCATCACCAAGTGATAAACCGATAGCATACGCTTGCTGTTGTTTGGGCTGTTTAAGATCGAGCTCGACTTTATTGGCATCCGCACTCTGCATCTTCGCGATTTGCTCTGTTAGTTTGGTGATATCACTGGTTTTTGCATCCAACTGCGTTTGAATTTCGCTGCCCTGATTTTTCTGCGCTTCCAGCAATGAAGCTAGCTGTTCTTTCTCTTGCCCACTTTTGAGGAGCAATTGTTCATTGTCACTTAGCTTTTTATTGGCATCTGCCAGTGCATCGTTGGTAGATTTTTCAACCTTTTGCAGATCAATGACTTTCTGTTGTGACTCTTTCAGCTGCTCTTGAGTCTGCAATGCCAGATTTTTGCCTGCGTCTGCAGAATCCAGTTTTAGTTGCAACTGTTTGAGTTGCTCACGTAATGCTTTTTCACTTTCGGACGCGGTTTGTATGGCGGAGGATTTTATATCCAGCTGAGCTTGTAACTGCTTAACAGCATCTTCTTTTTGCGTGGAAATTTTTGTTATAATATCTGCTTTGTCGTTCAATTGTTTTTTGGTTTTATTTTGCTCAGCTTTCAACGCCTCAAGTGAGGTTACCAGTTGAAGCTTTTCACTTCCGAGTTGCGATAATTCTAGCTGGTTGTCTTGTAGTTTTTTACTGGTTTCAGCAAGTTTATCTTCTGCAGTTTTTGCTTGTTTTTGCAGTTCGATAATACTTAGTTGCGACTCTGTAAGTTTTGTCTGAGCTTGTTGGGCTGTCTGTTGATGTGAATTTGCTGCGTCCAATTTCGCCTGCAACTCTTTTACTTGTTCATGTAATTTTTTTTCATTATCAGATTCTGAATTTAAACGCGCTGATTTCATGTCTAGCTGCGCCTGTAATTGGCGAATAGTTTCGTCCTTTTCCGTAAGCCAGGATTTCTGAATATTAACTTTGGCCCGCAATTTTTGGGCTGCATTATTGTTTTGTGCCGGACGAGTGACCGTTTTGGGCTCTATGCTATTGTTTCCATTTTTTTCTTGTGATTGAACATAATTAAGAATTGCAGGAATAGAATCGTTATCGTTTGAGCGCGCGGTAACATTTTCCAGGGCATCTTCCTGCGCATTAGTTATAAACGGCAATGTGAGTAAGCTGATCAGCACGCAAGGGATTCGCAGTCGCGCAAAAGTGAGGGGTTTCATCTTATTGCTTTCTCTCCGCTGGCAACCAGGCTATCCATTAGTGCCTGATTGATATCTGAGCATAGCTTTAGCGTTTTAAACTGATACATAGAATCAACGGTCTGGCGTGTGGTATCGCTTATCTGTGCACGTACTGAATTATACTGAGAGGCGGCATTGACTAACGAATTAAAGCTCTCATTATATTTCTGTGCGCGGCCTGAATTTATCTGTTTTAAAGAATCCAATGCATTACGGCAACTATTGATTGCTGTAACTTGCTCATCGATATTTTCTGGTTGCTTTAACTTCTGTTCAACTGGTGGTGATACCAGTTGCTGTGGCGCTTTGTTGACTACTGATTTCTGTGTGCGTGAGTTTGAATTAGAGCTACAGCCTGCTAATAAAATAATAGCTATGACACACAGATGATTGAGTAAGTTCTTTTTCAAGATGTTTAATCCAAAAATGTAGAGTGCATATTTAAAATGATAATTTCGCCGTTTTATCACAGCCAATAAGATCTTTCAATTCTTTGCCGGAGAAATAAGAATTTCCTGTTACTTTTGATTTAAATCAATTCAATTATCACATTGGTTGATCGGGATGCATTCATTGGTTTTATGTTAATCATTGTTTGATTGGGTTGTTATTATTGTTTAATAATATATTTAAGGTGTTTTATATTTAGGGGGTAAATATTTTGTGCTATGGCAAAATAGTCTGATATTTATAGACTATTTTGCCATTGGATATCTGGGAGGCGTGAATTACTTCACGTAGGCGAGCAAACTTAACGAGTCACGGGCAAGGGATTTACATTTGTTCGCGGTAGGGATAGCGATACCACTTAAGTCACGATAACTATCTTCACCGAGCGCCTTCATATTAAAGGTGTCGTAATTGCTCAAATCCCACTGGTTTTGCTGGGCAAAAAAGACCAGTGCACGGCGAATTTGTCCGTTCGGCAGGTTTTGGTAGCCACAATCATTTTTCAGGAACACAAACACTGCAGTAAGATCGGCCATATCTTCTGCTTCAGACTCGCTAAGTGCCTGACTGCTGGTGGAAAAAGCCATCAACAAGCCCAGGATTAATGCCCTAACTCCCATCTTCATCACATCTACCACTTTTTATCAGATACGAAACGTTAACACAGTTAAATATGGTGCGACGAGATTTATTATCTGCCCTGCAACCCGTATAAAACTTGACCTTCCCCTAAGGGCAGAGTTTATGCTCACTATCACGCCTGCTAATGAAAGGAACTGAATATGCAACGCCGTGATTTTCTAAAATATTCTGCTGCTATTGGCGCTTTTAGCGCGCTGCCGCTCTGGAGTAAAGCGGCACTGGCAGCCGACAGACCCGCATTACCGATCCCCGAAATTCTCGCCCCCGATGCAAAGAATAGCATCCGTTTAGCCGTGCAAGCGGGCAAAAGCACTTTTAATGGCAAGACGGCCACCACGTGGGGCTATAACGGCAATTTACTTGGGCCGGCTTTGCAACTGACGCAGGGCGAAGAAGTCACGGTCGAGATTAATAACCAACTTGCTGAAGAAACTACGGTTCACTGGCATGGATTGGAAGTTCCTGGTGATATCGATGGTGGGCCACAAGGCGTGATCGCCGCTGGTGGCAAACGCACCGTGAAATTCACTCCGCAGCAACGTGCCGCCACTTGCTGGTTCCACCCGCATCAGCATGGCAAAACCGGCCATCAGGTGGCTATGGGGCTGGCGGGATTGGTGCTGATTGACGATCCTGAAAGCCGTGCGCTGCGTTTGCCAAAACAGTGGGGCATTGACGATGTGCCATTAATTATTCAGGACAAACGTTTTGCTGCTGACGGTGAAATTGACTACCAACTGGACGTAATGAGTGCTGCGGTCGGTTGGTTTGGCGATACATTGCTGTGCAACGGCGCGGTGTATCCGCAACATGCTAACCCGCGCGGCTGGCTGCGTTTACGTCTGCTCAATGGCTGTAATGCCCGTTCTCTGAATATTGCCGCCAGCGACAACCGCCCACTTTATGTGATTGGCAGCGACGGTGGCTTACTGGCGGAGCCAGTAAAAGTGACCGAACTGCCAATGCTGATGGGTGAGCGTTTCGAAGTGCTGGTCGATACCCGCGACGGCAAAGCGTTCGATATCGTCACACTGCCGGTTAAACAAATGGGCATGACGGTTGCGCCGTTCGACAAACCGCAGCCTGTGGTGCGTATTCAACCGCTGATTATTGCCGCATCCGGTGATATGCCTGACAAGCTGGCTAACGTTCCCGCAATTCCTGCTCTGGACGGTGTTACCGAGCGTTGGTTACAGCTGATGATGGACCCGATGCTGGACATGATGGGGATGCAAGCGCTGATGGACAAATATGGCCAGCAGGCGATGGCGGGCATGAACATGGCCGGGCATGGCAGCATGATGGGCAATATGGACCACGGAAAGATGGACCATGGCAAAATGAATCATGGTGGTATGAATCACGGCCAGCAGGGCTTTGATTTCCATAATGCCAATAAGATTAACGGCAAAGCATTTGATATGAACACGCCTGCGTTTGCGGTCGAGAAAGGCAAGTACGAGAAATGGACGATTTCCGGTGAAGGCGACATGATGCTGCACCCGTTCCATATTCACGGCACGCAGTTCCGCATTCTGAGCGAAAATGGTAAGCCGGTTGAGGCTCATCGTCAGGGCTGGAAAGATACGGTTCGTGTGGAAGGCGGACGTAGTGAAGTGTTAGTGCGCTTTGAACATGCGGCTGCGAAAGATCAGGCGTATATGGCGCATTGCCATCTGCTGGAACATGAAGATACCGGCATGATGCTTGGGTTTACGGTAGCGTAAAAAAGGCGGATGAACAGAAGTCTGTTCATCCGCCAGTTTTTTACTTAGCGTCGTCCGGCAAAGCGTAAGCGACGATGTAATCGCCCATCTTCGTTCCAAACGAACCATGGCCGCCCGCAGAAATGACCACGTACTGTTTGCCATTCACTTCATAAGTCATCGGCGTTGCCTGTCCACCAGCTGGCAGACGTGCTTCCCACAGCTTGTCACCGTTGCTCATATTGTATGCACGCAGGTAGTTATCTGCGGTTGCGCCAATAAACAACACGTTCCCGGCGGTAGAAATTGGGCCGCCAAGCATCGGCATCCCCATTTTAAACGGCAGTGGGAGCGGTGAGCTGTCGCGAACAGTACCGATTCGTTTCTTCCACACCACTTCGTTGGTTTTCAAATCTACCGCAGAAATGTAGCCCCACGCCGGTTGCTTACACGGCAGACCAAACGGAGAGAGGAACGGATTCAGCGTCACGCCATACGGTACGCCGTATTGTGGCTGGATGCCCGTTTCAGTGCCTGAACCTTTGGCATCTTTCGGCGGCTCCATCGGGTTGCCAGGACCGCGAGGCATCAGCCTGGAAACAAACGGCAGCGCCATTGGGTTAGCAATCGCAACCTGACGATTCGGGTCAACGGAAATGCCGCCCCATTCGAACATCCCCAGGTTGCCAGGGAACACCAGCGTGCCTTGCTCGGAAGGTGGAGTGAAAATGCCTTCATAACGCAGCTTGTGGAAGATAATGCGGCAGACCATCTGGTCGTACAGCGTTGCACCCCACATATCCGCACCGCTCAGGTCTTTTTTGGGACGGAAACTCAAATCCGAGAACGGCTGAGTTGGCGTCACGTAATCACCTTTCGCAGCGCCTTGTGGCACTGGTTTTTCCGGAGCCGGAACCACCAGTTTGCCGTCACGGCGGTCGAGCACAAAAATGTTACCGGTTTTCGCAGGCGCGTAGATAACCGGAACGGTTTCGCCTTTAACGGTAATATCCGCAAGTGTTGGCTGCGACGGCATGTCCATATCCCACAAGTCATGGTGAACTGTTTGATAAGACCAGGCCAGTTTGCCGGTGGTGGCGTTCAGCGCCAGAATGCTGCTGGCATAACGTTCCTGTTCAGGTGTGCGATTCCCGCCCCAGATATCTGGCGTGGTAACACCCATCGGCAGGTACACCAAATCAAGCTTCGCGTCGTAGGCCGCAGGTGCCCAGGAGTTTGGCGAGTTAATGGTGAAGTGGTGTTCATCGCCCGGAACGGTATTCGGGTCTTTCGCACCTGGGTCAAATGCCCACAGCAGCTTGCCGCTGTTCACATCAAAGCCACGAATCACACCAGACGGCTCGCGCGTCGAGTAGTTATCGGTCACAGCACCTGCAATCACGATCACTTTATCGGTGATGATGGGCGGCGAAGTCGGCTCATACATACCTGGTGTAGTGACCGGCATGTTGGTTTGTAGATTCAGAATGCCTTTGTTAGCAAAGCTTTCGCACAGCTGACCGTTATCGGCATTAATCGCAAACAGGCGGCCATCATTCACCGGAAGAATGATTCGACGTGGGCAGTCTGAAACCACATCCGGGCTTGAGTTAGCCGCTGTTGCTTCGTGGTAAGAAACACCACGGCAGGTCACGTGCTGGAACGAAGGGTTGGTATCCAGACGCGGATCGAACTTCCACTTCTGCTTACCGGTGGCTGCATCCAGCGCAAATAATTGCTGGTGCGCAGTACACAGGTACAGCGTGTCGCGGATTTTAATCGGGGTCACTTCGTTCGTGATTTCACCCGGATCGGTAGGGCGTTTCACATCACCAGTCTGGAAGGTCCACGCTTCTTTAAGCTCACCGACGTTTTTATCGTTGATCTGCTTTAAAGGAGAGTAGCGTTGGCCTTCCTGGTTGCGACCATACGCAGGCCAGTCGGCATCCGGAATGGTGGCGCTCGCCGCCGGAGGCGTTTGAGCATCAGCACTGAGCGTGCCGTTGATCTCTTGCGGGTCGTTAAATACCGCCCAGACCAGCCCAATCACGGTGAGCACGAGTACCGCGCCCAATGCCGGAGCCGCACCCGCTGATGGCTTAATCAGCTGACGGTACACAAACGGCAGCAGTAACCACACGCCGAAGAAGAACAGTACGTCTAAACGCGGGGTTAATGCCCAGAAATCGAAACCGACTTCCCAGACAGACCACGCGACGGTGCAAAGCAGTAATACGGCGTAAATCCAAAGTGCCAGAGCTTTACGTTGCCAAAGTAACCATGCGGTGATGAGCATCACCGCGCCTGCAATTGGGTAGTACCAGGACCCACCAATTGCTACTAACCATATCCCGCCAATAAATAAATACAGTCCGCTCAGTACCGCAAACAGGACTGTTAAGGTTGCGATGACTCGCGAACCACTGTTATTTGTTTTCACAATTATCACGCTCTTAAAAGTTTGATAGCAACTCATTATAGTTATTAACAAGTGTGATATTCATCACATAAATGGCTTTTTTACCAATTGGGCACGGGAATGGGTTTTGCTGTTATACTGCTGGCCTGAATATTTTGTGTTGGCTGATATTTGACCGACATCGAATGATTTATTTTTAAATCATATGGTTATAACTATGAAACATACTGTTGAAGTGATGATCCCCGAAGCGGAGATCAAAGCCCGTATCGCTGAACTGGGTCGTGAGATCACTGAACATTATCGTGATAGCGGTAGTGATATGGTGCTGGTTGGCCTGCTGCGTGGCTCATTTATGTTCATGGCGGATTTGTGCCGTGAAGTGCAAGTGCCCCACGAAGTCGATTTTATGACCGCATCGAGTTACGGCAGCGGCATGTCTACCACCCGTGATGTGAAAATCCTGAAAGACCTTGATGAGGATATTCGCGGTAAAGATGTGCTGATCGTCGAAGATATTATCGACTCCGGTAATACCTTGAGCAAAGTGCGTGAGATCCTGAGTCTGCGTGAGCCAAAATCACTGGCTATTTGTACGCTGCTGGATAAACCGGAACGCCGCGAAGTAGACGTGAATGTTGAGTGGGTTGGTTTCGCCATTCCTGACGAGTTCGTAGTCGGCTACGGTATTGATTACGCTCAGCGTTATCGCCATCTGCCGTACGTCGGCAAAGTGGTTCTGCTGGACGAATAAGTCGATAGCATCCATTAAAAAAGGGCCATTAAGGCCCTTTTTGCTATCTGACTTACTGCGAAGGTGTTCTATTCTTATGGCTGATATGGGAGTTTTGCAGGTTTGAAATCCCGCTGCGGTAACCTTGCTCCAGCGATTCGCGGCTGGTAGCGGTGACTTCTAAATCGCGCAGGCGACCATCGTGAATACCGTAAGCCCAACCGTGAACTGTCACTTTTTGCCCGCGTTTCCACGCAGACTGCATAATGGTGGAATGACCGAGGTTATAAACCTGCTCCATCACATTCAGCTCGCAAAGTGTGTCCAGGCGCTGCTCCGGCGGGAGTTCTCCCAGCAGCGAGCTATGCTTGAACCAGATATCGCGAATGTGTAGCAACCAGTTGTTGATAAGCCCTAAGTCCGGGTTCTCAACCGCCGCTTGTACACCGCCACATCCGTAGTGACCGCAAATAATAATGTGTTCAACTTCAAGAACATCAACCGCATACTGCACAACGGAAAGGCAATTCAAGTCCGTATGAATAACCAGGTTTGCGACATTACGGTGAACAAACAACTCGCCAGGCTCAAGGCCGGTCAGACGCTCTGCGGGTACACGACTATCAGAACAGCCAATCCACAAGAAGCGAGGCTTTTGGGCTTGAGACAAACGTTCGAAAAAGCCCGGGTCTTCGTCCTCCATCAGTTTTGACCAGACCTGGTTATTGCTGATGAGGGTATCTATGTCTTTCATGGAAGTTAACAACCTGTAACGGAAGAAGTGCGTTGAGGTAATATAGGGCAACTGATAGTGCAACTGAAATAATTTTTAAACAGCTTAACTTTTTTGTACCGGACAAGGTAACCGTATATCCATGACAATTGCATTAGAACTGGAACAGTTAACGAAAACCTATCCCGGCGGTGTTCAGGCGCTGCGTGGCATAGATCTTCGTGTTGAAGCAGGTGATTTTTATGCGCTGCTGGGGCCGAATGGCGCAGGGAAATCCACCACCATCGGTATCATCAGTTCGCTGGTTAACAAAACTTCTGGCCGGGTTCGTGTGTTTGGTTACGACCTGGAAAAAGACGTGGTTAACGCTAAACGTCAGCTCGGACTGGTGCCACAAGAATTTAACTTCAACCCGTTTGAAACCGTGCAGCAAATTGTGGTGCATCAGGCGGGTTATTACGGCGTCGAACGTGCGGATGCCATCGCGCGTAGCGAAAAGTATCTGAAACAGCTCGATCTGTGGGAAAAACGCAACGAACGTGCGCGTATGTTATCCGGCGGCATGAAGCGCCGTTTGATGATTGCCCGTGCCTTAATGCATGAGCCAAAACTGCTGATCCTCGATGAGCCAACAGCGGGTGTTGATATCGAACTTCGCCGTTCTATGTGGGGCTTCCTGAAGGATCTGAATGATAAAGGCACCACCATCATTCTGACCACTCACTACCTTGAAGAAGCAGAAATGCTCTGCCGCAATATCGGCATTATTCAAAACGGCGAGCTGGTAGAAAACACCTCGATGAAGTCATTACTTTCAAAGCTGAAATCAGAAACGTTTATTCTCGATCTTGCGCCGAAAAGCCCGCTGCCAAAACTCGATGGCTACCAGTATCGCCTGGTGGACACCTCAACACTTGAAGTGGAAGTGCTGCGTGAGCAAGGGATTAATAGCGTATTCAGCCAGTTAAGCTCGCAAGGAGTTCAGGTGTTAAGTATGCGTAACAAAGCTAACCGTCTGGAAGAGTTGTTCGTCACGCTGGTTAACGGCCCGAAAGGAGGAAAGGCATGATGCATCTCTATTGGGTCGCGTTAAAAAGTATCTGGACCAAAGAAATTCACCGTTTCACACGTATCTGGATTCAAACTTTGGTGCCGCCAGTCATCACCATGACGTTGTATTTTATTATCTTTGGTAATCTGATTGGCTCGCAGATCGGCTCCATGCATGGTTTCACCTACATGCAATTTATCGTGCCGGGTTTGATCATGATGGCGGTGATCACCAACTCTTATGCCAACGTGGCTTCTTCATTCTTTAGCGCCAAATTCCAGCGCAACATTGAAGAGTTGCTGGTGGCTCCGGTTCCAACGCACATTATCATCGCGGGCTACGTTGGCGGTGGAGTGGCGCGTGGCCTGTGTGTCGGCATTCTGGTGACGGCAGTTTCATTGTTCTTCGTGCCATTCCAGGTTCACTCGTGGCTGTTTGTCGCGTTGACGCTGTTACTGACCGCCATTTTGTTCTCGCTGGCCGGTTTGCTTAACGCCGTGTTTGCCAAAACCTTTGACGACATCAGCCTGATTCCCACCTTCGTGTTGACTCCGCTGACCTATTTAGGCGGCGTGTTCTACTCTCTTTCATTGCTGCCACCTTTCTGGAAAGCGCTGTCTCACCTTAACCCGGTGGTGTATATGATTAGCGGCTTCCGTTATGGTTTCCTCGGCATCAATGACGTGCCGCTGTTGTTTACCGTTGCGGTGCTGGTGGGCTTTATCCTGGCCTTCTACATTCTGTGCTGGTATCTGATTCAACGCGGTCGCGGCCTGCGCAGCTAACATATACCCCCCCCGAAATGGGGGGTTATCGAAGAATTTTCTTACTCAGTTTTGATTAGCATCAGGGAGCTTACTTTTCGCTCTGGCACACTTGCGCTCTGCGAAAAGGAGAACGCCATGTTAGGTTGGGTTATTGCCGGTCATGACTACTATGCTCAGGATATGCTGGATGCGATCGAGCGACGTTTTGGCCCACAGCCGCAATGCTGCGCGGTGAATTACTGGAAAGGGTTGAGCACCAATATGCTGAGCCGAATGATGTGCGATGCGTTGTATAACTGCGATTCCGGCGATGGCGTTATTTTTCTGACCGACCAAACCGGTGCGGCGCCATACCGTACTGCGGCGCTGATGAGCCACCAACATTCTCATTGCGAGGTGATTTCTGGCGTTACGCTTCCCACGTTATTTGCGATGCGCGCCCAGCGCGAAACGCTAACCAGCGAACAATTTCGCGACCGCATTGTTGAGCAAGGTGGCGGTGATATCACCAGCCTTTGGCATCAACAACAAAAGAATCCCCCGTTCGTCCTACTCCACCAATATTGATTTGAGAGGTTGGTATTGAGTGAGCTTTTGTTAGAATGGCGACTCTTTCCGCCATTGAGACACTCAGTGCAATCAAACTCGTTATGCTAACTCGCCTTCTTTTTTCCGTGTTGATGCTAATTTGCGGCAGCAGTGCGAATGCCAGCCTGCTCAGCAGCCATCACACCCCCGCGCAATACATGCAGACCACCGAAGACGCCGATATCTGGGCGCAGGTTGGGGACAAAGTCATTTCTGTTGGCACAATTGAGGAAGGGCAGATATTGGCCGTCGTGCCAATTGCCGCGGATTATTATGAGTTTAGTTTCGGTTTTGGTACCGGTTTTATTGATAAAACCCATCTGGAACCGGTGTCGGGTAAACAGCGCGTCGAAGACCGACTGGGTGATTTGAACAAGCCACTCAGTAATCAAAATCTGGTCACTTTCCGCGATGTCACCGTATACAACGCACCCGACAACGGCAGCGCACCGTTTGGCACGCTGGCAGATAATTTGCGTTACCCGATTATTGCTAAACTGAAAGACAGGTTGAACCAGACCTGGTATCAAATCCGGATTGGCAATCGTCTTGGGTATGTCAGCAGCCTTGATGCACAGCCCGATAACGGCATTCCGGTGCTCACCTATCATCACATCTTGCGCGATGAAGAGAACACCCGCTTCCGTCATACCTCAACCACTACCTCGGTTGTTGCATTCAGCAACCAAATGACATGGCTGCGCGATACGGGTTACACCACACTCACGATGTACCAGCTTGAAGGCTATGTGCGTAACCGTATGAACCTGCCAGCGCGGGCGGTGGTGATTACGTTTGATGATGGTCTGAAATCGGTTTATCGCTACGCTTACCCGATTCTTAAAGAGTACGGCTTTAAAGCGACGTCCTTTATTATTTCGTCGCGCATAAAAGCGCACCCGCAACTCTGGAACCCAAAATCGCTGCAATTTATGAGCCTCTCGGAATTGCAGGGCAGTCAGGATGTGTTTGATATCCAGTCGCATACGCATTTTTTGCATCGCGTTGACGCCAACCGCCAACCGACACTTCTACGCCGAACCTATCGCAATATTCTGCTCGATTTTGAGCATTCAAGACGCGCGCTGGCCCAGTTTAATCCGCATGTTTTATACCTGTCGTATCCGTTTGGCGGCTACAACGATAAAGCGGTACAAGCTGCGAATGATGCGGGGTTCCATATGGCGGTGACAACGGTGCGCGGGAAGGTGAAACCGGGAGATAATCCGTTTTTGCTAAAACGGCTTTATATTCTGCGTACTGATTCGCTGGAAACGATGTCGCGGCTTATCAGTAACCAGCCGCAGTCTTGAAGGGTGTAATGGTTTTGTAGGGTGGATAAGCGAAAGCGTCATCCACCAAAACGTCAATTATGTCGGGTGACGCTTCGCTTACCCGACCTACAATTCCTCAATGGCTACGCCACCTGAACCGGTACGGCTTTCGCCAGGCGTTTCATTTCGTTATCGCCATCGAAATAGGCCACTTTTGGCTGCCAGCTACGCGCTTGCTCATCCGGCATGGTGACGTAAGTCGCGATAATCAGAATGTCACCAACATCGGCACAATGTGCCGCTGCGCCATTTACCGAAATGATTTTAGAACCACGTTCGCCAGCAATAGCGTAAGTTGAAAAACGCTTACCGTTGGTGACGTTATAAATATCAATGGCTTCATATTCCAGAATGCCTGCCGCCTCAAGGAAGTCCTGATCGATGGCGCAGGAGCCTTCATAGTGCAAATCCGCCTGCGTCACTTTGACACGGTGAAGTTTGCCTTGCAGCATGGTGCGTATCATAGCTTAAACCTTCATCACTAGAGTTACGTAAGCAGCAAGCCAGAATGCTTGCCACCGGAATTTAGTCGGGCAGTATTGCCCGATTTTATGACGCTGTCTACTGCGCCAGCTCGACCTGCATATTATCAATCAAACGCGCCTGGCCTAGCCACGCGGCCATAAGCACAACCGCGCGTTTGCTCTCAACATTCAGCTCCAGCAGGGTATCGGCATCGCGGATTTGCAGGTCGTCGGAACGGAAGCCTTTTTCGTTAAGCTCGGTTGCGGCAATCGCCAGCATCTCTTCGGTATCACGCTCACCGGCACGCAGTTTATCGGCAAGGGATTGCATCACCTTGTGCAGACCGGGTGCGATTTTGCGCTGCTCGGCGGTCAAGTAGCCATTGCGTGAACTCAGCGCCAGACCATCTTTTGCACGCACCGTTGGCACGCCGATGATTTCAATGTCGTAGCCCATGTCCGCCACCATTTTGCGAATCACGGCGACTTGCTGGAAGTCTTTTTCGCCGAAGCAAGCGATGTCAGGCTGCACCATATTAAACAGCTTGCTGACGATGGTCGAAACGCCACGGAAATGCCCAGGGCGGCTTGCGCCTTCAAGCATTGTCGAAAGGCCTGGCACTTCGACAAAGGTCTGAGAATCCAGGCCTTGCGGATAAATATCGGCAGGAGCAGGTGCAAATACCAAATCCACTTTGCGACGATTCAGTTTTTCGCAATCTTCCTGCAAGGTGCGCGGATATCGGGTTAAATCGTCCGGACGGTCAAACTGCATTGGATTAACAAAAATAGTGGTGACCACCACATCGGCGCGGCTTTTGGCATCATCGACCAGCTTCATATGCCCGTCGTGCAGGTTGCCCATCGTCGGCACCAGCGCGATGCGTTTGCCTTCCTGGCGCCAGCGGCGAATTTGCTGACGTAACAGCGGTATGGTTTCGATAATCAACACAACCCTTCTCCTGTCAGTGGAAACTGTGTTCTTCACCTGGATAGGTGCCGGACTCAACTTCGGAAATGTACTGTCGCACCGCAGCGCGCATATCACCGGTTCCGGTGAGGAAGTTCTTCGCAAACTTTGGAATATGGCCGCCAGTAATGCCAAATGCATCATGCATCACCAGAATCTGCCCGTCAGTGACGTTGCCTGCACCGATGCCGATAACCGGAATGGTCAGCGCCTCGGTGATGCGTTTCGCCAGTGCAACCGGCACGCATTCCAGCACTAACAATTGTGCTCCTGCGGCTTCGAGAGCAACGGCATCATCAAACAGCGTTTGAGCGGCAGCCTCATCACGTCCCTGAATTTTATAGCCACCGAAGATGTTGACCGATTGCGGCGTCAGACCCAAATGCCCGCAAACGGGTACGGCACGCTCGGTCAGCATTTTGACAGTGTCAGCCAGCCAACGACCGCCTTCGAGCTTGACCATATTGGCACCGGCGCGCATCAGTTCGGCGGAGTTGGCAAAGGTTTGTTCAGGCGTGGCGTAAGACATAAACGGCAGGTCGGCCAGCAGCAGGCAATTTGACGCACCACGGCGCACGGCGCGTGTGTGGTAGGCAATATCCTGCACGGTGACGGGCAGAGTGGAGTCGTGGCCCTGAACGGTCATCCCTAACGAATCGCCAACCAGCATCACGCCAATGCCTTCATCGGCAAACAGTTTTGCAAAGCTGAAATCGTAGGCGGTGATTGTCGCGAATTTGCGTTGAGCCTGTTTCCACTGGCGCAACTGAGACATGGTGGTTGGTTTCATGGCAGTCCCGGAATGATATTAATTAAATGAACACATCCCTGGTTACCACAAACTAATCCCATCCTGGGAGAGGTGTTTTAAAACGTCAGCCACGCGCTGTCCACCAGGGAACGCGCAATCAGGCGCAATTTCCAGCAGAGGAACCAACATAAATGCGCGGTTTTTCATATCGTAATGCGGCACGGTAAGCATAGGTGTTGCGATAGTCAGATTACCGAACAGCATAATATCGAGATCGAGCGTACGCGGCCCCCAACGTTCTGCTTTGCGCACACGACCATGCTCTAACTCAATACGTTGAGTATGAGCCAGTAAGTCTTCCGCAGACAGTTCAGTTTCCAGTGCGACGGCAGCATTTAAGTAATCAGGTTGGTCTTGTGGGCCGAGTGGCGGGGTGCGGTAGAAAGAGGAAATGGCAACCACCCGGCTTTGCGGAATGGTTGCAATGGCGTCAAGCGCGTGAGTCACTTGCTCAAGCGGAGACGCCTGGTTGCTGCCTAGCGCGATGTACGCAAGCGTCATGCACTTCCACCGCTGCGCGGTGCACGCTTACGCGGGCGACGATGACGGCGGCGGACGGCTGGCTCATCACCTAACACATCGAGCATATCTTTTTGCGCAGGGGGAGCCGCGACCTGGAATTCACCCCACCATTTAGTCAGGCGTTGTAATTCCTGGTTATTTTCTACTTCTGCACGCAGCGCCAGTAAATCGTACGCCGCACGGAACTTAGGATGCTCCATCAGTTTCCATGCGCGTTTGCCCTGGCGGCGCGACAGGCGAAGTTGCAAGCCCCAGATATCACGCACCAGTGTGGTAATGCGTTTTGGAATCGCCAGCGCACGGCAGGCTTCATCCAGCACTTCATTCATTGCCAGTGCGAATGCGTCCATATAAGCAAGGCCGCTTTCCTGAGTCAGCTTCTGAGCCATCTCAAGCTGCGGATACCAGAACATGGCAGAGAACAAGAAGGCCGGATTGACGCGCATATCGTTATGAATGCGATTGTCGGTGTTCTTCAGCACCTGGTCGATCATGCGTTCCATCGGGCTGTCACCCTGCTCGGTAAAGTAGCGGGTGATGGATGGGAATAACGGCTGGAACAGCTGGTATTCGCGCAGTAATTCGTAGGTCGCGTAACCGTGGCCAGCTTGCAGAAGTTTCAGTGATTCTTCGAACAAACGAGCTGGCGGCACATCATTAATCAGGGTAGCTAAACGCGGAATCGGCTCGCCGGTTTCCGGGCTAATCGTCATATTCAGCTTGGCGGCGAAACGCACAGCACGCAGCATACGCACCGGGTCTTCGCGGTAGCGGGTTTCAGGGTCGCCAATTAAGCGGATAACGCCGTTGCGTAAATCACGCAGGCCACCGACATAATCACGCACTGAGAAATCAGCCACGCTGTAATAGAGGCTATTGATAGTGAAATCGCGGCGCTGGGCATCTTCTTCGATAGAACCAAAAATGTTGTCGCGCAGCAACATACCGTTCTGGCCGGTCTGGGAAGTCTGTTTATCAGACTTCTGCTCTTCGTGGTGCCCACGGAAAGTGGCGACTTCAATGATTTCCGGCCCAAACATGACGTGAGCCAGACGGAAGCGGCGGCCAACCAGGCGGCAGTTGCGGAACAGTTTACGAACCTGATCCGGTGTTGCGCTGGTGGTGACATCAAAGTCTTTCGGGCGTTTGCCAAGCAAAAGGTCACGAACACCGCCACCCACGAGGTAAGCCTCATAGCCTGCTTTGTTCAGACGATAGAGCACCTTGAGGGCATTTTCACTGATATCTTTGCGGGACAGAGCGTGCTGGTCACGCGGAATTACCGTGATTAGCGGGAGATCTTCATTCTCCTCGACCACGACATCATCGCGGTTAAGCACCTTGCGGCAAAAATTAGCGACTCGGGTAAAAATAGTACACCTCGGCAGTGTCAATCATAGGGACAAAAAAAACAGCGGCTAATCATAGCTCAGTGTGTGGCATTTGAGAACGACGTATTCACGACGAGCCTGGCACAATGGCTTTCAGCGACCAGGTTTGGACCGCTTGAGTGAGTAACTCACTCAACGTCAAATCTTGCCAATGAGCGATTTCCGGCTGATTCAAAAATGTTAGCGCAGCATGGATTACGGGACGCGGATCGCCTTGTGGAAGGGCTGGCGCGTGATTTTGCTTCGATAATTTTGCGCCATGTTCATTAAGCACCAAAGGCAAATGAACGTAATCTGGAACCTTCCAGCCAAATTGTTGATACAGCGAAATTTGTCGAACGGTTGGCTCAATTAAATCGGCACCGCGCACAATTTCGCTCACGCCCTGGAAATTATCATCCACCACTACAGCAAGATTATACGCAAATAACCCATCACGACGGTGAATGATAAAATCTTCACGCGCCAGGGATTCGTCAGCAATTAACGTTCCGTATAGTTTATCTTCAAAACTTAATACCGGATGGCGTTGCACAAAACGCAGTGCCGCATTATCTGACCCGTGATTTAGCGTGCGGCAATGGCCATCGTAAAACCCGCCGATTTGTTGAATTCGGCTGCGAGTACAGGTGCAGTAATAACTCAAACCTTGTTTTTGTAAAAACGAAAGGGCTTCACGATAAGCCTCATGGCGTTGTGATTGCCATAAAACCTCGCCATCCCAATGCAAACCGTAATGGTCTAATTGCTGCAATATGGTGGTCGCGGCTCCCGGCACTTCGCGCGGCGGGTCGATATCTTCGATACGCACCAGCCACAGGCCGTGTTGAGAGCGAGCTTGCAGGTAACTGCCGAGTGCGGCAATCAACGAACCGAAGTGGAGTTCACCCGAGGGCGAGGGTGCAAAGCGCCCAATGTAGTGAGATGTGGTCATTTTTCAGGGAGCTAGAAATGAATAAGGCGGGAGAGACTCCCGCCTTTGAAAGTGATGAAATCGCGAGCTGTTAGCCAGCCATTTGTTTTTCGCGGATTTCTGCCAACGTTTTGCAATCAATGCACAAATCAGCTGTCGGGCGAGCCTCGAGGCGGCGGATGCCGATTTCAACGCCACAAGATTCGCAGTAGCCGAAATCTTCGTCTTCTACTTTCTTAAGGGTCTTCTCGATTTTCTTGATCAGTTTACGTTCCCTGTCACGGTTACGCAGTTCGAGGCTGAACTCTTCTTCCTGGGCTGCACGGTCTACCGGGTCCGGGAAGTTTGCTGCTTCGTCTTGCATATGCGTCACCGTGCGATCAACTTCATCCATAAGTTGGCTACGCCAGGCTTCAAGAATAAGCTTGAAGTGCGACAGCTGGGCTTCGTTCATATACTCTTCGCCCGCTTTCTCCTGATATGGCTCCACCCCAGCGATGGCGAGGATACTCAGGGACGATGTTTTACGCTTTTGCCCTTCTTGCATGTTGTTTCTCCTTAACACGCACTATCGGTCCCCTGTTCGGGGGAAAATCAGGCCGCTATAAATAGCAGATGCTTTTCAGGATGGCAATTATATAAATTCCTCTCTTGACAACCCTGTGAAGAAAAGCGTATTTACGCGAGCCGCCAGCACACAAAACAGACAAACGTTAACTGCTCTTTATTAAGAAATTATAAACAGACAGGCAACGGCGAAATTAGAGTAAGCCCTCGGGCAGAAAGTTCGGCCTTATAAGCAATTATTTCTACTCCGCACTGTTGCGCCTCGTATAACAGTTGCGCGTATTTTGCGTCGATGTGGCGTGCCGGGGAAACTTGAGTAATAGCAGAATGCAATACTGCAAACAGCAATACCGCGCGTTCGCCCTGCAAAACCACGCTCATCAATTCCCGCAAATGCTTCTGGCCACGGAGGCTGACGGCGTCTGGGAAATAGCCACATCCTTGTTGTGATAACGTGACTGATTTCACTTCAATATAGCAGTTAACCTTGCAATCTGCTTGTAACATAAAATCAATGCGGCTGCGCTCAGCGCCGTATTTCACTTCGCTTTTGATGGTGGTGTAACCCGTTAATTCCGTTATGCTTTCTGTGCTTAGCGCCTCCTTCACGACGGCGTTTGCACGCAACGTATTCACACAAATAAACTCGTCGTTTTGCGTCTGCGTTATTTCCCAGGTATGAGGATATTTGCGGGTCGGGCTATCTGAGGTGGAATACCAAACAGTGTCGCCGGGCGTTGCACAACCGGTCATTGCCCCTGTGTTTGGGCAATGTAACGTCAATTCTTCACCGGAAGAGGTAACGACGTCGGCCAGAAAACGTTTGTAGCGTTTGAGCAGCGTGGCCTGCTGCAACGGCGGGGTAAATTCCATTCACTCTTCCTTATTACTTAGTGTCCAGCGTTGTAATTCCTGGTAACGAGTGCGGCCCTGTCTGAATACAGACTCATACAGGGCAAATTCATCGACCTTAAACTGCCAGCGAAAATTAGGTGGTGGGATGGTGACCGCTCGCGGCGTGTTGCGATAAAGCGTGATATGCGGATGAAACGGCTGCGGGCTTTGGTAACAGCCATTACGCGCCGCCTGGGAACGTAACATATTCGCCAGTTGAATTAATCCTAAAGGTGCGTGACGCGGGCCAATCCACACCACGTTCGAGCGCAGCCATTGCCCGGCATCGTCTATCGCCAGGGTAAAACCTTTCTGTCGAATGCGCCCGGCGAGTTGGCTCAACGCTTTTTGTTTATCCGCGCTGATATCACCCAAAAAGGCCAGCGTCAGATGCAAGTTTTCGGCGGCCACCGGGCGTCCGGTATCTTCAGGGAACTGTGTGGCGCGCCAGTGGATAATCTGTTGTTGCACCTCTTTGGGTAGCTCAAGGGCAAAAAACAGACGGCGAGTCTCAGCCATATTGGTTCTCTCAATAATGTCTTGTCGTAATGCTACAATAGCGAACTTCGCATCATACCCGTTTGGAGCCGTCTGTGTCGTCATTACCGGTTGCCGCAGTGCTACCCGATATTCTTAACGCCTTGCAAAACGCGCCGCAGGTTTTACTGAGCGCGCCAACGGGTGCCGGTAAATCAACCTGGTTGCCGTTGCAGATTTTACAGCAGGCAAACTTAGGTGGACGCATTTTACTGCTGGAACCTCGTCGCCTGGCGGCACGTAATGTTGCACAGCGTCTGGCTGAGTTATTGGGTGAAAAGCCCGGTGAAACAGTCGGCTACCGGATGCGTGCCGAAACCTGTGTTGGGCCAAATACGCAGCTTGAAGTGGTAACCGAAGGTATTTTGACGCGCATGATTCAGCACGATCCTGAACTCACCGGGGTGGCGCTGGTTATCCTCGATGAATTCCACGAACGCAGTCTGCAAGCCGATCTGGCGCTGGCGCTGTTACTCGACGTGCAGCAAGGCTTACGTGACGATCTCAAACTCCTGATTATGTCGGCAACGCTTGATAACTCACGCTTGCAGCACTGTTTACCTCAAGCGCCGGTTATCAGTTCTGAAGGGCGGGCATTTCCGGTAGATCGTCGCTACAGCCCGTTTTCAACTCACCAACGTTTTGATGAAGCCGTCGCCATAGCGGTGGCGAATTTGCTGCGTGAAGAGTCAGGCTCGTTGTTGCTGTTTTTGCCCGGCGTGGGTGAAATTCAGCGTGTCGCGCAGCAACTGCAAGAGCGCGTCGCAAGCGATGTTCAGCTTTGCCCGTTATATGGTGCATTGCCTTTGGGCGAGCAGCGCAAAGCGATTTTGCCTGCGCAGAACGGCATGCGCAAAGTGGTACTGGCGACCAATATCGCCGAAACCAGTCTGACCATCGAAGGCATTCGCCTGGTCGTGGACTGCGCGCAAGAGCGCGTCGCCCGTTTTGATGTGCGCACCGGGTTAACGCGCCTTGTCACTCAGCGCATTAGCCAGGCATCGATGATTCAGCGTGCCGGGCGAGCAGGGCGTCTGGAGCCGGGGATTTGTTTGCATCTTATCAGCGCGGAGCAGGCTGAGCGTGCGAGCACTCAAAGCGAGCCGGAAATCCTGCAAAGTGACCTCTCCGGTTTGCTGCTCGATTTACTGCAATGGGGCTGCTCTGACCTGAATCAACTGACCTGGCTTGATACGCCTCCTGCCGCCAACATTGCCGCTGCACGCACTTTATTACGCCAGCTCAACGCGCTTGATGACCAAAACCGGCTTACGCCCACAGGCCAGAAAATGGCGAGCCTTGGTAACGACCCGCGTTTTGCCGCCATGTTAGTCAATGCGAAAACGGCAGATGAACAGGCGACCGCTGCCCGCATGACGGCGATTCTTGAAGAGCCACCGCGAGGCCAGGACAGCGATTTGCGGAACGCGTTTAGCCGTCGTCAGGAAAACTGGCAGCAGCGCAGCGGGCAATTGTTAAAAAGGTTGAACAGTCGTGGCGGCGAAGCCGATTTTTCTCTTGCCGCACCGTTATTGGCGCAGGCCTTCCCCGACAGAATTGCTCGCCGCCGGGGCCTGGATGGTCGCTACCAGTTAGCCAACGGCATGGGGGCGATGCTCAACCAGGACGATCCGTTAACGCGTTACGAATGGCTATTAGCGCCGCTATTGTTGCAGGGGAGCAATACGCCCGACGCCCGTATTTTGCAGGCCATTCCTCTGGACATCGACGCACTTGCGGCGCAGTGTCCGGCTTTGCTAACGCAAAGCGACTCCGTGGAATGGGATGAAACGCAAGGCACCCTCAAAGCATTTCGCCGCACGCAGATTGGCAAACTGGTGCTGAAAGTTCAGCCGCTGGCAAAACCCTCCGAAGACGAGCTGCATCAGGCGATGCTTAACGGCATTCGTGATAAAGGTTTGGCCGTTTTGAATTGGTCGCCTCAGGCGCAACAGTTCAGAACACGTCTGGCCTGTGCGGCAAAATGGCTGCCCGAAATGAAATGGCCTGAAGTTTCAGATAACGCCTTGCTCGGAGCGCTAGATCGCTGGTTATTACCTGAACTGCATGGTGTACACTCGCTGCGGGCATTAAAAAACATTGATGTCACACGTGCGTTACAGAACTTGCTCGACTGGAACGCGCGCGTACGTCTGGATAGTGCGCTGCCAACTCATTACACTGTGCCGACCGGAAGCCAGATAGCGATTCGCTATGACGATGAAAACCCGCCTGTTCTTGCGGTTCGTATGCAAGAAATGTTTGGCGAGGCACAAACACCGGTGATTGCCGATGGTCGTGTGCCGCTGGTTCTGGAACTGCTCTCCCCGGCGCAGCGCCCTTTGCAGATAACGCGTGATTTAACCGCATTCTGGAACGGTGCATACCGGGAAGTGCAAAAAGAGATGAAAGGACGTTATCCAAAGCACGTCTGGCCGGATTCGCCAGCAGATGCGCTGCCAACGCGGCGCACTAAAAAGTACCAATAACTTTGAGAGATTTCCTCTTTTGCGTTGAGCGAAAGAAAGGAAAATCAGGCCGTGCGCCTTATTTTGGTGGAGAAAGCAATGGCGGGGAATGACCGCGAACCTATTGGACGTAAAGGCAAACCTTCACGTCCCGCAAAAGAGAAAGTCAGCCGTCGTCGAGTCCGGGAAGAGGAATACGACGCGGATTATGACGATGATTACGATGACGAGGAACCGATGCCGCCACGTAAAGGAAAAGGCAGCGGCAATGGCCGTCCGCCACGTAAAAAGCGCCGCTGGTTGTGGTTCTTAGTAAAACTGTTTGTGGTCTTCGTGGTGCTGTTTGTGATTTACGGCGTCTACCTTGACCAGAAGATTCGCACGCGTATTGATGGCAAAGTCTGGCAGCTCCCGGCGGCAGTTTATGGCCGTATGGTGAACCTTGAGCCGGATATGCCCTACAGCAAAAAAGAGATGGTCAACCTGCTGGAAGCGACTCAGTACCGTCAGGTAACTAAAATGACGCGTCCTGGTGAGTTTACGGTGCAGGGCAATAGCATCGAGATGATCCGTCGTCCGTTCGATTTCCCTGACAGTAAAGAAGGGCAGATCCGCGCACGTCTGGTGTTTGATGGCGACCATCTGGATTCTATCCAGAATATGGATAACAACCGTAGCTTCGGCTTCTTCCGTCTGGATCCGCGCCTGATCACTATGTTGTCTTCGCCTAATGGCGAGCAGCGTCTGTTTGTGCCGCGCACCGGTTTCCCGGAGCTGTTGGTTGATACCCTGATTGCCACTGAAGACCGTCATTTCTATGAGCACGATGGCATCAGCTTCTACTCTATTGGTCGTGCGGTGCTGGCGAACCTCACTGCCGGTCGTACCGTGCAGGGCGCGAGTACGCTGACGCAGCAGTTGGTTAAGAACCTGTTCCTGTCGAGCGAACGCTCTTACTGGCGTAAAGCGAACGAAGCGTACATGGCGCTAATCATGGATGCGCGTTACGGCAAAGATCGCATTCTTGAGCTGTACCTGAACGAAGTGTATCTCGGCCAGAGCGGCGATAACGAAATTCGCGGTTTCCCACTGGCGAGTCTGTACTACTTCGGTCGCCCGGTTGAAGAACTGAGCCTTGACCAGCAAGCGTTGCTTGTGGGGATGGTGAAAGGGGCGTCGATTTACAACCCATGGCGTAACCCGAAACTGGCGCTGGAGCGACGTAACCTTGTGTTGCGCCTGCTGCAAGAGCAGAAGGTGATCGACCAGGAATTGTACGACATGCTGAGTGCTCGCCCGCTGGGTGTGCAACCGCGTGGTGGTGTGATTTCGCCGCAGCCTGCGTTTATGCAGATGGTGCGCAATGAACTCCAGACAAAACTTGGCGATAAAGTTAAAGACCTGTCTGGGGTGAAGATCTTTACTACGTTTGACTCCGTGTCCCAGGATGCGGCAGAAAAAGCGGTGAGCGAAGGGGTTCCGGTACTGCGTGCCTCCCGTAAGCTCAAAGATCTCGAAGCGGCCATGGTCATTGTTGACCGTTCGACCGGCGAAGTTCGTGCCATGGTCGGCGGGGCAGAAACGCAATTCGCAGGCTTTAACCGTGCGATGCAGGCCCGTCGTTCCATTGGTTCTCTGGCGAAACCAGCGACGTATCTGACGGCTCTAAGCCAGCCGGATGCGTACCGTCTGAATACCTGGATTGCCGATGCGCCAATCGCGCTGAAACAGCCAAACGGGCAAGTGTGGTCGCCGCAAAACGATGACCGTCGTTACAGTGAGAGTGGTAAGGTCATGCTCGTGGACGCGCTGACGCGTTCGATGAACGTGCCAACCGTCAACCTGGGTATGGCGCTGGGCTTGCCAGCAGTAACCGATACCTGGGTCAAACTCGGCGTGCCGCAGAACCAGTTGCACCCGGTTCCGGCTATGTTGCTGGGGGCGCTGAACCTGACGCCAATCGAAGTGGCTCAGGCGTTCCAGACCATTGCCAGCGGCGGTAATCGCGCAACGCTGTCGGCGTTACGCTCGGTGATTGCTGAAGACGGTACCGTGTTGTATCAAAGCTTCCCGCAGGCGGAACAAGCTGTTCCACCTCAGGCGGCGTACATGACGCTGTTTACCATGCAGCAGGTTATGGCTCGCGGTACGGGGCGTGCGTTGGGTGGCAAATATCCGAACCTGCATCTGGCAGGTAAAACGGGGACGACCAACGATAACGTCGATACCTGGTTTGCCGGTATTGATGGCAAAGAAGTGGCGATTACCTGGGTTGGGCGTGATAACAACCAGCCGACTAAGCTGTACGGTGCAAGCGGTGCGATGTCGTTGTATCAGCGCTACCTTGCTAACCAGACGCCAATTCCGTTGGTGCTCAATCCACCGGAAGATATCGTCGATATGAGTGTGGATAGCGCGGGTTACTTCCAGTGCGGCGGTGGTGGCGATCGTACGTTGCCAGTGTGGACGACGAATCCAGACGGTTTGTGTCAGCAAAGCCAGCAGGCTGAGCAAAACAACAATCCGTTTAGCCAGTCGCAGGGGCAGCCTCAACAACAGCAGCCGCAGCAGCAGCAGCAACAACAGCAACAACCGCAGCAACAGCCAGAAAAAAGTGATGGCGTTGCTGGGTGGATTAAGGACATGTTCGGCGGTAACTAATCCTCGCTGTATTCTGAAAAAGCCTCCGTTTGTAACGGGGGCTTTTCTTTTTTGTTAAGTCCATGCAATTACTCTGGTTAATTATTATTCCCTCGCACTCGTTAGGGGTGTGATCTGCTTGCTATGCACTTTCCGTTTCGTCTATTATTCTGCGGGCATAATAATAATTATCGTTTACGTTATCATTCGTCACTTCATCAGAGAAACCATAATGGCGCGTTTAAGAACTGGACAACCAGTCAACACCTCTCTCCGTAAACTTGCATTTTTTGTTGCGGCCACCGTGAGCGGTGTGAGTGCATCAAGTTTTGCAGCAGACAACACAACAACTAAAGAAGACACCATCACCGTTTCCGCAAACGCTGCGGCTGATGAAAGCGCGTGGGGCCCGTCCCCAACTATCGCGGCTAAACGCAGCGCGACCGCGACTAAAACAGACACCCCAATCGAAAAGACGCCGCAGTCTATTTCGGTTGTGACCAACGAAGAGATGCAGATGCATCAATTCCAGTCGGTGAAAGAAGCTCTGGGTTACACCCCCGGCGTGACAGTAAGCAGCCGTGGCGCTTCGAACACCTATGATTTTGTTATCATTCGTGGCTTTTCCTCTGTTGGCCTGAACCAGAACAACTATCTGGATGGCCTGAAAATGCAGGGCGATTTCTATAATGATGCTGTCATCGACCCTTATATGCTGGAACGTGTAGAACTGATGCGTGGCCCGACTTCCGTGTTGTACGGAAAAAGCAGCCCGGGCGGTATCGTTTCTATGGTCAGCAAGCGCCCGACCACAGAACCGCTTCATGAAGTTCAGTTCAAAATGGGCACAGACAGCCTGTTCCAGACGGGTTTTGATTTCAGCGACGCGCTGGACGACGATGGCGTGTATTCCTACCGCCTGACCGGTGTTGCGCGTTCAGGTAACGAACAGCAGCAGGGTGCAGAATCGCAGCGTTATGCTATCGCGCCTTCTTTCTCATGGCGTCCGGATGACAAGACTAATTTCACCTTCTTGTCCTATTTCCAGAATGAACCAGAAACCGGTTATTACGGCTGGTTGCCAAAAGAAGGGACGGTGGAACCACTGCCAGGCGGTGGTCACCTGCCAACCGATTTCAATGAAGGTGCCACGAACAACAGCTATTCCCGTAACCAGAAAATGGTCGGTTACAGCTTCGAACACGGTTTTAACGACACCTTTACCGTGCGTCAGAACCTGCGTTTCGCTGAGATGAAAGTGGATCAGCAAAGCGCGTACGGCACCGGGCTGTGTAACAACAGCATGAATGCCTTCAACGTTTACTGTCAGGCATTGTCACCAGAGCAGCAGGCGCATTATTTGGGTCGCGGCACGGTTGTTGATAAAGAACGTCTGCAAAACTTTAGCGTTGATACCCAACTGCAAAGCAACTTCGCGACTGGCGCGGTTGAGCACACCCTGTTAACCGGTGTGGATTACTCGCGTATGCGTAACGATATCAGCGCCTTGTTTGGTAATGCTCCTCCGCTGGATTTGAATAATCTGCCGCCAATGGAACCGGTTGATTTCGGCGAAGCTGTGCCTTATCAGATGAACGAAAGCGAGCAAACCGGTCTTTACGTTCAGGATCAGGCTGAGTGGGACAAATGGGTGCTTACGCTGGGTGGTCGTTACGACTGGTCTAAGCAAGCGACCACGGTGCGCAGCGACAATGGTTACATCGAGCGTAACGACAAACAATTTACCTGGCGTGGCGGTGTGAACTACCTGTTTGATAACGGTATTTCACCATACATCAGCTACAGCCAGTCTTTCGAGCCTAACGCCTTTAGCCTGTACAGCACGCCACGTGTCGCTTATGAACCTTCCAAAGGTGAGCAATACGAAGCGGGCGTGAAGTATGTACCGAAAGATATGCCGGTGGTGATTACCGGTGCGGTCTATCAGCTGACCAAGTCTGATACGCTGATGACTGACCCAACGAATGCTTTGAACCAGGTTCCTGCGGGTGAAGTTCGTGCGCGTGGTGTGGAACTGGAAGCGAAAGCGGCTCTCAATGCCAACATCAACGTCACCGCTTCTTATACCTATACCGATGCGGAGTACACCAAAGACACCACTTTGCAAGGCAACACGCCTGCGCAAGTGCCAGAACACATGGCTTCGCTGTGGGGTGATTACACCTTCAACGATGGCGTGCTGAGTGGTCTGACTCTGGGGACGGGCGGTCGTTTTATTGGTTCAAGCTACGGCGATCCGGCTAACACCTTCAAAGTCGGCAGCGCAGCGGTGCTGGACGCAGTGGTCAAATATGACCTCGGTCGTTTCGGTCTGAATGGTTCAAGCATTGCGGTAAACGTGAACAACCTGCTTGACCGTGAATACGTTGCCAGCTGCTTTGAAACCTATGGTTGCTTCTGGGGCGCAGAGCGCCAGGTTGTTGCGACTGCAACATTCCGCTTCTAAGTGTATTCGGGCACGGTTCGCCGTGCCCATCAACAAAGATGGCTCCCATGCAGGACAAACACCTTCATCCCGATACCACGTTTAGCCTCACTGACGTTACCTTCCGCGTACCCGGTCGCACGCTTCTCCATCCTCTGTCGATTACCTTTCCTGTTGGAAAAGTAACGGGTCTGATTGGGCATAACGGCTCGGGGAAATCGACGCTGCTGAAAATGCTGGGCCGCCATCAGAAATCTTCTGCCGGGGAAATTAATCTTAACGACCAACCGCTGGATAGCTGGAGCAGCAAAGAATTTGCGCGCAAAGTCGCTTATTTACCGCAGCAACTTCCGGCAGCAGAAGGCATGACCGTGCGTGAGTTGGTGGCGATTGGTCGCTATCCGTGGCACGGCGCGCTGGGCCGTTTTGGCGTGGCGGACAGGGAACTGGTTGATGAGGCGATTACGCTGGTTGGCCTGAAGCCTTTTGCTCATCGCCTGGTTGATAGCCTTTCCGGTGGCGAACGCCAGCGGGCATGGATTGCGATGTTAGTCGCGCAAGACAGCCGCTGCCTGTTGTTGGATGAACCAACGTCGGCGCTGGATATTGCCCATCAGGTTGACGTCCTCGCGCTTATCCATCGCCTGAGCCAGGAACGCGGTCTGACGGTGATTGCCGTTCTGCACGATATCAATATGGCCGCCCGCTATTGCGATAACCTGGTGGCGCTGCGTGGCGGTGAAATGATTGCTCAGGGAACCCCTGCCGAATTAATGCAAAGCGAAACGCTGGAGAAGATTTACGGTATTCCTATGGGGATTCTGCCACATCCTGCGGGTGCGGCTCCGGTGAGCTTTGTTTACTAATGAGTGAATTGATTAATCCTTCAATGAGCCGTCGCCAGCTACTGGCGGCACTCGCGCTCTCGCCGTTACTGCTCAAAATGGGCAATGCTCACGCGTCTTCAATTGACTCTCACCGCATTGTGGCGCTGGAATGGTTGCCCGTTGAACTGATGCTGGCGCTGGGTGTAAAACCCTATGCGATGGCCGATATCGCCAATTATCAAGCCTGGGTCGGCGAGCCAAAATTGCCTGATGGCATTATCGACGTTGGGCTGCGAACTGAACCTAATCTCGAGCTTCTCACCCAGCTAAAACCGTCGCTGATTCTCTATTCCGCAGGCTACGGCCCGGCACCTGAAAAAATGGCGCGCATCGCACCCGGTCTAGGTTTTAGTTTTAACGATGGCTCAGGCAAACCGCTGACCGTCGCTCGCAAGTCTCTGACAGAACTGGGCGAAAAACTGGGGATGCAGCAGGCAGCAAAAGATCACTTACTGAAATTTGACCAGTTTATCGAGCAGATGAAACCCCGCTTTGCCGGGCGTGGTGATAAACCCGTTTTACTGATGACATTATTAGATTCCCGCCATGCGCTGATTATCGGCAAAAATAGCCTGTTCCAACAGGTGATGGATTTGCTCGGAGTGAAAAATGCCTGGTCTGGTGAAACTAACTTCTGGGGCAGCGCGGTGGTTGGCCTGGAGCGTTTAGCCGAAGTGAAAGACGCCGACGTCATCTGTTTTGATCACAATAATGACGCGGAAATGGCCCGCGTGATCGCCACTCCGTTGTGGAATGCGATGCCTTTCGTGCGCCAGAATCGTTTCCAACGAGTCCCTCCGGTCTGGCTTTATGGCGCGACGCTTTCGGCCATGAGCTTCACGAACACGCTGGCGAAAGCCATAGGGAGCCAGGCGTGAAGCATCGTCATGCTTTGTTCCCGGCGATCTTGTTATTGCTGCTGTTTGTGATGGCCTGCGCGTTGACGCTGCACAATCTCAAGGCTCAGCTTCCATCTGCCCTGTGGGTATCCGCCTGGTGGCAGCCAAATATCGATGACATCGATCAGATGTTATTCCACTACAGCTTGTTGCCTCGTCTGGCCATTTCCTTATTGGTCGGGGCAGGGTTGGGATTGGTGGGCGTGCTATTCCAACAAGTGCTGCGAAACCCGCTTGCTGAACCCACCACGCTTGGCGTGGCGAGTGGTGCGCAGCTTGGCGTTACTGTCGCGACGCTGTGGGCGCTGCCCGGTGGCTTCGCGACGCAACAATTTGCGGCCTTAGTTGGGGCGGGCGTCGTCGGTTTACTGGTATTCGGTGTCGCCTGGGGTAAACGTTTATCACCTGTGACGCTCATCCTCGCCGGTTTGGTACTGAGCCTGTATTGCGGCGCGGTGAATCAATTACTCGCGATTTTCCACCACGACCAGTTGCAGAACATGTTCCTGTGGAGCACCGGTTCGTTGAACCAGCAGGACTGGGATATCGTGAATGGCCTGTGGCCGCGTCTGGTTGGCGGATTGTTATTAACGCTGTTGCTGTTGCGCCCGCTAACGCTGATGGGCCTCGACGATGGCGTGGCGCGTAATCTTGGCCTGGCGCTTTCCATGGTGCGCCTCGCGACGCTGGTGCTGGCGATTGCCATTAGCGCAATGCTGGTCAATGCGGTGGGGATTATCGGTTTTATCGGTTTGTTTGCACCGCTTCTGGCGAAAATGCTGGGGGCGCGTCGCCTGGTGGCTCGGCTATTCCTCGCGCCGCTTATCGGGGCATTAATTCTCTGGCTGTCGGATCAATCCGTTATCTGGCTCACCAGCGCATGGCGTGAAATTTCTACCGGCACTGTGACGGCTTTGATTGGTGCGCCGTTGCTGCTCTGGCTTCTGCCGCGTCTGCGAACGGTGGGTACGCCTGCCATGAACCAGGGCGATAACGTTCCGGTTGAACGTCAGCATCTGCTCTGGTGGGGGTTGATTGGCAGCGGCGTGTTAGCGTTGGTTATCGTCACCGCATTGACGATGGGGCGCGACGTACAGGGTTGGAATTGGGTGAGTGGTTCGTTATTCCACGACCTGTTGCAGTGGCGCTGGCCGCGCGTGCTGGCTGCTCTCACTGCGGGCATGATGTTGGCCGTCGCCGGGAGCGTGATTCAGCGTTTAACCGGCAACGCGATGGCAAGTCCGGAAGTCCTGGGCATCAGTTCTGGTGCGGCATTTGGCGTGGTGGTGATGCTGTTTATTGTGCCTGGAAATGCCTTTGGCTGGTTATTCCCGGCGGGCAGTCTGGGTGCTGCGGTGACGCTTCTGGTGATTATGGTCACTGCCAGCCGTGGCGGTTTTTCCCCGCAGCGCATGTTGCTGGCCGGGATGGCGCTGAGTACCGCGTTTACCATGTTGCTGATGCTGTTGATGGCAAGCGGCGATCCGCGTATGGCGGGAATACTCACCTGGATTTCCGGTTCAACGTACAACGTGACCGGCGACCAGGCTGTCAGAACGCTGATCCTGATGGTTATCTTATTCGCGCTGACACCGCTTTGCCGCCGTTGGTTGATGATTCTGCCATTAGGTGGCGCGACCGCTCGGGCAATTGGTATGGCGCTGACGCCATCACGCTTTGCGCTGCTTTTGCTGGCTGCAACGTTGACCGCAGCCGCAACGATGACCGTTGGCCCGTTGAGTTTTGTCGGCTTAATGGCTCCGCATATCGCCCGGATGTTAGGTTTCCGGCGTGCAATGCCGCAACTGATTATGTCGGCGTTATTCGGTGGGATGCTGATGGTCGCGGCGGACTGGTGTGGGAGAATGATTTTGTTCCCGGATCAGGTTCCAGCCGGGTTGTTGGCGACGTTTATCGGTGCGCCGTATTTTGTTTATTTGCTGCGTAAACAGACACGGTGATTTGTGTTCACCCTCTCCCTGAGGGAGAGGGTCGGGGTGAGGGGCAAAAGATTACAGCTTCGCAAACACCCGACGCGCAGCGTCAATCGTCTTCTGAATATCTTCTTTCGAATGCGCAACTGACATAAAGCCTGCTTCAAATGCAGACGGTGCCAGGTAAACGCCTTCTTCCAGCATCAAATGGAAGAACTTCTTAAAGCGCTCAACGTCACACGCCATCACATCCTTATAGCTCGTCACAGACTCTGCATCGGTGAAGAACAAGCCGAACATGCCGCCGACGTTATTGACGACCAACGAAATGTTTTCTTCTTTCGCGGCTTTCAACAGCCCATGCGCCAGCATTTCAGTCAGCTCAGTCAACGTCTGGTGAATACCTGGTTGAGAGACTTCTGTCAGGCATGCGTAACCTGCGGCCATTGCGATTGGATTACCAGAAAGCGTACCCGCCTGATAAACGGGGCCGGTTGGTGCCAGAGCGTCCATGATTTCACGGCGGCCACCGAATGCACCGACTGGCATACCGCCACCGATGATTTTACCCAGGCACGTTAAATCAGGCTCCACGTCGTAGTAAGACTGCGCGCCCGCCAGGGCAACACGGAAGCCAGTCATCACTTCGTCGATGATAAACAGGGCGCCAAACTCATCACACAGGGCGCGTAAGCCCGGCAGGAAATCGGCATTTGGTGGAATGCAGTTCATGTTGCCCGCAACCGGCTCAACGATGATACAAGCGATATCCTGCGGATACTGCTCGAATGCCGCACGCACGCTGGCGAGATCGTTATAGGTGCAGGTGAGGGTGTGTTTGGCAAAATCAGCCGGAACGCCCGGTGAATTTGGCTGGCCGAGGGTGAGTGCACCAGAACCCGCTTTTACCAGCAGGCAGTCAGCGTGGCCGTGATAGCAGCCTTCAAATTTGATGATTTTATCGCGCCCGGTGAAACCGCGAGCCAGACGAATCGCGCTCATGGTGGCTTCAGTACCGGAGTTCACCATGCGAACCATATCCATGGTTGGAACCAGTTCAGTCACCAGTTCTGCCATTTTCACTTCCATCTCGGTTGGCGCGCCAAAGCTCAGGCCGCGTTCCACCGCTTCAATCACCGCATTACGGATAGCCGGATGGTTATGACCCAGAACCATTGGTCCCCATGAACCGACATAATCGATATAGGCTTTGCCGTCAGCATCAAACAGGTAAGCCCCGTCAGCGCGTTCGATAAACAGCGGTACACCGCCGACTCCGGTAAAGGCACGAACCGGTGAGTTCACCCCGCCAGGGATGACTTTGCGTGCGGCAGCGTACAGGTTTTCAGACTTACTCATGAATCGGCTCCTGATTCGTGGAAATAGTGGCAACACGCTATTCTAAGGGAAACTCTCGAAGTTATGAAAGTTTTGCCCAAACGCGTCGAGAGAGTAGAATGCCCCCTCGATTTGTATTACCAATAAATGATTAGCCTAATGAATCACTCCCACCCCTCTTTCGAAGCACAGCAAGTTGTGCGCTTACGCAGGGGCGACATGGTGCGTCGCCTTATGAGGCAGGATAAAACGCCTGTCGCTATTCTCTTCATGGCCGCGATAGTAGGGACGTTAGCCGGTTTAGTTGGGGTCGCTTTTGAAAAATCAGTGACCTGGGTACAACAGAATCGCCTTGCGATGCTGGCGCATGTGGCGGATTACAGCCTGATTGTCTGGCCGCTGGCATTCATCAGTTCAATGCTTTTGGCGATGCTCGGTTATTATCTGGTGCGCCGTTATGCACCTGAAGCGGGCGGCTCAGGTATCCCTGAAATTGAAGGTGCGCTCGAGGAGTTACGCCCGGTGCGCTGGTGGCGCGTTATCCCGGTGAAATTCATCGGCGGTATGGGAACGCTGGGCGCGGGCATGGTGCTGGGTCGCGAAGGCCCAACGGTGCAGTTGGGGGGCAATATCGGCCGCATGGTGCTGGATATTTTCCGGCTGCGCGGTGCCGAAGCGCGCCATTCACTGTTGGCGACGGGGGCCGCAGCGGGTTTATCGGCCGCGTTTAACGCACCGCTGGCGGGTATTTTGTTCATCATCGAAGAGATGCGCCCGCAGTTCCGTTACAACCTGATTTCGATAAAAGCCGTGTTTATCGGCGTGATTATGTCGAGCGTGGTGTTCCGTATTTTCAACGGTGAAAGTGCCGTCATTGAAGTCGGGAAACTGGCTAGTGCACCGGTTAACACATTATGGCTGTATCTGGTGTTGGGAATGGTCTTTGGCATCGTTGGCGTGTTCTTTAACGCAATGGTGTTCCGTACTCAGGATATGTTTCAGCGTTTCCACGGCGGCAATCTTAAAAAATGGGTGATTATCGGCGGCCTGTTAGGTGGAATTTGTGGCGTTTTAGGGCTGATTCAGCCGGCTGCTGCTGGCGGTGGATTCAACCTGATACCTATCGCGGCGGCGGGTAACTACACTATCGGCATGCTGCTATTTATTTTTATTGCCCGCGTGATTACCACCTTATTGTGTTTCGCATCCGGTGCACCGGGCGGGATCTTCGCCCCCATGTTGGCATTGGGGACGTTGCTGGGAACGGCTTTCGGAGCCGCTAGTGTCGCCTGGTTCCCGGCGTATCACCTTGAAGTTGGGACATTTGCGATTGCCGGAATGGGCGCGTTATTTGCGGCATCGGTACGTGCGCCGCTGACAGGAATTGTGCTGGTTCTGGAAATGACAGACAATTATCAGCTCATTCTGCCAATGATTATTACCTGCCTTGGCGCGACACTATTGGCACAATTTCTCGGTGGGAAACCGCTATACTCCTCGATTCTTGAGCGCACGCTGGCAAAACAAGAAGCCGAACAGCGGGCGAAAGAGCAGCAAACCCCAGCCGGGGAGAATACTTGAACGATTTACTCGGGTATTAGATAATGGCCCTAAAGATCGGGTTAAACTTTACCCGACTTCTTATTTCGTTGGGAGCAAATGATGAGTGATGACGTAGCAGTGCTGCCGTTGCAGTTTACCGAAGCAGCAGCCAATAAAGTAAAACACCTGATCGCGGATGAAGAGAACCCGAATCTGAAACTGCGCGTTTACATCACCGGTGGTGGTTGCAGCGGCTTCCAGTATGGTTTTACCTTTGACGATCAGATAAACGACGGCGATATGACTATCGAGAAGCAAGGTGTTGCTCTGGTTGTTGACCCGATGAGCCTGCAATATCTGGTTGGCGGCGCGGTGGATTACACCGAAGGTCTGGAAGGTTCGCGCTTTGTGGTGACTAACCCGAATGCGAAAAGCACCTGTGGGTGTGGTTCTTCCTTCAGCGTTTAAACCTTCATACTTCAAGCTGCAGGTGCGTTGACTGCACCCGTTCACCCCAGTCACATAGTTACCTATGCTCCTGGGGATTTACGGCTTTGTCGCCTTCCTGCAGCTCGAATTATTTGGTTTAAATAGTAAAAAGATTTGTAGGCCGGATAAGCGAAAGCGTCATCCGGCTTTTTTATTCTCTATTGCCTGTCATCGAGCGCAAATGTTGGCAGTTTAAGATGCCAGCGAATCGCGGCCAGACGTATCGCCAGCGTGACGACCATGCCAATCATACTCGCTTGTTCAAGCGGCACGTGGAAGGTGTAATACGCGGTGGCGTGGACAATACCACCGGCAATGCAGGCCGTGGCGTAGATTTCCGTACGCAAAATCATCGGGATTTCACGGGCTAAAACATCACGAATAATCCCGCCGCCAACGCCGGTCAGCACGCCCATGCAGATGGCAATCAGCGGGCTGGCACCTGCCAGAAATGCCTTGTTCACCCCAATCCCGACAAACACCGCAAGACCGACGGCATCCAATACGGGCAAAATCCATTTCGGCAGACGACGCGGCTGGCGCACCAACACAATGGTCAGCAGACAAGTGACCATCGCCACCACTAAGTCAGTGGGATCTTTAACCCAAAATACCGGGCCATTATCCAGTGCCATATCGCGAATGGTTCCGCCGCCCACGGCGGTCACCACGCCCAGCACCAGCACGCCGAACGGGTCCATTCGAAGTTTTCCTGCCAGCAGCACGCCGGATATTGCAAAGACGGCTGTGCCAATGATGTCCAGCCAATAGACGAGCATGTGGGTGTTATCCTCATAAAAAAGGTTATTTTTCTGCCAGCTCCTCACAGAGCTGTTTTGCGGCGAGGATAATACGTGGGCCTGAGCGACTAAACCAGTCATCATTCACTGCAATAACCGGAATTTTTAGCTGGGTATTCCAAAATTGTTCAACGGGAGGAATTTGGGTGTCATCGCCGGTGATAATAATAGCCTGGGGACGGCGACTGAGCACCTGTTCACGGCTGACTTGCGGCCAGGGAACGCGGCTGTCTGCGAAGATATTTTGCCCGCCACACACTTCCAGAATTTCGTTCTGAATCGAACCGCGTCCTGAGGTAAACAGCGGTTGCTGGCCGAATTGCAAAAACACTTTTTTCGGTGCGCGATGGGCGTATTTCGCTTTCAAATCTGCAAATGCTTTCGCCAGCTGATCGGCTGCGTTTTGGGCGGTTTGCGGAGTTGGGCTGTACTGGCTCAGTTGACGCAGGGCTGCAACTACACCTTCAACCGTCGTCGGGTCAAGCCAGACAACTTTTATCCCCAGCGCCTGCATCTGATTGACTTGTCGTTCTGCATTCCCACCACGCCATGCCAGCACCACATCGGGTTTCAGCGCCACGATGCGCTCAAGGTTCATCCCTTGCCAGTTTGAGACTTGCTCAATCTTTTTGGCGGCTTCTGGATAATTCGACCATGCACTGACGGCGACCGGCGTGATCCCAGCGGCGAATGCCAGTTCGGTGTTGCTCGGTGACAGTGAAATCACCCGCGGCGCGGCAATGAGCAGCGCCGGGATGCAAAACAGTAGCGCGGTGAACCCGCGCCAGAGTTTCTTATTAACTAAAAGTTTCTTATTAACCACGGGCCAGTTTCTGCACCATGTTTTCAACCATCAGCGTGGACTGTTTCGCCGCAACCGCCAGGAACTCTTCAAAGCTCAGGTGAGATTGTTGGTCAGCCACATCAGAAATAGCGCGAACCACCACAAACGGCGTGCCGAAGTTATGGCAAACATGTGCAACCGCAGTTGCTTCCATTTCTACAGCAACAGCTTGTGGGAAGTTATGGCGGATTTTTGCCAGGGCCACAGAACCGTTAATGAACGCATCACCACTGACAACCAGGCCGCGTACCGCATTCAGGTTCAGTTCGGCAATGCACTCTTCAGCAGCAGCAATCAGTTTTGCATCAGCAGCAAAGCCTGCCGGGCAGCCTGGCAGTTGGCCAAATTCATAGCCAAAAGCGGTGACGTCCGCATCGTGATAACGCACTTCATCAGAAACCACGATATCACCCACTGTCAGCGTCGGCGCGAGGCCACCCGCAGAACCGGTGTTGATAATAAAATCAGGCTTGCAGTGTTCCAGCAAAAGCGTTGCGCCCATTGCCGCAGCCACTTTACCGATGCCAGATTTCAACAACGCCACTTCAACGCCATTGAGCGTGCCGGTGTAAATTTCGCTTCCGGCCAGGGTCAGAGTTTGACGGTTTTCAATTTTGTCACGCAGCAGCGTAACTTCTTCTTCCATTGCACCAATAATGCCTGCTTTCATAGTGATACTCGCTAAAGTGTTAAATCAGATGCATAGTCTATCATGGCAGGCATTAAGGATTAATCCGCTCTTAATCTGGGCGAAGGAGAAGGCATGAGTGAAATAGATTTCCGTAAGAAAATTAATTGGCACCGCCGTTTCCGTTCGCCCGAAGGGCAAAAGAATGAACATGAGATCCTGCGCATTTTTGAAAGCGATCGTGGGCGGATCGTCAATTCCCCGGCGATCCGCCGGTTACAGCAGAAAACTCAGGTCTTCCCGTTGGAGCGAAATGCCTCTGTCCGCACGCGTTTAACGCATTCCATGGAAGTGCAGCAGGTGGGGCGTTATATCGCCAAAGAAGTGTTGAGCCGCCTGAAAGAGCAGCAAGACCTCGAACGCTATGGCTTGCATGAACTCACCGGTCCATTTGAAAGTATCGTTGAAATGGCGTGTCTGATGCATGACATCGGCAACCCGCCGTTCGGCCACTTTGGGGAATCAGCTATAAATGACTGGTTTCGCCAGCGTTTGTTTCCAGGGGATGCAGGAAGCCAGCCACGCAGTGACGATCGCTGCAGGGTAGCAGCGCTGTGTCTGCATGAAGGAGAAGATCAGTTAAACGGTTTGCGCCGTAAAGTGCGCCAGGATCTTTGCCAGTTTGAGGGCAACGCGCAGGGCATTCGTCTGGTACACAGTCTGTTGCGGATGAATCTGACCTGGGCGCAAGTGGGCTGCATTCTCAAGTATACCCGTCCTGCCTGGTTTGTTGGCGAGCCGCCTGAAAGCCACGCTTATCTGATGAAAAAGCCCGGTTACTATCTTTCTGAAGCGTCGTATATCGCGCGCTTGCGTTCAGAACTGCAACTTGGCGAGCACAGCCGTTTTCCGCTGACCTGGATTATGGAAGCGGCGGACGATATTTCTTACTGCGTGGCGGATCTGGAAGACGCTGTCGAGAAAAGTATATTCAGCGTTGAGCAGCTTTATCAGCACTTATGCGACGCCTGGGGCGAGCATTGTGACGGCGATCTTTTTGCGCAAGTGGTGAATGAAGCCTGGGAAAAATCCCGTACTAATCAGATGCGCCGCAGTACAGAAGATCAGTTCTTTATGTATTTGCGCGTCAACACGCTAAACCAATTAGTTCCCTACGCTGCCCAGCGTTTCATCGACAATATTGCTGAGATGTATAGCGGCGAGTTCAATCACGCGTTGCTTGAAGACGACAGCCCTTTTGCGCGTTTGCTGGAGCTTTATAAGCAAGTGGCGTTTAAGCACGTATTTAGTCATCCGGAGGTCGAACAGCTCGAACTGCAGGGGTATCGTGTAATCAGTGGCTTACTTGATATTTACAGTCCCTTACTCCATATATCAAATGAGGATTTTGCTGAACTGGTGGAGAAAGAAAGTTTACGTCGTCTGCCAATTGAGACACGTCTATTCCATAAATTATCGACAAAACACCGGCTTGCGTACATTGAAGCTGTCAATGATTTGGATAAGTCAGCCAGTGATTATGGTGTGTGGGAATATTACTACCGCTGCCGCCTGATTCAGGATTATATCAGTGGAATGACGGACTTATTCGCATGGGATGAGTATCGACGCCTGATGGCTGTGGAATAAGTGACTCGTTGAGTTTTGTAAAGACGGACAATAAATTTTTACTTTTTCCAGTGACTTATCGGCGGAACTTAGCGCCTCAATTGTCACTCTATATGGGCCTACACAGCAATTTTGCGTGACTTATTAACTTGAGACTTAAATCGATGAAAAAAACAACTTTAGCAATGAGCGCGCTGGCTCTTAGCCTGGGTTTGGCGCTGGGTCCTGTATCTGCAATTGCGGCTGAAACAGCGTCTTCTGCTACCGCTGCACAGCCGCTTCCAAGCCTTGCACCGATGCTGGAAAAAGTGATGCCTTCCGTGGTGAGCATTAACGTTGAAGGTAGCACCACCGTAAATACGCCGCGTATGGGGCGTAACTTCCAGCAATTCTTTGGTGATAATTCGCCATTCTGTCAGGAAGGCTCTCCGTTCCAGAGTTCTCCATTCTGCCAGGGCGGCGGCGGGGCTGATGATGGCTCTCAGGGCGGCGGTCAACAACAGAAGTTTGCCGCTCTTGGTTCTGGCGTAATTATTGACGCAGCGAAAGGCTACGTGGTGACAAACAACCACGTTGTTGATAACGCAACAAAAATTCAGGTTTCCCTGAGCGATGGCCGTAAATTTGATGCGAAAGTCGTGGGTAAAGATCCGCGCTCTGATATCGCTTTGTTGCAGCTCCAGGATCCTAAAAATCTGACTGCGATTAAAATGGCGGACTCTGACGCGCTGCGCGTTGGTGATTACACCGTGGCAATCGGCAACCCGTATGGCCTGGGTGAAACCGTGACTTCCGGTATTGTTTCGGCGTTGGGTCGTAGCGGCCTGAACATCGAAAACTATGAAAACTTTATCCAGACTGATGCGGCGATCAACCGGGGTAACTCCGGTGGCGCACTGGTTAACCTCAACGGTGAACTGATCGGTATTAACACCGCGATTCTGGCACCAGACGGCGGCAACATTGGTATCGGCTTTGCCATCCCGAGCAACATGGTGAAAAACCTCACCGCACAAATGGTGGAGTTCGGCCAGGTTAAACGTGGCGAGCTGGGCATCATGGGTACTGAGCTGAACTCTGAGCTGGCGAAAGCGATGAAAGTCGATGCACAACGCGGCGCATTCGTAAGCCAGGTGATGCCGAACTCTTCTGCAGCAAAAGCGGGTGTCAAAGCCGGTGATGTGGTGGTTTCGATGAACGGTAAAGCGATCAGCAGCTTCGCAGCATTGCGTGCAGAAGTCGGTTCTATGCCGGTGGGTAGCAAATTGACTCTCGGCCTGCTGCGTGATGGCAAACCGGTTTCAGTAAACCTGGAACTGCAACAGAGCAGCCAGACTCAGGTTGATTCTGCAACCATCTTTACCGGTATCGAAGGGGCTGAAATGAGCAACCGCAGCGGTAAAGGTGAGAAGGGCGTTATCGTCAATAACGTAAAAGGGAATACGCCAGCGGCGCGAATTGGCCTGAAAAAAGGTGACATTATCATCGGTGTGAACCAACAGCAGGTGAATAACATCGCTGAACTGCGCAAAATTCTCGATACTAAACCATCAGTAATGGCGCTGAACATTCAGCGTGGTGATACCACCATCTACCTTCTGATGCAGTAATCGTTACCGAGTTCATCTCAACACTATCAGGGCCGCTATTGCGGCCCTTTTTTGTGAGCCTTTCCACAACTCCATACACTTCATCCGCGCTTTGTGCATTCGCACAATGCTGAGGGGATTCATCTCGCCTATGCTAGGCCATTAGCACGATTCAGGAGGAAGCATGGCTGGCTGGCATCTTGATACCAAAATGGCGCAGGACATTGTGGCGCGTACCATGACCATCATTGATACCAACATCAACGTGATGGATGCACGTGGGCGGATTATTGGTAGCGGCGATAAAGAACGTATTGGTGAATTGCACGAAGGTGCGCTGCTGGTGCTCTCTCAGGGACGTGTTGTAGATATTGATGATGCGGTAGCGCGTCATCTTCACGGCGTGCGCCAGGGGATTAACCTGCCGTTGCGCATTGAAGGGGAAATTGTCGGCGTTATTGGTTTGACCGGCGAGCCGGGATCGCTGCGTAAATACGGCGAGCTGGTGTGTATGACGGCTGAGATGATGCTTGAGCAATCACGCCTGATGCATTTACTCGCACAGGACACACGCCTGCGCGAAGAACTGGTAATGAACTTGATTCAGGCGGAAGAACAAACGCCTGCATTGAGTGAGTGGGCGCAGCGTTTGGGGATTGATCTTAACCAGCCGCGAGTCGTAGCGGTGGTGGAAGTCGATAGCGGCCAGCTTGGCGTAGACAGCGCCATGGAAGAGCTGCAACAGCTGCAAACTGCGCTGACAACTCCGGAGCGCAATAATCTGATAGCGATTATTTCGTTAACGGAAATGGTGGTCCTGAAACCCGCGCTCAACCAGTTTGGCCGTTGGGATGCAGAAGATCATCGTAAACGCGTAGAGCAGCTTATTCTGCGCATGAAAGAGAATGGTCAATTACGTTTTCGTGTCGCACTCGGCAACTATTTCACCGGGCCTGGCAGTATTGCGCGCTCGTATCGCACCGCTCGTACCACCATGATGGTCGGCAAACAGCGTATGCCGGAAAGTCGGGGTTATTTTTACCAGGATTTGATGTTGCCGGTGTTGCTGGATAGTTTGCGCGGCGGCTGGCAGGCGAACGAGCTGGCACGTCCGCTTGCTCGTTTAAAATCAATGGATAACAATGGCTTATTGCGTCGCACCCTTAGCGCATGGTTTCGCCATAATGTGCAACCGTTGGCAACGTCTAAGGCGTTGTTTATTCATCGCAATACGCTGGAGTACCGCCTGAATCGAATTTCAGAATTAACAGGGTTAGATTTAGGGAATTTTGACGACAGATTGCTATTGTATGTTGCGTTGCAGTTAGATGAGCAGAGATAAGAAAAGGGCCGGAGATTCCGGCCCTTTGGCATTATTTACCGCGGGTTAGCTTATCAAGATCGGATTCAATTTCACTGATCTTATGAGCAACCACAGATTCCAGATGGCGAAGATCGTCGAGGATTTTGCGTTTCAGATCGACTTCAGTGCGATCGCGCTGACACAGTTGATCCAGTTCATCAATTACATAGCGCAGATTTGGGCTGATTTCCTGCACTTCTTTGTAACCCTGGCCGACGCCATCGGCAACGACAGTTTTGCGCTGGCGTGGGTATTTAAACTTCACGCTTTTAGCGAAAAACTCGCCTTTATCCTTCTGGAAATAGATTTTCAGGATATCGTTGTTGGCTTCCTGCCGGAGGCTATAACGATCGATTTCATCAGGATTGGTAATACCCAGACTTTTCAAGTTATCGTACATAGTGTTACCTTTTTCGATACCATTAACCTATAGATAATTAACGGAAAAATCCTTTCCCGCTAGCCCGAAATGCTAAAAAGGCGGGGTGAACCGCCTTTTACACATTTTATTAATCGATAGTGCGAAGCAGCTCGTTGATTCCAACTTTGCCGCGCGTTTTCGCGTCGACTTTTTTCACAATAACAGCGCAGTACAGGCTGTATTTACCATCTTTAGACGGCAGGTTCCCGGAAACGACAACCGAGCCTGCTGGTACACGGCCGTAATGGACTTCACCGGTTTCACGGTCATAAATACGCGTGCTTTGGCCGATGTATACGCCCATGGAAATCACGGAACCTTCTTCAACGATAACGCCTTCAACCACTTCGGAACGTGCGCCGATGAAGCAGTTATCTTCGATGATAGTTGGGTTTGCCTGTAATGGCTCCAGAACACCACCTATACCGACGCCGCCAGACAGGTGAACGTTTTTACCAATCTGCGCGCAAGAGCCGACTGTTGCCCAGGTATCAACCATAGAGCCTTCATCAACGTATGCGCCGATGTTGACGTAAGAAGGCATCAGCACGGTGTTACGTGCGATGTATGCACCCTGGCGTACTGCCGCAGGTGGTACCACGCGGAAGCCTTCTTTCTGGAAACGTGCTTCGTCGTAGTTAGCGAATTTCATCGGTACTTTGTCGAAGTAGCGGCTTTCAGCGCCATCAATAACCTGGTTGTCATTGATACGGAAAGAGAGCAAAACAGCTTTTTTCAGCCACTGGTGAGTCACCCACTGGCCATCAATTTTTTCGGCAACGCGCAGCGCACCGCTGTCGAGCAGGGAGATGACCTGGTTTACCGCTTCACGAGTAACGGTATCAGCATTTGCCGGAGTGATTTCGGCGCGGCGCTCGAAAGCGGTTTCAATTACATTTTGTAGCTGCTGCATTGTTAAAGTTTTCCTGATTGTGACGAAATTAACAGACTGTTATTTATCGTTTGGATTAAGGGCCGCTGTCAACCGTTGCTGTACTTCCTGTTGCAACTCATCATTAAGAGCACGCCGGTCGGCGGTGGCTATTATAAATAAATCTTCTACTCGCTCACCAATTGTCGTAATTCTTGCGCCATAAAGCGAGATCCCAAGGTCAGCGAACACTTCCCCGACTCGCGCCAGTAAGCCAGGCTGATCTAGTGCAATCAGCTCAAGGAATGTGCGCCTGTCAGTGTGAGTGGGCAGGAAATTCACTTCGGTATCGACAGTAAAATGGCGAAGTTTGGCTGACTGGCGGCGCGGTTGAGGCGTCTGCCAGCTCACCTGCGTTATGGCTTGTTCGATACTATGGCGGATGAGATCGTGCCGGTCGGCGGAAAGCGGGCTACCGTCCGGCTCGAGTACGATAAAGGTGTCCATTGCCATGCCGTCACGCGTGGTAAAGATTTGCGCGTCGTGAACACTGAGGTTGCGCCTGTCGAGTTCAGCACAAACTGCCGCGAACAGGTGAGGGCGGTCCGGGCTCCAGATAAAGATTTCAGTACCGCCGCGCGTGGCCTGCGGACTAAGCAAAATCATCGGCTTGCTGAGATCGTGTTTTAGCAAATGACGCGCATGCCAGGCGATTTGATTTGGCGTGTGGCGGACAAAATAGTTTGCCCGGCAGCGGCGCCAGATATTATGCAGCGCTTCTTCATTGATGTTATCCATACGCAGCAACGCCAGCGCTTGTAGCTGGTGGTGGCGCACACGTTCGCGCATATCCGGGCTGTTTTGCATTCCGCGTCGCAGCTGTTTTTCAGTGGCGAAGTACAGCTCACGCAACAGGCTCTGTTTCCAGCTATTCCACAGGGTTTCGTTGGTGGCGCAGATATCGGCAACCGTCAGGCAAACCAGATAACGCAGGCGGTTTTCCGTTTGCACTTCTTCGGCAAACTGTTTAATGACTTCTGGATCCTGAATGTCACGACGCTGTGCCGTGACTGACATCAGTAAGTGCTGGCGTACCAGCCAGGCGACGAGCTGCGTTTCGCGAGAATTCAGCCCGTGAAGCTCGGCAAATTTTAAAACGTCCTGTGCACCGAGCACCGAGTGATCGCCACCACGTCCTTTGGCGATGTCGTGGAACAGTGCGGCGATCAGGATCAGCTCCGGATGCGATAGACGCGGCCAGAGATCGACACATAATGGATGCTTCGGACGAGTTTCTTCTTTCGCGAAGCTTTCCAGTTTTTGCAGCACGCGAATGGTGTGTTCATCAACGGTATAGGCGTGGAAGAGATCGAACTGCATCTGGCCGACAATATGCGACCACTGCGGCATATATGCCCACAACACGCTGTGGCGGTGCATTGGCAGTAAAGCGCGGCTCACGGCACCGGGGTGGCGCAATATCGTGAGGAACAGATCGCGCGCTTCCGGAATGTAACAGAGCGGCTGTACAAGATGGCGACGCGCGTGACGCAGATGGCGCAATGTGGTCGAGTAAATTCCGCTGATGTCGCGGTTACGCACCATCATGTAAAACATGCGCAGAATTGCCTGGGGTTCGCGCATAAACAGCGTTTCGTCGCGCAGGTCAATCAAGGTGCCGCGCAGCTGGAAATCATCGTCGAGTGGACGGGGTTTTTCGCTGGCGTCGAGCGCAAGAATCGCTTCGTCAAATAGCTGTAGCAGCATCTGGTTAAGTTCGCCGACGCGGCGGGTCACACGATAAAAATCTTTCATCATGTGTTCCACTGGCTGATTGCCTTCTCCGCTGTAATTCAGGCGCTGTGCTACGCTGAGCTGTCGGTCAAACAACAGACGATTATCGTAACGGTTTACTTCAAGGTGCAGAGCAAAACGGATGCGCCATAACAGATGCTGGCATTCGTCCAGTTCGTTGCGTTCAGCCTCGGTTAAAAAACCAAAGCCGACCATTTCACTCATCGACGTGGCGCCAAAGTGGCGACGTGCAACCCATTGCAGCGTGTGGATGTCGCGTAAACCGCCCGGGCTGCTTTTTATGTCCGGCTCGAGGTTGTAGCTGGTGCCGTGATAGCGTTGATGGCGCTCGTTTTGCTCATCAATTTTGGCGGCAAAGAATTTGGCTGATGGCCAGAAACCGTCGCTAAAAATGTGCTTTTGCAGTTCGAGGAAGAGGGCGACATCGCCAATTAATAAGCGCGATTCAATCAGGTTGGTCGCGACGGTTAAATCTGACAGGCCTTCGAGTAAACACTCTTCCAGTGTGCGTACGCTGTGGCCTACTTCCAGCTTTACGTCCCACAATAATGTGAGCAGCTCGCCAATTTTCTGTGCCTGGATTTCGGTTAAGCGCTTACGGCTCAGAATCAGCAAATCAATATCAGACAAGGGATGCAATTCGCCGCGCCCGTAGCCCCCGACAGCAACCAGTGCGGTTTCGGCGACATCTCCAAAGCCATAGCTGAGCCATAAACGTTGCAGGAGCTGGTCGATAAATTCAGTGCGCGCGTCTATCAGCTTTTCGGCGGAAATACCGTCATCAAATGCTGTTCCAAGCCATTGCTGGAACAGGTCGATACGGGCTTTTATCTGGGCACAGTTAAGATCCGAATCAGACCAGTTGACGGGGTAGTCAGGTTGCCCGGAAATCTCAGGAAGCACCGTGGTCGCGTACTGCTCGGGTAAACTCTGTGTCATGTCGCCATCCATAAAAAAAGCCGGCAATATGCCGGCTTCGATTGCTGACTTGCGCCAGGCGAATCACTCGTTATGCGAAATCACATTCGGGATGGTGTCATCTTTACGCAATGTGAGAATTTCGCAGCCGTTATCTGTCACCACAATAGTATGCTCGTATTGTGCAGACAAGCTGCGATCTTTGGTTTTCACCGTCCAACCGTCTTTCATGGTGCGAATGCGGTAATCACCGGCGTTCACCATTGGCTCAATGGTGAACGTCATACCCGGTTGCAGCACCACGCCGCCGTCATCAGCGTCATAATGCAGAACTTGCGGTTCTTCGTGGAATACACGGCCAATGCCGTGTCCGCAATACTCGCGAACCACGGAAAAACCTTCTGCTTCAACGAACTTCTGGATAGCCGCGCCGAGGGTACGCAGACGGATGCCTGGTTTAACCATGCGCAGCGACAAATACAGGCTTTCCTGGGTCACACGGCACAGACGCTCACCGAGGATTGTCGGCTTGCCCACGATGAACATTTTTGACGTGTCACCATGGTATTCGTCTTTAATCACGGTAACGTCGATGTTGACGATATCACCATCTTTCAGCACTTTAGCGTCATCAGGAATACCGTGACAGACGACTTCGTTAATTGAGATGCACACGGATTTAGGGAAGCCGTGGTAACCCAGACAAGCAGAAACAGCCTGCTGTTGGTTAACGATGTAATCATTACAAATACGGTCGAGTTCGCCAGTGGTGACGCCCGGTTTTACGTGGGATTCGATCATTTCCAGCACTTCAGCGGCAAGTCTGCCCGCAACGCGCATTTTTTCGATTTCTTCAGGTGTTTTAATTGAAATAGCCATTAATTCTGTCCGCAGGTGTCGTGATAATCGACAATAATTGAGCAGTGAGTCGGGCAATGTTATCAGGGCGTACGATCGGTGCCAAATCGAGAATCAATGTCCGCACAATCTACCAACAACTATTGGAGTCCTGGTGTGTTTTATGGTATAAAGCGCGCCGGACTTGTATTCCGATTTTTCGGATACAGCCAACACTCTCACTTTGTGTAAATAACACACACGTATCGACACATATTCCGGGGTGCCCTTTGGGGTCGGTAATATGGGATACGTGGAGGCTTAACCCCATACTTTTATATAGAGGTTTTAATCATGGCAACTGTTTCCATGCGCGACATGCTCAAGGCTGGTGTTCACTTTGGTCACCAAACCCGTTACTGGAACCCGAAAATGAAGCCTTTCATCTTCGGCGCTCGTAACAAAGTTCACATCATCAACCTTGAAAAAACTGTACCTATGTTCAACGAAGCTTTGGCTGAACTGAGCAAGATTTCTTCTCGTAAAGGCAAAATCCTTTTCGTTGGTACTAAGCGCGCAGCAAGCGAACCAGTAAAAGACGCTGCTCTGAGCTGCGATCAGTTCTTCGTGAACCATCGCTGGTTGGGCGGCATGCTGACTAACTGGAAAACCGTTCGTCAGTCCATCAAACGTTTGAAAGATCTGGAAATCCAGTCTCAAGACGGTACCTTCGACAAACTGACCAAGAAAGAAGCACTGATGCGTACCCGTGAGCTGGCGAAGTTGGAAAACAGCCTGGGTGGTATCAAGGATATGGGCGGTCTGCCGGATGCTCTGTTTGTAATCGACGCCGATCACGAACACATTGCAATCAAAGAAGCGAACAACCTGGGTATCCCAGTATTCTCTATCGTTGATACTAACTCCGATCCAGATGGCGTTGATTTCGTTATCCCTGGTAACGACGATGCAATCCGTGCTGTAACCCTGTACCTGGGTGCTGTAGCTGCTACCGTTCGTGAAGGCCGTTCTCAGGATCTGGCTTCTCAGGCAGAAGAAAGCTTCGTAGAAGCTGAATAATAAGGTTCGCTCTTATTTGAGCCCTTATTAACCAGGTATTGAATAGTTTGGTTAGGGGGCCTGTCTCAGGCCCCCTTTTTATTTTGAGCCAGGGTTCGTCTTTAAGGTGAACCAGGGCTTATCTCTCTCTACGAGATAACCGAGGATTTTAGAATGGCTGATATTACTGCTGCTCTGGTAAAAGAACTGCGTGAACGTACTGGCGCAGGCATGATGGATTGCAAAAAAGCCCTGACTGAAGCTAATGGCGACATCGAGCTGGCAATCGAAAACATGCGTAAATCTGGTGCGATCAAAGCGGCTAAGAAAGCAGGTAACGTTGCTGCTGACGGCGTGATCAAAACTAAGATTGCTGATGGCTACGCTGTGATTCTGGAAGTTAACTGCCAGACTGACTTCGTTGCTAAAGATGCTGGTTTCCAGGCATTCGCTGACAAAGTACTGGACGCAGCTGCTGCTGGTAAAGTGACTGACGTTGAAGTTCTGAAAGCACAGTTCGAAGAAGAACGTGTTGCTCTGGTTGCTAAAATCGGTGAGAACATCAACATCCGTCGCGTTTCAGTACTTGAAGGCGACGTATTGGGTAGCTACCTGCACGGTGCTCGCATCGGCGTTCTGGTGGCAGCTAAAGGCGCTGACGAAGATCTGGTTAAGCAAATTGCAATGCACATCGCTGCAAGCAAGCCAGAATTCGTTAAACCAGAAGACGTGTCTGCTGAAGTGGTAGAGAAAGAATACCAGGTTCAGTTGGACATCGCTATGCAGTCTGGCAAGCCAAAAGAAATCGCAGAGAAAATGGTTGAAGGCCGTATGAAGAAATTCACCGGTGAAGTTTCTCTGACTGGTCAGCCTTTCGTAATCGACCCAAGCAAAACTGTTGGTCAGATTCTGAAAGAGCACAATGCCGACGTGAATGGCTTCATCCGCTTTGAAGTGGGCGAAGGCATCCAGAAAGTTGAGACTGACTTCGCAGCAGAAGTTGCTGCAATGTCCAAGCAGTCTTAATTTTTAAGGGAGCCGCCAATTGGCGGTTCCTTTTTCTCTGGATTTAAAAAGCCGGGCTTTAAAAATCAGTCTGCTCTGATACAGAACTTGCTGATATGCGACATGATGTCGTCTGAATTAACCATCCCCATTCGTTGACTGTTCCCAGGAAAGAATCATGGCTACCAATGCAAAACCTGTCTACAAACGCATTCTGCTCAAGCTAAGCGGCGAAGCGCTGCAAGGTACCGAAGGCTTCGGTATTGATGCAAGCATCCTTGATCGTATGGCTCAGGAAATTAAAGAGCTGGTTGAATTGGGTATTCAGGTCGGGGTGGTGATTGGTGGTGGCAACTTATTCCGCGGTGCGGGCCTGGCAAAAGCCGGTATGAACCGTGTTGTGGGCGACCACATGGGCATGTTGGCCACCGTCATGAACGGCCTGGCAATGCGTGATGCGCTTCATCGCGCCTATGTGAACGCCCGCTTGATGTCCGCTATTCCATTGAATGGCGTGTGTGATAACTACAGCTGGGCAGAAGCTATCAGCCTGCTGCGCAATAACCGCGTCGTTATCCTGGCGGCCGGTACCGGTAATCCATTCTTTACTACTGACTCTGCTGCGTGTTTGCGTGGTATTGAGATTGAAGCGGACGTAGTACTGAAAGCCACGAAAGTAGATGGCGTGTTTACTGCGGATCCGGTTCAAGATCCTACCGCCACGCTTTGTGAGCAATTGACCTATACCGAAGTGCTGGAAAAAGAACTGAAAGTGATGGATTTGGCGGCATTTACCCTGGCCCGCGATCACAAAATACCGATTCGTGTTTTCAACATGAACAAACCAGGTGCGCTTCGCCGTGTTGTGATGGGTGAAAAAGAAGGCACATTGATCACTGAATAATTTCAGTCGATGCTAAATCAGGGTAAGATTCGATTTTACTTACTCTGATTAATTGAGTAGCAGGCAACCCCAACGGGCGCCATGAATAAACAGGGCTATACTTAGCTCGCAGCGTCTGCATCGCAGCGTGAAGTGTGGTCTGCCCTAAACCAGTTTTCAAGGATTCGTAACGTGATAAGTGATATCAGAAAAGATGCCGAAGTGCGTATGGAAAAATGCGTAGAAGCATTCAAAACTCAAATCAGTAAAATCCGCACCGGCCGCGCCTCTCCATCTCTGCTGGACGGTATCATTGTGGAGTATTACGGAACACCAACTCCGCTGCGCCAGCTGGCGAGCGTAACGGTTGAAGATTCTCGCACACTGAAGATCAACGTGTTTGATCGCTCCCTGAGCCAGGCCGTTGAGAAAGCGATCATGACTTCCGACCTCGGTCTGAACCCAAGCTCTGCCGGCACTGACATTCGTGTTCCACTGCCTGCACTGACTGAAGAACGTCGTAAAGATCTGATCAAAATTGTACGTGGCGAAGCTGAAGGCGCGCGTGTTGCGGTTCGTAACGTTCGCCGTGATGCTAACGACAAGGTTAAAGCGCTGCTGAAAGATAAAGAAATCAGCGAAGATGACGATCGTCGTTCCCAGGATGACGTTCAGAAATTGACTGATGCTGCTATCAAAAAAGTAGACGCGGCTCTGGCTGAGAAAGAAGCTGAGTTGATGCAGTTCTAATCCGTTGATATGACGGGTCAAACGCCGTATACAAGCCGTGGCTCACGCCACGATTATTGTCTACGGCGTTTTTTATTTGATTATTCATACTAAAACTCCAGAGCGCCCCATGAAGCAACTGACCATTCTTGGCTCTACCGGATCTATCGGTACCAGTACCCTTAGCGTTTTGCGTCATAACCCTGAAAAATTCTCCGTCGTGGCATTAGTTGCCGGGAAGAATGTCACGCGAATGGCTGAACAATGCCTGGAGTTCAAGCCACGTTGGGCGGTGATGGACGATGAGGTTTCTGCTAGCCATTTGCATCGTGTGCTAAAAGAGCAGGGGAGTGCTACCGAAGTTCTGTCCGGGCAGCATGCAGCATGCGAAATGGCCGCACTGGATGAAGTGAATCAAGTGATGGCCGCGATTGTTGGGGCTGCTGGGCTGTTACCTACGCTTGCTGCGATTGCTGCCGGTAAACAAGTCCTACTGGCAAATAAAGAGTCACTGGTGACGTGTGGGCGTTTGTTTATGGACGCGGTGCAACGCAGTAAAGCTCAGTTGCTGCCTATCGACAGTGAACACAACGCGATTTTTCAGAGTTTACCGGAAACAATCCAGCAAAACCTCGGGTACGCTGAACTTGAGAGTAATGGCGTTTCGTCGATTATTCTTACCGGATCAGGTGGCCCGTTCCGTGAGACGCTTTTGAGCGAGCTTGCGGGAATGACGCCGGACCAGGCTTGTAGCCATCCGAACTGGTCGATGGGACGTAAGATCTCCGTCGACTCGGCCACCATGATGAACAAAGGTCTCGAATATATTGAAGCCCGCTGGCTATTCAATGCATCAGCTAAACAAATGGAAGTACTGATCCATCCGCAGTCGGTCATCCATTCGATGGTGCGCTATCGTGATGGAAGCGTTCTGGCACAGTTAGGCGCGCCAGATATGCGTACTCCAATTGCACACGCCATGGCGTTTCCAGAGCGCGTGCAGTCAGGTGTGGAACCGCTCGATTTTTGTAAGATTGGGACTTTCACCTTTATGGAACCAGACTATCACCGCTATCCTTGTTTGAAGCTGGCGATGGAAGCGTTTGAGCAAGGACAGGCCGCGACAACCGTGCTCAATGCAGCCAATGAAGTTGTTGTTGAGGCTTTCTTGCAAGAGCAATTGCGATTCACAGACATTGCTTCCTTAAACCGTGCTGTTCTTGATAGTGTGGAACTGACGGAGCCAAAGAGCGTAGAAGAAGTGCTGGCTGTGGATGCAAAAGCGCGCGAGGTTGCCCGAAATCTGGTGACACGTATCGCAACCCGATGATTATTCATTCGGCTGATGTACCTGTATTTGTTAGCTCTGTGCTTCAGTGATATAGTCTGCGCCATCTTTCAGTCAGGAAAAACTGGCTGAATGATTGGTAAGCCGTGTTATAGCACGGCTTTTTTATGTAAAAGCTGAAATCATTTTGAGTACCGCTTAATCCATATCTGGGAATAATTACGCGTTATGTTGTCTGCAAACCAACAAATAAGCGAAACACAATCCGAGCATGGCGCGCGTCATGTTGCCATTATCATGGATGGCAATGGTCGTTGGGCAAAACGTCAAGGGAAGATGCGAGTTTCCGGTCACAAAGCGGGAGCTAAGTCTGTTCGCCGGGCTGTGAGTTTTGCCGCAAATAATGGTATTGATGCGCTGACACTTTATGCTTTCAGTAGTGAAAACTGGAATCGCCCGGCTCAGGAAGTGAGCGCGCTGATGGAATTGTTTGTGTGGGCTTTAGATAGTGAAGTCAAAAGCTTGCATCGTCACAATGTCCGTCTGCGCATTATCGGCGACACCAGCCGGTTCAATGCTCGCCTGCAAGAACGTATTAATAAAGCCGAAGCCTTAACCAGTACCAATACAGGTTTGACTCTCAATATCGCCGCGAACTATGGCGGACGTTGGGATATTATTCAGGGAGTGCGGCATCTCGCCGAACAGGTTCAGGAAGGTTTATTGCGTCCTGAGCAGATTGATGAAGAGTTGCTGAGCAAGCAAATCTGCATGAATGAACTGGCTCCCGTAGATTTGGTAATTAGGACAGGGGGAGAGCATCGTATCAGTAACTTTCTGATTTGGCAGATTGCCTATGCAGAACTTTATTTCACTGATGTTCTTTGGCCTGATTTCGATGAACAAGACTTTGAAGGTGCGCTAAATGCTTTTGCAAATCGAGAGCGTCGTTTTGGTGGCACGGCACCTGGTGGTGAGTAAGCCTGTTGGGGGTCACTTTTGCTGAAGTATCGCCTGCTTTCTGCGTTTATTTTAATCCCGGTGGTCATAGCCGCGTTATTCTGGCTTCCACCAGTAGGATTTGCCATTACAACCCTCGTGGTTTGTATGCTCGCAGCCTGGGAATGGGGACAACTAGCAGGTTTTAAAGCTCGCTCTCAGCGCGTGTGGCTTGCTGTTTTGTGTGGGTTGTTATTGGCTCTGATGCTATTTGCATTACCCGAATATCAGCGCACGGTCCATATCCCGCTCATTGAAGCATCACTCTGGGCGTCTTTAGCCTGGTGGTTTGCTGCATTGCTTTTGGTGCTTTTCTATCCTGGCTCTGCATCAATCTGGCGTAACTCTAAAACGCTACGTCTGATATTCGGTGTTTTAACGATTGTGCCGTTCTTCTGGGGCATGATTGTACTGCGTAACTGGCATTATGATATCAACCATTATACTGGCTCAATCTGGCTGTTATATGTGATGGTTTTGGTCTGGGGTGCTGACTCCGGTGCATATATGTTTGGCAAAATGTTTGGTAAACATAAACTCGCGCCGAAAGTCTCACCGGGCAAAACCTGGCAGGGCTTTTTTGGCGGTCTGTTCACTTCTGCGATAATCTCTCTGCTGTTTGGCATGTGGGCAAATCTGGATGTGGCGCCAGTTATCCTGTTGACTTGTTCGGTCATCGCCGCTCTGGCATCAGTGCTGGGTGATTTAACCGAAAGCATGTTTAAGCGTGAAGCAGGGATTAAAGATAGCGGTCACTTGATCCCCGGTCATGGTGGTATCCTTGACCGCATAGATAGCCTTACAGCAGCAGTACCGGTATTTGCCTGTCTGTTATTGCTGGTATTCAGGACGATTTAACGGAAGGTTATATGCTGAGCTTACTCTGGAATTTGGCTGCATTTATCGTTGCACTGGGTGTATTAATTACCGTGCATGAGTTCGGCCATTTTTGGGTTGCTCGCCGCTGTGGCGTTAAAGTAGAGCGCTTTTCCATTGGTTTTGGTAAAGCGCTCTGGCGCCGTTCTGACCGCCATGGTACAGAATTTGTCATCGCTCTGATCCCTCTGGGCGGTTATGTCAAAATGCTTGATGAACGCGTCGAGGCAGTCGCCCCGGAATTGCGTCACCAGGCCTTCAATAACAAAACCGTTTCTCAACGAGCCGCAATTATTGCTGCTGGTCCGATTGCTAACTTTATCTTCGCTGTGTTTGCCTATTGGCTTGTGTTTATTATTGGTGTCCCTGGTGTTCGTCCGGTTGTTGGTGAAATTACGCCCAACTCGATAGCAGCAGAAGCACAAATTGCACCAGGCATGGAACTTAAAGCGATAGATGGTATCGAAACGCCTGATTGGGAATCAGTTCAGCTCGCGTTGATGGCGAAGATTGGCGATGACAGTGTCAAGGTGTCAATGGCCCCGCTGGGTTCGAATTTGCGCAGTGAAAAAACTCTGGATTTGCGCCACTGGCAGTTTGAGCCAGAAAAGCAGAATCCGATTACTTCACTAGGCATCGGGCCACGCCGTCCGCAAATTGAAACGGTTTTACAAGAAGTGCAGCCAAATTCCGCTGCGAATAAAGCAGGTTTGCAAGCCGGGGACAGGATCGTTAAAGTCAACGGTGCGGCTCTGACGCAGTGGACAGAATTTGTTAGTCAGGTGCGTGACAATCCAGGTCACCCACTGGAGCTAGAAATAGAAAGACAAGGGGCGCTCTTGTCTTTAACGCTGATACCGGATACAAAACCGGGTAATGCGAAGCCTGAAGGGTTTGCGGGTGTGGTTCCAAAAGTTATCCCGCTGCCTGATGAGTATAAAACAGTACGCCAGTATGGGCCGTTTGCCGCAGTTGCAGAAGCCACGGATAAAACCTGGCAACTCATGAAGCTTACGGTCAATATGCTGGGGAAATTAATAACCGGTGACATCAAGCTAAATAACCTCAGTGGGCCAATCTCCATAGCTCAAGGTGCAGGTATGTCGGCGGAATCTGGGTTGATTTACTATCTGATGTTCCTGGCGCTGATTAGCGTCAATCTGGGGATTATCAACCTGTTTCCGTTACCCGTCCTCGACGGGGGGCATCTGCTCTTTTTGGCGATTGAAAAACTGAAAGGTGGGCCGGTTTCCGAGCGAGTTCAAGACTTTAGTTACCGCATTGGCTCTATATTGCTGGTGCTGTTGATGGGGCTTGCACTTTTCAATGATTTCTCTCGGTTTTAGAGAGAATAGGTTAGGAAGAACGCATAACAACGATGGCGATGAAAAAGTTGCTCATAGCGTCGCTGCTGTTTAGCAGCGCCACCGTATACGGTGCAGACGGGTTCGTAGTGAAGGATATTCATTTCGAAGGCCTGCAGCGAGTCGCCGTCGGTGCGGCCCTCCTCAGCATGCCGGTTCGCGTAGGCGATACCGTCTCTGACGAGGATATCAGTAATACTATCCGTTCACTGTTTGCTACCGGGAACTTCGAAGATGTCCGGGTACTTCGTGATGGCGAAACGTTAGTTGTTCAGGTGAAAGAACGCCCGACAATCGCGAGTATTACCTTCTCTGGTAACAAGTCCGTGAAGGACGACATGCTGAAACAGAACCTTGAGGCTTCTGGTGTGCGTGTCGGTGAATCTCTGGACCGCACAACCCTTGCCGATATTGAAAAAGGCCTGGAAGATTTCTACTACAGCGTGGGTAAGTACAGTGCCAGCGTTAAAGCCGTTGTTACGCCATTGCCGCGTAACCGTGTTGACCTGAAACTGGTATTCCAGGAAGGCGTTTCAGCCAAAATTCAGCAAATCAACATCGTTGGCAACCATGCGTTTACGACCGATGAACTGATCTCGCACTTCCAGTTGCGTGATGAAGTGCCTTGGTGGAACGTGGTGGGCGATCGTAAATACCAGAAGCAAAAACTAGCGGGCGATTTAGAAACCCTGCGCAGTTACTATCTGGATCGCGGTTATGCTCGCTTTAATATTGATTCTACTCAGGTAAGTCTGACGCCTGATAAGAAAAATATTTACGTTACTATCAACATCACAGAAGGCGATCAGTACAAGATTGCTGGTGTGACGGTGAATGGTAATTTGGCTGGGCATTCAGCAGAAATTGAAACGCTGACTAAACTAAAACCCGGCGAGCTTTATAACGGCACCAAAGTGACCAAAATGGAAGACGACATCAAGAAATTGTTGGGTCGTTATGGTTATGCCTACCCGCGTGTACAAACGCAGCCTGAAATCAATGATGCAGATAAGACTGTAAAACTGCATGTTAACGTTGATTCCGGTAACCGTTACTACGTGCGTAAAATTCGCTTTGAAGGTAACGACACCAGTAAAGATGCCGTTCTGCGCCGCGAAATGCGTCAGATGGAAGGCACCTGGCTTGGTAGCGACCTTGTCGATTCAGGCAAAGATCGTCTGAACCGTCTTGGCTACTTCGAAACGGTAGACGTTGATACACAGCGTGTACCAGGTAGCCCTGACCAGGTTGATGTTGTCTACAAAGTTAAAGAACGAAACACCGGTAGCTTCAACTTTGGTATCGGTTACGGTACAGAAAGTGGTATCAGCTTCCAGGTCGGTGTTCAGCAGGATAACTGGTTAGGTACGGGTTACTCTGTTGGCATCAACGGGACTAAAAACGATTATCAGACATATGCTGAATTGTCGTTAACCGACCCGTACTTTACAGTTGATGGGGTGAGCCTCGGCGGCCGTATCTTCTACAACGACTTTAAAGCAGACGATGCGGACCTTTCTGACTACACCAACACAAGTTACGGTGTGGATGGAACGCTTGGCTTCCCGGTTAACGAAAACAACACACTGCGTCTGGGCTTAGGTTATGTTCATAACGACCTGTCCAATATGCAGCCGCAGGTTGCGATGTGGCGTTATCTGGATTCTGTTGGTCAAACGGCCAGTACGAGCTCTGATGATAACGGTTTTGCCGCAGATGACTTCACGCTGAACTACGGCTGGACGTACAACAAGCTTGACCGTGGTTACTTCCCAACTGAAGGCTCCCGCGTCAACCTGAACGGTAAAGTGACCGTTCCTGGCTCTGATAACGAGTTCTATAAGGTTACGCTGGATACGGCGAGCTACTTCCCAATAGATGAAGATCATACTTGGGTAATGTTAGGTCGTACTCGCGTCGGCTACGGTGATGGCCTTGGCGGCAAAGAGATGCCGTTCTATGAAAACTTCTACGCCGGTGGTTCGAGCACCGTGCGTGGCTTCCAGTCCAACAACATCGGCCCGAAAGCGGTCTATATTGGTGGGCCAGGAAATGACAACTGTAACCAGTCTGGCGGCTATTGCTCATCTGATGATGCAGTCGGTGGTAACGCAATGGCAGTGGCAAGTTTCGAACTTATCACACCAACGCCGTTCCTGAGCGAGAAATACGCGAACTCAGTCCGTACTTCCGTGTTCATGGACATGGGTACAGTCTGGGATACAAACTGGGATAACAATACGGCTATGCAGAATGCAGGGGTACCTGATTACAGTGACCCAAGCAACATTCGTATGTCCGCAGGTATCGCATTGCAATGGATGTCGCCTCTGGGGCCGTTGGTGTTCTCTTATGCTCAACCGTTCAAGAAATACGAAGGCGACAAAGCGGAACAGTTCCAGTTTAACATTGGTAAAACCTGGTAATTGTTCTGTGCAAAGGACTGCATAAAGCAGTAAACGTTGACGCCAGTTCGCAATATGCAGAACTGGCGCACGTAAAAAAGAGTGTCTCAGGACACATACGGGATGGTAAGGAGTTTATTGTGAAAAAGTGGTTATTTGCCGCAGGTCTTGGCCTCGCTATGGCTGCATCAGCCAGCGTTCAAGCAGCTGACAGCATTGCTGTAGTAAACATGGGTAATCTGTTCCAACAGGTTGCGCAGAGCACCGGTGTGTCCAAAACTCTGGAAAATGAGTTTAAAGGCCGCGCGAGCGAATTGCAGAATATGGAAGGCGATCTGCAGTCCAAAATGCAAAAGCTGCAACGTGATGGTTCTACCATGAAAGCTGCTGACCGTAGCAAAATGGAAAAAGACCTGATGGCTCAACGTCAACAGTTCCAGACCAAAGCTCAGGCATTCGAACAAGACCGTGGTCGTCGTTCTAACGAAGAACGCGCCAAACTGGTTACTCGTATTCAGAGTGCTGTGAAGAAAGTTGCTGACGACAAAGGCTACGACGTAGTTCTGGATGCTAACACCGTTGCTTATGCTGGCAGCAGTGTTAAAGACATCACTTCAGATGTTCTGAAACAGGTTAAATAAGTAATGTCTTCAATTCGACTGGCTGATTTAGCCCAGCAGTTGGATGCAAAATTGCACGGTGATGGCGAACTCGTCATCACCGGCGTTGCATCTATGCAAACGGCCCAGGCTGGCCAAATTACGTTTATGGTTAACCCTCGTTACCGTGAGCAATTGGCTGTTTGCCAGGCTTCTGCCGTCGTAATGACTGAAGCCGATCTCCCTTTCGCACATAGCGCAGCATTGGTAGTGAAGAATCCCTACCTGACTTACGCTCGCATGGCGCAAATTCTTGATTCCACGCCGCAGCCAGCTCAGAACATCGCACCAAGTGCGGTGGTTGATGCGACTGCGACCTTGGGTTCTAACGTGGCTATTGGTGCCAATGCGGTTATTGAATCTGGTGTCGTGCTGGGTGATAACGTCGTCATTGGTGCAGGCTGCTTCGTTGGTAAAAACACCAAAATTGGTTCTGGCACTCGCTTGTGGGCGAATGTGTCGATTTACCACGAAATCCAGATGGGTGAGCAGTGCCTGGTTCAATCCGGCACCGTCATTGGTTCTGACGGATTTGGTTATGCCAACGATCGCGGTAATTGGGTGAAGATCCCCCAGCTTGGGCGAGTGATCATTGGCGATCGTGTTGAAATCGGTGCCTGTACCACAATTGACCGCGGAGCGCTGGACGACACGATTATCGGTAATGGTGTTATCATTGATAATCAATGCCAGATTGCACATAACGTTGTGATTGGCGACAATACTGCCGTTGCTGGTGGTGTGATTATGGCTGGTAGCCTGAAAATTGGTCGCTACTGTATGATTGGTGGTGCCAGTGTTATCAATGGTCATATGGAAATCTGCGATAAAGTCACCGTAACGGGAATGGGCATGGTCATGCGCCCAATCACAGAGCCGGGGGTTTACTCTTCAGGTATTCCGTTACAGCCGAACAAAGTGTGGCGTAAAACAGCCGCGTTGGTGATGAATATCGACGAGATCAGCAAACGCTTGAAATCCGTTGAGAAAAAAATCAATCAACAAGACTAAAAGTCACCCGCCCAAGACGCGTTAGTGCTTACTGATTTGCGGCCTGCTAGCTATCCCGAGATAGTCGCAGGCCGTGTTATTATTGTCATTTGGTACATTTAGACAGGAAGAGTATCTTGACTACCGACACTCATACTCTGCACATCGAAGAGATTTTAGAACTTCTGCCGCACCGTTACCCGTTCTTACTGGTTGATCGTGTGCTGGATTTTGAAGAAGGGCGTTTTTTACGTGCAGTAAAAAATGTCACAGTAAATGAGCCGTTTTTCCAGGGCCACTTCCCTGGTAAACCGATTTTCCCAGGTGTGCTGATTCTTGAAGCGATGGCGCAAGCCACCGGTATTCTTGCGTTTAAAAGCGTGGGCAAACTGGAACCTGGTGAGCTTTACTACTTTGCTGGTATTGATGAAGCTCGTTTCAAACGTCCAGTCGTGCCAGGCGACCAGATGATTATGGAAGTGACTTTCGAGAAAACCCGCCGTGGTCTGACTCGCTTCAAAGGCGTGGCGACCGTTGACGGTAAAATTGTCTGCGAAGCAACTATGATGTGTGCCCGCAGCCGGGAGAGCTAATACGTGATTGATAAATCCGCCTTTATTCATCCATCTGCCATTGTGGAAGATGGTGCCGTCATTGGTGCTAACGCCCATATTGGTCCGTTTTGTATTGTTGGTCCGCATGTTGAGATCGGTGAAGGTACCGTCCTGAAGTCTCATGTTGTGGTAAATGGTCATACGACTATTGGCCGTGACAACGAGATTTACCAGTTCGCGTCCATTGGTGAAGTTAACCAGGATCTTAAATATGCTGGTGAACCGACCCGTGTGGAAATTGGCGATCGCAACCGCATTCGCGAAAGCGTTACCATCCATCGCGGAACAGAGCAGGGCGGTGGTTTGACGAAGGTGGGTAGTGATAACTTGCTGATGGTAAATGCGCATGTGGCGCACGACTGCACAGTAGGTAATCGCTGTATCCTTGCAAATAACGCAACGCTTGCTGGTCACGTTTCTGTCGATGATTTCGCTATCATCGGTGGCATGACGGCAGTGCACCAGTTCTGCATTATTGGTGCACACGTCATGGTGGGCGGTTGTTCCGGCGTGGCGCAAGACGTCCCGCCATATGTTATTGCGCAGGGCAACCACGCAACGCCATTTGGCGTGAACATCGAAGGTCTGAAGCGCCGTGGTTTCAGTAGAGAAGCCATCCACGCAGTGCGTAATGCGTACAAGATTCTCTACCGCAGCGGTAAAACCTTCGAAGAAGCCAAACCTGAGATTGCTCAAATTGCCGAGCAACATCCAGAAGTGAAAGCATTTGTTGAATTCTTCGCTCGTTCAACGCGTGGTTTGATTCGCTAGATGAAATCAGGTCGCCCGCTTACGATTGCCCTGGTCGCCGGAGAAACCTCCGGCGATATTCTTGGTGCAGGTCTGATTCGTGCTCTCAAAGCCCGGATTCCTGATGCTCGCTTCGTGGGGGTCGCTGGGCCTTTGATGCAGGCTGAAGGCTGCGAAGCCTGGTATGAAATGGAAGAACTGGCAGTGATGGGCATTGTTGAAGTGCTCGGTCGTCTGCGTCGTTTACTTCACATTCGTGCGGACCTCACGCGCCGTTTCACTGAATTGCAGCCAGACGTTTTTGTCGGTATTGATGCGCCTGATTTCAATATCACCCTGGAAGGTAATCTTAAAAAGCAGGGTATTCGTACCATTCACTACGTCAGTCCATCTGTTTGGGCGTGGCGCCAAAAACGTGTTTTCAAAATTGGCAGAGCAACGGATCTGGTGCTCGCATTTCTGCCTTTCGAAAAAGCGTTTTACGATAGATTTAATGTCCCGTGCCGCTTTATCGGTCATACCATGGCTGATGCCATGCCGATTGATCCCGATAAAAATGCCGCACGCATGACACTCGGTATTTCGCCTGATGCTAAATGCCTGGCATTGTTGCCTGGTAGCCGTGGCGCAGAAGTTGAAATGCTAAGTGCTGATTTCCTTAAAACAGCGCTATTGCTACGCGAGCGTTTTCCAGGGCTTGAGATTGTGGTGCCGCTGGTTAATGCCAAACGGCGTGAACAGTTTGAGCGTATCAAAGCAGAAGTGGCACCCGATCTGACGATGCACCTGCTCAATGGGCAAGGGCGCGAAGCGATGGTTGCAAGTGATGCTGCATTGCTGGCTTCTGGCACCGCTGCACTTGAGTGCATGTTGGCAAAATGCCCAATGGTCGTGGGCTATCGCATGAAGCCCTTTACCTTCTGGCTGGCGAAGCGCCTGGTAAAAACCGATTACGTTTCACTGCCTAACTTGTTGGCAGGCCGTGAACTGGTCAAAGAATTGTTGCAAGAAGAGTGTGAGCCGCACGCGTTGGCGAAGGCACTGGAACCGCTGCTTGAAGACGGTGCGCAGAGCCATCAAATGCACGATACATTCCGCGACCTGCATCAGCAGATTCGTTGTAATGCTGATGAACAAGCCGCAGATGCTGTATTGGAGCTTGCCCAATGATTGAATTTATTTATCCTCACACGCGCCTGGTGGCTGGTGTTGATGAAGTTGGGCGCGGCCCTCTTGTTGGTGCGGTTGTCACTGCTGCGGTGATTCTGGATCCTACAAAACCTATTCTTGGTCTTGCAGACTCCAAGAAACTCTCTGAAAAACGCCGCAACGCGCTTTACGAAGAAATCATCGAAAAAGCGCTGTCCTGGAGCCTTGGGCGTGCGGAGCCGGAAGAGATTGACCAATTAAACATTCTTCATGCCACTATGTTAGCGATGCAGCGTGCCGTTGCAGGCCTTCATGTGGTTCCTGAGTATGTATTGATTGATGGCAACCGCTGCCCTGCATTACCTATGCCTTCGCTGGCTGTGGTAAAAGGCGATAGCCGGGTTGCAGAAATTAGCGCGGCATCAATAATTGCCAAAGTGACGCGCGATCGTGAAATGGCAGAGCTTGATATCTCCTTTCCGCAATATGGTTTTGCCCAACACAAGGGCTACCCTACCGCTTTCCATCTGGAAAAGCTGGCAGAGCATGGTGCGACTGAGCACCATCGCCGTAGTTTTGCTCCGGTCAAACGCGCTCTCGGACTGGCGTCCTGATTTGCGGACGTACGTTATACATCTAAACGGAATGAGAAATGGCTGAACCACGTTTCGTACACCTCAGGGTGCACAGTGACTATTCCATGGTTGATGGCCTGGCGAAAACCGCTCCGCTGGTAAAGAAAGCCGCGGAAATGGGGATGCCAGCTATTGCTATCACCGATTTCACCAACCTTTGCGGGCTGGTGAAGTTCTATGGTGCTGCGCATGGCGTGGGCCTCAAGCCCATTATTGGTGCTGACTTTAACGTGGCAAACGAATTGCTGGGTGATGAACTCAGCCATTTAACCGTGCTCGCTGTTGATAATGTCGGTTATCAAAATCTGACTTTGCTCATCTCGAAAGCCTATCAACGTGGTTATGGTGCTGCGGGACCGGTTATCGACCGCACCTGGCTTGCCGAGTTAAACGAAGGGCTGATCCTGCTTTCTGGTGGGCGCATGGGGGATATTGGCAAAAACTTGTTGCGTGGGAATACGGCACAGCTTGATTTGTGTCTGGAATTCTACCAGCAGTATTTTGCCGATCGCTTCTATCTGGAACTGATTCGTACCGGTCGTCCTGATGAAGAAACTTATTTGCACGCCGCCGTCGCTCTGGCAGACGAACGCGGCTTACCGGTTGTTGCAACCAACGACGTAAGGTTCATTGAGTCCACAGACTTTGACGCCCATGAAATCCGCGTGGCTATCCACGATGGGTTTACGCTGGATGACCCTAAGCGCCCCCGCAATTACTCTTCACAGCAGTACCTGCGTACCGAAGAGGAGATGTGCGAGCTGTTCTCCGATATTCCGGAAGCGTTGGAAAACAGTGTAGAAATCGCCAAACGTTGTAACGTCACGGTGCGTCTGGGCGAATACTTCCTGCCGCAATTCCCGACGGGCGAAATGTCTACCGAAGACTTCCTGGTCATGAAATCGAAGGAAGGGCTGGAAGATCGTCTGGAGTTCTTGTTCAAAGATCCTGAAGAGCGTGCGGTAAAAAGAGTGCCGTACGATGAGCGTCTGGATATTGAGCTTAAAGTTATCAACCAGATGGGCTTCCCGGGCTACTTCCTGATCGTTATGGAATTTATTCAGTGGTCGAAAGACAACGGCGTGCCTGTTGGCCCTGGCCGTGGTTCTGGTGCCGGTTCTTTGGTGGCTTATGCCCTGAAGATCACCGACCTTGATCCCCTGGAGTTTGATCTACTTTTTGAACGTTTCCTTAACCCGGAACGTGTTTCGATGCCGGACTTCGATATCGATTTCTGTATGGAAAAACGAGATCGCGTTATCGATCACGTGGCAGAAATGTACGGGCGCGAAGCGGTATCTCAGATTATTACCTTTGGTACGATGGCGGCAAAAGCGGTTATCCGCGATGTGGGCCGTGTACTGGGGCACCCGTACGGCTTCGTCGATCGTATTTCTAAGCTTATCCCGCCAGATCCGGGTATGACGCTGGCAAAAGCGTTTGAAGCTGAGCCGCAGCTTCCTGAAATTTACGAAGCTGACGAAGAAGTAAAAGCGCTTATTGATATGGCGCGGAAGCTCGAAGGGGTCACGCGTAACGCCGGTAAGCATGCCGGTGGGGTGGTTATTGCACCGACCAAAATTACCGATTTTGCGCCGCTTTATTGTGATGACCAGGGGCAAAACCCGGTCACCCAGTTTGATAAAAACGATGTGGAATATGCAGGGCTGGTGAAGTTTGACTTCCTTGGTCTGCGTACGCTCACCATCATCGACTGGGCGCTGAAGATGATCAACCCGCGTCGGGCGAAGCAGGGTTTAGAGCCGATAGATATCGCCGCTATCCCGCTCGAGGATAAGAAAAGCTTCGACATGCTGCAACGCTCGGAAACCACTGCGGTGTTCCAGCTTGAATCTCGCGGCATGAAAGATTTGATCAAGCGTCTGCAACCCGACTGCTTCGAGGATATGATTGCATTGGTGGCGCTGTTCCGCCCTGGGCCGTTGCAATCAGGCATGGTTGATAACTTTATTGACCGTAAGCACGGGCGTGAAGCTATTTCCTATCCGGATATTCAGTGGCAGCATGAAAGCCTGAAACCGGTGCTGGAACCGACCTACGGCATTATCCTGTATCAAGAACAGGTTATGCAGATTGCACAGGTGCTGGCGGGGTACTCGCTGGGCGGTGCGGACATGTTGCGTCGTGCGATGGGTAAAAAGAACCCGGTCGAGATGGCGAAGCAGCGTGGCGGTTTTGAAGATGGCGCGAAGTCTCGTGGCATTGACGGTGAGCTGGCGATTAAAATCTTCGACCTGGTTGAAAAATTTGCCGGTTACGGATTTAACAAATCTCACTCCGCTGCGTATGCGCTGGTTTCTTACCAGACTCTATGGTTAAAAGCTCACTATCCGGCAGAATTCATGGCCGCGGTGATGACTGCGGATATGGATAACACCGAGAAAATCGTCGGCCTGGTGGATGAATGCTGGCGCATGGGCCTGAAAATCTTGCCACCGGATATTAACTCCGGGCTATACCACTTCCACGTCAATGACGACGGGGAAATTGTTTACGGCATTGGTGCGATTAAAGGTGTGGGTGAAGGCCCGATTGAAGCGATAATTGAGGCGCGTAACGAAGGCGGTTATTTCCGCGAATTGTTCGATCTCTGTGCGCGTGCTGACGTTAAAAAACTCAATAAACGTATCCTTGAAAAATTAGTGATGTCCGGGGCGTTTGACCGCCTTGGGCCGCATCGGGCAGCCCTTATGAATGCGCTGCCCGATGCGCTGAAAGCTGCCGATCAGCACGCGAAAGCCGAAGCTATCGGCCAGGTGGATATGTTCGGTGTACTGGCTGATGAGCCGGAGCAAGTTGAACAATCCTACGCCAGCGTGACTCCGTGGCCTGAACAAGTGGTGCTGGATGGTGAACGTGAAACGTTAGGTTTATACCTGACCGGCCACCCAATCACTCAGTATCTAAAAGAAATCGAGCGCTATGTCGGCGGCATGCGCCTGAAAGAGATGCACCCGACAGAACGTGGTAAAATGACCACGGCTGCGGGTCTGGTGATTGCTTCGCGGGTGATGGTTACCAAACGTGGCAATCGCATTGGCATCTGCACTCTGGATGACCGTTCTGGTCGCCTGGAAGTGATGCTATTCACAGATGCGTTAGAAAAGTACCAGCATCTGTTGGAAAAAGACCGTATCCTGATCGTCAGCGGACAGGTCAGCTTTGATGACTTCAGCGGTGGCCTTAAAATGACCGCTCGCGAAGTTATGGACATAGACGAGGCCCGCGAAAAGTATGCGCGTGGGCTTGCTATCTCGCTGACGGACAGGCAAATTGATGACCAGCTTTTGAACCGTCTCCGTCAGTCTCTGGAACCCCATCGTTCGGGGACCATTCCAGTACATCTCTACTATCAGAGAGCGGATGCACGAGCACGTTTGCGTTTTGGCGCAGCATGGCGTGTATCTCCTAGCGATCGTTTGCTCAATGAGCTTCGCTCGCTGATAGGCCCGGAGCAGGTGGAACTGGAGTTTGACTAATACAGGAATATTATGAGTCTGAATTTCCTCGATTTTGAACAGCCGATTGCAGAGCTGGAAGCGAAAATTGATTCCCTGACTGCAGTTAGCCGTCAGGACGAAAAGTTAGATATTAATCTGGACGAAGAAGTGCAGCGTCTGCGTGAAAAAAGCGTAGAACTCACACGTAAGATCTTCTCAGATTTAGGAGCATGGCAAATTGCTCAACTGGCGCGTCACCCGCAGCGCCCGTATACGCTTGATTACCTGCGTCTCGCTTTTGATGAGTTCGATGAACTTGCGGGTGACCGTGCGTATGCTGACGATAAAGCTATTGTTGGTGGGATTGCGCGTCTCGATGGTCGTCCGGTGATGGTTATTGGCCATCAGAAAGGCCGTGAAACCAAAGAGAAGATTCGCCGTAACTTCGGTATGCCAGCACCAGAAGGCTATCGTAAAGCACTGCGTTTGATGGAAATGGCTGAGCGTTTCAATATGCCAATCATTACCTTCATCGATACCCCAGGTGCTTATCCTGGTGTGGGCGCGGAAGAACGCGGTCAGTCAGAAGCCATCGCGCGTAACTTGCGTGAAATGTCTGGTCTGAAAGTGCCAGTCATCTGTACCGTCATCGGTGAAGGTGGTTCTGGTGGTGCTCTGGCAATTGGTGTGGGCGATAAAGTGAATATGCTGCAATACAGCACCTATTCCGTTATCTCTCCAGAAGGCTGTGCGTCGATTCTGTGGAAAAGTGCTGACAAAGCACCGATTGCCGCAGAAGCGATGGGCATCATTGCCCCACGCCTGAAAGAGCTGAAGCTGATTGATTCCGTTATCCCTGAACCTCTGGGCGGCGCACACCGTAATGTGGATGCGATGGCTGCTTCTCTGAAAGCGCAACTGCTGGCTGACCTGGCTGATCTGGACGTGTTGAATACCGAAGAGCTGTTGGCTCGTCGTTATCATCGTCTGATGAGTTACGGCTACGCGTGATATACCCATAATCCTTCAAGCTGCAGGGTATATTGAAGAAAAAGGTCAGAAGAGATTCTGGCCTTTTTTTATTGTCTGTGAATCATCCTGAATAGCGCACTTTAAGAAACCTTACACCTCCGCGCTTGTTCTCCACCCCATTTCAATAAACTATGCTTACCTGAAGGTTTTTTGCCAGGAGGTGAGTGTTGAATATTATTGCAATCATGGGAGCGCATGGCGTTTTCTATAAAGATGAGCCAATCAAAGAGCTGCATCAGGCGTTGGAAGTACAAGGTTTTCGGCTTATTTATCCCACCAACAGCAACGACTTGCTTAAACTCATCGAACATAATCCGCGTATCTGTGGAGTCATTTTTGACTGGGACGAGTACAGCCTGGATTTATGCAGTGAAATTAACGCGCTGAATGAATATTTGCCCCTGTATGCATTTATCAATACGCATTCCTCACTGGATGTCAGCGTCAACGAAATGCGCATGGCGCTGTGGTTCTTTGAATATGCACTCAGTGCCGCCGACGATATCGCCCTGCGCATCCGTCAATACACCAATGAATATCTGGATAACATCACACCGCCGCTGACTAAAGCGTTGTTCAATTATGTCAACGAAGGGAAATATACTTTCTGCACGCCAGGCCATATGGCGGGGACTGCCTACCTGAAAAGCCCGGTTGGCTGCTTGTTCTACGACTTCTTTGGCGCGAACACGCTGAAAGCGGATGTCTCTATTTCGGTCACTGAGCTGGGATCGTTGCTGGATCACACCGGGCCGCATCTTGAAGCCGAAGAGTATATCGCCCGGACGTTCGGTGCAGAACAGAGTTACATGGTGACCAACGGGACATCCACGTCGAATAAAATCGTTGGCATGTACGCGGCTCCTTCCGGTAGCACAGTCATTATCGATCGTAACTGCCATAAATCGCTGACCCATTTGTTAATGATGACGGATCTGGTCCCAATCTGGCTCAAGCCAACGCGCAACGCGCTGGGGATTTTGGGCGGCATCCCGAAGCGTGAATTTATGCGCGCGAGTATTGAGGAGAAAGTCGCTGCGACGGAAAATGCGCAGTGGCCGGTGCATGCGGTGATCACCAACTCGACTTATGACGGTTTGCTTTATAACACCGAGTTCATCAAACAAACCCTCGATGTGCCTTCGATTCATTTCGATTCTGCCTGGGTGCCCTATACCAACTTCCATCCTATTTATCAGGGGAAAAGTGGCATGAGCGGCGATCGTGTGCCGGGTAAAGTCATTTATGAAACTCAGTCCACACACAAACTTCTGGCGGCGCTGTCGCAAGCCTCTCTAATCCATATCAAAGGGGATTACGACGAGGAGACGTTCAACGAAGCCTACATGATGCACACCACCACTTCGCCTAGCTATCCGCTAGTGGCGTCTATCGAAACAGCTGCAGCCATGCTTCGGGGAAATCCGGGAAAGCGTTTGATAAACCGCTCTGTGGAGCGAGCGCTGCATTTCCGCCGTGAAGTTCAACGCTTGCGCGAAGAATCTGAGGATTGGTTCTTTGATATCTGGCAGCCGGAATATATCGACGAAGCGGCCTGCTGGCCGATTTCTCCTGGCGAAGAAGACTGGCATGGATTCAAAGATGCTGACGCCGATCATATGTATCTCGACCCGATAAAAGTCACCATTCTGACTCCGGGGATGGATGAGCTGGGTAGCATGGCAGAAGAGGGGATCCCGGCGGCACTGGTGGCAAAATTCCTCGATGAGCGTGGCGTCGTCGTCGAAAAAACGGGGCCGTATAACCTGCTGTTCCTGTTCAGTATTGGTATCGACAAAACCAAAGCATTGAGCTTACTTCGTGGTTTGACAGAGTTTAAACGCTCCTACGATCTCAACCTGCGTGTGAAAAATATGCTGCCGGACTTATACGCTGAAGACCCTGATTTTTATCGTAATATGCGTATTCAGGATTTAGCGCAGGGTATTCACAAGCTAATTAAGCAGCACAATCTTTCTGACCTGATGTTGCGTGCTTTTGATGTGCTGCCGGAAATGAAAATGACGCCGCATAAAGCCTATCAGCAGCAAGTGAAAGGTAATGTTGAAACCGTTGAAATTGAACAGTTGTTGAATCGAGTGTCAGCCAACATGATTCTGCCGTATCCACCAGGCGTGCCGGTGGTCATGCCGGGTGAGATGATCACCAATGAAAGCCGCGCAGTACTCGATTTCTTGCTGATGTTATGTTCGGTGGGTGAGCATTACCCTGGCTTTGAAACTGACATTCACGGAGCCAAACTGGGTGAGGATGGGATTTATCGTGTACGAGTCTTAAAAACGGTTTAACGTCTTGATTTAGAGAATCCTGATAGTTACCGTGCAGAAAAGATTAAGGAGCATTTATGCTGGGTTTAAAGCAAGTTCACCACATCGCAATCATCGCGTCGGACTACCCAACCAGTAAGCATTTTTACTGTGATGTTCTCGGTTTTACGCTGCTAGCGGAAGCTTATCGTGAAGAACGAGACTCGTGGAAAGGGGATTTGGCGTTAAATGGTCAATACGTCATTGAGCTGTTCTCATTTCCTTTCCCGCCTGCGCGGCCAAGTCGCCCGGAAGCTTGCGGGCTGCGTCACCTGGCGTTTAGTGTTGGTGATATCGACAGCGCGATCGCGCATTTGGAAAAGCATGGCGTGAAATGTGAGCCGGTGCGTATCGATCCTTTCACGGATAAGCGCTTTACTTTCTTTAATGACCCCGATGGGCTGCCGTTAGAACTTTACCAACAGTAACGCTTGCCTCACTTCATGTTGCCCGGTAACGTTCCGGGCAAATCCTTATTTTAATTACTGACTATGCCACTTCCTTTTCTCATCAAATTACTGCAACCGCACACACATTTGCTGGTGGCGTTTAGTGGTGGCCTGGACTCCACGGTTTTGCTTCATCAACTGGTCACGCTTCGCGATAATCATGGTGCGAATTTTCATATTCGAGCCATGCATATTCATCACGGGTTAAGCTCAAATGCCGATGAATGGGCATTGCATTGTCAGAATGTTTGCACGCAATGGAACGTGCCGCTTGAGGTAAAACGCGTAAAGCTGGCTGATGACGGATTAGGTATTGAAGCCCATGCAAGGGCTGCGCGTTACCAGGCATTGGCCGACACTATACGCCCGCATGAAGTATTGCTCACTGCACAGCATCTGGACGATCAGTGCGAAACATTTTTGCTTGCCCTGAAACGGGGGAGTGGGCCAGCCGGTTTAGCGGCCATGCCAGAGCGTTTGCCTTTTGGTGAGACGGAGTTGATTCGGCCTTTGTTGGGGCAAACTCGCAAAGAGCTGGAAGCGTGGGCGGAAGAACATCAGTTAACGTGGATTGAAGACGAAAGTAACCAGGATGACAGTTACGATCGCAATTTCTTGCGCCTGCAAATCCTTCCTGAAATCCAGCAGCGATGGCCGCATTTCCCACAGAGCGTGGCCCGCAGCGCGCAGTTGTGTGGTGAGCAAGAGCAACTTCTCGATGAGCTATTGGCAGAGCAACTTAATGACCTGGTTCGGGCTGACGGAGCATTACTCATTGAACCTATGCAGGCGCTCAGTGATATTCGGCGTGCAGCCCTACTGCGGCGCTGGTTTGCCCGGCAACATGCGCTTATGCCCTCGCGGGCCGCGTTGGTTCGTTTGTGGGATGAGGTGGCAACGAGCCGTGAAGATGCGAATCCACGCCTGAAATTTGGTGACCATGAAGTTCGTCGTTACCAGGGCGCATTATACTGGCTGCCTGTCATGCAGGGTTTAGGGGATGAAACTCTCCCGTGGCCTGCGCCTTTTAAGCCATTAACGTTGCCAGAAGGTTTAGGCATTCTGCAATTAGGTGTTGATGGGATTGAAGTGCGAGCACCGCTTGAAAACGAACCGGTAAGCGTGCGCTTTAAAGCATCCGGGCAGTTTCATATTGTGGGACGTGATCGTGGCCGGAGTCTGAAAAAAATCTGGCAAGAATCAGGCATTCCACCCTGGGCTCGAGAAAGAACACCGCTGCTATTTTATGGCGATAAATTGATTGCCGCCCTGGGCGTTTTTGTCACTCAGGATGGAAAAGCAACGGAAAACTCATGCTGGCGTATCGACTGGCAAAAGGAGAATAAGCAATGAAGAGGATGATTATTTTAGCGGGCGTTTTATTGTGTGCCCAACCGGTACTGGCTAAGGGTGATGCCAGCGCGGGTGAGCAAAAGGCCATGATGTGCGTGGCATGTCACGGTGTGGCGGGAAAAGTTTCAGTGCCAATGTACCCGAATCTTGCGGGGCAAAATGAGGCGTATCTGGAGCACTCTTTGCACGCCTATAAAAAGGGTGAGCGCAGTGGTGGCCAGGCGGAAATCATGAAAGCCTACGTTAGCGGTTTGTCAGATGAAGACATCAGCAATCTTGCCGCTTATTACGCCACAATGAAGCCATAAAAAAGGGCAGCCCAGGGCTGCCCACTTATGCGGATACTTTGCGTATCAAGACTCGCTAACTACGACAGTGCCAATTTCAGGATGGCTGAAGCTGGCTATTTTATCGAGGCGAACTTCGCGTGTGGCACCGGCATCATCGAGAATCAAATATTCGATGTTTTTACGAGACACCAGGTCACTGGCTTTCGCCTTGAAAACTTCTCCGCTCTTTAACTCCAGCGTCAATAATAAGTGATGCTGGCAGGCGAGCTCGAGATTGTCATAATCATCACAATTGATGGGTTGATAGGCATCATTCATTGACATAATCGCTCACCAGTAAGTTCGCGGCAGCATACGCCGCCTGTTCCCTAATAGATTCTGGTTGTGCTTCGTTGGAAGCCACTTCGTTCAGCACCTTCAGGACGCAACCCAGTGCATCGGGAATGTAACCCAAATCTCCGCTGGCTATTTCCGCATAGCGCCGCCGTACTAATTCACAATACTTTTCCACACGCCCTCCTTTCAGAGTCCCGACCTCAGACTTAACTGTGGGATGCAGTTAAGCCTACGAAGATAAACTCTGTTTAGCAAGGTGACTATACCACAGGGATGAAACCGATATCAGCAGTGCAACTCTCTGGTTGAGTGAATAGATAACAGCGTTTTAGCGAGGTTTTCGTTACAATGAGCGCCTAATTGAGTTCGGAGAAGTGTGATGGCGTTAAAAGCGACAATTTATAAAGCGATGGTGAATGTTGCCGATCTCGATCGCAATCAATTCCTGGATAGCAACCTGACGCTTGCGCGCCATCCTTCGGAAACTCAGGAACGTATGATGCTGCGTTTACTGGCGTGGATTAAATATGCCAACGAGCGGCTGCAATTCAGTCGGGGTTTAAGTGCGGAAGACGAGCCAGAAATCTGGCAGCGTAATGATCACATGGGTATCGACCTGTGGATTGAGCTTGGTCTGCCAGATGAAAAACGCCTGAAAAAAGCCTGTAGCCAGTCAGGTGAAGTCGCGTTGTTTACCTATAATAGCCGTGCGGCTGAAATCTGGTGGCAGCAGCATCAAAATAAACTCAAACAATATCAGAACCTTTCAATCTGGTATCTCGATGATGAACAACTGGCAAAACTGTGTGAGTTCGGTACGCGTTCGATGAACTTGCAGGCCACCATCCAGGATGGCGCTATCTGGTTGTCTAATGCTGAGAATAATCTCGAAATTCACTTTACGGCCTGGCAGCATCATTGATGATAGAAGTCTCCCGGGCGGTAGCAATACCGGACAATGAAGTCACTATTACGGCAATCCGCGCGCAAGGAGCGGGCGGCCAGCATGTGAATAAAACCTCAACGGCTATCCATTTACGTTTTGACATTCGTACCTCCAGCCTGCCAGAGTATTATAAAGAGCGCTTGCTGGCAGCGAGTCATCACCTGATTACGCCTGATGGCGTGGTGGTGATTAAGGCGCAGGAATATCGCAGCCAGGAAATGAATCGTGAAGCCGCGGTAGCGAGATTAATTTCGCTGATTCAGGAATTAACCGTTGAGCAGAAAAGCCGACGAGCGACGCGCCCTACGCGAGCGTCAAAAGAGCGCCGTCTGGCCTCTAAATCCCAAAAATCCACGACGAAATCGCTTCGTGGAAAAGTTCGTCGTCCCGAATAATTAACGACAAAGAAATTGACCAGCAGAAGGAAGAGATGGTGAAAAAGATTCTATTGTCAGCTATAGCCGTGTGCAGCTTGTTCGCACTTTTTGGCTGTAATAACCGGGCTGAAGTTCAAACTTTGCAGCCAACACAAGCCGCAGAACTACAACCGATGCAGCAAAGCTATCGAGGTGTACTCCCTTGTGCGGATTGTTCAGGAATTGAAACGTCGCTGTTTTTAGAAAAAGATGGCTCGTGGGTCATGAATCAGCGCTACGAGGGCGCGAAAGAGCCAGCGGTATTTGCCTCATATGGCAGTTGGGCGCGTACGGCAGATAAATTAGTGTTGACCGAAAGCAACGGTGAAAAGCTCTACTTCCGTCCGAAAGGTGATGATCTGGAAATGTTGGATCGTTCCGGCAATTCTATTGAGTCCCAACTCAATTACACCTTGAAGCCAATGAAAGCGGCGTTGCCTGCAACCCCAATGGCCATGAAAGGCATGTATAAATACATGGCTGATGCGGCGATTTTCCAGGATTGTGCCACGGGTAAAACGTTTGATGTTGCCAGCAACGCGGAACTTGAGCGTGGCTACGCAGCAGCTCGCGGGGAAGATTACCAGCCGGTGTTGCTGGTGGTAGAAGCGCACTTTACTTTGCAGGCCTCGCCAGACAGTGGCGAACTGAGAAAAACAGTTGTTGCTGACCGGGCTGCAAAGTTCGAGCCGAAGAAAACCTGCCACGACTGATAAAATCTTCATAAAAAAAGCCCCGCCAGGTGACTAGCGGGGCTTTTTATTTTGTACTGCTTAAATTTTAGCGCTGGATCTGGGCCAACAGGAAATCAATGATTTCGCTGGTTTTGATCATCTGCTTCTCACCTTCACGGCGATTTTTGTATTCAACTTCTTCGCTATCGAGATTGCGATCGCCGATAACAACAGTGTGTGGAATACCAATCAGTTCCATGTCAGCAAACATCACGCCAGGACGCTCTTTACGGTCGTCCATCAGCACTTCAATGCCTTTAGCACGCAGAGTGGAGTACAGCTCTTCAGCCAGTTCTTTCACGCGGAAAGACTTGTGCATATTCATTGGCAGAATAGCAACCTGGAACGGTGCAATAGCGTCTGGCCACAGGATGCCGCGCTCGTCGTTGTTCTGCTCAATGGCTGCTGCCACTACGCGAGTCACACCGATACCGTAGCAACCCATGGTCAGTGTCTGGTTACGACCATCTTCACCCTGAACAGAGGCTTTCATTGCTTCTGAATATTTGGTACCCAGTTGGAAGATGTGGCCAACTTCGATACCGCGTTTAATCAGCAGCGTACCTTTACCATCCGGGCTTGGATCGCCTTCGACAACATTACGGATATCAGCAACTTCTGGCAGCGCAACGTCACGTTCCCAGTTAATACCGACGAAGTGTTTGCCATCGATATTTGCGCCAGCCGCGAAATCGCTCATCGCAGCAACGGTACGGTCAACAACCACAGGGATTGGCAGATTAACTGGACCAAGGGAACCTGGACCGGCTTTAACTACCGCACGAATTTCTTCTTCGGTTGCGAAAGTCAGCGGGGCAGCAACTTGCGGCAGTTTTTCGGCTTTAACTTCGTTCAGCTCGTGATCGCCGCGAACCAGCAAAGCAACCAGTGGGTAAGCGCTACCTTCAGCCGCTTTGACCATCAGAGTTTTGACTGTTTTTTCAACTGGTAGGTTGAACTGCTCAACCAACTCAGCGATGGTTTTCGCATTCGGGGTATCAATCTGCGTCATTTCAACGGCTGGTGCTGCACGGCCGCCAACCGGAGCAACCGCTTCTGCAAACTCGATATTCGCTGCGTAATCAGATTCGGTCGAGAAGATGACATCATCTTCACCGCTTTGTGCCAGCACCTGGAATTCATGAGAAGCGCTACCACCAATCGAGCCGGTATCCGCTTCTACCGCGCGGAAATCCAGACCCATACGGGTGAAGATTTTGCTGTAGGCCTGATACATCGCATCGTAAGTTTCCTGCAAGGATTCCTGAGAAGTATGGAAAGAGTAAGCGTCTTTCATCAGGAATTCACGGGAACGCATCACGCCGAAACGTGGGCGAACTTCGTCACGGAACTTAGTCTGAATCTGGAAGAAGTTCAGTGGCAGCTGTTTGTAAGAGCTGAGTTCGTTACGAATCAAGTCAGTGATGACTTCTTCGTGAGTTGGGCCGAGGACAAATGGACGATCGCCACGGTCAACAAAACGCAGCAGCTCTGGGCCATACTGTTCCCAACGACCACTTTCTTGCCACAAATCTGCGGGCTGAACCACGGGCATGCACATCTCGATGGCACCGGCGTTGTTCATCTCTTCACGCACGATGTTTTCGACTTTTTTCAGGACACGCAGACCGGTCGGCAACCAGGTATACAAACCTGAAGCGAGTTTACGGATCATCCCGGCGCGCAGCATCAGTTGATGACTGATGACCTCGGCGTCGGCTGGTGTCTCCTTCAGTGTGGAGAGCAGATATTGGCTAGTACGCATGTTGTTACGGTTCCATTTGAACGGCAGATAACTGGCTACCTGAGTAGCCTGATGCAAAATAAGTGTTTTAGTTTACCAGTGTGGCAGGAATGTCAAAAGAGAAGGGCGATAAATTAACGGTTCTCAACGGCAAACACTTCTGACCCGTGCTCGGTGACACGCCAGCGAACATTAAAATCTAATAATAAAACGGCGTAGCTTTTACCTGGGTCTTCATCTTTACGATAGGCCGGGCGTGGGTCTTGCGCCAGTACCTGGCGGATAAAACGCTCAATGTACGGATAATGTTTATCGAGTAACGATAATCGCTGTTGTACTTCTGGCGTGAAATAAACCGACATATCGGCAACGGGAGCATTTTGCGCGTAACCCGCAACGGCTTCTGGTATCGCTTCGGCAAATGGTAAATAAGGTTTGATATCAACGACCGGCGTACCATCGACTAAATCCAGACTGCCCAACTGCAAAATGACCTGATCTTTTTGGCAACGAATCCCTTTCAGCTCGACCAAAGACATGCCGATGGGATTCGGGCGAAAGGTGGAACGCGTAGCAAATACGCCCATCCTCGCGTTCCCACCGAGCCGTGGCGGACGTACCGTGGGCCGCCAGCCACCTTCCATCGTTTGGTGGAAGACAAAAAGCAGCCATAGATGGCTGAAGCCTTCAAGGCCGCGAACGGCATCTGCCACATTATACGGGGGCAGTAAATGCAATTCGCCACCGCCATCAGTGACTAAACCGGGTTGGCGGGGAACGGCAAACTTCTCTTTATAAGGAGAGTGAATAACGCCAATTTGCTCAAAACTAAAGGCTGTCATTTTGCGGATACGTTTAACGCAGACCCAACACAAACCGCCTGACGGTAGCAACCTGGCGTGCCGCTAGTCACATCACAACTATGCAACAGCACCGCGTTTGCTTTCATTTTTGATGCGTTAACTTGCAAGCGTTTACGAGCTGTCGGGATATTGGGTGGAGAATCCTGATTGCTAACCTGGCATGAATCGCCACTGACTTCACCGAGATCGCGGAATGGTTTACCGACTAATTCTTCAGCATTGGTATAGATTTTTACGGGTGCTGGTTTCACGGCCTTAGGTTTTGCAGGCTCGGCTTTCGGCGGTGTTGCAGTGCTTTTGATAGGTTCAACGGGGGATCTGCTTAGCATCGTACAGCCGCTGAGCATGACTGCTAATAAACAGATCGGTAAAGCACGCATAATTTTTCCTCAATGAATGATAAAACGCGATTATTGAACCAAGCTCTCGTACAAATAACAAGACGGGCATAAGCCCGTCTTAGATTATTTACGCAAAAATAGAAGAATGGAAACTTACCAGCCTTTTACTGCGCCGCCGTTGAAGACTTTGTTTGCTGCATCGTAAACTTCATCAGACTGATAAGCCTGAACGAATTTCTTCACGTTTTCAGCGTCTTTGTTGTCTTCGCGGGAAACGATCAGGTTTACGTATGGAGAGTCTTTATCTTCAACGAAGATACCGTCTTTCGCTGGAGTCAGGCCAATCTGGCTTGCGTAGGTGGTGTTGATGATAGCCAGTGCAATCTGAGCATCGTCCAAAGAACGTGGCAACTGTGGTGCTTCCAGTTCAACCAGTTTCAGATTTTTAGGGTTCTCAGTTACATCCAGAACAGTTGGCAGCAGACCGACGCCATCTTTCAGTTTGATCAGACCTTGTTTTTGCAGCAGCAGCAGTGAACGGCCAAGGTTAGTTGGGTCGTTTGGCAGGGCAATTTGCGCGCCAGTTTGCAGCTCATCTATAGATTTGATCTTTTTGGAGTAGCCAGCGATTGGGTAAACAAAGGTATTACCCACACCAACCAGTTTGTAGCCACGATCTTTGATCTGCTGGTCCAGGTATGGTTTATGCTGGAAGGCGTTAGCGTCGATGTCGCCTTTGCTCAGCGCTTCGTTAGGCAGAACGTAATCGTTGAAAGTCACTAGCTCAACATCCAGGCCATATTTTTCTTTTGCGACTTTCACTGCAACTTCTGCAACCTGTTGTTCAGCACCAACGATGACGCCAACTTTAATATGGTTTGGATCTTTCTCGTCTTGACCACAACCCACGAGTGCCAGAGAACCAATCAGAGCACCAACTGCTGCAAAGGTTTTAAATTTAAAAGACATATCCCTTCCTTACTATGTGTAAAAACGATGTTGTGTTGAACGTATTATTTGTGAGTTACAGCCCGGACGATACGATCGCCTGAGAATTGAATTAAATACACTAATACCACCAATAACACTAATACCGTATTCATCACGGTAGCGTTATAACCGATATAACCGTATTGATAACCAATCTGACCTAAACCGCCAGCGCCCACGGCGCCGCCCATTGCAGAATAGCCAACCAGAGTAATCAGTGTGATGGTCGCCGCATTCACCAAACCTGGCAGTGCTTCTGGCAGCAATACTTTGCGGATAATTTGCATTGGCGTCGCGCCCATCGCACGTGAGGCTTCAATCAGGCCTGATGGAATTTCCAACAGGGCGTTTTCTACCATACGCGCAATAAATGGTGCTGCGCCTACTGTTAACGGCACGATTGCAGCTTGTAGACCAATCGAGGTTCCGACAATCATCCGGGTAAATGGAATCATCCATACCAGTAATATAATGAACGGAATGGAACGGAAGATATTTACCAGCGCTGACAGGCTGTTATAAAGCTTCGCGTTCGCGCTGATTTGGCCTGGGCGGGTAATATAAAGAAGCACGCCTACAGGAAGACCCAGAACAAAGCCAAAGAAGCCGGACACAAACGTCATCGCCAGCGTTTCATACACTCCTTTAAGGAGTAACCACATCATCGGCTCAGACATAACCCAGCACCTCTACTTTTACATGTTGCTGCTGCAAGTATGCGATTGCAGCGTCCATATCCTGATGTTCACCATGCAGCTCGCACAGCATAATGCCGAACTTCACACCACCGGCGTAATCCATCTGCGCGCTGATGATATTGCTGTTCACATTAAAGCGGCGTGCGGTTTCGGAAAGAAGCGGCGCATCAACAGACTGGCCGGTAAATTCCAGGCGAAGCAGCGGAACGGTAGTCTCGTTTTTCTCTGTGCTTAAACGCTGGGCGTAATCTTCCGGGATATCCAGATGCAAAGTTGATTGAATAAATTGCTGCGCAAGAGGTGTTTTCGGATGAGAGAACACTTCGCTTACAGTGTCTTGTTCTATTAACTCACCGTCACTAATGACTGCGACGCAATCACAGATGCGTTTTACAACATCCATTTCATGAGTAATTAAGAGAATCGTCAGGCCAAGACGGCGGTTGATATCTTTCAGCAATTCCAGAATCGAACGTGTTGTTGCTGGATCCAGGGCGCTGGTGGCTTCATCACACAAAAGCACTTTAGGGTTGCTTGCCAGCGCACGCGCAATCGCTACGCGTTGTTTTTGCCCGCCGGACAAGTTGGCTGGATAAGCATCGTGCTTTTCGCTCAGCCCGACCAGTTCGAGCAACTCTGATACCCGACGTTTGATTTCTTCGCGCGGCGTATTATCCAGCTCCAACGGTAATGCAACATTGCCGTAAACCGTGCGGGAAGAGAGCAAGTTAAAATGCTGAAAAATCATGCCAATCTGACGGCGTGCTTTGGTCAGCTGGCTTTCAGAAAGCGTGGTCAGTTCCTGGCCATCGACCAGGACTGAACCTTGCGTTGGACGCTCAAGCAGGTTTACGCAACGGATAAGTGTGCTTTTCCCAGCACCTGATGCGCCAATCACGCCATAAATTTGCCCGGCAGGAACATGCAAACTGACATTATTCAATGCCTGGATGCTGCGATTCCCTTGCTGGAACACTTTGGTGATATTCGAAAGTTTAATCATTAGGTTATTTATTATCGTATGAGTGTAAGCCGTGGCATTTTCTGCTGCCGACAACGGGCGATGACCGTTATCGATATGGATGTTAAGGCATCCAGACGTCTAAATCAATCTGCGAATGATTGTCTATTCCCGCCAGGATAAGAAATCATGCGATACTACTGCTAATAATCCCAGTTTCAGGAGTTTCCAAGTGGCACAGTCTGTTCCCGCTATTTTTCTCGATCGTGATGGCACCATTAATGTTGATCATGGCTATGTCCATGAAGTTGATCAGTTTGAGTTCATTGATGGTGTAATTGATGCAATGCGTGAGTTAAAAGCAATGGGCTATGCGTTAGTGCTTGTCACCAATCAGTCAGGTATCGCCCGCGGCATGTTTACTGAAGCGGATTTTGAAAATCTCACAGAATGGATGGACTGGTCTTTAGCAGACCGTGGCGTTGATCTTGATGGCATCTATTATTGTCCGCATCATCCCGAGGCAATAGTAGAAGAGTTTCGCCAAACCTGTGATTGCCGCAAACCGCAACCGGGTATGTTGCTTTCCGCTCAAGAGTTTCTACATATAGATATGGCCTCTTCTTATATGGTTGGCGACAAACTAGAAGACATGCAGGCGGCATCAGCTGCACAAGTAGGGACAAAAGTGCTGGTTCGCAGCGGTAAGCCAGTGACTGAAGAAAGCGAAGCGGCGGCAGATTTGGTGATTAATAGCCTCAGCGACCTGCCAAAAGCGATTAAAGCGCGTCAAAAATAGACGTAGCGCTCGAAAAACAAGCGCTTGGTCATGATTTTGAAATTAGGGGTTGTCAGCTCCCGGAAAATCCCTATACTGCGCCTCCACTGACACGGCACAACGGCTTATAAACCGGCCCGTCAGCCAGATGAAAAGCGAAAATAAACGCTTGACTCTGAAAGAGGAAAGCGTAATATACGCCACCTCGAGTTAGCAAGCGAAAG
>NZ_JANUEU010000008.1:0-135398 GCF_024807715.1 Buttiauxella sp. BIGb0471
CAGAGTCAAGCGTTTATTTTCGCTTTTCATCTGGCTGACGGGCCGGTTTGTAAGCCGTTGTGCCGTGTCAGTGGAGGCGCAGTATAGGGATTTTCAGGAAGCTGACAACCCCTAATTTCATTTTTTATTTCAACCGTCGTTTTTTTATTCAAAATTGCTGCGAACTGCCAGTTTTTCAAGCCTTGGGAAGCCATAACGCTGTAAAACGGGTGCTAATTGAGCAATCTCTGGCGTGAGTCCCATACAGAACGCAATATTCTCATCCGCAGATAATGCATTCGGAGATTCATGTTCTAAAAGCCATACCGTACGACGAGCAATCGCAGCGCCTGAATCTATCAACCGAGTTCCTTCCGGCAGGACTTCCAGCAACTCTTCTTCTAATAGAGGGAAATGGGTGCAACCCAATACTACGGTATCTGGCGGCTCTTTCATTCTCAGCCACGGACGCAGGATTTTACGCAGTTCCTCAAGATCAACTGGCTGGCCATGCAGCTTGGCCTCAGCTAACTCCACCAGTTCCGCCGAACCGAGCATTTCGATTTTGCATTCTGACGCAAAGCGCGCGACCAGTTCGTGAGTATAAGGACGGCGAACTGTACCGCGAGTCGCCAGCAATCCGACAACACCATTAGTCGTCAAGCGCGCAGCTGGCTTGATAGCTGGTACAACGCCGACAACAGGGAATGCGAACTTTTCGCGAAGCGCAGGAAGTGAAACGGTGCTCGCCGTATTACAGGCAATGATGGCGAGTGCGAGCGGGTAGCGTTCCTGAACCGCAGTCACAATTTCTACCACGCGTTCAACAATGAACTCTTCGCTTTTCTCGCCGTAGGGAAATGCTACGTTATCGAAAGCATATATATAGTGCAGGTCAGGCAAAAGCTGCCGGACTTCGTCATACACAGAGAGCCCACCGACACCGGAATCAAAAACCAGTACGGTGGGACGTGTATTAGAAGGTATAGCTGCCAGTGAGGTAGTATTCCCGTCCTGGGGTTTGATAGCCATAAACCGTCTCGTAATCTTTATCGAACAGGTTGGCAATTCTACCACGAACGGTTAGCTGTGAGGTGACCGGATATGATGCGGAAACATCAACAGTGCTATAACTCGGCAAAACCTGCTGAGTCGGGCTATACGAAGAAGTGTTGTTGTCGTAGCGTTTGCCGTAATACTGCCACGCAACATCCATATCAACATTAAACATACTCCAGTCGAGCTGATACTTAGCCTGACGCTTGGCACGACGAGCCAGCACCTCATCCGTCTGGTCATCACGTGGGTCCATATACTGAAGCGTCACTTTATGGGTAAAGATGCCAGTATCAACACTCCCCGTCCATTCCAGCCCTTTGATGGTCGCGGACTTGATGTTGTCGTAATTCCCTTCGAAAGATCCCGGAGCAGAATAGTAAGTAATGAGGTTTTCTATCTGGTAATGATAAGCCGACAAGCGCCAATCTACTGGCCCTGTTAATCCTTCAAGTCCGGCTTCCCATTGTTTAGACTCTTCTGGCTTCAGGTTTGGATTTGAGTCGATACCAAAGCGTGTCGAACCAAATTGCTGCCCAAGCGAGGGAGCAAGGAACCCGGTGCCGTAAGAAACCGTGGCACGATACCCTTCAACAAACTCCCAACCAGCGGCCGTCTGCCATGTGCCATGCCAGCCAAATTGTTCGTCATTGTCTTCACGACCAGAGGCTTCCAGCGTCACATCGCCAAACTGCTGCTGACCACTGAGGTAAACACCCGTGTTATCGCGCTTATAGGTATCAGACATTGCCGTATCTGAAGACGTTAAGCGCTGCTGCTGCCAATCAACGCCTGCACTGACTGAGCCATTTCCTACAACAAAGTTATTACCCCATTGAATGTTACGCTGGGTCATATTGTCGAGAGTAGTACCGTCGTTATAGCGGCCATTCACGCTGCTATAGTTGTAGTCTTTTACTTTTTGATAGCTAGCCAACAATTGAGAAGAGTAAAGGCCAGAGTGGAAACGCATGCCTGCATCGAATGTCTGGTTGTAAAGTTGCTCTTCATCGCCGCCACCGGCATACCCATACGAGCCCTGGTCGTAATCGGTATTGTTGGTATAGCCGTAACCCCGGAAGAAACCATCAAACTCGTCACTGAACTTATGCTCCAGCCCGCCCCAGAAAGATTTGCTGCGATAGCCATCGCGGTCACTATCGCCGCTATAAGGTGAATCCGGCAGGACGTTAAAGCCTTTGGTCATTTCATACGAACCCGCGACCGTCGCCACGGTGTCACCAAAACGATGACGCAAAGTCCCGTCGTATTGCTGATAGCCGTTCGAGCCGACACCCGCATTGATTTGCGATTTCTCTTCATCGGTCTGCGTGATGATATTCACCACACCGCCAATTGCACCCGATCCATAAACCGCTGAACGAGGGCCGCGAATATATTCCACGCGTTGCACTAATGAGAGGGGGATTTGATTAATATCAGCAGTATTAGAGATTCCTGGGCGAGCGATAGGAATACCGTCTACCAGCACTAACACATGGCTTGCATTGGTCCCGCGAATAAACATAGAAGAACCTTGCCCAATGCCGCCGTACTGCGCGATATCCACGCCTGGCAAACGACGCATCACATCGTTAAGCGATTTTGCCTGCCACTGGTCGATATCTTCCCGGGTTACAACATCGGTTGGAGCCAGAACAGTATTTACCGGTTGCTGAAAACGGTTAGCCGTTACTACCAGGCTATTATCAGAATTGCTGTCTTGCGCCCAGCCTGAAAAAGCCGTTACGGACAACGCCGTAAACAGCGAAAGTTTTTTTAACTTCATTTATATAAGCATCCGCTTTCCAAAAAGGATGCCGCAGACATAACCGATAGCACGCGATAGTTATGACAAATTGCGACGTATACCGGCAGGTCTTCGGGCTTGGAGGCGTTTGTTAATGGATGATGACTTCCCACTTATATAAGCAGTGTCTGCACATGGCACTCATCCCGCTCTTCCTTACCGCTGCGCGTCAGCCCCAGAATTGCACTGGGTTCCCTTTTAACTTATAAAAAGGCCGGAAACGCTATGCTACGATTTTGTTAATAAGTTTGTCTATAAACATCAAAGTGCAACAGCACTGGACATCAGGAACCTATTCCCTACAATTCGCCGCGTAGTTTGACTCTATTAACAGGTATCAGCTCATGACCCCCGAACATCTCCCGATTGAACAGTACGACGCGCAACTGGCCGAAAAAGTCGCCCGCTTGCAAAGCATGATGGCCCCTTTTGCAGCGCCTGCGCCGGAGGTGTTCCGTTCGCCTGTCAGCCATTACCGGATGCGTGCTGAATTCCGCATCTGGCATGATGAAGATGATCTGTACCACATCATGTTTGACCAGGAAACGAAGCAGCGTATTAGGGTTAACACCTTCCCCGCAGCCAGCTCGCTTATCAACGCGTTGATGCCTGCAATGCTCGACGGCGTGCGTGATATTCCCGCCCTGCGCCATAAGCTTTTCCAGATTGATTATCTGACGACAATGAGCAACCAGGCGGTTGTTTCACTGCTATATCACCGCAAACTGGGTGAAGAATGGCAAGAACACGCCCAGGCGTTGCGCGATAAATTACGTGCTCAGGGTTTCAACGTTCACTTAATTGGCCGCGCCACCAAAACCAAAATCGAGCTGGATCAGGATTTCATCGACGAGCGTTTGACCGTTGCGGGCAAAGAGATGATTTATCGCCAGGTGGAAAACAGTTTCACGCAACCCAACGCGGCGATGAATGTTCATATGCTGGAATGGGCGCTGGACGCGACTCAAGACTCAACCGGCGACTTGCTGGAACTGTATTGTGGCAACGGTAACTTCTCGCTGGCACTGGCGCGTAACTTTAACCGCGTGCTGGCAACTGAAATCGCCAAACCGTCTGTTGCTGCCGCGCAATACAATATTGAAGCGAATGAAATTGAAAACGTGCAAATCATTCGTATGGCAGCTGAAGATTTTACCCAGGCAATGAATGGCGTGCGTGAGTTTAACCGCCTGAAAGGCATCGACCTGAAAAGCTACCAGTGCGAAACGATTTTTGTCGATCCACCGCGCAGTGGCCTGGATAAAGATACCGTGAAGATGGTGCAGGCGTACCCGCGCATTCTCTACATTTCCTGCAATCCGCAAACCCTGTGCGAGAATCTGGAAACATTGTGCGAAACGCATAACGTGTCGCGCCTGGCGCTATTTGACCAGTTCCCTTACACGCACCATATGGAATGCGGCGTGTGGTTAACACGCAAATAGCAAAACGGACGCTTCGGCGTCCGTTTTTGTTTTTAGCTCAGGATATTATTCAGTGACTTGCGTTTTAAGCGCCCGGACTTTAAAGCCAATCCAGAACAATAATGCGACTGAAAGTACCGCTGGCAGGAAGTTAGAACCCATTGCCGGATATTCAGCCCGCACAACGGCGCTGTACAACAACACTCCCAGCACAAAACAAGCCGCTGCAATACTTGGCAGGCCAACCGGCATCGTGCGGTTTTGGTAGCGATGATGCAAACAGTACACCGTCAGCACCAGCGTAATAATAGGGAAAATGGAAAACGGCACAACCGAGCTAAACAACGCGGCAAACGTTCCGTTAATCGCAAGGCCCGCGATAAACGCTAACCCGAGCGTACCTCTCTCTTGTAACTGTTTCATTGCTCTTCCTTTCAATCACTCTTCGGATATTTGAGCTAATGCCACTTTCTCTTGCTCCCGGCGATACCAGTAATACGCACCTTTTGAAATCATACGTAACTGAAGCACCAGTCGCTCTTCAAGCTGACGACGCTGATCGGCATCAACGTCCAACGCTTCGGCACCAGCACTAAAGACAATCGTCACCATCGCTTCAGCCTGCGCCTCAGTGAAACTGCGTGGCATGCGATTTTCGAGTTCCAGATAGTCCGCAAGTTCCGCAATAAAATGCTGAATTTCACGCGCGACAGCGGCACGGAACGCGGCAGACGTTCCAGACCGTTCACGCAACAGCAAGCGGAATGCGTTGGGATTATTACCGATAAATTCCATAAATGTTGAGACAGAAGTTCGAATTACGCTCCCGCCTTTGGCAATTCGTTGGCGAGCCTGCCGCATTAACTGGCGCAACATTAGACCGCTTTCATCAACCATAGTCAGACCCAGTTCATCAACATCACGGAAATGGCGATAAAACGATGTTGGCGCAATTCCTGCCTCACGGGCGACCTCGCGCAAACTCAGGCTGGCAAAACTCCGTTCAGCACTTAATTGACTAAACGCGGCTTCGACCAGAGAACGCCTGGTTCTTTCTTTTTGTTGCGCTCTTACACCCATCATGTTGCCTGAATCTCTTAAATCGACGTCGCACTATACCAGAGAATAACTTAACTGGTTTTATACAGGTTTGTGAATGATTGTTTACGCGAGCTTGCTCGCGTTACGCAGCAAAAAGCACAACGACAATTGGGTTATCCTGGCGTTAATGTTACCATCGTGTTGCTTTTATGTATAAGAACAGGTAAGCCTTACCATGTCACACACCTACGATTATGACGCAGTAGTAATTGGTTCCGGCCCAGGCGGCGAAGGCGCTGCAATGGGGCTGGTGAAACTTGGAGCAAGGGTAGCTGTTGTTGAGCGCTACCATAACGTGGGTGGCGGCTGTACCCACTGGGGAACCATCCCTTCGAAAGCCCTCCGCCACGCCGTCAGCCGCATTATCGAATTTAATCAAAACCCTTTATACAGCGACCACACCCATCTACTCCGTTCTTCCTTCGCCGACATTCTCAATCATGCCGACAGCGTAATTAACCAACAAACTCGTATGCGCCAGAGCTTCTATGAGCGCAACCGCTGCGAGATGCTGCAAGGCGATGCACGTTTTGTCGATGCGCATACTATTTCGCTGGAATGTCACGATGGTTCGGTGGAGATGATTACCGCCGAGAAGTTCCTGATAGCCTGCGGCTCGCGCCCGTATCGTCCACCGGAAGTCGATTTCTCGCATCCACGCGTGTATGACAGCGATTCCATTCTCAACCTGCACCACGAACCGCGCCACGTCATTATTTATGGCGCAGGGGTGATTGGTTGCGAGTATGCGTCGATTTTCCGGGGCATGAACGTCAAAGTTGATTTGATCAACACCCGCGACCGTCTGCTGGCGTTTCTCGATCAGGAGATGTCTGATTCGCTCTCTTACCACTTCTGGAACAGCGGCGTGGTTATTCGTCACAACGAAGAGTTCGAGAATATTGAAGGCGTGGAAGACGGCGTGATTGTTTCGCTTAAATCCGGCAAAAAAGTGAAAGCGGATTGCCTGCTTTATGCGAACGGGCGCACCGGTAATACCGATTCGCTGTCACTGGAAAACGTGGGGCTGGAAGCCGATGGTCGTGGTCTGTTGAAGGTCAACAGCATGTACCAGACCGCACAGCCGCACATTTATGCCGTTGGCGATGTGATTGGTTATCCAAGCCTGGCATCAGCGGCTTACGATCAGGGCCGAATCGCTGCACAAGCGATGGTCAAAGGCGAAGCGACGGCGCATCTGATTGAAGATATTCCGACCGGTATTTATACCATTCCGGAAATCAGCTCAGTCGGGAAAACCGAACAGCAGTTAACATCGATGAAAGTGCCGTACGAAGTGGGTCGGGCGCAGTTCAAACACCTTGCTCGCGCACAAATCGTCGGTATGAACGTGGGTACACTAAAAATTCTCTTCCATCGTGAGACGAAAGAGATTTTAGGGATTCACTGCTTTGGTGAGCGCGCGGCCGAGATTATTCATATCGGCCAGGCGATTATGGAGCAGAAAGGTGGTGGCAACACCATTGAGTACTTTGTTAACACCACCTTCAACTACCCGACCATGGCGGAAGCCTATCGGGTAGCGGCTTTAAACGGCTTGAACCGCTTGTTTTAACGCTGGCTCAAAATGGCCATCCATATGGGTACGGATGGCCTCTGCGAGTTGCTCATAGCGACCACGCAGCGGAGAACCCGGACGATAAACCAGGCCGATAGTACGACGCGGCTCTGGTTTATAACATGGCAAATAAACCACGCCATCGCGGCAACGCTCGTTCGGCACAGCCAGCGCAGGTAACAATGTTATCCCGCTTCCGGCAGCGACCATGTTGCGCAGCGTTTCAAGGCTGGTTGCACGGAAATGGGTATCTTCTTCAGCACCTGCTTCAAAACAGAAACCCAGCGCCTGATCGCGCAGACAGTGCCCGTCTTCCAGCATCAGCAGCTTTTCACCCGCAAGATCCGACAATGGCACGCGATCGCGGTCCGCCCACGGATGATCCTGGTAAATCGCCAGCATCATCGGCTCATCAAACAGCGGCACTTCAATAAACGCTTCGCTCTCTTTCACCAATGCCAGAATCGCACAATCGAGTTTGCCACTATCAAGCTGCGCTAACAGCTGATGGGTCTGTGCCTCGTGAAGGTACATTTCTAGTTTGGGGAAAGTTTTATGCAACATCGGGATAATCTGCGGTAACAGATAAGGCCCAACGGTTGGGATTAAGCCGATGTGCAGCGGCCCGGACATTGCCTCGCCCTGCTGACTTGCCATCTCTTTGAGCACTTTAACTTCGCGCAGCACCGTACGCGCCTGGTCCACCAGCAGCAAACCCGCCTGAGTGAACAAGACTTTACGGCTGGTACGTTCAAGCAACATCACGCCGAGTTCATCTTCAAGTTTACGAATCTGACCACTAAGCGTTGGCTGACTGACATGGCAGGCATCCGCTGCCCGACGAAAGTGACGATGTTCAGCCAGCGCCACCAGGTATTCTAGATCACGAATATTCATTCTCTATCCTCCGTCGCCATGATAGCCCATGGCGATAGAAATCATAGCAACGAACGATTATCCCTATCAACAGTTGATATTGAATAACGGCCCTCAACCGCACAAACCATCCATCACAAACAAAAAAGCCCGGCTCAAGGCCAGGCTCATTTTGTAGCGCAATAATTTTAAATCAGTCGCTGCTTCGCGTCGCTAATCGCCAGTGCTACCTGCTGAGGAGAAACGCCGCCTTTTGCTGCGCGCTTATCAAGGCAGGATTGCAAAGACAGAATCGGATAAACATCATCACCAATCGTTGCGCTGAATTTCTGCAAATCGGCGAGTGATAATGCTTCCAGCGCTTTGCCCTGGCGAATCGCTTCGACTACCGCTTCACCCACAATATGGTGCGCTTCACGGAACGGCACGCCTTTCGCTACCAGGTAATCAGCCAGTTCAGTTGCGTTGGCATAACCTTGCTCGGCGGCTTCTTTACAACGCGGGCGTTTAACCTGAATACCATCCAGCACCAGCACCGACATATGCAAGCAATCCATCCAGGTATCGAGCGCGTCGAACAGGCCTTCTTTGTCCTCCTGCATATCTTTGTTATACGCCAGCGGCAGCCCTTTCAGGGTCATCATCATGCCTGTCAGCGCGCCCTGCACACGGCCACATTTGCCACGGATAAGCTCCAATGCATCCGGGTTTTTCTTTTGTGGCATGAGGGAAGATCCTGATGTCACGCGGTCAGACAACTCAACAAACCCAGCTTCGCCGGTATTGAAGAAAATCAAATCCTCTGCAAAACGCGACAGGTGAACCATGCCGATGGACGCGTCAGAAAGTAGTTCCAGCACGTGGTCACGATCGGACACGCTATCCAGGCTGTTACGCGTTGCCGACGCAAAACCTAACCAACCCGCCAGTTGTTCACGATCGATTTCATAAGCCGTGCCAGCTAACGCGCCGCTGCCCAGCGGGCTAACGTCGAGACGCTCAAGCGTACTTTGCAAACGGCTTTCATCACGCGCCAGCATTTCAACATAAGCCAGACACCAGTGTGCAAAAGTCACCGGCTGTGCACGTTGCAAGTGGGTATAGCCCGGCATCACAGCGTCTTGATTGTTTTCTGCGGTTTCAACCAGTGCATGCTGCAGTTGGCGAGTGGCCCCCAGCAGTTCACTGATCTGCATTTTGCACCACAGTTTAAGATCGGTGGCGACCTGGTCATTACGGCTACGGCCAGTGTGGAGTTTCTTACCCAGCGCACCGACTTTATCGATGAGCTTGCCTTCCACCCAGCTGTGAATGTCTTCCGCATCGCTCTCAAGAATCGCCTGCGGATTGGCCTGCACTTCTTCCAGCAGGAAATTCAATGCCTGCTCAAGCTCCTGCTGCTCAGCAACAGTCAGAACACCAACGGTAACCAGCGCTTTGGACCAGGCGACAGAACCCACAATATCTTGCTCCGCCAGTCGGTAATCAAAGCGTAATGAGTCATTGAACGATTTGAACCGCTGATCTGCTGCCTGAGTAAAACGTCCACCCCAAAGTGCCATAGTGATGCTCCATAAATTATCGTCTTGTTCCCCCTCACCCCGACCCTCTCCCCTGGGAGAGGGAGAAAAGAAAGTCCCCTCTCCTGGGGGAGAGGGTTAGGGTGAGGGCTATTAATTAAAAAACTACTTCTTCAATTCATTCAGTGCACGAATCCGTGATGACAACGAGAACAGACGGATAAAGCCGCCCGCGTGGCTGTGGTCATACACTTCGTCTTCACCGAACGTTGCGAACTCTTCGCTATACAGGCTGTTCGGAGATTTTTTCTGCTTCGCGGTGACATGGCCTTTATACAGCTCCAGCACCACTTCACCGTTAACTTCTTCCGCCAGTGATTCCGCAGAAGCCTGCAAAGATTTACGCAGCGGAGCGAACCAACGGCCATCGTAAACTACGTAGGACATTTCCAGGCCCAGTTGCTCACGCCATTTGAAGCTATCGCGGTCCAGAACCAGTTGCTCAACGCCACGCAGTGCAGCCATCATGATGGTGCCCCCTGGAGTTTCGTAGCAGCCACGGGATTTAATCCCTACCAGACGGTTTTCTACGATATCAATACGACCGATACCGTGCTTAGAACCCATCTTGTTCAATGTTTCCAGGCACTGGAATGGCGTCATCGCTTCGCCGTTAACGGCAACGACTTTGCCTTTTTTAACCGTAACGGTAACTTCTTCAGCCTGATCTGGCGCTTCTTTAGGATCAACAGTCCAGACCCAGCAATCTTTGTTCGGTGCATTCCACGGGCTTTCCAACACGCCGCCTTCGGTAGAAATGTGCCATGCGTTTTCGTCACGGCTGTAGATTTTCTCAAGAGAAGCGGTCGTCGGGATGTCACGCTCTTTCAGGTAATCCAGCAGCGCTTCACGGGAACGCAGGTTCCACTCACGCCATGGCGCAACCACTTTCAGATGTGGTGCCAGTGCCGCCCATGCGGATTCGAAACGCACCTGGTCGTTACCTTTACCGGTCGCACCGTGGCACAGCGCATCTGCGCCAACTTTATTTGCCACATCAACCAGCGCTTTAGCGATAAGCGGACGCGCCATAGAAGTCCCCAGCAAGTAGGTGCCTTCGTATAGTGCGCCAGTCTGCAATACCGGGTAAACGTAATCGCTGATGAACTCTTCGCGCGCATCAACGACGTAACATTCCGTTGCGCCAGAACGCAGTGCTTTTTGCTCAACGCCTTGCAGGTCTTCGCGATCCTGGCCGATATCCACTACGCACGCGACCACTTCACAGCCGCCGTAGTTTTCTTTCAGCCATGGAATGATGGCAGAAGTATCCAGGCCGCCAGAGTATGCGAGAACGATTTTTTTGATTCCGTGATTTTGCATTGTCTTATCCTTCAAAAACTTAATTTTAAACTAGGCCAGAATACGGGTGCCAATGGCGACGCCGTTAAACAAAGAAGGTAACTGCTCCGCATGACGCCAGGATGCAATATCCACCGGGCGACCCAGCGTGCGTGCTGCATCCAGCGCCGCGTTAACTTTCACTATCATGCCGTCGGTAATAATGCCCTGAGCGATTAACTGCTCCGCTTTCGCCGCCGTCATTTCTGCAATACGTTGCCCTTTGCCATCCAGAATCCCGCTCACATCGGACAGCAGAATCAGGTCAGCGCCAAGCGTTGCCGCCAGCGCCGTAGCCGCCTGGTCAGCATTCACGTTCATCAACTCGCCTTCCGCTGTCACGCCAATAGAGCTGACAATCGGCAGGAAGCCAGAATCTAAAAGCGTGGTAATCAGCTTTGCCGAACCCGGTTTCGCAAGTCCCACATGACCCAACGCTTCATCAAGTTTGGTCACGGTGACGCTGTCGCCATCGCCGAGGCAAAGACCGACACCATTGATGCCATGCTTTTTCGCCCACGCCAACAAGGTTTTGTTCGCCGTACCCGCCAGCGCACCGGTAATAATGTCAATCTGGTCAGCAGGCGTCACACGCAGGCCGTTTTTCTTGGTCACTGGCAGAGAGAGTTTTTTCATTAACTCATCTACCAGACATCCGCCACCGTGCACAATCACCAGCGGGCGTTGATGGGATTCGCGGTAATTGACCAGCGCGGTAAACAGACGCTCCAGCGCTTCTTCGCTATCCAGCAGCACGCCACCTAATTTGATAATTAATGGATTCATCATGTCACCCGGCGTTAATTAAATAAGAGACTGTGTTTCGGCAAAGCCAAAACGAATATTCAGGCACTGCACGGCCTGAGCCGATGCACCTTTAAGCAGATTGTCTTCGGTGGCGACAACAATCACATGCTCGCCCTGCACGGCAAAGCCGATATCGCAAAACGGCAGGCCAACAACATTTTTTAGCGCTGGCACGCCTTTTTCATACAGACGCACCAAAGGCTTATCTTGATAGGCCTGGTTAAAAGCGTCAGCGACTTGCTGCTGCGTCACGCCATCTTTCAGACGACAGGTAATGGTTGCCAGAATCCCACGCGGGAAATTGCCCAGGTGCGGAGTAAAAATGACCGGCGTACCCAAATGCGTGACAATTTCTGGATGATGGCGATGGTTAAAAATGCCATACGGTTGCAGGCTCACTTCGCAGAAACTGTTGGATATCGCTGCTTTACGCCCAGCGCCGCTAACCCCGCTGGTCGCATTGATAACTGGCCACTGGTTCAAATCCAGCAGTCCGCCCTCAATCAGCGGTTTTAACGCCAGTTGCGAAGCCGTTGGGTAACAGCCAGGAACGGAGATCAAACTGGTTTCTTTCAGTTTGTCGCTTTCCCATTCTGCCAGGCCATAAACCGCTTGCTCAAGCAGCTCAGGATGCTGATGCGTAAAGCCATAATAGAGCTGATAGAACCTGGCATCGTTAACGCGGAATGCACCGGAAAGATCGATGACGACACAGCCTTTCGCCAGAAATTGCGGCGCCAGGTCATGGCTCACTTCATGGGCTGTTGCGAGGAACACCACGTCTACGCCGTCAGTAAATTCGCTGATATCTGACATTGGCTGTAACGGCAAGTCGACGATACCTTTTAGTTGCGGATGCAAATCAGATATCAACTTTCCTGCGTCATTACTTTGCGCTGAAACCGTCAATGCGGTTATGTTCATATGAGGATGGCGATTCAAATAGGTCACAAGTTCTGCGCCCGCATAACCGCTGGCACCAACAATCAGCGTATTCAACATCTCGGCTGTACACCTTCTTAGGTTGTGTCTGCTAAAGGTGTCAGCTGGTAAGCCATCACCCAACGTACATTTACGTGGTTAAATCCACCGGAACCTGGGGTTCCCTTACGGCAGCGAGTATTGTATTTTTATTCAATATAACTGCATGATTATGTATACCAACCCGAGCTAAGGCCTGTCAACAGTGAAGATGAAATTACCTCCTTTTATCGAGATTTACCGCGCGTTGATCGCGACTCCTTCTATCAGCGCCACCGACAGCGCGTTGGATCAGAGCAATGAGTCTTTAATCAATTTACTGGCGGGATGGTTCCGCGATCTTGGATTTAATGTCGAAATCCAGGCGGTGCCGGGAACACGCAATAAATTCAATATGCTGGCGAGCACCGGAAGCGGCGCGGGCGGGTTGTTGCTGGCGGGCCATACCGATACCGTGCCGTTTGATGATGGCCGCTGGACACGCGACCCATTCACACTGACCGAGCACGAAAATAAACTCTACGGCCTCGGCACCGCCGATATGAAAGGCTTCTTTGCGTTTATTCTCGATGCGCTGCGCGATGTCGATGTCACGACGCTTAAAAAACCACTTTATGTTCTGGCGACTGCCGATGAAGAAACGACGATGGCAGGTGCGCGTTATTTCTCTGAAACCACCAGCCTGCGCCCGGATTGCGCCATCATCGGCGAACCGACCTCTTTGCAGCCAGTGCGTGCGCATAAGGGCCATATCTCGAATGCGATTCGCATTCTCGGCCAGTCCGGCCACTCCAGCGATCCGGCTCGCGGTGTCAATGCTATCGAGCTGATGCATGACGCTATCGGTCACATTATGTCGCTGAAAAACACGCTGAAAGATCGTTATCACCATGACGCTTTCACCGTGCCGTATCCAACGCTAAATCTTGGCCATATTAGCGGTGGCGATGCGGCCAACCGTATTTGTGCCTGCTGCGAACTGCATATGGATATCCGCCCGCTTCCGGGGCTGACATTAAACGATTTGAACGGTTTGCTTAATGAAGCGCTGGAACCGGTTAGCCAAAAATGGCCTGGCCGCCTGACGATTTCCGAACTGCATCCGCCAATTCCTGGCTATGAATGCGCCAAAGATCACCAGTTAGTGCAAGTGGTTGAGAAATTGCTCGGCGCGCAAACAGAAGTAGTGAACTACTGCACCGAAGCGCCATTTATTCAGACGCTGTGCCCAACTTTGGTACTCGGTCCGGGTTCCATCAACCAGGCGCACCAGCCGGATGAATACATCGAAACACGTTTTATCGAGCCAACTCGCAAACTGATCACGCAGGTAGTGCATCATTTTTGCTGGCATTGAAAAATAGCGTTTATGGGGGTTTTGCCCCCTTTTTGAACGACTTTTTAGCGGATCCTCATAAGAAATGCTTATCCACGAAGTTAGTAATTAAATTTCATGAATTAGCGCAATTTATTCGTTTGCTGAAACGATTTCGTAGCAATTGACGAAAGTAGACTTACGTGGCTTTATAAAGACGGTGTTGAACCTTCACGGGTGAAATTAAATTACATATTAGATTGGATAGGGTGTCTGGGGTCATATGAACGAACAGTATTCCGCTTTGCGAAGTAATGTCAGTATGCTCGGCAAGTTGCTCGGGGATACCATCAAGGATGCGTTAGGTGAAAACATTCTTGACCGCGTAGAAACAATCCGCAAATTGTCTAAGTCCTCACGGGCTGGCAATGAAGCCAACCGCCAGGAGCTGCTAACCACGTTACAGAACCTGTCTAACGACGAACTACTTCCCGTAGCCCGTGCATTCAGCCAATTCCTGAACCTGGCCAACACCGCCGAGCAATATCACAGCATTTCCGCCAATGGCGAAGCCGCCAGCAATCCTGAAGTTATTGCTAAGACACTCCAAAAATTAAAAAATCAGCCCGATCTTAGCGAAGACGCCATTCGTAATGCTGTTGAGTCATTGTCACTGGAATTAGTGCTGACCGCGCACCCAACCGAAATCACCCGTCGCACCCTGATTCACAAACTGGTTGAAGTAAATAGTTGCCTGAAGCAACTCGACCACAGCGACATCGCCGATTACGAACGCAACCAAATTATGCGCCGCCTGCGCCAACTCGTCGCTCAGGCCTGGCACACCGATGAAATTCGTAAGCACCGCCCTTCCCCAGTAGATGAAGCAAAATGGGGCTTTGCGGTAGTAGAAAACAGCCTGTGGGAAGGGGTTCCAAACTACCTGCGTGAGCTGAACGAACAGCTTGAAGACAACCTGAATTACAAACTGCCGGTCGATTTTGTCCCGGTACGTTTCACCTCATGGATGGGCGGCGACCGTGACGGCAACCCGAACGTGACCGCTGATATTACCCGCCACGTCTTGCTGTTAAGCCGCTGGAAAGCCACCGATCTATTCCTGCGCGATATTCAGGTGCTGATTTCTGAGCTTTCAATGGTGGAATGCACACCTGAGCTGAGCGAACTGGCTGGCCCTGACGCTGCGCAAGAACCGTATCGCTGCATCATGAAAGGCATTCGTCAGCAGTTGCTGTCGACTCAAGCCTGGCTGGAAGCTCGCCTGAAAGGCCAGCGCCTGCCAAAACCAGAAGGTTTACTGACTCAAAACGAACAGCTTTGGGATCCGCTTTATGCATGTTACCAGTCGCTGCAAGCGTGTGGCATGGGCATCATCGCTAACGGCCAACTGCTTGATACCCTGCGCCGCGTGAAGAGTTTTGGCGTTCCGCTAGTGCGTATTGATGTCCGCCAGGAAAGCACTCGTCACACCGAAGCTCTGGGCGAGATGACGCGCTACCTGGGCATTGGTGATTACGAAAGCTGGTCTGAAGCAGACAAACAAGCCTTCCTGATCCGTGAACTGAATTCTAAGCGCCCGCTTCTGCCACGCCAGTGGGAGCCAAGCGACGATACCCGCGAAGTGCTGGAAACCTGCAAAGTGGTTGCCGAAGCCCCGCGTGGTTCTATTGCCGCTTATGTTATTTCCATGGCGAAAACGCCATCTGACGTGCTGGCAGTACACTTGCTGCTGAAAGAAGCCGGTTGCACCTTCGCACTGCCTGTTGCGCCACTGTTTGAAACACTCGACGACTTGAACAACGCCGACGACGTGATGACTCAGTTGTTGAATATCGACTGGTATCGCGGCTTTATTCAGGGCAAACAGATGGTCATGATTGGCTATTCTGACTCGGCAAAAGATGCAGGTGTCATGGCTGCATCCTGGGCACAGTACCAGGCTCAGGACGCGCTGATCAAAACCTGCGAGAAAGCCGGAATTACACTGACGCTCTTCCACGGACGCGGCGGTTCAATTGGCCGTGGCGGCGCACCAGCTCACGCCGCCCTGCTTTCTCAACCACCGGGCAGCCTGAAAGGCGGCCTGCGCGTGACTGAGCAAGGCGAGATGATTCGCTTTAAATACGGTCTGCCAGAAATCACCATCAGCAGCCTGTCGCTCTACACCAGCGCGATTCTCGAAGCCAACCTTCTTCCGCCGCCAGAACCGAAGAAAGAGTGGAAACATATCATGGAGGATCTGTCTGTAACCTCATGTGATATGTATCGTGGGTACATCCGCGAAAACGAAGACTTCGTGCCGTACTTCCGTTCGGCAACACCAGAGCTGGAGCTGGGTAAACTGCCGCTGGGTTCACGTCCTGCGAAGCGTAAACCTAACGGTGGCGTTGAGTCCCTGCGTGCCATTCCGTGGATCTTCGCCTGGACGCAGAACCGCCTGATGTTGCCAGCCTGGCTGGGTGCCGGTGCTGCACTACAAAAAGTGGTGGAAGACGGCAAACAGGACGTGCTGGAAACCATGTGTCGCGACTGGCCATTCTTCTCAACGCGCCTCGGCATGCTGGAAATGGTCTTTGCGAAAGCCGACCTGTGGCTTGCGGAATATTACGATCAGCGTCTGGTGAAACCAGAGCTGTGGGCGCTTGGCAAACAACTGCGTGACCAACTGGAAGCTGACATCAAAGTGGTGCTGGATATCGCCAACGATTCACATCTGATGGCAGACCTGCCATGGATCGCCGAATCTATTCAGCTGCGTAATATCTACACCGACCCGCTGAACGTATTACAGGCTGAATTGCTGCATCGTTCGCGTCAGTCTGAAGAAAAAGGCGAAGAACCAGATGCGCAAGTTGAACAAGCGCTAATGGTGACAATCGCTGGTGTTGCGGCAGGTATGCGTAACACAGGCTAAGTTAAACCCTTTAACAATCCCCCGTGAAAAAAACGGGGGATTGTTAAATTCAACTGTCTTAATTCATTCACATTCCATATATTTCCGCCTGCAAATTTTTCGTTCAAAACTCATACCACGAACGAGCATATGGCCTTTTTCACCTTGATTAAGGTTTGATTAAGATTTAATCGCCAAACTAGGCGATACTTTTTGTCGACAGGCACAGTTTATGTTTTCTATAAAAAACCAAGCTAAACAAAAGTTTAGCTGGATAGCTCTGGGATGGGCATTACTCTTTTTTTGGTTTTTCTCCACGGCATTACAAGCCAAAATATTCATCAGCGGATACAGCGGCACTAACGGCTTACGTGACTCCCTGTTATACAGCTCCCTTTGGCTTATCCCTGTATTCTTGTTCCCTGCACGGACGCGGATCATCGCCGCAGTCATTGGCGTAGTGCTTTGGGCAACATCATTAGCGGCAATCTGTTATTTCGTTATTTACGGGCAGGAGTTTTCACAAAGCGTCCTGTTTGTGATGTTCGAATCAAATGCAGGCGAAGCCGGTGAATATTTAAGCCAGTACTTTAGCCTGAAGATTGTCCTGACAGCGCTTATCTACACTGCGATATGCCTATTCCTGTGGTCCCGTCTACGCCCTGTGTATATCCCTAAACCATGGCGCTGGTTGGTATCGCTGATTATCCTTTATGCATTAATTCTGCATCCACTGGTCCGCAATGCGATAAACCATCAACCGTTGAGCAAAACCGTTTCCGGTCTTTCTTCACGCATGGAACCCGCGGCACCGTGGCAGTTTATTTCTGGCTACTATCAATACCGCCAACAACTGGACAGCCTGAATAGCCTACTTAACGAAAACAATGCTCTGCCTCCGCTGGCAAATCTTAAAGATGAAAACGCCAATACACCGCGCACTTTAGTGTTGGTTATTGGGGAGTCTACCCAACGCGGTCGCATGAGCCTGTATGGCTACTCAAGAGAGACAACGCCGGAACTGGATACGTTGTCTAAATCAGATAAAGGGATGACGGTATTTAACGACGTAGTGACTTCACGTCCTTACACCATCGAAATTCTCCAGCAAGCTCTAACATTCGCCAACGAGAAGAACCCGGATCTTTATCTGAGCAAGCCGACGCTGATGAATATGATGAAACAGGCGGGATATAAAACCTTCTGGATTACCAATCAGCAGACGATGACCGAACGTAACACCATGCTGACGGTATTCTCGCGCCAGACTGATAAACAGTTCTATATGAATCAGCAGCGTACGCAAAGTGCACGTGAGTACGACAGTAATGTACTGGCACCGTTTAAAGACGTTCTGGCCGACCCTGCACCGAAGAAATTCATCATTGTGCATCTGCTCGGAACACACATTAAATACAAGTACCGTTATCCAGAAAACTGGGGCAAATTTGATAATCAAACGACCGGAATCCCTGCCGGCTTAAGCGATGATCAAAAGGAAGCCTGGAACGATTATGACAACGCTAACCTGTATAACGATCACGTTGTCTCAAGCCTGATTAAGGATTACAAGGCCACCGATCCGAATGGTTTCCTGCTCTATTTCTCAGACCATGGTGAAGAAGTTTACGATACGCCACCGCATCAAATGCAGGGCCGTAACGAGGAAAACCCAACCCGTCACATGTATACGGTGCCATTTATTCTTTGGACTTCCGAAAAATGGCAGGCGGAACATCCGCGTGATTTCTCAGCGGACGTTAATCGCAAATACAGCAGTTCAGAGCTGATACATACCTGGTCTGATTTGGCAGGACTGAGTTATGACGGATTCGATCCGACCCGCTCAATAACCAGCCCGGAGTTTAAGGAAACAACTCGCTGGATTGGCAATCCGTATAAGAAAAATGCACTGATCGACTATGACACCTTGCCTTTCGGCGATCAGAAGGGTAATCAGTAAGTTGCTGACCAGGCCATCTCAAAAATGAGGTGGCCTGGTGATTACTCTCTCATCCTTCTGACCCACTGCGGGGCGTTATGAACTACGACGTGAGCCAAATTATTTCTCATCTGCTCAATAGTCCGTCAGGCATTCAGCGTATCTGGCTAGCAGACAACCAAACCGCCCCATCCGAACTTGCTTATCAGGTTGATTTTCCGCGAATCGAAGTCGTATTAGATGGCGTTTTAATGGATGCCTGCGATGCGGGAATGCCTGCCAGACTTGAGCAGCATGACGTGCTCTACGTTCCAGCAAAATGCTGGAACAACCCGCAATGGAATTCCCCCGTAACGACGCTAAGTATTTTATTTGGCAAACAGCAACTTGGATTCAGTATTCTGCAATGGGATGGAACGACGTTTAAAACATTGGGTAAACAGAATGTTGCTCGCCGTGGGCCACGAATCGGCTCGTTTCTGCTTCAGGCTCTCAATGAACTGGTCATGCAACCACACGATCAGCAAACAGCGCGGTTTATTGTCAGCAGTATTCTGAGTCATTGTACTGATTTGCTTGATAGCCAAATCCAGACGGCTTCACGTAGTCAGGCACTTTTCGAAGCCGTGCGGGAATACATTGATGAAAATTATGCTGACCCTTTAACCCGAGAATCTGTTGCTCAGGTATTTCATATCTCACCGAACTACCTTTCACATCTATTTCAAAAAACCGGTACGGTGGGCTTTAACGAATATCTTAACCACACCCGCCTGGAGCATGCCAAAACATTACTGAAACGCTACGAATTGAAGGTCAAAGAGGTGGCTCATGCCTGCGGTTTTGTCGACAGTAACTATTTTTGCCGTTTATTCAGGAAGAATACCGAGCGATCGCCATCGGAATATCGGCGCCAGTACCATAGTCAGTTGACGGAAAGAACAATTAATCGAGAATGATGCGAGTGTCTTGCGGAGTGCCAAAAATTCGTCGCACCGCCGACATCGCCTTTTGCGGCTCGCGCAGGAATGCATTAATGCCGGATTGCACACAGCGGCAATGTACGAAACGCGCCGCCCCCACCAGCTCAATATCGGTAATCAGCAATACCACATCGGCTTGTTCGATATCCGTTTGCGACAACTCATTTTCAATTCCTAGTGCACCTTGAGTTTCTATTTTTACGGTCCACTTTTCTTGCTGGCAGAGCTTTTCGAGCCGTTCCGCCGCCATATAGGTATGAGCGACACCACTAACACATGCAGTTACTGCGACTAAATGTCGAGTCATCTCCGCTCCCCTCTATGAAAACTAACCACCAATGGTTACATGATACCCTGCACTTTCTGCCATCTGCCGCAATGGCGCGATTTCTGAAGCATCAGGCGGCTCTATTCCCCTCATAGTCCAGGTTCGCCCCAACAATTGATATTTTGCCTCACCGTATTGATGGAAAGGCAGCAGGTGGATTTCGGTCAGTTTTAAGGGGGCAAGGAATTGAAGTATCGCAGCCATATTACCCTGCTCAAGGGTATACCCCGGAATCAAAGGCACGCGGGGGATGACGCGAATTCCCGACTCGACCAGCAATTTAAGATTTACCAGGACTCTGGGTTGATTCATATTCAGCACGGATTTTGCTTTCTCAGTATCCATGATTTTCAAATCGAACAGGACTTCGTCGCACTGCCGCGCCAAAGTAAGCACTTTTTCAGATGCCGCATCGCCAGCGGTTTCAATAGCAGTATGGATTCCTAGCGCTTTCAGACGCTTGAGAAAGCGGGTCGCAAAATCTGTCTGCATCAGTACCTCGCCTCCTGAAAGCGTAACTCCACCTTTTGATGACCGGAAGAAAACGTCATCTTTCAGAACCTCTTTTTCGAGTTCGGCCAGTGAATAATCACGGCCAATACTTTCCATTGCCCCTGAAGGGCATTCATCCACATCATTCTGACAAGTCGGACAGTGCAGGCATTTTGATAAACGCCGCACAGTTTCAATCCTACCGGAGATTGACTCCGGGTTAGCGCACCACGGGCAGTAATGTGGGCAGCCTTTAAAAAAAACCACTGTCCTGATGCCATTGCCATCATTCAGGGAGTAGCGCTGGATATTGAAGATACGCGCTTTTACCTCCCCTTCTTCGATAACCTCACAACTGATGCGCGGTACGGCGGATAATGTCATCCTGAATCTCCTTCGACAGCTCCACAAAGAAAGCGCTGTACCCGGCCACTCGCACTACCAGCCCGGCATAATCTTGTGGCCGACTTTGGGCATCACGTAGCGTTTCGGCATTCACCACATTGAATTGGATATGCTGCAATTTAAGCTTAGTGAACGCTCCGAGGAAATCTGCCAGTTTATGAAGTCCAGCGTCCCCTTCCAGCGTGCTGGGGGTAAATTTCACGTTCAGCAATGTGCCATTGGAGAGCAAATAGTTATCCAGCTTGCTAACCGATTTTAGTACCGCAGTTGGCCCCTGACAGTCCTGCCCCAACATGGGAGATAATCCTCCATCGGCAAGTTGTTCACCGGCATGACGCCCGTCAGGTGTGGCACCTACCACTGCGCCAAGCGGCACGTGCGCCGACACCGTGTATGAGCCAGGTGTAAAGCTACCGCCGCGTGGATTACGGTATTTTTCGACCTCTTTGCAGTAAAAACGCAGCAGATCGGCGCTGATGTTGTCCACTTCGTCGATATCATTGCCATATTTTTCAAAGCGATTAATTAAACGCGCACGTATTTGCTTCCCTTCCGTACTTTCAAAGTTATCTTTCAGCACCGCCAAAAGTTCATCAAAACTTAACCGCTGCTGCTCAAACACCATACCGTTGAGCGCATGCAATGAGTCGCTAAGATTGGCGATGCCTATTCCCTGCACACCAGAGAAGTTATAGCGGGCCCCACCTTCAGTAATGTCTTTACCGCTTTGCAGGCAATCATCGATAAACGATGAAAGCAGCGGTACTGGTGCCCAATCACGATGCCCGATATCGCAAATGTTGCTGCCTTCAACCATCAGTTTGATGTAGTGGCAAATTTTGTCGCGGATTTGCTGCAACAGGTTCTCATAGTCCAAAGCGCTGCTGCCTTCGTTTTCCAGCAAAACAATTTCCATCACCTTCAAGAGATTAAACATGGCGATGTCATGCAGGCCATAAGTTCGCCCAGGAATGGATAGCTCTACGCACCCTACAACGGCGTAATCGCGCGCATCTTCCAGCGACACGCCCCGGTTCAGGAATGCAGGCACCACAACTTCATCATTAAAGATTTGCGGAATACCCGTTCCCAGGCGCACGGTTTCAGCTGTTTTCAGCAGGAAGGGGCGGTCAATCAGTTCATTTACCCGCACCCCAAGGTTCGGCTGCGGCAATTGGATACTCTGGTAGGCATCAAGACACAGGAAAGAAAGCACGTTCACAGCGCTACGCCCGTTTTCAGTCAATCCGCCCAGTAAAATGGTGTAGCCGGTTGGGAAACCAGCAAAATAACGAGCACTGCTGGTGGATCGCAGTAAAACGATGTCATTACATTTTACCCACAGCGACTCCAGCAGCTCGCGCAAAAATTCAGGGCTTTCCCCCTGATTCAACGAGGTCTGGTAAAACGGCAGCATGTATTGATCGAAGCGCCCCAACGACAGCGAACTAGCGTTCGATTCATACTGGAGAATAATGTTCATGTACCAGAACAGCTGGCACGCCTCCCAGAAATCTTTTGGGCGTGATTCGGCATTGTGGCGAGAGATATAAGCAATTTTCAATAACTCACCCTGGCGCTCGACATCTTCGCATTCAGCCGCCATGTTCTCGGCCAATTCAGCGTAACGCAGGATATGCCGCTGTGAGGCTTCCAACAGAATTAATGCTGACTGATAGAAATGGTTATCGGGTGATTTAAGGCAGTGCTCACGCAATTCCTCCACCAGCTTACCCAAACCGTTTTGTAACAGGCGCGGGTAATCAATAATGATATGCCCCTGCCCTTTATCAGTTTGGTTGACGCTAAAAATTTGCGTTTTTACCGCCTCTTTGACGTCATCAGTCATTTGGCTATTGATGAAATCTTTCATCGAACGCTTTTCCCAATAGGGGTAAAGCTGTTCGCGGTATAACGCTTTATCCTGCTCGCTGATTTCAAACCTGTCCTGCGGGCGAGTCGGGAATTGATCCAATTCTTTGAGCAACCAATAAGGGTCCATCTCCGGCGACACAATCCCGGCGCGCGGTTTTACGGTTCGATTACCCGCAATCAACTCATCCTCTCGAATCGCTATTTGCACGTTATCCAGAATGTACGCTGTTGCTTTAGCCCGGCGTAACAGCACATGTTCACCTTCCGTTGTACGGTGACTGGCGGTGTAAAGCACCGCGCGCTCCAGAGAAATTTCTCGCGGTTGGGCAAACAATGCTGATTTCAAACGTTCGATACGATGAGTCATGATGTGCTCCTTACTGGTCAGTCAAAGGCTCAGGCGGTTTGTGCCAGATGGGCTTCAATCTTGCTCATGATGGCGTCGGCACGTTTCACGGCATCACTAATATTGACGCGCACAATCTTTTTACCGGCAAAGCGCTCTTCCATTTTGATGCCTATATCCTTGGTCAGAATCACCATATCCGCACTGGCGACATCATCAGCGGTCAGTTCATTTTCAAGCCCGATTGAGCCTTGAGTTTCCACTTTCACTTCCCAGCCTTTTGCTTTAGCGGCACTTTCGAGTGCCTCAGCAGCCATGTAGGTATGAGCAACACCTGATGGGCAAGCAGTAACAGCAATAATCTTCGTCATGGTTAATTCCTTTTTATCAATCAGTTAATTTCAAAATCCAGATCTAAATCGTCTTCTGCTTTCGCGGGTGTATCAGTCTGCTTTTTACGGGCATACGTTTTCAAAAGATTCACGCAGACTGCGGTGACGACTGCACCCACCAACAACGCAAGAACAAAGCCAAACTTGCCTTCAACAACCGGCAGCACAATTAATCCGCCCCAGCCTGCATAGCATTGCGTTCCCATGAGTGCGGCAGTGGTCGCCCCACATGCAGACCCGAGCATGATGGAAGGTATAACGCGTAACGGATCGGCAGCCGCAAACGGAATCGCTCCTTCAGTCACGCCAACACATCCCATGACCAATGCCGCCTTGCCTGCTTCACGCTCTTCACTACTAAAATTCTTGCGATTCATCAGCGTTGCGAGGCCAAGCCCTAATGGCGGAACAGCGATTCCAACAGCAGCAATAGCCACCACGCTATACACGCCTTGTGCGACGCATATCAGCATAAAGGCGTAAGCCACTTTGTTAACCGGCCCACCCATATCAAAGGCCAGCATCAGACCCATGATCACCGCCAGAACTACAATGCTGCCTTGCTGCATCCCTTGTAGCCAGTGAGTCAGATTACCGGTCAGCGCACCGACGGGTTCTCCTAAACCCCACATCATGATGCCCGCAGTAATAAAGGTGCCGACAATAGGAATGACAAAAATGGGCATCACCGAGCGCAGTATTTTGGGCACCGGGATTTTCTTGATATAGAAGACAACAATGCCGCCGATGATCCCGGCAATGATTGCGCCAAAGAACCCGGCCCCAAAACTGTTCCCCACCCAGGCACCTATTGCACAAGGGGCAAGCGCAGAACGCTCTGCAATTGAATAGCCGATGTAGGCCGCGAGGAACGGAACCATCAGCGTTAAACCTGCAACGCCTATATCAAACAGTTTTTTCAGATTGGGGTCGCTCAGAGCATCTGGCACAGCACCTTTGCCATAGAGCATGACGGAAACAGCCAGCAAAATACCGCCTGCCACCACGAAGGGAATCATATGCGACACACCGGTCATTAAATGCTGTCGCGTGTTTTTGAGGATCTGGACCAACTCTTTCATAAAGCACTCCCGGCCTTAGCGGCATATGTCCAAAATATTGGGAACACAATAGGCAATCCGAGCAGCGACAGACAGTGGATAAAAACGTCATTTACTGGATTTTTGTAATACGAAAATAGAAATGCGATCCGCCTCAAAACTTAACATTACTGGTTTCATTACTTGCTTAATCAGGTTTTGTGAGGAATCTCGCAAATACCCATACACAATACATTTATCCAGTTTTTGACAGTTTTGTCTCATGGCGACTCATGACAAAGGCCACTTATTCTGTAGTCATTGTATTGAGTTGGTTCAGGAGAACTTCTATGGCACTGGTTATTCATTTCCGCTGTGATTTACCAAACGGAGTACATGCCCGCCCCGCCAGTCTTGTTGAAACACTGTGCAATCAGTTTTCCTCAACAATTGAATGGCATAACTTGCGCACCGATCGTCATGGTGATGCAAAAAGTGCATTGTCGCTTATCGGAACAGGGACATTAAAAGGGGACGACTGCCAAATTCGGGTCGCAGGTAACGATGAAGATCATGCTTTCGCCACGCTTTCCACCTTCATAAAAGATGAGTTTCCTCACTGTGACGCCCCACTACCGGAAGCACAAAACAGCGAAATAGCTCCTGTTCCAGAATCCCTCTCACGCCTGAATCCCTCCTTCTTCCGTGCAAATCCGGTGTGTGGCGGAAGTGCCAGCGGAATCCTCATTCCGCTCGCTTCACTTGATTTGAACAAACTAGGGGATTTGCCTGCGGCACGAAGCATTGACGTGGAACAAACGGCACTTGAGAGCGGGCTTGAGCAATTGCTAAGAGCTATCAATCTCCGTCAGCTCGCCAGCGACGGTACGGCTAGCGCTATTCTTGAAGCACATCGCTCCCTTGCGAGTGATATTTCATTACGCACGCAGCTTCTGGAACAGATACACGCAGGTGCAAGTTGTGCGGCAGCAGTAGTGAAAACAGCAGCATACTTTTGCGCTCAGTTTTCCCAATCAGAAAGTGTGTATCTGCAAGAGCGTGTACTTGATGTCCGGGATGTCTGCTTCCAGCTGTTACAGCATATTTACGGTGAAACGCGCTTCCCAACGCCCGGCAAGTTACAGCAGGAAGCCATCTGTGTAGCAGATGAAATTACACCTAGTCAGTTTCTGGAATTGGATAAGACCTTGCTCAAAGGGCTTGTGCTGCGTAGCGGCGGAACGACCTCCCACACGGTGATTCTGGCTCGCTCATTTAATATCCCAACACTTGTGGGAATGGATACAGATGCACTGCGCCCTTGGCTGCAACAAACGGTGCAAATCGACGGCGATCTTGGTCTCATCGTCGTCAATATTACCGATTCGGTAAAACGCTATTACCAACAAGAAGCCTGGGTGCAGCAAGTTCTGCGCGATCAGCAAAAAGAATGGCTCAACCAGTTGGGGCGCACCGCGGATGGTCTTCGTCTGGAAGTGGCCGCCAACATTGCTCATTGTGTTGAATCGGCTCCAGCGTTTAATAACGGTGCAGAAGCTGTTGGTCTGTTCCGCACTGAAATGCTGTATATGGACCGCGTGCATGCGCCATCGGAAGACGAACTTTACAATATCTACTGCCAGGCGCTGGAAGGGGCAAATGGGCGCAGCATTATTGTACGCACGATAGATATCGGCGGTGATAAGCCAGTGGAGTATTTGAATATTCCAGCGGAGAACAACCCGTTCCTTGGCTACCGTGCCGTGCGTATTTATCAAGAATACCTGTCGCTTTTCCATAGCCAGTTACGCTCCATTTTGCGCGCATCGGCACACGGATCATTAAAAATCATGATCCCCATGATCTCCTCAATGGAAGAGATCTTGTGGGTGAAAGATCAACTCGCCGAAGTAAAACAGTCGCTACGCAGCGAACACATCCCATTTGATGAAAAAATCCCGCTCGGCATCATGCTTGAAGTGCCTTCGGTGATGTTCATCATCGATCAGTGCTGCGAGGAGATTGATTTCTTCAGCATTGGCAGCAATGACTTGACGCAATATCTGCTGGCAGTTGACCGTGACAATGCGAAAGTTACCCGACATTACAACAGCTTAAATCCAGCATTTTTGCGCGCTCTGGATTTTGCAGTACAGGCGGTTCATCGCCAGGGGAAATGGATTGGGCTATGTGGTGAGCTAGGTGCGAAAGGCTCAGTTTTACCGTTGCTGGTGGGCTTGGGGCTGGATGAAATCAGCATGAGCGCCCCTTCAATTCCGGCCACGAAAGCACGCCTGGCACAGCTTGACAGCAAAGCCTGCCGCCAGCTGCTTAACCAGGCGATGGCCTGCCGTACCTCCCTCGAGGTCGAACATCTGCTGGCCCAGTTCCGCATGACTCAGCAAGATGCCCCCCTGATCACCCCACAATGCATCTCGCTGACCAACGACTGGCGCAGCAAAGAAGAGGTGATTAAAGGCATGACAGATAACCTGTTGATTGCCGGGCGTTGCCGCTATCCACGCAAACTAGAAGCCGACCTGTGGGCGCGTGAAGCCGTGTTCTCAACGGGCTTAGGTTTTAGCTTCGCGATACCACACAGCAAATCTGAACATATCGAACAATCAACAATTAGCGTGGCACGGCTTCCGGCCCCAGTGAAATGGGGTGATGACGAAGCCCAGTTCATCATTATGCTGACGCTCAATAAACACGCCGCAGGCGATCAGCATATGCGTATTTTCTCCCGCCTGGCGCGCCGCATCATGCATGAGGAATTTCGTCATGCACTGGTTCACGCCGTTTCGGAAGAGGCTATCGCCAGCCTGCTACAACACGAATTAGAACTCTAAGAGGACGAACTATGGAACTGTATCTGGATACCGCAAACGTAGCAGAAGTCGAACGCCTGGCACGAGTCTTCCCAATAGCAGGTGTCACCACGAACCCGAGCATTATTGCCGCCAGTAAAGAACCCATCTGGGATGTCCTGCCACGACTACAAAAGGCCATCGGTGCAGGCGGCATTCTGTTTGCCCAGACCATGAGCCGTGATGCTCAGGGCATGGTGAACGAGGCCAAACGCCTGCGCTCTGCTGTTCCGGGTATCGTGGTGAAAATCCCTGTCACCTCAGAGGGGCTGGCTGCAATAAAGCTGCTGAAAAAGCAGGGAATCACTACGCTGGGAACGGCCGTTTACAGCGCGTCGCAAGGTCTGCTGGCGGCACTGGCGGGAGCGAAATACGTCGCGCCGTATGTAAACCGCGTTGATGCGCAGGGAGGCGATGGCATTCGCATGGTTCAGGAATTACAAACCCTACTGAATCTTCACGCGCCCGAAAGTAAAGTGCTGGCAGCCAGTTTCAAAACACCACGCCAGGCGCTGGACTGCTTACTGGCAGGCTGCGAAGCGATCACCCTTCCGTTAGATGTAGCGCAACAAATGCTCAATACCCCTGCGGTAGAGTCAGCTATAGCTAAGTTTGAGCAAGACTGGGCTAACGCATTTGGTCATATCAACTTGTGAGGGAAATAGAGTATGGATCGCATTATTCAATCACCAGGTAAATACATCCAGGGCGCTGATGCCATCACGCGTATTGGAGAATATCTCAAACCGATGGCTGAACGTTGGCTAGTCGTTGGAGACAAATTTGTCTTAGGATTTGCCGAATCTACGCTGGAAAAAAGCTTTAAAGATGCCGGGTTGATGCTGGAAATAGCCCCATTTGGCGGCGAATGTTCGCAAAATGAAATCGACCGTTTGCGTGGCGTTGCGCAAAAAGCACAGTGCAGCGCGGTACTCGGCATCGGGGGTGGAAAGACTCTCGACACCGCCAAAGCTTTGGCTCACTTTATGGGCGTGCCGGTTGCCATTGCACCGACTATTGCCTCCACCGATGCGCCTTGCAGCGCACTTTCCGTTATCTATACCGATACCGGTGAGTTTGACCGTTATCTGATGCTACCAAACAACCCTAATATGGTGATTGTTGATACCCAAATCGTGGCGAATGCACCCGCGCGAATGCTGGCAGCCGGGATTGGCGATGCAATGGCAACCTGGTTCGAAGCGCGAGCCTGCTCACGCAGCGGCGCAACCACAATGGCCGGCGGCAAGTGCACTCAGGCTGCATTAGCGCTCGCTGAACTTTGCTATAACACGCTGCTCGAAGAAGGTGAAAAAGCGATGCTTGCTGCTGAGTTGCACGTCGTGACCCCGGCTCTTGAGCGCGTAATAGAAGCCAATACTTATCTGAGCGGCGTCGGCTTTGAAAGTGGTGGTCTGGCAGCGGCTCACGCTGTGCATAACGGCCTGACAGCCATTCCAGATGCGCATCATTACTATCATGGTGAAAAAGTCGCTTTCGGAACGCTGACGCAGCTCGTGCTTGAGAATGCATCGGTCGAAGAAATAGAAACTGTCGCAGCACTCTGCCACTCCGTTGGTCTGCCAATAACGCTGGCTCAACTGGATATCAAGCAGGATGTTGAGGCAAAAATGCGCCGTGTTGCTCAGGCATCTTGCGCAGAAGGTGAAACCATTCATAACATGCCTGGTGGGGCGACTCCGGATCAGGTGTATGCCGCTCTACTGGTTGCTGACCAATATGGGCAACGTTTCCTGCAAGAATGGGAATAAGGCCATAAAAAAATCCCCGCTCACAAGCGGGGATTCTCACTACCGATCTCAACTTACTTCAGGTCAAAACGATCCAGATTCATCACTTTCACCCAGGCAGCAACGAAGTCCTTCACAAACTTCTCTTTTGCATCGCCGCTGGCATAAACTTCTGCCAGTGCGCGCAGAACAGAGTTTGAGCCAAAGACCAGGTCTGCGCGGCTTGCCAGATGTTTCACTTCACCCGTTTGACGGCAACGCCCTTCGAACAGTTCAGAAGAGTCATCAGTGGCTTTCCATTCGGTGCCCATATCCAGCAGATTGACAAAGAAATCGTTGCTGAGAACACCTACACGATCGGTGAACACGCCTTGCTTACCGCCGTCGAAATTCGCACCCAGCCCACGCAAGCCGCCGACCAGAACGGTGAGTTCCGGGGCAGTCAGCGTCAGTTGCTGCGCTTTATCAATCAGAAGTGATTCCGTTGTTGCCGCATCCACACGAGCACGGTAGTTACGGAATCCATCTGCCGCTGGCTCAAGCAGGTTGAACATCTCGATATCAGTTTGATCCTGGCTGGCATCCACACGCCCAGGAATAAACGGAACACGCACGCTGACACCCGCAGCCTCCGCCGCTTGTTCAACGCCTACCACGCCCGCCAGCACAATGATATCGGCCAGCGAAGCTTTGCCAGCCTCTTTCTGAATCGCTTCCAACGTTGGCAGAACGCGAGCCGCGATGGCATTCACATCCCAACTCCGCTGTGGAGCCAACGCCAGGCGCGCACCATTGGCACCACCACGTTTATCACCACCACGGAAAGTGGACGCTGATGCCCAGGCTACAGAGACGAGTTCACCGACAGACAAACCAGAATGTGAGATAGCTGCTTTCAGGTGATCGATATCTGCCGGAGTCGGGCTGAATACTGCTTTTGGCAGCGGATCTTGCCAAATTAGCTCTTCTTTTGGCACTTCCGGTCCGATGTAACGTGCAATCGGCCCCATATCACGGTGCGTCAGTTTGAACCATGCGCGGGCAAAAGCTTCGTTGAAAGCTTGCGGATCGTTAAGGAAACGACGTGAGATCTTCTCAAATTCAGGGTCAAAACGCAGCGTCAGGTCAGTCACCAGCATGGTCGGCTTGCGTTTTTTCGATGGATCAAAGGGATCAGGAATAATTTCAGGTGCATCAACGGCTTCAAACTGAATGGCGCCAGCAGGGCTGCGCGTTTGCACCCATTCGAATTTAAACAGGTTCTCGAAGAAGTAGTTGCTCCACTGCGTTGGGGTTTGTGACCAGACAACTTCCAGACCAGAAGTAATCGCATCCGCACCTGCACCACTCCCGTGGCTGCTGGTCCAACCCAAGCCTTGAGATTCAATCGGTGCTGCTTCCGGGTCGACGCCCACATGGGTCGCTTCTGCCGCGCCGTGGGTTTTGCCTAATGTATGACCACCGGCGATGAGCGCCACCGTTTCTTCGTCATTCATTCCCATATTGCCGAAAGTGGCACGAATAGCGGCGGCCGCAGAGAGCGGTTCACCGCTGGCGTTTGGCCCTTCAGGGTTAACGTAAATCAGCCCCATTTCGGTCGCTGCTAATGGGCGTTTTGCGAGTGCTTCTGGGTCACGATGTTCCAGCCAGGCTTTTTCATTACCCCAGTTCACATCAAGATCAGGTTCCCAGACATCTTCACGCCCGGCGCCAAAACCAAAGGTACGGAAGCCGGAGTTTTCCAGTGCCACGTTACCTGCCAGCACATAAAGGTCAGCCCAGGAGATTTTCTGGCCATATTTCTTTTTGATAGGCCACAGCAGGCGACGAGCTTTATCAAGGCTGACGTTGTCCGGCCAGGAGTTCAGCGGTGCAAAGCGCTGTTGCCCACGACCGGCACCGCCGCGTCCGTCTACCGCGCGATAAGTACCCGCGCCGTGCCAGGCCATACGAATAAACAGCCCGGCGTAGCTACCCCAGTCAGCAGGCCACCAGGGTTGGGAATCGGTTAATAATGCTTTGAGGTCACCTTTCAGCGCAGAATAATCCAGCTTGCTGAATTCTTTGCGGTAATCAAAATCTTCGCCAAGAGGATTTGAACGGTTGGAGTGCTGATTAAGAAGGTCTACGCGGAGTTGTTTTGGCCACCAGTCACGAGTGCTTGTTCCTGCTCCCGCGCTTTCATCATTTCCGCTCTGATGAAACGGGCACTTCCCTGCGTCTGTCGACAACTTATTATGATCGTTTTCGTTTGTGCTCATCTTCCTGCTCCCTTCGCTATTTTAATACCAGGATATACGGCTCTGCAGATAAGTTATAGATGAAAAAAACTACAGATTTGATAGATATTTCCTGTTGGCTAATGAGCAACATAGCAAAACTGATTCGAAGAAACGTCGACAGCAACATAAACTTTCAAAACTTAACATTAGAAATGAAAGGGGTATTGAGAGGGGGAATGGATATACAGCGGAAAGTCATGGCCCTTGCGGGCCATTGTCAGAATTATACTGCCGGGCGAACACCCAGGGTGTGGCAAATTGCGTAGCTCATTTCTGCACGGTTAAGCGTGTAGAAATGGAAGTCTTTCACGCCCTCACGGCTGAGGATTTTCACCATATCCATCGCAATATTGGCACCGACCATTTTGCGCGTTTCAGCGTCGTTATCCAGCCCTTCAAACATTTGCGCCATCCAGTGCGGGACACGCACGTTGGTCATGGTGGCGAATTTATGGGCCTGCTTGTAGTTACTCACCGGCAAAATGCCAGGCACGATTTCGACGTCGATACCCGCTGCGGCGCAGCGATCGCGGAAACGCAGATAGCTTTCCACATCGAAGAAGAACTGAGTAATTGCGCGGTTTGCGCCTGCGTCAATTTTACGCTTCAGGTTGATCAAATCAGCCTGTGCGCTTTTCGCTTCCGGATGAACTTCCGGATAAGCGGCGACGGAGATATCAAAATCACCGACGTCCTTGAGCAATGTGACCAGATCTGAAGCGTACATATCCGGCTTGCCGCCGCCTGGCGGTAAATCGCCGCGCAGAGCGACGATGTGACGAATGCCGTTATTCCAGTAGTCCTGCGCGATAGTGCGCAATTCTTCGCGGGTGGCATCGATACAGGTCAAATGCGGGGCAGCTTCCAGGCCAGTGCGATCTTTAATGCCTTTGATGATGCTATGGGTACGGTCGCGTTCGCCAGAGTTTGCACCGTAAGTTACGGAGACAAATTTCGGTTTCAGGCTGCTGAGGCGGTCAATTGAGCTCCACAGGGTTTGTTCCATTTCACTGGTGCGCGGCGGGAAAAATTCAAAGGAAACGTTAATTTGCCCGGCAACTTCGGCCAGACTCTGATTCAGTGCTTCCCGCTGGTTGGCGTGAAAAAAGCTCATACCCTTACCTCATCAATCGCATTTTATTATGTGGTGTTGTGTTTTACTACATCCAGACGTTTAGACGTCCAGATAGCAAGATGAAGGAAAAGCATGGCGCCGTCAACTGATAATTCAACACAAGAAATGAGGAATTCTCAATCAAGTTGAAATTTATTCACGATGGCCGTGAATAATTAAAAAAGGCCAGCAAAAGCTGGCCTCGGTTTTTTTCGCAATCGTTACAGCAACTGTGCCAGACGGTTGAGATCCGACTGGATAGCACCCGCTGTCACATCGCGCCCGGCACCTGGCCCGCGAATCACCAGTGGGTTATCGCGATACCAGCGGCTTTCGATGGCAAACACGTTATCGCACGGCAGCAGTGAGGCCAGAGGATGCTCAGGGCGTACCGCTTCCACACCAACACGCGCTTTACCGTTAGCGTCGAAACGCGCCACATAGCGCAGAAGCAGCCCCATTTCCTGAGCGGCTTCAAAGCGCTGAAGCATTTGCTCATTGATCTCATCGCCATTTTCGAAGAAATGGTCGATGGAACCCGTTTCACTTCCGCTTGTGACCAGCGACTCAACACGCACCTGATCGGGCTCGATGTCATAACCCGCTTCACGAGCCAGAATCACCAGCTTGCGCATCACATCTTTCCCGGAGAGATCGACGCGTGGATCGGGTTCAGTCAGCCCTTGCTGCCAGGCCTGGTCAACTAAATCGGTAAATGGAACAGTGCCGTCGAACTGAAGGAACAGCCAGGAAAGCGTACCCGAGAAAATACCGCTGATAGCCAGAATAGAATCGCCGCTTTCACGTAAGTCACGCACGGTATGGTTCACCGGCAAGCCCGCGCCTACGGTTGCGTTGTAAAGCCAGTGGCGGCCCGTTTTGGTAAACGCGTTGCGAATTTCACGGTATTTCTGACCGGTACTGGCACCCGCGACTTTATTGGCGCTGATAACATGGAAACCGTGGCTGGCGAAATCAAGGTATTGGTCGGCCAGCTGTTCGCTCGCCGTCACATCCAACACCACTAAATCATCATATGGGTGCGCACGCATCCACTGGAATAATGACTCTTCATCTTGCTCTACGGCTTCATCATTGAAGAAGGCGAGCGCACGACTGGCGTCCAGACCTTCGTAATTCAGCAAGCTGCGGCGGCTATCAACCACACCCGACAGAACAAATTCAAAGCCGGTGCGAGCTGAAAGGGTTTCTTGTTCGCGAGAGAAAAGTTCTAACCAGCGCGAGCCGATATTGCCCTTCCCAAACAGGACCAGACCAATACGTTTTTCAGCACGGAACAGTGATTTATGCAGGCCTTTGATGAGGTTTTCGGTTGGGCCAACACGCAACACCGCCACCAGGCTGATGCCATCTTCTGACTGCCAGATAAACTCGACAGGCTGATCTTTCAGTTGCTGCCAGAAGCGGTGGCTGTGCAGTGGATTACGGCAAACGCCCGCCCCTACCATTGCGACCAGCGCCAGACCTTCTCGCAGGCGTAATTCGCCAGGAAGATTAGCATCCTGAAGGGTTTGCAGCACGCTGCCAGCCACTTCTGAGGTATAGCAAAGCTGGAGCAGATTGCGGTCAGGATGAACACCAATCGACAACGGGCGAATCTGAGCGCGCTTTAACAGCGTATCCAGTTCTTTGTGCGCCAGTTTAAAATCTTGCTGCGGAGCAACTTCCAGTTCAATCAGGCAGACATCGTCGTGGCTGGTAACAATGCGTGCGCCAGTGCCGGAAGCCAGCACGCGCTCGATACGTGTGGAGCCTTGCTCTGGTGAATAGCTACAACGTAATTGCAGATCGATGTCACTACCTGAAACGGGCTGCAATGTACGGGCGTGCAGCACGGGAGCGGCAAGACGCGCCAGTTCACTGGCTTCGTCCAGGCGTAGCAATGGGAGCAAACACGCATCTTTGACTTTACGTGGGTCGGCACTGTAAACCCCGGCAACGTCACTCCAGATGGTCACGCGGGAAACCCCAGCCAGAGCACCAATCTGCGTTGCAGAATAGTCAGAACCGTTACGACCCAACAGCACGGTTTCACCCGCATCGTTACGGCAGATAAAGCCGGTAACCACGAGGCGTTTGTGTGGATGCTGCGCCATCAATTCTTGCAGCAGCGGCCAGGATAAACCTTCATTAACTTGAGGTTGCGCCGAGCGTTCAGCGCGCATAAATTCACGCGCATCAAGCCAGGCTGCTGGATGACCTAATTGATTCAACACCGCAGACATCAGGCGTGCAGACCAAATTTCACCATGACCCACGACTTCGGCATACACCGCGTCAGTCATTTTGCCGTCAAGTAAACCCGCCAGACGCTCAAGATCGTGAATAAACTGGCCAATCAAAGTATCAGCAACATCAGCTGCCACCAGGCCGCTAATCAGGTCGCTTTGATAACGACGTAGCGCCTGCTGAACCTGATGAGCAGAAAGACGATCGCTTTGGCTCAATTTTAGCCAGTTAATCAACTGGTTAGTTGTGCTGCCGGCGGCAGAAACCACCATCATGTCGCCAGGTTTAGAATACTCGGCCATGATCCCCGCAACGCGCAGGTAACACTTCACATCTGCCAGACTACTGCCGCCAAATTTATGCAGTTGACGACCCGACGCCCCTGTTGGTGCTGAAACACTCATGCTTACCCCTCGGCTGCAACCCGGAAGGCATTTTCCAGGTCAGCAATTAAATCTTCGCTATCTTCAATGCCAGTAGAAATACGCAACAAGGTTTCTGAAATCCCCGCTGCCGCACGCGCTTCTGGAGCCATGCCCGCATGGGTCATCGTCGCCGCGTGTGAAATCAAACTTTCTACTCCACCCAGCGATTCCGCTAACGTGAAGAGAGTCAGGCTACTCAGGAAACGACGCAATGTTTGCTCGTCGCCATTAAATTCAAAACTCAGCATCGCGCCAAAACCTTTTTGCTGACGAGCCGCAATTTCATGGCCCTGGTTTTCAGGCAGCGAAGGATGATACAGCTTTTTCACCAGCGGTTGCGTTTGCAGGAAATCAACAATCGCCTGGGCGTTGCGTTGTGCCACTTCCATACGAGGTGAGAGTGTACGCAGGCCACGCAGCAGCAGGTAGCTATCGAAAGCGCTGCCGGTTACACCAATGTTGTTTGCCCACCAGGCAAGCTCAGTCACGGTTTCAGCGTCTTTCGCAATTACAACACCTGCGACCACATCTGAGTGACCGTTCAGGTATTTAGTACAAGAATGCAGAACCAAATCTGCACCCAGGGCCAGCGGATTTTGCAGAGCCGGGCTCAGGAAGGTGTTATCCACCACGCTGATTGCCCCTGCTTCACGCGCTGCGGCGCAGATTTTCGCAATATCTACCACGCGTAACAAGGGATTACTTGGGCTTTCGACCAGCACCAGCTTCGGTTTTTCGGCCAGTGCAGCATTTAATGCAGCCTCATCACCTTGATCAACAAACAAAACGCGATATGCGCCGCGTTTTGCCAGGCTATCAAACAGCCGGTAGCTGCCACCGTAGCAGTCATGAGGAGCCACCAGCAGGTCGCCAGGTTTCAGGAAAACGGTCGTGACCAGATGGATTGCTGACATACCGGTATTCGTCAGCACCGCGCCCGCTCCGCCTTCCAGTTCTGCCAGCGCGCGCTGTACGACATCACGCGTAGGATTCCCACGGCGCGAATAGTCATGCGCACGAGGTTCGTTAAATCCGGTGAAATTATAAGTGCTGGAAAGGTGGATAGGTGGGACAACGCAGCCGTATTGCTCGTCATCGTTCAAACCGCTACGTACTGCGATAGTTGCCTGTTTGCGCGTCATGGCTCTCGAATCCTTGCTGGTCGAATAAAGGTCAGGCACCAGAGTAAACACTGCCGAGTTAGACGTCAATACATCTGGACATCTAAACTTCTTTGCGTATAGATTGAGCAAACGCGAAATAGCCGTTAAAATTATATGCTTTAGGGTGATAGCGCCGCAGACCGCGGATCAATAAACGCTTACACTACGACCAGATAATCGCTTTTGCCGCGCATGTGACCGGTGGAGGCCTAAATACATTGATAAGAGGATTAAGTATCTCATGGCTGAATGGAGCGGCGAATATATCAGCCCTTACGCTGAGCACGGGAAGAAGAGTGAGCAAGTAAAGAAAATTACGGTTTCCATTCCTCTGAAGGTGTTAAAAATCCTCACCGATGAGCGTACCCGTCGCCAGGTGAATAACCTGCGTCACGCAACAAACAGTGAGTTGCTGTGCGAAGCTTTCCTGCACGCGTTTACCGGCCAACCGTTGCCAAACGATGCAGACCTGCGCAAAGAGCGTAGCGATGAAATTCCTGAAGCGGCAAAAGTGATTATGCGCGAGCTGGGGATTGATCCAGAGACCTGGGAATATTAAGGTTTTACGGGATCGACAGAAACAAAAAAGGCGCCGTTAGGCGCCTTTTTCTTACTACCGTAGAGCAAAGAATTACTTCTTCGCGCCTGGAACGCTGAAACGCTTGTTGAAGCGGTCAACGCGGCCACCGGTAGCAACATCACGCTGCTTGCCAGTGTAGAACGGGTGGCATTCGCCACATACGTCCAGGTTCAGATCATGACCCACGGTAGAGCGAATCTTGATAGAATTACCGCAAGAACAGTTTGCAGTAATTTCTGCGTAGTTCGGGTGAATATTCTTTTTCATGGAAAACCTCTGTATAAGGCCGCGCCGCTCTTCCAGCCCTAACGCCAGACACCGCGCGAAGTTGATAAATTAGGTTTTTTGACACCAAAAACTGCGCATCAAAGGCGGCGAATCATACAGAAGCCCGCGAGTAGATGCAAACTGATCCGCATTTTCTGGAACACACAGTGTACACTATCTCGTCATTTTTACCATTTCGGAAGAATTAATGCCTGTCGCCCACGTCGCTTTACCGGTTCCTCTCGCCCGTACTTTTGACTACTTCATTCCTGCTGGAATGCAGGTGGCGTCAGGCTGTCGCGTCATGGTGCCGTTTGGTAAACGACAGGCTGTCGGGATCGTTGTTTCTGTTAGCGAGCACAGCGAATTGCCTCTCAACGAGCTAAAGCCTGTTGCTGAAGTTCTGGATGGCGCTTCGTTGTTTCCGGATTCGCTCTGGCGCGTACTGCTGTGGGCGGCCGAGTATTACCACCATCCGCTAGGCGACGTGCTCTTCCACGCACTACCGGGTTTGCTGCGCCAGGGGAAACCCGCCCACCACGCGCCGTTGTGGTACTGGTTCGCCACTGAAGAAGGCAAAGCCGTAGACCTTAATAGCCTGAAACGTGCGCCTAAACAGCAGCAAGCTCTGGCGGCGGTACGGCAAAACATCATCTGGCGTCATCAGGTTAGCGAGCTGGAAATCAGCGAGACCGGGCTACAAGCGCTGCGAGCCAAAGGTTTATGCGACCTGAAAAGTGCTGCGCCGTCGGCCGCAGACTGGCGCGATAGCTATTCGGTAGAGGGTGAGCGTTTACGGCTCAACACCGAGCAGGCCACCGCCATCGGTGCCATTCATAGCTCCGCCGACCATTTTGCCGTCTGGTTGCTGGCAGGCATTACCGGATCAGGCAAAACCGAAGTTTATCTCAGCGTGCTGGAAAACGTGCTGGCGCAGGGTAAGCAAGCCCTGGTTCTGGTGCCAGAAATTGGTTTAACGCCGCAAACTATCGCCCGTTTTCGCGAGCGTTTTAACGCGCCGGTCGAAGTTTTGCACTCCGGGCTTAACGATAGCGAACGCCTCGCGGTATGGCTGAAAGCACGCAGTGGCGAAGCGGCGATTGTGATTGGCACGCGTTCATCACTTTTCACTCCGTTTTGCCGTCTCGGTGTGATCGTGATTGATGAAGAGCACGATAGCTCTTATAAGCAGCAAGAAGGCTGGCGCTATCACGCACGTGATTTAGCCGTGTATCGCGCTCACGCAGAAGATATTCCGATTATTCTTGGCTCGGCAACACCCGCGCTGGAAACCCTGCATAACGTTCAGGTCGGAAAATATCGCCAGTTACGGCTGACAAAACGCGCCGGGAATGCACGCCCGGCCACGCAGCAAGTGGTGGATTTAAAAGGTCAGCCGCTAAAATCAGGGCTTGCGCCAGCACTCATCAAAAAAATTGGCCAGCACCTGAAAGCCGATAATCAGGTAATTCTGTTCCTGAACCGCCGAGGATTTGCCCCGGCTTTGCTGTGCCATGAATGCGGCTGGATAGCAGAATGTCCACGCTGCGATCACTATTACACTTACCATCAGGGCCAGCGCCATTTGCGCTGCCACCATTGTGACAGCCAAAGAGCGATTCCCCAGCAATGCCCGCATTGTGGTTCTACCAACCTGGTTCCGGTTGGTATGGGAACGGAGCAGCTTGAGCACAGCCTTGAGCCTGAGTTTCCGGGCGTACCAATTTCACGCATCGACCGCGACACCACCAGCCGCAAAGGTGCACTTGAGCAACAGTTGGCAGAAGTCCATCGTGGCGGCGCACGCATTTTGATTGGTACGCAAATGCTGGCGAAAGGCCATCACTTCCCGGATGTGACACTGGTTGCGTTGTTGGATGTCGACGGTGCGCTATTTTCAGCTGACTTCCGGGCAGCGGAACGTTTTGCGCAGCTTTATATTCAGGTATCAGGCCGTGCCGGGCGAGCCGGTAAACAAGGTGAAGTTCTGCTGCAAACTCACCACCCTGAGCATCCTTTATTACAAACGTTGCTCACAAAAGGCTACGACGATTTCGCAAGCCAGGCGCTCACGGAACGCAAAACAGTCTTCTTGCCGCCATTTACCAGCCACATCATGTTCCGTGCGGAAGATCAGAATAACCATCAGGCTCCCCTCTTTTTGCAGCAGTTACGGAACCTGCTGGAATCCAGCCCGTTAAGAGATGATCAGTTGTGGATAATGGGGCCGGTGCCGTGTTTGCAACCTAAACGCGGCGGGCGTTTTCGCTGGCAAATACTCCTGCAACACCCTTCCCGCGCTCGCCTGCAGCGCCTCGTTAGCCATTCATTGAAACTGGTCAATACGTTACCGGAATCACGTAAAGTGAAGTGGATGCTGGATGTTGACCCGACAGACGGCTAGCACAAAGCCCTGTGGATATGCGAAGCAGATCGAAAAATTCAACAACCATCACACTTTTAATGAAATAACTGTAACTAACCGGCATCAATTTCTGCTAAGAATGTGGACATGGTCAGACACCAGGGACGTTGTCAGCACCTGTAAAGTGCACGCGAGGAGAAGAAGTTGAAGCCGAAGAATCAGGTTGCCAATGCAACCATGAAAGATGTTGCTGTACAGGCGAAAGTCTCAACGGCAACAGTGTCCAGGGCGTTAATGAACCCGGACAAAGTATCGCAAAGCACTCGAAGTCGTGTGGAACAAGCGGCAATTGCCGTTGGCTATTTACCCCATTCCCTGGGGCGAAATTTAAAGCGTAATGAGTCACGCACCATTCTGGTTATTGTCCCGGATATTTGTGATCCCTTCTTTAGCGAAATTATTCGCGGAATTGAAGTGACCGCAGCCGAGCAAGGCTACCTGGTGTTGATTGGCGATTGCGCTCATCAAAATCAGCAGGAAAAAACCTTCATCAACCTGATCATCACTAAGCAGATTGATGGCATGTTGCTGCTCGGTTCACGGTTGCCCTTTGATGCCAGCATTGAAGAACAACGCAATTTACCGCCAATGGTAATGGCGAACGAATTTGCTCCCGAACTCGAGCTACCAACGGTTCATATTGATAACCTGACCGCTGCGTTCAACGCTGTTTATTATTTGCAGCAGCTCGGACATCAGAAAATAGCCTGTATCGCTGGCCCGGAAGAAATGCCACTTTGCCATTATCGCTTACAAGGATACGTGCAGGCATTGCGTCGTACGGGAGCGGTGGTCGATCCGCATTATATCGCGCGCGGTAATTTTACGTACGAAGCCGGTGCGGCAGCTTTGGCGCAACTCCTGGCGCTGCCTAATCCGCCGACCGCAGTTTTCTGCCATAGCGACGTCATGGCGCTGGGCGCGTTGTCTCAAGCCAAACGTAGCGGCTTGCGCGTGCCAGAAGATTTATCAATTATGGGCTTTGATGACATTGCACTTTCACAGTTCTGTGACCCACCGCTGACTACCGTCGCCCAACCCCGTTTCGATATCGGGCGGGAGGCTATGCTACTGCTTTTGGATCAGCTAAACGGTCACGCCGTAAGTAGTGGCTCGCGTTTACTGGATTGCGAGCTGATTGAACGAGGCTCTACCAGCGCACCTGGCAATAGAAAATGACCCGCTTTAGGACACTGGATTCTGGTCAAAGGGATGCCCATTAAGTAACATGGCGGGCTGATAAACGAAAAAAATATAGCGAATCAATAGTGGCACAACGAGATTATGTACGCCGCGGGCAATCGGCAGGTACGCGGCGTAAGAAAAGTAACACCCGTAGCAAGCAACGCAGCATGCCATCCGTTTCGCCGACGATGGTCGCTATCGCGGCAGCCGTTCTGGTGACCTTTATTGGTGCCCTGTACTTCATTACTCATCACAAAAAAGATGAAAGCGAAGCCCTGCCTGGGCATAAAGTCACAGGTAACGGCCTGCCACCTAAACCCGAAGAACGCTGGCGTTATATCAAAGAACTGGAAAACCGTCAGACGGGTGTGCGCGCCCCTACCGAGCCTTCTGCCGGTGGTGAAGTGCAAAATAAAGATCAGCTCACCAGTGAACAGCGCCAGTTGCTGGAGCAAATGCAGGCAGATATGCGCCAACAACCGACGCAGCTCAATGAAGTCCCCTGGAACGAACAGACACCAGAGCAGCGTCAGAACACACTTCAGCGCCAGAAAGTGATTCAGCAGCAACAGCAATTCACTGCGCAACAAGTTGCACCGCAGACGCGTACGGTACAGCCACAGTCTCAACCTGCCGCGCAACAGCCTCGTACTGTTCAGCAGCAGTCGCGCACCACAACAACGGCACAACAGCCGTACCAGGATTTGTTGCAAACGCCGCCACATAACACTCAGCAGCGTGCCGCACAGCCGGTGACACAACCGCGTGAATCCGCGCAGCCGAAGGCGGCTCCGATTACCCGTGAGGAAGTAGCGAAACAAGCTCCGGCAGTTCAGGAGAAGCCAAAGGATGAGAAACGCTGGATGGTTCAGTGCGGCTCGTTTAAAGGCAGCGAGCAGGCGGAAACCGTTCGTGCACAGCTTGCATTTGAAGGCTTTGATTCCCGGATTACCACCAACAATGGTTGGAACCGCGTCGTCATTGGCCCAATCAAAGGCAAAGACAATGCTGATGGAACGATCAATCGTCTGAAGATGGCGGGTCACTCTAACTGTATTCGTCTTGGCACTGGGGGTTGAAACCCCCAAAATCCCCCCCATCTATAATTGCATTCAGCCCCGATAAAATGTCGGGGTACTTATTTAGCTGATGCAATAAGGGGTCTGCTCGTGACAACAATAGTAAGTGTGCGCCGTAACGGCCATGTCGTAATCGGTGGTGATGGTCAGGCCACGCTCGGCAATACTGTAATGAAAGGCAACGTCAAAAAAGTACGTCGTTTGTATAACGACAAAGTGATTGCTGGCTTTGCTGGCGGCACTGCGGATGCCTTCACCCTATTCGAACTGTTTGAACGCAAGCTTGAAATGCACCAGGGCCACCTGGTGAAAGCCGCGGTTGAACTGGCAAAAGACTGGCGTACCGACCGTATGCTGCGCAAACTAGAAGCTCTGCTTGCAGTCGCTGACGAAAACGCCTCTCTAATCATCACCGGTAATGGTGATGTTATCCAACCAGAAGATGACCTGATTGCAATTGGTTCAGGCGGCCCTTATGCCCAGGCTGCGGCACGTGCGCTTCTTGAAAATACTGAACTAGGTGCTCGTGACATCGTAGAGAAATCGCTGGGGATCGCCGGTGATATCTGCATCTACACCAACCATTTCCATACTATTGAAGAATTAGCGTCTAAGGCGTAAGGAATCCCCATGTCTGAAATGACTCCACGCGAAATTGTCAGCGAACTGAACAAACACATCATTGGCCAGGACAATGCCAAGCGTTCCGTGGCGATTGCGCTGCGTAACCGCTGGCGCCGTATGCAGCTTGATGAAGAGCTGCGTCATGAAGTTACGCCAAAAAACATTCTGATGATCGGCCCAACTGGCGTAGGTAAAACCGAAATCGCCCGCCGTCTGGCAAAACTGGCTAACGCGCCGTTTATCAAAGTTGAAGCGACCAAATTCACCGAAGTCGGCTATGTGGGTAAAGAAGTGGATTCTATCATCCGCGATCTGACTGATTCCGCGATGAAAATGGTGCGTCTGCAATCCATCGAGAAAAACCGCTATCGTGCTGAAGAAATGGCAGAAGAGCGCATTCTTGATGTGCTGATCCCGCCAGCTAAAAACAACTGGGGCCAAAACGAAACTGCACCTGAGCCATCTGCGGCGCGTCAGTCTTTCCGTAAGAAATTGCGTGAAGGCCAACTGGACGATAAAGAAATTGAAATCGATCTGGCTGCGGCACCGATGGGCGTTGAAATTATGGCTCCTCCTGGCATGGAAGAAATGACCAGCCAGTTGCAGTCCATGTTCCAGAATCTCGGCGGCCAGAAGCAAAAACCACGCAAGCTGAAAATCAAAGACGCGATGAAACTTCTGATTGAAGAAGAAGCTGCGAAACTGGTGAACCCGGAAGAGCTTAAGCAAGACGCAATTGATGCCGTTGAGCAACATGGCATCGTGTTTATCGATGAGATCGATAAAATCTGTAAGCGCGGTGGCAACAGCTCCGGCCCGGATGTGTCTCGTGAAGGTGTGCAGCGTGATTTGCTGCCGCTGGTTGAAGGCTGCACCGTTTCGACTAAACACGGTATGGTCAAAACTGACCATATTCTGTTTATCGCATCTGGCGCATTCCAGGTAGCAAGCCCGTCTGATTTGATTCCAGAATTGCAGGGTCGTCTGCCAATTCGTGTGGAATTACAAGCGCTGACTGTTGAAGATTTCGAGCGTATTCTGACTGAGCCAAACGCGTCGATCACTGTGCAGTACAAAGCGCTGTTGGGCACAGAGGGCGTGAATATCGACTTCACCGAAGATGGTATTCGTCGTATTGCTCAAGCCGCATGGCAAGTGAACGAATCGACTGAAAACATCGGTGCGCGTCGTCTGCACACTGTGCTGGAACGTCTGGTCGAAGATATCTCTTATGATGCCAGCGAGATGAACGGCCAATCCATCCTGATCGATGGCGAATATGTCAGTAAACATCTGGATGAGTTAGTAGCAGATGAAGACTTGAGCCGTTTTATCCTATAATCCCGCTCAACGTATTTTCTTCATTTGAAATGGAGGGCTTATGCCCTCCATTTTTTTATATCTAACAGAGAGAACTATGAGCGAATCGCACTCTGTAAGCACCACTCAGGCCTGGCTTGAAAGCCTGCGCCCACGCACGTTACCTCTGGCATTTGCCTCAATTGTTTGTGGCTCGGCATTGGCTTTCTGGCAAGGCGTGTTTAACCCTGCAATCGCATTGTTGGCATTGTTGACTGCGGGGTTACTGCAAATCCTCTCAAATCTGGCGAATGATTACGGCGATGCGGTAAAAGGCAGCGACAAAGAAGATCGTATCGGGCCATTGCGCGGGATGCAAAAAGGAGTGATTACTCAGGCGCAAATGAAAAAGGCGCTGATGATCACCGTGGTACTAATTTGTCTTTCTGGCCTGGCCCTGGTGGCCGTTGCCTGCCGTACGCTGGCAGATTTCCTCGGCTTCCTGGCTTTAGGTTTACTGGCAATCATCGCGGCCATCACCTACACCGTCGGCACACGTCCGTATGGTTACATGGGGCTTGGTGATATTTCGGTGCTGGTGTTTTTCGGCTGGCTGAGCGTGGCAGGAACCTGGTATCTACAAGCGCACTCTCTCGCGCCTTTAGTCTTTTTACCTGCAACCGCGTGTGGGCTGTTAGCGACCGCCGTGCTTAACATCAATAATTTGCGCGATATCGACAGCGACCGTGAAAACGGTAAAAACACGCTGGCGGTGCGTCTGGGGCCAGCACAGGCTCGTCGTTATCACGCCTGCCTGCTGATGGGCGCTCTGGCCTGCCTGGCCGTGTTTAATCTGGTGTGGCTACAAAGTCTGTGGGGTTGGCTGTTTGTGCTGGCAGCACCGCTTCTGATTAAGCAGACCCTGTTTGTGCTGCGCGAAAGGGATCCGCTCGCGATGCGTCCCATGCTCGAGCGCACGGTAAAAGCCGCGTTGTTGACTAACCTATTGTTTGCGATAGGAGTTGTGCTCAGTACGGTGTCGTTTTAGCTGACAAATATCAATTAACAATTGATGATTTTGCCAACAGTTAACATTAAGCGATATACTGACAACTCGTGCAGCAACAGAATCTTAATCCTATGAAATATGATACTTCCGAGCTTTGCGACATCTACCAGGAAGATGTCAACGTCGTTGAACCGCTGTTTTCCAATTTCGGTGGGCGGTCGTCCTTTGGCGGGCAAATCATCACGGTGAAATGTTTCGAGGACAACGGATTGTTGTATGATCTGCTCGAACAAAATGGCCGTGGCCGAGTGCTGGTGATTGATGGCGGTGGCTCAGTTCGCCGCGCGTTGATTGACGCAGAACTTGCCCGTCTGGCGACTCAAAACGAGTGGGAAGGCATTGTGGTATACGGTGCCGTGCGCCAGGTCGATGACCTGGAAGAACTGGATATTGGTATTCAGGCAATTGCCGCCATTCCTGTTGGCTCTGCGGGTGTTGGCGTTGGCGAAAGTGACGTGCGCGTTAACTTTGGCGGCGTGACATTCTTCTCCGGCGACCATCTGTATGCGGATAACACCGGCATTATCCTTTCCGAAGATCCCCTCGATATTGAGTAACAAAATCGAATAACAAAACGGGCGCCCTGGGGCGCCCGTTTTTATTGAAGCTGTGGTCTTACACTTCTTCCATCTTACCCAGCAGGGCGTGCAGACGATCCTGCCACACGTGCTGTTGCTCTTTCAGAGAATTGTTTTCGCGTACTAATTCTTCATGATTGCTCTGAGATTGCTGAACTTGCTGAGACAGATTGGTGTTCGTCTCTTTCAGTTCTTCGATTTCCATCTGCAGCAGGGTAATGGTATCAATCGCCTGCTGTACTTTTGCTTCCAGTTTCTCAAACACTTCAAATGACATTTCGAACCTCTCCTGAATTGCAAGGCGTTGATGGATGTCTAAATCCCCGTCCCGGATATTCCCCGAAGACACCTTATGAATATATGCGCACCACGCAGCGTGTCTCGATTGTAAGTAGCGTGAGTACCCGTGTCCAGCGAGTTCAAGCGCTCTTTGCGTAACATAACGTTTTTCGGCATATACCGAACGACAGGGCGGCTTAAAATCACTATTTGTTAATGCACTGAAGATTAACGTGCGCGTTTGCGTTGTCATTTTTGGGTGATAATGCGCACATAATAACGCGAAATCGCTCATTTTTATGACGAGCCACACAAATTTAAGGTTCGATATTTCTCGTTTATGTTCGTTAACGATAAATTAACACTACGCCTACATGGCACCTGCGCGGCAGGGAATGCCCGAACAAACAATAATCATTAATTTTGCCTTCAGGACCCTATTATGAGTCAGACAGCTCCATCAACCTTGAAAGGTCAGTGCATCGCCGAGTTCATGGGTACAGCATTGTTGATTTTCTTTGGTGTCGGATGCGTTGCCGCCTTAAAAGTGGCAGGCGCAAGCTTCGGGCAATGGGAAATTAGTATCATCTGGGGGCTGGGGGTAGCGATGGCTATCTACCTGACCGCAGGGGTATCCGGTGCGCACCTCAATCCGGCAGTCACCATCGCATTGTGCCTGTTCGCCTGCTTCGATAAACGCAAAGTGGTTCCGTTTATTGTTTCACAAGTCGCAGGTGCGTTCTGCGCCGCAGCTTTGGTGTATGGCCTGTATTACAATTTATTCCTCGATTACGAACAGACGCATCATATGGTGCGCGGCAGCGTAGAAAGCCTGGATTTGGCCGGTATCTTCTCAACCTACCCCAATCCACACATCAATTTGATTCAGGCGTTTGCCGTAGAGATGGTGATTACCGCCATTTTGATGGGCGTTATCCTGGCTCTGACTGATGATGGCAACGGCATTCCACGTGGCCCATTAGCACCGTTGCTGATTGGCTTGTTGATTGCGGTTATCGGCGCATCAATGGGACCGCTCACCGGCTTTGCCATGAACCCTGCGCGTGACTTCGGTCCGAAACTGTTTGCATGGCTCGCGGGTTGGGGCGATGTTGCCTTTACGGGTGGGCGCGATATTCCTTACTTCCTGGTGCCCGTATTTGGCCCAATAGTAGGCGCAGCGCTTGGCGCGTTTGGCTACCGTAAGTTGATTGGCCACCATTTACCTTGCGATGTATGTGTTGAAGATAAAGAGAAATCCAGCACCTCCACGCAACAAAATGCTTCTTTGTAAGACTGACTTCAGGACAAGATTATGACTCACGAAAAAAAATATATCGTCGCACTTGATCAGGGTACCACCAGCTCCCGCGCCGTCGTCCTGGATCACGATGCCAACGTAGTCAGCGTGTCGCAGCGCGAATTCCAGCAAATCTACCCAAAAGCAGGATGGGTAGAACACGACCCAATGGAGATTTGGGCAACACAAAGTTCCACACTTGTCGAAGTGTTGGCGAAAGCTGACATCAACTCAGACCAAATTGCCGCCATTGGTATCACCAACCAACGTGAAACCGCGATTGTCTGGGAAAAAGAGACGGGCAAACCGATTTATAACGCCATCGTCTGGCAGTGCCGTCGTACCGCAGAAATCTGCGAACAGCTCAAACGCGACGGCCTGGAAGAGTACATCAAATCAGCAACCGGCCTGGTGGTTGACCCGTATTTCTCCGGCACCAAAGTAAAGTGGATTCTGGACCATGTGGAGGGTTCGCGCGAACGTGCTCGCCGTGGCGAATTGCTGTTTGGTACGGTCGATACCTGGCTTATCTGGAAAATGACTCAAGGGCGCGTGCACGTCACCGACTACACAAACGCCTCCCGTACCATGTTGTTTAACATCCACGATCTCACCTGGGATGACCGCATGCTCGAAGCGCTGGATATCCCACGCGAGATGCTGCCAGAAGTGCGTAAATCTTCAGAAGTTTATGGTCAGACTAACATCGGGGGTAAAGGCGGTACGCGTATTCCTATCGCCGGGATTGCTGGCGACCAGCAAGCCGCGCTGTTTGGTCAGTTGTGCGTCAAAGAAGGGATGGCGAAAAACACCTACGGCACCGGCTGCTTTATGTTGATGAACACCGGTACTCAGGCGGTTAAATCTACTCACGGCTTGTTGACGACGATTGCTTGCGGCCCACGCGGCGAAGTGAATTATGCGCTGGAAGGTGCCGTATTCATGGGTGGCGCTTCTATTCAGTGGCTGCGCGATGAAATGAAACTTATCAGCGACGCGACGGATTCCGAGTACTTTGCAACGAAAGTGAAAGACACCAACGGTGTATATGTGGTGCCAGCCTTTACCGGCCTCGGCGCTCCTTACTGGGACCCGTATGCCCGTGGCGCCATCTTCGGCCTGACGCGTGGCGTGAACGCCAACCACATTATCCGCGCCACGCTTGAGTCCATCGCTTATCAAACGCGTGACGTGCTGGAAGCGATGCAGGCTGACGCGAATATCCGTCTTCACGCTCTGCGTGTAGACGGCGGTGCGGTGGCGAACAACTTCCTGATGCAATTCCAGGCGGACATTCTAGGTACGCGTGTAGAACGCCCTGAAGTCCGCGAAGTCACAGCTTTGGGCGCGGCATATCTGGCGGGTCTGGCCGTTGGTTTCTGGCAGAACCTGGACGAAGTTAGCGAGAAAGCGGTTATCGAAAAAGAGTTCCGTCCAGGTATCGAAACCACCGAACGCAACTACCGTTACGCTGGCTGGAAAAAAGCCGTGAAACGTGCGCTCGCCTGGGAAGATCACGAAGAAGGTTAATTGCCCTTCCCCCTAACCCTCTCCCTCAGGGAGAGGGGATCACCCTACCCCGCGTGTGCTAAACTCGGTCGCAATTAGGCTTCTTAAATGAGTGTGTAATGAGACGAGAACTTGCGATTGAATTTTCCCGTGTAACCGAAGCGGCGGCACTGGCGGGTTATAAATGGTTGGGTCGTGGCGACAAAAACACGGCGGATGGTGCAGCCGTTCACGCCATGCGTATCATGCTCAATCAGGTCAATATTGATGGCCAGATTGTGATTGGCGAAGGGGAAATCGACGAAGCGCCAATGCTCTACATTGGTGAAAAAGTCGGTACCGGCCAGGGCGACGCGGTAGACATCGCCGTTGACCCGATTGAAGGTACCCGCATGACGGCAATGGGCCAGGCCAACGCGCTGGCGGTGCTGGCCGTCGGCGATAAAGGCAGCTTCCTGAATGCGCCCGATATGTACATGGAAAAACTGATTGTCGGCCCGGGTGCGAAAGGCATTATCGACCTCAATCTACCACTGGCTGAAAACCTCTATAACATCGCCGTTGCGCTCAATAAGCCACTGAGCGAGCTCACCGTTACCATTCTTGCTAAACCACGCCACGACGCCACCATTGCTGAGTTACAAAAACTTGGCGTGCGCGTTTTCGCCATTCCTGATGGTGATGTTGCAGCGTCAATTTTGACCTGTATGCCAGATAGCGAAGTTGATGTGATGTACGGCATCGGCGGCGCACCTGAAGGTGTGATTTCCGCAGCGGTTATTCGTGCGCTGGATGGCGACATGCAAGGCCGCCTGTTAGCTCGTCACCATGTGAAGGGTGATAGCGAAGAAAACCGTCTTATCGGTGAAAAAGAATTAGAACGCTGTAAGGCAATGGGCATTGAAGCGGGTGTGGTATTAAAACTCGATGATATGGCGCGTAACGACAACGTTATCTTCTCCGCAACCGGCATCACTAAAGGCGATTTGCTGGACGGGATTACGCGCAAAGGGAATATGGCGATCACAGAAACACTGCTGATTCGCGGCAAGTCTCGCACTATTCGCCGTATCCAATCTATTCACTATCTCGACCGCAAAGACCCGGACGTACAGACTCATATTCTGTAAGGCCGCCGTTTGTCTGATTGAGCTTTCCAGCTTTAACCGGCTGGAAATCTCACACTTTTCTGGTGAAGATAGGGAAAACACAACAAAGGGGAGCGTTCATCATGGCGGAATGGGTCAAAGGTAAAGTCATCCGGATTGAAAACTGGACCGATGCTCTGTTTAGTCTCACTGTTCATGCGCCTGTCGCCCCTTTCACCGCCGGCCAATTTACCAAGCTTGGGATGGAAATCGATGGCGAACGCGTGCAGCGAGCCTACTCCTACGTCAACGCGCCCAGCGATCCGAATCTTGAGTTTTATCTGGTCACCGTACCTGAAGGCAAACTCAGCCCGCGTTTACACGCGCTGCAACCCGGCGACGAAATTTCATTGGTCAGCGAAGCGGCAGGTTTCTTTGTGCTCGATGAAATTCCTGAGTGCCAGACGCTATGGATGCTGGCGACAGGAACCGCATTAGGGCCGTATCTTTCAATTTTGCAGGAAGGCACTGGACTCGAGCGTTTTGAGAATATCGTTTTGCTGCATGCGGTACGTTACGCGCAGGACTTGAGTTATTTGCCATTAATGCAAAAACTCCAGCAGCAATACGAAGGAAAGTTACGCATTCAGACGGTTGTCAGCCGTGAGTCTATTCCGGGTTCGCTAACCGGACGCGTGCCTGCATTGATCGAAAACGGTGAGCTGGAAGCGGCAGTCGGCTTGCCGATGAACATTGAAACCAGCCATGTGATGTTGTGCGGAAACCCGCAGATGGTACGTGATACGCAGCAATTGCTGAAAGATACCCGGCAGATGACCAAACATTTACGTCGCCGACCGGGCCATATGACTGCTGAACATTACTGGTAAGTTAGCGGTACTTCACTTCGCTGGTGTCTTTGCCAAAACGGTTTTCACCCTGGGTGCCAACAAACGCGCCCAGGTCCATAATCACCATCACCAGAATTAGCGTTGGAATAAAACGTCCAAGTCCCCATTGCGCTAAAGTTCCGAAAGTTTCCCAGTTGCCCGCGAGCAGCAGCCAGGCTGGAATAAACAGCAGCGCCCACCAGCCTTTCTTGTTTCTGTCATGCAGACGTTTCACAATCACCGCCGCCGTTGGAATCAACGAACCCGATAAAAAGAAACCCGCGGTGGAATAAGGCATAATTTCTGCACCCGCCAGGGTGAAGAGAATGATCAGCGCGATTAACCAAACGCCAATCCAAATCCAGAAGTCACGGCGTCCAATACGTCCGTTAAAAGAGAACAGCCATTGCTGTATGGTCATGGTAAGGTCCATTTTATTGTTTAGCGCCGTAGTGTACCCTGGCTATGCCGGGTTTTGACAAGCCAACGGAATGCCGATTTAATCGGGACGCAGAATTCACAGGAGAATTTGTCAATGAGACATCTGTTTGCAGCTCTGGCTTTAATGATGCTACCCGCCGCGATGGTCTGGGCCGATCCGCCTACAGATTCTGCTTCAACGCTACAAGCCGCTCCGTATTTGCTGGCAGGAGCGCCAACGTTTGATATGAACATCACGCAGTTTCGGGAAAAATTCAGCGCTGAAAATCCGAAGTTGCCGATCAACGAATTCCGCGCCATCGACTCTAATGCCGATGAAATCAACCTGATGCGCGCAGCCAGTAAGATTAACGAAAATCTCTATGCGTCCGCCGCACTTGAGCGCGGCACGCTCAAGATAAAATCTATTCAGATAACCTGGTTACCGATTCAGGGACCGGAGCAAAAAGCCGCTCGCGCAAAAGCGAATGAATATATGGCGGCGCTGGTTCGCACGTTTACGCCATCGCTTTCAAAGCCGCAAAGCGTTACGAAACTCAACAAATTGCTCGGCAATGGTAAGAACAAGCGTTATTACGCGCAAACAGATGGCGCGATTCGCTATGTGGTTGCGGATAACGGTGAAAAGGGGCTTACCTTCGCAGTTGAACCGATTAAGCTGACGCTATCTGAAACGCTTAACAACGGCGAATAAATGACAAAAAGCAAAGCCTTTAGGCAGTTGAGTCTCTATACTGTTTCACAGACCATGCTGCCCTGAATGGCAGCGATTCTTTTATTAGTTTGACCTTGTGGAGAATTAAGATGCGACATCCTTTGGTGATGGGTAACTGGAAACTGAACGGCAGCAAGCACATGGTACACGAGCTGGTTGCTGGCTTACGCAAAGAACTGGCTGGCGTTGCTGGCTGTGGCGTGGCTATCGCTCCTCCTACTATGTATCTGGATCTGGCTAAACATGCCGCTTCTGGCAGCCACATCATTCTTGGTGCTCAGAACGTTGACCTGAACCTGTCTGGCGCATTCACTGGCGAAGTTTCTGCAGAAATGCTGAAAGATGTTGGTGCTAAATACATCATCATCGGTCACTCAGAGCGTCGTACTTACCACGCAGAGTCTGACGAACTGATCGCTAAGAAATTCGCCATTCTGAAAGAAGTTGGCCTGATCCCTGTTCTTTGCATCGGCGAAACCGAAGCAGAAAACGAAGCGGGCAAAACTGAAGAAGTTTGTGCACGTCAGATTGACGCGGTTCTGAAAACTCAGGGTGCTGCGGCATTCGAAGGCGTGGTAATCGCTTACGAACCAGTATGGGCAATCGGTACTGGCAAATCAGCAACTCCTGCTCAGGCTCAGGCTGTTCACAAATTCATTCGTGACCACATTGCTAAAGCTGATGCGAAAGTAGCTGAGCAAGTGATCATCCAGTACGGCGGTTCCGTAAACGATAAAAACGCAGCAGAGCTGTTTGCTCAGCCGGATATCGACGGCGCGCTGGTTGGCGGTGCTTCCCTGAAAGCAGACGCATTTGCCGTTATCGTTAAAGCTGCGGCTGAAGCGAAAAAAGCGTAAGTACTCTCGCGAATAAACGTTAAGGCTCTGCTCCGGCAGGGTCTTTATTTTTTGAGCAATCCGCAGTCATGATCTTGTAGTTGCTCAGCAGAAGCCAGATTCAAGCGTAGTAAATTCCGCTCCGTCGCCAAAACCACCCAATCTCCGTCAGCCAGTTGTGCCATCGCAATACTGTAACGCCCCATATGCTCGCGTGCCTGCGCAACCTGATTCGCCAGCATGATGAACGGGCCAGATTGTGAAAATTCCGCCGCACCCACTTTTCTTGCGATGTACTGGTTTCCCGCCAGTGATTCCGGGAATTGCTGCCAGTGGCTGTTCAGGGTGTTTGTATAGCGATTCAACTGCTCGCGCACATCCTCCCGCAAACAGGAAATATGAATATGCAGCTGGTTTTGCGTGCGCCCGGACGTGGAATTTATCGTGAGCGAAATGACGTCGTCAGGCACGTGAGATCCTCGGTGAACACTCATCACATTGCGCTGCTGCCAGGCCAGCCAAAAGAAATTCGGTGTTTTCGGCTGCAAAAGCTCAGGGCTTTCCATACCTTTAATTTTCGCAGCGGGCATAAGCAGATATTGAAGTGGGCCGTTGATGTCTTTGAGCAAAACATATCCCGAGCGCAAATCCACTTTGGCGCAAGGTTCAGGGCTTTGGTTTTTTTGCTGATGAGGAACACATTGCTGGCTGACGATTCGCCAAAGTGCATCGGGGTGATGCAGATATTGCCGCAGGCTAAACCATCCCATCGCGGTAACAAGCAATACGAGGATTAAAAGAATTACCGGGCGTCGTAACCGCAATTGAAACCTCAGAAACAATAAGAGGGATGCTCAGCGTAACGCAACTTACGGAAACTCAAAAGCAAAACGGCTCCTTTCGGAGCCGCCTTTAAACTTAACGCTGACTAATCTGGTCGAAGGTTCCGCCATTTGAGAAGTGATCTTTCTGCGCTTTTGTCCAGCCGCCGAACTCTTCATCAATGGTATACAGTTTAAGTTTCGGGAAAGCACTTTCATACTTCTTCGCAACGTCTGCATTGCGTGGGCGATAGTAGTTTTTCGCCGCAATTTCCTGGCCTTCTGGCGAGTAAAGGTATTTCAGATATGCCGTAGCAACTTCCTGAGTCCCTTTCTTATCGACCACTTTATCGACGACAGAAACGGTAGGCTCGGCAAGGATTGATTCGCTTGGGGTGACAATTTCAAACTTATCTTTGCCCAGCTCGTTAGTTGCCAGCAATGCTTCGTTTTCCCAGGCAATCAGCACGTCGCCGATATTGCGCTCAACGAAGGTATTGGTTGAACCGCGAGCACCGGAGTCCAGCACTTCAACGTTTTTATACAGCGCTTTTACGAAATCTTGCGCTTTGGCTTGATCGTTATTGTTGTGATGAAGGGCATAACCCCACGCTGCCAGATAGTTCCAGCGCGCGCCGCCTGAGCTTTTCGGGTTTGGAGTGATAACGGAAACGCCCGGTTTAATCAGATCGTTCCAGTCATGAATTTGTTTCGGATTGCCTTTGCGCACCAGGAAAACGATAGTCGACGTATAAGGCGCGGAGTTGTCTGGCAGGCGCTTGATCCAGTTTTTATCGATACGGCCACGTTCAGCAATAGCATCGACATCGTACGCCAGGGCCAGAGTCACTACGTCAGCTTCAATGCCGTTGATAACAGACGTTGCTTGTTTACCTGAACCACCGTGAGACTGACGAATAACAACGTTATCGCCGGTTTGTTGTTTCCAGTGAGCACTGAACGCCTTGTTGTACTCGTCATAAAGTTCGCGAGTGGGATCGTAAGAGACGTTAAGTAACTGAATATCTTTCGCCAGTACGCTGGTTGATGCCAACAGTAATGTAAGTCCAACTCCCCACTTGTTCATCATTCGCTCTCTTTAATCAGATTTGATAAAAGCAGCGTGCCAGAAATTTAACCGTTCATTAAAGAATAAAAAAAGATTGGCTATAACTATTGGGCATATAACAGACAACAAAAAGCCGGGTTTCCCCGGCTTCAATTTTCACTGTTCGTGAATTAGTACAGTTTCTTAGCGCAATCCAGCCAGTCACCTTTGAACGGACGCTTCATGCTTTCGATAGCGTCGATGATGTCATGGTGAACCAGCTTCTCATTCTGAATGCCTACGCAACGACCACCGTGGCCTTGCAGCAACAGTTCGATGGAGTAAGCGCCCATGCGGGAAGCCAGAATGCGATCGTAAGCAACCGGTGAACCACCGCGCTGAATGTGGCCAAGAACTGTGGCGCGAGTTTCGCGTTTGGTTTCCGCTTCGATATATTGAGCCAGTTCGTCGATATCACAGATGTGCTCGGTAATCGCCACGATAGCGTGCTTTTTACCTTTAGCGATGCCCGCTTTGATTTCTTCAACCAGGTCTTCGCGATTGAATTCAACTTCTGGCAGGACAACAAACTCACAGCCACCGGCAATCGATGCAGCTAAGGTCAAATCGCCACAGTAACGGCCCATCACTTCCACGATAGAAATACGCTGGTGGGAGGAAGAGGTGTCACGCAGGCGGTCGATTGCTTCAACAACAGTTTCCAGAGCGGTGAAGAAACCGATAGTGTAATCGGTGCCTTTGATATCGTTATCAATGGTGCCTGGCAGACCGATGCATGGGAAGCCCATTTCAGTCAGGCGCATCGCACCCATATAGGAACCGTCACCACCGATAACAACCAGCGCATCGATACCGCGTTTTTTCAAATTCTCGATAGCCACTTCACGGATTTTCTCATCACGAAACTCCGGGAAACGAGCGGAACCCAGGAAGGTGCCGCCACGGTTGATCATATCGGACACGCTGTAGCGGTCCAGATTCACCATGCGGTCTTCATAAAGTCCCAGATAGCCGTCATAAACACCCACAACTTCCAGACCTTCCGACAATGCTGCACGGACAACACCACGAATCGCGGCGTTCATACCTGGCGCATCACCGCCACTCGTCAACACACCAATTTTTTTGATCATGACTACCTCTGAACTTTTGAATGCAAATTAATCCTGTTGCCGGAAACGGCCTGCGGCATGCCGAGGCGTCGACTCTGCTACAAATAGTATAACAACCGCTTCTTGCTGAATTGATTCAGGTCAGGCCATATGTCGGTATTTTATCCAAAAAATTCCGATAATGCCTGGTTTTACAACGAATATTTAGAGCTCAAAATGCCCTTGCTGCTGCGTCGGGACTACCGAGCAGGGGTCCTGGTGAATAATCACATCTGACCCAGGGAAACGACGCAAAATCGCTTGCTCCACTTGTTCGGCAATAACATGCGCCTGAACCAGTGGCAGATTGTCTTCCATTTCGATATGGACTTGAATAAAGCGGGTCGGCCCTGACTGCCGCGTGCGTAAATCATGCGCCCCTTTAACACCGGGCCATGCATTGATGATATCAACAATTGCCTGTCGTTCGTCATCAGGTAATGCGCGATCTAAAAGAGATTGCACGGCATCATGCCCCATGCGAATCGCGTTATATAAAATATAGACGCCAATACCTAATGCAAATATCGAATCCGCGCGATGCCAGCCATACCAGGACAGCGCCAGCGCAACCAAAATGGCTCCGTTCATCATAACATCAGACTGATAATGAAGCATATCTGCCCGAACGGCCTGGCTTTGCGTCTTGCGCACGACCCAACGTTGGAACGTCACAAGTACAAGTGTACTGAGTAATGCGATAACCGTAACGATCACACCCACTAACGGTTGTTTCATTGGTGCCGGATCCGCTAAATGCTGAATCCCGGTCAAAAACAGGAACAGTGCGGAACCAGAAATAAACATACTTTGTGCGAGTGCCGCCAGCGATTCCGCTTTCCCATGCCCAAAAGTGTGTTCTTCATCCGCAGGTTGCAGAGAATAACGCACGACAAGAAGGTTAGTCAGCGACGCGGCGATATCCACCAGCGAATCGACCAATGCAGCCAGAATACTGACCGAACCGGTATACCACCAGGCGAAAATCTTGATCAAAAGTAACAGCGATGCCATCACCGTTGCGGCAATTGCTGCACGGCTGACCAGCTTCCCATATTGTTGATTCATAGGGGCTCCAGCGAATGATTGCTGGCTAGTATAGCGGATTCATCCGAACCTTCAGGCAAAAAAAACCCGCCTGTTAAGGCGGGGAAGACAGGGATGGTGTCTATGGCAAGGAAAACAGGGTTTGTTACTGGTTACTACGCTTACTGCTACTACTCAATGCCTGCAACGAAGACATATGTTGCAGATCCGACAGTTCACGAAACTGATTCATGCGCTGTTGGTGTTTGTCATTCAAAACGGCCTGCTGTTCAGGACTTAACAAGCGGTACATTTGATTGCGTACCTTCGCCATTTCAACCTGGCGAGCCACTTGTTCTTGTGCCATTTTTTCAGCCTGAGCACGCACTGCCGATTCGTCAAAATTCTCTGCGGTGACCAGATTATGCATGGTCTCCATTTCGCTTACATTCACGGGTGGGCTATCATGCCGTGCCCGTTGCATTAGATCGCGCATTTGTTGGCGCTGTTGTTCGGTCAGGTTAATCCCGTCGAACATATGGCTTTGAAGGCTATTTCGCTTCACCGTGCCTTCACCGCCCTGGTACCAGTTATCGCTAGCCGGTAACTCTCTGGCTTGGCTCGCCAGGGTAATCAGAGTCAATGTAGAGGCCATGACGGCAGCGGTAACATTGCGCATCACTTGCTCCTGAAATCATCTGTGCTGCGATTCAACGAGAGTCAGTCTACGATTCCCGCTGCAAACTAGCGTCAGGGGGTGTAAAACAACGTAAAGTCATAGATTAGCGCGCCTTGATGACGTAATTTCTGCCTCGGAGGTAATTTAACAATGAATAAAATTCTGCTAGTTGATGATGACCGAGAGCTTACTTCCCTGTTAAAGGAACTGCTCGACATGGAAGGTTTTAACGTAATTGTTGCCCACGATGGCGAACAAGCGTTGGAGCTTCTTGATGACACCATTGACCTTTTATTGCTCGACGTGATGATGCCAAAGAAAAATGGCATTGATACATTGAAAGAGTTGCGCCAGTCACACCAGACTCCAGTCATTATGCTTACAGCTCGAGGAAGCGAGCTGGATCGCGTTCTCGGCCTCGAACTGGGTGCAGATGACTACTTGCCTAAACCATTTAACGATCGTGAACTGGTGGCGCGTATACGCGCTATTTTGCGTCGTTCACACTGGAGTGAGCAGCAGCAAAACAGTGACAGTGGCTCGCCAACCGTTGAAGTTGACGGCTTAAGCCTCAATCCTGGTCGCCAGGAAGCAAGCTTTGATGGGCAAGCGCTGGATTTGACCGGTACCGAATTTACCCTGCTCTATTTGCTGGCGCAGCATTTGGGCCAGGTGGTTTCTCGCGAACACTTAAGCCAGGAAGTTCTGGGTAAACGCCTGACACCTTTCGACCGCGCAATCGACATGCATATTTCCAATTTGCGTCGTAAGTTACCGGATCGCAAAGACGGTCATCCGTGGTTTAAAACATTACGTGGCCGCGGCTACCTGATGGTGTCTGCTTCATGATAAGTAGCCTTACCGCGCGTATTTTTGCCATCTTCTGGTTAACGTTGGCGTTAGTGCTGATGCTAGTGCTGATGCTGCCTAAACTGGATTCGCGTCAAATGACCGAACTGATGGAAAATGAGCAACGTCAAGGCATCATGATTGAACAGCATGTCGAAGCGGAACTTGAAAACGATCCACCCAACGACCTGATGTGGTGGCGTCGTTTGTTCCGGGCCATTGATAAATGGGCACCACCCGGGCAGCGTTTGTTACTCGTGACCAGCGAAGGGCGAGTGATTGGCGCCCAACGCAATGAAATGCAGATAATCCGTAACTTTATCGGCCAGTCCGATAACTCGGATCATCCGCAAAAGAAAAAATATGGTCGTGTCGAATTGGTTGGGCCATTCTCCGTGCGAGATGGCGAAGATAACTACCAGCTCTACCTGATTCGTCCCGCAAGTAACTCCCAATCTGATTTTATTAACCTGCTGTTTGATAGACCTTTACTGTTACTCATAGTCACTATGCTGGTCAGTTCACCGCTGCTGTTATGGCTGGCGTGGAGCCTGGCAAAACCTGCACGTAAGTTGAAAAATGCTGCCGATGAGGTGGCGCAGGGGAATTTGCGTCAACATCCTGAACTCGAATCCGGACCGCAAGAATTTCTCGCAGCTGGTGCCAGTTTTAACCAGATGATTACCGCGCTGGAAAGAATGATGACGAGCCAACAAAGGCTGTTGTCTGACATTTCCCATGAACTGCGTACACCGTTAACCCGTTTGCAATTAGGCACGGCTTTGCTGCGCCGTAAAGCGGGTGAAAGTAAGGAGCTGGAACGCATCGAAACCGAAGCTCAGCGCCTGGACAGCATGATCAACGACCTGCTGGTGATGTCCCGCAATCAGCAAAAAAATGCGCTGGCGAGTGAGACAATGAAAGCGAATCAGATCTGGTCTGAAGTGCTGGATAACGCGGCTTTCGAAGCGGAGCAAATGGGTAAATCACTGGAAGTGACCTACCCGCCTGGTCCGTGGCTGATGTACGGCAACCCTAACTCGCTGGAAAGCGCGCTGGAGAATATTGTCCGCAACGCCTTACGCTACTCGCATACGAAAATAGCTGTTAATTTCTCCGTTGATAATCAAGGCATTACTATCACGGTTGATGATGACGGTCCAGGCGTTAGCCCGGAAGATCGTGAGCAAATATTCCGTCCTTTCTATCGCACAGACGAAGCGCGCGATCGCGAATCTGGTGGAACAGGGCTGGGATTAGCGATTGTAGAAACGGCTGTTCAGCAGCATCGTGGTTGGGTGAAAGCTGACGACAGCCCGTTAGGCGGGTTGCGGCTGGTTCTTTGGCTGCCGCTCTATCATCGTTAATTAATCATCGTAAAGACCAGGCCCTTCGGGGCCTGTTTTCCTTCTGGTGATAAATTGATATTCTGCGCGCCTTGTCTTATGGGGGCCGTATGCTAAATATCGTGTTGTTTGAACCTGAAATCCCACCGAATACCGGGAATATCATCCGTCTTTGTGCCAACACCGGCTTCCGGTTGCACATTATCGAGCCGACAGGCTTTGGCTGGGATGATAAGCGTCTTCGTCGCGCAGGACTGGATTATCACGAGTTCGCCGCCGTTAACCGCCATAAAGACTACAGCGCTTTTCTGGAAGCCGAAAACCCACAGCGAATCTTTGCGTTGACCACAAAGGGAACGCCTGCGCACAGTGCTGTAAGCTATCAGGATGGGGATTATTTGGTGTTTGGCCCGGAAACGCGTGGCCTGCCTGCAACGATTCTTGATGCTCTGCCAGCTGAGCAAAAAATCCGCATCCCAATGATGCCGGACAGCCGCAGCATGAATCTGTCGAACGCAGTATCGGTGGTAGTGTACGAAGCGTGGCGCCAGTTGGGTTATCCCGGCGCCGTTCTGAGAAGCTAGATTCCGTCGCCGTATTCGAAGCCATTGTTGGCTCCGTTAAAGTGCTGATCCATATCGATGGCAGGCATATCGCTTTCAGGTTTACCCACAATCCGCGCAGGAACCCCAGCCGCCGTGGTATGAGGCGGCACCGGTTGTAACACCACAGAACCTGCGCCAATTTTCGCGCCGCGCCCAATTTCAATGTTGCCGAGGATTTTTGCTCCGGCACCAATCATCACGCCTTCACGAATTTTAGGGTGGCGATCGCCACTGGTTTTGCCCGTACCACCCAGCGTTACCGACTGCAAAATCGACACGTCATTTTCAACGATAGCCGTTTCACCAATCACAATACCGGTGGCGTGATCGAGCATGATCCCACAGCCAATTTTCGCAGCCGGGTGAATATCTACCTGAAATGACACAGAAACCTGATTTTGCAGGAATATCGCTAACGCGCGGCGGCCCTCTTTCCACAGCCAGTGGCCGATTCGGTAGGATTGCAGCGCATGAAAACCTTTCAGGTATAACAGCGGAGTAGAATATTTATCGACCGCCGGGTCACGGGTGCGCACGGCCTGAATATCGCAGGCGGCGGAGGCAATCATTTGTGGTTCTGCCGCGTAAGCTTCTTCGACAACTTCACGAATCGCAATAGCGGGCATAATCGGGGAGGCTAGCTTATTGGCGAGCATATAGCTCAGCGCGCTGCCGAGGTTTTCGTGCTTGAGGAGAGTTGCGTGGTAAAAACTGGCCAACATCGGTTCACAATCGGCAAGCGCTCGCGCTTCGGCTTTAATGTTGTTCCACACCAGATCCAGTTCTTCAGACGACATTGCTCTCTCCAGACAGAAAAACAGCGCCCGGCACAAAGTACCGGAACGCTTCAGTTATTGCGGTTGTGTTGTTCCATCAATTGTAGCTACACCCAAAATAATTCGAGTTGCATCGCGGCGGCAAGAGAACGAATTCCGATGAGCTTACATAAGTAAGTGATTCGGGTGAGTTCACGCAGCCAACAAAGATGCGGCTTGAAGTATGATGGGTATTAACTACCGCTCCGCTCATCCTTGCGAGTACGACCAAGCAAAGTCAATGCTGCCTCGCGAGCGTTTTTTCCGCAATACAATACCTGATAAATTTCCTCGGTTATTGGCATTTCGACGCCTACACGCGCCGCCAGTTCCCGCACTTCTTTGGTATTGCGATAGCCTTCAACAACCTGGCCGATTTTCTGCTGTGCCGAATCCACGTCCGCACCCTGCCCCAGCGCCATGCCGAAGCGACGGTTACGTGATTGGTTATCGGTACAAGTCAGTACCAGGTCGCCTAGCCCTGCCATTCCCATAAAGGTTTCAGGATCTGCACCCAAGGCACTGCCAAGACGCGTCATTTCCGCAAGGCCACGCGTGATCAATGCCGTTCGAGCGTTAGCACCAAAACCAATGCCGTCAGACATCCCCGCGCCAATCGCAATCACGTTTTTCACCGCGCCGCCCAACTGCACGCCGATGAAATCCGGGTTACTGTAAACACGGAAGCTTTTGCCACAGTGCAGCAATTGCTGAAGATCCTGAGCAAAAGTTTCGTCCGTTGCTGCAAGTGCAATCGCCGTTGGCAAACCTGCCGCCAGCTCTTTGGCAAACGTCGGGCCGGAAATCACCGCTAATGGGATTTCGTCCCCTAGCGCTTCACGCGCAACGTCTTGTAGCAAACGTCCAGTTTCAGCTTCCAGACCTTTAGTCGCCCACACGATACGCGCATCTTTACGCATAAGTGGCTTAATTTGACGCAGCACTTCGCCGAAAACGTGGCTCGGCACGACAACCAGAATATTGCGGCTGGCAGCCAATGCTTTTGCTAAGTCGCTTTCAAGGTGAAGAGTGTCTGGAAAAGGAACGTCAGGAAGAAATGCAGCATTGCAGCGATCGGCCTGCAATACAGCAAGATGTTTAGGGTCATGGCCCCACAATACGACATGGTGGCCATTACGCGCCAGGGTGATGGCAAGAGCGGTGCCGTAAGAACCGGCACCGATCACAGTCATTGAAGCATTAAGGCTGTTCATCAGGCATCCTGATGGTTTTCAGCACCTTCGCCTTCGCCAGATTGCTGCTGCAGATAACTCATGAACAGCGCATCAAAGTTAACCGGTGCAAGGTTCAGCTGCGGGAAGGTGCCACGAGAAACCAGGCTAGTAATTGCTTCACGTGCATAAGGGAACAGAATGTTCGGGCAGTACGCACCCAGGCAATGTGCCATCTGCGGACCTTCGATCCCACCGATGGAGAAGATACCCGCCTGCTGAACTTCGCACAGGAATGCAGTATCTTCGCCCAGTGTTGCGGTCACAGTCACACGCAACACAACTTCATAAACGTCATCTGCCAGTTGGCTGGAAGCCGTATCGAGATCCAGTTTAACTTCTGGCTGCCAGTCCTTCTGGAATACATGCGGTGCATTCGGCGCTTCAAAAGAGATGTCTTTGGTGTAAACACGCTGAATCTGGAAAGCCATTTCTGTGTTGTTTTGTTCTGACATTGTTAAACCCTTAAAAAATTAATACGTCCTTAAACGGCAGTATGCGACAAAGGAACTGCACTAGCGCAGCAGGGGATTGAGTCCACCACGAGCATCGAGTGCGTACAAGTCATCGCAACCACCAATGTGCTGTGCGTCAATAAAAATCTGCGGCACTGTGGTGCGCCCACTGCGTTTAATCATCTCTTCACGCTTAACGGCATCGCCATCAATCGCTAATTCCTGAAACGCGACCCCTTTGCTTTTAAGCAGGTCTTTTGCACGATGGCAAAACGGACAGGTTGCTTTGGTGTAGATTTCAATATTCGCCATGGTCATCCCCAGTGTGCGTCTCGATTTATTTACCGCGAACCAACGGCAGGTTTTCCCCGCTCCAGCCAGCAATCCCTTCTTTCAGCAAAGTGACTTGCTCAAAACCAGCTTTGGTCAGCAGCGCTGCTGATTCTTGAGAAGAAACACCGTTGCCACAAACCACGATCACCGGCTGTGCTTTATGTTTTTCCAGCTCACCGAAGTTGCCACTTTTAATGTCAGCAGGCAACACGTTCAATGAGTTAGCGATATGGCCTTTGCGATAGTCATCACGCGAACGTACGTCAACCACAACAGCATCTTCTTTGTTGATCAGACGTGTCGCTTCGCCACGCGTGATAACTTTAACTTTAGAGGTTAAGCCTTTAAAGGTCATGAAAAGTACGGCGGCCAGTAAGCCAACCCACGCCAGACTAAGTATGGGATGGCGACTAATGAATTGCATAATTTCTTGCATGGGGGGGTGTAACTCCCGACTAAGTAATATGAAAAAACCAGGTGAGGAGTATACATTTGCGTTGTGGCAAATACAGCCAGTCTGCGCCAGGTAATGTGGATTCTGCGGCCTGTTACGAAAAAAATTACCTTAACGACGTAAAACCGATCACAATCCAGCCTCTTTCTTTGATCTTCTGCGGCTATTTACCCCGTGGCCTGTAGTAAAATTACGCAAATTTTGTCTTTGACTTAGAGGTTGTCGCAATGTCAGTTACTAAAAAACCTATGGTTCTGGTGATTCTGGATGGCTATGGCCACCGCGAAGAGCAGCAAGATAACGCTATTCTGAATGCTAAAACCCCGGTTATGGATAACCTGTGGGCGCAGCGTCCACACACGTTGATCAACGCATCTGGCCTGGAAGTCGGTCTGCCAGACGGCCAAATGGGTAACTCCGAAGTTGGCCACGTAAACCTCGGCGCAGGCCGTATTGTTTACCAGGATCTGACTCGCCTGGACGTTGAAATTAAAGAACGTACTTTCTTCGCAAACCCAACGCTGACTGCGGCAGTAGACAAAGCGGTTGCTGCTGGCAAAGCAGTACACATCATGGGCCTGGCATCAGCCGGCGGCGTTCACAGCCACGAAGAACACATTCTGGCAATGATTGAACTGGCCGCAGAGCGTGGCGCAGAAGCAATCTACCTGCACGCATTCCTGGATGGTCGTGACACACCGCCACGCAGCGCAGAATCTTCCCTGAAGAAATTTGCCGACAAATTCGCCGCTCTGGGCAAAGGCCGCGTTGCCTCCCTGATAGGCCGTTACTACGCTATGGACCGCGACAACCGCTGGGATCGCGTTGAACTGGCTTACGATCTGCTGACTCTGGCTCAAGGTGAATTCCAGGCAGAAACTGCTGTTGCAGGTCTGGAAGCAGCTTACGCTCGCGACGAGAACGATGAATTCGTTAAACCGACTGTGATTCGTGCAGAAGGCGAAGCGGATGCCGCAATGAACGACGGCGACGCGCTGATCTTCATGAACTTCCGCGCTGACCGTGCTCGTCAAATTACCCGTACTTTTGTTAACGCTGACTTTGACGGTTTTGCCCGTAAGAAAGTGGTTAACTTCGGCGATTTCGTGATGCTGACCGAATATGCAGCAGACATCAAAGCCGCTTGTGCTTACCCACCAGCTTCACTGACCAATACCTTCGGTGAGTGGATGGCGAAGCATGACAAAACTCAGTTGCGTATCTCCGAAACTGAAAAATATGCTCACGTGACCTTCTTCTATAACGGTGGCGTTGAAGAGCCGTTCGCTGGCGAAGACCGCATTCTGATTAACTCCCCGAAAGTTGCTACTTACGATTTGCAGCCGGAAATGAGTTCTGTCGAACTGACTGAAAAACTGCTGGCAGCTATCAACAGCGGCAAATACGACACCATCATTTGTAACTATCCAAATGGTGATATGGTCGGCCATACCGGTGTTTACGAAGCGGCTATTGCGGCAATCGAAGCGCTGGACCAGTGTATTGCTCAGGTTGTTGCTGCGGTTGAAAATGTCGGTGGGCAATTGCTTATCACCGCTGACCACGGCAACGCAGAGCAGATGGCTGACCCGGCAACAGGCCAGGCGCACACTGCGCACACCAGCCTGCCAGTTCCGTTGATTTATGTCGGTTCCCGTAACGTGAAAGCGGTTGAAGGCGGCAAGCTTTCTGATATCGCACCAACGATGCTGAACCTAATGGGGATGGAAATCCCGCAAGAGATGACTGGCAAGCCGCTGTTCATCGTGGAATAATCCCTCCCCATGAGGGGAAAGGCGATTTTTTCAATAACATGGGCCGTGAAAACGAAACTGTTTTCAGTCAGGCCTATGATGTACGCCAGCGTTTTAAGCGCTGGCGTATTGTTATGCCCCTCGATCAGCCATGCCGACGATCGCGCTGAGTTGAAATCTATTCAGCAGAATATTGCGACTCAAGAACGTGCGGTACGTCAGCAACAGCAACAACGCTCTACATTACTCGCTCAACTCCAGGCACAAGAAAAAGCTATCGCCGAAGCCAGCCGCAAGCTACGCGACACGCAAAATACGCTTGCCGATCTCAACCGCCAAATCGACACCATGAATGCTTCACTCGCGAAACTGCAAAAACAGCAGGCCTCGCAGGAGCGCAATCTGGCGGCTCAACTTGATGCTGCTTTTCGCCAGGGCCAACATACCGGCATTCAGCTGATTTTAAGCGGCGAAGAAAGCCAGCGTGGGCAACGTTTGCAGGCATATTTTGGTTACCTGAACGCAGCGCGTCAGGAAACTATCGAAAAGCTTAAGCAAACTAAAGCTGAAGTTGATGAGCAAAAAGCCAGTCTGGAATCTAAGCAAACCGAGCAGCAGACCCTTCTCTACGAGCAACAAGCTCAGCAAGCTAAGCTTGAAAGCGCGCGTAACGAGCGTAAGAAAACACTGTCTACTCTCGAGTCTTCTTTGCAGCAAGACCAGCAAAAGCTGAGTGAAATGCGCCAGAACCAGTCGCGTCTCCAGGGGCAAATTGCCCGTGCGGAAGCCGCTGCGAAAGCGAGAGCTGAAAAAGAAGCCCGTGAAGCTGAGCAAGTTAAAACTCGCCAAAAGGAAGCGACCAGCAAAGGTAGCACCTATAAACCAACAGAAAGCGAACGTTCACTGATTTCGCGTACGGGTGGCCTCGGCGCTCCGCGCGGACAAGCCTTCTGGCCGGTACGTGGTTCAATTTTGCATCGCTATGGCGAACAGCTCCAGGGTGAGCTACGTTGGAAAGGGATAGTTATCGCTGCGGGTGAAGGCACTGAAGTTAAAGCCATTGCTGACGGACGTGTCATTCTCGCCGACTGGTTGCAGGGCTATGGCCTTGTCGTCGTGGTTGAACACGGCAAAGGCGATATGAGTTTGTATGGTTACAACCAAAGCGCGTTGGTTAATGTGGGTACACAAGTTCGCGCCGGCCAGGCGATTGCACTGGTGGGCAACAGTGGTGGTCAGGGCCGCCCGTCACTTTATTTTGAAATCCGTCGCCAGGGCCAGGCCGTCAATCCACAACCGTGGTTGGGAAGATAAGTTTTGCTTCAATTCCGTCGTGTGTCTTTCTTTTTCGTCAGCACACTTATGCTGACAGCTCCCGTTTACGCCGGAAAACTGGCAATAGTGATAGATGACTTCGGTTATCGCCCCGCGCAAGAAAACAAAGTTATCGCCCTGCCTGCAAATATTTCCGTCGCAGTTTTACCCAACGCTCCTCACGCCCGTGAAATGGCAACCAAAGCACATAACGCCGGGCATGAAGTGCTGATCCATTTACCGATGGCTCCACTCAGCAAACAGCCGCTGGAAAAAGACACGCTGCGCCCGGATATGAGCAGCGGCGAAATCGAACGTATTATTCGCGAAGCGGTGAATGATGTTCCCTATGCCGTGGGCCTCAATAACCACATGGGTAGTGCGATGACATCCAGCCTGTTTGGCATGCAGAAGGTTATGCAGGCGCTGGGGCAATATAATCTTTATTTTCTCGATAGCATGACGATTGGCAATAGCCAGTCGATGCGTGCGGCGGCAGGCACTAACGTCAAAGTTATCAAACGCAAAGTGTTCCTCGACGACACCCAAAACGAAGCGGATATACGTTTCCAGTTTAATCGTGCCGTTGAGCTGGCGCGCCGGAATGGTTCAGCGGTTGCCATCGGCCACCCGCATCCAACGACCGTTCGCGTACTGCAACAAATGGTCTATAACCTACCTGCGGATATTACGCTGGTGCGCCCGAGCAGTTTGCTCAACGAACCTCAGGTTGATACTTCAAGGCCTAATAACACGCGCCCAACTGCACCGGGGAAACCTGTTGAGCAACCGCGTAACCCATTCAAAGGTGTGAACCTTTGCAAGCCTAAACAGCCGTTGCAACCGGTCTATGCAACCACTTTCTTCACGGTGTTAAGTGAAAGCATCAGCCAAAGCCAGTTGCTGAAATACATGCAGCACCAATGGCAAGGCTGGGATACAACTGTCAAGAAAAGCTAATAAGATGCCAGGATATTCCTGGCATTTTTTTAACGCAATCGGAACCACAGCCGGATCAAAAACCAGGCTTCATGAATTCCGCTGACCCCTTTTGCTAAATCAGTGAAGCGGATATGGTCATGAAATGACTTTCGAACTGCAGCACGATCTTTAATCTTCTTGCGGTAAAGACCTGAAAGGTGTCCGGTTTCTCTCAAAGCATGAATATAAAGCGGGCGACTAACGGCTGCATATTCAGGAGATTTTGCGTAATTAATTAACTTATTGATGATATCAATGTAACTATAAGCGCGAGGATCGTAATAACGACCGTGATTGGTAATAGAAGATGTGTTCTTTGAATAGTAATAATCTGGTTCTGGTGAAATATAAAACCGCCCATTAGCCAGAGCCAGTTCCGTGGACCATAAAATATCTTTATGACTGGTGCCCACGTGGAAGTTAATATTATTTTCTTTAATATATTTCGAACTTACAATTTGCAACCAAATATAATGCGGCCATTCTCGCACTTTGACAGCATGTTTAATCCATTCGAAACCGGAAATCATGCGGTTGTAAATTTGTTGCCGATGGACTTCCCATCCAGCCAACTTCTGCCCGGGGTTTCCGCGCCAGCCGTTGCATATCAGCACATCACAATTATGCTGTTCAGCCTTAGTGTAGCGATTAAAAATCATGTCGGGTGTGATGGCGTCATCAGCATCCAGCAGAATTAACCACTTCCCACGATGCGCTGCCAACCCGGCATTGCGCGCAATATAGACTCCGCTATTTGGTTGCTCAATAATGACCAACCTTTCATCCTGAATTGAATTAAGTATCTCGCGTGTCTTATCCGTTGAGCCATCATTAATAACAATAAGCTCTAAATTTATACGCGTTTCCACGAGAACACTCTCGACCAGATGACGTATGTTTTCTTCACCATTGTAGACAGGGATAATAACGCTGACTTCTATCGGCGGATGACTCATCTTCAACCTTTTCGCGAACACAAAGAATCAATACAATACTAAAAAACCAGGAAAAAAAAGGCCCAAATTCTGCTTTTGGGCCTTTTTACTGTTAATCCCAGCTAAGAATGACTTTGCCGGATTGACCAGAACGCATGGCATCGAAGCCTTGCTGGAAGTCATCAATACCAAAACGGTGCGTGATAATCGGTGACAGATCCAAACCTGACTGGATTAATGCAGCCATTTTGTACCATGTCTCGAACATCTCACGCCCGTAAATTCCCTTAATGAACAGTCCCTTAAAGATGACTTTCGTCCAGTCGATAGACATGTCTGATGGCGGAATACCCAACATTGCAATGCGACCACCATGATTAATGGTGTCGAGCATGGTACGGAACGCTGGCGGAGCACCAGACATCTCCAGACCTACGTCGAAACCTTCGGTCATGCCTAACTCTTTCATGACATCGGTCAGGTTTTCTTTGCTGACGTTAACCGCGCGGGTGACACCCATTTCGCGAGCCAGCTCAAGACGGTACTCATTCACATCGGTGATAACGACATTACGCGCACCAACGTGTTTAGCCACCGCCGCAGCCATAATGCCGATTGGGCCTGCACCAGAAACCAGCACATCTTCACCGACCAGATCGAAAGACAGCGCGGTGTGAACGGCGTTGCCAAACGGGTCAAAGATAGAGGCTAAATCGTCGGAGATGTTGTCAGGAATTTTGAAAGCATTGAAAGCAGGCAGCACCAGGTATTCTGCGAAACAACCCGGACGGTTTACGCCAATGCCTGTCGTGTTACGGCATAAGTGAGTACGACCGGCACGGCAGTTACGGCAGTGGCCGCAAGTGATATGGCCTTCACCGGAAACACGGTCGCCAATTTTAAAGCCTTTAACTTCCTGGCCAATACCAACAACTTCACCGACATATTCATGTCCGACAACCATTGGAACCGGAATAGTCTTTTGTGACCATTCATCCCAGTTATAGATATGCACGTCGGTGCCACAAATGGCAGTTTTACGAATTTTGATCAGCAGATCGTTATGACCCATTTCCGGCGTGGGTGCATCCGTCATCCAGATGCCTTCTTCTGCTTTCAGTTTTGCTAATGCTTTCATGACCGCTCCCTTAGGCGATGACGCCCAACTGTTTGCCAATACGCGTAAATGCGTCAATCGCACGTTCAATTTGTTCAGTCGTGTGAGCCGCAGACATCTGAGTACGGATACGCGCCTGCCCTTTTGGAACCACCGGATAGAAGAATCCAGTGACGTAAATGCCTTCTTTTTGCAACTCGCGAGCAAAGTTCTGCGCAACCACAGCTTCACCCAGCATCACAGGGATGATGGCATGATCGGCACCGGCCAGAGTAAAGCCAGCGGCGGTCATTCTCTCGCGGAACAGGCTGGCATTCGCCCACAGGCGATCGCGCATTTCAGCGCCAGTTTCCAGCATCTCCAGAACTTTAATGGATGCAGAAACAATAGCCGGAGCCAATGAGTTAGAGAAAAGGTACGGGCGTGAACGCTGGCGCAGCCATTCAATCACTTCTTTGCGACCTGCGGTATAACCGCCAGATGCACCACCAAGCGCTTTGCCCAATGTTCCGGTAATGATGTCTACACGATCCATCACGTTGCAATATTCATGCGTGCCACGACCGTTTTCACCCACAAAACCTACCGCGTGAGAATCATCGACCATGACCAGAGCATCATATTCGTCAGCCAAATCACAAACCCCATTCAGGTTCGCAATCACGCCATCCATAGAGAACACGCCGTCTGTTGCGATCATGATATGGCGAGCACCTGCCGCACGCGCTTCTTTCAGGCGGGCTTCAAGTTCTTGCATGTCATTGTTGGCGTAGCGATAACGCTTTGCCTTGCACAAGCGCACGCCATCAATAATAGATGCGTGGTTCAGCGCATCGGAGATAATCGCATCTTCCGGGCCAAGCAGTGTTTCAAACAGACCGCCGTTGGCATCAAAACACGAGGAATAAAGAATGGCATCTTCCATTCCGAGGAAGCCGGCCAGTTTGCCTTCCAGCTCTTTGTGGCTGTCTTGTGTTCCACAAATGAAACGCACAGAGGCCATCCCAAAGCCATGCGTATCCATGCCTTGTTTAGCAGCATTGATAAGCTCTGGGTGGTTAGCGAGGCCGAGATAGTTATTGGCGCAGAAGTTGATGACGTGACTACCGTCAGCAACGGTAATATCTGCTTGTTGAGCAGAAGTAATAATACGTTCTTCTTTAAACAACCCTTCCGCTCGTGCGGTTTCAAGTTGGGTTGTTAACTGTTGGTAAAAATCTCCGCGCATTGCGATTCTCCAGGCATGGCTAATTTCGGCACATATTACCCAAACCTATACCAGGACACGAGATGACGCTTCAATGAAATTGATTTTTGCAGCATAAATCACGAGTATCAGAAACTTCCTCTGATTAGGCGGGTCAATGAATGTAATGGTATGATAAGAGCCATTAGCGCGTGAGGTATCGTGCCTTACGGCCCTCTTTTTGTTTAAGGTTTCGCTCATGATTATTGTCACCGGCGGTGCTGGCCTTATCGGCAGCAACATCATTAAGTCCCTGAATGATATTGGCCATACAGATATTCTGGTGGTAGACAACCTGAAGGATGGCACCAAGTTCGCCAACCTCGTAGATTTAAATATCGCCGACTATATGGATAAAGAAGACTTCTTAATCCAGATTATGGCGGGTGAAGAGTTCGGCGATATCGAAGCCATCTTCCACGAAGGCGCATGCTCTTCCACCACCGAGTGGGATGGCAAGTACATGATGGATAACAACTATCAGTACTCCAAAGAAATCCTGCATTATTGCCTGGAACGTGAAATCCCGTTCCTGTATGCCTCTTCTGCTGCAACCTACGGCGGTCGCAATAGCGATTTCATCGAGTCGCGTGAATATGAGCAGCCGCTAAACGTTTACGGTTACTCGAAATTCTTGTTCGATGAATACGTGCGTCAAATCCTGCCAGAAGCAAATTCCCAGATTACCGGCTTCCGCTACTTCAATGTCTACGGACCACGTGAAGGCCACAAAGGCAGCATGGCGAGCGTTGCATTCCATCTGAACACCCAGCTCACCAACGGTGAAAATCCAAAACTGTTTGAAGGCAGCGACAGTTTTAAACGTGACTTCATCTATGTTGGAGATGTCGCCGCCGTTAACCTGTGGTTCTGGCAGAATGGCGCTTCCGGTATTTATAACTGTGGTACCGGCCGTGCAGAATCTTTCCAGGCTATTGCCGATGCAGCGCTGGCGTTCCATAAAAAAGGCAGCATTGAGTACATTCCATTCCCGGAAAAACTCAAAGGCCGCTACCAAGAATTTACTCAGGCTGATTTGACCAATCTGCGTGCCGCAGGGTACGACAAGCCATTTAAAACTGTTGCCGAAGGCGTAACAGAATATATGGCCTGGCTGAACCGTGACGCATAAGCAGGTAGTCTGACGCATGAAAATACTGGTGATTGGCCCGTCATGGGTAGGCGACATGATGATGTCGCAAAGTCTTTATCGCACGCTCAAGGCGCGCTATCCCCAGGCAATAATTGATGTGATGGCACCGGCCTGGTGCCGTCCATTATTATCACGTATGCCGGAAGTTAACGAAGCGCTGGCGATGCCACTCGGCCATGGTGCTCTTGAGATTGGTGAACGACGCCGTCTCGGACACGCGTTGCGCGAGAAGCGTTACGATCAGGCCTATGTGCTGCCAAATTCGTTCAAGTCCGCACTCGTCCCCTTCTTTGCCAATATTCCACAACGCACCGGCTGGCGCGGCGAAATGCGCTACGGATTGCTCAACGATGCACGCGTTCTGGATAAACAAGCCTGGCCTTTGATGGTCGAGCGCTACATTGCTCTGGCTTACGAAAAAGGACGGATGCAGTCGGCAAAAGATCTTCCTCAGCCGTTACTGTGGCCCCAGTTGCAAGTTAACGATGGGGAAAAAGTTCAGGCGTGCGAAGCTTTTAGCCTCGATGTACAACGACCAATTATTGGTTTCTGTCCTGGCGCTGAGTTCGGCCCAGCCAAGCGCTGGCCGCATTATCACTACGCGACTCTGGCCGGCAAACTCATTGATGACGGCTATCAAGTTGTCTTATTCGGTTCTGCTAAAGACAAAGACGCCGGGAATGACATCGTCGCTGCATTGACGACTCAGCAGCAAGCGTATTGCCGCAATCTGGCGGGAGACACTGAACTTGAGCAAGCGGTTATTTTAATTGCGGCTTGTCAGGCCGTGGTTTCAAACGATTCTGGCCTGATGCACGTTGCAGCGGCACTTAACCGCCCACTTGTCGCGTTATATGGCCCAAGTAGCCCGGACTTTACACCGCCGCTGTCCCATAAGGCGCGGGTGATTCGTCTGATCACTGGCTACCACAAGGTGCGTAAAGGCAATGCCGCGGAAGGTTATCATCAAAGTTTGATTGATATAACGCCAGAGCGCGTGATTGAAGAGCTAGCGGATCTGTTACGAGCTGAGAAGGAAGCGTAATGCGGGTATTGATCGTAAAAACATCATCAATGGGTGATGTCCTGCACACGCTGCCAGCCCTGACGGATGCAATGCAGGCTATTCCTGGTATCCGCTTTGATTGGGCCGTTGAAGAAGGTTTCGCGCAAATTCCCACCTGGCATCCCACAGTTGATAAAGTTCTTCCCGTGGCGATCCGCCGCTGGCGTAAGAATTGGTTTTCAGCCCCGATAAAAGCCGAGCGCAAAGCGTTTGTTCAGGCGTTACGCGCCGAGCAATACGATGCGATTATTGATGCGCAAGGTCTTATCAAAAGTGCAGCATTAGTTACGCGAAAAGCGCGAGGATTTAAGCACGGTATGGACTGGAGCAGCGCTCGTGAGCCACTGGCCAGTCTATTTTACAATCGTCGCCACTCAATCGCTAAACAACAACATGCTGTTGAGCGCACGCGAGAATTGTTCGCGAAAAGTTTGAACTACAAAAAGCCTTCATCACAGGGCGACTATGCTATTTCGGGTCATTTTCTAAATAACCCAAATACTGACAATGCCCGTTACGCAGTGTTTTTACATGCGACAACTCGTGATGATAAACACTGGCCAGAATCACACTGGCGTGAATTGATAGGAATGATGAAGGATTCAGGAATACAGATCAAACTTCCGTGGGGCGCTCCGCATGAGCAAGAACGAGCAAACAGGCTGGCTGAAGGCTTTAGCTTTGTAGAAGTGCTGCCAAGAATGAGCCTGGAAGAAATTGCGCGGGTACTAGCAGGTGCGGAATTTGTGGTGTCAGTGGATACTGGTTTAAGCCATTTGACAGCCGCTCTGGATAGGCCAAATGTGACTTTGTATGGCCCAACAGACCCTGGATTGATTGGCGGTTACGGACAGAATCAAGTGGTGTGTTGCTCACCAGATAAGAATTTAGACTTGCTTAACTCTTCTATTGTTGCAGATTATATCAATAAAATAGCCAAATAATAATGAGTGGGTATTAAACCCACTCAACTATAATATTATTTAATTTCTTCTTTTTTGCTTAGTAATGAAATGGAAAGGAACAAACATACAATCCACGCAGCAGGTATTGGTTTATCATGAGTAATGACATCACTTAATCCAAATAATATAATTGATATTGGAAAAACAAGTAATAAGAGTTTTTTCTCAATCAAGCAATAATATATTAATGTTACATAAAAGAATAAAAGAACCACAACTCCAAAAATACCTTTGGTTGACAGAGCTTCGACAATTTCGTTGTGCATATGAACACCCAAAAACTCTGTTGCGCCGGCATAAATGCTATTTTCTTTGCTCAATATTTTTATATTATCAGCACGTGTTTCAAGCGATTGCCATTCCAATCCCTTTGGCGCACCGTTAATCCCCGCCTGAATCATAGAAAAACGAGCCCCTACCGAGGACAGACTATTATTTTGAGTTGTGTATGTAATAACATCACTTTTAAATTGACTAATGCGAATTTCTATTTCTTTGCTAAATAATACTCCGCATGCAAGAAGTAAGGCCAGAACCCCTGTCAAACCTTTGGCCAAGAAAATCTTTTGATCTCGATGTTGAATAAACAATATAACAACTATTAATAATGGGTAAGTGATAATGGCAGCCCGAGTGCCAGTCATTACTATTGCGGCGCATGTGAGCGCAAAATTAATATAAAAAAGAAACCATTTATATTTTGAATCCAGTTTAATAAAAAGAATGGATGCATATAAGGAACAAAAAGTGATTATGTAAGCAGCAATTGTGGCTGCTCCCATTTGACCAATATTACCATTCATCGCCGATAAAGAAATCCTGGCAGCATTTAGATCCATATTCTGATAAAATGCACGAGAGAACACTATTAACTGAGTTAAAATCGCAGCAATTAAATGAAATTTAATATTAGTTCTAACATGGTTTTTGCTTAACAACAAAAATGTAAATGAACTAAACACAAGCATTTTTCCTGCTTCCAAATACCCTCTATACGCATTTCTATAAATCACATCATTATTCTTGTAAAACTCATACCAGGTAAGATCAAGTGCACCTAACATAATCAAACCAATAAACAAAATAAATATATTCCTCTCACCTTTAGTAAACTTCTCTGAAAATAATAAAAAGAAAGATATAAAACCTACTGTATTTATTATCTTATTTGTCATATGAAGATCGATTGGAATAAAAACAAGCCCAACCAAGTATGTCAAAAATATAAAATCACACAAAAAATCTCTAAATCTGTTTACTTTTAAGTTCACTTTGAATTACTCACATAAAATTAAAAATTAACTAGAAGGTCTATTTTAATAAATAGAAAAAAAAGACCCTAAACCAGGAGCGAAAAAGTTTCATTCTTTTTTGAATTTGGCTTCGAGGTTTTTTTATTTTAGATATTAATATTCTCTCACCTTCGAGATGACTATTAAATTCATTTAATATTGGATGTAAGATAAATTCATTCAGATAAAAATCATTAATAATATTTTTCTGATTCATGAGTTGCCAGCTATCTGCACGATAAGTCCCGTAAGATGCGGTCAGATCGATTAACTGCTGAGCCATTTTACTGTTCATTAAATAACAGCAAGTTCTACGAATCTTATTTTTATTATAATTAACTCGTCTAAAAGTCACTCCTGCAACATTTAAAGAATTAAAAAGACTTAAACCTAATACAGGATATTCATGCAAGCCTTTCTGTCCACCAAGTAGATAAAGATTATCTAGTCTAAGTTTGCTTTGCTCTGCCTCATCAAGTGATGATAAGAATTTCTTGAATTTATTGTCAACAATCACGTCGTCTTCAAGAATAACGGCCCATTTACAAGAATTCAATATCATATCATGATAAACAAATTGATGACTCAAGGCACATGCTATCTCTCCATCAGTCATTTCGGGACCAACACCATTAGCTCTCATTTTTTCGATTATATTTTTATTATTATAATCCTTTGCATCAACAGCATCAAAAAAACGAAACTCAATACCTAAACTGGAGAATTCTTTATTTATTCTATTTCTTCTTTCTTCGTCACGCAACAAAGAGATAACATAAACAGGAGTTTTCATTAAAAAGCCTTAACTGTGACATCAATAAAAAATGACAAACCATTATTTCTTATTGAAATATTTTCGTGAGATCTTTCTCCGGAAATATTCTAAATAACTCAATGTAGCAGATATGTACTCATTATTTTTAATAGCATGTCTATACTTAAAATAGTATTGATTTTCATCGGTTGCTGGCATGAACGGTACATCATTCCAGCAAGAAATCTGGTATGCATCATTAAAATATTTTTGGCAGGGATAGTTAGTCCAGTTATTCCAAGGTTTCGTTACGCCAACATAATGTATAAGCTTAGTGCTCTCAGTAATGAATGTTTGATAAGTCTCATTTGCTTGATTTTTAAGTTCATAATCAATGCCGTAAAAACAATCATATTCACCACTTATAAATATACAATGCCCAAAAAAAAGTATATTTAATATATCCTGATCAAGACACTTGAATTTATTTAATTCGGGATCACTCCTCAACATTTCAATAGCTTTATTCATAAAGCTATTAAGCCGCCAAGCATCTAACCGAAGGAAAACGACACCAGCATTGAAATACATTCCCGGAAGTCCATCAACGCCCAACCGTTTTGCTGGTTTATCCTGCATAAATGGTACATCCTTGATAACAGCTGCATATTTATCATCATCAAAAGAAATATTCAGCAGTTCATCTAGCGGCCCTTTACATACAACATCCGCATCAATATAAAGTAAATGACTTATCTTATCACTAAGATATTCAAATGCCGCAAACCTAAAAAATGTCGCATATGACCATTGTTTTAAACTCGGAAAAATGTCTATAAAAACCCGTGACACTTTATAAACACAAACTTCTACATTTTTATTTTTTTGTGTGAATGATTCAAGTTTATTTAAATAGTCAGCGTCTAAATAATCAGTGAAAAGATGAAATCTTAAAGCTATTTTCTTATTATGCATGACTACTGATTGCATCGAAATGGCAGCACCAAACAAAAATTTACGATCAATCCCATAAGCTATGTTTAGTACTTTTTCATTGTTACATATTTTACCTGAAGTAATAACCTCATTAATAACGTCGGTTATCAATTCCATATATCAGTCCCTGAGTAAGATCGCAAGTTTCTCATAAATACCACCCCTTCACCAAAATCGAAAACATATGAACACACTGAAGTTCATACTTTAGGGAGTAACATTCAGCATAGCTTCAAATAATTGTTAGTTTCACTTCTTGATTTTATATTTTAACAAAGAAAAAACAGCCTTAACATACTTACCATGTGCAAAAAGATGCTTGTATTTTTTTTGCATCTCAGAGACCGTTCTCGCTTCTTTTAATGGATATGTTTTCCATGGTGAACTTTCACGTGCAATATTGAAAAAAATGGCTGATGGATATAAAGACCAACTATGCCATGGTTTTGTGATTCCAGTATAATGAATTAGAACAGTATCATCAGTAATGGTTTTCTTAAACTCCTGATGAGTACGATCATATAGCTCATTTTTTAATGAGTAAATTCTATCATAATCTTTCGATAGATATATGTTATTCATGTTAAATGCAATATTGAGAGCATCTTGATCAAGATACTTTAATAACCCATAGTCTGTTTCCCCTCGTAAAAGTTTTAATAAATAAGGCGTCAGTTTTGATTCATGCCATTTTTTAAGATTGACATATAGGACGCCAGCGTTGAAATAATGCCCATTCATTTCAGGGATATTTAAACGTTCAGCACTTGCAGTCTGTGTATATTCGTTGTCAGGAATAACAGCGGCAAACTCATTATTAAAAGTTATCTCTGTGAACATCCTAAGACTACCTTTACACACTACATCAGCATCAAGATAAAGTAATGTGGATATGCTCTTGCTTAAATACTCGAATGAAAGAACTCGAAAATAAGTTGCATACGACCAAAAAGCAGAAGTTGGAAGTGTGATGAAATACTTTGGATCAATGTGATATATTATAATAGAAGTACTGAACTGTTGAGCTGTTTTTTTAAATGTTTCTAAATAATCGTCATCAACATAATCAGTAAAGACATGAAAAATAAAATTAATATCTGGGTTATTTAATAAGACTGATGAAATAGAAACGCCTGCGCCAAAAAGAAAGTTTTTATCTATACCATAAGAGACGTTGAGTTCAGGGACGTTAAGCTTCCTTTCTTCACCCTCAAAAAAGAACCTTTCTTTAATAAATTCATTCATAGTAAACCTTATAAATTATTTGACAACCTTCAAATAATAATAATAAATATAATTAATTATTCCATGCATAATTTTATTCTGCTTAAAATTATGTTTCGCGCAATATCGAGCATAGTTGGAAGTATTAGGCCTCATTAATGAGGTGTTTTTCCATGGGGATAATTGCTTTGCATTCAAAAAGGGCTCTGAACTAGGATAGCTAGCCCATGAATGCCAAGGTTTCGTTGGACCAACATAATGAATCAGAGCAGTTCTTTCACTAATAGGACTAATATACTTTTCTTTTAATTCATAATTTAAACTGAATTGGGTGTTATATTTTCCATCAATGAATTTAACCTTCCTCAACAAAATGAGGTTTAAAATATCTTGATCCATATAGGTTAACTTGGCCGTGAGTTTCCTATCGGCTAGCATAGATATTGCTTTTTTGGAAACAAATTCAGTTGACCATGCCGGAATATTTAAAAGTAAGACACCTGAATTAAAGTACCCACTTACAATATCATCACAATCAAGGCTTTTTGCACGTAAAGCCCACCACTTTTCATCCCTTTCGGGAACTACACCAGCAACATAACTACCTAAGTCTATTGTCGTCAATTCATCGATTTTATTTTGACAGACTATATCCGCATCCAGATAAAGAATTTTTTCTTCTAATCCAATGAAATAGTCTCCAATCACAAACCTAAAGTACATTGCTATAGACCAATTTTTCGTCGTAGGAAACGATCTTAATCTATCGCAGTTTACTATATGTACCTGAATGGAAGTATTATAGGATGTAGCTAATTCAGAAAACCGCTTTTCATCATCTTCATAAATTTCATCAATGAAAACATGGAAAACGAAATTAATATCCCTATTATGAAGGAGTATAGAAGTGATTGATACTCCACAGCCCAAAAGAAAGTTTCTATCAATACCATATGCAATATGCAATGGTGATTTACTGGGATTTGCTCGACTCTCATTCAAAATAATCGTTCTTCTGATCATCTCATCAGCATTCAAATACTGATACTTCATATTTTATCCCCGAATCACAACGATTTTCTAATTGTCCTTTCCTGAATTTTTTCTGCCTTGCCCCTCATTTCAGATAGTAAATTGTATTCTTTTTTTATCGCATCTCTGAGAGATGTCAAAAAATAAACCCTCATAAAGCGGTAACGATCGCGTTGAGTCAGCCCGATATTCAAAGATGAAAAATATAAACCAATTAAATCTTTATCCCGCCAGCGCTTTGGTACAGAGCTTCTAATTTGTGCGCGATGGAGATCAATAACAGAGATTTTCAGGTTGTCTTCATCTCCTGCAAAAGGGAGATGTAGTAGAAAATGGCAGATATAGCAGTCACGGTGATTAACTCCACCCTGATGCATTTTGCGAACCATTGTTGCAACCCTATCAATCAGCATTCGCTTTGTACGTGGCGAGGGCGGGTTAGTTGCCCAGTCGGCACAATAATCTTCCAGACTTATTGTCGGTGTAAGATCTTCAGTAATAATGAAGGATTCTTTATTGATTGGGTTTAATCCCTTCTCTCCGAAGCCAACCCCATGCATGGTATCAACATCTAATTCATAGAGTCGGTGTATTGCCTTCCATTCCCGATCGGCACCTAATACCGGCATGCGCAAGGTGATAAGATTTTTCACTACTTCTTTAAATGCAGTGCCTCGATGCCATTTCAGAAAGTAACTTTTCCCAGCTAACTCAAACCGTAATGTGCGGCGAGTCTCAAGCTCCCGGAAAACTTCACCGTGCAATTTTGCAACTTCAGCAAAGGGATCTTTTCCACGCCATAAGGTTACAAGTGGTTCTTTCAACTCAACCATTAACTTTACCCGTAATAATATCAGCGGCCTTTTCAGGCAAGCTGTAGATATCTTGCGTATCTGCATAGTGGCGTGCATTTGCCGCCCACTCATTCAGGCGCTCGCGTTCTGTTAATGCTGTATACAACGCACTGTTCAATTTTAGCTGATCAAACGGCTCGTTTATGACAACACCGCATTCCGCAGCCGCAATATGATGCCCATAGCCGCACACTGAAGTCGTAATGACTGGTAAACCTGCAGCAATCGCTTCCAATAGCACAATCCCTGCAGCTTCTTGATACGCCGGATGCATAAGCACATCGGCCGCAGCCATCAATTCAGCGACATCGTTACGCCCGGCAAAGAAATGGACGTTTTTATGGACACCAAGTTTTTCTGCCAGAGCTTCATAGCGTCCTGGTTTATCCTGACCAACGACCATTAATACGGTGTTATCCCGGACCTTTTCAGGTAGCGACGCCAGTGCATTAATCGTTCTATCAACACCTTTGCGACGAAAATCTGAACCGACCTGTAACATCAGATTTTGTTGTTCGCTAATTCCATTTTTTTCACGATACCGCGAGCGGCTACCGGGTGCCTGTTGGCTATATTTTCGATCGGGGTAAATACCTGGCGGCAGAATATGAAAACGCTCAGATTCAGTGTGATAGTGTTTTTGAAAATCGGCTATCTGCTTGTCTGTTAACATTAATAACTGAGTGGGTTTGCCGTGCTCAAAAACTTCGCGTTCAAACTCAGCATAATGCCGATAGCGGGATGTCAGGCGATAAAAGAATCCTTTTTCCTGAGCCACCTTTTCGGCATAACAAACATCAGCAGCGTAATAGACATCCAGACCAGGCATTTTATTAAAACCGACAACCTTATCTACAGCATGTTGCTGAAGATGAGCCTGCACCCAGCGATAATATTCAGCATTACGTCCGTGGTTTGTACGGGAAGTAACCGGCACCGTAATTAATTCAAATTCTTCTGGGTGCTCACCTTGCCAGGATTGCGTGTAAACACGCACGTGATGACCGCGAGCAGCAACCGTTTGTGCGATGCGCATAAAATCACGCTGTAAGCCGCCAAACGGAAAATATTTATACAAACAAAAGGCAATAATCATACTGACCCGCTCGTTTTAATGTCATTCGCCGCATCGGGTAACATCCTTTCAGCGGCAGCGATGACATCCTCAGCTGGAATGACTGACATGTATTTCTTATTTCGGTCAAGCTCGTCGCGGACAGGCATTGGCTCATAGTCACCCGCCCAAAACTGAATCACATTATTTGACCACGGGCGCCAGAAAACATGATCGGTAGCCCCAAAAAGACAAATGATGGGGGTTTTTACCGCCGCGGCAATATGACCCGGAGCGGAATCGACACCGATAAATAGATCTGCATGGTCAATGAGGGCGGCTAATTCAGGGAATCGTGTTTTCCCCGCAAGAGCTGTCACTGGTCTCAATTGACATCCCCGAGCAATATCTTCCACACATTCTAAATCTTCAGCAGAAGGGCCAGATGTTAAAACTACGCTGTAACCTCTGGCCTGTAATGCATCAATAACTTTTGAGAATTTATCGTTGTCCCAGCATTTGAATTGCTGGCGTGCAGTGGGCTGAATGACAACATAGTGGTTATCGACCCCGAACTCTCTCAACAAATTTTGCATTTTGACCCAATTTTTTGGGTCATAAGGCATTGTCGTTTCTTTGCAGATATCTGTTATTCCCAATGGGGTCACAACAGATAAATTACGTTCTACGATGTGCTCGCCTGAAATGGGCGCCAGATGAGTAAAACTATTTTTCCAGAAAGCCGATTGTCGGTAGCTATAGTCCTGGGAAATGCTCATTTTTGCGTTCAGGAGGCGCACAAAAAACGGAACAACCCTTTGATCAGTAAGGTTGATAACCAAATCATATTTATTGGCGCGTAGTGTTTTTAAAAGGAACAGGAAATTCTGAATTTTGGTTATAGAACCAGCGCCTTTATTACTCAGCCCATACAGCATGTTTATTTCTGAATTTTCAGACAGTATGGGGATCGTATCCTGATATAGAAGCACATCAATCTTCGCTTCCGGGTAGTTTCTTTTTAGCGTGCTAATGACCGGAGTCGTCAGCAGCATATCCCCATGAAAACGCATCTTAATGACTAAAATTCTTCTAAATGATGGTTTTTCCACGCGCAGCTCTTAATTGTTGATAATGCTAAAGATATCAAATTTGCACGCTACCGCCCCAGGCTCAACAGCTACCCGAAGACTGAAAACGCACTCAATTTTTCGCAATAGTGTACCATTTCTTAATGTGTGATCCGATACGAATGTTTTTTCACCTATAAAGGTAAAAATCACATCTATTACAATAAGATAAACGAACGCATCGATAGATACGCATCTCGTTAATTATCTGGAAAGCAACTGATAAAACCCTTCAACTATTTCTGTAAAAATCCAAATATTTAATAATATTGAAGCTTTTTAACGCCAGTTTGCGCGATTTAAAGCAAATGGGGCAAAAGTGTTGGTAAAGCCGCAGTTAAATACATAGAATCCCCAGCACATTCATAAGTCAGTTACGTCCAATGCTCCAGTTGTTTTACACCACACTTTTCTATCTCATTCAGCCACTCATTTGGGTGCGCTTGTGGGTGCGTGGTCGTAAGGCTCCTGCGTATCGTAAACGTTGGGGTGAGCGCTACGGTTTTTATCGTAAGCCGCTAAAGCCTGGCGGCATTATGTTGCACTCCGTTTCCGTCGGCGAAACCCTGGCGGCTATACCGCTGGTTCGTGCACTCCGTCATCGCTACCCTGAATTACCGATAACCGTAACAACAATGACACCGACCGGCTCTGAACGAGTCATGTCAGCATTTGGCGGTGACGTCCAACATCTTTACCTGCCTTATGATCTCCCCGGCTCGCTTAATCGCTTTCTTGATAAGGTAGACCCTAAACTGGTTCTGATTATGGAAACCGAGTTATGGCCGAACCTTATATCAGCATTGCATAAACGCCATATTCCGCTAGTCATTGCCAATGCACGATTGTCTGCTCGTTCAGCTGCGGGCTATGCCCGGTTGGGCAAATTCATTCGTTCCTTGTTACGCCGCATCACACTCATTGCGGCTCAGAATGAAGAAGATGGCGAGCGTTTCATAGCTTTAGGCGCAAAACGCAGCCAGTTAACCGTTACTGGCAGCCTCAAATTTGATATTTCAGTAACGCCGCAACTCGCTGCTCGTGCCGTCACACTGCGCCGCCAATGGGCGCCTCATCGCCCTGTGTGGATTGCAACCAGCACGCATGAAGGTGAAGAAAACGTGGTGCTGGATGCACATCAGATGCTTCTAAAACAGTTCCCAGATTTGCTGCTGATACTGGTTCCTCGCCATCCTGAACGTTTCCCTGATGCGATTAATCTGGCTCGCCAGAAAGCGCTAAGCTTTATTACTCGTTCTTCTGGTGATGTTCCTTCTGCCAGCACTCAGGTTGTCATTGGCGATACCATGGGCGAGCTTATGCTGTTATATGGAATTGCTGACCTTGCATTTGTCGGCGGCTCGCTGGTTGAACGCGGTGGACATAATCCTCTTGAACCAGCAGCTCACGCGATTCCTGTGTTGATGGGCCCACATACCTTTAACTTTAAAGATATTTGCGCCCGACTGTCACAGGCAAGCGGCCTGATCACCGTGACGGATACCGCTTCTTTGACTAAAGAGATTAGCTCTTTACTTACTGACGAAGATTATCGAAACTTCTATGGTCGCCATGCAGTGGAAGTGCTCTATCAAAATCAGGGCGCCCTACAACGTTTGTTGCAACTGCTGGAACCCTATTTGCCACTTAAAGCACATTAAGGTCTGACATGCAAAAGCGGGCTATCTATCCAGGAACTTTCGATCCAATCACCAACGGCCATCTGGACATCGTGACTCGCGCATCGAAGATGTTCGATACCCTAATTTTGGCAATTGCTAACAGCCCGCACAAAAAAACCATGTTCACCCTTGAAGAAAGAGTGCATCTTGCGCAAGGCGTTACAGCCCATTTGCCTAATGTAGAAGTGGTCGGATTTGGCGATCTGATGGCGAATTTTGCCAAAACTCAACAAGCCAACATTCTGGTAAGAGGGTTACGTACAGCGGCTGATTTCGAGTATGAGATGCAACTGGCTCATATGAACCGTCACTTAATGCCAGAGCTGGAAAGCGTCTTCCTGATGCCATCAAAAGAGTGGTCTTTTGTCTCTTCATCATTGGTGAAAGAAGTCGCGCGCCACGCAGGTGACGTCGCACACTTCTTACCGGAACAAGTACACCAGGCGTTGCTTGAAAAACTAAAGTGATTATTTCTGGCAATGGCGGCAATAAAAAGTGCTGCGTTGCCCGTGCTTGCTGATGACAATTGGCGCACCGCACACCCGACACGGTTCCCCTGTACGGCCATAAACCTGTAGTTCCTGAGCGAAATATCCAGGTTTACCATCCGACTGTAAAAAATCCTTCAATGTCGTCCCACCTTGTTCAATCGAACGTAGCAGTACGGCTTTAATCGTTTTGACCAGTAATTCGCATTCGTTTTTTGACAACGACAGAGCAGCACGGTCAGGGTGAATCCCCGCAGCAAATAACGATTCGCTGGCATAAATATTACCGACACCGACGACCAGCTTGTTATCCATCAGCCAGGGCTTAATCGCCATTTTCTTTTTCGCGGATTTTTCACGCAGATACTCAGCCGAAAATTCGTCGCTTAAAGGTTCCGGTCCAAGATGCGCCAGAACATTACTGCCCTCTAGCTCTTTCGCCCACAGCCAGGCACCAAAACGGCGCGGATCGGTATAACGTAGTACTTTGCCATTGCTCATGACCAAATCCACGTGGTCATGCTTTTCAGCGGGATAATCTTCAGGGAGGATGCGTAAGCTGCCAGACATTCCGAGATGGATAATAATCCAACCGTCCGGAAGCTCCAGCAGAAGGTATTTGGCGCGGCGCTGTACGCTCAGAACAGGTTTATCGCTAAGCGCATGAATTTCATCAGAGACAGGCCAACGCAGACGGCCATTTCGCACAATCGCATGCAGAATGGTTTCGCCAACCAAATGCGGTTCAATACCTCGGCGACTGGTTTCTACTTCAGGTAATTCAGGCATCTCTCCTCCAGGCTCAAAACCCTAAAACAAAAAAACCCCGCCGAAGCGAGGTTTTCATCAAAGATACTAAAATTATTTAATTTTAGCTTCTTTGTACAGTACGTGTTGACGGACAACTGGATCGAACTTTTTCAGTTCCAGTTTTTCCGGCTTAGTACGCTTGTTCTTCGTGGTGGTATAGAAGTGACCAGTACCAGCAGAAGAAACCAGCTTGATCTTCTCGCGAACACCTTTAGCCATGACTTAGTTCCTCTTAGTACTTCTCGCCACGGGTACGCATATCGGCCAAGACCGTTTCGATACCCTTCTTATCAATTACACGCATACCTTTAGCAGATACACGCAGTGTGACAAAACGCTTCTCGCTCTCAACCCAAAAACGGTGAGAGTGCAGGTTCGGCAGGAAACGGCGTTTGGTCGCGTTCATTGCGTGGGAACGGTTATTACCGGTCACCGGACGCTTGCCAGTAACTTGGCAGACTCGGGACATGTCTATTCTCCAAAAATCAAATTAGCTCGAGCTTCGTATAGGGTTATGGCGCCTCGTCAGGCCGCAAGCCTGGTCCCTGGCGGTTCAATGTGAACCACAGTGCCAGGCGCATAATGCCAAAACCCGAGATTCTCAAAGGTGGCGTAGTATACGCTGCATAACGCATGTGCTCAAGTCCCGAACAGACAAAGATCCCCAAGGATCGCCTAATTCGTTCTAAATCCACCCACGTTCGGCAAAAGAAACGTACTCTCCACGGCCAATAACAAGGTGATCGAGCACTTGTATTTCCATAAACAGGCAAACTTTTATGATGCGTTCGGTAATAACACGATCAGCTTTGCTCGGTTCTGCTCGACCAGACGGGTGATTATGCGCGAGTATTAACGCCGCTGCATTGGATTTCATCGCTTCGCGCACAATTTCTCTTGGATGGACCTCTACATGGTTCAGCGTTCCAGAAAACATTGGGCAATGTTTAATCACCCGATGCTGGTTATCCAGAAAAATCACCATAAAGATCTCGCGTTCTGCATTCGTCAGTTGGCTCTGAATAAACTCCCTGACTGAATCTGGCCCTTTAAGGGTTAGTTCTTCAACTCCACGCGAGTAGTAATAACGCCTCGCCAACTCCGCAATGGCGTTGAGTTGCGTATATTTCGCTGCACCAATACCCTTCACATCCTTGAATTGTGAATAATCTGCCGACAACAGCCTGCTAAGTGAACCGAACTGCTCCAGCAAACTGTGCGCGAACGCGAGTACATTCATATTATTGCAGCCAGTGCGTAAAAAGAGTGCCAAAAGCTCCACATCGGATAATGCGCTGGCACCAAATTTCAGCAGCTTTTCACGCGGCATACTCGCCTTATCCAATTCCATTATTTCTTCCACCAGAACCTCCTTGCCCTTCTCTGGCAGTCATTGTGCACAACTCATCAAACACATTCGACATGCAGATTTACTCCATGCGGGATGTCTCGCAAACAGCAAAAAGTCGATACCGAATGAGTGTGGTAAAATAGCCAGATGACTGTGACTTCTGGTGGAAAAATCATGATGGGGCTTTCTGGCAAAAAAATTGTTCTGGGTGTGAGCGGCGGAATCGCTGCCTATAAGACACCAGAGCTGGTACGCCGTCTGCGTGAACGCGGCGCGGAGGTTCGAGTGGTTATGACAGAGGCAGCCAAAGCCTTTATTACGCCTCTGAGTTTACAAGCCGTGTCGGGTTATCCTGTGTCAGATAGCTTGCTGGATCCCGCAGCAGAAGCGGCAATGGGTCATATAGAATTAGGAAAATGGGCAGATTTAGTCATCCTGGCACCTGCCACAGCGGATTTAATTGCTCGCATTACCGCAGGCATGGCAAATGACCTTGTGAGTACAATATGTCTCGCAACCCCCTCTCCCATTGCGGTCGTGCCTGCCATGAATCAGCAAATGTACCGGGCAACTGCAACTCAGCACAATCTTGAAACTCTCGCTTCGCGCGGTTTACTGATATGGGGCCCAGACAGCGGCAGCCAGGCTTGTGGCGATGTTGGCCCGGGTAGAATGCTTGACCCTCTAACGATTGTTGAAATGGCCATTCAACATTTTTCTGTCATCAAAGATCTGCAACATCTTAATGTCATGATTACTGCAGGCCCGACCCGTGAACGTCTGGACCCGGTGCGCTACATCACCAATGATAGCTCGGGCAAAATGGGCTATGCGATTGCAGCGGCAGCGGCCGCGCGTGGTGCAAATGTGACATTAATCTCTGGCCCAGTTTCTTTGCCTACTCCAGCCAGGGTAAAACGTGTTGATGTCACCACCGCTCTGGAAATGGAAGCCGCAGTGCAACAACATGTCCAGACGCAACAAATTTTCGTTGGCTGTGCGGCCGTTGCAGATTATCGTGCCGCAATCGTTGCAGACGAAAAAATCAAAAAGCAAGGCGATGAAATTACAATAAAAATGATAAAAAACCCGGATATTGTTGCCGGGGTCGCAGCACTTTTAACTCATCGTCCTTATGTTGTTGGGTTTGCCGCCGAAACAAATAATGTGGAAGAATACGCCCAGCAAAAACGCCTGAGTAAAAACCTCGACCTGATTTGTGCAAATGATGTTTCACAAGCAGGACAAGGATTTAACAGCGAAAACAATGCATTACACCTTTTCTGGCAGGATGGAGATAAAGTCTTACCTCTCGAGCGTAAGGAACTCCTTGGCCATCTTTTACTGAACGAGATAGTTACCCGTTATGATGAAAAAAATCGACGTTAAGATTCTGGACCCACGCGTTGGCCAACAGTTCCCACTGCCGACTTATGCAACTTCCGGCTCTGCGGGTCTTGATCTACGTGCCTGCCTGGATGATGCTGTAGAGCTAGCTCCTGGTGTCACCAAGCTGATTCCAACGGGGCTGGCTATCCATATCGCCGATCCGTCTCTGGCGGCAGTCATTCTGCCTCGTTCAGGTCTTGGTCATAAGCATGGCGTAGTTTTAGGCAACCTTGTTGGGCTGATAGACTCCGATTACCAGGGTCAGTTGATGGTTTCAGTCTGGAACCGTGGACAAGACCACTTCACTATTGAACCCGGTGAGCGTATTGCTCAAATGGTGTTTGTGCCTGTCGTACAGGCTGAATTCAACCTGGTTGAAGATTTTGACTCCAGCGACCGCGGCGAAGGTGGTTTCGGCCATTCAGGCCGTCAGTAACTTCGTTTATACACGTAACCCCACAGCGTAAAAAATGTGAAAAAACCGCAAACTTTAAGTTTGCGAGCGCTGTGTGGCTACTTGCCTGACAAGTGCGTTATTTCAGGGGTATTTTAGAACATGGCAGAAAAACAAACTGCGAAACGGAATCGTCGCGAAGAAATACTTCAGTCTCTGGCCCAAATGCTTGAATCCAGTGATGGCAGCCAACGAATCACAACCGCCAAGCTCGCGGCAACTGTTGGCGTTTCCGAAGCTGCACTTTATCGACATTTTCCCAGTAAAACGAAGATGTTCGATAGCCTTATCGAGTTTATTGAAGACACTCTGATTACCCGTATCAATCTTATTCTGAAAGATGAGAAAGATACCCACGCACGTTTACGTTTAATCGTTCTCTTGATTCTGGGATTTGGCGAACGTAACCCTGGCCTGACTCGCATTCTTACCGGTCATGCATTGATGTTTGAACAAGACCGACTGCAAGGCCGGATCAATCAGCTTTTTGAGCGCATCGAAGTCCAGTTGCGCCAGGTCATGCGCGAAAAAAAGATGCGTGAAGGTGAAGGTTTCATTACCGATGAATCACTGCTGGCAAGTCTTCTTCTGGCATTTTGTGAAGGGACGCTGTCGCGTTTTGTACGTAGCGAATTCCGCTATTTACCGACCGATGATTTTGATACCCGCTGGCCGCTGGTTGCCGCACAGCTTCGTTAATTGAAAAGGGCCTTTAAAAGGCCCTTTTTCTTATACGCCGTACTGAGTTCGGTAATCCTGAACAGCCGCTAAATGCACGGCCATCTCAGGTTTTTCTTCCAGGTATTCAACCAGGTCTTTCAGAGTGATGATTGAAATCACTTTGCACTGGTAATCACGCTCAACTTCCTGAATAGCTGAAATTTCGCCACGGCCACGTTCCTGGCGGTCCAGAGAAATTAGCACACCCGCCAGGGATGCATTGTTCGCAGCAATGATTTCCATTGATTCACGGATTGCCGTCCCTGCGGTGATCACATCATCCACCAGCATCACGCGCCCTTGCAGTGCACTACCGACCAGGTTACCGCCTTCACCGTGATCTTTTGCTTCTTTGCGGTTAAAGCAATATGGCAGATCAAGCTCGTGATGTTCGGCCAACGCAACGGCCGTAGTCGTCGCAATTGGAATCCCTTTGTAAGCCGGCCCAAACAGCAAATCAAACTCAATCCCGGAATCGACTAACGCGGCGGCATAAAAACGACCCAACAGTGCCAGGTCACGCCCGGTATTGAACAGCCCTGCATTGAAGAAATAAGGGCTGGTGCGGCCAGATTTCAGCGTGAATTCGCCGAACTTAAGTACCTGCTTGTTAAGCGCAAACTCAATAAACTGGCGCTGATACGGTTTCATGGATTTGCTCCTATAAATTTCATTTGTACATTTACCTGAAATAATTCGAGTTACGTCATGGCGAGCGAATACTGCCAACGGCAATGCAACTTGAAGTATCACGGGTATAAAAAAGGCGACTCTCAGAGTCGCCTAAAATTAATTCTCTAACGCCGCCTTCTGCGCCGTTACGATTGATTCAATTCCCCCTCGCGCCAGCGCCAGTAGCGCCAACAACTCTTCATGGGTGAACGGCTCGCCTTCTGCGGTGCCCTGAACCTCAATCATGCGCCCATCTTCCATCATCACGACGTTCATGTCGGTTTCTGCTGCGGAATCTTCAACATATTCCAGGTCGCACAGAGCTTCGCCTTTAACGATACCGACTGATACTGCTGCAACCATCCCTTTCATTGGGTTGGTTTTTAATTTCCCAGCAGCAACCAGTTTGTTCAGAGCATCAGCCAGCGCAACACATGCACCCGTAATAGATGCTGTGCGAGTGCCGCCGTCTGCCTGCAAAACATCGCAGTCCAGAGTAATGGTGTATTCGCCGAGGACTTTCAAATCCACTGCTGCACGCAGTGAACGAGCAATCAGGCGCTGAATCTCAAGAGTACGGCCGCCCTGCTTACCTTTTGCTGCTTCACGAGCATTTCGGCTATGGGTTGCACGCGGCAACATACCATATTCAGCAGTGATCCAACCTTGTCCCTGGCCTTTCAGAAAGCGCGGAACACCCTCTTCAACGGTGGCGGTACAAAGTACTTTAGTATCGCCGAACTCGACCAGCACGGAGCCTTCTGCGTGTTTGGTGTAATTACGGGTCAGGGTGACTGGGCGCACTTGATCGGCGCTACGACCTGATGGACGCATGGGGTTATCTCCGGCTAAAACGAATGTGGCTGCGCATTATACGGACTTCGCTCGCTTATTCCTATCCTGTCAGGCCAGGCATGGCTATAATCCCCACATCTATTACAGAATACGGTTACGAAATATGATCCGCAGTATGACCGCCTATGCCCGACGTGAAGTTAAAGGCGAATGGGGCAGCGCCTCCTGGGAGTTACGTTCGGTAAATCAGCGTTATCTCGAAACTTACATCCGCATGCCGGAGCAATTCCGTAGCCTCGAACCTGTGGCTCGCGAGCGTATTCGTACTCGCTTAACCCGTGGGAAAGTCGAATGTAACCTGCGTTTCGAACCCGATGCTCGTTCTCAAAGCTCTTTGCTGCTCAATGAAAAACTGGCTAAACAGCTGGTTGAAGCTGCGAACTGGGTAAAAATGCAAAGCGACGAAGGCGAAATCAACCCGGTTGATATTCTACGCTGGCCTGGTGTGATGTCTGCTCAAGAGCAGGATCTTGATGCCATTACCGCTGAAATTCTTGCCGCATTGGACGGCGCGCTGGATGACTTCATTATTGCGCGTGAAACAGAAGGCCAGGCACTGAAAGAACTTATCGAGCAACGCCTTGAAGGTGTGAGCGGTGAAGTCGTTAAAGTTCGTGCGCAAATGCCAGAAGTTCTGAAATGGCAGCGCGAGCGTTTAGTTGCCAAACTTGAAGACGCTCAGGTTCAGCTTGAAAATAACCGTCTTGAACAAGAACTGGTGTTAATGGCTCAGCGTGTAGATGTCGCTGAAGAGCTGGACCGCCTCGAAGCGCACGTTAAAGAGACGTACAACATTCTGAAGAAAAAAGAAGCTGTTGGCCGCCGCCTCGACTTTATGATGCAAGAGTTCAACCGCGAGTCGAACACCCTGGCGTCAAAATCTATCAATTCAGATGTCACCAATTCAGCTATTGAATTGAAAGTGCTGATTGAGCAGATGCGCGAGCAGATCCAGAACATCGAGTAATGTTCATATTGAACTTTAAGCCCGCGCCATGCGGGCTTTTGTTAGTTGAGCTCTCTTTAAGCAACAATTTAACTAATCCATTTTAAATCCATCCAGCAATAAAAACCCATATATAACTGCCGATAAAAACATTTTTGCATTAGTAAATGTTATCGAAACCGCTTCGCTTTAAAAAAACTCAATCGTGATGTCATTCGCAAAACGTTACCCTCCCAGCGTTTAAATTGGGGGTATCAATGCTGTTACATATTCTTTATTTGGTCGGCATTACTGCCGAGGCAATGACCGGCGCGTTAGCGGCTGGCCGCCGTCGTATGGATACTTTCGGTGTGATTATCATCGCAACAGCCACGGCTCTTGGGGGGGGCTCAGTACGCGATATCCTCCTGGGGCACTACCCTCTGGGTTGGGTGAAGCATCCTGAATATGTCATCATTGTTGCCGTCGCGGCGGTACTCACAACAGTGTTTGCTCCTGTAATGCCTCACCTGCGCCGTCTTTTTCTGGTGCTGGACGCCTTGGGTCTGGTTGTGTTCTCGATCATCGGTGCGCAAATTGCGTTGGATATGGGCGAAGGGCCAATCATCGCAATAATTGCAGCCGTGGTAACGGGTGTGTTTGGCGGTGTTCTACGCGACATGTTCTGTAAACGCATCCCACTGGTGTTTCAGAAGGAATTGTATGCAGGCATTGCGTTCGCCTCTGCGGTGCTTTACATCGTTTTGCAGCACTACGTTTCCAACCAGGACGTCGTTATCATTTCCACATTGATATTTGGATTCACCACGCGTTTGCTGGCATTGCGCCTGCGCCTTGGCTTGCCCGTGTTTCATTACAAGCACGCGGATCACTAGTTGCTAAACCCCTGAATTCCCTGCTGCGCCAGAAAAGCCGCAAGGGCCGCGATTTGGGGGTGATTCACAAACTCCACCAACTTTTTAGCTCTCCCGGGACCAATACCGGGAAGCTTTTGCCAGCTTAGTTCATCCCGGGCGACTAAATGCAGCCATTGTGAATCCGGCATTGTCGTGAGTACTGCTCTTGGTAGCGGCAGACCAAATGCCATCAACCATTGTTTAAACGGCTGCTGCCGTGTTTTCGTGAATTGCTGCCAAAGTTGCACGGTTTTAGCTGAAGAGAAACCGCTAATTTTAGATAATTCTTCCTGCGTGAGCGCCAACCAGGAAAAGATATGTTCCAGGCTCAATTTTTGTTGGAGTTGCTGCCAGGAACTTACGCTCACACCATTGATATTCAAAACAGCGGGAGAGCTTATCCATGCCAGTCGAGCAATAAACTGCTCACGGCACCGGGTTTCGAAATACAAGCAACTTAAAGGCGTAATCATCTCTTTTGATGGAGGTTGCGGCTTATTACGCTGACTGACGCGCCAAACCACTTCATCAACTCGTGGTATCCCTTGCCCAGCAAGACTCACCATCACCTGATCACCAGGCGCGATATCCATAGTCTGCCAACGTTTAACTGAACCGATGTTGACGCGTTTAACTTGTTTATCGTCAATCTGTAAAGGGTTCAGGTTTAGGACAACGGCAATTTTTCCAGTGCGTCCAATCGAGAATTGAATATCTTTAACTTCTGCAAGTTGCTGTGCCGGTGGAAACTTCCAGGCTATCACCCATGTCGCTTTGCCAGGAAGCCAATACTTCCCGGCCGATTCCTGGGATTGGCGAATGACAATCCCATCCGTCACAAACGGTAGGGAGCCCGCAAACCAGGACTCCCGTAGTGTGGCAATATCGCTCATGGATTTAATAGGTTTTGACCATGTTTTAGTCAGTGAGAAACCAGCTTTCTCAAGCGCGTTTAGCTTTTGGTTCATATCAGCGGGGCCATCAGGCCACGCCCAAATAAATATCCCCAATTCCTTGAGTAATCCCGCATCCCCCTTGCGCATCATGGCACCGGCGGCTTTTCCCCTGGCACTGATACTCCCCATTGTTTTCTGTACATGATTTTCCCTTTTCAAGAAAATCTCGCCCTGTAAAACACTGTTGGCCAGCGGTCCGGAAAGCACTTTAGGAATGGCATCAATCATTTTGGCTTTTGCCGTCCAGTCCTGTCCTTTCTCGCCATCGCCACGGCTAAGGAGTTTGAGCAAACGACCCTGTTGATAAACCAGTGTTACCGCAACGCCATCCACTTTGGGCTGTACCCAAAGATCTGACTTGCCATTTATCCACTGTGCAACAGCCGCAGCATCCGGAAGTTTTTTAACACCGGTATGAGCAATCGGGTGCAGCACTTTCCCCTCCGTGAAAAGCTGAGGTTCTTGCGGTTGCTCCGCAGGGTTAAAACAATGCTGCCATTCATTAAACTGACTGCGTAGCCCATCGTAGGTCGCGTCACTGACAATACTGGTACCTTGTTGGTAATAGGCCCGATCCCATTCTGTTAGCTTTTCGTTCAGTTTTCCCATCTCCTTCTGGGCGTGCACAGGCGACCAGTCAGGGCAGGTTGCTGATTCCACTGAGCTGAGCAAAACCAGCAAACCGATAAGTTTTGTTATCCACAACATAAATCCCTCCATTTCAAACTCAGGAAGGTATAACGCCAGGAAGTGAGCATGACGAATGATGATTCAGCAGTATGCGAGGGGCTTTCACAGGAAGTTAATTTGTTGCAGTAACACGATGTGATCTTTGGAAAGTATTACGCAAAATGGCAGAAATATTGCCATTGAACGTGACAAATTCACCGTGACGGGAAGACGCCGTGTATAATAGGCCGGTATACGCACTTCTTTTTATGCTTACCGAATAAGTTAGAACTCATGGCTCAAGGCACGCTTTATATTGTTTCCGCTCCAAGTGGAGCAGGAAAATCCAGCCTCATCCAGGCTTTGTTAAAGACACAACCGCTGTACGACACGCAAGTTTCTATTTCCCACACCACTCGTGGTATTCGACCGGGAGAGAAACATGGCGAGCACTATTTCTTTGTGGAAAAGGAAGAGTTTAAGCAGATGATTGCTGAAGACGCATTCCTTGAACATGCAGAAGTGTTCGGTAATTACTACGGCACATCTCGCCATGCCATTGAGCAAGTTTTGGCAACGGGCGTTGACGTTTTCCTGGACATTGACTGGCAAGGTGCGCAGCAAATCCGTGAGAAAATGCCGCAAGCCCGCAGTATCTTTATTCTGCCACCGTCAAAAGACGAGCTGGACAGACGCCTGCGTGGTCGCGGACAAGATAGTGAAGAAGTTATCACGAAGCGTATGGAACAGGCTGTTGCAGAAATGAGCCATTACGCTGAATATGACTATTTAATCGTCAACGACGATTTTGACACCGCACTGTCAGATTTAAAAATTATCATTCGTGCCGAGCGTCTACGAATGGGTCGCCAAAAAGCGCGACATGACGCTTTAATCAGCAAACTATTGGCAGACTGAGCCCAGTTTCAGTATCATGCCCAGTCATTTCTTCATCTGTGGAGCATTTTAATTATGGCACGCGTAACTGTTCAGGACGCTGTTGAGAAAATTGGTAACCGTTTTGACCTGGTTCTGGTCGCCGCACGTCGCGCTCGTCAGATGCAAACTGGTGGTAAAGATCCACTCGTTGCTGAAGAAAACGACAAAACGACTGTAATCGCACTGCGAGAAATCGAAGAAGGGTTGATCACCAACCAGATTCTCGATGTTCGTGATCGCCAGGAACAGCAAGAGCAGGAAGCCGCAGAATTGCAGGCCGTTACCGCTATTGCTGAAGGTCGTCGTTAATTAGCCTGCGGGTAGCCCTTGTATCTGTTTGAAAGCCTGAATCAACTGATTCAAACATACTTGCCCGAGGAGCAGATTAAGCGACTTCGGCAAGCATACCTTGTTGCGCGTGATGCTCACGAGGGACAAGCACGTTCAAGCGGTGAACCTTATATCACCCATCCCGTAGCTGTTGCCTGCATTCTGGCCGAGATGAAACTCGACTATGAAACGCTGATGGCCGCTCTACTGCATGATGTGATTGAAGACACCCCTGCCACCTACCAGGATATGGAACAACTGTTTGGCAAAAGCGTTGCCGAACTGGTGGAAGGGGTATCTAAGCTCGACAAACTGAAATTCCGCGATAAGAAAGAAGCTCAGGCTGAAAACTTCCGCAAAATGATCATGGCGATGGTGCAAGATATCCGCGTCATTCTGATCAAACTCGCTGACCGTACGCACAACATGCGCACTCTTGGGGCGTTGCGCCCTGATAAGCGTCGCCGCATTGCTCGCGAAACCCTCGAAATTTATAGCCCCCTGGCACACCGTCTTGGTATTCATCACCTGAAAACCGAGCTTGAAGAACTGGGCTTTGAAGCGCTTTACCCGAACCGCTATCGCGTCATTAAAGAAGTCGTGAAAGCCGCACGTGGTAACCGCAAAGAGATGATTCAAAAAATCCTCTCGGAAATCGACGGGCGTTTGCAAGAAGCAGGCATTCCCTGCCGCGTCAGTGGCCGCGAGAAACATCTTTACTCCATCTACTGCAAAATGACGCTTAAAGAGCAGCGTTTCCACTCGATTATGGACATCTACGCTTTCCGCGTAATTGTTCACGATATGGATACCTGTTATCGCGTTCTTGGGCAGATGCATAGTCTCTACAAGCCCCGTCCAGGCCGGGTTAAAGACTATATCGCCATTCCAAAAGCGAACGGATATCAGTCCCTGCATACTTCAATGATTGGCCCACACGGTGTGCCAGTTGAAGTGCAAATCCGTACCGAAGATATGGACCAGATGGCAGAAATGGGTGTTGCCGCTCACTGGGCTTATAAAGAGCAAGGTGAAAGTAGTACTACCGCGCAAATCCGCGCCCAGCGCTGGATGCAAAGCTTGCTGGAACTCCAGCAAAGCGCAGGCAGCTCATTTGAATTTATCGAGAGCGTGAAATCCGATCTGTTCCCGGATGAGATTTACGTTTTCACCCCGGAAGGGCGCATTGTCGAATTGCCGGCGGGCGCGACACCTGTCGATTTCGCCTATGCCGTGCATACTGACATCGGCCACGCCTGTGTTGGTGCTCGTGTCGACAGGCAACCCTATCCGCTGTCTCAGTCGCTTAGCAGCGGCCAGACAATCGAAATCATTACCGCACCGGGCGCTCGCCCTAATGCCGCATGGCTGAATTTCGTTGTGAGCTCTAAAGCCCGCGCCAAAATCCGCCAGATGCTGAAAAACCTCAAGCGAGACGATTCCGTCAGCCTGGGGCGCCGTCTGCTGAACCATGCATTAGGTGGTAGCCGCAAGCTTGCCGAAGTTCCGCCGGAAAATATTCAACGTGAGCTTGAGCGTATGAAGCTCGCCACGCTTGACGATTTGCTGGCTGAGATTGGTTTAGGCAACGCCATGAGCGTAGTGGTGGCGAAGAATCTGCAAGGTGAATCATCGGTAATTGCGCAAGGAAATACGCCCGCGCACAGCCACTTGCCTATCAAAGGCGCTGACGGCGTGCTGATTACCTTCGCGAAGTGTTGCCGCCCAATTCCTGGTGACCCGATTGTGGCTCACGTCAGCCCTGGTAAAGGGTTAGTTATTCACCATGAGTCCTGCCGTAATATCCGTGGCTACCAAAAAGAAGCCGAGAAGTTTATGGCGGTCGAGTGGGATAAAGAGACCGAGCAAGAATTCCTCACTGAAATTAAAGTGGATATGTTCAACCATCAGGGTGCATTGGCAAACCTGACTGCGGCAATCAATACCGCAGGTTCGAATATCCACAGTCTGAATACTGAAGAGAAAGATGGCCGCGTTTACAGCGCGTTCATTCGTTTATCTGCCCGCGATCGTGTTCATCTGGCCAATGTTATGCGCAAAATTCGCGTAATGCCGGATGTCATTAAAGTTACCCGCAACCGAAACTAGTGTTATGAATCCTCAACGTTATGCGCGTATTTGCGAGATGCTTGCCAGGCGTCAGCCTGATCTGACCGTCTGCATGGAACAAGTCCATAAACCTCATAACGTCTCAGCGATTATTCGCACCGCTGATGCAGTGGGCGTGCATGAAGTTCACGCGGTTTGGCCTGGTAACAGAATGCGTACCATGGCCTCTTCTGCTGCCGGAAGTAATTCCTGGGTTGAAGTGAAAACACATCGCAATATTGGCGATGCCGTTAGCCATCTGAAAAACAACGGGATGCAAATCCTCGCCACCAACCTTTCTGATAAAGCCGTCGATTTTCGCGAAATTGATTACACGCGCCCGACCTGCATTCTGATGGGTCAGGAAAAAACCGGTATCACACAAGAAGCACTAGCGCTGGCTGACCAGGACATCATTATTCCGATGGTTGGCATGGTGCAATCTCTAAACGTTTCCGTGGCTTCCGCCCTCATTCTTTATGAAGCGCAGCGCCAACGTCAGAACGCAGGAATGTATCAACGCGAAAACAGTACCCTGCCGGAGTCCGAGCAGCAGCGACTGTTGTTTGAAGGCGGTTACCCGGTGCTGGCGCGAGTTTCTCGCCGTAAAGGTTTGCCCTACCCGCATGTGAATCAGCAAGGTGAGATAGAAGCTGATGCCGCATGGTGGGCCACAATGCAATCTGCGGAGTAGTCGGATGAAAGGCCGTTTGCTGGATGCCATACCGTTAAGTACGCTTGCCGGAGTGGGCGCCAGCCAGAGCGGTAAACTGGCCAAAATTGGCTTGTATACCATTCAGGATCTTCTTCTCCACCTTCCGCTTCGCTACGAAGACCGCACCCATCTCTACCCTATTAACGACCTTATACCCGGTGTATACGCCACGGTAGAAGGCGAAGTGCTGAACTGTAATATCAGTTTTGGCCGCCGCCGTATGATGACCTGCCAGATTTCTGACGGTACCGGCATCCTGACGATGCGGTTTTTCAACTTCAACGCCGCAATGAAAAACAGCCTCGCGAACGGTAAACGCGTGCTTGCCTATGGCGAAGCAAAACGCGGAACTCATGGCGCGGAAATGATTCACCCGGAATACCGTATTCAGGGTGACCTCAGCACACCAGAATTGCAGGAAACGCTGACGCCGGTTTACCCCACGACGGAAGGTATCCGCCAGGCTACATTGCGCAAGCTGACCGACCAGGCTCTGGAATTGCTGGATACCTGCGCGATTGCCGAGTTGCTCCCGGCTGATTTGAGCAAGGGAATGATGAGCCTGCCAGAAGCGTTGCGCACTCTGCATCGCCCGCCGCCAACCATGCAGTTAGCCGATCTGGAAACCGGGAAACACCCGGCTCAACAGCGCTTAATCCTCGAAGAATTACTGGCTCATAACCTGAGCATGCTCGCGTTACGTGCGGGTGCCCAGCGTTATCATGCGTTGCCGTTGCATAATCATGACGAGTTAAAAAACCGCCTGTTAGCAGCACTGCCGTTTAAACCAACCCAGGCGCAAGAACGGGTCGTGGCAGAAATCGAACACGACTTAGCGCTCGATGTACCAATGATGCGCCTGGTGCAAGGTGATGTGGGATCGGGCAAAACGCTGGTTGCTGCACTCGCCGCACTGCGTGCGATTGCGCATGGCAAACAAGTCGGTCTGATGGCACCAACCGAATTGCTCGCCGAGCAGCACGCCAATAACTTCCGCCAGTGGTTTGCGCCGCTGGGAATTGAAGTGGGCTGGCTTGCAGGAAAGCAGAAAGGCAAAGCCCGTATCGCTCAGCAAGACGCAATCGCCAGCGGCCAGGTGTCGATGGTGGTGGGAACGCACGCGATCTTCCAGGAACAGGTGCAGTTCTCGCAGCTCGCGTTAGTCATCATTGATGAACAACATCGCTTTGGCGTCCATCAACGTCTGGCGCTGTGGGAAAAGGGCCAGATTCAGGGATTCCATCCGCATCAACTTATCATGACTGCCACCCCAATTCCGCGCACGCTGGCAATGACGGCCTATGCTGATCTGGATACGTCAACTATCGACGAGCTGCCTCCAGGCCGTACGCCAGTTACCACTGTGGCGATTCCTGATACGCGCCGCAACGATATTATCGAACGGGTACGAGAAGCGTGTAGCAATGAAGGTCGCCAGGCGTACTGGGTCTGTACACTGATAGAAGAGTCTGAATTGCTGGAAGCGCAGGCTGCAGAAGTCACATGGGATGAGTTAAAAGCTGCCCTGCCGAATCTGAACGTTGGCCTGGTTCATGGCCGCATGAAGCCTCAAGAAAAGCAGGCCGTGATGCAGGCTTTCAAAGAAGGCTCGATTCATCTGTTGATTGCCACAACCGTTATTGAAGTGGGTGTCGATGTGCCGAATGCCAGCCTGATGATTATTGAAAACCCGGAACGTCTCGGTCTTGCGCAACTCCACCAGCTTCGTGGCCGTGTTGGCCGTGGTGCCGTCGCATCCCACTGCGTGTTGCTTTATAAATCGCCGCTATCGAAAACGGCGCAGCTGCGATTGCAGGTGTTGCGCGATAGCAATGATGGCTTTGTGATTGCACAAAAGGATTTAGAAATTCGTGGGCCAGGTGAATTACTCGGCACGCGCCAGACGGGGAATGCCGAGTTTAAAGTAGCTGATTTGCTGCGCGATCAGGCGATGATTCCAGAAGTACAGCGCCTTGCGCGCCATATCCATGAACGCTATCCCGAGCAGGCAACCGCGCTCATTGAACGCTGGATGCCTGAAACGGAACGCTATTCAAATGCCTGATGCTTAGCCAAAGATTGGCAGCATCAGATACATCTTGATCACCAACGCGTTGACGATATCAATAAAGAACGCGCCAACCATTGGCACCACCAGGAACGCCATGTGTGACGGGCCAAAGCGCTCAGTAATCGCCTGCATGTTAGCGATTGCTGTAGGCGTTGCGCCCAGGCCAAAACCACAATGCCCCGCAGCAAGTACCGCGGCATCGTAGTTTTTGCCCATCAAACGATACGTCACGAAGATGGCATACAGTGCCATAAAGATGGTCTGCACCGTCAGAATCGCCAGCATTGGCAACGCCAGAGAAGCCAGCTCCCACAGCTTCAGGCTCATCAGCGCCATAGCGAGGAACAGTGACAAACAGACGTTCCCCAGCACGGAAACTGCACGTTCAAATACCCGATAGAAGCCGAGCAGTGAGAGTGTGTTGCTGAGGATAACCCCAACAAATAACACGCAAACAAACGTCGGTAATTCAAAGCTCGTGCCTTGAATAAGCTGGGCCGCAAACTTACCCACGGTAAGGCAGATAGCAATCATCGCAATGGTTTCAATCATCACCATGGAGGTGATCATGCGCCCGACAGCCGGTTTTTCAAAAGCGGTGGGATCAATGCTATCTTCAGGTGTGCCATTTGGCGTGGATGAGTGTTTGACCAGATAACGCGCCACCGGCCCGCCAATCAAACCGCCCAACACTAAACCAAACGTTGCGCAAGCCATCGCAACTTCAGTGGCGTTCTGGAAGCCATAGCGCTCGGTAAACAGTTTACTCCAGGCCGCTCCCGTACCATGCCCGCCTGATAACGTAATAGAACCTGCCAGTAATCCCATTAATGGATCAAGACCCAACAAGCTCGCCATACCGATACCGATGGCGTTTTGCATCACCAACAAACCAACAACCACAACCAGGAAAATACCGACAACTTTGCCGCCCGCACGCAGGCTGGAAAGATTAGCGTTAAGGCCGATGGTGGCAAAGAAGGCGAGCATCAAAGGGTCTTTGAGGCTCATATCAAATTCAAATTCCCAGCCGACGCTCTTTTTGAGCACCAACAAGGCCAGAGCGATTAAGAGTCCACCCGCCACCGGTTCAGGGATAGTGTATTTTTTTAACAGCGGAATGGTATGGACCATTTTACGGCCCAGTAACAGCACGAGAGTTGCGGCAACAAGCGTAGAAAGTGTGTCGAGATAAAACATAGAAGTGCTCCTGTTTGCGCATATTTCTCACAGACGCTTTTAATTATCCTTCACTGGAATTTCAGGGTTTAGAAAAGTCAGCAGCTGGATTTTAACCAAAAAACAGCTGAAAGTTATATAAAAAGCTCGTTATATACACTTTTTATCTTATGAAACTTCGGTAGCAAACGTTTGCTTTTACCATTCAGTCCGCTAAAATCACCGTTTTTTCTCCTGGGGATAATTTCCGATGTCTGTTAATGCTGTTGAGTCAGACGATGCGCAACCGATTGCCAAGACTCATTCCAGTGAATTGATCTACCGCCTCGAGGATCGCCCGCCTCTTCCACAAACTCTTTTTGCTGCTGGACAGCACTTGTTAGCGATGTTTGTAGCGGTTATCACGCCTGCGATGTTGATTTGCCAGGCGCTGGGACTTCCGGCTGAAGATACCCAACACATTATCAGCATGTCTTTGTTCGCCTCAGGCGTAGCATCGATCATCCAGATTAAAGCCTGGGGCCCGGTTGGTTCTGGGCTTCTGTCTATTCAGGGCACCAGTTTTAACTTTGTTTCACCGTTGATTATGGGCGGCATGGCATTGAAAAATGGCGGTGCCGATGTCCCGACCATGATGGCCGCACTTTTCGGCACGTTGATGCTGGCAAGCTGCACAGAGATGCTGTTGTCGCGCTTTCTGCATCTGGCTCGTCGCATTATTACGCCACTGGTTTCTGGTGTAGTGGTGATGATTATCGGCCTGTCGCTGATTCAGGTTGGCTTGACATCTATTGGCGGTGGCTACGGCGCAATGAGCGACCACACCTTTGGCGCGCCGAAAAATCTGCTGCTGGCAGGTGCCGTGCTGCTGGTCATTATCTTGCTTAACCGCCAGCGAAACCCTTACTTACGTGTGGCGTCTCTTGTTATCGCGATGGCTGTAGGATATGCGTTGGCTTGGGCGATGGGCATGCTGCCGAACGTCGCGCCATCAACCAATACAGACCTGATCATGGTGCCAACCCCGCTCTACTACGGCCTGGGCATTGACTGGAATCTGCTTATCCCGCTGATGCTGGTGTTTATGGTGACGTCCCTGGAAACCATCGGCGATATTACGGCAACGTCTGACGTTTCCGAACAGCCGGTTTCTGGCCCGCTGTATATGAAGCGCCTGAAAGGTGGCGTGCTGGCGAACGGCCTGAATTCCTGCGTTTCCGCCGTGTTCAATACCTTCCCTAACTCTTGCTTCGGCCAGAACAACGGCGTGATTCAGCTTACTGGCGTTGCCAGCCGTTATGTCGGTTTTGTCGTTGCGCTGATGCTGATTGTGCTGGGCCTGTTCCCGGCAGTAAGTGGATTTGTTCAACACATTCCCGAACCAGTTCTGGGCGGCGCAACTATCGTGATGTTCGGCACCATCGCCGCATCCGGCGTGCGTATTGTTTCTCGTGAACCCCTGAACCGCCGCGCAATTATGATTATTGCGCTGTCCCTGGCGGTCGGTATGGGTGTGTCTCAGCAACCGCTGATTTTGCAGTTTGCGCCTGACTGGTTGAAAACCTTGCTCTCATCTGGCATTGCAGCTGGTGGTATCACCGCTATCGTTTTGAACCTGATTTTCCCGCCTGAAAAAAATTGATGTATCTCACGCGCTGGTGATTTGTTCTCATCAGCGCGTGTTACCCCTCCTGACAATCCCATCCTTGAGCTATAACGGTAAATGGGGCATAAAACCCTTTACCGAAACTTCATGGGACGGAAGACAATGAAATTTCTCGGAAAGCTAATCATTGCGTTATTGGTTGTCGTACTTGTACTGCTTCTTGCTGCTTATCTTTTACTGCAAACCCGTTGGGGCGCCGCCCAGGTTAGCAGTTGGGTTAATGAGAAGAGTGATTACAATTTCTCTTTTGAAGAGATGGATCATCGTTGGGCATCACCCACGCACGTCACTCTGACGAATGTCACCTTCGGGCGCAAAGGCCAACCGGCGACGCTGGTCGCAAAGAATATTGATATTGGGCTTAGCTCACGTCAGTTCTCAGAGCCTATGCACGTCGACAATATTCTGTTGCAAAACGGAACGTTAAACATCAGCCCTGACGCCGCCCCGCTGCCATTCCAGGCCGACATGCTGCAATTAAGTGATATGGCACTCAACAGCCCAAACACCGAATGGGATTTACATGCCCAACGCGTCAACGGGGGTGTAAAGCCCTGGCAACCGACGAAAGGTAAAGTGCTGGGAAGTACCGCAGATATTCAGTTTAGTGCCGGGTCCATGACGCTCAACGGTGTTCCAGCGACCAACGTGTTACTGCAGGGTGCGATTAATAACGAGCAGGTGACGCTTTCAACTATCGGGGCAGATATGGCTCGCGGCTCGCTCACCGGTAACGCCAATCGCCTTGCTGACGGTTCATGGCAAATTGGTAGCCTGCGTTTGAACGATATTCGTCTGCAAACTGAAAAATCAATTACCGATTTCCTGGCCCCGCTTACCACCGTTCCTTCGCTGAAAATCGATAACCTGGAAGTCACCGACGCGCGACTGGAAGGGAAGGATTGGGCAGTAACCGATTTAGATCTGAGTTTGCGCAACCTGACGCTGGCAAAAGGCGGATGGCAAAGTGATGACGGACGGCTGTCAATGAACGCCAGTGATTTCATTATTGGCGCATTGCATTTGAACGACCCCATCGTGAACGTCGATTTTAATCAGCAAACCGCTTCGCTACGCCAGTTCACTTCCCGCTGGGAAAGAGGCATGGTTCGCGCTTCAGGCGAGTGGCAACGCAATGAGAAAAAACTCGCGCTCGACGAGCTGGTTTTTGCAGGACTGGAATATACGTTGCCTGCCGACTGGAAAGCGCTTTGGATGGAGCCTTTACCGGAATGGCTAAACTCAGTATCGATTAAAAAACTCACGGCGAACAGAAACCTGGTTATTGATATCGATCCTGCCTTCCCGTTCCAGCTCACGGCGCTGGACGGCACAGCGAATAATATCGAAGTGGTGCGCAACCACCAGTGGGGTGTGTGGAGCGGAAACTTAACCCTTAATGCAGCAGCTGCCACGTTTAACCGTGTGGATGTTCGCAGACCGTCTATTTCATTGAGTGCTGCTGACAGCCAAATATCTATTACAGAACTTAGTGCTTTTGCTGGTGAAGGTATGCTGGAAGCGACGGGTGCTATTTCGCAGGCTCCGCAACGCAATGCGGCAATGAATCTGCGCGGGCGCGCGGTACCAGTAAATGTATTGCAGCAATGGGGATGGCCAGCGTTGCCGCTTGAGGGCAACGGTAATTTGCAGCTTTCAGTGACCGGTAACCTTGCAGCTCAAACACCACTGAAACCCACGGTGAACGGAACATTACAGGCCACCAGCGCCGACGGAAAACAAGTACAGCAGACCATGCAGAATGGGGAAATCCCCGGCACTTGAGTGCCGGGCTATTATTCTTCTTCGTTCCCGCCCTCTTCAAGCGGGCCAAAAGGTTTAGCTGGCAGTACCAGATACACCCCTTCAAAAACAGCACCTTGCGTATCATCGCCAAAAAGCTCAACTTGCAACGCGACGCGAGCTTTGCGGCCACGCGCCAGGCGGTCGAGATCGCCACTCAACGAGCCTAAGTCAGCAATGGCTCCAGGCCTTCCGGTGATCGGGCTGCTATATCGGATATGCGCATCGGCAAGAATAATCGTGCCGCCAAGATGACGCTCGCGCAGCATCAGCCAGATCAGCCCCCAACCGGTCAGCGTAGCGAGCGAAAACAGGCTACCGGCGAATAAGGTTTGATGGGGATTTTGATTACCCGCTTCGGGCATGGTGGTAATGAATTTCTGCCCGGTGTATTGCAGGATGCGCACGCCCATTTTTTCACTTAATGGAATGTGTTCATACCAGGCCTGCTGTAACTGAGCGCACCAGTCTGCACGATGGAGAATGTCGTCCAGCGAAGCGACGGGTTTTATCATCAAATAGTGGCGAATCGGCGTGGTCGAAGGCGTGGTGATTTCGCCCTGATTCTCAAATCCCAATTTGGCAAAGAACTCGACGGCATCTTCACGTGCGCTACACACCACACGTTTCACACCTTCCTGGCGCGCGACAGACTCTAGTGTCATCGCCACCAGCGTGCCCAGCCCCTTATCTTGTACCGAGGGGTGAACCGCCATAAAACGGATAGCGGCTTCGTTATCAGCGTTGATATACAAGCGACCAATGGCGACTGGATTGCCTTCTTCATCCACCACCATCTGGTGATGGGCCATGGCATCCCACGCATCGCGTTCGGAGCCTTTAGGTTGATGCAGCGGCTTACGCAGCATCTCCCAGCGAAACTGGTAATAGAGCTCAAGCTCTTCTTCGGTTTGCGGTACGCGAAGGTGATACATACATGTACTCTCTCTTGTTACGCGGGACCGTGTAAGTTGCGAATTCAGACCTGTAACCAAAACGTCACCGGGCCATCGTTGGTCAGGCTGACTTTCATGTCGGCGGCGAAGCGCCCTGTTTCGGCCACAATGCCCTGCTGGCGGCAACGTTGAACAAAGTATTCATATAGTTCTTCGGCTAGTTGCGGTGCTGCTCCGCCAGAAAAGCTCGGACGCATACCGCGTTCGGTATCAGCGGCGAGGGTAAACTGCGACACCACCAGCACACTGCCACCCGCTTGCTGAACATTCAGATTCATCTTGTCGTTTTCATCGCCAAAAATACGATAACCCAAAACCCGCTCGCAAAGACGATTCGCTTTTTGTTCGTTATCTTCTTTTTCGACACCCAATAACACTAAAAGTCCTGGGCCAATTTCACCCGTTACTTCACCCGCCACGGTGACACTGGCGTGGGTGACGCGCTGAATTAATGCGATCATGGTTCTTCCAATTCTTCCTGCTGAGCTTCTATGCGAAGTCTTCGGTAATCGCCGAGAGTGACAGTAATTTCGGCGCCGAGCAACACGATACACCAGGTCCAGTAGACCCAGACGAATAAAATGGGGATCACGGCTAACACGCCGTAAATCAATTGGTAAGAGGGAAACATGGTGATGTAGAGGGCAAAGCCCTTCTTCCCAAGCTCAAACAAAAGAGCCGCTACCAGCGAGCCAACCAGTGCGTCGCGCACCGGGACACGAGTAGTGGGGACGATGCTGTACAACATCCAGAATGATAGCCAGGATAGCAGCAACGGGAAAACACGTAACACGATATCAATCGTGCTGTTAAACCCCGTCACCCATCGCAGTGAGAGCAGATACGAACTAATCGCCAGGCTCGCGCCCGCCAGCAATGGCCCAAGCGTTAAAATCATCCAGTAGACGGCAAACGAATAGATTTTTGGCCGCGTACGCGTACTGCGCCAGATGGTATTGAGCGCGCTATCAACGGCATACATCAACAGCAAAGCGGTGACGATAAGCCCACAGGCACCCACCGCGGTCATCTTGTTGGAGTTAGCAACAAACTGTTCGATATAGCGCTGGATGATATCGCCTGTGGCAGGCAGAAAATTTGAGAAAACAAAATGCCGGAGTTGAACACTGACGTCGGCAAACATCGGAAAAGCCGCAAACAGCGCAAACACCACCGCAACCAAAGGCACCAGTGAGAGTAATGACACGTAAGCAAGGTTCCCCGCAAGCGTGGTCATATTGTCCTGGTCGATGCGATGCCAGAGCAACTTACCCCAGGCGATACATGGCCTGAGGCGGTTACTCGTTTTGCGATGAACGTCTTTTATCATAGGTTTTTTGCAAAATATCCGGGCACCGTATCTTTTCCGGTCACCAAAATACTGGTGATACCCAACTGCTGAGCTCCCTTTACATTATCGGCGTTGTCGTCAAAAAAGACCGCCTCATTCGCAGAAAAACCTTCTGTTTCGAGAAGTTTTTGGTAGATCTCAACGTCCGGTTTGCGCATTCCCATTTCCTGAGACAGATAGATTTTATCTGCCGCCTCGGCGATTTGCGGGTATTCACCGGGCCAGAAATAAGTGTGTAAGCGGTTGGTGTTAGAGAGCACCACGACACGGTGCCCCTGTTCACGAAGTTTGTTCATGACGGCGATAACTTCCGGACGCAAGCCAACAAAAATTGCCTGCCAGCCAGCAGAGAACTGATCAAAACTTAGCGCCATACCCATTTCGTCACATACCGCTGCGGCGAATTCTTCGTCGGTAATCTGCCCACGTTCGTGGCGCTTGAAAGCATCCCCCATCACAAAATTTTTTTGCAAATTAGCCAGTGGCACCCTGCTGTAATCGCTCCAGACCCCCATCACGCGGTTGAAGTCGATATCAACAATGACGTTACCTAAATCAAAGATATACAGCATAAGCCTCTCCTTTGCGCATGGACAAATAACTGTAGCGGTAATAGAAGAAGGTGGATAGTGCGTGTTACAACAACAGCTCAACGAATGCGAGCCAGATCGTTAATCAGTGAAACGTGACCGCAAGATAACCCCGCTATAAAGCCAGTACCTGATATTTTGTGGTTACGTCGCCAGGTTTTAACCTTCGCGACGCTTACTCGGTTAGTCGGGCTATTCCTGCCCTCCCAACTCAGAAACCACCAGCTCAACATGCTCATTTTCCAGCAATGTTTTAAATGAAGCCGCTGGGATTTGGTCGGTAAATAACGCAGTGGCTTGTTTCACATTGCCAATTTCTACCGCAGCTGACGCATGGAATTTAGTCGAGTCTGCCGCCACCAAAACATGTCGTGAATGCTTCATCATCGCTTTCACCACGCTGACTTCGTTCACATCAAAATCCAGCAACGCACCATCTGGCTCAATCGCGCCCACGCTGGTTATCAGGTAGTCTGCACGAAAACCTTCCACAAAGGTGGTCGCCGCTGGCCCGACAATACCGCCATTATGCGGACGCAAAGTACCGCCCGGCACCATCACTTCAAAACGCGGATTTTTATACAAGACATGTGCCACGCGTAGACTATTAGTAATGATGCGCAGCCGATCATGGTTCATTAATGCCCGCGCAATATGTTCAACCGTGGTACCAATGGTGATGAACACCGTCGAACCATCTGGAATGTAGTCAGCAATCGCTTCTGCGATGGCCATTTTCTCACTCGTCAACGACACTTCACGTTGTTCGAATGCCACATTAACAACACTTGATGCGCGCCCTGCACCACCATGATGACGAGTAATCAGCCCCTGATCGCTCAACTTACGAATGTCCCGGCGCACAGTTTGGGTGGATACATCCAGCAATTGCGCCAGCTCGTCGATATTCATATAGCCGCGTTCGGCAATCAGTTGTAATAACAGGTCATGGCGCGGATTGCCGGTTAACTCGGTGATGCTCATGCACATTCTCCTAAAGTGACCGCCTCGATTTGTATTTTATACAAAAAGTGACATGAAAGAGTCAGTTTGATCACAGTCGGGAATTCCTGCCCGCCCGCCAGGACGGGTGCATTTCAGTGCCGCAACCGCGTTGGCAAAGCGTATCGATTCATATATCTCAATGCGTTGTGCTAATTTTACTGCTAACGCGCCGTGGAATACGTCTCCGGCTCCGGTCGTGTCCACCACTTCAACCCGAAACCCAGCATGATGGCGCAACTCATTATTTTCTAACCAATAACAGCCAGATTTACCCTGGGTGACATAAACATGTCCATTTGTGATCGCTTGTGCGCGTTTTAGTGCCAATAGTAGGTCACCTTCACCACTCAGGCGTTGCAGGCCCGGCGCAGAAAACGCCGCGTGATCCGCCAACGCCACCAGCTCAGAGATATCTTGCGGGGTAATATCAGCATCCAGAACCGTTGTGACTCCCGCAGACCGCGCCAAAGTGAATGCTGTTTTCGCTCCCTGATGCCAGCGCACATCTGCTAACACCACGTCGTAAACCGTGAAATCAATCTCATGCAGCCAGCTTGCGTCTTCCGGCAGTTCAGGGCTTGGGTAATTCACGATAATCCGCTCGCCTTGTTCATCTACCAGAATCGCTGATTGCGATGAGTTGGCATTTTTACAGCTCCGGGAAAATGCCGTGTTTACCCCCCAATTCTCCAGTTCATCTAACAGAGCTTTCCCCGTTGCGTCATCGCCCACGCGCCCGATGAAATCGACATGCGCCCCGAGCCTTGCCGCAGCCACTGCCGCTGTTGCTGCTGGACCACCGCCCACTTCACGATAATGCTGCGCCACATATTTCCCACCGCAATCAGGTAATCGGTTCAAGTAATAGAGCCGGTCTTGTACCGCAATTCCCACGCACGCTATTCGAATCACATCGCTTTCCTTTCGCTGTTTTTCACTTCGACAGCGCATAAATCAACCGCCGATCACATGGGGCTTATTGTAATTCCATCAATTGTTAAAAAAGTGATCGCTGTCAATTTTTTAACCATAAATTACAAATACGATCAAAAACAGACACAGATAATGACAATGACCAACAAAAAATGACATTCACCCAGGAGGATACATGAGCAGTGTCGCTTTTATAGGTTTAGGGCAGATGGGTGCGCCAATGGCGCGCAATTTGCTCAAACAGGGGCATCGGTTAGCGGTGTTCGATTTAAACGCCGAGGCCGTGGACGCACTGGTTCAGGTTGGTGCCACCGTCAGTAAAAATGCCGCCGAGGCCGCGCAAGATGCCGAATTCGTAATAACCATGCTGCCAAACGGCGACCTGGTTCGTGAAACGCTATTAGGCGAGAACGGTGTGAGTCAGACGTTGTGTAAATCAGCATTAATCATTGATATGTCTACGATTCACCCACTGCAAACCGACCACCTAATTGCCGATTTAGCCAGCCGTGGTTTCAGCATGATGGATGTACCCGTGGGTCGCACTTCCGATCACGCCATCGCCGGAACGCTTTTGCTACTGGCTGGCGGCACACCACAACAAGTCGAACGCGCCAGACCGCTGCTGATGGCGATGGGTTCCGAGCTTATCGAAGCTGGCGGGCCAGGCATGGGTATCCGCGTGAAACTCATCAACAACTACATGAGCATCGCCTTGAATGCACTTTCCGCCGAAGCCGCCGTACTTTGCGAGGCCCTCGGTCTTTCCTTCGAAGTGGCGATGCAAGTCATGAGCGGAACACCTGCGGGCAAAGGTCATTTCACCACTTCCTGGCCGAACAAAGTGCTGAAAGGCGACCTCACTCCCGCCTTCATGATTGACCTCGCCCATAAAGATTTGGGTATCGCGCTAGATGTCGCCAACCAGCTGCATGTGCCGATGCCGTTGGGCGCGGCCTCCCGCGAAGTTTACAACCAGGCTCGCGCCGCCGGACGTGGCCGCCAGGACTGGAGCGCAATTTTAGAGCAGGTACGTAACAGTGCCGGGCTTAATCACAAAAACTAGTTATTTCATAAGGATAGAAAATGAATCACTACACGCTTAAAGACATTACCCGGCCGAGCGGCGGTTTCGCCATGTTGGCAGTCGATCAACGCGAAGCGATGCGTCTGATGTTTGCCGCCGCTGGCAGTAAATCACCGGTTGCCGACCAGGTTTTAACGGATTTCAAAGTTAACGCCGCCAAAATTTTATCTCCTTATGCCTCCGCAATTCTCGTCGACCAGCAATTTTGCTACCGCCAGGTGGTTGAGCAAAACGCGCTGGCGCAAAGCTGCGCGATGATTGTTGCAGCCGATGAGTTTATCCCTGGTAACGGCATTCCCGTCGATAGCGTGGTGATTGATAAATCAGTCGATCCGCAAGCCGTTAAACGTAACGGCGGCAAAGCGTTAAAACTGCTGGTGTTGTGGCGTAGCGATGAAGATGCGCAGCAACGCCTTGAAATGGTGAAGGACTTTAACCAGTTGTGCCATGCTAACGGCCTGCTGAGCATCATTGAGCCTGTTGTTCGCCCACCTCGCCGTGGCGACAAGTTCGACCGCGAACAAGCGATTATCGACGCCGCCAGGGAGCTAGGCGACAGCGGTTCCGATCTCTATAAAGTGGAAATGCCACTGTCAGGAAAAGGCTCACGCCCTGAACTCCTCAAAGCTTCTCAACTCCTCAATGAACAAATCAACATGCCGTGGGTGATCCTTTCTTCAGGCATCGATGAAAAGCTTTTCCCACGAGCAGTGAGTGTTGCCATGACTGCTGGAGCATCAGGGTTTTTAGCCGGTCGCGCCGTCTGGTCATCGGTTGTAGGTTTACCGGATACCGAAATGATGCTGCGTGATATTTCAGTACCGAAATTGCAGCGCCTGGGCGAAATCGTCGACGAAATGATGGCTCGCCGTTAACCGAGGGAATGTGACGATGAAATGGTTTAACACACTGAGCCACAACCGCTGGCTCGAGCAAGAAACTGACCGCATTTTCGATTTTGGCCGCAAATCCGTGGTGCCAACGGGATTTGGTTGGCTCGGTAATACCGGTCTGGTGAAAACGGACATGGGCACACATTTGTGGGTCACCGCTCGTATGTTGCACGTTTACGCCGTCGCTGCGTCAATGGGCCGTCCTGGCGCTTATCAACTGGTTGAGCATGGCATCAACGCGCTCAATGGTGCGCTGCGCGATAAGCAATACGGCGGCTGGTATGCCTGCGTAAATGACGAAGGTGTCATTGATGCCTCGAAGCAGGGTTATCAGCATTTCTTTGTGTTGCTAGGCGCGGCAAGTGCGGTAACCACTGGCCACCCTCAGGCACGCAAACTGCTGGATGACGCCATCGATGTCATCGAAAAGTACTTCTGGAGCGAACAGGAACAAATGTGCCTGGAGTCATGGGACGAAGCGTTCAGCAAGACGGAAGAATACCGTGGCGGCAACGCCAACATGCACGCAGTAGAAGCGTTTTTAATTGTTTACGACGTCACACATGACCGCAAATGGCTCGACCGTGCGCAAAGAATTGCCTCGGTGATTATTCATGATGTGGCTCGCAGCGGCGAATATCGCGTCAATGAACATTTCGACGCCGACTGGAACCCAATCCGCGATTACAACAAAGACAATCCTGCTCACCGCTTCCGTGCCTACGGCGGCACCCCAGGCCACTGGATTGAGTGGGGCCGCCTGATGCTGCATCTTCACGCCGCACTTGAAGCTCGTTTTGAAACACCTCCAGCCTGGTTGCTAGAAGACGCCAAAGGCTTGTTCAACGCGACCATCCGCGATGCCTGGGCACCCGACGGTGCAGAAGGTTTCGTATATTCCGTGGGTTGGGATGGTGAGCCAATTGTTCGTGAACGTGTGCGCTGGCCAATCGTTGAAGCCATGGGAACGGCATATGCGCTATTCACCGTAACCGGAGATGCACAGTACGAAGCCTGGTATCAGAAATGGTGGGATTACTGCATTAAGTACCTGATGGATTACGAGAACGGTTCGTGGTGGCAGGAGCTGGATACCAACAATGAAGTGACCACCAGGGTCTGGGATGGCAAGCAGGATATTTACCATCTATTGCATTGCCTGGTGATCCCAAGACTGCCGCTAGCGCCGGGTTTAGCGCCCGCCGTGGCCGCTGGTTTGTTGGATTGCAACGCCAAATAAACCACAACACGTACCCTACATTTACGGAGTTAATAATGGCCTTATCACAACAAAATTTAGAAAGCCTTGAACTCACCACGTTGAATGATGGCTTTGCCCTGAGCTGGCAGAATCGCCTGATTTTGCGGCACACCACGCAAACGCCTTGCTTATGGGTGGGCGCGGGTGAAGCCGATATTGATATGTTCCGTGGCAATTTCAGCATCAAGGACAAACTGGATGAAAAGATTGCCCTGACCGAAGCCGCCGTCATCCCACAAGATGCGGGCTGGAATGTCCGCTTCACACGTGGCGATACCGTGAATGCCACGCTGCATATCGGCATCGATGCCGAAGGCCGCCTTGAGCTGAAACTCAAAAACGACAGCGTCAGCCATAACCGCATCTGGCTGCGCCTTGCCGCGAAGCCAGAAGACCATATCTATGGTTGTGGCGAGCAGTTCTCTTACTTCGATTTACGTGGCAAGCCGTTCCCGTTGTGGACCAGCGAGCAAGGTGTCGGGCGCAATAAACAGACTTATGTGACCTGGCAGGCCGACTGCAAAGAAAACGCGGGCGGCGATTATTACTGGACGTTTTTCCCACAGCCGACGTTCATCAGCACCCAGAAGTATTACTGCCACGTTGAAAACAGCTGCTACATGAATTTCGATTTCAGCGCGCCAGACTTCCATGAACTGGCAATTTGGCAAGACCAGGCGGTGCTGCGCTTTGAATGTGCCGACAGCTACATTCGGTTGCTGGAAAAACTCACCGGTTTATTAGGCCGCCAGCCAGAAATGCCGGACTGGATTTATGACGGTGTGACGCTCGGCGTGCAGGGTGGCACCGAAGTTTGCCAGCAAAAACTCGATGTAATGCGCAAAGGCGGCGTCAAAGTTAACGGTATCTGGGCGCAGGACTGGTCGGGTATTCGCATGACGTCGTTTGGCAAACGCGTGATGTGGAACTGGCGCTGGAATGGCGATTTATACCCTGAGCTGAATACGCGCATCAAACAATGGCAGGCCGAAGGCGTGCGTTTTCTTTCCTACATCAACCCTTATGTGGCAAGCGATCGCGACCAGTGCGAAGAAGCATCGAAGCTCGGCTATCTGACCAAAACTCATGACGGAAAGGATTACCACGTCGAGTTCGGCGAGTTTTACGCGGGCGTTATCGACTTAACCAATCCCGAAGCCTACGACTGGTACAAAGAACTCATCAAACGCAACCTGATCGAGCTTGGTTTTGGTGGTTGGATGGCAGATTTTGGCGAGTATTTACCAACCGATACCGTGCTGCATAACGGCGTTAGCGCTGAAGTCATGCATAACGCGTGGCCTTCGCTGTGGGCGAAGTGTAATTACGAAGCGCTTGAAGAAACCGGCAAGCTGGGCGAGGTGCTGTTCTTTATGCGTGCGGGTTATACCGGCAGCCAGAAATACTCGACGATGATGTGGGCTGGTGATCAGAACGTGGACTGGAGCCTGGACGATGGTCTGGCGTCAGTGATCCCGGCTGCGTTGTCGTTGGCTATGACCGGACACGGTCTGCATCATAGCGATATCGGAGGTTACACCACGCTGTTCGATATGAAGCGCAGTAAAGAGTTGCTGATGCGCTGGTGCGAATTTAGCGCCTTCACGCCGATGATGCGCACACATGAAGGTAACCGTCCGGGCGATAATGTGCAATTCGACAACGATAGCGACATTATCGCGCAATTTGCCCGCATGACGACGGTATTCACCACGCTTAAGCCTTATATCAAACACGCCGTAGCGCTTAACTCTCAAAGCGGCCTACCCGTGATGCGCCCGTTATTCCTCCATTACGAAGACGACCCGCAAACCTACATCCTGAAATACCAGTATCTGTTTGGCCGCGATTTACTGGTCGCACCGGTTCATCAGCCTGGTAGTAGCGAATGGACGCTGTATTTGCCACAGGATAACTGGGTCAACCTATGGACGGGCGAACCGTACACCGGTGGCGGTGAAATTACCGTTGCTGCGCCAATCGGCCAACCTCCAGTGTTTTACCGGGCCACCAGCGAATGGGCTGAGCTGTTTACCTCGTTGCGCCATATCTGATAGCCGTGGCGGCGAGTTCAAATCTCGCCGCCACAAGGAGAATAAAAATGAGTCATCAGACCGACAGCCGGGGCAGCGATCCGGCCACTTTATTGCTTCCGTTACGGGAAAAAATCGCCTATGGAATGGGCGACCTGGGTTCAAATATCTTGCTGGATATCGGCACACTTTACCTGCTGAAGTTCTATACCGACGTTTTAGGTCTGCCCGGCACTTACGGCGGCGTGATTTTCCTGATTGCCAAGTTTTTTACCGCGTTTACCGATATGGGCACAGGCATCATGCTCGATTCACGGCGCAAGATTGGGCCAAAAGGGAAATTCCGCCCGTTCGTGCTGTACGCGGCATTTCCCGTCACGTTGCTGGCGATAGCTAACTTTGTCGGCACGGATTTCAGCATCACCGGCAAAACCGTAATGGCGACGGTGCTGTTCATGTTGTATGGCTTGTTCTTCAGCATGATGAACTGTTCTTACGGCGCGATGGTTCCGGCGATGACTAAAAACCCGAATGAACGTGCATCGCTGGCGGCGTGGCGACAAGGCGGTGCCACGCTCGGCCTGCTGCTGTGCACCGTCGGTTTTGTGCCGGTGATGAACATGGTCGATAACAATCCGCAACTGGGTTATATCGTGGCAGCGGCGTTGTTTAGCGCCTTCGGTTTGTTCTTTATGTGGTGGTGTTATTCCGGCGTGAGAGAGCGATATGTCGAAACCCAGCAGCCTGCACCTGGGCACAAGCCGGGTTTGTTGCAATCATTCAAAGCTATCGCCGGCAACCGCCCGCTGTTTATTCTTTGCATCGCCAATTTATGCACGCTCGGCGCATTTAACGTCAAACTGGCGATTCAGGTTTATTACACGCAATACGTGCTCAATGATCCACTGCTGCTTTCATACATGGGCTTTTTCAGCATGGGATGTATTTTCTTCGGCGTGTTTCTGATGCCTTCTGCCGTGCGCCGCTTCGGCAAGAAAAAGGTCTATATCGCCGGGTTGCTGATTTGGGTAGTGGGCGATTTGCTCAACTACACGATGGGCGATAGTTCGGTCAGCTTCGTGATGTTCTCGTGCCTGGCGTTCTTCGGCTCTGCGTTCGTCAACAGCCTGAACTGGGCGCTGGTTTCCGACACCGTGGAATACGGTGAATGGCGAACAGGCGTGCGCTCTGAAGGCACGGTCTATACCGGTTTCACCTTCTTCCGCAAGGTTTCGCAAGCATTGGCGGGCTTCTTCCCTGGTTTGATGCTGACGCAAATCGGCTATGTGCCAAACGTAGTGCAATCAGCCGGAACCGTTGAAGGGCTACGGCAGTTAATATTCATCTGGCCGAGCGCGCTGGCGGTGGTGACGATTATCGCGATGGGCTGCTTCTACAATCTGAATGAAAAAATGTACGTGCGGATTGTGGATGAGATTGAAAGCCGCAAACGGGCTGCTGCACATTAATAAGGGTCGGCCATGAATGTATTAACGCTAAAACTCAGTTTGCGAGAAAAGTTCGCGTACGGCATGGGGGATTTTGGCTCAAACCTGATGCTGTGTATCGGTACGCTGTATCTGTTGAAGTTTTATACGGATGTGCTTGGTCTTCCGGCATTTTACGGCGGCGTTATCTTTCTGGTCGCCAAATTCTTCACCGCCTTTACCGATATCCTAACCGGCGTGTTGATTGATTCACGCCGGAATATCGGCCCTAAAGGGAAGTTTCGCCCTTTCATTTTTTATGCGGCAATGCCGGTGGCACTGGTGGCAACAGCGCAATTTGTGGATACCGGTTTAACCCTGACGATGAAAACGGCGTTATCGACAGTTCTGTTTATGTTGTTCGGCCTGTTTTACAGCCTGATGAATTGCTCTTACGGCGCGATGGTTCCGGCGATAACTAAAAATCCGCATGAGCGCGCACAACTGGCGGCGTGGCGGCAAGGTGGTGCCACACTTGGGTTGCTGCTTTGTACTGTGGGATTTATCCCTATTCAGGCGCTGTTTGTTGAGCGCCCATCGCTGGGTTATTTAGTTGCAGCAACACTCTTCGCGACCTGCGGGTTATTTTGTATGTGGTGGTGCCACAGCGGCGTCAAAGAGCGTTATGTGGAAGTGGTACCGGAAAGCCATAAGCCGGCCATCGCTAAGTCGTTTCTCGCAATCTTTCGCAACCCGCCGTTGCTGGTGTTATGCATCGCCAATCTTTGCACGCTGGCGGCTTTTAACATCAAGCTGGCAATTCAGGTTTATTACACCCAGTACGTACTGAACGATATCCATCTGCTTTCCTGGATGGGGTTTTTCAGTATGGGCTGCATCCTGATTGGCGTGCTGATGGTGCCAGCGGCGGTGAAACGTTTCGGGAAAAAGCAGGTTTATCTGGGCGGATTGTTGTTATGGGCGGCGGGAGATTTGCTGAATTATGCCTGGGGAGACAGTTCGTTATCGTTCGTGCTGTTTTCCTGCATGGCGTTCTTTGGCACCGCGTTTGTCAACAGCCTGAACTGGGCATTGGTGCCGGATACTGTGGATTACGGTGAGTGGAAAACCGGCATTCGCGCCGAAGGCTCGGTTTATACCGGCTACACGTTTTCACGCAAAATTTCGGCAGCACTGGCAGGCTTTTTACCCGGCATTATGCTGACGCAAATCGGGTATATCCCCAACATCGTGCAGAGTGAAACCACATTAAATGGCCTACGCCAGCTGATATTTATCTGGCCATGCAGCCTGGCGATTACCGCAGCGATGACCATGGGGCTATTTTATAAATTAAATGAACAGCGGTTTATGCAAATAATCGCCGAATTAAACGAACGCAAGCAGGAGGCTTCCACTCCACAACTGTCAGCTGACAATACCAAAGAAGCTTCCGCAACTTTATAAAAAACAACGATTAACCGGTGCGCTTTAAATGGATACCAATATCGTATTCGTTCAGGAGTACGGTATTCGTTTTAGAAAGGTATAAATCAGAGCAAAAAAAGCCCCGCCAAAACAGGCAGGGCTTCAATGCTTTGCAGGAAAGAAACTTACGCTTCTTTGCTACCACGACCCGCACGTTTGCGGTCGTTTTCAGTCAGGTGACGCTTACGAATACGTACGGAAGTCGGAGTCACTTCTACCAGTTCGTCATCATCGATGAATTCCAGAGCTTGCTCCAGAGACATCTTCAATGCAGGAACCAGAGTTGTTGCTTCGTCAGTACCGGACGCACGCATGTTGGTCAGTTTCTTACCGGTCAGGCAGTTTACAGTCAGGTCGTTAGAACGACTGTGAATACCGATGATCTGGCCTTCGTAAACTTCTGCACCGTGACCCAGGAACAGCTTACCGCGGTCCTGCAGGCTGAACAGCGCAAACGCTACTGCTTTACCCTGGCCGTTAGAGATCAGCACGCCGTTCTGGCGCTGGCCGATTTCGCCTGGTTTCACGTCGTCGTAGTGGCTGAATGTGGAGTACAGCAGACCAGTACCAGAAGTCATGGTCATGAACTCAGTACGGAAGCCGATCAGGCCACGTGCTGGGATCAGGTAATCCAGACGGATACGGCCTTTGCCGTCAGGGATCATGTCTTTGACATCGCCCTTACGCTCACCCATCGCCTGCATTACAGAACCCTGGTGCTGTTCTTCAATATCCAGAGTCACGTTTTCGAACGGCTCTTGCATACGACCATCGATCAGACGGTTGATTACTTTCGGACGGGACACAGCCAGTTCGAAGCCTTCACGACGCATGTTTTCGATAAGTACAGACAGGTGCAGTTCGCCACGACCAGATACACGGAATGCATCCGCATCTTCGGTTTCTTCAACACGCAGTGCAACGTTGTGCACCAGCTCTTTGTTCAGGCGGTCAAGGATCTGACGAGAGGTAACGAATTTACCTTCTTTACCACAGAACGGAGAGGTGTTGACGTTGAAGAACATGGTAACAGTTGGTTCATCAACAGACAGTGCTGGCAGCGCTTCAACATTTTGCGTATCGCAAAGGGTGTCGGAGATGTTCAGCTCGCCCAGACCGGTAATCGCGATGATGTCGCCTGCTTCGGCTTCGGTGGATTCAATACGCTCCAGACCGAGGTGAGTCAGTACTTTACCGACTTTACCGTTACGAGTTTTACCTTCGCTGTCGATGATAGTGATTTGCTGGTTAGGCTTCACTTTACCGCGTTTGATGCGACCGATGCCGATAACACCAACATAGTTGTTGTAGTCGAGCTGGGAGATTTGCATCTGGAACGGACCATCAGAGTCAACGGATGGCGCTTTAACGTGGTCAACAATCGCCTGGTACAGCGGGGTCATGTCTTCCGCCATATCACCGTGATCGTTACCCGCGATACCCATCAATGCTGATGCATAGATGATTGGGAAATCGAGTTGCTCGTCGGTTGCGTCGAGGTTTACGAACAGGTCGAAGACCTGATCAACAACCCAGTCAGGACGCGCGCCAGGACGGTCAACTTTGTTAATTACAACAATTGGCTTCAAACCGTGGGCAAATGCCTTTTTGGTTACGAAGCGCGTCTGCGGCATTGGGCCATCCATTGCGTCAACGACCAGCAGAACGGAGTCTACCATGGACATTACACGTTCAACTTCACCACCGAAGTCGGCGTGCCCAGGGGTATCAACGATGTTGATACGGTAGTCATTCCATTTGATAGCGGTGTTTTTAGCGAGGATGGTAATCCCACGCTCTTTCTCCAAATCGTTGGAGTCCATCACGCGTTCGGTGGCTTCAGCACGTTCGTTACTGAAAGTACCAGATTGCTGCAGCAGCTTATCAACCAGGGTAGTTTTACCATGGTCAACGTGCGCGATGATGGCGATATTACGCAGATTTTCGATCACAACTTTGCCTCAGGCATTAGAAATAGCGCGTTATTGTACACGTATTAATCGAAGGACATAACAGGATCACAAAGAACTTTTACAAACAATGTAAAAAGTAAGGGTTTGTGATCGCTTTCACGGAGCAAAAAAGGGGCCCACAACGAAAATTGCACCAATATGGTGCTCAAATCTCAGACTGAAGCACTACATTGGTGCAAACTATCCATCGTGGTGCAGCCCTTTTGCACTGTAGTGCGCATGATAGCGCCTTTTTGGGGTAATTTAAAAGTTGGCACAGATTTCGCTTTAATCATTTCAGGGCAACAAGCCAATTCAATGACCAAATCCGGGAGAGTTAAGTATGTCCGCTGAACACGTTTTGACGATGCTGAATGAACACGAAGTGAAGTTTGTAGATTTGCGCTTCACTGACACCAAAGGTAAAGAACAGCACGTCACTATCCCTGCTCATCAGGTTACTGCTGACTTCTTCGAAGAAGGCAAAATGTTTGATGGTTCTTCAATTGGTGGCTGGAAAGGCATCAACGAATCCGACATGGTTCTGATGCCAGATGCGTCTACCGCTGTCATTGACCCATTCTTCGCTGATTCTACGCTGATCATTCGTTGCGACATTCTTGAGCCTGGCACCATGCAGGGTTATGACCGCGACCCACGCTCCATTTCCAAGCGTGCTGAAGACTACCTGCGTTCTACTGGCATCGCCGATACCGTACTGTTCGGGCCAGAACCAGAGTTCTTCCTGTTCGACGACGTTCGTTTCGGTAGCTCTATTTCCGGTTCTCACGTTGCTATCGATGATATCGAAGGCGCATGGAACAGCGGCACCAAATACGAAGGCGGCAACAAAGGCCACCGTCCTGCAGTTAAAGGCGGTTACTTCCCAGTTCCACCAGTTGACTCCGCTCAAGACCTGCGTTCTGCAATGTGTCTGACTATGGAGCAAATGGGCCTGGTTGTTGAAGCTCACCACCACGAAGTGGCAACTGCTGGTCAGAACGAAGTGGCTACCCGCTTCAACACCATGACTAAAAAAGCAGATGAAATTCAGATCTACAAATATGTGGTTCATAACGTTGCTCATGCATACGGCAAAACTGCGACCTTTATGCCAAAACCAATGTTTGGCGATAACGGTTCTGGTATGCACTGCCACATGTCCCTGGCTAAGAACGGTGTAAACCTGTTCGCTGGTGACAAATATGCAGGCCTGTCTGAGCAAGCGCTGTACTACATCGGTGGTGTTATCAAACACGCTAAAGCCATCAACGCCCTGGCTAACCCAACCACCAACTCCTACAAGCGTTTGGTCCCGGGTTATGAAGCTCCAGTCATGCTGGCTTACTCTGCCGCTAACCGTTCTGCTTCAATCCGTATCCCAGTAGTTGCGTCTCCGAAAGCACGTCGTATCGAAGTGCGCTTCCCGGACCCAGCGGCTAACCCGTACCTGTGCTTCGCAGCACTGCTGATGGCTGGTCTTGATGGTATCAAGAACAAAATCCATCCGGGCGAAGCAATGGACAAAAACCTGTACGACCTGCCGCCAGAAGAAGCGAAAGAGATCCCACAAGTTGCTGGCTCTCTGGAAGAAGCACTGAACTGCCTGAACGAAGACCGCGAGTTCCTGACAGCGGGCGGCGTGTTCACTGATGAAGCTATCGATGCTTATATCGCTCTGCGTATGGAAGAAAACGACCGTGTGCGCATGACTCCACACCCAGTCGAGTTCGAACTGTACTACAGCGTTTAATCACGTTGTAAATACCCAGAACTTTTAGCCCATCGTTGATGGGCTTTTTTCTCCACAAATAACCTGTTGCCGCAATATCTTTTGCCGACGGGAAACTATAATGCACCATTACAGTGCAAATTATCGGAGACTGCTGTATGGCAACCGGCACACTGCCCGATGCTGGGCAGATCCTGAATTCTTTAATCAACAGTATTTTACTGGTGGATGACGAGCTGGCTGTGCATTACGCCAACCCAGCTGCACAGCAACTTTTGGCGCAAAGTTCGCGCAAGCTGTACGGCACTCCATTACCAGAACTGTTGAGTTACTTTTCGCTCAACGTTGGCTTGATGCAGGAAAGCCTGACCTCAGGCCAGGGTTTCACCGATAACGAAGTCACGCTGGTTATTGATAGCCGCTCCCACATTCTTTCCCTGACTGCGCAACGTTTACCGGAAGGGTACATCCTGATGGAAATGGCGCCGATGGATAACCAACGTCGCTTGAGTCAGGAACAGTTGCAGCAGGCGCAACAAATAGCCGCCCGAGATTTAGTTCGTGGGCTGGCACATGAGATTAAAAATCCACTTGGTGGATTACGTGGAGCAGCCCAACTGCTGGCCAGAGCCTTACCAGACCCATCACTGACTGAATACACCAAGGTGATTATTGAGCAGGCTGATCGCTTACGGAATCTGGTAGATAGACTATTAGGCCCGCAGCAGCCGGGAATGCACGTCACTGAAAGCATCCACAAAGTGACCGAGCGTGTGATGAAACTGGTGTCGATGGAATTACCAGCAAACGTAACGCTGGTCAGAGATTACGACCCAAGTTTGCCGGAACTGGCCCACGATCCGGACCAAATTGAACAGATTTTATTAAATATTGTTCGCAATGCCCTTCAGGCGCTTGGCAGCGACGGCGGTGAGATAGTGTTACGCACACGTACTGCATTCCAGCTTACGCTGCATGGCACGCGCTACCGTCTGGCGGCGCGTATTGATATTGAAGACAACGGTCCGGGCATTCCGGCCCATCTGCAGGACACACTATTCTACCCAATGGTGAGCGGACGTGAGGGAGGGACAGGTTTAGGTCTTTCCATAGCACGCAACTTGATAGATCAGCATTCGGGAAAAATCGAATTTAACAGTTGGCCAGGTCATACCGAGTTTTCGGTTTATCTGCCTATTCGTAAGTAGAGGTCTTTATGCAACGAGGCATAGTTTGGATCGTTGATGACGATAGCTCCATCCGTTGGGTGCTGGAACGTGCTCTGACCGGAGCGGGTTTAAGCTGCACCACCTTTGAGAGCGGCAGTGAAGTCCTTAATGCTCTTGCAACCAAGACCCCGGACGTTTTGTTATCTGACATTCGCATGCCCGGCATGGACGGCCTGGCGCTGCTTAAGCAGATTAAACAACGCCACCCGATGCTACCGGTCATCATAATGACGGCTCACTCAGATCTTGAAGCCGCCGTGAGTGCCTACCAACAAGGTGCTTTTGATTACCTGCCAAAACCTTTTGATATTGACGAAGCGGTCGCACTGGTTGAGCGCGCCATCAGCCATTATCTGGAACAACAGCAGCCGCGCAACGTACAGGTTAATGGGCCGACCACCGATATTATCGGTGAAGCACCGGCTATGCAGGATGTATTTCGCATTATTGGCCGTTTGTCCCGGTCATCAATAAGCGTGCTGATTAACGGTGAATCGGGTACCGGTAAAGAGTTGGTGGCTCACGCCTTACACCGCCATAGCCCACGGGTAAAATCTCCTTTTATTGCGCTGAATATGGCCGCAATTCCAAAGGATTTGATTGAGTCTGAGCTGTTTGGCCACGAGAAAGGTGCATTCACCGGTGCCAATCAAATTCGCCAGGGGCGTTTTGAGCAGTCTGATGGTGGCACGCTTTTCCTTGATGAAATCGGTGATATGCCGATGGATGTGCAAACTCGCTTGCTCCGTGTATTAGCCGATGGGCAGTTTTATCGCGTTGGCGGGTATGCGCCAGTGAAAGTCGACGTCCGTATTATTGCCGCCACTCACCAGAACCTTGAGCTGCGCGTTCAGGAAGGGAAATTCCGCGAGGATTTATTCCACCGTCTGAACGTGATTCGTGTGCATCTGCCACCGTTGCGTGAACGCCGCGAGGACATTCCGCGCCTGGCCCGCCATTTCTTACAAGTGGCGGCTCAGGAACTAGGTGTAGAAGCCAAGTTGCTGCATCCTGAAACTGAAAATGCTTTAACGCGCCTGGCCTGGCCGGGTAACGTGCGCCAACTGGAAAACACCTGCCGCTGGTTAACAGTGATGGCGGCAGGCCAGGAAGTGTTGATTCAGGATTTACCGGCAGAATTGTTCGAAACCACCATTCCCGATAGCCCGACGCATTCGCAATCGGACAACTGGGCAACACTTCTGGCTCAATGGGCCGACCGGGCATTACGTTCCGGTCATCAGAATTTACTTTCTGAGGCACAGCCAGAAATGGAGCGCACCTTGCTAACAACGGCGCTGCGTCATACGCAAGGCCACAAGCAGGAAGCCGCGAGATTACTCGGCTGGGGGCGAAATACCCTGACGCGTAAGTTGAAAGAGTTGGGGATGGAGTAACAAAAAGGCGGCTTTCAAGCCGCCTTTAGTTTTAGATGACACGCGAGAATTGTTGCAGTCGCGCCTTCTGACGCAAGTAACTATCAAAACACATGCAGATATTACGGATTAGCAGGCGGCCTTTTGCCGTTACCTGAATATGTTTGCTGTCGATATCCACCAGCCCATCTTTCGCCAACGGTTCCAACAGTTTTAAATCCTCTGCGAAATACTCGGCAAAATTCAGATCCCAAAGCTGCTCTATTTCGGCAAATTTAAGCTGGAAGTTGCAGATAAGCGCCTTGATAACGTCACGACGAATGCAGTCATCACGGGTTAATGCCAGTCCCCGCCACAGCGCATCGCCTTGATTATCAACCTGTTGATAATAGGTTTTAAGCTCTTTCTGGTTCTGAGCATAACAGTCGCCAATCATGCTAATGGCAGAAACACCCATCCCCAACAAGTCGGTATCGCCCTGCGTGGTGTAGCCCTGGAAATTACGGTGCAGCTTGCCTTCACGCTGCGCAATCGCCAGTTCGTCATCTGGCCGCGCAAAGTGGTCCATGCCAATAAATTGGTATCCGGCATTGGTCAGCGAGCCGATAGTTTCTTGCAGAATGTCGAGTTTTTGCTGTGCGCTGGGCAAATCAGCATCTTTAATTTTGCGCTGTGCGGCAAACAAAGTTGGCAAATGGGCGTAGTTAAAAACGCTCAGGCGGTGCGGACTGAGTTCTGCGACGCGTTTAAGCGTAAAAGCAAAGCTTTCTGGTGTCTGCTTTGGCAGACCGTAGATTAAATCAATGTTGGTCGAGGTAAAGCCGAGTTCGCGCGCACGCTGAATCAGCGCGAAGATAAACTCTTCGTCTTGCTCGCGGTTAACCAGGCGCTGCACTTCTTTGTTGAAATCCTGCACCCCCATGCTCAGGCGGGTAAAGCCTTCCTGACGCAGATGGTCGAGGACATCGAGTTCGATTTCACGCGGGTCGATTTCAATAGATAATTCGGCGTCTTCGTTGAAATTGAAATGACCACGCAGAAGCGCCATCAGACGGCTTATCTGCGCTTTACTGAGGTAAGTCGGTGTACCGCCGCCCCAATGCAATTGACTGACGTGACGGCCCTTAAAGAGCGGCGCACGGTGGGCAATCTCTTGTTCCAGCGCATCTAAATACTGATCGGCTTTGTGAGTCTGGCGGGTAACAATTTTATTGCAGCCGCAGAAATAGCAAAGCTTGTGGCAGAACGGGATATGGACATACAACGACAGCGGACGCTCAGGGTAACGAGCAACCGCTTCAAGAAACGCCGCCTCGCCGAAGTCTTCTGAAAACTCCAGCGCGGTGGGATAAGAAGTATAACGCGGCCCTGAATAATTATATTTCTGGATCAGGGCCAAATCCCAATCGATTAACTGCTCAGACATTCTCACTCCCTCCGGTGATGCCGCATTCGTTGACGGCGCAACGACTTTTGTAATCGCGACAGCCGCCGTAGTTTAACGAATAACCACAGCAGATAACACACCAGCGGAATAACCACGCAAAGAACAGGTAATCCCATTGAGGTAAACCGTTAGTCAGTGCCTTTAAGCAGGCGCATCAAATCATCGCCCTTCTCTTCTTCATCTTCGTCATCTTCATAAGAGATGCCGAGTTCTTCCATCAGTGCATCAATACGATCAAGCTTAGCGTTAACCCAAGCCTGCTCTTCTGCATTGAGAGTTTCACCTTCTTCAAGACGCTCTAACAGCGCATCCAGGCGCTCATCATTTTCCAGCAAATCCAGTTCAGCCTGTGGTGTAAGCATAGGTTTCTCAACTTTAGGTTTGTGCTGTTTTGGTTTCTTGACCTGGACTTCAGTTACGCCCAGAGCAACGGGTTTTTTACTGCCGATACGCGGATCTTTAGCCTGAGAGCTACCTGTTCCACTTTTAGCCTGAGTGCCGCCAGTTGCGCGACTCCCCGCAGCGTGTCCACTGTGCTTTTTATCACGCTTACGGTCACGCGCTTCACGATCTAACTCTTCACGCGTTTTACGACGTGCTTTTGAAGGTTTGGAACCAGGTGCTGCTGAGTTTTGTTGCTTCATAATAGGTTATCTTGAGCCATTTTTATTCAGTATAGAATTGCGGCGGAATCTAGCAGAAAGCAAGCAAAGAAAAAAGGCGGCAGGTTAACCTGTCGCCTTTTTCTTGTCTCTGGACCCTTCATAGGTCACACAATCCCTGTTTGCACTCGACGCCCTGTCTTTCCCTTGCAAACAACTTCCGTGTAGTTCCTTGTCCTTTTAAAACGTCTCCTGACGTTGCCTCCTGGCATTTCCCTGGTTCTTCGTCATCATGACGCTCCTGAACCCTCATCCTGAGTTGCTATCCTTTCCGGCTCTCCTTTGCCTGTGCCGCTTACTTTACGCTTACCTATTGATTCTACAAGATGAGCATTTGAGTTAAGTCGTTGCCATCACTCAGCACTTACAGAATAACCCCATGTTATATAAACACTTTTAATTATATCTGCATCTCACAACACTGCGTTATCTGCCAGTATGAATGGTCAATGTCTTACAAGCCTCGGGCGGATTTCTGTAAGCCTGTCAGCCGCGCCGAGAAACACGGCGTTTTGCTCATGTTCAGGTATAATCCCCCACAATGCTCATCCTGAGGGAGACAACCGTTTTGAAAAACTGGAACTACCAACTGACCCACTTCGTGCTTAGCGCACCGGATATTCGCCATTTACCTTCTGATACCGGTATTGAGGTTGCTTTCGCAGGCCGCTCAAACGCAGGGAAATCCAGCGCGTTAAATACGCTGACAAATCAGAAAGCACTGGCTCGTACCAGTAAAACACCTGGCCGTACGCAGCTCATCAACCTGTTTGAAGTGGCTGAAGGCTTACGTGTGGTGGATTTACCGGGCTATGGCTACGCCGAAGTACCTGAAGAAGTAAAACTGAAATGGCAGCGCGCGCTTGGCGAGTATCTGCAAAAGCGTAACAGCCTGAAAGGTTTAGTCGTGCTGATGGATATTCGTCATCCGCTGAAAGACCTCGATCAGCAAATGATTCACTGGGCTGTTGCCAGCGGCATTCCCGTGATGCTGCTGTTAACTAAAGCCGACAAACTGGCCTCTGGTGCGCGTAAAGCACAACTGAATATGGTGCGCGAAGCGGTTGTAGAGTTTAACGGTGATATTCAGGTTGAGGCGTTTTCCTCACTGAAAAAAATCGGCGTGGATGTGTTACGTCATAAGCTTGATGGTTGGTACAACGATATCCCACCAGCAATCGAAGAAGACAGCGTTAAAGAAGACGACGAAACGACTGGGGAATAAATAATGTATGGGGAAACCCGTGCATTTCCTGACTCGCGCCCAATAAAAAACGCCCCAGTCATTACTGACTGGGGCGGCTAAAATATTCAGCCAAATCCGATTACGTGAAGTAAAAGGTCTGAAAGATAGAACATCTTACCTCTGTACCCTACGCAAATAACTCTACTCCTTTTTAATCGGTTGAAAAAGTATTTTTTGTAGTTTTTTTTCACCCTTTACACACCGATATTGAAGCGTCATCACAAAAAGCTATGAGTTATGTTGCTTAGTTACATAAATCACTTTAATTAGTGAGCTTCATCCCAGTTTACACCGCTTCCAACTTCCACCAGCAACGGCACATCAAGTTTCATGCTGCCTTCCATCAGCTCGTGAATTTTCTTCGATACGGCTTCCAGATCATCTTGATGCACTTCAAACACCAGTTCATCGTGTACCTGCATGATCATTTTCACACGCGGCTTTTCTGATTCAAGCCAGGCATCGACAGCAATCATGGCACGCTTGATAATATCGGCTGCCGTTCCCTGCATTGGGGCGTTGATAGCCGCACGTTCAGCACCTGCGCGACGAGCCGCATTGCTGGAATTGATATCAGGTAAATAAAGACGGCGGCCATCCAGCGTTTCGACATAACCCTGCTCTTTTGCCTGCTTGCGAGTACGCTCCATATATTCCAGGACACCCGGATAGCGCTCGAAGTAGAGGTCCATGTATTTCTGCGACTCTTTTCGCGGAATATTGAGCTGGCGTGACAAACCAAACGCACTCATGCCGTAAATCAAACCGAAGTTGATCGCTTTCGCGCTGCGGCGTTGCTCTCCAGAAACATTATCCAGCGGAATACCGAATACTTCCGCAGCCGTCGCGCGGTGAATATCTTTGCCTTCAGCAAACGCCGTCAGCAGCCCTTTATCGCGAGATAAATGCGCCATGATGCGCAGTTCAATTTGCGAGTAGTCGGCAGAAACAATCAGGTAATCTTTCGGCGCAATAAAGGCCTGACGAATACGACGACCTTCTTCATTACGCACTGGAATATTTTGCAGGTTTGGCTCGGTTGAAGATAAACGCCCGGTTGCCGCAACAGCCTGATGATAAGAAGTGTGTACGCGCCCCGTTTTCGGGTTAATCATCAGCGGCAGCTTATCGGTATAAGTCGATTTCAGTTTTGCCAGCCCACGATGCTCAAGAATAACTTTAGGCAATGGATAGTCCAGAGCCAGCTCTTCCAGCACTTCTTCAGATGTGGACGGTGCGCCGCCTGGGGTTTTCTTCAGCGGCTTAATTCCCTGTTTTTCAAACAGAATGGTTTGCAGCTGCTTTGGAGAAGAGAGATTAAACGGCTCACCCGCGATTTCGTGAGCGGTGATTTCCAGCTCAGCGAGGCGTTTTGTCAGTTGCTCAGAATGCGTATGCAGCACAGCCGGATCGATCTTCACGCCATTGCGTTCAATGCGTGAAAGCACGGGCACCAGCGGCATCTCAATATTTTTGAAGATACTTAATGGCCCTTCACGCTTTTCAAGCTGAGGCCACATTTTCAGGTGCAACTGCAAGGTCACGTCTGCATCTTCTGCGGCGTAACGCCCAGCCTGCTCGAGATCTATCTGGTTGAAGGTCAGCTGCTTTTTACCTTTACCGGCAATCTCTTCAAAAGTGATGGTTGTGTGCTTCAACCAGCGTGCGGAAAGGCTGTCCATGTCATGACGTCCTGCAACGCTATCAAGAATATAGGACTCGAGCATGGTATCGAACGCAATTCCGCGAAGTTCGATATCGTAGTTTTGCATGATGCCACGGTCAAACTTGAGGTTTTGCCCAACCTTAAGAATGCTTTCATCTTCAAGTAGCGGCTTCAACATCTCGAGTGCGCGTTCGCGAGGAATTTGCACAGGGGCATCTAAATAGTCATGCGCAACCGGTATATAGCACGCAACGCCCGGCTCCGTAGCAAATGAAAGACCGACCAGATTCGCGCTGATGTTGTCCAGACTGTCAGTTTCCGTGTCAAAGGCGATGACAGGTGCTTTCTTCAGGCGAGTAATCCATTCTTCAAGCACGCTTTCTTCAAGAATAGTGACGTAGTTTTCGTGAGAAAGGGCAATTGCTGGCTCTTCTGGTTCAGCTTCGGTTTCAATCTCAATGGTTTTTTTAGGCTGAGTAGCACTCTTCGCGCCCTTGGCCTGCAACCATTTGCCAGCTTCTACGTCGGTAATCCAGCGTTTGAATTCATATTGTGTGAACAGCTCAAGAAGCTCTTCGTCTGCAGGCTGCTGCACTTCTAATTGCTCGCAACCGAGTTCAAGCTCAACGTCCGTTTTAATGGTCGCCAGTTTATAGGAGAGGTAAGCAAGATCTTTGCTTTGTTCAAGCTTCGCCGCCATGGTTTTTGCACCACGGAAGGTTAATTCTGCGATTTTCTCTGGGTTGGCATACAGCGTATCCAGTCCACCTAAGCCTTGTAGCAGCGCCTGTGCTGTTTTCTCGCCAACGCCCGGCACACCAGGGATGTTATCTGACGAGTCGCCCATTAATGCCAGGAAGTCGATGATGAGTTCTGGCGGCACGCCATATTTAGTCTGGACTTCATCCGGGCCAAGAATGGTATTGGTCATGGTATTGATAAGCGTAACGCCCGGTGTAACCAACTGCGCCATATCTTTATCGCCGGTACTAATCAACACCGGGCGACCAACACGCTCAGCTTCAAGCGCCAGTGTACCAATCACATCGTCAGCTTCCACGCCTGAAACCGCCAGGAGAGGCAAGCCCATGGCTTTAACCATCGCATGGAGAGGTTCTATTTGCGCACGCAGATCGTCGGGCATTGGCGGGCGATGAGATTTGTAATGCTCGAACAATTCGTCACGGAAGGTTTTGCCTTTAGCATCAAAAACCACTGCTGCGTGGGTCGGTTGATACTGCAACAGAAGACTGCGCAGCATGTTCAGCACACCGTACATTGCTCCTGTTGGTTCACCTTTGCTATTGGTCAGCGGTGGAAAGGCATGATAAGCACGATAAAGGTAGGATGAGCCATCAACGAGGATAAGTGGGTTTTGCGCGATCTGAACCATAATGTTCCGTTCCGTGACTGGTTTTAGTTTATAGCTAAAGGATGCCATAGCCTGGCTGAAAACATGAACTTTTGAGGCAGATTAGGTGAAAAGTTTTGTTGATCTTCGAGATCGGCCTCAAGATCAATATTGTGGATAAGTTTGTGCATAATTCTTTAAGTATTTGATTATTTCTTTTATAGGAAACACTAACCTTCATAAATACTATTGTTTATCATTACCTTATGAATTAACCGCTCAAGTTTCACGACCTTCCATGGGTGATCCGTAAATGTGGATATAAAAAATAATTATGTTATAGAGCAATAATATCAAAAGCCCTATATGCACCATTTATTAATGAGCAGTTTTAGTTTCATCGCTCACTAACCTTTTCTGATAAAATTCTCCACGTATTATTCTTCCCCCTGAATCTGACACTCTCTAACCATCTGAAAAATTTATTTATGTCGAGATTATTCGCTGCGATAACGTTAATTCTGAGTGTCGTTCTCACCATTGTGGTGACTATCGCATGTTCAGTTCCCATTATTATCGCTGGCATCATCAAACTCCTGTTACCTATTCCAATCATCTGGCGTTCAATCTCGGCCTTTGCTGATTTCATGATGTATTGCTGGTGTGAGGGGTTAGCTTTCTTACTTAAGCTGAATCCAAACCTAAAATGGGATATTGAGGGCCTGGACGAACTCAGCAAGAAGAACTGGTACCTGCTGATTTGCAATCACAGAAGCTGGGCCGATATCGTCATTTTATGCGTACTGTTTCGCAAACATATCCCGATGAATAAGTTCTTTTTAAAACAACAGCTCGCTTGGGTACCGTTTATGGGCCTGGCTTGTTGGGCGCTGGATATGCCATTTATGAAGCGGTATTCACGGGGGTATTTACTCCGCCACCCGGAGCGGCGCGGTAAAGATGTCGAGACGACCCGCCGTTCATGCGCGAAATTTCGCTCTCATCCAACGACAATTGTGAATTTTGTCGAGGGTTCAAGATTTACTAAAGAAAAGCGATTACAGACTCGTTCAGCTTTCCAGAATCTTCTTCCACCGAAAGCAGCGGGTATCGCAATGGCTCTTAACGTATTGGGAAAACAGTTTGATAAACTTTTAAACGTTACGCTCTGTTACCCGGAGAATGTACAAAGCCCGTTCTATGACATGTTAAGTGGCAAGATGACTCGGATCGTGGTGAGAGTGTCGCTGGTGCCGATTCCAGAGGACCTGCATGGCGATTACATAAATGATAAGGGTTTTAAACGGCGTTTCCAGCAATGGCTGAATGCGTTATGGCATGACAAAGACGCGCTGCTGACGAGCATTAAACGATAAAAGAAAGCCGGTCAATCGACCGGCTTTTTTATTATTTTTTCTCGACCAGGAATTTGGCCACATCAGCATATTGCTGGACGAATACGTCCATGTTGCTGGTGTCCATTCCTTGCGGGTTCAATTGATATTTACCGTTCACGAAAATAGCTGGAACACCCTGCAATTGCAGATCTGCCGCGGCTTTCTCTTGTTGGGCAACCAATGATTTCACCACAAAGCTATTCCATGCTGCGTCATACTCTTCAGCTTTAACGCCTGCATCAATGAATACCTGGCGGATATCTGCAACGTTTTGAACAGTCTGTGTTTTTTGCACAGCTTCAAACATAGGAGCAGTGATTTTATCTTCCACACCCAGCGCCATTGCTACCGCCCACGCCTGAGTCAGGTCTTTGCCCAATGGGCCAAGGAACTCGACATGGTATTTAGTCATTTTGGTGCCTTCCGGCAGTTTTTTCTTCACGGTATCAGAAACATGAAGAACTTCTTCAAACTGATAGCAGTGCGGGCAATAGAAAGAGAAGAACTCCAGAACCTGCGGCTCTCCAGCGACGGGTTTTTCCAAAGTAACGAACTCTTTGCCATCTTTATACTGCGCTGCAGAAACGCTGAATGCCAGGATCATCCCCGCCAGCGCCAGCCAAATCTTTTTCATCATCAAATCTCTCCTGAATAAATACTGATTAATACATTGGCGTTAATGTTAATGGTGGTTCACGCAGAACCCGGACCTGCTCTGTAAAAGTCGCAATTTGTCTCCGCCAGTAATCTTCGTCGGTAAGCCACGGAAAATTTCTGGGGAATGCGGGATCATCCCAGCGTCGAATTATCCACGCGAGATAATAGACCATACGCATGGCTCGTAAAGGTTCTATGAGCGCAATTTCGTCTGAATTAAATGGAGCAAACTCTTCATATGCCTCAACAATCATTTCCAACTGCATTCTCTGCTCGGCTTTATCGCCATTGAGCAGCATCCAGATATCCTGAATTGCGGGGCCATTACGGGCATCATCGAGATCGACGAACAGAGGGCCATCGCGCCAGAGAATATTCCCCGGGTGGCAGTCTCCATGCAGTCGCAGTGACTCAAAATCAGCATGCCAGTGAAGTTTCACTTCTTCTATAAGTGCATCTGTTGCTTTTAAGAAGCGCTGTTTCAGAGCAGATGGAATGAGATGCGTGTGCTCAAACAGTTCACGCGGCTCAAATAAATATTCACTCAAGCCCATATCAGGACGAGCAGAAAATTGCTTGCGGCGCCCCGTTTGATGGATGCGGCCAAGATAGCGTCCCACCCATTCCATTTGATCCAGGCTATCTGTTTCGTACTGTCTTCCGCCTAAACTTGGAAACACCGCGTACATAAACCCTTGATGGCGCAGCAAGGTATTGCCGTTAAACTTCAATGGTGCGGCGACAGGAACCTCATCAGCCAGCAACTCAAGGGCAAACTGATGTTCTTCTTGTATCTGTTCAGGAGACCAGCGATGAGGACGATAAAATTTCACCACATAACGTTTTCGATCCTCGTCCTGAAACTGATAGACGCGGTTCTCAAAACTATTTAATGCAGTCAAGCCGGAATCCACCCGTATGCCCTGTTCAAAAAGGGCATCCATGATGGTATCCGGATGTAGTGTCTGAAAATTGAAAGCGCTGTCTGTCATCCACGCAACCGACTGTAAATGCGAATAGTTAAGGATAACATTTCGTAGCCGTTATAGTGGACTGGCTTACAAGCTTTTACTCTTTAATTACGCCACGAGCGCGCAATAATGCGGTCTTAAAATCTTCTTCGTAGTCTTTCTGAATGCCAGGAATAACAGCATCTTTCGCGGAGTCACGCATTTTCAGATGATAAATAAGCACGTCATCGGTCAGATCGGTTAATTCACCGGTATAACCTGACTCTTTACTGAGTTTCTGTAAAAATTGAATCAAATTGAGATCAGGCTCTTTCTGCCATGCGGGCTGAAGTAGCTCGAGCAGTTCGTTAAGACGTTTGCATTTCATTATTGTGCTCCTTTCACATGCGAGGGGTACACGTTAGCAGGCTCAAACCCACATTAAAAGAGGCGATATTGGTGAGATGTTTAACGGAAGTTACTGGTGTGGTTTTAGCCGGTGGGCGATCAACTCGAATGGGTGGCCAGGATAAAGGGCTCATCGAATTAAATGGACTACCGCTGTTTGAACACGTCATCAGAAAGCTGGCACCGCAGGTCAACGACGTGGTGATTAGCGCCAACAGAAATAGAGCAAAATATCAGTCTGTTGGGTTAACCGTTCTCAGCGATACATTGCCCGATTACCCTGGACCGCTTGCTGGAATGTTGTCACTAATGAAGCAGTTACACAGTGAGTGGTTTTTGTTTTGCCCATGCGATACACCCAATATACCCGACGATTTAGCATCCAGGCTTTGGGAGCAAAAAAGGGATGCTTCTGCTGTTTGGGTAAACGATGGTGAGCGAGATCATCCCACTATTGCCCTCCTGCACAAGAAACTCACTGCTCCGCTGGAAAGCTATCTTGCTTCAGGTGAACGGCGAGTCATGGTTTTTCTGCGAGAATTGGGCGGACACGCCGTATTATTTCCGAATCAGAAGCAAAATTTCGTCAACATAAATTCACCGGAAGATCTCGCACAGTGGGAAAACATATAATGGTGCCTCTACTCGCTTTTGCCGCCTGGAGCGGTACAGGCAAAACGACACTTCTTAAGCAATTGATTCCTCTGCTTAATGATCGAGGCATTCGTCCTGGTCTGATCAAACATACCCATCATGATGTCGATATCGATACACCCGGAAAAGACAGTTATGAACTGCGAAAAGCCGGTGCCGCGCAAACAATCGTCGCCAATAATAATAGATGGGCATTAATGACCGAAACACCTGCGCAAGAAGAGCTGGATCTGCACTGGTTAGCCAGTCGAATGGATCCAACTTCATTGGATTTGATATTAGTTGAGGGATTTAAGCATGAAGCGATTCCAAAAATTCTGCTTTACAGGGATGGGCTGAAGCACAGCATTGCTGAGCTTGTGGTCGATAACCAAGTGATTGCCATTGCTAGTGACGTGCAGCTTCCTGATGTGCAGATTCCAGTTCTGGATATCAATTCACCCTTTCAGATTGCTGATTTTATTGCGGATTGGATTAAGAAGTGAAATTAGCCTGCCTTGTTGCGGGCATTTTTATGTATAAATCGCAGACAGCAAAAAGCCCTGTACGTCAGTACAGGGCTTTCCACTTATTTGGAGCCTGGCAGTTCCCTACTCTCGCATGGGGAGACCCCACACTACCATCGGCGCTACGGCGTTTCACTTCTGAGTTCGGCATGGG
>NZ_JANUEU010000009.1:0-82426 GCF_024807715.1 Buttiauxella sp. BIGb0471
GGGTCTCCCCATGCGAGAGTAGGGAACTGCCAGGCTCCAAATTCAAAGCAGTAAAAGCCAGAATGTGACACCTGGTGGTAGTAAGAAAGAAATTCGGTGGAGCGGTAGTTCAGTCGGTTAGAATACCTGCCTGTCACGCAGGGGGTCGCGGGTTCGAGTCCCGTCCGTTCCGCCACTTATTAAAAAAATTATGCCTGCTAAATTAGCGGGCATAATACTAAGCGTTATCTAGGGGCGTAGCTCAGTTGGTAGAGCACCGGTCTCCAAAACCGGGTGTCGCGAGTTCGAGTCTCTCCGCCCCTGCCATATATAATCCTTTGCTTCGGCAAAGGATTTTTTTTGCCTAAAATTCCCCTAAAATATCCCGCCGAACGACAAAAGCGCATTACTGCGCTATAAGTGGTGTCTTTAATAACTCTTTGATTGTGCTCTGTTTATCGCTATTTTGTAACCAAATTGCATACAAAGGGCGTGAAAGCGTAGTGCTATCAGGTACAAGATAAATACCTTCTCGTTTCTTGGCCCACTCCACGGGTAAAAATGAACATCCATTGAGCTGTTGTAATAGTTTGTAGGCGATTTGAGCTGAACTGGTTGTCAGAACCGGAACACCATCATTACTAATCAGACCCGTTTCGTGCTGCTGAAAATCAGGCCCCCATTCCAGACGTAAATACTTTAACCCTGCTTGGGTCGTTTGCTGAGCCGCAGAAAAAAGTGCCAGGTCAAAATGTCCCAGTAATTGACTGGAAAACTCATCCATTTTAGGTGATTCAGTGGTGATCAAGAGATCAAGTTGTCGTTCGTGCAATTGCTTAACTAACGATTTTCGTTGGGATATACGAGCTTCAAATTGCAGGTCTTTATGTTGTTGATAAAGTGCCACAAGCCACTCTGAAAGCATGCATTCCCAAAGTGATGAGCTGGCACCAATCGTTAATTCATTGTGTTGTGAGGTGTGAGAAACCTCTTTTTTGGCCGTCAGCCAAATACTCATAAGATTTTCTGCATACGGCAGTAAACGCTCGCCAGCTGTCGTTAGCCGAATATTATTGCGATGGCGAGTAAAAAGATTTACACCGAGTTGGTTCTCTAATTGGCGAATACGGAAGCTAACGGCTGATTGCGTTAGATAAAGTGCCTCCGCAGCCCTCCCAAAATGTCGCGTTCGACTCACTTCGAGGAACGTTTTTAGTAATTCAGTATCCACGACCCACTCCCAAAAAAAATTTGTCGTTATGATTTAAATGTTTTGTTTGACGCTCTGTCAAGCGTAACTAATACTCCGCGCCATAAATAGCTCGACCAAGAGAATTAGGAGCGTGCAGGATGGCGGAAAGCTTTACGACGACTAATCGGTTTTTCGACAATAAACATTATCCGCGCGGGTTTGCTCGCCATGGTGATTTCACCATCAAAGAGGCCCAGCTGTTAGAGCGCCATGGTTATGCGTTCAATGAGCTGGATCTCGGCAAGCGTGAACCTGGCACTGAAGAAGAAGTACTGTTTGTTGCGGTTTGCCGTGGCGAGCGTGAGCCAGTAACTGATGCCGAACGTGTATGGAGCAAGTATATGACGCGAATCAAGCGTCCTAAGCGTTTCCACACACTCTCCGGTGGCAAGCCACAGGCAGATGCGGTTGAAGACTACACCGAAAGCGATGATTAATAGAAATGGGGCGAAAGCCCCATTTTTTTATCCTGCTAACTGCTGTAAATGAATCAATAAACGGTCGATTGCACGGTAGCTGAGTGCTTCCAGAAGATGTTCCCGCCCTATCTGTTCACTTTTCTGAATATCTGCAATGGTTCGAGCAACCTTTAATAAACGGTGCCAGGCCCGTATCGATAATCCTAGTTTCACCAGCGTCTCTTCCAGCCAGATCGCATCATTGTGCTCAATAGAACAATGCAGCTTGATTTCGTGGTTATCCAGCCTTGCATTGAGCTTTTGCTGGCGTTCATATTGTCGCCGCTGAGTGTCTATCACACGCGCCCTCACATCAACGCTGCTTTCAACGTTCAAACCCGGATTGCTTAAAATCCCTGGTGGAGGAAGAGGGACCTCGACGGATAAGTCAAAACGATCCAAAAATGGCCCTGAAAGCCTGCTGAGGTAGCGAAGTGTCTGCTCAGGCGTGCAACGGTTATGCTTACCCTGATAATGCCCTGTCGGGCTAGGATTCATGGCAGCAAGTAGTTGGAATTTTGCTGGGTAACTAATTTTGGCTCGTGTTCGGGATATATGAATTTCACCCGATTCTATAGGTTCACGTAATGCATCCAGAACCCGGCGTTCAAATTCAGGAAGCTCATCGAGGAACAGCACGCCATTGTGCGCCAGTGATATTTCTCCGGGCCTTGGAATCGTTCCTCCTCCAACCATAGCAGTCAACGAAGCGCTATGATGAGGCGCTCTGAACGGGCGCTGGCGCCATTGCTGTTGTAATGAGTGTGGATTGACCAGGCTTATGATCGCCGCACTCTCCAGCGCTTCACCATCGTTCAATGGGGGGAGCAATGTATTGAGGCGGCTGACGAGCATGGTTTTGCCCGTGCCGGGTGGCCCAATAAGCAGAAGGTTATGCCCACCAGCCGCCGTTATCTCCAGCGCTCGTTTCCCTTGCGATTGCCCAAAAATCTCATTGAGATCTTGTCTATATTCAACTGCTGGCTGCGGCAGTTTTTCTGGAGCGAATAACTCACCTTTTCCTTCAAGGAATGCGCAGACTTGAGTGAGGTGGTTTGCAATAAGGCAGCCTGGCTGCTCAATCAAACCGAGTTCTTCGGCATTTTCATCTGCAATAATGATCTTCTTTCCAGCTTTTAATGCCTCCATTGCTGATGAAATTGCACCTGGAACGCCGCGTAGTGCTCCCGTAAGCGCAAGTTCACCCACGAACTCATATTGCTCCAGTTTATCAATTGAAAGCTGCTCTGAAGCCGCCAGCAAGGCCAGAGCGATGGGTAGGTCATATCGTCCGCCTTCTTTGGGAAGATCCGCGGGTGCAAGATTTATCGTGATCTTGCGGGCTGGAAAGGTATATCCACTGTTGATAATGGCGCTTCGCACCCGGTCCCGTGCTTCTCGTACTGTGGTTTCCGGCAAACCAACGAGAGTTAAGCCCGGCAACCCCTGGCTGATATGGACCTCAACGGTGACCAATGGAGCTGCAATGCCTAATGCCGCCCTTGTGTTTACAACTGCCAGTGACATAGTTCGCTCCTTCGGAATGAGCTTTATCCTGTCAGTTTGATAATGTGGACTAAAGAGTCAAACGAGAGTTCTTCGAAATGCTTTCCAGGCTTTCCGCTGGGATTTCATTTCGCTGCAATTTTCTGCGACACGCCCCGCAAAAAAATTATTTTTTCGCTAAGGCTGGGCGAGAACAATAAGAATTGGCTCTTTATGAAATATTTTCACTATCTTGTTATCTACTGAAAATAAAACCCTTTTATCAGATTTTATTTGTAATTACCCAAATCCTTCATAAAAAATTCTTGTGCTTTGATTACGCACTGTGATAACTCTGTAGGCATTACTTCGAACAAGTAGACAGAATAAACAAACATGAAAGCCCTTCTACAAGTGATTAGCCTGGTCGTGATTAGCGTGGTGGTGATTATTATCCCACCGTGCGGGGCTGCACTTGGAGAAAGAAAGGCTTAAAAATCAAGCCTGAATCGAAAAGAACCCCCGCACCGAAAGGTCCGGGGGTTTTTTGTTGGGTAAAAAATTTGGAGAGGAACAGATAATGCGTTGCAGAATAAAATGCTGTTTCTCCAGTAGTGGGGCGGGGAACTAACTATGAATGGTGCACAGTGGGTGGTACATGCGTTGCGAGCGCAGGGTGTTGAGACAGTTTTCGGCTATCCGGGTGGCGCAATCATGCCGGTCTACGATGCTTTATACGACGGCGGGGTCGAACATTTGCTCTGCCGGCATGAGCAAGGCGCCGCAATGGCCGCCATTGGCTATGCACGTTCTACTGGAAAAACAGGGGTTTGCATCGCTACTTCTGGACCTGGCGCAACCAATCTAATCACTGGCCTTGCCGATGCGCTGTTAGACTCCGTTCCAGTCGTTGCCATCACAGGTCAGGTCGCGGCCCCATTCATTGGTACCGATGCGTTCCAGGAAGTGGATGTTTTAGGATTATCCCTCGCGTGCACTAAACACAGTTTCCTCGTTGAATCTTTTGAAGATTTACCTCGCGTGCTCGCTGAAGCATTTGAAATCGCAAATTCTGGCCGTCCCGGTCCGGTATTAGTCGATATCCCTAAAGACATTCAGTTAGCGCAAGGTGATCTGGAGCCGTGGTTGTCGACGGTTGAAGATGATTTCGCAATGCCACATGCCGAGCTGCAACAGGCTCGTGAAATGATAGCGAATGCTCGCAAACCTATGTTGTATGTCGGTGGTGGTGTCGGTATGGCACAGGCAGTTCCGGCGCTGCGCGAATTTATCGCAATCACTAATATGCCTTCCACTGTTACGTTGAAAGGCCTGGGTGCGGTTCCGGCGGACAATCCGTTTTATACCGGTATGTTGGGCATGCACGGCACCAAAGCGGCGAACCTTGCGGTGCAAGAGTGCGACTTGCTGATTGCCGTCGGCGCACGCTTTGATGACCGCGTTACCGGCAAATTGAATACCTTTGCCCCGCACGCGAAAGTGATCCATATGGACATCGACCCGGCTGAATTAAGCAAATTGCGTCAGGCACACGTTGGGTTGCAGGGGGATTTGGTCCAGATATTACAGGCGTTGCAGCAACCTCTGGATATCGCTGACTGGCAGCAAGACGTAGCCACTTTGCGCGCTGAAAACCCATGGCGTTACGATCATCCCGGCGAAGCCATCTTTGCCCCATTACTGTTGAAACAAATCTCTGACCGCAAGCCACAGGAATGCGTGGTGACTACCGATGTGGGCCAGCACCAGATGTGGACGGCTCAGCATATGTCCTTCACGCGCCCGGAGAACTTCATCACCTCCAGCGGTCTGGGGACGATGGGCTTCGGTTTGCCAGCCGCTGTAGGTGCGCAAGTGGCCCGACCGAACGATACGGTTATCTGTATCTCGGGTGATGGCTCCTTCATGATGAACGTTCAGGAGCTGGGCACCGTAAAACGAAAACAGCTGCCGTTGAAAATCGTTTTACTGGATAACCAGCGTTTAGGAATGGTTCGCCAGTGGCAGCAAATGTTTTTCTCCGAACGTTATAGTGAAACCAACCTCTCCGATAACCCTGATTTCCTCATGCTGGCCAGCGCCTTCGGTATCCCAGGCCAACACATTACCCGTAAAGACCAGGTAGAAGCTGCCATCGAAACGATGCTGAACAGCGATGGCCCATACATGCTTCACGTCTCAATTGATGAGTACGAAAACGTCTGGCCGTTGGTGCCACCCGGTGCCAGTAACTCACAAATGCTGGAGAAATTATCATGATGCAACATCAGCTTGCAGTAACGGCCCGTTTTCGTCCAGAAACCCTAGAGCGCGTGTTACGCGTCGTGCGCCATCGTGGTTTTCAGGTGTGTTCTATGAACATGGTCACGCTGGGGAATACTGACGATATTAATATTGAATTGACCGTTGCCAGTCTGCGCCCAGTCGAATTACTGTTTAGTCAATTAAGAAAACTGGTGGACGTTGGTCGCGTCGAAATCCAGCAACAAACAACACAACAAATCCGCGCATGAGCGCAGAAGGAAGAGAACAATGACGACGAAGAAAGCTGATTACATCTGGTTCAATGGTGAGATGACGCCGTGGGGCGAGGCAAACGTCCATGTAATGTCCCATGCGCTGCATTACGGCACATCGGTATTTGAAGGTATCCGTTGCTATGAATCTCACATCGGCCCAGTGGTGTTCCGCCATCGTGAACACATGCAGCGTTTGCGTGATTCCGCAAAAATCTATCGTTTCCCTGTATCACAAAGTGTTGATGAGCTGATGGAAGCCTGCCGTAACGTTATTCGTAAAAACAACCTGACCAGTGCGTATATCCGCCCGTTGGTGTTTGTTGGTGATGTCGGTATGGGCGTGAACCCGCCAGACGGTTATACCACGGACGTGATCATCGCAGCCTTCCCATGGGGTGCATATCTCGGCGCAGAAGCGCTGGATCAAGGGATCGACGCAATGGTTTCCTCCTGGAACCGTGTAGCACCAAATACCATTCCCACTGCGGCAAAAGCGGGTGGTAACTATCTTTCTTCCTTGCTGGTTGGCAGCGAAGCTCGTCGCCATGGTTATCAAGAAGGCATCGCGCTGGACGTGAACGGCTACCTGTCAGAAGGCGCAGGTGAAAACCTGTTTGAAGTGAAAGACGGCATCCTGTTTACCCCGCCATTTACCTCTTCCGCATTACCAGGCATTACCCGTGACGCGATTATCACACTGGCAAAAGATCTGGGTATCGAAGTGCGTGAGCAAGTGTTGTCTCGTGAATCTCTGTACCTGGCAGACGAAGTGTTCATGTCAGGCACTGCTGCGGAAATCACGCCAGTTCGTAGCGTAGACCGTATTCAAGTGGGTGAAGGCCGTTGTGGCCCGGTCACTAAACGCATTCAACAGGCATTCTTTGGTCTGTTCACTGGCGAAACAGAAGATAAATGGGGCTGGTTAGATCAGGTCAACCCTAAGTAAAAATATAACCAGGCGGATGGTGATTACCTTCCGCTCGACAGACAGACTGGAGTAAATAAGCATGCCTAAGTACCGTTCAGCCACCACCACCCACGGCCGTAATATGGCGGGTGCCCGCGCTTTGTGGCGCGCAACCGGGATGACCGATGACGATTTCGGCAAGCCAATTATTGCGGTAGTGAACTCCTTTACTCAGTTCGTGCCAGGACACGTTCACCTGCGCGATTTGGGTAAGTTGGTTGCAGAGCAAATCGAAGCCTCCGGCGGTGTGGCTAAAGAATTCAACACCATTGCCGTTGATGACGGTATCGCCATGGGCCACGGCGGCATGCTTTATTCTCTGCCGTCACGCGAGCTTATCGCCGACTCCGTGGAATACATGGTCAACGCACACTGCGCCGATGCCATGGTGTGTATCTCCAACTGCGACAAAATCACCCCAGGGATGTTGATGGCCTCTTTACGCCTGAACATTCCGGTCATCTTTGTTTCCGGCGGCCCGATGGAAGCCGGGAAAACCAAACTGTCTGACCAAATCATCAAGCTCGACCTGGTTGATGCGATGATTCAGGGCGCTGACCCGAAAGTGAGCGACGAGCAAAGCGAGCAGGTAGAACGCTCCGCTTGCCCAACTTGTGGCTCCTGCTCCGGTATGTTCACGGCTAACTCCATGAACTGTCTGACTGAAGCGCTGGGCCTGTCTCAGCCGGGTAACGGTTCTCTGCTGGCAACGCACTCCGATCGTAAAGAGTTGTTCCTGAATGCCGGTAAACGCATCGTCGCTCTGACCAAACGTTATTACGAGCAGGATGATGAAAGTGCATTGCCACGTAGCATCGCCAGCAAAGAAGCGTTTGAGAACGCCATGACACTGGATGTCGCGATGGGTGGCTCAACGAATACAGTTCTGCACCTACTGGCAGCCGCTCAGGAAGCAGAACTCGATTTCACCATGACGGATATCGACCAGCTTTCTCGCAAAGTGCCTCAGCTGTGTAAAGTCGCGCCGAGCACCCAGAAATACCATATGGAAGACGTGCACCGTGCGGGTGGCGTAATTGGTATTTTGGGCGAACTGGATCGTGGTGGCTTACTGCATCGCAATGTGAAAAACGTTCTGGGTCTGACCCTGACGCAAACGCTGGAACAGTACGATGTCATGCTGACCAAAGATGAAAGCGTGAAAAGCATGTTCTCCGCAGGTCCGGCGGGCATTCGTACCACAAAAGCTTTCTCACAGTCCTGCCGTTGGGATTCTCTGGATGTTGACCGCCAAAACGGTTGTATCCGTTCCAAAGAAAATGCCTATAGCCAGGAAGGTGGTTTGGCGGTGCTTTACGGCAACTTTGCCGAAAATGGCTGCATTGTGAAAACAGCGGGTGTGGACGACGAAAGCCTGGTATTCCGTGGCCCTGCAAAAGTCTACGAAAGCCAGGATGATGCGGTTGAGGCAATCCTTGGCGGCAAAGTGGTAGCGGGCGACGTGGTCGTTATTCGCTACGAAGGGCCAAAAGGCGGGCCAGGCATGCAAGAAATGCTTTACCCAACAACCTTCCTGAAGTCGATGGGTCTGGGCAAAGCTTGTGCGCTGGTGACCGACGGGCGTTTCTCCGGCGGGACTTCAGGTCTTTCAATTGGCCACGTTTCTCCGGAAGCGGCAAGCGGCGGCAATATTGCGCTGATTGAAGATGGCGACATGATTGCGATTGATATCCCGAATCGTGGTATCCAACTGCAATTGAGCGATCAGGAAATGGCTGCACGTCGTGAAGCGCAAGAAGCTCGAGGTGACAAAGCCTGGACGCCACGTGCGCGTGAACGCCAGGTTTCCTTCGCTCTGCGCGCTTACGCAATGCTTGCCACCAGTGCCGATAAAGGCGCGGTGCGCGATAAAAGTAAGCTTGGAGGCTAATGATGGCCGAGTCACAACCGCTACCTGACGCCCCTTGTGGGGCGGAATATCTGCGAGCTGTGCTGCGCGCTCCGGTTTACGAAGTCGCGCAGGTCACACCGTTGCAGAAGATGGAAAAGCTCTCCTCACGGCTGGATAACGTCATTCTGGTGAAGCGTGAAGACCGCCAGCCCGTGCACAGTTTCAAACTGCGTGGCGCATACGCCATGATTGCCGGGCTGAACAGCGAACAAAAAGCCAGTGGCGTGATTACCGCTTCAGCGGGCAATCATGCTCAAGGTGTTGCGCTTTCTTCAACACGTTTAGGCATCAAGTCTTTGATCGTCATGCCGGTTTCTACGGCTGATATCAAAGTCGATGCCGTCCGCGCGTTTGGTGGTGAAGTCTTGCTACACGGTGCCAACTTTGATGAAGCGAAAGCTCGAGCCATCGAACTTTCTCAGCAGCAAGGTTTCACTTACGTTCCACCGTTTGACCACCCGGCAGTCATTGCCGGGCAGGGCACGCTGGCGCTGGAACTGCTGCAACAAGATGCACATATCGACCGCATCTTTGTTCCGGTTGGCGGCGGCGGTCTGGCAGCGGGTGTGGCGGTGTTGATTAAACAGCTAATGCCACAAATCAAAGTGATTGCCGTTGAAGCGGAAGATTCAGCCTGCCTGAAAGCGGCACTCGATGCGGGCAAGCCCGTTGATTTGGCGCGCGTCGGTTTGTTTGCTGAAGGCGTCGCGGTTAAGCGCATCGGCGATGAAACGTTCCGTCTGTGCCAGGAATACCTCGACGACATCATCACGGTGGATAGCGATGCTATCTGCGCTGCGATGAAAGATCTGTTCGAAGATGTTCGTGCGGTTGCTGAGCCGTCTGGCGCGCTGGCGCTGGCGGGGATGAAAAAGTACATCCAGCAGCATCAGATCCGTGGTGAACGCCTCGCTCACGTATTATCTGGTGCGAACGTTAACTTCCACGGCCTGCGTTACGTTTCTGAACGTTGCGAGCTGGGTGAACAGCGTGAGGCATTGCTGGCGGTCACCATTCCTGAGCAGCAAGGCAGTTTCCTGAAATTCTGCCAGGTGCTGGGTGGTCGATCGGTCACTGAGTTTAACTATCGCTATTCGAATTCGTCAGAAGCCTGCATTTTCGTCGGTGTTCGGTTGACGCGTGGCGTGGAAGAACGACACGAAATTATCGAACTATTGAATGCTGGCGGCTATGGCGTTGTCGATTTGTCTGATGACGAAATGGCGAAATTGCACGTGCGCTACATGGTGGGTGGGCGTCCGTCTAAGCCACTGCGCGAGCGGTTGTACAGTTTCGAATTCCCTGAGTCGCCAGGCGCTTTGCTGAAATTCCTACAAACGCTCGGCACACACTGGAATATTTCCCTGTTCCACTACCGCAGCCATGGCACCGACTATGGCCGTGTTTTGGCGGCGTTCGAACTGGGTGAAAACGAACCGGATTTCGAAACCCGTCTCAATGAGTTGGGTTACGATTGCCACGACGAAACCAACAACCCGGCATTCCGCTTCTTCCTCGCGGGTTAGTGGTTACCGGGCAGTAATTTCCAGAACGCATGCACAAGCGGCTCATTGAGCCGCTTTTTTTGTACGCAAACGCCAAGCTCAAACGGAGTGGTTTCATCGTTTCGTTCCAGAACCTGCACGCGGTTGCGCACCGGTTCGGGACTATTTTCCAGCACGATTTCTGGAATCAGCGCCACGCCACAGCCCAGCGCTACCATTGAAACCATCGCCTCATGGCCCGCAACCGTCGCATAAATAAACGGATTACTGATTTTTTGGCGGCGGAACCACAACTCAATTCGACGACGCACCGGACCTTGATCCGGCAAAATAAACGGCACTTTCGCCCAATCAGGATCGGGCTGATTAACCTGAGCACGCACCGGGCAGGCCAGTGCGGGTGCGATAAGTGCCACGGATAAGTTATCCAGAATCGAGAAAGCAACGCCGGGCGGTAACGTTTCAGGCTTACCGGCAATCGCAAGATCCGCTTCATCTGAATCCACTTTTTCTACCGCATCAGCGGCATCGCCGGTGGTTAGTTTGATCTCCACATTGGGATGCTCAGCACGGAATCTGTCGAGAATAGGGGGTAAATGACTGTACGCGGCGGTGACGGAGCAAAAAAGATGTAGCTCGCCGGTGAGTGATGGCCCTTCTTGCCCGATGGTGTGGCGCATTTGCTGATACTGCAAAAGCGTATGTTGAGCGAACTGTTTGAGTTGTTCTCCGGCCTCCGTCAGCGTAACGGTGCGGTTATCGCGTAAAAACAAAGGCTGGCCTAAATCATCTTCCAGGCGCTGGATTTGACGCGAAAGCGTGGATGGGCTGACATGCATAGCCCTGGCGCTTCTGCCGAAATGGCGGCTTTCTGCGAGGTGAAGAAACGTTTTCAGGTCGCGTAAATCCATGTTCATCAGCCCTCGTTTTTACGTTGCATAAATTGCAACGTCACGTTGTTAATATATCAATTTAAGCAACGCATTTCCTGTCATATAGTGAGTTCATTATCGCAAGCAAGACACGGCTGGCGAACCTTATAAAAGCACAACACAACGACTACGGAGTACCACCACGATGGCTAATTATTTCAACACTTTGAACCTGCGTCAGCAGTTGGCGCAACTGGGTAAATGTCGTTTCATGGCGCGTGCAGAATTCGCCGATGAAGCAAGCTACCTCAAAGGCAAAAAAGTCGTCATCGTCGGCTGTGGCGCACAAGGCCTGAACCAGGGTCTGAACATGCGTGACTCCGGTCTGGATGTTGCTTACGCTCTGCGTGCAGAAGCTATCGCTGAAAAACGCGCTTCATGGCGTAAAGCGACCGAAAACGGTTTTAAAGTTGGCACCTATGAAGAACTGATCCCGCAAGCGGATCTGGTTGTTAACCTGACGCCAGACAAGCAGCACTCCGCAGTAGTAAAAGCCGTTCAGCCAATGATGAAAGATGGCGCAGCACTGGGCTACTCCCACGGTTTCAACGTGGTTGAAGTGGGCGAGCAAATCCGTAAAGACATCACCGTTGTGATGGTTGCGCCAAAATGCCCGGGTACTGAAGTTCGTGAAGAATACAAACGTGGTTTCGGCGTTCCGACTCTGATTGCGGTTCACCCAGAAAACGATCCGAAAGGCGAAGGTATGGCTATCGCTAAAGCCTGGGCTGCTGCAACTGGCGGTCATCGTGCTGGTGTTCTGGAATCTTCTTTTGTTGCAGAAGTTAAATCTGACCTGATGGGTGAGCAAACTATTCTATGCGGCATGCTGCAAGCGGGTTCCCTGCTGTGCTTCGACAAGCTGGTGGAAGAAGGCACCGACCCAACGTATGCAGAAAAACTGATTCAGTTCGGCTGGGAAACCATCACCGAAGCGCTGAAACAAGGCGGCATTACGCTGATGATGGACCGTTTGTCCAACCCGGCAAAAATCCGTGCTTATGCCTTGTCTGAGCAACTGAAAACGATTATGGCTCCGCTGTTCCAGAAACATATGGATGACATCATCTCCGGCGAATTCTCTTCCGGCATGATGGCTGACTGGGCAAATGACGATAAGAAACTGCTGACCTGGCGTGAAGAGACTGGCAAAACTGCCTTCGAAACCGCTGCACAGTTTGACGGTAAAATTTCCGAGCAGGAATACTTCGATAAAGGCGTTCTGATGATCGCAATGGTGAAAGCGGGCGTTGAGCTGGCATTCGAAACCATGGTTGATGCGGGCATCATCGAAGAATCAGCTTACTACGAATCTCTGCACGAGCTGCCGCTGATTGCGAACACCATCGCCCGTAAGCGCCTGTACGAAATGAACGTGGTTATCTCTGATACCGCTGAGTACGGCAACTACTTGTTCTCTTACGCGGCAGTGCCATTGCTGAAAGAGTTCATGACCACGCTGCAGGCAGGCGATCTGGGTAAAGAAATCCCAGCCGGTGCGGTTGATAACGCGCAACTGCGTGATGTTAACGAAGCGATTCGTAACCATGAAATCGAAACTGTTGGTAAGAAACTGCGCGGCTATATGAAAGATATGAAGCGTATCGCTGTCGCGGGCTAATCGCGAAGCCAAAAAATAAAAAGGCCGGGGATTTCCCCGGCCTTTCTGTTAATTACGGTATAACACTTTGATGATGTGGTAACCGAACTGCGTATGCAGAGGGCCGTATGGCTCCAGCAGCGGGCAGGAGAACACCACTTTATCGAACGCCGGAACCATCTGGCCCTGGCGGAACTCACCTAAGTGACCACCTTTTTTGCCTGACGGGCAGGTGGAATGCTTTTTAGCTAGCTTTTCGAAATCGCCGCCATTCTGAAGCTGAGTCAGAATTTCCTGGGCCAGTTTTTCTTCCTTAACAAGGATATGCAATGCTGCCGCGGTTTTTGCCATGATAGTGCCTTGGTGGTATGGATTATGGTGGATATAATACCATGTACTTTTTCTCCCCTCCTGACTTTCATTGAGTGACCCTATGCGTTTAAACCCTGGCCAACAACAAGCCGTCGAATTTGTCACTGGACCCTGCCTGGTCCTGGCGGGCGCTGGCTCGGGCAAAACACGTGTTATCACCAATAAAATGGCGTATTTGATCCGCGAATGTGGTTATCAGGCTCGCCATATTGCTGCCGTGACTTTTACCAATAAAGCGGCGCGTGAGATGAAAGAACGCGTGGCGCAAACGCTGGGGCGCAAAGAAGCGCGCGGCTTATTGATCTCAACCTTCCACACTTTAGGCCTTGAGATCATTAAACGTGAGTACGCGGCACTGGGGATGAAGTCTAACTTCTCTTTATTCGACGACACCGACCAGACGGCGTTGTTGAAAGATCTGACAGAAGGGTTGCTTGAAGACGATAAGACATTATTGCAGCAACTGATCTCGACGATCTCAAACTGGAAAAACGATCTGATGTCGCCGTCGCAGGCCGCTGCGCAAGCCAAAGGCGAGCGTGACCGAATCTTTGCTCATTGCTATGGCCTGTATGATACGCATTTGAAATCCTGCAATGTGCTGGATTTTGACGATCTGATTTTGCTGCCGACGCTGCTTTTACAACGTAATGAGGAAGTCCGTGAACGCTGGCAAAATCGCATTCGCTATTTGCTGGTGGATGAATATCAGGATACCAACACCAGCCAGTACGAACTGGTGAAATTACTGGTCGGCGCGCGGGCAAGGTTCACCGTGGTAGGCGATGACGACCAGTCTATTTACTCCTGGCGCGGTGCCCGCCCACAAAACCTGGTGCTGTTGAGCCAGGATTTCCCCGCATTGCAGGTCATTAAGCTTGAGCAGAATTACCGTTCTTCCGGACGCATTCTGAAGGCGGCAAACATTCTTATTGCCAATAACCCGCACGTTTTTGAGAAGCGCCTTTTTTCTGAGCTGGGATACGGCGCCGAGCTAAAAGTGGTGACGGCAAATAGTGAAGATCATGAAGCCGAGCGGGTGACTGGCGAGCTGATTGCTCATCATTTTATCAATAAAACCAACTACAAAGACTACGCCATACTTTATCGCGGGAATTTCCAGTCGCGCGTGTTTGAAAAGATGCTGATGCAGAACCGCATTCCTTATCGCATTTCTGGTGGCACTTCGTTCTTCTCGCGCCCGGAAATAAAAGATCTGTTGGCTTATCTTCGCGTGCTGACTAATCCGGATGACGACAGTGCATTCATGCGGATTGTGAATACTCCAAAACGTGAAATTGGCTCTGCGACGTTGCAAAAACTAGGTGCCTGGGCGATGCAACGTAATAAAGGTTTGTTTCACTCCAGTTTCGATATGGGCCTGAGTCAGACGTTAAGCGGGCGCGGCCTTGAGTCGCTCCAGCGTTTTACTCACTGGCTTCGTGAAGTGGCCACTTTGGCTGAGCGTGAGCCCATTGCGGCGGTTCGCGATTTGATTCACGGCATTGATTACGAAAGCTGGCTGTACGAAACATCTCCCAGCCAGAAAGCTGCCGAAATGCGCATGAAGAACGTCAACACACTGTTTAGCTGGATGACGGAGATGCTTGAGGGTTCAGAAATCGATGAACCGATGACGTTAACTCAGGTGGTCACTCGTTTTACGCTGCGCGATATGATGGAACGCGGTGAAAGTGAAGAAGAAGCCGATCAGGTTCAACTGATGACTCTTCATGCCTCGAAAGGGCTGGAATTCCCCTATGTATTTTTAGTGGGAATGGAGGAAGGGCTTCTTCCGCATCAGAGCAGCATTGATGAAGACAATATCGAAGAAGAGCGCCGTCTCGCGTACGTAGGAATTACCCGTGCACAGAAAGAGCTGACTTTTACGCTGTGCAAAGAGCGCCGACAATATGGTGAATTAATTCGCCCGGAACCGAGTCGTTTCTTGCTTGAATTACCGCAAGATGATTTGCAATGGGAAACGGAACGTAAGGTGGTTTCGCCAGAAGAGCGGATGAATAAAGGCCAGAGTAATGTTGCCAACATCCGTGAAATGCTGGCAAAAGCGCGTAAAAGCTAAGTTACTTAATCGTCAAAGGCCAGTGGACATAGCTTTGCCACAGGCTTTCTTGCTCAAGCAATTCTGCACCAAGAGGGTGGCATTCAAGCCACTTTTCAGGCAGTCCCAGCTGCAGGTTTTCGCCTTCAATGCGCAGAGTGATTTCTGGCAAGATATCGTCGCGACGACGGCTGGCAAAGATAATAGCCAGTCGCAACAGGCGGCAAATATTTTCGGCAATGCGTGGTGGCACGGCGTTTTGCTGGTGGAGAGAAGAGAGATCGACCGGGTTGGTTTGGTTCAGCATGAGAGTCGCCAGCAGTTTTTTCTGTGCTGGCGTATAACCGGGTAAATCGAGGTTTTTCACCAGATACGCAGCATGCTGTGGCGCTTGTTTAAAATCTACACTCAGTCCAATTTCATGAAGCAAAGCGGCGCTGTTAAGCATTTCAATGCTGAGTGGCGTCAGATTCCATACATCTGCAACCTGTTTTGCAAGAGCCTGAGCGAGTTGTTGGACGCGTTCCGCCTGGCCTGTATCCACCATAAAACGACGTTGGATATTGCGCACCGTGCGGCTTCTGATTTCCTGATTCACGGTCAAATGAAGCATTCCGTAAACCAGTCCTTCACGTAAAGCACCGCCGGCAAGCGTCATACAATCTATTGATAACTCTTCAAAGATAGCGATTAAAATTGCAAGACCGCTTGGAAATACTAACGCTCTTTCCAGCGTTAAACCTTCAATTTCCAGCTCTTCAAGACGCCCGCACTGAATCGCTCTTTGCTTCAACTGCTGAAGTTTAGCCAGAGTAATTCGCTCGTCCATTCCCTGCGCCATCATGATCTCTTGCAGTGCTTGCACAGTACCCGACGCACCGACGCACACTTTCCAGCCATGATGTTTTAATGAGTCGCATACCGGGCGCAGAACCTCTTTTGCGGCGGCTTCGGCGGCATCAAAGTTCTCTTTCGCTAAGTTTCGGTCGCTAAAGAACCCCTCAAGCCAGGTTACGCAGCCCATCGATAAACTAAATAGAGCTGTAGTTTGCGCACCTGTTCCGGTCACAAGCTCAGTGCTTGCTCCGCCGATATCAACGACTAAGCGTTGATCGGCACCACCGGTAGTATGGGCAACACCTTGATAAATCAGACGTGCTTCTTCTTCGCCTTGAATAATTTGCACCGGGCAGCCAAGAATTTTTTCAGCCTGGTCAATGAATTCCTGGGCATTGGTGGCAAGGCGGAGAGTTGCGGTGGCGACCACACGAATTTGTGTTTGGGGGATATCCTGAAGGCGCTCAGCAAACAAGCGCAGGCATTGCCACCCGCGCTCCATTGCTTCACGTGAAAGCGTATTATCTTTGCTTAAACCCGCAGCCAGGCGGACTTTTCGCTTAATCCGGGCAAGGGTTTGTATACTCCCTGCCACCTCACGTACTACCAACATATGAAAGCTATTAGAGCCTAAATCAATTGCAGCATACAGTGAGGTGGAGCTGAGCATAAATTTTAACCTGTGCGACGGCGATTACCACGGGAAGCGCCACCATTACGACGAGGACCGTTACCCGGGCGGGAACGAGTCAGGCGTTTCGGTGGAGGAAGTTCGCTTAACAGTGCTTCAGTTTTGTACTTGCTGACCGGGATTGAGTGACCGATGTAGGTTTCAATAGCGGACAGGTTCAGCGCGTAGTCTTCACATGCCAGGCTAATGGAATGACCGCTTTCGCCAGCACGGCCAGTACGGCCAATACGGTGAACGTAGTCTTCGCAATCGTCCGGCAGATCGTAGTTGAACACATGAGTGACTAAAGGAATATGCAAGCCACGTGCTGCTACGTCGGTTGCGACCAGAATATCGAGATCGCCACGAGTGAATTCTTCAAGAATGCGCAGGCGTTTTTTCTGTGCAACATCGCCAGTTAACAGACCAACACGATGTCCATCAGCGGCGAGGTGGCCCCAGATATCTTCACAACGGTGTTTGGTGTTAGCAAAGATAATTGCGCGGTCTGGCCACTCTTCTTCGATGAGTGTCTGCAACAGGCGCATTTTCTCTTCATTAGAAGGGTAGAACAGCTCTTCCTGGATGCGATGACCGGTTTTTTGCTCCGGTTCAACTTCAACGTATTCCGCGTTGTTCATTTGCTCAAACGCCAACTCACGCACACGGTAAGATAATGTAGCGGAGAACAGCATGTTCAGGCGTTGAGTGACGGGTGGCATACGACGGAACAACCAGCGAATATCTTTTATAAAGCCCAGATCGTACATGCGATCGGCTTCATCGAGCACCACAACCTGAATTGCACCTAAGTTAATGTGGTTTTGTTTTGCGTAATCGATCAAACGACCCGTCGTGCCGATAAGAATATCAACACCACTTTCCAGCACTTTAAGCTGTTTGTCGTAGCCATCACCACCGTATGCCAGGCCGAGTTTCAGGCCGGTTGATTGCGCGAGTGGCTCTGCATCTGAGTGAATTTGCACTGCCAGTTCACGAGTCGGTGCCATAATTAAAGCACGCGGCTGGTTCACCTGGCGATTCTCTGGAACCGGGTGAGAGAGTAAATAATGGAACGTTGACGTTAAAAACGCCATCGTTTTGCCAGTACCGGTTTGCGCCTGCCCTGCAACGTCACGATTCGCTAGTGTCAGCGGTAGTGCCAGTGCCTGAATTGGGGTGCAGTTATGGAACCCTTTATTTTCAAGGGCTTCAATCACCTTAGGGTGCAGGGCGAAGTCGGAAAACTTCTGTTCGGTCAAATGTGTTTTGCTCATAGTGTGGTAGAATATCAGTTTACTATTGCTTTACGAAAGCACATCCGTTGAAATAAACGGGGTGAAATAAAGTCACCCCAAGTTGGTTGAGGCTACACCAACAAGGTAGACACAATCCTGCGGAGTAGAACATGAGCGATAAAATTATTCACCTGACTGACGACAGTTTCGACACGGACGTGCTAAAAGCTGATGGGTTGATTCTGGTTGATTTCTGGGCGGAGTGGTGTGGTCCATGCAAGATGATCGCCCCGATTCTTGATGAAATCGCTGATGAATATCAGGGCAATCTGACCGTTGCTAAACTGAACATCGATCAGAACCCGGGCACGGCGCCAAAATATGGTATCCGTGGTATCCCAACTCTGTTGCTGTTCAAAAACGGTGAAGTGGCTGCGACCAAAGTTGGTGCGCTGTCTAAAGGCCAGTTAAAAGAGTTCCTCGACGCTAATCTGGCATAACGGAATCTCAGCCGGTGCGTGCGCGGTTTGCAATTTTTTGTGAGCTGCTGGACGCCCGGCGTCAGTCATGCTAAGTTACTTTTACTGCATTTTGAACTTGTCTTGTAGTTTGAATCTTTGTAATACCCAATGCTTCCCGTTAAATTTCACTAAGACGCTGTTTTACAGTGAACATCAGGTCGCATAATCGATTTCGGGCATATCACCCATTCCGTCGTGTCGTTTCAGTTCTGCGTTTTTCCTATGACCAGGCAGCGATAAGACATGTGGTGGTGGCCATTAAACAGGCATGGATGATCCTGCCATACCATTCACGATACATGTTCGAGATTTACCCCGAGTTTAAGAACCCACCATTATGAATCTTACCGAATTAAAGAATACGCCGGTTTCTGAGCTGATTACTCTCGGCGAAAATATGGGGCTGGAAAACCAAGCCCGTATGCGCAAGCAGGACATTATTTTCTCCATCCTGAAGCAACACGCGAAGAGTGGCGAAGATATCTTTGGTGACGGTGTGCTGGAGATATTGCAGGACGGATTTGGTTTCCTCCGCTCTGCAGACAGTTCCTACCTCGCCGGTCCTGATGACATCTACGTTTCTCCCAGCCAAATCCGCCGTTTCAACCTCCGCACAGGGGATACCATCTCCGGTAAGATTCGTCCGCCGAAAGAAGGTGAACGTTACTTTGCGCTGCTGAAAGTTAACGAAGTTAACTACGACAAACCAGAAAATGCGCGTAGCAAAATCCTGTTTGAAAACTTAACCCCGCTGCATGCAAATTCTCGTTTACGCATGGAACGTGGTAATGGCTCTACCGAAGACTTAACCGCTCGTGTACTGGATCTGGCATCGCCAATCGGTCGCGGCCAGCGTGGCCTGATTGTGGCTCCGCCTAAAGCCGGTAAAACCATGCTGCTGCAAAATATTGCAACCAGCATTGCATATAACCACCCAGACTGCGTGCTGATGGTTCTGCTGATCGACGAACGTCCGGAAGAAGTGACTGAGATGCAGCGTCTGGTGAAAGGCGAAGTTATCGCGTCCACCTTTGACGAACCTGCATCTCGCCACGTTCAGGTTGCTGAAATGGTCATCGAGAAGGCGAAGCGTCTTGTTGAACATAAGAAAGACGTCATTATTCTTCTCGACTCCATTACTCGTCTGGCTCGTGCTTACAACACCGTTGTACCTGCATCAGGCAAAGTACTGACGGGTGGTGTGGATGCGAACGCCCTGCATCGTCCAAAACGTTTCTTTGGTGCTGCACGTAATGTGGAAGAGGGTGGTAGTTTGACTATCATCGCAACGGCTCTGGTTGATACCGGTTCTAAAATGGATGAAGTTATCTACGAAGAATTTAAAGGTACCGGCAACATGGAATTGCATCTGGCGCGTAAAATCGCTGAGAAACGCGTATTCCCTGCTATCGACTATAATCGTTCAGGTACACGTAAAGAAGAGCTGCTGACTACCCAGGAAGAACTGCAGAAAATGTGGATCTTACGCAAAATCATCCATCCAATGGGTGAGATTGATGCAATGGAATTCCTCATCAACAAATTGGCGATGACGAAAACCAACGAAGACTTCTTCGATATGATGAAGCGCTCGTAAGCAACAAAAACTCGGGGAACGCCACGCTTAGACGTGGCGTTTTTCTTTAGTGGTATATACGATATAGAATTAACGATCGCAGTTAAGCACCCACTGTGGCAACGGATGCCATATTGTTATTAGTATCAATACTCGGACAGTGTTGTTTAAATAATAAGCAGGATGTTCAGGGATTAGATGTATATAACCATTGGACGGGGCACACTTTGAATGAGATTGCCTTGACCTTTTATTTTGCAGAGAGCTTGCACTGTGAATTTAATCACCGCTGGAACTGACCTGATAAGTATTTTTTTATTTACTACCGTATTTCTTTTTTTTGCGCGCAAGGCAGCAAAAAGAATCGGTCTGGTCGATAAACCAAACTTCCGCAAACGCCACCAGGGGCTAATTCCTTTGGTCGGAGGCATATCGGTTTATGCCGGTATCTGCTTTACCTTCCTGATTGCTAATTATTACATCCCGCATGCGTGGCTTTATTTAACCTGCGCAGGGGTACTGGTACTGGTCGGTGCTCTGGATGATCGTTTTGATATCAGCGTAAAAATTAGAGCGTCTGTACAGGCATTAATCGGCCTTGTGATGATGTTTGTCGGTAAATTATACCTGGTAAGTCTTGGGTATATTTTCGGCTCGTGGGAAATGGTGCTTGGTCCATTTGGTTATTTTTTAACCTTATTCGCAGTCTGGGCTGCAATAAATGCTTTCAACATGGTTGATGGTATTGACGGCCTGTTAGGTGGACTTTCTTGTGTCTCCTTTGCAGCGATGGGAATGATCCTTTATTTCGACGGACAACTGAGTCTGGCGATGTGGTGCTTCGCAATGATAGCTGCCATCTTGCCTTATATTCTTTTAAACCTCGGGGTGCTGGGTCGTCGCTATAAAGTATTTATGGGTGATGCAGGCAGTACTCTTATTGGTTTTACCGTTATCTGGATTTTGCTGGAAACCACGCAAGGGCAAACACATCCAATTAGCCCGGTGACCGCGCTGTGGATTATCGCCATCCCACTCATGGATATGATCGCCATTATGTATCGCCGGTTACGTAAGGGGATGAGTCCATTCTCTCCAGACCGCCAGCATATTCACCATTTAATCATGCGCGCGGGCTTTACTTCACGTCAGGCCTTTGTGCTTATCACCGCTGCCGCAGCGTTACTCGCGGGCATTGGCGTAGCAGCAGAATACATACATTCCATACCTGAATGGGTAATGTTGGCATTATTCTTGCTTGCATTTGTCCTATATGATTATTGCATCAAACGGGCCTGGAAAGTGGCGCGTTTCATAAGACGTCATAAGCGTCGGCAACGCAGAAACAGCAGCAACATTTCTTAATTCTGAAAGTAATTGGGGAAGTGATGAAACAAAACGTGCCAGGAAATAACCCGGGGATGGTAGACAACGAGTTGGACATTCGTGGTTTATTCCGGACACTGTGGCAAGGGAAGTTGTGGATTATGGGTATCGCAGTCTTGTTTGCTGCCATTGCGTTAATCTACACCTTCTTTGCCAGGCAAGAATGGAGCGCTAACGCGATAACCGATCGCCCGACGGTCAATATGTTGGGTGGATATTATTCGCAACAGCAGTTCCTGCGTAATCTCGACCTCAGAGCCAACATGCTGCCGGTTGATCAACCTTCGGTGATGGATGAAGCGTACAAAGAATTCATCATGCAGTTGTCTGCCTACGATACGCGCCGTGATTTTTGGTTACAGACTGACTATTACAAGCAGCGTCAGGTTGGCAACAGTAAAGTTGATGCCGCACTGTTAGATGAACTTGTTGATAATATTCAATTTACAGCCGGTGACATCGCTCGTAATACCAGCGACAGTGTGAAATTAATCGCTGAGACTGCGGCTGATGCCAATAACTTGCTGCGTCAGTATGTTGCTTTTGCCAGCCAGCGTGCGGCGAGCCATCTGAACGAAGAGCTGACCGGGGCCTGGTCTGCTCGCACTGTACAGATGAAGGCGCAAGTTAAACGCCAGGAAGAAGTGGCTAAGTCTATTTATAACCGCAAAGTTCACAGCGTTGAGCAAGCGCTGAAGATTGCGCAGCAGCAAAATATTGCTAAAAGTGAAACCGAAGTTCCTGCCGACGAGTTACCCGATTCCGAAATGTTCATGTTAGGACGTCCAATGTTGCAAGCACGGCTTGAAAGCTTGCAGGCAGTGGGGCCAAACTATGACATCGACTATGACCAGAATCGTGCCATGTTGTCGACGCTGAACGTGGGGCCAACGCTCGACGCTCGCTTCCAAACCTACCGCTATTTACGTACCCCTGAAGAACCTGTGAAGCGTGATAGCCCGCGCCGGGCATTCTTGCTGATTATGTGGGGTATGGTTGGGGCCCTGATTGGCGCTGGTGTGGCATTAGCCCGCCGTCCAAAATTGTTATAACGCCCTTACCCGGTGAAGGCTCGATGGACGGCCTTCACCTTTTTCAACAAAAGAGAATTGCTGTGAAAGTGTTAACTGTTTTTGGCACGCGTCCGGAGGCTATTAAAATGGCTCCTCTGGTTGAAGCGTTGGCAAAAGACGCGTTTTTTGACGCAAAAGTCTGCGTGACAGCACAGCATCGCGAGATGTTGGATCAAGTGCTGAATCTATTTTCTATCGAGCCGGATTATGATTTGAACATCATGAAGCCGGGGCAAGGGCTGACAGAAATTACCTGCCGCATTCTCGAGGGATTAAAGCCGATACTTGAGTCATTTAAACCCGATGTAGTGCTGGTTCATGGCGATACGACAACCACAGTTGCCACTAGTCTGGCTGCTTTTTATCAGCGTATTCCTGTCGGGCATGTTGAAGCGGGTTTGCGTACTGGTGATCTCTATTCTCCTTGGCCTGAAGAGGCGAACAGAACGATTACCGGGCATCTGGCGATGTACCATTTTGCGCCGACAGAGAATTCCCGACAGAACTTGCTACGCGAAAATATCAGTGACAATAAAATCTTCGTGACTGGTAATACAGTCATTGATGCGCTGATTTCTGTTCGTGACCGTGTCTATGCCGATAACAACTTGCGCGTTTCTCTGGCGGAATGCCATCCGTTCCTGGATAGCAGCAAAAAACTGATTTTGGTTACCGGCCACCGCCGTGAAAGCTTTGGCGATGGTTTTGAACGAATTTGTCACGCGTTAGCTGAAATTGCCAAAGAAAACAGTGATGTCCAGATTGTTTATCCAGTGCATTTGAATCCGAATGTTAGCGAGCCTGTGACTCGTATTCTTGGCGATGTCAAAAATGTGGTGCTGATTGACCCACAGGAATATTTACCGTTTGTCTATTTGATGAACCAGGCTTACCTGATCCTCACTGATTCAGGCGGCATCCAGGAAGAAGCACCGTCACTGGGTAAACCCGTGCTGGTTATGCGTGATACCACTGAACGTCCTGAAGCTGTCGATGCAGGTACTGTGCGTTTGGTCGGAACGGATACTCAAGAAATTGTCCGCCAGGTAACACGTTTGCTGAAAGACGAAAATGAATATCAAGTCATGAGCCGGGCACATAACCCTTATGGAAATGGCAAAGCTTGTGAACAAATTTTGGCTGCATTGAAGAATAATCAGGTGACACAACAATGAGTTTTGCAACCATCTCTGTTATTGGTCTTGGCTATATCGGATTACCGACTGCGGCTGCTTTTGCTTCAAAACAGCAAAACGTCGTCGGTATAGATATCAACCAGCATGCGGTAGACACCATTAATCGTGGTGCTATTCATATTGTTGAGCCGGATCTGGATAAGGTGGTTAAAACGGCGGTAGAAGGCGGATTTTTACGTGCCAGTACCCAACCCGTTGCAGCAGATGCTTATTTGATTGCGGTGCCGACGCCTTTCAAAGGCGACCACGAGCCAGATATGGTTTTCGTCAAAGCTGCGGCTGAGTCTATCGCCCCAGTTTTAAAGAAAGGTGCATTGGTCATTCTCGAATCCACTTCTCCCGTTGGTTCAACCGAACAAATGGCGCAGTGGTTAGCCGAGCTGCGTCCTGACCTGACTTTCCCACATCAGGCAGGTGAGACGGCAGATGTCAACGTCGCTTACTGCCCTGAGCGAGTGCTGCCAGGTCAGGTGATGGTCGAGCTTATCAAGAACGACCGTGTCATTGGTGGTATGACGCCAGTGTGTTCTGCTCGTGCGAGCGAATTGTACAAAATCTTCCTGGAAGGCGAGTGCGTGGTAACGAACTCCCGCACGGCAGAAATGTGTAAGCTCACCGAAAACAGTTTTCGGGACGTGAATATTGCCTTTGCCAACGAGCTTTCACTGATTTGCGCCGATCAAGGGATCAACGTCTGGGAATTGATTCGCCTGGCGAATCGACATCCGCGCGTTAATATTTTGCAGCCTGGCCCTGGGGTCGGCGGGCACTGTATTGCGGTTGATCCGTGGTTTATCGTGGCGCAGAATCCGGAACAGGCACAACTGATTCGTACCGCGCGTGAAGTTAACGACGGCAAACCACATTGGGTGATCAACCAGGTGAAAGCGGCCGTTGCTGATTGCCTGGCAGAAACAGGCAAACGCGCCAGTGAAATTACGATTGCCTGCTTTGGGCTGGCCTTCAAGCCTAATATTGATGACCTGCGTGAAAGCCCAGCCATGGAAATTGCTGAGATGCTCAGCGCCTGGCATAGCGGTAAAACGCTGGCTGTTGAGCCAAACATTCATGAGCTGCCGAAAAAGCTGGTCGGGCATTGTGAATTAGCCACTACCGATGAAGCCCTCGCGCAGGCTGATGTGCTGGTGATGTTAGTTGATCACCAGGCATTCAAAGCCATTCCGGGTGAGCAAGTTCAGCAAAGCTGGATTGTTGACACCAAAGGAGTCTGGCGCTAAACCACGCCAGGCGCTGATAAAGCCCATGACGCTTTTATCTACTCCTGTTTACGCAAGAATTGAATCTCTTAATTGGGAGAATCAATTCTTTGCGGTGAACAGCGCAATTCTTCGTTTTGCAGACGATGCCCCGCTGCTGGCTTCACAACATCTTGATGCGTTTTCCCGCGTGCAGGCGAAAATCGCTACCCATCAAACCGTGCTGCTGGATGGTTTACAGCAACTCGGCTTTAAACTGGTTGAAGGGGAAGTGGATTTTGCTCTAGCCGTTGGCACGCAAAATGCTGCACTTGCACTGCCGCGTGCGACTCAAGCAGATATCGCGACTTTGCGGGAATTGGCTGCCCAAATATTCACACAAAGTCGTTTTCGCGCACCCTGGTATCAGCCTGTTGATAGTGGCCGATTTTACGCCCAGTGGATTGAGAATGCCGTGCTCGGCACCTTCGACCATGAATGCCTGGTGCTAAAAAGTGGCGAAGCGGTACAGGGGTTTGTGAGCATGCGCCAGCTCAGTGACACTGAAGCGCGTATCGGATTACTCGCTGGACGTGGAGTGGGCGGACAGTTAATGGATGCCGCCCGTTCATGGTGTCAGCAACGCGGTTTACATACGCTGCGAGTGGCTACGCAAACCAGCAATACGGCTGCTCTGCGACGTTATATTCAAAGCGGTGCCAATATTGAAAGCACCGCCTTCTGGTTATACAGGTGAAAAAATGATCCCATTTAATGCTCCTCCAGTAGTAGGTACCGAAATCGAATACATGCAGGCTGCAATGGGTAGCGGCAAGCTCTGTGGCGATGGCGGTTTTACTCGCCGTTGCCAGCAGTGGATGGAGCATCGTTTTGGCAGCAAAAAAGTGCTGCTGACACCATCCTGCACCGCCTCGCTGGAAATGGCGGCCCTCCTGTTGAATATCCAGGCCGGCGATGAAGTGATCATGCCGAGCTATACCTTTGTTTCGACGGCCAATGCGTTTGTATTGCGCGGGGCTAAAATTGTGTTTGTGGATGTTCGCCCGGACACCATGAACATCGACGAGAAGTTGATTGAAGCGGCTATCACCGAGAAAACGCGTGCAATTGTTCCGGTTCATTACGCGGGGGTTGCCTGCGAAATGGACACCATTATGGCGATTGCGACTAAACATAAACTCTTTGTGGTGGAAGATGCCGCGCAGGGTGTGATGTCGACCTATAAAGGCCGCGCCTTAGGAACAATTGGCCACATTGGCTGTTTCAGCTTCCATGAAACCAAAAACTACACCGCAGGCGGTGAAGGTGGGGCGACGCTGATAAACGACGCATCGCTTATCGAGCGTGCGGAAATTATTCGCGAGAAAGGCACCAACCGCAGCCAATTCTTCCGTGGGCAGGTGGACAAATATACCTGGCGCGATATTGGTTCAAGCTACCTGATGGCAGACCTCCAGGCGGCATATCTTTGGGCGCAACTGGAAGCCGCTGAAAAGATTAACCAACAGCGTCTGAAACTGTGGCATGACTATTACGACGCGCTGGCACCTCTGGCTAAAACCGGGCGCATTGAACTGCCATCGATTCCAAAAGATTGTGTGCAGAACGCGCACATGTTTTATATCAAACTGCGTGATATTGACGATCGCAGCGCTCTGATTGCGTATCTCAAAGAGGCAGAAATTATGGCGGTGTTCCATTACATCCCATTACATGATTGCCCGGCTGGCGAGAAGTTTGGTTACTTCCACGGCGAAGATCGTTTCACGTCTAAAGAAAGCGAGCGCCTGCTGCGCTTGCCACTGTTCTATAACCTGTCTCCAGCGAACCAGCGTACTGTTATCAATACGTTGTTAAGCTTCTTCTCCTGATATGTCACTCGCGAAAGCCTCAGTGTGGACCGCAGGGTCCACGCTGGTAAAAATTGCTGCTGGTTTGCTGGTGGTGAAACTGCTGGCCGTGGCATACGGCCCAAGTGGTGTTGGGCAGGCTGGAAACTTCCGCCAGATGATCACCGTTTTAGGTGTGCTTGCCGGGGCGGGGATCTTCAATGGCGTGACTAAATATGTCGCGCAGTACCACGACCAACCCGAGCAGCTGCGCAAAGTCATCGGTACGTCATCAGCCATGGTGTTGGGCTTCTCGACGCTTTTAGCCATTATTTTTGTGGTGGCGGCAAAGCCGATTAGCCTTGGATTATTCGGGCATGAAAACTACCAGGGATTAGTGCGTCTGGTTGCGCTCGTGCAAATGGGGATTGCCTGGGCGAACTTGTCGCTGGCCATCATGAAAGGGTTTCGTGATGCGGCGGGTAATGCGCTGGCACTGATTGGCGGCAGCCTGATTGGCGTATTGGCTTATTACCTTTGCTACCGCCTGGGCGGTTATCAGGGGGCGCTGTTGGGACTGGCGTTGGTGCCTGCGCTGGTACTGATTCCTGCTGGCATTATGCTGGTTCGCCGCGAACACGTACCGCTCGGTTATCTCAAACCGCAGTGGGATAAAGTCTATGCCAGCAGTCTTGGCAAGTTCACCATTATGGCGCTGATTACCTCGGTAACGTTGCCGGTGGCATACGTGATGATGCGAAATCTGCTTGCCGCGCATTACAGCTGGGATGATGTCGGAATCTGGCAAGGTGTTAGCAGTATTTCGGATGCGTATCTGCAATTCATCACCGCTTCGTTTAGCGTGTATTTGCTGCCAACGCTTTCCCGCCTGACCAGCAAACATGACATCAGTCGCGAGATTCTTCGCTCACTGAAATTTGTGCTGCCCGCCGTAGCTCTGGCGAGTTTTACCGTCTGGCTATTGCGTGATTTCGCCATCTGGTTGCTTTTCTCGCATAAGTTTATTGCGATGCGCGATCTTTTCGCCTGGCAACTGGTGGGTGACGTACTGAAAGTGGGCTCCTACGTATTTGGTTATCTGGTGATAGCCAAAGCCTCGCTTCGCTTCTATATTTTGACTGAAATCAGCCAGTTTGCATTATTGACCGGTTTTTCGCATTGGCTTATACCTGCGCATGGTGCGCTCGGCGCGGCGCAGGCATATATGGCAACGTATATCATTTACTTCACGCTCTGTTGCAGCGTTTTTCTTATTTATCGTAGACGAGCATGACGACACTGATTCACGTTTTGGGATCGGATATCCCGCATCATAATCAAACGGTACTGCGTTTCTTTAATGACGCACTGGCTACCGCGAATCCGCACGCCCGCCAGTTTATGGTGGTATCACAGGACGACTCGCTGCTGTCGGCTTTTCCGATGCTTGCTGTCATGCTTTATCCAACCAAAAAAGCGCTGGCACAGGTCGTCATTGAAAAGGCTCGAGCTAATCGGAAACAACGCTTTTTCTTCCATGGTCAGTTTAATAGTGCGCTGTGGATTGCCCTGCTGACGGGCGGTTTGAAACCTGCTCAGATGAACTGGCACATTTGGGGGGCCGATCTGTATGAAGCCTCCAGTAGCCTCAAGTTTCGGCTGTTTTACCTGCTGCGTCGCATCGCGCAGGGCCGAGTAGGACGCGTGTTTGCAACCCGTGGCGACCTGAATTATTTTCATGAACGCCACCCACGCGTGCCAGGGGAACTGATTTATTTCCCGACGCGTATGGACCCATCGCTCAACACGCTTGCCAACAGTGAACCTAAAACAGGAAAAATGACGGTGCTGGTCGGCAATTCGGGCGACCTGAGCAACCAGCATATTGCCGCACTGAAAGCTGTTCACGATCAGTTTGGCGATACGGTTCGCGTGGTCGTGCCAATGGGTTATCCGGCCAACAATAATACTTATATCAATGAAGTGCGGCAGGCTGGGCGAGCGTTTTTCAGCGAAGAAAATCTGCAAATTTTGACCGAAAAAATGGAATTTGATGATTACCTGGCGATGTTGCGTCAGTGTGACCTCGGCTATTTCATTTTCGATCGCCAACAAGGAATTGGCACCCTTTGTCTGCTGATTCAGGCGGGAATACCCTGCGTATTGAGCCGCAAAAACCCTTTCTGGCAGGATATGACGGAGCAGCACATTCCGGTGCTATTCGCCGGCGACCCGCTTGATGAACCGATTGTGCGCGAGGCGCAGCGTCAGCTACGCTTACTGGATAAACAGCAAATTGCTTTCTTTAACCCTAATTACATTGATGGTTGGATACGGGCGCTGGACATTGCATCAGGAGAAACCGCATGAGTTTGCTGCAATTTGGCGGTTTGTTTGTGGTCTGGTTTGTCTCGGTCATGTTCATTGGCATTTTAACGTACCAGGAATTCCGCCGGGTCCGTTTTAATTTCAATGTCTTCTTCTCGCTATTGTATTTGCTGACGTTTTTCTTCGGCTTTCCGTTTACCTGCACATTAGTCTTCCGCTTTGGGGTGTCCGTCGTTCCAGCAGACGTTCTGTTGCAAGCGCAGCTAGCAGCCGCGTGCTTTTATGGCATCTATTATGTTGCCTACAAAACACGGTTGCGGGAGAAACGAAGCAACGCGGTTCGGCAGCCTGTGTTTACGATGAATCGAGTTGAAACGCATTTGACGTGGGTGATGCTGGCCGTAGTGGCATTGGTGAGCGTCGGCATCTTCTTTATGCATAACGGTTTCTTGCTGTTTAAACTGCATTCGTACAGCCAGATATTCTCCAGCGAAGTCTCAGGCGTTGCGTTAAAACGCTTCTTCTACTTCTTTATTCCCGCGATGTTGGTGGTCTATTTTCTCAAGCAGGATGGCCGTTCCTGGATGTTTTTCCTGGTCAGCACCGTCGCGTTTGGTTTGTTGACTTATATGATTGTCGGCGGGACTCGCGCGAATATTATCATTGCGTTCGCCATCTTCTTGTTCATCGGTATTATTCGCGGCTGGATTTCGTTGTGGATGCTGGCGGCTGCGGGGATATTCGGCATTGTCGGCATGTTCTGGTTGGCGCTAAAGCGCTACGGTATGGACGTGAGCGGCGACGAAGCGTTTTATACCTTCTTGTATCTGACGCGCGATACTTTCTCGCCGTGGGAAAATCTCGCATTACTGCTGCAAAATTACGACAAAATTGAGTTTCAGGGTCTGGCACCGATTGTCCGTGATTTCTATGTCTTTATCCCCACCTGGTTATGGCCGAGTCGTCCAGGCATCGTGCTGAATAGCGCGAACTACTTTACCTGGGAAATCCTCAACAACCATTCAGGGCTGGCGATTTCACCGACGTTAATTGGATCGCTGGTGGTTATGGGCGGCGTGTGGTTTATCCCGCTGGGTGCCGTTGTGGTGGGTCTGATTATCAAATGGTTTGATTGGTTGTATGAACTGGGCAACAGGGAAACCAACAAGTATAAAGCCGCCATTTTGCATAGCTTCTGTTTCGGGGCCATCTTTAACATGATTGTGCTGGCGCGAGAGGGGCTTGATTCCTTTGTTTCCCGCGTAGTGTTTTTCATTGTGATTTTTGGCGCCTGTCTGTTGCTGGCAAAACTCCTTTACTGGTTATTTGATAGTGCGGGATTAGTACATCAACGGCTACGTCGTTCGCCAAGCGTTATGTCTGACTCCCAAAATGCATCACAAGGAATATCATGAACGAGCTAACTACCGCTCCGTCTTATGCGATTCGCGGCCTGGAGCTTTTGGGCTGGCGCGATATGCAACATGCTTTGGATTATCTCTACGCAGGCGGCTCGCTGCGTAGTGGGACGCTGGTGGCGATTAACGCTGAGAAAATCCTTGCTGCTGAACGCGAGCAAGAAGTGCGAACGTTAATCGAAAATGCAGAATACAAATACGCAGATGGCATCAGTGTTGTGCGCTCGATTCGTAAAAAGTTTCCGGGGGCCGTGGTGTCGCGTGTACCAGGAGCCGATCTCTGGGAAGCATTGATGCAGCGTGCCGGGCGGGAGGGGACACCTGTGTTTCTGATTGGCGGCAAACCGGAAATACTGGCGCAAACTGAAGCAAAGCTGCGTGGGCAGTGGCAGGTCAATATTGTCGGTAGTCAGGATGGCTACTTTAAACCTGAACAACAAGCCGCTTTATTCGAGCGTATTCGCGACAGCGGTGCGGCGATAATCACGGTCGCGATGGGATCGCCACGCCAGGAAATCTTCATGCGCGATTGCCGCAAGGTGTATCCTGATGCTTTGTATATGGGCGTGGGTGGCACCTACGATGTTTTCACCGGCCATGTGAAACGTGCGCCAAAGGTCTGGCAAAACCTGGGTCTGGAGTGGTTATATCGATTATTGTCGCAACCGAGCCGCATTACGCGTCAAATTAAGTTGCTGCGTTATCTGGGCTGGCATTACACAGGACGGCTGTAAGCGGCAGTGTTTGTAGAGATAAAGCGAGTTTGGCGGGTGTTTTTGGCTGTATAATCATCAGAATGTGCAAAGCGTAACCAAATGCGCATTTTATTTAAATAAGCACTAGACAGGTGGGCATGAAGGCCGTAATATCCGACCCCGCAACGGCGCTATGCGCCCGTAGCTCAGCTGGATAGAGCGCTGCCCTCCGGAGGCAGAGGTCTCAGGTTCGAATCCTGTCGGGCGCACCATTGATTGAATGGCGCTGGAGCTGCGGCGGAATTCCTTCTTAAGAAGGTAGACCGCGCGAAAAGATTTACAGTGGTGGCTATAGCTCAGTTGGTAGAGCCCTGGATTGTGATTCCAGTTGTCGTGGGTTCGAGTCCCATTAGCCACCCCATTAATTTAGTGATATTGCGAAGGTGGCGGAATTGGTAGACGCGCTAGCTTCAGGTGTTAGTGTTCTTACGGACGTGAGGGTTCAAGTCCCTCTCTTCGCACCATCTCTAAGTTAAGCAATAAGAAGTGAAGCAGTATTTCGGCGAGTAGCGCAGCTTGGTAGCGCAACTGGTTTGGGACCAGTGGGTCGGAGGTTCGAATCCTCTCTCGCCGACCAAATTCAAGAAAACCCAATCGAAAGATTGGGTTTTTTTACGTCTGTAGTTTACCGTTTCGTAGGTCGGATAAGCGCAGCGTCATCCGACACCCTTGCGAAAACAGTCCATCTCAATCCCAGTCTCTTATTTGCGACATTCCTGCTTTTGTTGTCGCCGTTTGGTGACTCATAAAGCATTGATATAAATGACTAGTTTTGATTGTCTGTTTATCTGTCTCTAAATGGAGACACTTATGCTATCCATCCAGGGTCGTTAAACAGCCAGCGCTGCGGCAACAATGAATCGCATAACATACTGATCAAAAAGGAATTACATTGTCATATTAATTTCGAATACAAACCTGGCATGCATCATGCAATAATATATGTGTAGATGCTCATTCCACTTCTTATGTTTGCTTAGGCTTCATAAACCCAGGAATGACGCAGAGCCGATTACGGTGCTTATCGTCCACCGACAGATGTCGTCTTTCAGACCTCATCCAACACCATGGACACAACGTTGAGTGAAGCACCACTTAGTTGTCATACAGACCTGTTTTAACACCTGCCAATTGGCAGGTGTTTTTTTTTGCATACGGAGAGGGAATTCGAGAAAGGAAAAGGGCGAAGAGATCGCCCTTGGGTGTTACGAGCCTGTGTTGTTTTGCAGAGTGAGCAGCAGACCATCACGGCGCATCAGAGCCGCTTCTTCCGGGTTATGCAGCTTATCCAGGCAATCAGCCAGCCATGCGTAATCAAAAGCGTCTGGGCGCTGTTTAATTGCCTCACGGAAAGCTTCGGATGCCTGCTGCCATTCACCGTGTTTCATCAGCAACTGGCCTAGCGTACTGTATAACAACGGACGATCGCCCTGCGTTTTGATCTGCTGGCGCAGAGCTTTCTCAAGCTGCTCCGGATTGCCAGATTTCAGGCGCGGCATTAGTAATATCAAACGTTCGTCATAATGGCGCTTCAGGCCATCAAGAATGATTTCCTGCGCGGCGTCATGATCGTCACATTCAATAAGATGCTCTGCCATCGCGACTTGCAGCACGGTTTCATGGCGAGTCTTACGGCTTTGATTCTTCCACCAGGTTTTCAGACCATCGTTACCTTGCTCCGCCATTGCCTGATCCATCAAGCCAATCCAGGCTTGCTGTTGCAATGCGAGGCGATGAGTTTCGTCACCAATCTGTACTTTGTCCATCGCTGGCAAAATATCGAGTAACGAACCCCAAGCACCGGTGCGGACATATGCCATTTCTGCAAGACGCAGAACCTCAGGATGGCGCGGAGAAATCTCCAGCAGCTTATCGACACCATGACGCGCGGCATGATTTTCATTGCGGGCTAACTGCAAACGTACACGGGTAATCTCGACCGGTAATTGATCGTTATCCGCCAGTTCGGAAGCTCGTTCAAGATGCTGATTGGCACGAATTTCATCCCCGCGTTGCTGTGCAGCTTCGGCCGCCATAAGGTAGTTCACCACAGGTTGCTCGGCATGATCGGCATTTTTCAGCATCAGCTTTTCAACTTGTTGGTGATCACCTTCCGCCAGTTTCAGCAATGCAGCTTTTGTTTGCTTACGTGCGCGACTGCTCTTGCGCCCAACAAACCAACCACGAGTACGAGCGCCGGTGCGGAATACGCGGCGCAGCACCCATTCAATAGCGAACAGCACTACCATGGTAAGGATCAGAATGATCACCAGACCCGTGACGCTGGTTTCGACGTTGTAGTTGTCAGTTTGAATCAGAACGTAACCCTGGTGCCCGGCTAACATTGGCCCAAGCACGATCCCGGCGATCAGCAGCAGAAAGAGTAATAAGACTTTAATCATGCTTATTCTCCTTGAACGGGTGCGGGAGCCTGTTCAGGCGCGGGTTCTGCTGGAGCGCTGGCATTTGCAGCGGGTTGAGCAAGCAAATTACGCACCCGAGTCTGCATCAGCTTTTCCAGCAGCGGCTGGCTTTCCAGAGTTTGCGGGACATCCATATTGATGGTTTGCTGGCTGAGAGAGTCCAGATCATCAAGGAAAGATTTTGTCACGCTGTCGCTGGTGTCGTAATAAGCACGCACCCACGTCGAAACATTTTCCAGCGATTGCTTATAGGTTTCTTCCTGATGGCGTGGCACCGCTTGCGCTGCAACCAGCAAGCGCGAACGGATGTTCTCACGCAGATAAACATCCTGGTTCGGAGCCAAAAGCGGAACGGCCGTTTCGTCACGGCGGCGGATAGTAATGAAGCTATCCATAAAGTTGTGCCAGCTTTTGGTCAGATTTTGACGCCATTCTGTGACGGTAGAGGAAAGTTCACTACCATCGGAATCCATCGGCGTATCGTCGGTATCGTTATCCGCCAGACGCAGGTTATCAACTTGATTTGAAAGCTGATTGAGCTTGAGAATTATCCCGTCGTAATCAACCTGAGTAATCGCAGACAGCGTTGAAATGTCGTCTGTTAGCGCCCGGCGAACGGGAAGCAGGCTTGGGTCATTCATATCTGCCAGGCTGGCATCGGCACTTTTCAATAATGCGGCGGCGGTCGTGACGTCCTGATCGCTCCACAGTTTGCGCCCTGCCAATTTCACCAGGAAGTCGGATTGTGCCAGCAGCCATGTTTTCGCATCGCTGCCAGAAATAGTAGCGACTTTTTGTTGTACTTCATTCAGTTCGCGCGCCAGATTTGCCTGTTGGCGATTCGACTCTTCAAGCGCAGTTGCCTGCTGCTTGATGGTGGCTTCCAGAGCTGATTGCTGCTGCTCTTGCTGCTTTTGGAGCGCGGTCAGTTGCGTTGCCAGCGCATCGCTGGTGGTGTTTTGTGCCGCCACCTCATGCTTACCGTAGCTGTACAGACCTGCACCCAGCGCCAGAGCAATTGCAATGGCGATAGCGCCCAGCGCAATGCCTGCAATACCACTACGATTTTTTTGTGGTGGTTGTTCTGGAAGCGGTTTGTTTTCTACCGCAGGTGTGGTCTCTTCAACCATGGCGGAGGTGTTCTGTTGTTCCGTCATTGTGGCATCCCATATTATTTACCCTTCATGCTTCAAGCCGCCTTCCTGGAACTCGAATTATTTTGGGTCAAGGTTTATTGTAATGCGCGAAGCAGCGCATCATTGTCAGCGTTATCGGCGACCCGAATATCTTGCCAGCCCAAATCCTGGGCAAGGCCTGCCAGACGCTCACTGACGACGATAAGCCGGCAGTGGAGTAACCAATTTGTTCGATACCATTCGGGAATGAGTGCATAAAGTTGTTGTAGCATTTCACCGCTCGTTACGACCAGCGTTGAAACCCCACGTTCGCGCCAGCGAAAGGCTTCTTCCGTTCCATCATAAATCCTGGCATTTCTTTGATAGCATTCGCAGAAAGTAACTTCTGCGCCGCGTTCTGCCAGCGTTTCGCCCAACAGTTCACGACCACCATTCCCACGCAAAATGAGCGCCCGTTTCCCGGCAACATTTTGTAATTCAGGTAATTGTAGCAACACTTCCGTCGTTTCTCTGTCTTGCGGATAACGAACCGGCAAATGGCTCACAGTGTGAAAAGCTAACGCAGTTGTACGTCCAATAGCAAACCAGGCAAGACTTGCAGGCCATGACATAGCGTTCTGCTTTAATTGTGGATGAGCAAAATGTATAACGTGCTGCGATAAAAGGAATACCAGGTCACCTTCGGAAAGGCTCGTCAGCATGGACGGCAATTTATCCAACTGCCGCCCTGGGGAAAACTCGATGAGAGGGAAGCTATACGCCACCTGCCCCAGTGCGCGCAGTCTGCTCACTAATTCATCCCCTGCGGGGGAAGGGCGGGTGACCAGTATCGTCATGCCGGAGCATCTCCGTCATAAACGGCAGCAAGAATTTCGCGCGCGCCTTTATCGAGAAGCTCTTCTGCCAGCGAAACGCCCATGACTTCGGCGTCTTCTGGCTTACCGCGGCGTTCACCACGCACCAGAATCGAGCCGTCAGGTGCGCCCACTAATGCCCGCAGCCATAGCTCACCGTCTTTCAATTCTGCATAACTGCCAATCGGCACCTGGCACCCACCTTCAAGGCGCATGTTCATGGCGCGTTCAGCACGGACGCGAGTTGCAGTCTCTTCATGATTAAGTGAAGCGAGCAATGCTTGAGCGTGCTCATCATTAAGACGACATTCAATACCCACCGCGCCCTGACCTACAGCGGGCAGAGACACTTCCGCTGGCAATGCGTAACGGATACGTGATTGCAGACCAAGACGGTTCAGCCCGGCTACTGCCAGAATAATCGCGTCATAATCACCGTTGTCGAGTTTACCCAGACGGGTGCCAACGTTGCCGCGCAAAGAACGAATCACCAGATCCGGGCGGCGTTCGGCAATCTGACACTGGCGGCGTAGGCTTGAAGTACCCACGATGCTGCCTGCGGGTAAATCATCCAGACTGGCGAAATTATTCGAGACAAAGGCGTCGCGAGGATCGTCGCGTTCACAAATTGTCACTAAACCTAAACCTTCAGGAAATTCAACCGGCACATCTTTCATTGAATGCACGGCAATATCTGCCCGGCCTTCAAGCAGTGCGAGTTCCAACTCTTTGACAAACAATCCCTTGCCGCCTACTTTTGCCAGCGGTGTATCAAGAATGATGTCGCCACGCGTAACCATAGGCACCAGTTCAACCGTGAGCTGGGGGTGGCACGCTTCGAGGCGTTGTTTGACATATTGTGCTTGCCAAAGTGCTAATGGGCTTTGGCGAGTGGCAATTCTTAATACATTGTCTAACATTGCTTGTTACCGTAATTATCGTCCCTGACCATCCTACCACTCTTCAAGGAAGGCTGTCAGTTTCAACGGGTTTGCGGAAAAGAGGGACATATTTCGTATTATGGAAGATAAAGCGGGTAGAAGGTAAGGAACTTGGCGAGTAGCGCATCTTTCTTTACGGTCAACCAGCAAGGTGTTAAATTGATCACGTTTCCAGCAATTCTTTGCCTTGTCGTTTATAATAGAGGCAACAACCGGGAAACGGGTTTTTTCGTAATACTGAAACCATCAGGCGATATGTCTTGTACCTCTATATTGAGACTCTTAAACAGAGACTGGATGCCATTAACCAACTGCGTGTAGATCGCGCACTTGCTGCCATGGGGCCTGCTTTCCAACAGGTCTACAGTCTTCTGCCAACATTGTTACATTATCATCACCCGCTGATGCCAGGTTACCTTGAGGGTAACGTTCCACACGGCATATGCATCTACACGCCTGATGAAACCCAACGTCACTACCTCAACGAACTCGAATTGATGCGCGGCATGCCGCCGCAGACAACAGAATCGGGTGAATTGCCTATCACTGGCCTTTATTCAATGGGCAGCACCTCGTCTGTTGGGCAGAGCTGTTCATCCGATCTGGATATTTGGGTTTGTCACCAGTCATGGCTCGATAATGACGAGCGCCAGTTGCTGCAACGTAAATGTAGCGTGCTGGAAAGCTGGGCCGCTTCGCTAGGTGTTGAGGTCAGCTTCTTCCTGATTGATGAAAACCGCTTCCGCCACAACGAAAGCGGCAGTCTGGGCGGCGAAGACTGTGGTTCAACTCAACACATCTTGTTGCTCGATGAATTCTACCGCACCGCAGTACGCCTGGCGGGTAAACGAATTTTGTGGAGTATGGTGCCGGGCGACGAAGAAGAGCATTACGACGATTACGTCATGAGCCTCTATTCGCAGGGTGTGCTCACGCCAAACGAATGGCTGGATCTTGGTGGTTTAAGCACGCTGTCGGCGGAAGAGTACTTTGGAGCCAGCCTGTGGCAGCTCTATAAAAGTATCGATTCACCTTATAAAGCGGTGCTGAAAACGCTGCTGCTGGAAGCCTATTCCTGGGAATACCCAAACACGCGTTTACTGGCAAAAGACATCAAGCAGCGCTTGCATGATGGCGAGATAGTCTCTTTTGGGCTTGATCCGTACTGCATGATGCTGGAGCGTGTGACCCATTACCTCACGCAAATCGAAGATACTGCGCGCCTGGATTTAGTGCGTCGTTGTTTCTATCTGAAAGTGTGCGAAAAACTGTCCCGTGAGCGTGCCTGTGTAGGCTGGCGTCGTGAAGTTTTAAGCCAACTGGTCAAAGACTGGGGCTGGGACGAACCGCGTCTGGCGATGCTCGATAACCGCGCTAACTGGAAAATCGACCAGGTTCGCGATGCGCACAACGAACTTCTGGATGCGATGATGCAAAGCTATCGCAACCTGATTCGCTTCGCTCGCCGTAACAACCTCAGCGTCAGTGCCAGCCCGCAGGATATTGGTGTGTTGACCCGTAAACTGTACGCAGCGTTTGAAGCGCTGCCTGGTAAAGTCACGCTGGTTAACCCGCAGATTTCCCCTGATTTGTCAGAACCGAACCTGACCTTTATCCATGTTCCGCCAGGTCGTGCTAACCGTTCAGGTTGGTATCTCTACAACCGTGCGCCAAACATGGATTCGATCATCAGCCATCAACCGCTGGAATATAACCGTTATCTTAATAAGCTGGTGGCATGGGCCTACTTCAACGGCCTGCTGACCTCGCGCACCCGCCTGTTTATTAAGGGCAACGGCATTTGTGATTTGCCAAAATTGCAGGAAATGGTGGCTGACGTTTCGCACCACTTCCCGCTGCGTTTGCCTGCGCCAACCGCCAAAGCGTTGTATAGCCCATGTGAAATTCGCCATCTGGCGATTATCGTTAACCTCGAATACGACCCGACGGCGGCATTCCGCAATCAGGTGGTTCATTTCGATTTCCGTAAGCTGGATGTGTTCAGTTTCGGGCAGCAACAACAGTGCCTGGTGGGAAGCGTTGACCTGCTTTACCGCAACTCCTGGAATGAAGTGCGTACGCTGCACTTCAACGGCGAGCAATCGATGATTGAGGCGCTGAAAACCATTCTGGGCAAAATGCACCAGGATGCCGCGCCGCCTGATAGCGTTGAAGTGTTCTGTTATAGCCAGCATTTGCGTGGACTTATCCGCACGCGCGTTCAGCAGCTGGTTTCTGAATGTATCGACTTCCGTTTGTCGAGCACACGTCAGGAACCTGGCCGCTTTAAAGCGCTGCGTATTTCTGGCCAGACGTGGGGGCTGTTCTTTGAACGCCTGAGCGTATCGGTGCAAAAACTGGAGAATGCGGTCGAGTTCTACGGCGCGATTTCCCATAACAAACTGCATGGCTTGTCGGTGCAGGTTGAAACTAACCAGCAGGTTCAGTTGCCGCCGGTGGTAGATGGTTTTGCCAGTGAAGGGATCATTCAGTTCTTCTTTGAAGAATCGAATGAGGACCAGGGATTTAATATCTATATTCTGGATGAGACTAACCGAGCAGAGGTTTATCACCACTGTGAAGGAAGCAAAGAAGATTTAGTGCGTGACGTCAGCCGCTTCTACTCGTCCTCGCACGACCGTTTCACTTACGGCTCAAGCTTCATCAACTTCAACTTGCCACAGTTCTATCAGATTGTGAAAGTAGATGGGCGCTCACAGGTGATTCCATTCCGCACCCAGGCCATTACAGCAGCGACGCCGGCTAATCATGACGATAGCTCAACACCGCTGCTTCAGCAGTACAGCAACAGCTAGCTAAAGCTAACTGGCTCTCCAGCTTGCTGTGTGCAAGCTTCTTCCAGCAACTGCCAAAACTCTGCGCCGCTGCGGTCGCAAATCCACTTATCGTCTTTCAGATTAAAATGGTAACCCCCACTTTTGGTGGCAAGCCACACCTGATGTAAAGGCTCCTGGCGGTTGATAATAATCTTGCTGCGATTCTCAAAACTTAGCGTCAACACGCCACCATTGATTTCGCAGTCGATATCACTGTCACCATCCCAGTCATCCAGGCGTTCTTCGATTGTTGACCACAGGCCGTCAGCCAGGCGATGAAATTCACTGTCGTTCATATGTTTTTCTCAGTTGTTCGTCTTTACGGCAGTATAAAAGCAACGCCCGCCAATAGAAAAGAGTATTGCTTTTCAGGGATCACCTGCGATGATAGAAGACAGAATATTGGATTACAGGCATCTCAATAATGAAGAAAATTTTCTGCCCACTGGCACTCTTGCTGGCACTTTCCAGTCTTTCTGGCTGCGGTCTCAAAGGGCCTCTGTATTTTCCGCCCGCTGATGGCAAAACCAAGCCTACGAGCCAGGTAACACCGGATAAACAAACACAATCTACCGCGCCGGAACGTAACGACCGTGGGACTGATAACGCACCGACTCAGGTTATCTACTAGAAAACACTTAAAAAGTAGCCGCGTATATGGAGCAGAAGATGCAGTTCTCAAAGATGCATGGCCTTGGCAATGACTTTATGGTCGTCGACGCGGTGACTCAAAACGTCTATTTCTCCCCTGAGTTGATTCGTCGCCTGGCAGACCGGCATTTAGGTGTGGGTTTCGATCAGCTGCTGGTGGTTGAACCGCCATACGATCCCGACCTCGATTTCCATTACCGCATTTTCAATGCCGACGGCAGCGAAGTCTCACAATGTGGCAATGGCGCACGCTGTTTCGCTCGTTTTGTGCGCCTGAAAGGGCTGACCAACAAACGCGATATTCGTGTCAGCACCGCCAATGGCCGCATGGTTCTGAGCGTGACGGAAGATGAACTGGTGCGTGTGAATATGGGCGAGCCGAATTTCGAGCCATCCGCCGTGCCGTTCCGCGCCAACAAAGCGGAAAAGACCTATATTATGCGTGCCGCCGAACAGACCATTATGTGCGGCGTCGTGTCGATGGGTAATCCGCACTGCGTTATTCAGGTTGACGAAGTGACGACCGCCGCCGTAGAGACTCTGGGGCCGGTGATGGAAAACCACGAACGCTTCCCGGAGCGGGCGAACATCGGTTTTATGCAAGTCGTGACCAAAGAACATATCCGCCTGCGTGTTTATGAACGTGGTGCCGGAGAAACACAAGCTTGTGGCAGTGGCGCTTGCGGCGCAGTCGCCGTGGGCATTTTGCAAGGAATACTTGCGGAACAGGTTCGCGTGGAGCTGCCTGGTGGCCGTCTTGATATCGCCTGGAAAGGGCCGGGAACCCCGTTGTTTATGACCGGCCCGGCGGCCCACGTCTATGATGGATTTATACATCTATGAAGAATGCCGAGGAACAGCAAGAAGCCGTACTGGAACTGGATGACCGCATGGTGGCGGAATATCTGCTGCGTCATCCCGATTTCTTTATTCGTAACGCCCAGCATGTAGAACAGATGCAAGTGCCGCATCCGGTACGCGGCACGGTTTCGTTGGTTGAATGGCATATGGCGCGTAGCCGTAACCACATCAATTTTCTTGAAGAAAACATGACCTTGCTGATGGAGCAGGCGAGTGCCAACGAAGGTTTGTTCTACCGCTTACTGAAGCTGCAAGGCCGTCTGGCTTCTGCCACCAGCTTGCAGGACATGCTGAACCGCTTGCATCGTTGGGCGCGTGAAATGGGTCTGGCGGGCGCGAATGTGCGTCTTTTTGCAGACCGTTGGCGGATTGGTGCTCCTTCTGATTTCACCCATCTGGCATTGAATCGCCAGGCTTTTGAGCCGCTGCGTATTCAACGCCTGGGCGACAGGCAGCATTATCTTGGGTCATTAAATGGCCCTGAATTACTGGTCGTTTTGCCTCAGGCGAAAGCGATTGGCTCGGTGGCGCTTTCTCTGATGGGCAGCGATGCGGATTTAGGCGTACTGGTATTCAGTAGCCGTGATCCCCAGCATTACCAGGAAGGGCAAGGTACACAATTACTGCATGAACTGGCGCTAATGTTGCCAGATTTGCTGGAGCGTTGGGTCGAGCGAGTATGACCGACTCCCCGCTGCAAACCGCTGTTGAGGGTTTTCTTCGCTACCTGAAAGTGGAGCGCCAGTTAAGCCCGCTTACTCTGCTCAATTATGGCCGCCAGCTTACCGCGATAATCGGCCTGGCAAGCGAGATGAAGCTGAGTACCTGGCAACAGTGCGATGCCGCCGCGGTTCGCTCAATCACTGTTCGCAGCCGAAAAGCGGGGCTTGGGCCATCAAGCCTGGCGTTACGCCTTTCGGCATTACGCAGCTTTTTCGACTGGTGTGTTAGCCAGGGCCAACTCAAAGCCAATCCCGCAAAAGGGATTTCCACGCCGAAAGCGGGTCGCCACCTACCAAAAAATATCGACGTCGATGACGTGAGCCGCCTGCTGGATATCGACATTAACGATCCGCTCGCGGTACGCGACCGTGCGATGCTTGAAGTGATGTACGGCGCGGGGTTGCGTCTTTCCGAACTGGTGAATATGGACTGTCGCCACATCGATCTGGCGACGGGTGAAGTGTGGGTGATGGGGAAAGGCAGCAAAGAGCGTCGGGTGCCGGTGGGGAAATCTGCGGTCACCTGGGTTGAGCACTGGCTGGATCTGCGTGAGCTTTTTGGCCCGGACGACGATGCGTTATTTCTCTCAAAGCAGGGGAAACGTATCTCGGCACGCAACGTTCAAAAACGCTTTAGCGAGTGGGGGATAAAACAGGGGCTAAACAGCCATGTACATCCACATAAACTGCGCCATTCATTTGCCACGCATATGCTGGAATCGAGCGGGGATCTGCGCGGCGTGCAGGAATTATTAGGCCACGCCAACCTTTCCACTACGCAAATCTATACCCATCTCGACTTCCAACACTTAGCCTCAGTGTATGATGCCGCGCATCCACGCGCTAAACGAGGGAAATCGTAATGCACTTTTACCGCCCACTTGGGCCTATCGCCGCGCTCACTTTTGATCTCGACGACACGCTGTACGACAACCGCGAAGTGATTACGCGTACCGAACGTGAATCAATGAGCTTCGTGCAAAATTACCATCCGAAGCTTAACCATCTGCAACGTCAAGATTTTCTGCATATTCGGCATGCGCTGCGCCTCGCAGAACCGGATATTTACCACGATGTGACCGAATGGCGTCGCCGTGCCGTTGAACAAGCCATGTTAGATGTGGGCTTGTCAGCGCAAGAAGCAGCCGCTGGCGCACTGGCTTGTATGGCGAATTTCGCCCACTGGCGCAGCCAAATCGAGGTGCCGCAAGAAACGCATGACACATTAGCAAAACTTGGTGAGAAATGGCCGTTGGTGGCGATTACCAACGGTAACGCCGAGCCGCACCTTTTCGGCCTCGATCAATACTTTAAGTTTGTGCTGCGCGCTGGCCCTCACGGTCGCTCTAAGCCATTCAACGACATGTATCACCTGGCGGCTGAAAAGCTCGATGTGCCGCTCGGCCACATTCTGCATGTGGGTGATGACCTGACGACAGACGTCGCCGGAGCCGTCCGCTGTGGGATGCAGGCGTGCTGGATAAATCTGCGTGATGGCGACCTGATGCAGATTAATGACAGCCGTTTATTGCCACATCTGGAAATTTCGCAGTTGGCATCCCTCACCGCGCTGATATAATCTGATTAATTCTGTATAAAACCACAGTATATTTTTATCTCCTCAACGGCGGTGCCAATGGACGTTTCTTACCTGCTCGACAGCCTCAATGACAAACAGCGCGAAGCCGTCGCAGCCACGCGTAGCAACATGCTGGTGCTGGCAGGGGCGGGTAGTGGTAAGACGCGCGTATTAGTGCACCGCATTGCGTGGTTGATTAGCGTGGAAAACTGCTCGCCGTATTCCATTATGGCGGTGACGTTTACCAACAAAGCGGCGGCGGAAATGCGCCACCGTATCGGCCAGTTGATGGGAACCAGCCAGGGCGGTATGTGGGTGGGCACTTTCCATGGCCTTGCACATCGCTTGCTGCGTGCGCATCACATGGACGCTAACCTGCCGCAGGATTTCCAAATTCTGGACAGCGAAGATCAGCTGCGCTTGTTAAAACGCCTGATTAAAGCCATGAATCTCGATGATAAACAGTGGCCGGCACGCCAGGCAATGTGGTTTATCAACGGTAAAAAAGACGAAGGTTTACGTCCGCATCACATTGAAAGCTATGGCAACCCGGTCGAGCAAACCTGGCAGAAAGTGTATCAGGCATATCAGGAAGCCTGTGACCGCGCAGGCCTGTTGGACTTTGCCGAGCTATTGCTGCGTGCTCATGAGTTGTGGCTGAACAAACCCCATATTCTTAACCACTACCGCGAACGCTTTACCAACATTCTGGTGGACGAATTCCAGGATACCAACAGCATTCAGTACGCGTGGATTCGCATGCTGGCGGGCGATACTGGCAAAGTGATGATCGTGGGTGACGATGATCAGTCAATCTACGGATGGCGCGGCGCGCAAGTTGAGAACATCCAACGCTTCCTGACCGATTTCCCCGGCGCACAAACCATTCGCCTTGAGCAAAACTACCGTTCCACCAACAACATTCTGAATGCCGCCAACGCCCTTATTGCGAACAACTCAGGTCGCTTAGGCAAAGAGCTGTGGACGGATGGCAGCGACGGCGAGCCTATCTCACTTTATTGCGCATTCAACGAATTAGATGAAGCGCGTTTTGTGGTTAACCGCATCAAAACGTGGCAGGAAGCAGGCGGAGCGCTCGAGCAGTGCGCGATTCTGTACCGTAGCAACGCCCAATCGCGTGTGCTGGAAGAAGCATTGTTGCAGGTCAGCATGCCATATCGCATTTATGGCGGCATGCGCTTCTTCGAACGTCAGGAAATCAAAGATGCACTCTCGTATCTGCGCCTGATTGCCAACCGCAATGACGATGCGGCGTTTGAACGCGTGGTTAACACGCCAACGCGTGGCATCGGCGATCGTACATTAGACGTAGTGCGTCAGACCTCCCGCGATAAACAACTCACATTGTGGCAAGCCTGCCGTTTGCTGCTGCAAGAAAAAGCGCTGGCGGGCCGTGCGGCCTCTGCGCTGCAACGATTTATGGAACTTATCGACGCACTGGCACATGAAACTATCGATATGCCGCTGCACGTACAAACCGACCGGGTTATCAAGGACTCGGGCTTAATGATTATGTATGAGCAGGAAAAGGGCGAGAAAGGCCAGACGCGTATCGAAAACTTAGAAGAACTGGTCACGGCAACGCGCCAGTTCAGCTATCAGGATGAAGACGAAGACCTGATGCCGCTGCAAGCATTCTTGTCTCACGCGGCACTTGAAGCCGGTGAAGGGCAAGCCGATACCTGGCAAGACGCAGTGCAACTGATGACGTTGCACTCGGCGAAAGGGCTGGAGTTCCCGCAAGTATTCATCGTCGGTATGGAAGAGGGCATGTTCCCAAGCCAGATGTCGCTGGATGAAGGCGGGCGCCTGGAGGAAGAACGTCGCCTGGCTTACGTCGGCGTGACGCGAGCGATGCAAAAACTCACGATTACCTATGCCGAAACCCGTCGTCTATACGGCAAAGAGGTGTACCACCGTCCTTCTCGATTCATTGGCGAGTTGCCTGAAAACTGTGTGGAAGAAGTTCGCCTGCGCGCCAGTATCAGCCGCCCTGTTAGCCATCAACGTATGGGAACACCGATTTCCGAAAACGACACGGGCTACAAACTTGGGCAGCGTGTCCGTCATGCAAAATTTGGTGAAGGCACCATCGTTAACCTGGAAGGGAGCGGCGAACATAGCCGGGTTCAGGTGGCATTCCCAGGACAAGGAATTAAGTGGTTAGTTGCCGCTTATGCACGTCTTGAAACCGTGTAAGTCAGCGGAATAACTCATAGTTTTTTACGCTTTTGCTACCCTTTAAACACCGAGGGTATTTATTCGCAAGCGGTGTCCCGTTGCGTGTTGACGCCATATTTGTGGTGGCGTAACATGCGCGCACGATTACGCTAAGAGGACACTCGCCTTGGACACACCCAGTAAATACTGGCTCAATTACCTGTCATCCAGGTACAACTTCTAAGGCTATCCTCGAATGCTGATAGCCTTAGTGGTTGTCGGCGACCCCATATCTCGTATATCCCGTCGCAATGAGTCAGACTTTTTAATGGTCTGAAACCTATATTGTTTCTGTCTGTGTGCCAACCGAACTGTCCCTGATATTTTTTGCATTGGGAGTACCGGTCATGCTGAGCGCATTTCAACTGGAAAACAATCGTCTGTCCCGTCTTGAATTAGATGAGGCCGATAACCTGAGCAATTCTGTTTGGGTTGATTTGGTCGAGCCTGAAGAGAGCGAGCGTCAGCGCGTGCAAACGGAACTTGGTCAAAGCCTGGCAACCCGCCCGGAACTGGAAGACATCGAAGCATCCGCGCGTTTCTTTGAAGACGAAGACGGTTTGCACATCCACTCATTTTTCTTTTATGAAGATGCAGACGATCACGCGGGCAACAGCACCGTGGCATTCACCATTCGTGAAGGCCGCCTGTTTACGCTGCGTGAGCGTGAACTACCTGCATTTCGACTCTATCGTATGCGCGCTCGTAGCCAGAACATGGTTGACGGCAACGCCTATGAATTACTGCTCGATCTGTTTGAAACCAAAATCGAACAGCTGGCAGATGAAATCGAAAACATTTATAGCGATCTCGAAAAACTCAGTCGTGTAATCATGGAAGGGCACCAGGGCGATGAATATGACGCCGCGCTTTCTACGCTTGCTGAGCTTGAAGATATCGGCTGGAAAGTCCGTTTGTGTCTGATGGATACCCAACGCGCGCTCAACTTCCTGGTGCGTAAAGCACGTTTGCCGAGCGGTCAGCTTGAGCAGGCGCGTGAGATCCTGCGCGATATCGAATCCCTGTTGCCGCACAACGAATCCCTGTTCCAGAAGGTGAACTTCCTGATGCAGGCGGCGATGGGCTTTATCAACATCGAGCAGAACCGCATCATCAAGATCTTCTCGGTGGTATCGGTCGTATTCCTGCCACCGACGCTTGTGGCATCCAGCTACGGGATGAACTTTGAGTTTATGCCCGAGTTGAAACTGAGCTTCGGTTATCCGGCGGCGATTATCGTCATGATCCTCGCAGGCCTCGCGCCGTATCTCTACTTCAAGCGTAAAAACTGGTTGTGAGATGAAAATGAGAAGGGAGCCGATTGGCTCCCTTTTTTACTTCTGCGCGACCGCGCGCGCCGCTATCCGCGAATTTCTCTGCGTATAAACCGCATCCAGGATAAACAACGCCAGTGCAGCCCAGATAAAGCCAAAGGTCAGCAACTTATCTTTGCCGACCACTTCACCGTAGAACGTCACTGCCAGCAGGAACATTAACGTCGGGCCAATATACTGGAAGAAACCCAGTGTCGAGAGGCGCAAACGCGTTGCCGCAGCGGTGAAACATAGCAATGGAATCGTTGTTACCACGCCCGCCGCAATCAGCATTAAGTTCAACGACATTGAGTTTTGCCCCATATGGCTGGTGGAGCTATCAGCGATGCCAAATAAGTAAATTGCGGCAATGGGCAACAGCCACAGCGTTTCCACCAACATGCCGGTTTGTGCATCCACGGCAATTTTCTTACGCACCAGGCCGTAAAACGCGAAGCTAAATGCAAGACCAAGAGCGATGACTGGCAGCGAGCCGAATGTCCAAAGCTGAACCAGAACCCCACAAGCAGCAAGGCCCACGGCTACCCACTGCATTGCGCGGAAACGTTCGCCGAGAAAAATCATCCCCAGCAATACGTTAACCAGCGGGTTGATGAAGTAACCCAGGCTGGCTTCCAGCATGTGATTGTTATTCACCGCCCAAATGAACAGTAGCCAGTTACCACCAATCAGCACCGCCGAGAGTGCCATGGCAAAAACCTTCTTACGGTTCTGGCAGGATTTTTTCACCTGTGGCCACTGGCGGCTCAGACTAATCAGCACCACCATAAAGAAGAATGACCAAATCACGCGATGCGTCAGGATTTCATCAGCCGGGACATAGTGGATTAGCTTGAAATAGGCAGGCGCGATGCCCCACATAAAGTACGCCGCCAGCGCAAGTAACACGCCCTGGCGGGTTTGTTTCGCATCCATGAAAAGAACTCGTTGGTAAATAGTGTGCAAATAGTAACAGGATTTATCTTCTCACCCTACCATGTAGGTCGCCGTCGCACTGGCGATATGCAGTTGGTCTTCGTTGTGTAATTCCACACGCGCAACCGCGACTTTATTCCCGGCACGCAGCAGGCTGCTGCTGGCGGTAAAACGTTGTCCGCGCCCTGGTCGCAGGTAATCGACACGCAGGTCGATGGTGCCCATTTTCGACAGACGTTGGCGTAGTTCTTCTTCGCTAATGCTGTCGTGGCGAGTCAGCGTGCTGCCCACGCAAACCAGGCCAGCCGCGACGTCTAGCGAAGAGGCAATCACCCCGCCGTGCAAAATACTTTGTGCCCAGTTTCCTACCATCATCGGCTGGTTATTGAAGCAAAGCTCGGCGTAGCCTTTCTCGTAACGTATGAGTTCCAGACCCAGCGCACGGTTAAAAGGCATGTGATAAACAAAAATCTCACCAACCAGTTGGAGGGCAGCTTCAGGTGTCAGAAATGGGGTAGACATGGATCATCCTCGATCAAAGCAAAAAACGTAATGTTAATTATTTGTTTATTTTATGCTTCGCAATCGTTGATTGCCACTTTAAGAAATGTAGACCGAGCGTGCACAATCATTCCTATGTAGAATGTGTCTCAGAAAATAATTTGAAACCTTTTTTATTCAGGAGAACATTGCCGATGCGCACGTTTCTGGGATGGTTAGTGGCTGCAAGCCTGTTGCCTCTGACTGCTTACGCACAGGAAGCAACAATCAAACAAGTGCATGACAAACCCGCCGTACGCGGTAGCATCATCGCCAATATGCTTCTGGAACACGATAACCCATTCACGCTCTATCCGTATGAAACTAACTATTTGATTTATACGGTGACAGACGATCTCAATAAAGAAGCGATCCGCAGTTACAACTGGTCTGATAATGCCAGAAAAGACGAAGTGAAATTCCAGCTGAGCCTCGCGTTCCCTATCTGGCGTGGCATCGTCGGGCCAAATTCCGTCCTGGGCGCTTCTTATACTCAGAAATCCTGGTGGCAGTTGTCGAACAGCGGAGAATCTGCACCTTTCCGTGAAACCAACTACGAGCCGCAAGTTTTCCTGGGCTTCGCAATGGACGAGTCATTCGCGGGTTGGACATTGCGTGATGTTGAATTTGGTTATAATCACGACTCCAATGGTCGTTCCGACCCAACTTCCCGTAGCTGGAACCGCCTCTACACGCGCCTGATGGCGGAAAACGGTAACTGGATGGTGGAAGCGAAGCCGTGGTATGTCATTGGCAGCACAGATGATAACCCGGACATCACGAAATACATGGGCTATTACCAGTTGCGTGTCGGCTATCAGTTTGGCGATGCCATTCTGAGTATGAAAGGCCAGTACAACTGGAATACCGGCTACGGCGGTGCGGAATTAGGCTTTAGTTATCCGGTGACTAAACACGTTCGCCTCTATACCCAACTTTATAGCGGCTACGGCGAGTCATTAATTGATTACAACTTTAACCAGACACGCTTCGGTGTCGGCGTTATGCTTAACGATCTGTTCTAAGAAATTGGCGGTTTTTGTGGTGGGGAAAGCGTGACACAGGCGGAAGTAATTAATCAGGCAGTGCTGGCCAGACAGGTTTTGCAAGATACCTTTGGCTATCAACAGTTCCGCCCGGGTCAGGAAACCATCATCGAAACGGTGCTGGAAGGGCGCGATTGCCTGGTTGTTATGCCAACTGGCGGTGGTAAATCCCTGTGCTATCAGATTCCGGCCTTGGTATTTGGCGGGCTGACGGTTGTCGTCTCCCCGCTGATTTCCCTGATGAAAGACCAGGTCGATCAGCTGCTGGCAAACGGTGTGGCGGCGGCCTGTCTTAACTCCACGCAAACTCGCGAACAGCAGCAAGAAGTGATGGCGGGTTGCCGTACCGGGCAAATCCGCCTGCTTTATATCGCACCAGAACGTTTGATGATGGATAACTTCATCGATCAAATTAGCCACTGGCATTTGTCGATGGTGGCGGTGGATGAAGCGCACTGTATTTCACAATGGGGTCACGATTTCCGCCCGGAATACGCCGCTTTAGGCCAGTTGCGCCAACGCCTGCCGACGGTGCCATTTATTGCCCTCACCGCAACGGCTGATGACACCACGCGTGCTGATATCGTGCGTCTGCTTGGTCTGCACGATCCGCTAATTCAAATCAGTAGCTTTGACCGCCCAAATATCCGATACATGCTGATGGAGAAGTTTAAACCTCTCGATCAATTGATGCGTTACGTACAAGACCAGCGCGGAAAATCCGGCATTATTTACTGCAATAGCCGCGCAAAAGTTGAAGACACTGCCGCGCGTCTGCAAAGCAAAGGGATTAGCGCTGGTGCTTATCACGCCGGGCTTGAGCACCAGGTTCGCGCAGAAGTGCAGGAAAAATTCCAGCGCGACGATCTGCAAATTGTTGTCGCCACCGTGGCTTTTGGCATGGGTATCAACAAACCCAATGTGCGGTTTGTCGCGCACTTTGATATCCCACGTAACATCGAATCTTACTACCAGGAAACAGGTCGCGCCGGGCGTGACGGCCTGCCTGCGGAAGCGATGTTATTTTACGATCCGGCCGATATGGCGTGGTTGCGTAAATGCCTCGAAGAAAAGCCGGTCGGGCAATTGCAGGATATCGAGCGCCACAAACTCAACGCGATGGGCGCATTTGCCGAAGCGCAAACGTGCCGCCGCCTGGTGTTGTTGAATTACTTTGGAGAAGGCCGCCAGCAATCTTGCGGCAACTGCGATGTTTGCCTCGATCCGCCGCGTCGCTACGACGGGCTGGTGGATGCGCAAAAAGCACTGTCCTGTATTTATCGCGTCAATCAGCGCTTTGGTATGGGTTATGTCGTGGAAGTCCTGCGCGGTGCCAATAACCAACGTATTCGCGAGTTTCAGCACGATAAATTACCCGTTTATGGCATTGGCCGTGACCAGACCCACGAGCACTGGGTCAGCGTTATCCGCCAGCTGATTCACCTCGGCGTAGTGACGCAAAATATTGCCCAACACTCGGCGTTGCAACTTACCGCAGCGGCTCGCCCGTATTTACGTGGCGAAGAACCGTTAATGCTGGCGGTGCCGCGTATTGTGGCCATCAAATCGAAATCCAGCCCGAAAGTGTTCGGCGGCAATTACGATCGCAAACTGTTTGCCAAATTGCGCAAGCTGCGTAAAGCCATTGCGGATGAAGAAAATATCCCGCCCTATGTGGTGTTTAACGATGCCACGCTTATCGAAATGGCTGAACAAATGCCGCTCTCTCCGGGTGAAATGCTGGGCGTTAACGGTGTCGGTACACGAAAACTGGAACGCTTTGGCCGCGAGTTTATGGCACTTATTCGTAGCCATGTCGACGGCGAAGATGAGTAGTAGCCAGTCCTGCCCGAACGTGGCAGGATAACCCTTCATTGAATATTTTTTGCGCGAGTTATTTCCTATGTTGATGCTTTTCCTCACGGTGGCGGTTCTACATATCGTCGCATTGATTACCCCTGGCCCGGATTTCTTCTTTGTCTCGCAAACAGCCGTTAGCCGTTCACGTAAAGAAGCCATGATGGGTGTGCTGGGTATTACCTGCGGCGTCATGGTCTGGGCCGGTGTGGCGTTGCTCGGCCTTAACCTTATCCTTGAAAAAATGGCATGGTTACACAGTATTATTATGGTCGGCGGGGGCTTGTATCTGTGCTGGATGGGGTATCAGATGCTGCGCAGTGCATTGAAAAAAGAAACGGTTAAGCCGACAGAAGAAGTCAGTGTTGAGCTGGCTCGCAGCGGGCGTAGTTTCCTGAAAGGCCTGCTGACCAATCTCTCGAATCCTAAAGCTATCATTTACTTCGGCAGCGTGTTTTCACTGTTCGTCAGTAATGATGTTGGCAGCGCCGAACGTTGGGGATTATTCGTCATGATTGCCCTGGAAACCTTTGCCTGGTTCACCGTCGTTGCCAGCTTGTTCGCACTGCCGCAAATGCGCCGTGGTTATCAGCGCGTTGCGAAGTGGATTGATGGAGTTGCCGGTGCATTGTTTGCCGGATTCGGCATTCACCTGATCATCTCCCGTTAATTACGCCTGGCGTGCTCCAGCGAGGAGTGCGCCAACCAGCATAAACAGCGAACCAAATACGCGGTTCAACGCTTTCATCTGCTTTGGCCCTTTAATCCAGCCTGCAATTCGCGTCGCCAACGTCGCATAGCCAATCATCACAATAATATCGACCACTACGGTGGTTACGCCGAGCACTAAATACTGCGCGGCCTGTGGCTCATGTGGTGCGATAAACTGCGGGAAAAGTGCAGCCAGAAACACAATGCTTTTGGGGTTGGTCAGGTTCACAAAAATTGCACGTTTAAACAGACGGCTGCGTGGTTGGCTCGTGGCGAGAGTGTTCAAGTCAATGGCACCTGCGGCACGCCATTGCTGAATGCCAAGCCAGATAAGATAAGCAGCCCCCGCCCATTTCAGAATTTCAAATGCTAGCAGCGAACGTGAAAACAATGCGCCGAGGCCAATCCCAACTAATACGATGTGAATCGCCAGCCCGGTTTGCAGCCCGGCAATCGATGCCGCTGCTCCTCGATAGCCATGGCTAATGGCGGTAGTCATCGTATTTATCGCCCCGGAACCGGGTGAAAGACTCAGAATTATCGTGGTCAAAAGATAGGTTAACCACCACTCAACGCTCATGTGAAATTCCCTGGATGGACACTTTTATGCCACAATACGCTATTGTTGATGAGCGTGCTACGAATCACAAAAAGCGATATGACTCAGCATAAAAATGGATGGTCAAACAGGGAAAACGCCTTTGCGGCTTTCACCACCGGTCCGTTGATGGACTTCTGGCGACAGCGCGAAGAGTGTGAATTTTCAGGCGTCGACGAAGTGCCGGTACGCTACGTACGGTTTCGCTCGCAGGATCATGACCGGGTGATTGTTGTTTGCCCTGGGCGCATCGAAAGCTACGTCAAATATGCTGAACTGGCTTATGACTTATTCCATTGTGGATTCGATGTTTTAATCATCGACCATCGTGGGCAAGGCCGTTCAGGACGCATGCTGTCGGATTCACATCGTGGCCATGTTGCGAGATTTAGCGACTATGTCGACGATTTTGACCGCTTTTATCAACATGAAGTCGCGAATGGCCCGTGGAGAAAACGCTATGCGTTAGCGCATTCCATGGGGGGCGCAATCATCACGCTGTGGCTTGAAAAAAACTCACAATGTTTTGATGCGGTTGCACTTTGTGCGCCAATGTTTGGCATCGCGCTGCGCTGGCCGGACTGGATGGTGCGCCATATTCTTGACTGGGCCGAGGGACATCAGCGTTTTCGTGAAGGTTATGCAATCGGAACAGGCCGCTGGCGTGCCTTACCATTTAGCGTTAATGTCCTGACTCATAGCCGTGAACGTTACCGCCGCAACCTGCGTTTTTATGCTGACGAGCCAGCGTTACGGGTTGGCGGGCCAACAAATCACTGGGTAAGAGAAGGGATACTCGCAGGAGAACAGGTTTTAGCGGGAGCCACTGCTATCACCACGCCGATTTTTATCCTGCAGGCAGAGGAGGAACGCGTCGTTGATAACCGCGCACATGACCAATTCTGTGAAATTCGAGCCGCGGCGGGCAACCCTTGTGAGGGGGAAACACCTTACGTCATAAACGGTGCGTATCATGAGATCCTGTTCGAAAAGGACGATATGCGGACCGAAGCGCTGAATGCCATCATCGCTTTTTTTGATAGGCATAACTAAATACCGACTTAAACACCAGAGGTTCCAAATCCTATGTACCATGTCGTTGCGTCTGACTTAGATGGCACGTTGCTGTCCCCCGATCACCTTCTTACTCCGTATGCAAAAGAAACGCTGAAACTGCTCACTGCTGAAGGAGTTAATTTCGTCTTCGCAACGGGTCGCCACCATATCGACGTGGGGCAAATTCGCGATAACCTCGAAATCAAAGCCTACATGATCACCTCTAACGGCGCGCGCGTACATGATACTGACGGCAACCTGGTGTTCAGCCACGATCTCGACCATGACATCGCCCAGGATCTCTTTGGTGTCGTACATACCAATCAAGATATCGTGACCAACGTCTATCGCGGCGATCAGTGGTTTATGAACCGCCATCGTCCTGAAGAGATGAAGTATTTTAAAGAAGCCGTGTTTAACTACAGCCTGTTTGAGCCAGGTTTGCTGGAAGCCGATGGCGTCAGCAAAGTGTTCTTCACCTGTGATTCTCACGAAAAATTGCTACCGCTGGAGCAAGCGTTGCTCGCTCGCTGGGGCGACCGCGTGAACGTGAGTTTCTCGACGCTGACTTGCCTGGAAGTGATGGCAGGTGGCGTGTCAAAAGGCCATGCGCTGGAAGCGGTATCCAAAGCGATGGGCTACGGCCTGAAAGACTGCATTTCCTTTGGCGACGGCATGAATGACGCTGAAATGCTCAGCATGGCGGGTAAAGGCTGCATCATGGGCAACGCTCACCAGCGCCTGAAAGACTTGCTGCCAGAGCTGGAAGTCATCGGCACCAACGCTGATAACGCGGTTCCACATTACCTGCGTAAGATGTTCCTCGGTAAAGATTGATTCGTAAAATCGAGTGGTGAATAAATCACCGCTCGTCAACCAAATAGTTCAGCTCCGGTTCATACCCTTCGCTACAATGGTGAATAAATTGCCTGTAGTTGAGACTTCATCGTGCCGTTACTCATCATCACCACCATTCTGTGGGCCTTCTCTTTTAGCCTGATTGGCGAATACCTTGCCGGGCATGTCGACAGCTATTTTTCCGTGCTGATGCGCGTCGGACTTGCGGCGTTAGTGTTCCTGCCGTTCCTGCGTTTCAAAGGCTACAGCGCGAAAACGCTGTTGCTGTACATGCTGGTGGGCGCGTTACAACTCGGCGTGATGTACCTGTTTAGCTTCCAGGCTTATCTCTACCTCACCGTTTCTGAATTCCTGCTGTTTACGGTAATGACGCCACTTTACGTCACGCTGATTTACGACCTGATCAGTGGCAATAAGCTGCGCTGGGGCTATGCGTTAAGCGCAGGGTTGGCGGTGATTGGTGCGGCGATTATTCGCTACGATAAAGTCAGCGATCACTTCTGGATTGGCTTGCTTTTGGTGCAGGCGGCAAACATCTGTTTCGCTATCGGTATGGTGGGTTACAAACGCCTGATGGAAACGCGCCCGATGCCACAGCATTGCGCATTTTCATGGTTTTATCTCGGGGCTTTAATCGTGGCCGTTACGGCCTGGTTTGCGCTTGGGAACCCGCAAAAACTGCCGACGACAAATCTGCAATGGGGCATTCTGGTGTGGCTTGGGGTTGTCGCGTCAGGGCTGGGGTACTTCATGTGGAACTACGGTGCCACGCAGGTGGATGCGGGCACGCTCGGCATCATGAACAACGTGCATGTTCCGGCGGGGCTGCTGGTTAACCTCGCCATCTGGCAAGAGCAACCCCATTGGCCGAGTTTTATTATTGGTGGGTCGGTGATAATGGCTTCGCTATGGGTACATCGCCATTGGGTCGCTCCGCGTTCTTCACAAACGGCAGATGCTCACAAGCGTGTGAACGCGTCGAGCGAATAAAGGCTTCCGTCACCGGTTGACGCTGCTCGCCATCGCGCACGGCGGCGTACAACCGGCTCCAGAGTCCTTCACCCAGGGTTTTGGTCACAACCAGACCCTGGCGTTCAACATTCTCCACTACCCAATGCGGCAGCGCGGCAATTCCCATGCGTGCCGACACCATCTGAATCAACAACAACGTGTTATCGACACTTTTCAGCGATGGACTTACGCCCGCTGGTTGCAGGAAATGCCGCCAGATATCCAGACGTTGGCGCTGGACCGGGTAAATCAATAACGTTTCGCTGCTCAAATCTTCCGGCTCAATACGCGTTTTATTCGCCAGCGGGTGATCCGTTGCCAGCACCAGGCGCACTTCATAATCAAACATCGGCGAATAGTGCAGACCGCTGCGCGGCAGGATGTCAGACGTTAACACGATATCCAGCTCACTTTGTTGCAGTGCAGGCTGCGGGTCGAACGTCACGCCAGATTTGAAATCCAGATCCACCTGCGGCCAGGTTTTGTGGAAGTTTTCCAGCGCGGGCGTCAGCCACTGAATACAGCTATGGCATTCGATGGCGATGCGAAGCCGGGTTTGGTGCGGTTCGTTGCAAGCCTGCAGCGCACGGCTAATCTGCGGCAGCACTTGTTCAGCCAATTGCAGTAGCACCTCGCCCTGCGGCGTAAACCGTAGTGGCTGACTTTTACGGACAAACAGGCGGAACCCAAGCCGCTGCTCCAGATCGCTGAACTGATGAGAGAGCGCCGATTGGGTTTGATGCAACGCGGCGGCGGCGGCGGCTAAAGAGCCGCAATTTCGTAACGCCTGGAGCGTCCGCAGGTGTTTGATCTCGATCATGAAAGTCCTTCACTTCGGCATGAGCAAATTGCGCTTGAGGAATATACAGTACATTTGCAAGATGGCGGTGTAAACATCTGGATGGCTAAATACGAAAAATTCCTCAAGGGGCATAACATGACAATACTTAATCACACCCTCGGCTTCCCACGTGTCGGCCTGCGTCGCGAACTGAAAAAAGCACAAGAAAGCTACTGGGCAGGCAACTCCACTCAGGAAGAATTGCTGGCGGTGGGCCGCGAACTGCGTGCTCGCCACTGGGAACAACAAAAAGAAGCTGGTGTGGAACTGCTGCCAGTGGGCGATTTCGCCTGGTACGATCACGTTCTGACCACCAGCTTGCTGCTTGGCAACGTGCCGGCTCGTCATCAGAACGCGGACGGCAGCGTCGATATCGACACTTTATTCCGTCTGGGCCGTGGCCGTGCACCCACTGGTGAGCCAGCCGCAGCCGCTGAAATGACCAAATGGTTCAACACTAACTACCACTACATGGTGCCGGAATTCACCAAAGGCCAGCAGTTCAAACTGACATGGACACAGCTGCTGGATGAAGTAGACGAAGCGCTGGCACTCGGCCATAACGTAAAACCTGTGCTGCTTGGCCCGGTCACTTATCTATGGCTGGGTAAAATCAAAGGCGAGCAGTTTGACCGCCTGGGCCTGCTGAAAGATATTCTTCCTGTTTACCAGCAGGTGCTGGCGGAACTGGCAAATCGCGGCATCGAATGGGTGCAAATCGACGAACCTGCATTGGTGCTGGAGTTACCGCAGGAGTGGCTGGATGCGTTCCAACCCGCTTACGATGCGCTGGCGGGTAACGTTAAACTGTTGCTGACCACCTATTTTGAAGGCGTAACGCCCAACCTGAATACGATTACGGCGTTGCCGATTCAGGGTTTGCATGTCGACTTCGTGCATGGCAAAGACGATATCAACGCACTGCATCAGCAATTGCCAGAGAACTGGCTGCTATCGGCAGGTGTGATTAATGGCCGTAACGTCTGGCGTGCTGATTTAACGGAGAAATATGCGCAACTGAAAGATCTGGTGGGCAAACGTGATCTTTGGGTTGCCTCTTCTTGCTCGCTGCTGCACAGCCCAATCGACCTGAGCGTTGAAACCCGTCTGGATGAAGAAGTAAAAAGCTGGTTTGCCTTCGCGTTGCAAAAATGTGCCGAGTTGTCTTTGCTCACTGATGCGCTGAACAGCGGTAACACCGAAAAACTGGCAGAGTGGAGTGCGCCGATTCAGGCTCGTCGCCATTCACAGCGCGTACATAACGCGGCAGTAGAACAGCGCCTGGCAAAAATTACCGCACAAGACAGCCAACGTCAGAGCGAATATACCGTTCGTGCTCAGGCCCAGCGTCACCGCTTTAACTTGCCTGTCTGGCCGACGACCACCATCGGTTCGTTCCCGCAAACCACTGAAATTCGCGGCCTGCGCCTCGATTTCAAAAAGGGAAATCTTGATGCCAACAACTACCGTACCGGCATCGCGGAACACATCAAACAGGCTGTTGCCGAGCAGGAACGTTTAGGTCTGGACGTGCTGGTGCATGGTGAAGCGGAACGTAACGACATGGTGGAATATTTCGGCGAGCACCTCGACGGCTTCGTGTTTACTCAAAACGGTTGGGTGCAGAGCTACGGTTCGCGCTGCGTGAAACCACCGGTTGTAATTGGTGACATCAGCCGCCCGGAAGCGATTACCGTGGAATGGGCGAAATACGCGCAATCCCTGACCGACAAACCGGTAAAAGGCATGCTGACTGGTCCGGTGACGATTCTGTGCTGGTCATTCCCACGCGAAGATGTGAGCCGCGAAACTATCGCTAAGCAAATCGCATTAGCGCTGCGCGACGAAGTGGCAGATCTGGAAGCTGCAGGTATCGGCATCATCCAGATTGATGAACCCGCTCTGCGCGAAGGTTTACCGCTGCGCCGTTCCGACTGGCAGGCGTATCTGGAATGGGGTGTGGAAGCCTTCCGCCTGAACGCTGCAGTCGTGCGTGATGATACGCAAATCCACACTCACATGTGTTACTGCGAGTTCAACGACATCATGGATTCTATTGCAGCGCTGGATGCAGACGTGATCACCATCGAAACCTCGCGTTCCGATATGGACCTGCTGGAGTCGTTTAAAGAGTTCGAATACCCGAATGAAATCGGGCCGGGCGTATATGACATTCACTCACCGAATGTGCCGAGCGTGGAATGGATTGAAGCTCTGCTAAGGAAAGCTGCAGAGTCTGTTCCGGCAGAACGCTTGTGGGTGAACCCGGACTGTGGTCTGAAAACCCGCGGCTGGCCGGAAACTCGCCAGGCACTGGCAAACATGGTGAAAGCGGCGAAGAACCTGCGTAGCGCTTAATTAAAACGGTGGATGACGCTGGCGCTTATCCACCCTACAACATCTAAACGTGTATGCCGGATAAGCGCAGCCTCATTCGGCATTATTGCTTTTTCTCTATCTTCCAGTTTCTGGGTTCGATGGTCTTACAGAGTTCTAGGTCAGTGACATAATAATTGCCGAGTTTTTCTTGCGGGCAATTGCTATAAGGTGAAAACGCCAAGCCGATGGGGATTAGGAAAGCGATGATGAGACATACTATGCTGACAATTAAACCAAATGCTCCATAAATGCTTCCAATGAAGGTTTGGGTCGTAGGGGGTTTTATTCCTCTCATGAAAAGTACACGAAGTGAAATTAATATAAAGTAAATATATATTGGGGTCCCGGCCGATCCAGCGACAGCTTTAGTATGGTAAACGATAATATTGCCGTGAACATACAGCGAGTGAAGGTCATACATTGGAACAGAACAGAAAATGAAATAAAGCGTGGCTGACATTATTGCTATCATGACGACAGCAGCACCACGATATAGTAGCCATTCTAAAATAGTTTCTCTATTCATGTCTTTCTAAGGTCCAGTTTTTGTAATCGATGTTTTTGCATAGTTTTAAGTCAGTAACATAAAAAGCACCGAGCTTTTCCTGAGGGCAGTTGTGGTAAGGTGTAAACATCAGGCCGATGGGAATTAAAAATGCGATGATGAAACCTGAAAGGGTTACAAACGCAATGACTGGCGTAAGGATAATACCAATTGCTGTTTGGGTGGTGGGCGGCTTTATCCCTTTTGTGACAAGTACGCGAAGACCTAGGAATATACCGTAGACATAAACAGGAATTCCTGCTGCCCCAGCTATAGCTTTAGTATGGTAAACGATAATTTCGTCATGCATATATAATGAGTGAAGGTCATACATTGGTACGGAGAAGAAAATAAAATAAAGGATGACTGACATGATTGCTATCATGACGACAGCAGCACCACGATACAGTAGCCATTCTAAAATAGTTTCTCTATTCATGTCTTTCTATCTTCCAGTTTCTGGGTTCGATGTTCTTACAGAGTTCTAAATCAGTGACATAATAATTGCCGAGTTTTTCTTGCGGGCAATTGCTATAAGGCGAAAACGCCAAACCGATGGGGATTAGGAAAGCGATGATGAATGATAAGAAAGTTACAATGACACAAACACCGCTACAGACCTTACCGATAGAGGTTTGTGTTGTAGGTGGTTTAACTCCTTTGGTAAAAAATACTCGAAGAGCAACGAATATAGAATAGATGCAAAGAGGTATGGCACCCACACAAGCGACAGCTTTAGCATGATAAACGATGATCTCATTATGTAATAATAATGATCGGAGATCGTACATTGGTACGGAGTACAATATGAAATAAAGTAATGCATACATTATGAGAATCAAAACGACAGCAGCGCCACGATACAGTAGCCATTCTAAAATGGTTTCTCTATTCATGTCTTTCTAAGGTCCAGTTTTTGTAATCGATGTTTGTGCATAGTTTTAAGTCAGTAACATAAAAAGCACGGAGATTTTCCTGAGGGCAGTTGTGGTAAGGTGTAAACATCAGGCCGATGGGAATTAAAAATGCGATGATGAAGCCTGGAATGGTCGTCATTACAAAAAATGGCATGAAAATAACGCCAATAGCTGTTTGCTTGGTGGGTGGCATTACTCCTTTTGAGAAAAGCACACGAATGCCCGCACATATACTATAGATATAAATAGGGAGCCCGGCCGCACCCGCCATACCTTTAGTATGGTATGAGATAATGTCACCATGCAAATATAATGACCATAACTGATCTATCGTGTCGTCGATAAATAAAATGCAATAAACTATCGCAGACATTATTAAGATCAAAATAATAGCAGCACCTTTATAGAGTAACCACTTTAAGATAGTATTTCTGCTCATTTTTAGTCCGATGTATTCGCGAGTAAGTTTAAAAATGAAGAAGAATGTTGTTGATTCCAGTCTTTCATTCGTTGTTCTTCTGCTAGTGCTATACGAATTTTTTCTTTTAGACTTACCGATAGACCTACTTTATCGTCTAGGATATTTAATCCTGCATTCAGGATGATTCCTACCCCTATAACTACAAAAGTTGTAATAATTACTGGCGCTCCCAGTAAAACAAATATCCCACCCACAACCCCAAGCACCACACTTGACACAATAATCTTTGCCACGTCCATCGTGACATCAACCAGAAAATCAACAAGATCATAATGTGATTTAAATATCAGTTCCACCGCTCGCCAGGCAAGTGAGCAACAAATACAAAATTTAGTGCCTTTAACAATTGAAGTGCCGAGTCCACGTATTCCAATCCCCATTTCCAGTATTTGTGGATTGCGTAAACTATAACGAGTGCCATTGAGAACACGCCGCAATGCAGGGTAGCCTGTTAACTTAATATAATCCGTTCCGCCTAAACGGCATTTTAGCGCTCTGATTCCCAGTGACTGGAATCTGATAACGAGTTTTCCAAATTCATTATGGTATGTCATCAATTTACTGGCAGTTCGAAAGCCATCCAGACCGTCTTTGATATTCCCGAGCCCAGCCCGGTAAGAAAACATATAATCAACCTTGCCGAGAAGTTCATCCACAACATTCTGCGCTTCATCCAGCGTAAGCAACATGATGTAGTGGCTTTCTGTAATAAATGAACCATTCATTACAGCCATATCACGCATTGCGGGGTTCATGCTGGGAAAGGAGCTAAAGGTATGCTCATCTAACAAATAGTCTTTGGGTTTATGCGGCCTCAGTTCTGACATGACTTATTCCCTTTATCATGGTTTCTTAAGAAATATGTTTTAAACAGAAGGTTTTCAGATTCTGTTCTTAAGAATAAAGGGATGCAAATTATTTATAGTATCAATCCGGTTATTAACTATTTATATAGTTAATGTCCATTCTGTAAATTATTGATTAAATATATAAGCCAATAAAAATATGTAACAGGCTATAGAACTAAGTTCCCTTTACTTAAACCCACCTCCACTTTCGGATGTAATAAATAACCCATACACCAACGTGTTGTAAGGCGACAGGATTAAAAAACAGACTCAAGAGTGTGAGCCAGTACACTTACTATGATTGTGGGTGCGCCCTGGCGACACCAGGGCGCACTCTATTATTTCTTTGCCCCGTAACGCTCGAACCAGCGCAACATGCGCTGCCAGGCATCTTTTGCTGATTCTTCATGGTAGCTCGGACGATAATCTGCATTGAAGGCATGACCTGCTTCGGGATAGACGATAATTTCTGCGTTAGCATTCGCTGCGCGTAACGCCTGGCGCATGGTTTCTACGGTATCCAGCGGTATTCCCGTATCTTGCCCGCCGTAAAGTCCGAGTACCGGTGCATTAAGGTTGATAGCCACATCGACCGGGTGATGTGGAGAATTCAGCGATTTTTCTCCCACCAGTTTACCGTACCAGGCGACCGCCGCTTTCAATTGTGGATTATGCGCGGCGTATAACCATGCGATACGTCCGCCCCAACAAAAACCAGTCACCATCAGGCGGTGCGCATCACCGCCATTTCTCGCTGCCCAGTTGGCTACGTGATCGAGATCTGCCAGAACTTGCGCATCGGGAACTTTAGAAACCAGCCCGCTAAACAGCGTCTGAATATCAGCAAAATCATTAGGATCGCCCTGGCGGAAGTAGAGTTCCGGCGCAACAGCAAGATAGCCTTCTAACGCCAGACGACGGCAAACATCGCGAATGTGTTCATGTACACCGAAAATTTCCTGCACCACAATTACGATGGGTAAAGAGCCTTCAACACCTTTCGGCCGGGCGTGGTAGGCGGGCATATTTTCGCCCTGAGTGGGAATAGATGTTTCCCCTGCCAGAACTCCGTCGTCCGGGGTATGTAATACAGTGGAAGCAAGAGGGGAGGCCGCGGGTGCAAAATTTCCGCCCGGCGATTGACCTGATTGTTGTTCTTCTTTCATTGTCATTATCCTTTTTTAATAGCGCACAGCGGTAACTATAGCCAACCCCGTGCAAATTGAATGAATTTGGGAGTGGTTCGGTGCCTGTTGTTTAGGTATAAGCGCAATGAATGAATACCTGCATAAATGTGATTTTCATCACTATTGCAGTTGAAAATAATGTAACTTGTTTCATTCAAAGTGAAATGCGTCACGAAATTCTTTGCCGGGGTTCTGTACAGTACCTCTAAGCAATGCAAGCCAACCTATTAAACAGAGGAGTCTGTTATGTCCAAGTCTGATGTTTTTCACCTCGGCCTCACTAAAAGCGACCTGCAGGGTGCAACACTTGCCATCGTCCCGGGCGACCCTGAGCGAGTTGAAAAAATCGCTGTACTGATGGACAAGCCGGTCAAATTGGCTGCCCACCGTGAATTTACTACCTGGCGTGCTGAGTTAGACGGCAAGCCAGTGATCGTCTGCTCAACCGGTATCGGTGGCCCGTCTACTTCTATTGCTGTGGAAGAACTGGCGCAACTGGGCATTCGTACCTTCTTGCGTATTGGCACGACCGGTGCGATTCAGCCACATATCAACGTCGGTGATGTTCTGGTGACTACGGCTTCTGTGCGCCTTGATGGTGCCAGCCTGCACTTCGCGCCAATGGAATTCCCAGCGGTTGCTGATTTTGCGTGTACCACCGCTCTGGTTGAAGCTGCGAAATCTATCGGCGCGACCACGCACATTGGCGTGACGGCGTCCTCCGATACTTTCTACCCAGGCCAGGAGCGTTACGACACCTTCTCAGGCCGCGTAGTGAACCGCTACAAAGGCTCCATGGAAGAGTGGCAGCAGATGGGCGTGATGAACTATGAGATGGAATCCGCCACACTGTTGACCATGTGCGCAAGCCAGGGTCTGCGTGCCGGTATGGTTGCAGGCGTGATTGTAAACCGTACTCAGCAAGAAATTCCTAACGCTGAAACCATGAAGAAAACCGAAAGCCACGCGGTGAAAATTGTGGTCGAAGCGGCTCGTCGCTTAATCTAATGCCCCAAAGCCGGTGCAAGCCGGCTTATTTTTACGCTTTGCGTAATGCCTCGCAGGAAATCCCTTTTCATCTGGACATTTATACAGCAGAATTTTATTTTGCTGATGCCTGGTATGACTTTGTGGGAGTGACTGTGGATATTTCTATTTTATTCGGGCTCGGTATTGCGCTGGTGGGTGTTCTGACTGGCTGGTTGCTGGCAAGTTTGCGCGCAGCACAGCGGCAATCCGCACTGTATGAAGAGCAGCGAGAAATCTACGGCGAACTCACTGCTGCCCGGCAAGAATTGCAGCAAAACCAGCACTGGAAAGAGGAATGCGAGCAACTCAATCGTGAATTACGCACGCAGCTAGAAATCAACAGTGCGCAGGAAGCGGACATCCGTGAGCTTTCCACATTGCTTGAACAAACCCGTCTTAATGCTGACGATAAACATCGCCAGATGCTTAATAGCGAACAGCGACTCAGCGAACAATTTGAAAACCTCGCCAACCGAATCTTTGAACAAAGCGGCCGAAAAGTTGAAGAACAAAACCGCCAAAGTTTGAATGGCTTGCTGTCGCCATTGCGCGAACAACTGGATGGCTTTCGCCGCCAGGTGCAGGATAGCTTTGGTCAGGAGGCTCGCGAGCGGCACACGTTAACTCATGAGATCCGCAACCTTCAGCAGCTAAATGCTCAGATGGCACAAGAGGCGCTAAACCTCACCAAAGCCCTGAAAGGGGATAACAAAACGCAGGGTAACTGGGGTGAGGTCGTATTGACCCGCGTACTGGAAGCATCCGGTTTACGTGAAGGTTATGAATACGAAACTCAGGTGAATATCCAGCTCGAAAATAACAGCCGTATGCAGCCAGATGTCATCGTACGTTTGCCGCAAGGCAAAGATGTGGTGATCGACGCCAAGATGACGCTGGTGGCCTATGAACGTTATTACAATGGCGACGACGAGTTAACGCGAGAAAGTGCGCTCAATGAACATATTGCAGCGATGCGTAATCACATTCGTATGCTGGGCCGCAAAGATTATCAGCAATTACCGGGTTTGCGTTCGCTGGATTATGTGTTGATGTTTATCCCCGTCGAACCTGCATTTTTACTGGCGATTGACCGCCAGCCTGAACTCATCAGCGAAGCGCTGAAAAATAACATCATGCTGGTTAGCCCAACCACATTGTTGGTGGCATTAAGAACCGTTGCCAATTTGTGGCGTTATGAGCATCAAAGCCGGAATGCGCAACAAATTGCCGAACGTGCCAGTCGGCTATATGACAAAATGCGCCTCTTTGTTGATGATATGTCGGCGATCGGCCAGAGCCTCGATAAAGCGCAGGATAACTTCCGGCAGGCGATGAAAAAACTCGCTTCGGGACGTGGCAATATTCTCGTGCAGGCCGATGCGTTTCGTGGCCTGGGCGTTGAGGTTAAACGTGAGATTAATCCAGATTTGGTCGAGCAGGCCAGATTTGAAGAAGACGATAATTCAGCTAGCCACGAGCATGAATTAGATGAAGAAAACCTGGATGAGAACAATTTGGATAACAGACATATCGTGGGTGAACGCTAAACCCAGGTCAAGCGCATGGCTTGAAGCATAGGGCTTTAGGCCTCATTCTGTTACACTTCACAAACATTTTTTGGACAAGCAGGCATTGAGATGGTTGAAGAATCCCAGGAAACAACACACTTTGGTTTTCGCACTGTAGCGAAAGAGCAAAAGGCCGATATGGTCGCTAATGTGTTCCACTCTGTGGCCGCAAAATACGACGTAATGAATGATCTGATGTCATTCGGCATCCATCGCATCTGGAAGCGTTTCACCATTGATTGCAGTGGTGTCCGTCGTGGTCAGCGTGTACTCGATTTAGCGGGAGGCACCGGTGATTTAACCGCTAAATTCTCCCGTCTGGTCGGTGAAACAGGCGAAGTGGTTCTGGCAGATATCAACGACTCAATGCTGAAAATGGGCCGTGAGAAACTTCGCAACATCGGTGTGGTTGGCAATGTGAACTATGTTCAGGCTAACGCCGAAGCTCTGCCATTCCCGGATAACTTCTTTGACTGCATCACTATCTCTTTCGGTCTGCGTAATGTGACAGACAAAGAAAAAGCGCTGCGTTCTATGTATCGCGTATTAAAGCCGGGCGGTCGCCTGTTGGTTCTGGAATTCTCCAAACCGATTATCGAACCCCTGAGCAAAGCCTACGACGCTTACTCGTTCCATATTCTGCCGCGTATCGGTGAAATCGTGGCACAGGATGCAGAAAGCTACCGTTATCTGGCGGAGTCGATTCGCATGCATCCGGATCAAGAAACGCTGAAAGCGATGATGGAAGATGCGGGCTTTGAAAACACCACTTACTTCAACCTGACTGCTGGCGTTGTTGCTTTGCACCGTGGTTATAAATTCTGACAGGGAGTTCGTGATGCCTTTTACACCTCTGATGACTGCTGGGATTGAAAGTGTTCTCAATACCTTTCTCTGGCGTGACCGGGGATTAAAAGCGGCACGTCAGCGCTTAATGGGTAAGGTGTTACGCGTCGAGCTCAAAGAGTTCGCTTCTCCCCTCGTTTTAGTCTTCAGCGAGCAGCAAATTGACGTGTTAGGTCAATGGGAAGGTGAAGCAGATTGTGTGGTGAAAACCGCTCTTAGCACTCTGCCAAAACTGCGTGACAGGCAACAGCTTACTGCGCTGATTCGTAGCGGTGAGTTGGAAGTGGAAGGCGATCTTCAGGTCGTTCAGAATTGGGTCGCGTTGATGGACCTTGCTGAATTTGATCCGGCAGAATTATTGGCTCCGTATATCGGAGACATTGCTGCAGAAGGCATCGGCAAGGTGATTCGCGGCGGCAGTAAGTTGCTAAAAAAAGGCTTCAGCCGTAACCAACAATACCTTTCAGAAGCGATTACTGAAGAGTGGAAGATGGCTCCAGGCTCGCTGGAAGTCGCATGGTTTGCTGAGGAAACGGCAGCAGTCGAACGTCAGGTCGAAGCACTCGTTGCGCGACTGGAAAAACTGGAGAACAAATGACGCCTGGAGAAATTCGCCGCCTCTATTTCATCGTTCGCACTTTCTTGAGTTACGGTTTGGATGAGCTGATCCCGCGTATCCGCATTACGCTGCCGTTACGTATCTGGCGACGTATGCTTTTCTGGATGCCAAACCGTCATAAAGACAAACTCCTCGGTGAGCGTTTACGCCTGGCATTACAGGAACTGGGTCCGGTATGGATTAAGTTTGGGCAGATGCTCTCAACTCGTCGCGACCTGTTTCCACCGCAAATAGCTGACCAGCTTGCCATGCTCCAGGACCGTGTTGCGCCCTTTGATGGAGCATTAGCAAAACAACAAATCGAACAAGCGATGGGCGGTATTCCTGTTGAGACCTGGTTTGATGATTTTGATATCACGCCGCTGGCGTCGGCTTCCATAGCCCAGGTTCATACGGCTCGCCTGAAAGAAAATGGCCGTGAAGTGGTCATTAAAGTGATTCGCCCGGATATCCTGCCGATTATTAGAGCCGATATGAAGCTTATCTATCGCCTCGCGCGTTGGGTGCCGCGGCTCTTGCCTGATGGTCGCCGTTTGCGTCCACTGGAAGTGGTGCGTGAATACGAAAAAACACTCATTGATGAGCTGAATCTTCTGCGTGAATCTGCGAACGCTATTCAGTTGCGCCGTAATTTTGAAGACAGCCCAATGCTATATGTGCCGGAGGTGTTCTCTGACTATTGTAGCCAGGACATGATGGTGATGGAGCGCATCTACGGCATTCCCGTTTCTGACATTGCCATGCTTCACAAGCAAGGCACTAACATGAAATTGTTGGCAGAACGTGGCGTGCAGGTGTTCTTCACTCAGGTTTTCCGCGACAGTTTCTTCCATGCTGATATGCATCCTGGCAACATCTTTGTGAGCTATGAGCACCCGGAAGATCCGCAATATATCGGTATCGACTGCGGCATTGTTGGCTCGCTCAACAAGGAAGATAAGCGCTATCTGGCAGAAAACTTTATTGCTTTCTTTAACCGTGATTATCGCAAAGTGGCTGAGTTGCATGTGGACTCTGGCTGGGTGCCTCCCGATACCAACGTTGAAGACTTTGAGTTTGCGATTCGTACTGTTTGCGAACCTATCTTCGAGAAACCACTGGCAGAGATTTCTTTTGGTCACGTATTGCTGAACCTGTTTAACACGGCTCGTCGCTTTAATATGGAAGTTCAGCCGCAGCTTGTTTTGCTGCAAAAGACGCTTCTTTACGTTGAAGGCCTCGGAAGACAGCTTTATCCAGAACTAGATCTGTGGAAAACAGCCAAACCTTTCCTGGAAGACTGGATCAAAGATCAGGTTGGAATACCGGCACTTATTCGCACCCTTAAAGAGAAAGCGCCGTTCTGGATTGAAAAAATGCCAGAACTACCGGAACTGATGTACGACAGTTTGCGCCAGGGTAAACAATTACAAAATAGTGTTGATAAAATAACGCGTGATTTACAACGTAATCAGGTTCGTCAGGCACAATCGCGCTACCTGTTCGGCATCGGTGCGACGCTGATGATAAGCGGCACGTTATTACTCATTAACAAGCCTGAATGGGAATTTATGCCCGCCTGGATAATGGCTGGCGGCATTGTGACCTGGTTGATTGGCTGGCGGCGCTCGGCCTGAGTTGTTTTTAATCGTTTTTAACAGACAACGTGCGGTACAATACAGACCGTTATTCTTTTTATCACTGTGACATTGAGGCAACATTATGGGTGGTATCAGTATTTGGCAATTGTTGATCATTGCCGTGATCGTCGTTCTGCTTTTCGGCACCAAAAAACTCGGTTCTATCGGCTCTGATTTGGGCGCATCCATCAAGGGCTTTAAAAAAGCCATGGGTGACGATGAAGAAAAAGAGAAAGATAAATCCGTTCAGGATGCTGATTTCACAGCGAAAACGCTTGCTGATAAGCAACCTGGCGAAGTGAAGAAAGACGAAGCAAAGAGCAACGATAAAGAGCAGGTGTAAACCGTGTTCGATATTGGTTTCGGCGAGCTGCTACTGGTATTCGTTATTGGCCTGATTGTTCTCGGGCCACAACGTTTGCCTGTGGCCGTTAAAACGGTTGTTGGCTGGGTGCGCGCGCTGCGTTCACTTGCGGCAACCGTACAAAATGAACTGGTTCAGGAACTGAAAATCCAGGAGCTGCAAGACAGCCTGAAGAAGGTTGAAAAAGCGAGCATGGATAACCTGACTCCGGAGTTAAAAGCCTCTATGGATGAGCTGCGTCAGGCGGCTGAGTCTATGAAGCGCTCGTACACGCATGAGCCTGAGAAGGCGAGCGACGAGGCTCATACCATCCATAACCCACTGGTCAAAGATGCCGAGGACAGTCACGACGGTGTGACACCTGCAGCGGCTGCGCATCAGGCTAGTGCGCCTGAAAAAGTGCCTGAAACTGCAACGGAAGAAGCATCTGTCGAGTTAATTCAGCCCCAGATTAAACCCGTCGCGGAGCCAGTCAAAACTCCAGTTTCTTCTCAACCTTCGAGTGATAAACAGTAAACATGGCCGTTGAAGATACCCAACCGCTTATCAGCCATCTGATAGAGCTGCGCAAGCGACTGTTAAATAGCATTATCGCTGTGCTGGTGATTTTCCTGGCACTGGTTTACTTTGCCAACGACATTTATCAGATTGTCTCAGCCCCGCTGATTAAGCAGATGCCGATTGGGTCAACGATGATTGCGACCGATGTTGCGTCGCCGTTTTTTGCCCCAATTAAACTGACAATTTATGTCGCCGTGTTCTTATCGGCTCCAGTCATTCTTTACCAAATCTGGGCGTTTATCGCGCCTGCGCTCTATAAGCACGAGCGCAAATTGGTGATGCCACTGCTGTTTTCCAGCACGCTGTTATTCTACATCGGCATCGCCTTTGCTTACTTCGTTGTCTTCCCGCTGGCATTTGGTTTCCTGACCAAAACTGCGCCAGTCGGTGTAATCGTATCGACCGACATTACGAAATACCTCGATTTTGTCATGGCTTTATTTATGGCGTTCGGTGTGGCGTTTGAAGTGCCGGTTGCCATTATTTTGCTGTGCTGGATGGGGGTAACTTCACCCGAAGCGCTGAAACAGAAACGCCCGTACATTTTAGTTGGTGCGTTTGTGGTCGGGATGTTGTTAACGCCACCGGATGTGTTCTCGCAGACGCTACTGGCGATTCCGATGTACTGCCTGTTTGAAGTAGGGATTTTCTTCTCTCGTTTCTATGTCGGTAAAGGGCGTAGAAGAGGTGAGGAAGAAGACCCGGAAGAAGCACCAGAAGCAGAAGACGATCACTCTAAGTAAGAGTCATAATATCAGGCCGCCCATCAGGGCGGTCGTCGTTTGGAAGGCACAATTTAGAAGGCACTATGTTTGATATCGGTGTAAATCTTACCAGTTCTCAATTTGCCAAAGACCATGCGGATGTTGTTACCCGTGCACAGCTTGCAGGAGTGAGCGGTATGTTGCTGACGGGCACAAACCTTCACGAAAGCCAGCAGGCGCTTTTACTGGCGCAACAGTATCAGGGTTGTTGGTCTACAGCCGGTGTTCACCCGCATGACGCCAGCCAATGGCAGGACGAAACGGCGCAAGCCATTCGTGAACTTGCTGGTGCATCTGAAGTCGTGGCTATTGGCGAGTGCGGCCTGGATTTTAACCGTAATTTTTCAACACCAGCTGAACAAGAACGCGCTTTTACCGCACAATTGGCCCTGGCGGCCGACCTGATGATGCCGGTATTTTTACACTGCCGTGAAGCACACGAACGCTTTATTGCATTGCTCGACCCGTGGCTCGATAAATTGCCCGGCGTGGTGCTGCACTGCTTTACAGGCACTGAAAACGAGGCCCGTGAATGTCTGGCTCGTGGGCTTTTTATTGGCGTAACCGGTTGGGTATGCGATGAGCGTCGCGGCCTTGAATTACGTGAGTTATTGCCGGTGATTCCACCGCATCAGTTATTACTGGAAACTGATGCCCCTTATTTGTTACCGCGGGATCTAAAACCAAAACCTGCTTCCCGGCGGAACGAACCCTGCTACTTGCCTCATATCCTGAACAAGGTGGCCGAATGGCGCGGAGAAGACCCCGCCTGGCTTGCGCAAGTAACAGATGACAATGCCCGTCGTCTTTTTCGGCTGGCTTAAATCAGGAGAAAATCAATGAGCTATGCATTTCCCGGTACGTTTCCTGGTCGCCGTATGCGCCGCGTCCGTCGTCACGATTTCAGCCGCCGCCTGGTCGCCGAGAATCAATTAACGGTTAACGACCTTATCTATCCTGTATTCGTGATGGAAGGTCAGAATCGCCAGGAAGAAGTAACGTCGATGCCGGGTGTTTACCGCATGACTATCGATTTGCTGCTCAAAGAGGCGGAAACCGTTGCGAAGCTGGGTGTGCCGGTGTTGTCTCTGTTCCCGGTTATTGAAAGCGCTGGAAAATCACTGCACGCCGAAGAAGCATATAACCCGAATGGCCTGGTTCAGCGTGCGGTGCGTGCGCTGAAAGATGCCGTACCGGAATTAGGTTTACTGACTGACGTTGCGCTCGATCCGTATACCACACACGGTCAGGATGGCGTCATCGATCAGGACGGTTATGTTATCAACGACATTACCCGTGAGATTCTGGTGCGCCAGGCGTTGTCTCATGCTGAAGCCGGAGCCGAAATCATTGCCCCAAGCGATATGATGGATGGTCGTATCGGTGCGATTCGCGACCAGCTTGAACTGGATGGCTTCGTGAATACGCAAATCATGTCTTATGCGGCTAAATACGCTTCCTGCTATTACGGTCCTTTCCGCGATGCAATTGGTTCTTCAGGCAATCTGAAAGGCGGCAATAAAAAGACTTATCAGATGGACCCGGCCAATGGTGATGAAGCATTGCAAGAAGTCGCGCAAGATCTGCAAGAAGGCGCGGATATGGTGATGGTGAAACCGGGTATGCCGTATCTGGATGTGGTTCGTCGCGTGAAAGATACGTTCGGTGTGCCGACTTTTGCCTACCAGGTTTCTGGCGAATACGCGATGCATATGGCCGCGATTCAAAACGGCTGGTTGGCAGAAAAACCGGCCATTATGGAATCACTGTTGTGCTTTAAGCGTGCTGGCGCTGATGGCGTGTTGACGTACTTCTCGAAGCGTGTCGCCCAGTGGTTGCATGATGAGCAAATGCAACGCTAGAGGCTAAAAATAAGGCCAGCATTCGCTGGCCTTATCTATTTCTTTTTAAAGTCCGTGTTCTTCACACTCTGCATAACCTGTTTATTTAACAGATTAAGCAGCAGCATTGAACGAGCCTCGCCGTCCGGCTCGCCAAAAATCGCCTCCAGACCTTCAAATGCCCCTTCAGTTATCACCACGCTATCGCCAGGATACGGCGTTTCCGGATCGGTGACATTTTCAGGCTGGTAGTTCACCAGTTGTTCGATGACATCAGCCGGAACGGTCGCGGGCTGGGCGCCGAAGCGTACGAAATGGCTGACACCACGGGTCGAATGGATAGTCGTCGTGTGAATAGTCTCAGGGTCAAACTGGACAAACATATAGTTTGGGAACAATGGTTCTTTGACCGCAGTGCGTTTGCCTCGCACGATCTTTTCGAGTGTGATCATCGGGGTGAGGCAATTAACTTCCTGGCGCTGAAGATGTTCTTGCGCCCGCAGTAATTGACCCCGTTTGCAGTAGAGCAGATACCAGGATTCCATAATTTCTCTTTTTCCTAATCAACCGAGGAAGAATAGCAAAAGGCCGTTATGAGGGATAGACAGCATAAGTATAACCAAACACCGATTGGTCATCCGTTACCCATTTACGCGTTATTAACAAAAATACAGCATGCGGTGCATGAAGACCGTATAATGAGCGCAAAATCCTGACTACGATTAATTGCATGAAATACCACGACCTACGCGACTTTCTGGAACTACTCGAACAACGCGGCGAACTCAAGCGTATCGCGATGCCAGTCGATCCTTACCTGGAAATGACTGAAATTGCCGATCGTACTTTGCGCGCCAATGGCCCCGCACTGCTGTTTGAAAACCCAAAAGGGTACGATATGCCGGTGCTGTGCAACCTGTTTGGTACGCCGAAGCGTGTCGCGATGGGAATGGGGCAGGAAGATGTTTCTGCACTGCGCGAAGTCGGTAAGTTACTGGCCTTCCTGAAAGAGCCTGAGCCACCAAAAGGCTTCCGCGATTTATTCGATAAACTTCCTCAGTTCAAGCAAGTCCTGAATATGCCGACCAAACGGCTGCGTAATGCCCCTTGTCAGGAGCAAATCTTTGAAGGGGATGAAGTCGATTTGACGCGCATCCCAATCATGCAATGCTGGCCGGAAGATGCCGCGCCGCTGATTACCTGGGGTTTAACGGTAACGCGTGGTCCACATAAAGAGCGCCAGAATTTGGGCATTTATCGCCAGCAACTTATCGGTAAAAACAAACTGATTATGCGTTGGTTGTCACATCGTGGCGGCGCGCTGGATTTCCAGGAATGGTGTGCGGAGCATCCCGGTGAGCGCTTCCCGGTTTCTGTAGCATTAGGCGCTGACCCGGCAACAATTCTTGGTGCAGTCACCCCAGTACCCGATACGCTTTCTGAATATGCCTTTGCTGGTTTGCTGCGTGGAACCAAAACTGAAGTTGTGAAATGTATTTCTAACGATCTCGAAGTGCCTGCCAGCGCTGAAATTGTGCTGGAAGGGTATATCGAGCCGGGCGAAATGGCGCCAGAAGGACCATATGGTGACCATACTGGCTACTACAATGAAGTAGATGACTTCCCGGTATTTACCGTGACGCATATTACTCAGCGCCAGAATCCGATTTACCATTCAACTTATACCGGACGCCCACCGGATGAACCTGCCGTCCTGGGCGTGGCACTCAATGAAGTGTTTGTGCCGATTTTGCAGAAGCAATTTCCGGAGATTGTCGATTTTTATCTGCCGCCGGAAGGCTGCTCCTATCGCCTCGCGGTAGTGACGATTAAGAAACAATATGCGGGCCATGCTAAACGCGTGATGATGGGCGTCTGGTCTTTCTTGCGGCAGTTTATGTACACCAAGTTTGTCATCGTATGTGATGACGATGTTAACGCGCGTGACTGGAACGATGTGATTTGGGCCATCACCACGCGTATGGATCCGGCACGTGATACCGTTCTGGTAGAGAACACGCCGATTGATTACCTGGATTTTGCCTCGCCGGTTTCCGGTCTTGGTTCAAAAATGGGACTGGATGCCACCAATAAATGGCCGGGGGAAACCCAACGTGAGTGGGGTCGTCCTATTAAGAAAGATGCAGAAGTATGTGCGCGTATTGATGCAATCTGGGACGAACTGGCTATTTTCGACGACAGTAAAAACGCCTGAGCGGCGGATTTTACCGTTTTGCATTATTGACCCGACAGAGGGGAAGCATGACAACCTTAAGCTGTAAAGTGACCTCGGTAGAAGCGATAACTGACACGGTATATCGCGTTCGATTACTGCCGGAAGCGAAATTCTCCTTTCAGGCCGGGCAGTATTTGATGGTGGTGATGGATGAGCGCGACAAACGTCCGTTCTCCATGGCATCCACGCCGAGCGACCATGAGTTTATCGAGCTGCATATTGGCGCTTCAGAGATCAATCTGTACGCCATGGCCGTGATGGACCGAATTCTCAAAGAGAAAGAAATCGTCGTTGATATCCCGCACGGCGATGCCTGGTTGCGTGATGACGAAGATCGCCCGCTGATTCTGATTGCAGGCGGCACCGGTTTCTCATACGTCCGTTCTATTTTGCTGACGGCGCTGGCGCGTAACCCACAACGTGAAATCGCGATTTACTGGGGTGGCCGTGAAGATAAGCATCTTTATGACCTGTCAGAATTAGAAGCGTTGTCTGTGGTTCATCCAAACCTGCGCGTTGAGGCGGTTGTTGAACAGCCGGAAGAGGGTTGGCGTGGACGTACGGGCACGGTTTTAACTGCCGTGATGCAGGATTACGGAACGCTTGCCGGACACGACATCTATATTGCTGGACGCTTTGAAATGGCGAAAATTGCTCGCGACTTGTTCTGTAATGAACGTAGTGCGCAGGTTGATCGTATGTTTGGTGATGCGTTCTCGTTTATCTGATGCAATAAAAAACCCGCCCCTGACGGGCGGGAAAAACGGCAACTAAACTTTTTGAAAAAATCACAAAGAAAACGACTTAAACGCGTTCAATAACAGTGGCAATACCTTGACCTAATCCGATGCACATGGTGGCGAGGCCAAACTGCGCATCGCGACGTTCCATCAGATTTAACAGCGTGGTGCTAATGCGTGTACCTGAGCAACCCAGCGGGTGGCCCAACGCAATCGCACCGCCATTCAGGTTAATCTTCTCGTCGATCTTATCCATCAAACCCAGATCTTTAATACATGGCAGGATCTGCGCGGCGAACGCTTCGTTCATCTCAAACAGGTCGATATTGGCGGCAGTCAGGCCCGCTTTTTTCAACGCCAGTTGTGATGCTGGAACCGGACCGTAGCCCATAATGGAAGGATCACAGCCAACAACGGCCATTGAGCGGACGTATGCGCGAATCTTTAGGCCGAGTTCTTTGGCCCGTGTTTCGCTCATCAATAACATCGCTGATGCGCCATCGGAAAGTGCAGAAGAACTGCCCGCCGTAACGGTACCGTTGACCGGGTCAAATGCCGGTTTCAGCGCCGCAAGACCTTCAACAGTCGTTTCCGGGCGAATCACTTCATCATAATCAAAACGCTTAAGCACGCCGTCTGCGTCATGGCCGCCGATTGGCAGGATTTCATTTTTGAAATGACCTGCTTCGGTAGCAGCCCATGCGCGCTGGTGTGAACGTGCGGCAAACTGATCCTGCATTTCACGGCTAATCCCATGCATACGCGATAGCATTTCAGCGGTTAAACCCATCATGCCTGCGGCTTTGGCGACGTTGCGGCTCAGGCCCGGATGGAAATCCACGCCGTGGTTCATCGGCACATGGCCCATGTGTTCCACGCCACCAATCAGGCAAGCATGTGCATCACCGGTCTGAATCATACGAGCAGCATCATGCAGTGCCTGCATGGATGATCCACATAAGCGGTTTACCGTAACAGCTGGAACTGAATGTGGGATCTCCGCCAGCAGCGAGGCGTTACGCGCAATATTGAAACCTTGCTCTAGCGTCTGCTGCACGCAACCCCAGTAAATGTCATCCAGCGCAGCGGCTTCTAATGCCGGGTTGCGCGACAAAATTCCACGCATCAAATGGGCTGATAAATCTTCTGCACGCAAATTGCGAAACGCACCGCCTTTTGAACGGCCCATCGGGGTGCGGATGGCATCAACAATTACAACCTTTTCCATAATCACTCCTCAGGCACTTTTCAGGTCACTGGCTGGGCGCGCTGGCTCAACCGGTGGATAGTACGGCTCGTTACGGGACGCTTTTGTACGCAGACCGTCCGGCACCTGATAGAGTGGGCCAAGATGTTCGTACTGTTGCGCCATATCGAGATATTTCGCACTGCCGATGGTGTCTAACCAGCGGAATGCGCCACCGTGGAATGGAGGGAAACCCAGACCGTAAACCAGTGCCATATCTGCTTCTGCCGGGCTGGCGATAATGCCTTCTTCCAGGCAACGAACCACTTCGTTGACCATTGGGATCATCATGCGGGCGATGATTTCCTCGTCGCTGAAGTCGTGGCGTGGTTTGCTGACATCAGCCAGCAGGCCGTCAGTCGCTTCATCCTGCTCTTTGCGCGGTTTGCCTTTGCTATCTTGTTTGTAGCGATAGAAACCCTGCTGGGTTTTCTGGCCATAACGGCCTGCGTCAAACATCGCATCAACGGCATCGCGATAATCTTTCTGCATACGCTGTGGGAAACCGGCAGCCATAACGGCCTGCGCGTGGTGCGCGGTATCAATGCCGACAACGTCGAGCAGATACGCCGGACCCATTGGCCAGCCGAACTGTTTTTCCATTACTTTGTCGATTTGACGGAAATCGGCACCGTCGCGCATCAACTGGCTAAAGCCTGCAAAGTACGGGAACAGCACGCGGTTGACGAAGAAACCTGGGCAGTCGTTCACCACGATTGGCGTTTTGCCCATTTTGCTCGCCCAAGCGACGACCTTCGCGATAGTTTGCTCAGAGGTTTTCTCGCCGCGAATCACTTCCACTAACGGCATGCGATGCACCGGGTTAAAGAAGTGCATACCGCAGAAGTTTTCCGGGCGCTTCAGGCTATTTGCCAACTCGCCAATCGGAATGGTCGAGGTGTTCGACGCCAGAACGGTATCCGGGCGCACTTTATCTTCCACTTCTGCCAGAACGGCTTTCTTCACTTTCGGATTTTCTACCACTGCTTCAACTACCACATCGACACGCTCAAAACCGGCGTAATCGAGTGTTGGATGAATGGTGGCAATCACACCCGCCAGTTTCATGCCGTCAATTTTGCCGCGTTCCAGCTGTTTGTTGAGCAGCTTGCTGGCTTCGTTAATGCCTAGTTCCAGCGACTTCTCGTTAATATCCTTCATTAATACCGGTACGCCTTTCCAGGCCGACTGGTAAGCAATGCCGCCGCCCATGATCCCGGCACCAAGAACGGCTGCCTGTTTCGGGGTTTCGGTATTTTTGGTCAGCTTCTTCGCCTGACCTTTTATGTATTGGTCGTTGAGGAAAATCCCGACCAGCGCACGGGCCTCATTAGAACGCGCCAACGGCACGAAACTTTGAGTCTCCAGTTGTAATGCTTCGTCACGGCCCAGACGTGCCGCGGCTTCGATGGTTTTGACTGCCGTCATCGGAGCAGGGTAGTGTTTACCGGCAATCTGCATCACCATGCTTTTGGCAATAGTGAAGCTCATGGTGGCTTCGATTTTGCTCAGCTTCAAAGGCTGCAGTTTTGGTGCGCGTTTGGCTTTCCAGTCCAGATCGCCATTAATCGCCTGGCGCAGTATTGCCAGTGCGCCATCGCGCAGTTTTTCAGTTTTAACGACACCATCAACTAAACCGAGTTTTTGTGCTTCAACGGCACCAACATCTTTCCCGGCGGTGATAATTTCCAGTGCGCTATCAGCACCCAGCAAACGAGGTAAACGCACAGATCCACCGAAACCAGGCATGATGCCGAGTTTGGTTTCCGGCAGGCCGATGCGGGTATCTGGTGTGGCCAGGCGGTAATCTGTTGCTAGCACACATTCGCAGCCGCCGCCAAGTGCGTAACCATTTACCGCAGCAATGGTTGGGACGGGTAAATCTTCCAGCCGATTGAAGACGCTGTTGGCAAATTGCAGCCAGTGTGTCAGTTGCTCCGCTGGAACCAGGAACAGCGACAGGAATTCGGTAATATCAGCGCCAACGATAAACGCGGCTTTATTGGAACTGAGCAACAGGCCTTTCAGACCTGGCTGCTTTTCCAGTACATCCAGCGCCTGGCCGAGGCTCGCTACGGTCGCGGTGTCGAGTTTGTTCACTGAGCCGGGCGCATCAAATACCAGTTCTGCGATGCCATCTTCCAGCCAGTCGAGATGTAAGGTTTCACCTTGGTAGAGCATGTCAGTCTCCTGAATCCAGCAATGGGATCTGGTCGTACCAGATGGAGAGGAGTGTGGAATTGATGTTAATGAAATGCAAATAACTCTTTAAATATTTGCAAAGATGATCACAGCCACTGGAAATAAGTTCGCAAACTTTACGGTGTGCTAAGATGCGTGGCGTTCAGTTTATGAAAAAAACAGAAGGGTAAATTATGGATTCACTGGCCTCACTTTATAAAGATCATGTGGCAACTTTGCAGGAGCGTACCCGCAATGTTCTGGCGCGTTTTAATCTCGACGCGCTGTTGATTCACTCGGGCGAGCTAGTCAACGTCTTCCTCGATGATCATCCGTATCCGTTCAAAGTTAACCCACAATTCAAAGCCTGGGTTCCGGTGACACAAGTGCCAAACTGCTGGCTGCTGGTGGATGGCGTGAACAAACCGAAACTGTGGTTTTACCTGCCGGTTGATTACTGGCACAACGTTGAACCGCTGCCAGAATCCTTCTGGACTGACGAAATTGAAGTGATTGCTTTGCCAAAAGCAGACGGCATTGGCAGCCAGTTGCCTGCTGCGCGTGGCAATATCGGTTATATCGGGCCGGTGCCAGAACGTGCCATTCAGCTTGAAATTCAGGGTGCTAACATCAACCCGAAAGGAGTGATTGATTATCTGCATTATCATCGCTCTTATAAAACTGACTACGAGCTGGCGTGTATGCGTGAAGCGCAGAAAACCGCAGTAGTTGGCCATCAGGCTGCACATGAAGCCTTCTTGTCTGGAATGAGCGAGTTTGATATCAACCTGGCTTATTTGACCGCAACCGGGCACCGCGATACCGATGTGCCTTACGGCAATATTGTGGCGCTCAACGAGCACGCGGCAGTTCTGCACTACACCAAATTAGATAATCGTGCTCCTGCTGAAATGCGCAGTTTCCTGTTAGATGCTGGCGCGGAATATAACGGCTATGCGGCTGATTTAACGCGTACCTGGTCGGCTAATAGTGACAATGATTATGCTCAATTGGTGAAAGACGTTAATGCCGAACAACTGGCGTTAATTGACACCCTGAAAGCGGGTGTGCGTTACACCGATTACCATATTCAGTTCCATCAACGTATTGCGAAGCTGCTGAACCGCCATAAGCTAGTAACTGGTATTAGCGAAGAAGCGATGGTGGAAACCGGTATTACTGGGCCATTTATGCCACACGGTCTGGGTCACCCGCTGGGTTTGCAGGTTCATGATGTCGCTGGCTTCATGCAGGATGACACCGGGACGCACATGGCTGCGCCTTCTCAATATCCGTATCTGCGCTGCACGCGTATTCTGGAGCCGCGTATGGTTCTGACTATCGAGCCGGGCATTTACTTCATTGAGTCGTTACTCGCACCGTGGCGCGAAGGCCAGTACAGCAAACACTTCGATTGGCAGCGCATTGAAGCAATGAAACCTTTCGGTGGCGTTCGCATTGAAGACAACGTGATTGTTTACGAAAACAGTGTTGAAAACATGACGCGTGATTTGAAACTGGCGTAATGGATAGCTGGCTGATTCCTGCTGAGTCCGTCACGGTCGCTGAGGAAATCAAGAAGAGTCGCTTTATTACGCTGGTCGCGCATACGACTGGCGTAATAGAGGCGAAAGCGTTTCTTGAACACGTGCGTTCTGAACATCCGGATGCCCGGCATCATTGCTGGGCTTGGGTCGCTGGTGCGCCTGATGACTCACAGCAATTAGGCTTTTCTGATGATGGTGAGCCAGCAGGCACAGCCGGTAAGCCAATGCTTGCCCAGCTTATGGGAAGTGGTGTTGGTGAAATCACCGCTGTCGTCGTGCGTTACTCTGGTGGTATTAAGCTTGGAACGGGCGGCCTGGTAAAAGCTTATGGCGGCGGCGTGCAGGCGGCGTTAAATCAATTGTCTACGGTGCTCAAAGTTCCGTTAACCGAATATACTTTGCAGTGTGATTATGCGCAGCTTGCGGGAATCGAAACATTGCTTAAGCAGTTCGATGGCATTCTGGTACAAAGTGATTTTCAGGCATCTGTATTATTACGTGTGGCGTTGCCGCCCGCAAAACTCGCTGACTTTTCAGTCAGACTTGCTGATTTTGGCCGCGGTGCATTGCATTTATTGCCGGCTGAATAATAATTCCCTCTCGTTATTTTTTTGATAGTTAAGGAAGCGGCTGAAATGCATTTTCGCGCCATAACCCGAATCGTTGGTCTGTTAGTCATTTTATTTTCTGTGACCATGATTATTCCCGGGTTGGTAGCTTTAATTTATCGCGATGGTGCTGGCCGAGCTTTCACCCAGACTTTCTTCGCAGCGTTACTCATTGGTTCTTTTTTGTGGTGGCCTAACAGGCGGCAAAAAAGTGAGCTGAAACCGCGAGAAGGATTCCTGATCGTCGTACTCTTCTGGACGGTGCTGGGGAGCGTGGGGGCATTGCCTTTTATCTTCGCCGAACAACCGAATCTGACTATTACCGATGCATTCTTTGAATCGTTCTCGGGCTTAACCACTACCGGGGCGACGACGCTAGTCGGGCTCGATACGCTTCCTCACGCCATTTTGTTTTATCGGCAAATGCTGCAGTGGTTTGGCGGTATGGGGATCATTGTTCTCGCTGTAGCCATTTTGCCAATTCTGGGCGTGGGTGGGATGCAGTTATATCGCGCTGAAATGCCGGGGCCACTTAAAGATAATAAAATGCGCCCGCGTATCGCGGATACTGCAAAAACCCTATGGCTCATCTATGTCTTGTTAACCGTTGCATGCGCTCTGGCACTTTGGTTTGCGGGCATGCCGGCGTTTGATGCAATTGGCCATAGTTTTGCGACTATCGCGATTGGGGGGTTTTCCACTCATGACGCCAGCATTGGTTATTTTGATAGTCCCACCATTAATACAATTATCGCCATCTTCCTGCTGATTTCCGGGTGTAACTACGGTTTGCACTTCTCTTTACTAAGCGGGCGTAATTTAAAAGTTTATTGGCGCGACCCTGAATTCCGTATGTTCATTGGCGTACAACTTACGCTGGTGGCTATTTGTACCCTGGTATTGTGGTTCCATAATACTTACCAGACGGCACTGTTAACGCTGAATCAGGCATTCTTTCAGGTTGTCTCGATGGCGACGACCGCCGGGTTCACAACCGACAGTATCGCGCGTTGGCCTCTATTCTTACCGGTGTTGTTGCTGTGTTCTGCTTTTATAGGGGGTTGCGCGGGTTCAACGGGTGGCGGCCTGAAGGTCATTCGTATTCTGCTGTTATTCAAGCAGGGGAACCGCGAGCTGAAGCGCCTCGTGCACCCAAATGCGGTATATAGCATCAAGCTCGGCAACCGTGCGCTACCCGAACGTATTCTTGAAGCAGTGTGGGGATTCTTCTCTGCTTATGCATTGGTCTTCATCGTTAGTATGCTGGCGATTATTGCGACGGGCGTGGATGACTTCTCAGCTTTTGCTTCCGTGGCGGCTACGCTGAATAACCTTGGCCCAGGTTTGGGGGTCGTGGCAGACAACTTTGCCAGCATGAATCCTGTGGCGAAATGGATACTGATCGCTAACATGCTGTTTGGTCGTCTTGAAGTGTTCACTTTACTTGTATTGTTTACGCCAACTTTCTGGCGAGAGTAACCGGAGCCTGTAGTGAGAACTTTAATTCTGTTTTCGACCCGTGATGGTCAAACTCGCGAGATTGCTTCTTATATAGCATCTGAGTTGAAAGAGCTGGGTGTTGAGAGTGATGTGGTTAACTTGCATCGCAGTGGCGTAATTGCCTGGGGCAATTACGAACGTGTAGTGATTGGTGCTTCTATTCGTTACGGGCATTTCCATTCTTCAGTGGCTGCTTTCGTGAAGAAGCATCAGCAAGCGTTGAATAAGATTCCCAGTGCTTTCTTTTCTGTGAACCTGGTGGCGCGTAAACCAGAGAAGCGCTCCCCGCAAACCAACTCTTATACACGCAAGTTCTTGCTGACGTCCCCCTGGCAGCCAAAACACTGCGCGGTGTTTGCTGGCGCGCTGCGTTATCCGCGCTATCGTTGGTACGATCGCGTGATGATTCGCTTAATTATGAAGATGACCGGCGGCGAAACAGATATTAGTAAAGAAGTTGTTTATACAGATTGGCCTCAGGTGGCACGTTTCGCGCAAGAGATAGCCCATTTAAACCGCAAATAATGTCGAAAATGGTCGTTTTGTCGAAAAAAGAGGCGCTCAGTCATTTTTTTGCAATAAACACTTGTCAGCTTCCTGAAAATCCCTATACTGCGCCTCCACTGACACGGCACAACGGCTTACAAACCGGCCCGTCAGCCAGATGAAAAGCGAAAATAA
>NZ_JANUEU010000010.1:0-64605 GCF_024807715.1 Buttiauxella sp. BIGb0471
AAATTAAAAGGTCTGAGTCCAATTGAATATCGAACTCAGACCTATGAGCCTTGTGTTTAACTGTCCAACTAAATGGGGTCAGTACAACCCGAGGCTTGCCCTCAACCCTGAACAAGTTGAGGTTAGCCTCTTACTCGCCGCAAGGCAAGGAGTAAAAAGGCATCAGCCAACAAAGACAGTTGTCATCTTTATACTCGTCATAATTCAAGCCGCAGCGGCGTTGGCTGCCTTCGCGCCCCCCAGTCACTTACTTTAGTAAGCTCCTGGGGATTTGCTCAGTTGCCGCCTTGCTGCAACTCGAATTATTTAGAGTATATATTAGAATAAATATCCCAGGATATTACGCCGCATTATTTTCCGCCTGAATAACATCAGCCGAAAATACATATCCCACACCGCGAATAGTTCTGATTAATGCTGGCTGATGTGGGTTCGGTTCTATTTTTTTACGCAGGCGCATAATCAGCACATCTATCGTTCTGTCGAACACTTCCAGGCTTTCGCTGTGGGTCAGTTCCAGTAATCTCTCACGCGATAACACTTTGCGGGCGTTTTGTACCAGGGCCAGCAGCAGGCCGTATTCGCCTTGGGTGAGATCAACTTGTTCATGCGCACAATTGAATAGCTGGCAACGCCCGGTATCGAGTCGCCAGCCATTGAAATGCAGGCCGTTGGTTTTGGTTGTCGGGGTTTCTATCGCTAATGCGCCGGAACGCCGCAGCACAGCTTTCACTCGCGCCACCACCACACGCGGGTTAAACGGTTTGCCGATGTAATCATCCGCGCCCATTTCAAGCCCGACCACCACGTCAGATTCGCTACCCAAACCTGTCAGCATCACCACCGGCAAATCTGGCCGCTGGCGCTGAATCTGTTGCAGCACCAGCAGTCCGTTAATATCCGGCAAAATCATATCCAGCAGCACCAGCGCAATTTCTGGAAACTGCGCGATCGCAGTCAGCGCTTCATTTCCGGTGTGGCAGACCCGCACCTCAAAAACGTGTTCGTTTAGCACGTCTCGCAGTACGTCACAGATTGCCAGATCGTCATCCACCAGCAAAATTGCAGGTTTCATGGTTGTACTCCGCGATGGATGCATTAGGAAATTATAAGTGTGGGTGATTGTTGATGGAGTACCGCATAAATCCCAACAGACCGTGCCGAATTTTCAACCAGTGTCACAAACCCCGTGGTGGTCGACACGTCACTTTTGACGATGTCCTGTTTTTCGTCAGGGTTTTGCTGCTTTTATCGCCGTAAGATGCCTGTAATTCCCACTCTTTCTATGTGGCATAGATAATGCATAGAGAGCTGCAAGGTAAGTAATATTGACTGGAGCAACACTGATGAAAAAAGTCGTCACGGTTTGCCCCTATTGTGCCTCAGGTTGCAAAATCAACCTCGTGGTCGATAACGGCAAAGTCGTCAAGGCGGAAGCGGCTCAGGGTAAAACTAACCAGGGCGATTTATGCCTGAAGGGTTACTACGGCTGGGATTTTATTAACGATACTAAAATCCTCACTCCACGCCTGAAATCTCCGATGATTCGTCGCCAGAAAGGCGGCAAACTCGAAAATGTTTCCTGGGATGAAGCGCTGAACTACGTCAGCACCCGTCTGAGTGAAATCAAAGCGAAACACGGCTCCGATGCCATCATGACCACCGGTTCTTCCCGTGGGACAGGCAACGAAACTAACTATGTAATGCAGAAATTTGCGCGCGCCGTTATTGGTACTAATAACGTCGATTGCTGCGCACGCGTCTGACACGGCCCATCGGTTGCAGGTCTGCACCAATCGGTCGGTAACGGCGCTATGAGCAACTCAATCGTCGAGATTGAGGATACCGATTTAGTGTTTGTGTTCGGGTATAACCCGGCAGATTCACACCCTATCGTTGCTAACCGCGTGATTCGCGCGAAGCAAAAAGGGGCGCAAATCATTGTTGTCGATCCGCGTAAAATCGAAACCGCGCGCATCGCTGATATGCATTTGCAGTTAAGAAATGGTTCTAACATCGCCCTGCTTAACGCAATTGGGCATGTGATTATCGAAGAAAACCTGTACGACCAGTCATTCGTGGCCGAACGTACCGAAGGTTTCGACGAGTATCGCAAAATTGTTGCTGGCTACACGCCTGAATCTGTTGAAGAAATTACTGGCGTTACTGCGGCGGAAATTCGCAGCGCAGCACGCATGTATGCGAAGGCGAAAACCGCCACGATTCTGTGGGGCATGGGCGTGACCCAGTTCTATCAGGGCGTGGAAACTGTTCGCTCGCTGACAAGCCTTGCGCTGATGACTGGCAACCTGGGTAAACCGAACGTCGGTGTTAACCCGGTTCGTGGTCAAAACAACGTTCAGGGTGCCTGCGATATGGGCGCGCTGCCGGATACCTATCCTGGCTATCAGTACGTTAAAGATGATTTCAGCCGTGAGAAGTTTGCGAAAGCATGGGGCGTGCCATCGCTGCCTGCTCACACTGGCTATCGCATCAGCGAACTGCCGCACCGTGTGGCGCATGGCGAAGTGTATGCGGCGTACATCATGGGCGAAGATCCGCTTCAAACCGATGCGGAGCTTTCAGCTGTTCGCAAAGCATTTGAAGAACTCGAGCTGGTGATTGTACAAGACATCTTCATGACCAAAACCGCGGCTGCCGCCGATGTGATTTTGCCGTCCACTTCGTGGGGCGAACATGAAGGCGTTTATACCGCCGCTGACCGTGGTTTCCAGCGCTTCTTTAAAGCGGTAGAACCGAAGTGGGACTTGAAAACGGACTGGCAGATTATCAGTGAAATCGCCACCCGTATGGGCTACCCGATGCACTACAACAACACCCAGGAAATTTGGGATGAGTTGCGTGGTCTGTGCCCTGATTTCTACGGTGCCACTTACGAGAAAATGGGCGAGCTGGGTTATATCCAGTGGCCTTGCCGCGATGTTGCTGAAAGCGACCAGGGTACGTCGTTCTTGTACGACGGTAAGTTCGACCGTGCAAACGGCCTGGGCGAGTTCTTTACCTGCGACTGGGCGCCGCCAATCGACAAAGTCACCGAAGAGTACCCGATGGTACTTTCCACGGTGCGTGAAGTCGGCCATTACTCTTGCCGTTCGATGACCGGCAACTGTGCGGCATTGGCAGCTCTGGCAGATGAACCAGGCTATGCGCAAATCCACATCGACGATGCCGCGCGTTTGGGTATCGAAGATGAAGCGCTGGTGTGGGTGAATTCACGCAAAGGCCGAGTTATCACACGGGCGAATGTGAGCGAGCGTCCTAATAAGGGTGCCGTTTACATGACGTATCAGTGGTGGATTGGCGCGTGTAACGAGCTGGTGACTGAAAACCTCAGCCCGATTACCAAAACGCCGGAGTATAAATACTGCGCCGTGCGCGTCGAGCCTATCGCCGATCAGAAAGCTGCCGAACAGTATGTGATTGACGAATACAGCAAGTTAAAAGCCAGTTTGCGCGAAAGCGCGGCGGGTTAATAATCCCCAGGAAACACGCCCGAGAGCTGCCAATTGGCAGCTCTTTTTTTTGCCTTTTGCCCCTCGCCTCACAGGATTTATTGATTAAATTTTCAACCATTTAATTAATGCGTGATCTGTCGCCCAAATAATAAACAAAGCTTCCCAGGCACTCTGCGATTAACGTTTATGTGACATATTATTAACATCCTAAAAGGAGAAAAAAAGCATGAGCCAAATACATAAACACGCCATTCCCGCAAATATTGCGGACAACTGCCTGATAAACCCGGAGCAATACCAATCCATGTACCAACATTCGGTACATGATCCAGACGCATTTTGGGGCGAACAAGGGAAGATCCTCGATTGGATCAAGCCTTATCAGAAGGTGAAAAACACCTCTTTCGCACCGGGAAACGTCTCAATCAAATGGTATGAAGACGGCACGCTAAACCTGGCCGCCAACTGCCTGGACAGACACCTGAAAGAAAGGGGTGATCAAACCGCCATCATCTGGGAAGGTGACGATGCCACCCAGAGTAAAACCATTACCTACCGTGAACTGCATCGCGAAGTGTGCCGTTTCGCCAATACTCTGGTGGAACTGGGCATCAAGAAAGGCGATGTGGTGGCGATTTATATGCCGATGGTGCCGGAAGCCGCCGTTGCGATGCTGGCTTGCGCACGAATCGGCGCGGTGCATTCCGTAATATTCGGTGGCTTCTCACCGGAAGCCGTTGCCGGGCGCATCATCGACTCCAGCTCTAAACTGGTGATTACCGCCGACGAAGGCATTCGTGCCGGGCGCTCCATTCCGCTGAAGAAAAACGTCGATGACGCGCTGAAAAACCCAGGCGTCAAAACTGTCGAACACGTTGTCGTGCTTAAACGTACCGGCGGTAATATCGAATGGCACGAAGGCCGCGACCTGTGGTGGAACGAACTGGTTGAGAAAGCCAGTGCTCACCACCAGCCAGTCGAAGTGAACGCCGAAGATCCACTTTTCATCCTTTACACCTCCGGTTCAACCGGCAAGCCAAAAGGCGTGCTGCACACCACCGGCGGGTATCTGGTTTATGCCGCAACCACCTTTAAATATGTCTTTGATTACCATCCGGGCGACGTGTACTGGTGCACCGCCGACGTGGGTTGGGTCACCGGACACAGCTATCTGCTCTACGGCCCGCTGGCGTGTGGTGCGATCACCCTGATGTTCGAAGGCGTGCCAAACTGGCCTGCACCAAACCGCATGGCGCAAGTCGTTGATAAGCATAAGGTGAATATTCTCTACACCGCACCAACCGCGATTCGTGCGCTGATGGCTGAAGGTGATAAAGCCGTTGAAAACACCGACCGTTCGTCGCTGCGCATTTTGGGTTCGGTAGGCGAACCTATCAACCCGGAAGCGTGGGAATGGTACTGGAAGAAAATCGGTAACGAGAAATGCCCGGTGGTGGACACCTGGTGGCAGACCGAAACCGGCGGCTTCATGATCACCCCGATTCCAGGCGCGACCGAGCTGAAAGCCGGTTCCGCCACGCGCCCGTTCTTCGGCGTGCAGCCTGCACTGGTGGATAACGAAGGTAATCCGCAACAGGGGGCGACCGAAGGTAACCTGGTGATCACCGATTCATGGCCGGGCCAGGCGCGCACGCTGTTTGGCGACCACGAACGTTTCGAGCAAACCTATTTCTCGACCTTCAAAAATATGTATTTCAGCGGTGACGGCGCACGCCGTGACGAAGACGGTTACTACTGGATTACCGGGCGTGTGGATGACGTGCTGAACGTGTCCGGCCACCGTCTGGGCACCGCAGAAATCGAGTCGGCGCTGGTGTCGCATCCGAAAGTAGCCGAAGCGGCAGTGGTCGGCATTCCGCATAACATTAAAGGCCAGGCGATTTACGCATACGTGACGCTCAATCACGGCGAAGAGCCGACGCCTGAGCTGTATACCGAAGTGCGCAATTGGGTGCGTAAAGAGATTGGCCCGCTTGCCACGCCGGATATTTTGCACTGGACAGATTCACTACCGAAAACCCGCTCCGGCAAAATTATGCGTCGCATTTTGCGCAAAATTGCCGCCGGAGATACCAGTAACTTTGGTGATACTTCAACGCTTGCCGATCCGGGCGTTGTTGAGAAGTTACTGGAAGAAAAACAATCTATTACCATGCCTTAGTCTTTTCCCCCTCTCCCTCAGGGAGAGGGCTGGGTGAGGGTTGTTTCATGGTGATATGCCCTCATCCCAACCTTCTCCCTCAGGAGAAGGAGCCAAAAAAATAAAACCACCCCCTTACCTCTGGAGAGATCTGTGATGAGTGAACAACTTTATCAACGGATAGAAGACAGTGCGCATTTCAGGGAGTTAGTCGCTAAACGGCAACGGTTTGCCACCATTTTGTCCATCATCATGCTGGTGATTTATATCAGCTTTATCCTGCTCATTGCCTTTGCCCCTGGCTGGTTGGGTACGCCTTTGCACGAAGGCACCACCGTCACACGCGGCATTCCGATTGGTGTCGGCGTGATTCTGATTTCATTCTTCCTCACGGGCGTTTATGTCTGGCGGGCGAACGGTGAATTTGACCGTCTGAATAACGCTGTGCTGCGCGAGGTGAAAGTATCATGAAACGTCTTCTCGGCCTTGCTGCCGCACCGCTGTTAAGCCTGCCAGCCTCTGCGTTTGCCGCGGATGCCATTACGGGGGCTGTGCAACGCCAGCCGACCAACTGGCAGGCGATTATCATGTTTATTGTGTTCGTCGCGTTCACCCTGGGCATCACTTATTGGGCCTCGAAACGCACCCGTACCCGTAGCGATTATTACACTGCGGGTGGCAATATTACCGGCTTTCAGAATGGCCTGGCGATTGCGGGCGACTATATGTCTGCCGCATCGTTCCTTGGTATTTCGGCGCTGGTATTTACCTCCGGCTACGACGGCCTGATTTACTCCCTGGGCTTTTTGGTCGGCTGGCCAATTATCCTGTTCCTGATTGCCGAACGCTTACGTAACCTCGGCAAATATACCTTTGCCGACGTCGCTTCTTATCGCTTAAAACAAGGGCCAATCCGTATTCTTTCGGCCTGCGGTTCTCTGGTGGTTGTCGCCCTGTATCTGATTGCTCAGATGGTTGGCGCAGGCAAACTTATCGAGCTGCTGTTTGGCCTGAACTACCACGTCGCGGTGGTGCTGGTCGGCGTGTTGATGGTGATGTACGTCCTGTTCGGCGGCATGTTAGCCACCACCTGGGTACAAATCATCAAAGCCGTATTGCTGCTGTTCGGCGCAAGTTTCATGGCCTTTATGGTGATGAAACACGTCGGCTTTAGCTTCAACAATTTGTTCGCCGAAGCGATTGCCGTGCACCCGAAAGGGGTGGCAATCATGAGCCCTGGCGGGTTGGTAAAAGACCCGATATCGGCGCTGTCGCTGGGATTAGGTTTGATGTTTGGTACGGCGGGCTTGCCGCACATTCTGATGCGTTTCTTCACGGTCAGCGATGCTCGCGAAGCGCGTAAAAGCGTGCTCTACGCTACCGGTTTCATGGGTTATTTCTACATCCTGACCTTTATCATCGGCTTTGGTGCCATCATGTTGGTCGGTGCAAACCCCGCCTTTAAAGATGCCGCAGGGGCGTTGATTGGCGGCAACAACATGGCGGCGGTTCACCTCGCGGATGCAGTAGGCGGCAGCTTGTTCTTAGGCTTTATCTCGGCGGTTGCCTTCGCCACCATCCTTGCGGTGGTTGCCGGTTTAACGCTGGCGGGTGCGTCTGCTGTTTCGCACGACCTTTACGCCAACGTGTTCCGCAAAGGGGCTTCTGAACGCGACGAGCTGAGAGTGTCCAAAATCACTGTTCTGGTGCTGGGCGTGGTGGCTATCTTGCTGGGGATTTTGTTCGAGAAACAAAACATCGCCTTCATGGTCGGCCTGGCGTTCTCGATTGCGGCGAGCTGTAACTTCCCAATTATTCTGCTCTCGATGTACTGGTCGAAACTGACCACGCGTGGCGCGATGATTGGCGGCTGGCTTGGCTTGCTGACAGCGGTGATCCTGATGATCCTCGGCCCAACGGTTTGGGTGCAGGTTCTGGGCCACGCAACGGCAATCTTCCCGTACGAATACCCGGCACTGTTCTCGATTCTGGTGGCGTTCGTCGGTATTTGGGTATTCTCAGCGACTGATAACAGCCCTGAAGGCAATCTCGAACGTGAGAAATTCCGTGCACAGTTCATCCGCTCCCAGACCGGGATCGGCATTGAACAAGGTCGTGCGCATTAATTAGCATTAACTCTCCCCGGTTCGTTCGAGCCGGGGATCACATTTTCGCCTTTCCAGCATTTCAATCCCGCTCCAGAGGGCTACAGTAGCTCATAAATGAAACGATGTTTTATTTAATAACTGGCGAGGATTGTATGAAAAAGTATGCCCTGGTAGGAACCGGCGGACGTGCCGGGTTATATATCGAAGCCATTAGCGGTAAATGGAAAGATAACGCGCAACTGGTCGCATTTTGCGACACCAACCAGACGCGAATGAATTATGCCAATACGCTTTTGAGTCATGCTGGTAGCCCGCCCGCCTCCACCTGGAAAGCGGCAGATTTCGACACCATGATTCATGAAACACGCCCGGATATTGTCATTGTCACCACCATGGATCGCACGCACGACGAGTACATTGTGCGGGCGCTGCATGCCGGTTGCGACGTGATTACCGAAAAACCGATGACCATTGATGAAAAGCGTGCGCTGCGCATTCTCGATGCCATTGAAGAAACGGGCCGTCAGGTGCGTGTCGCCTTTAATTACCGTTACGCACCCCATCACAGCAAAATCCGTGAATTGCTAATGAACGACACTATTGGCGAGGTGTTTTCAGTGCATTTCGAATGGCTGCTCAATACCGAGCACGGCGCGGATTATTTCCGTCGCTGGCACCGCGAGAAACGCAACAGCGGCGGCCTGCTGGTACATAAATCCACTCACCATTTCGACCTGATGAACTTCTGGCTGGACAGTTATCCGGAACGTGTTTATGCGGAAGGTGGGCTGCGTTTTTATGGCAAAGAGAATGCGCAGATGCGAGGCATCTCGCAGTTTTACCCACGCGCGCACGGTTTCGATGCCGCAAAAGATGACCCGTTCGCGTTGCATATGGAAGAGAACGAGCAGCTCAAAGCGCTGTATCTGGATGCGGAACACGAGGATAACTATTACCGCGATCAGAGCGTTTTTAGCGACGGCATCACTATCGAAGACACGCTATCGGTGCTGGTGAAATACCAAAATCAGGTGCAGATGACTTACTCGCTGAATGCGTATTTGCCGTGGGAAGGGCTGAATGTGGTGTTCAACGGCAGCCGTGGGCGGCTTGAAATGAAACTGGTGGAAATGTCGTACGTGAATGCCGGTGGCGACCGCGAAAACGAAGGTAGCCTCGAAAGCTGCGATATCACCGTATTCCCGATGTTTGCCGCACCGTATAAAGCCGATTTCAATATTGGTGCAGGCGGCCATGGCGGGGGCGATAACGCGATGCTGGCTGATTTATTTGGCGAGCCGGGCAACGACCCGCTGAAGCGAGCCGCCGATCACCGCGCCGGAGCGATGTCGATTCTGACCGGAATCGCCGGGAATATTTCGATGCAGCAGCAGCGCCCGGTGCAGTTTAAGGAGTTTGAACTGGTGTCGCGGTTAAAAAAGTAATCAAAACATGAGCCAACCAACCAATGGTGCAATCAACACCATGACTACGCCGGAAAACATCATCACCAGACTGGCGACTACACCTTCCTGCGGGCCTAGCTCGTAGGAACGTGCGGTGCCTGCGCCGTGCGAAGCGGCACCAAAACCCGCGCCTTTTGCCATTCCTTCACGGATAGCGAGGCGCAAAAACAGCACGTCGCCCACCGCCATGCCAAATACCCCCGTCACGACGACAAATAACGCCACCAGCTCCGGCTGCCCACCGAGCGGTTTGGCCGCGGCGAGCGCAAATGGCGTGGTAATAGAACGCACCGCCAGGCTGCGCTGAATTTCATCTGATAAGGTAAACAAACGTGCCAGCCAAACCGAGCTGGTGACTGCCACCACTGTCGCCGTAATAACGCCTGCGGAGAGTGACATCCAGTGGCGCTTAATCACATTCAAGTTGTCATACACAGGTACCGCAAAGGCGATGGTCGCCGGGCCAAGTAGCCACAGCAGCCAGTGCGCTTCGCCCATATAATTTTGATAAGAGATATGACCAAAAATCAGTATCGCCACCAGCAAAAGTGGCGTTAACACCAAAGGCATTAACGGCAATTTGCGAAAGCGGCGATAGAGTTTTTTATTGGCAAAATACAGGCCGAGCGTGACGACCAGGCAAAGAATACTTAACTGGAAATTACTCACCACTCGCCTGCCTGCGGGCAATACGCGCCAGTTCGTAACGGTAGACTTTATCCACCACCAGGGCGGTGGTGCTCAGTACCAGCAAGGTACTAATGGCGATAACCAGGAAGATACGCCAGCCATCGACCATCAGTAATTCGGCGTAATTTACCACCGCAACCACGGCAGGCACGAAGAACAGCAGCATCTCTGCCAGCAACCAGCGGGAACCGGCTCGCACCCATTTCAACGGCACCACGCGGCAAACAATCAGCGCCAGTAACAGCAGCATTCCGACCAGGTTTGCAGGCAGCGGCAAGTGCCACCAGTCAACTAGCTGTTGGGCGAAAATAAACAACCCTGCATATAACGCGACTTGCACCGGCACCTGAATGCGGCGAAAAAGAACAGGCGTAAAACCACGTAACGCCACGGCCATGAGAGTGGCACTCCAAAGAAATGTGAGGTAGCGATTATAGTTAGCTCACTTCAATGATAGAAATGAATTAAAATTATCAAAGGTATAGTCAACAGGAATAGTTATGGACATCCGGACGCTGCGTTATTTTGTTGAAGTGGTTCGCCAGCAAAGTTTTACTCGCGCTGCCCAGAAGATGTTCGTGACTCAGCCGACCATCAGCAAGATGCTGCGTAATCTCGAAGATGAACTGGGTTGTACGCTGCTGATTCGTGATGGCCGTAAGCTCTTGATGACGGATACTGGCGAAGTGGTTTATCAGCGCGGTTTGGCGATCCTGGCGGAGTTTCGCCAGTTAGAAGCCGAACTTGGCGATATTAACCAGCTGAACAAAGGCGTGCTGCGCCTCGGTATTCCGCCCATGGTGGGCATGCTTATGGCCGGGCCGATTAGCCTTTATCGCCAGCGCTACCCCGGCGTCGAGCTGAAAATTTCTGAATTTGGCGGCTTAACAGTGCAACAAGCCGTGCTCAACGGCGAGCTGGATTTAGCCATGACCGCACTTCCCGTTGATGACGAACACACGTTCTCCTCGCTCCCTCTGCTGCACAATCCCTTGTGCGTTCTGGTTCCGCGTTCCGGCCCGTGGATGAAGCGCGAAAGTATCGACCCGATAGAGCTCGCCGCACATCCCCTGCTTATCTATAACGAAGATTTCGCCCTGAGCCGCCAGCTCATCCAGCTATTCCACGAGCACGGTTTTACGCCGCGCATTGCGGTGCGCAGCGGGCAATGGGATTTCCTCGCTGCGATGGTGCAGGCAGGCGTGGGGATCGCCATTTTGCCGGAAACTATTTGTCAGAAGCTGGATAAAAACACGCTGATGTGGCTGCCGTTAAATAGCGATTTAACCTGGCAACTGGCAATGATTTGGCGTGAAGGGGTTTATATGTCGCGCAGTGCGCAGGCGTGGATTGCGTGCTGTAAGGAGTTTTGGCCGGTCAGTTCATAGCGCCCTCACCCCAACCCTCTCCCCCAGGAGAGGGAGAGGAATAGCCGCTTACTGCTGCTCGACCAGTAACGCTTCGAGCAAATCGAGATCGTGCAGCAGTTTCATCAGCGTTTCGTTACTGATTTTCTGCGTGGCGCGTAAATGGTACAGCTCGGCGCGCTCGGAACGTAATGCCGCCAGGCGGAAGCGTCGCTCAAGATTTTCTTCCAGCTCGCTGCTTTCCACATCGTTACGCCCGTCAGCCCGGCGGCGCAAGTTGCCGATAACCCGCGAACTCACCTCTTTTAGCAGCTGATCGTCGATGTTTTCGTTCACATCGGCTTGCAGACGCTCTTCCATTTTCTCAATGGCGGTAATCGCCACTTCTGCCGTGGCGGCCCTGGCGATACGTTCTTCCTGGCGCGCCATTGATTTATCGGGAACTTCCACGTTACGCAATAAAATCGGCAGCATGATAACGCCCGCAAACAACGAGAACAGAATCACCCCCGCCGAGAGGAAGATAAGCTCGTAACGCGCCGGGAAAGGCGTACCGTCGCCCAACAGCAGCGGAATCGAGAGCACACCCGCAAGCGTAATCGCCCCTCGCACACCAGCAAATGACGCAATGCAAAGCTCGCGAGTTGAGTAGCTGCCGAACTCCAGCGGGCGCTTTTTCATAAAGCGCAGGCTGATACGTTTCATGGTCCACAGCCATAAGAAACGCACGCCGATCAGCGCGAAATAGATAAGCCCGACATCAACAAACAGCATCCATAATTCAACGTTCGGATCGGCATTTGCCGCCGCGACAGAGGTTTTCAGAATGCCCGGCAATTGCAGGCCCAGCATCAGGAAAACCATGCCATTGAACACGAATTCTAGCATCGCCCAGACGCTGTTCGCACGCAGGCGCATCGCCAGTGGTGCGCTGCGCAACACGCCAGAACGGGTAATGGTCATACCCGCGGCAACCGCGGCCAGGATACCGGAAACGCCGATATGTTCGGCAATCAGATAAGAAGCAAATGGCAACAGCAGCAACAGCAGGATTTGCGTGGCCGGTTCGTCGCCGCTCCAGCGGCTCATCAGGCGCAGTGATTTACCATACAGCCAGCTCACGGCAATCCCCGCCAGCAGGCCGCCAATCGCCACTTTGAAGAATTCTACGGTTGCGCCACCGACGGTAAACACCATCGTGCCCACCGCTACCGCGACCGCCATTTTCAGCGATACCAGGCCGGATGCGTCGTTCATTAACGCTTCGCCCTGCAAAATCCCCATGATTTTCTTCGGTATACGCCCTTCTCCGACAATGCCGGAAAGTGCCACGGCATCGGTCGGCGAGAGCACAGCCGCTAGCGCAAACGCAGGAATGAGCGGAATGCCCGGCACCAGGAAGTAAATCAGAAAGCCAATACCGACGACGGTAACCAGCACCAGCACCAACGCCAGACCGATAATTTCCCGCCCATGGTTGAGGAATTCGTGCGTCGGCGTTTTCCAGCCATCGGCAAATAGCAGCGGCGGAATAAACAGCACCAGGAACAGTTCCGGGTTGAAATCGACGTGTAATCCAAAGTGCGGCCAGGCGAGCAAGGCCCCAATCGCAATTTGCATTAACGGAAGTGGGATCTGGAATGGCAGCATGCGTGTAGCCACACCAGAGAGCGAAACCACAAGGGTCATGATGAGAATAGTAAAGAAGATTTCCATGCTTTCCTTAGTCGCGGTGTTTTGTGAAACCCTTTTTGCAGGATGTTGTTATACCCAATAGTAAAACAACTTTTTACCCCCGTCATACTTCAAGTTGCAGGTGCGTTGACTGCATCCGCGCGCCCCAGTCACATAGTTATCTATGCTCCTGGGGACTTGCGGTCTTGTCGCCTTTCTGCAACTCGAATTATTTAGGGGTTCACCGGAAGGAAACAGGGAAAGATTTAAGGTGTTTGGGAGGGATTTGAAGGGTGGGAAAGTTTGAACTCCCCCACCCGAATTACTGGTGGATGACGCTTACGCTTATCCACCCTACAAGGGCTGCATTACGTAGGTCGGATAAGCGATAGCGTCATCCGACATAACGATAGCTTAAATGGCCCAGCCGCCTGCGTAGAAGGCTACAAGCGCGATTGCAATCACCACCGTTCCGATGTTCAGCTTGCGCCACTCACCCGATACGATGCGGCCAATCACCAGGGAGGCGAAACCAATCATGATGCCGGTAACGATGTTACAGGTCAGCACGATGAACACCGCAGTGATCAGGCCCGCCATAGCATCAACGAAATCAGCGAAATCGATTTTTGCTACGTTGCTCAGCATCAGCAAGCCCACATACATCAGCGCCGGAGCGGTGGCGTAAGCAGGAACCAGATAAGAGAGCGGAGAAAGGAACAGGATCAGCAGGAACAATACGCCAACGGTGATTGCCGTCAGGCCAGTTTTACCGCCCGCCGCCGTACCTGCCGCAGATTCGATGTAAACCGCCGCCGGAGCCGCACCCACCAGGCCGGAGAATACGGAGCTGAGGGAGTCGGTGGTCAGCGCTTTGCCGCCATCAATGATTTGACCGTCTTTATCCAGCAGATTTGCCTGGCCCGCAACGGCGCGAATGGTGCCGGTTGCATCGAATACCGCAGTCATGACCAACGCCAGAACGCTTGGCAACACCACTGGGTTCAGCGCGCCCATGATATCCAGGCTACCAATCAGCGAATTACCCGCTTCGTCTTTCAGCGAAGGCATAGCGAAGATGCCGGAGAAATGCACTGTCGGATCGAAAATCAGGCCGAAAATAGAAATCCCGATGATGGTCAGCAAAATGCCGCCAGGGACTTTCAGTTTTTCCAGACCGATGATTACCGCCAGGCCAATCAAAGACATAATGACCGGGAAGCTGGCGAAATGGCCAAGCGCAACAGGCAAGCCATCCAGTGGGTTTTTGATAACCAAACCGACACCGTTTGCCGCAATCAGCAGCAGGAACAGGCCGATACCGATACCGGTGCCGTGCGCAACACCCATCGGTAAGTTACGCAAAATCCAGCTACGAATACCGGTTGCGGAGATAATGGTGAACAGCACCCCCATCAGGAACACGGCGCCTAACGCAACCGGAACGCTGATGTGTTGGCCGAGCACCAGGCTGAATGCGGTGAACGCCGTCAGTGAAATAGCGCAACCAATGGCCAGCGGCAGATTCGCCCACAAGCCCATCAGCAGAGAGCCAACACCGGCGACCAGACAAGTTGCCACAAAGACCGCCGCAGGAGGGAAACCTGCTTTACCGAGCATGCCCGGTACCACGATCACGGAGTACACCATCGCGAGGAAGGTCGTTAAACCCGCAACAACTTCCTGGCGAACGGTGCTGCCACGTGCAGATATTTTGAACCAGGCGTCGATGCCGCTGGTTGCACGCGGAGAATGATTAGACATAGTGAAAAATCCCCTGAGATTTTTATGATTAAGTCGGTATGCGTGGCGGAATCCGCTTCTAATTAAACGTTCATATTCTAAAAAACGACGAATAAATCCCTGTGCTGCGTTTGCGACAAAAAAGGGCGTCACAAAAAAAGCAAACGTTTAACTCCGCGCATACAAACTGTGCGTCAAAATTAAGGCAAACGATTATCCGGCCTTCTTACATGGATTTTCAACCGAACTTTGCCGCTTTTTGCCGAAAAATGCGTTAGCCGGTCAAAATATCGCCACCTCATGCGCAAACGTTATCGTCGATGCGCAATTTAGCAACAATGATGCAAGATACGGGTAATGCATTTTCCTGGCTCATAGGATTTTTCAATATCCAAAACTAATATCCTAAATCATTCGATTCGCATTGCGGCGGCAAGAGAAAGAGTCCCAATGAGCTGACATAAGTCAGTGATTTGGGCGAGTGAGCGCAGCCAACAAAAAGGCGAATTGAAGAATGACGGATATTACGGGATCTCGAAAGGCCCACCCTGCTGAATTGCCCGTTGCCAGGCGGGGCGCATTTGCACCTGGTTATACCAATTCTGCAAGTTCGGCAGATCGCTTATGCCACCGCGAGACAGCAATGCGATAACCGGGAAACTCATCTGAATATCCGCAGCACTTATCGCTTGCCCGGCAAACCAGGGCGTTTTTTGCAGACAATCTTCGAGATATCGCGCATGCGTCAAAATCTGTTTATTCAGATATGCCTTTTGCACGCCCTGCCCCAAAACATTGCCGACCGGGCGTAGCAACCACGGCACAGGTGCTTTGCCCAGGCTACCAAAGACCAGTTTCATCATCAGCAAGGGCATCAACGATCCTTCGGCGTAATGCAGCCAGAATCGATATCGCAGTTTGTCCTCGCAGGAGATCGGTTTAAGGCGGCTTTCGGGGTCATAGGTTTCTTGCAGATATTCGATGATTGCCCCGGATTCCACGAGGATATTGCCGTTATCTTCCACCACCGGCGATTTCCCTAGTGGGTGCACGGCTTTTAATGACTCTGGTGCGAGCATCGTGGGTTCGCGCTGATAGCGAACGATCTGGTACGGCACCTGAAGCTCTTCAAGCATCCATAATATGCGCTGTGAGCGGGAGTTATTGAGATGATGAACGGTAAGCATGAGTTAACCTTCTGTTTAGCAAGATGAGTTAACTATAGGAAACGTTGCGCAATGTGGCGCATTAGAATTGTTCAAAAAACATGCAAATTCACCTTGAAACCTGACTATGCCTGGCTACACTTAAATTGTCAGTGCAATCCGGAACCTCCTGAGAATGTGTGATTGAGGGACGCTGATGTCGGGGGAAACCCTCCTTGCGAAAAGCGGGATAGATCGAAAGACAAAGACCGGGTAATAAACTAAAGCGCCGAAGTTGGGCGCTTTAGTTTTGCCTGCGATTCCCCTTAATCATCTTCTAAAAGACGTGCGCCAGTCCCCTCTTCACCAAGTTTATCGCCAGGATTTCGCAGCGGGCAGTCGGCACCTGATAAACAACCGCAGCCGATGCAGCCATCAAGTTCGTCACGCAACGCAGTCAGCATGTTGATGCGCCGATCGAGTTCTTCACGCCATTGCGACGACATCTTTTTCCAGTCGTTTTTATTGATTTTATGGCCGTCCGGCAGCACGCCAAACTCTTCACCAATAGTCGACAGCGGAATGCCGATTCGCTGGGCGATTTTAATAATGGCGACGTTTCGCAGCACATCACGCGTATAACGCCGCTGGTTTCCGCTATTTCGTCTGCTTTTGATCAGCCCCTTGCTTTCATAGAAGTGCAAAGCGGAAACAGCCACGCCGCTGCGCTTTGCCACTTCTCCAGGACTGAGTAACGGTTTAAAGCGCGGTGTTTTCTTTTCCATAATCCTCTTTACCTCAAGTTAACTTGAGGAATTATACTCGCTGCCAACAAAACCTGCTAACGAACACACAGGCTTGAGGATGACTTATGGCACACCAGGACATTATTCAAACTTTGACTGAATGGATTGACGATCACATTGATCAACCGCTGAACATTGACGTTGTGGCAAAAAAATCAGGCTATTCAAAATGGTACCTTCAACGAATGTTCCGTACCGTTAAGCGCCAGACGTTAGGTGAATACATTCGCCAGCGCCGTCTGTTGATGGCAGCGAAAGAGCTGCGAAATACCCAGCGCCCCATTTTTGATATCGCGATGGACTACGGTTACGTTTCTCAGCAAACATTTTCCCGCGTTTTCCGCCGTGAGTTTGACCGCACACCGACTGATTATCGTCACCACGCCTGACGGTATTTGCCGCAGTATTGTTGCCTGAACATTCGAGAAATGGGTCAGAAAATGCGCCACAGAACTGGCGATTAAAAGAACAAATGTGATATAGTTCACAAATCCTGTGAGACAGGATTCTTCTTACATTTTTTGTACCCACTTATTCCCCTGACGGTCCTGAGTTGTCATTGCTGCGCCTTATGTCGCGCATAACCGTTTAGCGTAATGAGTTATGTGATTAAGGAACAATTTTCATGGCGGCAATTACTACCAGCGTTTTATTAATGCGCTGGCCTTTAGTCAGTGCGGTTCTGATGTTTTTAGCCAGCACGTTGAACATCCAGTTTCGCAAATCCGACTACACGTTTTTTGCTATCGTCAGCAGCATGCTGGGGATTGCCTCTGCGTTGTGGTTTGCGACCGGCTTATTGGGGCTGGAGTGGGCCGATTTCCCGGTCATCTGGGCGTCGTTCAAAGACATCATGATCGAGATCTCAAGCCATGCACCACCTGAATGGCCGATGGTGCTGACCTGATTGCCAGGATTAGAATTGATAACGGCCTCATTGCGAGGCCGTTTTTGTTTTACTGGCAAGCCGTTACACATTACGTCCCGGAATAGATGTCGAAACTAAAGTATTTCGAGGCGAGCTTTTTATACGTGCCATCCGCAATAATCTGGCTTATCGCGCCATTTAGCGCTTCGCGTAATTGCGCATCATCTTTACGCAGGCCAATCGCCGCGCCCGCCCCAAATAATTCCGGGTCCTGTAATGCTTTGCCGACCATAGCAAAATCTTTGCCCTGCGGTTTGTTCAGGAAGCTATATTCCGCCATCACCCCGGAAAGCACTGCCGCGTCGATGCGTCCGGACTCTAAATCCTGCACCACTAAATCAGCCCCCTGATAAGCCACCACGTTAACCCCGGCACTGCGCCAGTTTTTATTCGCGTAAGTTTCCTGAGCAGAGCCTTGCTCAACGCCGATGGTTTTACCTTTCAGCTGATCAATTTCCGGTTTGATGGGATTATTTTTATGTGCGACTAAAAATACCGGGCCGTTATATATTTTATCGGTAAAGGCAATTTGCTCTTTGCGTTTTTCCGTCATGTACATGCCGGAAAGAATGGCATCAAACTTTCTGGCTTGCAGTGCGGGAATAATGGCATCAAAGTTATTTTCCACCCATACGCATTTAGCCTGAAGTTTTTCACAAATAGCATTACCTAAATCAATATCAAAGCCGACCACCTTGCCATTAGCGTCTTTTGATTCAAAAGGGGCAAATGTCGGGTCCACACCAAAACGGATTTCTTTAATATTATTTGCCAATGCTGAAGTCGTCGCCAGCAGAGCAATTAATGGCAGAATATATTTTTTCATATTAGCTCCTGGATATTAGCGACAGTAAGTTTGTACTAAGCGGGAAAAGAATGAGGCGCCGGTAGAAATAATCGCATCGTTAAAGTCATAACCTGGGTTATGCACCATGCAGCCGCCTTTCTCCCCTTTTTCACCATTGCCTAATAAGAAATAACTGCCCGGTCTTTCTTGCAGCATAAAGGCAAAATCTTCGCTGCCGGTGGATGGAAGCACCGTATCGAGCACCGCATCTTTACCGAAAAACTCGACAGCCAGCTCACGAGCAAACGCCGTTTGTTCATCGTCGTTAATCAAGACGGGATAGGAGTCGTAAACTTCCACGTCGCAGCTGGCACCAAAGCTTTTCGCCGTGAAGTCGGCTAACTCTTCAATTCTTTTAATAAGCAGGTCGCGAATTTCTGGTTTCATGGCACGCACGGTTAATTCCATTACCGCGCTGTCGGGAATTACGTTGGAGGCAATGCCCGACTGGAAGGTTCCAACGGTAACAATGGCGGTTTCGCCTGGTGTGACATTGCGGGAGACAATGGTTTGCAATGCGGTGATTAGCGCCGCGCCCGTCACGATGGGGTCAACGGTACGTTGCGGATAAGCACCATGGCCGCCGTAGCCTTTGATGGTGATCTTTACGGTGTCTGCCGAGGCCATAAAGTTGCCTGAGTAGAAACCTAGTTTTCCGGTCGGCAAGCCTGGCATATTGTGGAGGGCAAAAACTCGGTCGCAGGGGAAGCGGTCGAATAGTCCGTCTTTAATCATTAAATCTGCACCGCCAATCGCTTCTTCGGCAGGCTGGAAAATGAGATGCACAGTGCCGTTAAACTCACAGGCATTTGATGCAATATATTTCGCTGCAGCTAATAAGATGGTGGTGTGGCCATCATGACCGCAGGCATGCATTTTGCCAGGAACTGTACTGGCCCAGGGTAAATTGGTTTCTTCAAAAATAGGCAGCGCATCCATATCAGCACGCAGGCCAATAGATTTATTCGAATCCCCTTTTTTCAAAGAACCCACAACCCCAGTAGTGCCAATTCCTCGAGTGACTTTATATCCCCAGGATTCAAGTTGTTTTGCTACTAAATCGCTGGTTTTAAACTCCTCGAGGCTTAATTCCGGGTTAGCGTGTAAATAATGGCGTATAGCAATCATTTCATCTTCTGAGGCTTTTATTTCTGGAATTACGAAATCTGTCATGCTGCTCTCCGGTGGAGTTATCAGTGTTGTGTTTGCATAAACAACTTAGCGGGATAACGTTTTAATGCAAGCAGGAATACTTATGACGCGGAGCAATACATTCGGGTTATTAATAGTCGCTTTTTACGCACGTTAAAAAACAAAAAACCCCGCAAGCGGGGTTTTAGATAATGCTAAATGCCAGAACCATTATCAGAATGGAATATCGTCATCGAAATCCATTGGTGGTTCATTGTTAGATGGCGCTGGAGCGCTCTGCTGCGGACGAGATTGCGCGCCGCCGCTGAACTGATTGCCGCCGCCCTGCTGTGGTTGCTGAGGCTGACCCCAACTACCTTGCTGCTGGCCTGGAGCGCCACCGCCGGCAGGAGCACCGCCCGCTGCACGGCCACCCAACATTTGCATCGTGCCACCCACGTTAACCACGACTTCGGTGGTGTATTTTTCAACGCCAGCCTGGTCGGTCCATTTACGCGTCTGCAATGCGCCTTCGATATAAACCTGGGAGCCTTTACGCAGGTATTCGCCTGCAACTTCTGCCAGTTTCCCGAACAGCACAACACGGTGCCATTCAGTTTTTTCTTTAGTTTCGCCGGTTTGCTTATCGCGCCAGGACTCTGACGTGGCCAGAGTAATGTTGGCAACTGCGCCACCATTTGGCATGTAGCGTACTTCCGGGTCTTGACCCAGATTCCCGACGAGAATCACCTTGTTTACGCCTCTGCTGGCCATGATCGTGTCTCCTGAAACGTTTATTAATAGTGTAAACCCTCGATTCTACCACGCCACCCCTAATCTTTATAGCTGCGGGATGCATTCCAGAATGTCGGAAGGATATACATTATTGCATTAAAGCACTGGATATCCATTCAGGTTTTATTGTGTCATAATTAGCCGTTTGTGATCGTCGGCGGCCTCCTGTGCGGCCTGGCAAAAAGCGTTTAAACCGGGAAAGGTGAATGGATAAGATCGAAGTTCGGGGCGCCCGCACCCACAATCTCAAAAATATTAACCTCGTTATTCCGCGCGACAAGCTGATTGTCGTGACTGGGCTTTCGGGTTCTGGCAAATCCTCACTGGCTTTCGACACCTTATACGCCGAGGGGCAACGTCGTTACGTTGAGTCCCTCTCCGCCTATGCGCGTCAGTTCCTGTCGTTGATGGAAAAGCCAGATGTTGACCACATTGAAGGCTTGTCGCCTGCGATTTCTATCGAGCAGAAATCCACCTCGCACAACCCGCGTTCAACCGTCGGCACTATTACAGAAATTCATGATTACCTGCGCCTGCTGTATGCCCGCGTGGGTGAGCCACGCTGCCCGGATCACAACGTGCCGCTGGCGGCGCAAACCGTCAGCCAGATGGTCGATAACGTTTTAGCGCAGCCGGAAGGCAAACGCCTGATGTTGCTTGCCCCCATCATTAAAGACAGGAAAGGCGAGCACACTAAAACGCTGGAAAACCTCGCAAGCCAGGGCTACATCCGCGCCAGGATCGACGGCGAAGTGTGCGATCTCTCGGATCCGCCAAAATTAGAATTACAGAAAAAACATACCATTGAAGTGGTCGTTGACCGTTTCAAAGTGCGTGAAGATATCGCGCAGCGTCTGGCGGAATCCTTTGAAACCGCGCTGGATTTATCTGGCGGTTCTGCGGTTGTCGCCGATATGGACGATGAAAAAGCAGAAGAGTTGCTGTTCTCGGCAAACTTCGCCTGCCCAATTTGCGGCTACAGCATGCGCGAGCTGGAACCGCGTCTGTTCTCGTTCAACAACCCAGCCGGTGCCTGCCCAACCTGTGACGGGCTTGGCGTGCAGCAATATTTCGATCCGGATCGTGTCGTACAAAACGGCGAGCTTTCCCTTGCTGGCGGCGCGATTCGTGGCTGGGATCGTCGTAATTTCTATTACTTCACCATGATGCGATCGCTTGCGGAGCATTATAAATTCGATGTCGAAACACCATGGAATGAACTGAGCGCCAGCGTGAAAAACGTGGTGCTTAACGGCTCTGGTAAAGAAAGCATTGAGTTCAAATATATAAACGACCGTGGCGATACGTCTGTGCGCCGCCATCCGTTTGAAGGCGTTCTGCATAATATGGAACGTCGCTATAAAGAAACCGAGTCTTCCGCTGTGCGGGAAGAACTGGCGAAATTTATCAGCAACCGTTCATGTGCAAGCTGCGAAGGTACGCGTCTGCGCCGTGAAGCACGCCATGTGTTTGTTGAAAACACGCCGCTGCCAACGATCTCTGATATGAGCATCGGTCATGCGATGGAATTCTTCCACAACATGAAGCTGAGCGGGCAACGTGCGCAAATCGCTGAAAAAATCTTGAAAGAGATTGGCGATCGCCTGAAATTCCTGGTGAACGTTGGCCTGAATTACCTCTCGCTTTCTCGTTCCGCAGAGACACTTTCCGGCGGCGAAGCGCAGCGTATTCGTCTGGCAAGTCAGATTGGCGCGGGTCTTGTGGGCGTGATGTATGTGCTCGATGAGCCGTCAATCGGCCTGCATCAGCGCGACAACGAGCGCCTGCTGGAAACGCTGATTCACCTGCGCGACCTCGGGAATACCGTGATTGTGGTCGAGCACGACGAAGATGCGATCCGTGCCGCAGACCATATTATTGATATCGGCCCAGGTGCGGGTGTTCACGGCGGCCATGTCGTTGCTGAAGGCACGATGCAGGATATTATCGACGCGCCGGAATCACTGACCGGGCAGTTCCTCAGTGGTAAGCGTGAAATTGCGCTGCCGAAAAACCGCGTTCCGGCTGACCCAGAGAAGGTGTTGAAGTTGGTTGGCGCGAAGGGCAACAACCTGAAAGATGTGACGTTGACGCTGCCCGTCGGTTTGTTTACCTGCGTAACCGGGGTTTCAGGTTCCGGGAAATCGACGCTGATTAACGATACGCTTTTCCCGATTGCTCAAACCCAATTGAACGGTGCAACGCTTGCAGAACCTGCGCCGTACCGCGACGTTCATGGTCTGGAGCATTTCGACAAAGTTATCGACATCGACCAAAGCCCAATTGGCCGTACACCGCGTTCAAACCCGGCAACTTACACCGGCGTGTTTACACCAGTGCGCGAGCTGTTTGCGGGCGTGCCGGAATCCCGTGCGCGGGGTTATACGCCGGGGCGTTTTAGCTTTAACGTGCGTGGCGGGCGTTGTGAAGCGTGCCAGGGCGATGGCGTTATCAAAGTTGAGATGCACTTCCTGCCGGATATTTACGTGCCGTGCGACCAATGCCGTGGCAAGCGATACAACCGCGAAACGCTGGAAATTAAGTACAAAGGCAAAAGCATTCACGAAGTGTTGGATATGACCATTGAAGACGCTCGTGAATTCTTTGATGCCGTGCCTGCGCTGGCGCGTAAGCTGCAAACGTTAATCGACGTGGGCCTGTCTTACATTCGCCTGGGTCAGTCTGCGACCACGCTGTCGGGCGGTGAAGCACAACGTGTAAAACTGGCGCGTGAGCTTTCTAAACGCGGCACCGGGCAAACGCTGTATATCCTCGATGAGCCGACGACTGGCCTGCACTTTGCAGATATTCAGCAATTGCTGGAAGTTCTGCACCAGTTGCGCGACCAGGGCAACACCATTGTGGTTATCGAGCATAATCTGGATGTGATTAAAACCGCAGACTGGATCGTTGACCTTGGCCCAGAAGGCGGTAGCGGCGGCGGCGAAATTCTCGTTTCCGGTACGCCAGAAACTGTCGCAGAGTGCGAAACGTCACATACCGCTCGTTTCCTCAAGCCTTTGCTGAAATTGAAATAGTCAGTCTTCCCTTCTGCCACTATTGTGCGTGGCAGAAGGGATTATTTATTATCACGTGTGATTCATCTGCCATCACTCATTATCAATGATAAAAAGTGATTGCCACTCTATCCTTTTTTACCTGCTCCTCTCTCAGCTCCTCGATATAATCCAACTATTGCATAATGGGTTTGCTTGCGGAGTAATTATGCCTTTATTAAGACTAATAATAACTTGTCTCTTTTTTTTGGCGAGCGGTTGTACGCTTGTCGATAACTATAATGCTAAAAGCCATGAACAACTCACTAACTTAATGATCGAACACTCTCAGTTTATAACTAATTTCACCACTATAAATGAACAGCTTGATTTAGAAGAGGTAAAAAAAGAAGACCGCACCATGCGAGAAAACTTCGATAAAGCAATCGCCTATGCGCAGTCTTTGGGCGACTCATGGCGCGTGAATAACCTCTGGCTATTAAAAGGTATTTATAATGATGATTATTTTCAATTAATCGATCAAAACCGAAATTTTAATTATCAGCAATCAGAACTTTATCGTGAGCAAAACACTTTAGCCTGGAAAATAGCTATCAATGGTGAATGTTCACGCCCTGCCTCATTATGCTCCCCCGGAAACTAACCATGGTAATCTTGGCAGATATTAGCCGTATTTTATCTTCTTCAGTTTTTCGTAATGAAGCTGGAAAAATACTCCAGGATGAGTTTGTCTCGCTGTTGAAGTCTGCAGCCGAAGATAAAAATGAATTTATAAAAAATTCAGCCAATATTATCGCACAGGCATTGCTCTATAAGGCACAGGGGCATTTAAACGAAAAAGATGTGATGACGATATTACGCAAACAGAAAAAAATTGCGCAAATCGAAGCCAACAACGCTGAACTGGCGGTCATGAGTCGTATCCAGAAAATCACCTATCGGTTGCTGGATATTTCCATCGACTTTCTGGTGAAAGCACTTTGAGATGCGGCCCCGCATCACTGACGGGGCTGCACTCAGCTCTGCAACTGCTGCCTGGTTTCCTGGGGCAGCAGCGATAATGCCTGCTGATACGAAGCATCCACCAGGTAGTAAATCTGCGAGTCAGGAAGTGTGCCATCCAGGTAAAGCGTGCTCCAGTGCGCTTTATTCAAATGCGCGCTAGGATGCACATCACTATGTTGTTCACGTAATAAGTCGGCAAGTGCCGGGCTTGCCTTTAACGACACTGCCGGGCGCGCTTCCACGTCATGCACCATCGCATACATCACATCCGCCACTTTTATTTGTGTGGCCTTCCAGTCGCTATGAACCGCTTGTTCGGCTCCGGGCTTGTTCATGCAGTACTGCAATAACTCCGAATTGGTCATTTTTATTCTCCTTGATGGGCTAATGTGAAAACGACGGGCTTAACCAAATTCTTCTTGTCGGTCGGGTAAGTGTAGCTTCACCCGACCGACTTGAAGTATGACGGGTAAAATTAGTATTCGGAGTTAACGATAACCTCTTCGCCAAATGCCCCTGCTTTTGGCAATGGCTGATAGCTGGAGTTAGAAGCACGCAACAGACGAATACCGCGCGCGCCTACATCCTGCGCGGCAGTAATATCACCGTCTGAATCGCCATAGAACACTTTGATTTTCTTATCTTTCAGCCACTGCGTTTTGGTGTTTTGCCCTGGCTGGTCGCCCGCGAAGATAACCGGGTTCACGCTGGCCTGCGGGATCTGGAAATCATTTTGCAGCGTTTTAGTCACGGTTTCTGTTTTGGTCGGGCTGCGGCCGGTGACGAAATAAATGCTGTCGCCGCGTTTGAGGTGCATGGCTATCAGGTTTTTCGCCACCTCTTTTGGCATGCTGAAATCATCCCAACCGTTGTTCATTTTTTCCCAGAACGCTGGGTTTTTCAGGTAATCCTGTTTACCTGGTGAATACTCTTTTTGCCCGCGATAGAAGCCAGGGCTTGAGAACAGAACCGTGTCGTCGATATCAAAACCTACCGCCATCGGCGCACGCCCTAACAGGCTATTTTCGATTTGTGCGACCGACACCCAGTGCACAGGAACTTGCTGCGCGAGTTGCGCAACAGTAACGCCAGGATTCAGTGGAGCGGGAGCTGATTCTTTTGCGAGAGCAGACTGATTCAATCCAAGTAACAAACACGCGGCACTGAGTGCCATCGTTAGCTTACGCATTATTTTCCCTCTTTCTCGTTAATTTTTATGATTATAAATCGGAACAAGTGGTCAAAAAGCAGATCGACAATACCGAGGCCTGAGCGCCAGAGAAAGGTTTTTTTCAAGATTTGTCATAGAAAAAGGCGATGATCACACATCGCCTTTTGGGGAATAAAAGTAAGTAAGTGCTTACATTACCGCGGCAAACGCCTGTGCTACGCGCTGCACGTTGTTGCTGTTCAACCCGGCAACACACATGCGTCCGCTGGCAATCAGATAGACACCAAACTCATCGCGCAGGCGGTCAACCTGTTCCGCGCTCAAACCGGTGTAGCTGAACATCCCGCGTTGTTGCAGCAGGTAGTCAAAATTGCGGTCTGGCATTTCAGCTTTCAGAACAGAAACCAGTGCCTGGCGCATATCGAGAATACGGCGACGCATGGTTTCGACTTCCTTCAGCCAGTTAGCTTTCAGTTGTTCGTCATTGAGCACCAAAGCCACAACCTGCGCGCCAAAGTTTGGCGGGCTGGAGTAGTTACGTCGCACGGTCGCTTTCAGTTGGCCCAGCACGCGGCTTGCGGTTTCGGTGTTTTCACAGACCACCGACAGCCCACCGACACGTTCGCCATACAGAGAGAAAATTTTGGAGAAAGAGTTGCTGACCAAAGCGGGCAACCCGGCGCTGGCTATCGCCCGAATCGCGTAAGCGTCTTGTTCCATACCCGCGCCAAAGCCCTGATAGGCGATGTCGAGGAAAGGAATCAGTTCGCGAGCTTTGAGGATTTCGACCACCACATCCCACTGCGCATCAGTCAGGTCAGAACCTGTCGGGTTATGGCAGCAAGGATGCAGCAGCACGATGCTTTGTGCTGGCAGCGTGTTCAGCGTTTCCAGCAACGCTTCGAAGCGCACGCCGTTGGTTTCAGAATCGAACCATGGGTATGTGTTCACTTCAAAACCGGCACCGCCAAAGATAGCGACATGGTTTTCCCAGGTCGGGTCGCTGACCCAGACCTGCGAATTTGGGAAATAAGTTTTCAGGAAGTCCGCACCGACTTTTAACGCCCCAGAGCCGCCAAGTGTTTGAATCGTCGCGATACGCCCTTCGAGCAAAGCCGGATGATCTGCCCCAAACAGCAACGGAGCAATCGCGCTGCGGTAGGTATTCAGGCCTTCCATCGGCAGGTAAATCGACGCGCCATGTGGTTGAGAATTCAGACGTTCTTCTGCCTGAGCGACAGCCTGTAACTGCGGGATGACCCCATTTTCGTCGTAATAGAGGCCAATGCTGAGGTTTACCTTGTCGCTACGCGGATCAACTTTGAAACGTTCCATAAGGGAAAGGATTGGGTCGCCAGCATAGGCGTCAACTTTTTGAAACACGGTGAGGTTCTCCTGGTTTACAGTGTCGCGGACAACCAATGTAAACCAGGGAAGGACAACTAGTCCAGATACTCCATCGCCACCCTTGAAGTCAGGCGCGTGATAAGTTCGTAAGCACTCACTTTTGTGATTTCTGCAATGCGTTCGACCGGCAGGTTATCGCCCCACATCACCACGCTATCACCCACTTTGTCTGCTGAGTTCGGGCCAAGATCGACACAAATCATGTCCATAGCAACACGCCCGACAATCGGCACTTCGCGGCCATTGACCAGCACTGGCGTACCGGATGGTGCTGCGCGTGGATAACCGTCGCCGTAGCCAATTGCCACCACGCCCAGGCGGGTATCGCGCTGCGCAATCCAGGTGCCGCCGTAACCTACCGCTTCGCCCGCTTTGTGTTCGCGAACGGCAATCAGGCTGGAAGTGAGAGACATCACCGGCTGAAAACCAAAATCGGAGCCCCACGGTTTTTGCTCCAGAGGAGAAACACCGTACAAGATAATGCCAGGGCGAACCCAGTCCAGATGCGAGTCCGGCCACAACAGAATGCCGCCAGATGCGCCAATGGAACGCTCCCCTGGTTTGCCTGCGGTAAACGAATTGAAAATATCGAGCTGACGCAGCGTGGCGTCAGATTCCGGCTCATCAGCACGCGCAAAATGACTCACGATATTGACCGGCTGGCTGACGTTTTTACAGCGGCAAAGGCGCTGATAAAATGCTTCTGCTTCTTCAGGCAAGATGCCCAAGCGGTGCATGCCGGTATCCAGCTTCATCCACACGGTAATCGGATGGCTTAACTCGGCCTGCTCCAGCGCTTCGAGCTGTTCAATACAGTGGACGGCAGTCTGGAAATTCTGCCCGGCAATCGTCGGCAGGTCGCTTGCATTGAAGAAACCTTCGAGCAGCAGAATGGGCTGAGTGATTCCCCCAGCACGCAACCGAACACCTTCTTCAAGACGGGCAACGCCGAAAGCATCAGCATCAGTCAGGGTAAGGGCCGTCTCCAGCAGACCATGCCCATATGCGTTTGCTTTCACAACCGCCACCATACGGCTGGCTGGAGCCAGTTCGCGCAGGCGTTGCAGGTTGTGTCGCAGAGCGCGGCGGTTAATTTTTACGGTTGCCGCTTGCATGTTCGTTCCTTGCGAAATTTTTGTATATGGAATTGGAATGCCCAAATCCTCTAAATCATTCGGGCTGCAAGAAGGCGGCAAACTCGTGAATCCCCATGAGCTTACACAAGTAAGCGATTGGGGTAAGCGAGTGCAGCCAACGCACTTGCAGCGTGAAGGATAACGAGGATTTAATCTTCGTCGTATTGAGGACCAGCATAGTTATCGAAGCGCGAGAACTGGCCGTTAAACGTCAGGCGCACGGTACCGATTGGGCCGTTACGCTGTTTACCGAGGATGATTTGCGCGATGCCTTTCTCGTCACTGTTGTCGTTATAAACTTCGTCACGATAGATAAACATGATCAAGTCGGCATCCTGCTCGATAGAGCCGGATTCACGTAAGTCGGAGTTGACCGGGCGTTTATCAGCACGTTGCTCCAAAGAACGGTTAAGCTGCGAGAGCGCCACCACCGGCACCTGTAGCTCTTTTGCCAACGCTTTGAGGGAGCGCGAAATCTCGGCGATTTCCAGCGTACGGTTATCAGACAGCGACGGCACGCGCATCAATTGCAGGTAGTCGATCATGATCAGGCTCAGGCCGCCGTGTTCGCGGTAGATACGGCGCGCACGGGAGCGCACTTCCGTTGGCGTCAGGCCGGATGAGTCATCAATGTACATGTTGCGTTTTTCAAGCAAGATGCCCATGGTGCTGGAAATTCGCGCCCAGTCTTCATCATCGAGCTGACCGGTACGGATTTTGGTCTGGTCGACGCGTGACAGCGACGCCAGCATACGCATCATGATTTGTTCGCCGGGCATCTCGAGGCTGAAAATCAGCACCGGTTTTTCCTGCAACATCGCGGCGTTTTCGCACAAGTTCATCGCAAACGTGGTTTTACCCATCGACGGACGCGCCGCCACGATGATCAGATCCGATTTTTGCAGACCTGCGGTTTTTTTGTTCAAATCCTGGTAGCCCGTATCCACGCCCGTTACGCCATCGTGGGGCGTCTGATAAAGCGTTTCGATACGCGAGACTGTCGCTTCGAGGATTTGGTCGATACTTTTTGGCCCTTCGTCTTTATTCGCGCGGCTCTCAGCAATCTGGAACACGCGGGATTCTGCGAGGTCGAGCAAGTCTTCGCTGGTGCGCCCTTGCGGGTCGTAACCGGCATCGGCGATTTCATTCGCCACAGAAATCATTTCACGAACTACGGCACGTTCACGCACGATATCGGCATAAGCGCTGATGTTCGCCGCACTTGGCGTGTTTTTTGATAATTCGGCCAGATAGGCGAAACCGCCCACGCTTTCCAGATTGCCCTGAAGTTCAAGAGATTCAGAAAGCGTGATCAGATCGATTGGCTTGCTCATTTCGAGCAAACGCTGCATCTCGGTGAAGATCATGCGGTGTGGACGGCTGAAAAAATCGTTAGCCACGACGCGCTCGGAAACGTTATCCCAGCGTTCGTTGTCCAGCATTAAACCGCCCAACACCGACTGCTCCGCTTCCAGAGAATGTGGCGGCATTTTCAGCCCTTCCATCTGACGATCGCGGGGTTCTTTCGGTTTGTTGAAGGGTTTATTTCCTGCCATAGTGAGGGAGTTACCAAAATCAGATAAGAGAGACGAGAGTTTACTCTATCTCCCTCCGAGGAAACAGAAGGAGTTCTCATGGCAACACGTATTGAATTTAGTCAACACGGCGGGCCTGAAGTGCTAAAAGTCGCGGAATTCACCCCAACGGCCCCCGCAGAACACGAAGTCCAAGTTGAGAATAAAGCGATTGGTATCAACTACATTGATACATACATTCGCAGCGGTTTATACCCGCCGCCGATGCTACCCAGCGGCCTCGGTACAGAAGCTGCGGGGGTCGTGACTAAAGTTGGCAGTGCGGTAACACATCTTAAAGTCGGCGACCGAGTGGTGTACGCGCAGTCCGGGCTTGGCGCATACAGCAGCATTCACAATGTACCCGCTGATAAAGCCGCAAAACTCCCTGACGCTATCTCTTTTGAGCAAGCTGCCGCGTCGTTCCTCAAGGGTCTCACGGTCTATTATCTGCTGCGTAAAACCTACGATATCAAAGCCAATGAAGTTTTCTTATTCCATGCTGCGGCCGGTGGCGTTGGGCTGATCGCATGCCAATGGGCGAAAGCGTTGGGTGCCAAATTAATCGGCACGGTCGGTTCTGCGCAAAAAGCAGAAAGCGCCAAACAAGCCGGCGCCTGGCAGACCATTAATTATCGCGAAGAGAATCTTGTCGAACGTGTAAAAGAGATAACGAACGGCAAAAAAGTCGCGGTGGTTTATGACTCGGTTGGGAAAGATACCTGGGAATCATCGCTGGATTGTCTTCAGCGCCAGGGTTTGATGGTGAGTTTTGGCAACTCTTCTGGCCCGGTGACGGGTGTGAATCTGGGCATTTTGAACCAGAAAGGCTCGCTGTATGTTACTCGTCCGTCACTAAATGGTTACGTGACCACGCGTGAAGAGCTTGAGGAAGCCTGCAACGAACTGTTCTCGTTGATTGCCAGCGGAGTAATAAAAGTCGATGTGTCTGATAACCAGAAGTTTGCCTTGAGCGATGCCGCTCTGGCTCATACAACGCTGGAGAGCCGCAGCACACAAGGCTCTAGTTTACTGATTCCATAAAAGAATTTGGGCCTCCCGAGGGAAGCCCATTCTTTTTTTTGTTCGCACGGTATGTAGGGTACAGCGCGATGAATTCGTGTTTTCGCAACCCGTTAATAATGTCAGGTTTGGTAAATAATTGATATCCCACGACCCGCAAACTTAGCCAGAAAGATGCGAGGTTGTGATCAACTCCGCAATACCTGAGCAATCTGCCGGGTTATTACAAACAAAACCTAGCGTTTGTCGGCAACCAATGACAGTGCATGTTCCACAACATCAATTCCGGCACCCGCTTTATGGGCGTTTTCGCTCAGGTACCGACGCCACTGGCGCGCACCGGGAATCCCCTGGAACAGACCAAGCATATGGCGAGTGACATGGCCTAAGTAAGTGCCGTTTGCCAGTTCACGCTCGATGTACGGGTACATGGCGCGAACCGCCGCAACGGTGTCGACTTCCTGCGAATCAATGCCAAAAATCTCACGATCAACCGCCGTCAGCAGGCCTGGGTTTTGATAGGCTTCGCGCCCAACCATCACGCCATCCATATGTTCGAGATGCGCTTTCGCTTCTTCCAGCGATTTGATACCGCCGTTAATCGACATCGTTAAATGCGGAAAATCACGCTTCAACTGGTAAACACGGGGATAATCCAGCGGTGGAATTTCACGGTTTTCCTTCGGGCTTAAACCTGAAAGCCAGGCTTTACGGGCGTGAATGATGAACATTTCACATTCGCCCTTCCCGGCAACCGTACCGATAAAATCACACAAGAATTCGTAACTGTCCTGGTCATCAATGCCGATACGCGTTTTGACGGTGACAGGGATAGATACCACGTCGCGCATCGCTTTAATGCAATCCGCAACGCGCTGCGCATCCGCCATCAGACATGCGCCGAACATACCGTTTTGCACCCGATCAGAAGGGCAACCGACGTTCAGGTTAATTTCATCGTAGCCACGTTCTTCAGCCAGTTTCGCGCATTGTGCCAGCGCGGCCGGGTCACTTCCGCCTAACTGCAAAGCGATGGGATGCTCGTCTTCGCTGTACGCCAGATAATCCCCTTTGCCGTGAATAATCGCACCGGTGGTCACCATTTCGGTGTACAGCAGTGTCTGGCTTGATAACTGACGCAAGAAATAACGGCAGTGGCGATCGGTCCAGTCGAGCATCGGTGCAATAGAAAAACGATGTGGCTGGAAAGGAGTCTGGCTGATTTGTGAGGACATAGGCACTGGCGTTTACGGGCTACGGTTAAAAAAGGGTCGGTACTATAGCATAATCCAACGGCCGGGTACGTGTTGTCCGGCCGTTGGCTTTCATCAAAACGTCATGCCCACTTGTAACCCTGCCCCCCACGTCTGGTCTTCGCCATATAAGCCCATTAAATCAACATGTACCAGGTCAAAGGGCGCAAATCCTACACCGCCGGTAAAGACATTACTTTCATGGGAACGCATATCTGCGCGATACCCCGCACGCACTGCAAGCCAGGGTAATGGCGAGATTTCAGCACCGACACCTGCAAATTGCGAATTATCTTCACTCTTAAAATTCTTGGTTTCGGTGAGATCGACATCCGTCGTCAGTACCACTAAATCACTGTGCCAGGCCACGCCCGTCGTGACCAATGGTCGAATCTGGTAAGTGTCTTTAAAGCCATCAACCACTTTGGTGTCGATATCACGTGACACCAGGTTTTGCCCGGTCAACCCAACAGTCCATGAGTCACCAAAATCTGCGGCAAGCCCTGCATCAATGTTGAAACCTGTGTCGGAATTACGGTAGCGGCTGTCGCTAATATCATCCTTCTTGTACTGATAAACAGAGGTGCTGTAGTTATAAAGCCAGGTTTTCTGCAACTTTGGCGTCACGCCAACTGAAACAGGCACACCGCCAAGATCAAATTTATGGGCAACTGCCACGCCGTAATCTGAAACAATCGCAGCTCGACCAAATCCTTTTGAGGTGAGATTGTTTAGATCGTTACGGTTCGGGATCACAGTTCCATTGGCGATACCATTCAGGTAGTCGAGGTCATGCTGGGTGATGTCTGAAGTCACTTTAGCTGTGCCGTACGCTTTCACGACGAATGCAAAAGGCAGCGTTTCATTTGGGATACTCACCGCTATTGCACCGCCAGCTTTTGCACGGGCCTGGTCGCCTTTCACATTCTGGAGCTGCCGGGATAAATCTGCCGCATCGTTTTGCATCTGGCGATATATCCCAGGATTCCGAATAATCTGCTGCAAGGGGATATTGGCATAATTCAGATAATCCTCAGCCGAATTGCTGATGTCATCGATATTATTTTGCAGGTTATCAGGGTCGGTAATTTGCATTCCGACAGCAGGAATCAGGAGCGCGGCGGTATCGCCTTGCTGGCTTTTGGTGAGTAACGCCGGGTTAATCAGGACTGCACTACTCCAGCGGGATGATGCAACGCCAGTGCCTCCCATCGCATCATTACGTGTCTCCGTCCATGTTCCCGCTGCATTCGCGTCATTTGCCATAAATAAAAAAGCAGCATTTAATGCCGCCAGGGTTCTGATTTTTATCATTTACTGCCCGCCTGTCTAACTTCAGTTTGAAGAATCGGCCCCTGTCAGTGCCAGACCAACAGGAGTGGATAATGCTGTGAAGAAAAGACTTAAAAGCGGGTGGTTTACCCCAAATGGCATCCCGCATTTATCCTGACGGGTTAATATTTCTTTATTTCCTATAGGGTTATTTATACTTTACCGTTCGTTTTTCGGGAAGGCAGACCATCATGCTGACCAAAGAATTGCGGCGGATGGTCAATCCAGCGATCTTTACGTTGTGCTGCATAAGAGGGGTTTAAGGGGTAGTAAATTCTGTTTTCAGCTTTATTGGCTTCGCCGACAATCAGCAGTCGAACTTCATGTTCGGTGTTATTAATAAAAGTATGGCAAACGCCTGTCCCTGCCGGGAAGCCGACACTATCTCCAGGTTCCAGCGCATAGAGGTGCCCGTTAATCCACACTTGCGGATGCCCTTCCAGTACATAAGCAAACTCTTCTTCACTACTTTCGGCATGGGGATAAGAAGTACGGCGGCCAGGCAACAAGCGTTCATGATGTATCCCCAGGCGTGTTAAACCCAGTTTACGAGCCAGCGGTGCGCCAATGGAAAATAATTCAGTGCTATCGGGATAGGTTGAATCATCTTCACCTTCCAGTTCTTTCCAGTGGCGAATGCAATCAGGTTTATTCATAACAAACTCCGGGATAGTCATCTCAAAAGGATGTGACCAGAATGGCGCACCATTCGGCGTTTTTTGCGCATTGTGGTAAAGTGTAGGGCTAATCTACAGGGGAATGCTGATGGACATCACGACTTCACAAAACGTGTTAGCGCAGGCTGAAAAACTATGCGAGCAGCGTAATGTGCGCCTGACGCCACAACGCCTTGAAGTACTGCGCTTGCTGACACAGCAGGCAGGTGCAATCAGCGCTTATGATTTGCTGGATTTACTGCGTGCCAGCGAACCGCAAGCTAAACCCCCGACGGTGTATCGTGCGCTCGATTTTCTTCTCGAACAAGGTTTTGTACACCGTGTAGAGTCAACCAACAGCTACGTTTTATGCCATCTTTTTGATCAACCGACTCACTCATCAGCCATGTTTATCTGTGACCGATGTGGCGTGGTGAAAGAACAGGGTGCGGAAGGCGTAGAAGATATTATGCAGCAGTTGGCAGCCGAGTTAGGCTTTGCTCTGCATCATAATGTTATTGAGGCGCATGGATTATGCAGTGCTTGTGCGGAGGTTGAAGCGTGTAGTCACCCGGAAGCGTGTGGGCATGACCATTCGATTCAGTCAAAGAAGAAGTCGCGTTAGGGGAATGGGTACGTCCGTGTACCTGGGCAGGGCTGAGAGTTAACACATCTGAGGGAAACTAATTACCAACGGTATTTGTTGCGAGTTTCCCAATCAACGACTTCTTCCTCTGCCTTATCCTTTTCATATCCATAACGTTCCTGGATTTTGCCGACAAGCTGATCGCGTTTCCCTTCAATGACGGTCATATCATCGTCAGTCAGTTTGCCCCATTTCTCTTTTACTGTGCCTTTGAACTGTTTCCAGTTACCGCCGATTTCGTCTTTATTCATAATAGTATCCTCATCGTTCGGTGAAAAATTACTAACAAAAATTACCATCGTCCGGGTGCTTCCGTTTGGCTGACACCCTGTTTCTGCTGGACGTGGAAATAATTGTAGTCAAGGATATGGCGGTATGGGGAAAACTAAGAATGTTTAACCTAACGGCTTAATCTTGAACATTGTTAAACCAGGTATTTTTCTGCCAGTGGCGACGCCAGATCCAGCCCAGCGACAAACCTCTTAGCGCAAGGAATACAGCTAACGAAAGCCACAACCCGTGGTTGCCTAAATACGGTACGGTAAACATCGACAGGCCAAAGCCCAACGCCGCGACAGCCATGCTATTGCGCATTTCAGTCCCTCGAGTTGCGCCAATAAACATGCCATCGAGCAAATAGCACCACACGCCGACAACGGGTAAAATTATCTGCCAATACAAATAGATATCCGCTTGCCGTTGCAGCTCAGCAATTGAGGTCAAAAGGGAAACAATTTGCTCACCCAATAAGGCATAAACGGCGGCGAATACCAGTGCGACTAAACCGGCCTGTCGACATGCAGCTCCCCAGACTTCGAGTAATTGCCCCCGATTTCTAGCCCCGTAAGCCTGCCCGGAATGTGCCTCAACGGCATAGGCAAAACCATCGAGCGCGTAAGCGGTGAAGGTCAGCAACGTCATTAGTACCGCATTCACCGCGACGATTTCGCTACCCAAACGCGCTCCAAAGATGGTCACGGAGGCAAAACAGATCTGTAATAACAGCGAGCGGAGCATGATGTCGCGGTTAAGCGCCAACAAACGCCGAACATTACCGCGCCACGCCTGTTTAAGCATTTCACCACTGATTCCACGCAGGCCCATGACCTTTTTCACCATTAGCAAGCCGATGATAAATGTGGCGTATTCAGCCGTGACGGTAGCGAGTGCTGCCCCCTGAACATTCATATGCAGCCCCATCACCAGCCACACGTCGAGCACAATATTCAGAACGTTACCGACCACTAACAAAATAACCGGCGCACGTGCGTATTGAACGCCCAGCAACCAGCCGAGCAAGACCAAATTAGCCAGGGAGGCCGGGGCACTTAGCCAACGAATCTCAAGAAAACGTCGCGCCTGAAAGAGCACGTCCTGATTACCGCCGACAATACGCAGAGCCAGCGAGATTAGTGGTTCGCGCAGCAAGACAATGGCAATACCCGCTCCGAGTGCCAGCAATAAAGGCTGAACCAGTGCGCGAGCTAAAGCGGAGGGGTTGTTTGCGCCAAAGGCCTGGGCGGTTAAGCCGGTGGTACTCATGCGCAGAAACAGCAATAACATAAACAGGAAGCTGGTAGCCGTCGCTCCAATCGCGACACCACCGAGATAAACAGGACTATCCAGATGACCAATAACAGCCGTATCGACAAGGCCAAGCAGCGGGACGGTAATGTTGGAGAAAATCATGGGTAAAGCGAGGCGCCAGAGCGCACGATCCGCTGTGGAGAATAATTGCATGACCTCTCCTGAAGGAGATCAAAGAGAATTAAGACAGTGATGCGTACTTAAATACGCATCACCTAAAGAGATTTTACAGCCAGTCGCCGTTGCGAATAACCCCAACAGCCAGCCCTTCAATCGAGAAGTTATGCTCACGCAGGTCAACCACTATCGGCTCGAATTCGCTGTTTTCTGGCAGCAGGTGAACGGTATTCCCTTGCTGTTTCAAACGTTTAACGGTGACTTCATCATCAATGCGCGCAACAACAACCTGGCCGTTACGCACATCCTGAGTTTTATGCACCGCCAGTAAATCACCGTCCATAATACCGATGTCTTTCATAGACATCCCGCTGACGCGCAGCAGGAAGTCGGCATTCGGTTTGAACAATGAAGGATCTACCTGGTAATGGCCTTCGATATGCTGCTGCGCAAGGAGTGGTTCACCCGCAGCGACGCGCCCAACCAGCGGGATACCGGTGATCTCTTCCACCAGCAAACGAATGCCACGCGAAGCGCCGGAAACAATCTCAATCACGCCTTTACGGGCGAGAGCTTTTAAATGTTCTTCCGCAGCGTTCGGAGAACGGAACCCCAGACGTTGAGCAATCTCGGCACGTGTCGGTGGCATGCCGGTCTGGCTGATATGATCCCGAATAAGATCAAACACCTCTTGCTGCCTGGTAGTTAACGCTTTCATTCCGCCCCCTGGGTGTTTATACAGTTATGCTGTGAGTATATACAGTTAAAGGCGAATTTGGAACCACAAATTGAGCAAAAAACCAGGCACTTAACTATTCTGGAAAGACTATCGCAAATGCTGCCAAAGCAGCGTGACCCAGGTAATTACTGCAAGGATAATGGCGATTAATACGGCGGCTGAGCCCATATCTTTCGCTCGCCCGGAAAGCTCGTGATAGTCAGTACCAACACGGTCAACGAGGGCCTCAATAGCGCTATTGAGGATTTCGACAATCATCACCAACACGACTGAACCAATCAGTAAAATACGGGTAATAGGGTCAACATCTAACCAGCAGGCAATAGCAATGGCGATGACAGCCGAAACGCCCTCCTGGCGGAAAGCAGCTTCGTTGATCCAGGCCGCTTTTAGCCCTTTCCATGAATAGCCTGCAGCTTTGATAATACGGGTAAGTCCAGTGGTACTACTCGCCATTTTGGGCAACCTTTTCAAATTATTTGCATCAATGCTTGTCAAAATTATAACGCCACAGAAATCTGGGTCAGATTCTGATATTCTTGCGGCGAATTTGCATCATTAACCTGAGGCTTTACATCGTTTATGTCAGGCTGGCCAAGAATCTACTACAAATTACTTAATTTACCATTAGGCGTTCTGGTAAAGAGCAAGTCTATTCCGGCAGATCCACAAGCCGAACTGGGCTTAGATCCCACACGTCCAATAATGTACGTGCTGCCCTATAACTCAAAGGCGGACTTATTAACGCTGCGCGCTCAATGCCTCGCGCATAACTTGCCCGACCCTCTCGAGCCGTTAGAAATCGACGGAGCGGTGCTGCCGCGCTATGTCTTTATCCATGGTGGGCCGCGTGTATTCACTTATTACACGCCAAAAGAAGAGTCGATCAAGCTGTTCCATGATTACCTCGATTTGCACCGTAGCAATCCCAATCTGGATGTGCAGATGGTGCCTGTTTCGGTCATGTTTGGCCGTTCACCGGGGCGCGAAAAAGGCGAAGTGAATCCGCCATTAAGAATGCTCAACGGCATTCAGAAATTCTTCGCCGTCTCCTGGCTTGGCCGCGACAGCTTTGTGCGTTTTTCCGCACCGGTTTCGCTGCGCCAGATGGCAACCGATCACGGCACAGATAAAAAAATCGCTCAGAAACTGGCGCGCGTGGCACGTATGCACTTCGCTCGCCAGCGTTTAGCGACTGTTGGCCCGCGTCTGCCGGTGCGTCAGGATCTGTTTAACAAACTTCTGGCATCAAAAGCTATCGCTCGCGCGGTAGAAGACGAAGCGCGTAGCAAGAAAATCTCCCATGAAAAAGCACAGCAAAATGCTGTCGCGCTGATGGAAGAGATTGCCGCCAACTTCTCTTATGAAGCCGTTCGTTTGACCGACCGCGTGTTAGGTCTGACGTGGAACCGTTTGTACCAGGGCATTAACGTTCACAACGCTGAGCGTGTGCGCCAACTGGCTCATGACGGCCATGAGATTGTCTATGTGCCCTGCCACCGCAGCCACATGGACTACATGCTGCTGTCTTACGTGCTTTATCACCAGGGGCTAGTTCCTCCGCACATCGCGGCGGGTATCAACCTGAATTTCTGGCCAGCAGGCCCGATTTTCCGTCGCCTGGGCGCGTTCTTTATTCGCCGTACCTTTAAAGGCAGCAAACTCTATTCCACCGTGTTCCGTGAATATCTTGGCGAGCTGTTTAGCCGTGGCTATTCCGTTGAATATTTTGTGGAAGGTGGGCGTTCCCGTACCGGGCGTTTGCTTGACCCGAAAACCGGCACGCTGTCGATGACCATTCAGGCCATGCTGCGCGGCGGTACTCGTCCAATTACATTGGTGCCGATTTACATTGGCTACGAGCATGTAATGGAAGTGGGGACTTACGCCAAAGAACTGCGTGGAGCGACCAAAGAGAAAGAGAGCTTTATGCAGATGGTGCGCGGGCTGAGCAAGCTGCGTAACCTCGGCCAGGGCTATGTGAACTTCGGCGAACCGATGCCGTTGATGACATTCCTCAATCAGCGCGTTCCTGAATGGCGTGATTCAATCGACCCAATCGAAGCGATTCGCCCGGCGTGGCTGACGCCAACGGTCAATGAAATTGCTGCCGAGCTGATGGTGCGTATCAACAATGCAGGGGCGGCGAATGCCATGAACCTGTGCTGTACCGCATTACTTGCGTCGCGTCAGCGTTCACTTACTCGTGAACAATTGACCGAGCAGCTCAACTGCTACCTGAGCCTGTTGCGTAATGTGCCGTATTCACCAGATGCGACCACACCAGACCAGCCAGCAGAAGCGCTGATTGAACACGCGTTGCAAATGAACAAGTTTGAAGTAGAGAAAGATACTATCGGTGACATCATCATTCTGCCGCGTGAGCAGGCGGTACTGATGACTTATTACCGTAACAACATTTTGCATATGTTGGTGTTGCCTTCTCTGCTGGCCGCGATTATCACGCAGCATCGCCACATTTCACGCGGAGAGCTTCTGCGTCAGGTCGAATTACTCTACCCGATGCTGAAAGCTGAGCTTTTCCTGCGCTGGGAGAAGGCACAGCTTGTCAGTGAAATGGATGCGCTGCTCAATGAGATGGTTCGTCAGGAACTGATTACTCTTGCGGGTGATGAAGTGCTGATTAACCCGGCTCGTTCACGCACTATGCAGCTTCTGGCTGCGGGTGTTCGTGAAACGCTGCAGCGTTACGCGATTACTTTCTGGCTGTTGAGCGCTAATCCGTCCATCAACCGCGGGACACTGGAACGCGAAAGCCGCACCGTTGCCCAGCGCTTGTCTGTTTTGCATGGTATTAACGCGCCGGAGTTCTTTGATAAAGCCGTGTTCACCTCGCTGGTGTTAACCCTGCGTGATGAAGGCTATATCAGCGATACCGGAGATGCGGAGCCAACCGAAACCATGAAGGTCTACCAGATGCTGGCAGAGCTGATCATGCCGGATGTGCGTTTGACGATTGAAAGTGCGACGTCGCAGGCTGCGACTGAGTAATGCCCTCACCCTAACCCTCTCCCACAGGAGAGGGGATTGCCCGGTTTTCTCCTTCTCCTTTGGGGAGAAGGCCGGGATGAGGGACATGTTTTAGAAGTGCAGGTAACTCAGCACCAGACCAATAAACAACACCAGCCCAACGTAGTTATTATTCAGGAATGCACGGAAACAGGCGTCGCGATCGCGGTTCGCAGTCAGACGTTGCTGATGGATAAATAGCGCGCCCGCCAGTGCAATCGACCAGTAAAACGCCCCACCCAACCCGTTCAGCCAACCAATCACTGCCAGCAGTACCATCACTGTAATCTGCAAAATGCCGATGATCAGATTGTCATAGCGCCCGAACAGTATCGCCGTGGATTTAATGCCAATTTTTAAATCATCATCGCGATCGACCATCGCGTATTGCGTGTCGTAAGCCACGGCCCAGCAGATATTGGTCAAAAACATCAGCCAGCAACTCAGCGGTACAGATTCACTCACCGCAGCAAATGCCATTGGAATTGACCAGCCGAATGCCGCACCTAACACCACCTGCGGCAGGTGGGTATAGCGTTTCATAAACGGGTAAACCCAGGCCAATGCCAGCCCCGCTACCGATAACAAAATTGTCATGGTATTGAGTGTCAGCACCAGTAAAAACGACAACAGAACCAACACGGCAAATAAGATGCGTGCCTCTTTCTCGCTGACTGCCCCACTCGGCAGGGGCCGGTGCGCCGTGCGTTTAACATGCCCATCAAATTTACGATCGGCGTAGTCGTTTACCACGCAGCCCGCAGCTCGCATCATCCAGACACCAGCGATGAACACACATAAAATGGTCAGCGGCGGCACACCCGGTGTCGCTAACCACAACGCCCATAACGTGGGCCATAGCAATAAAAGCGAGCCAATCGGCTTATCAAGCCGCATCAGGCGCTGATAGGCCTGCCATTTGCCCTGTTTCAGACTCCACTCCATTATTTTTCCTCTACATACAGCGGGGATGCGGGGAGGAACAGCTCGGTCAGCACTAATGGTTTTCCGGCTAATCTCAGGCGGGAACGACGCCCCCACAGCTCCTCATTGCGGCCAATCTCAATGAAATCCCTTGTCAGGGAAGATGCACTAAACAGGTAACGCCCAAGAGGTGTGGTTCCGAGTTGCTGCAATTCAAGCTCTGGCCCCTCGAGGGTAGATTCAGGAACGATGGTTCGCCCTAAAAGCCAGGGTTCATCATCGCCGCAGAGCATGATTTCACGCAACCAGTAACGTTTAGCTTCAGGCAGCAAATCAGCTTCAGGAATATCGGCACGCGAATCGAAAAAACCTTCACGCACAATACGCACGCTGACACGCGAGCAATATTGTTCAAAGCGCTTGGTCATTGAATCTTCAAGCAACAACCAGTCAAGAAGCGATGCACTCAGCCCCTCGGGGATCGTCGCCTCAAAGCGTAAGGCGCGCAGTGGCGAAAGCGCGTCAGACATGTGAATTTCTCCGAAACAAAACCGAAAATCATTGTAACGCAGAATAGGTATAGCGGGGCAGGAAAAGCACAACAAGCGTTTAACAACGCCGAGTCAGCTCGAAGGATGACGAAGAAAAAAAGGTGCGCTCAATGAGCGCACCAAACCTCAAACATCAGCACTGCGGGGAGACGGTCACCCCTTGCCTTTTACACTGCTGATAAAAGTTTTACGGGCAGTCGTCGATCCCAGGCGTTCAGCTTCGTCGAGCAGTTTCAGGGCTTTGTCTACATCGCCTTTCGCTACGGCATCTTTGATTGCCTGGTTGAAGTACGTTTCTGTGTCACTTAGCACTGGCTCAGATTTCTTGGCTGGCGCGGGTGCAGCCACTGGTGCAGCAACGGCTGCCGGGGCAACGTAGGTTGTGGCTGGTGCTGCGGTATTACCCACAGTAACCGGGCCTGGGCCTGATGAACCAAATAACGGTCCAACCAGAATGCTGGAGTTTGAAGAGGTTTTGACTTTCACTTTCAAGAGACCGTCGGTGGTATGGCGGGCAATAGGGTCTGGAATATCCGGTACCGCGTTACCCGTGCCTTTTGCGTAGGCTTTCGCCGGGTCGAGCATTTTGGTGGTTTGCTGTGTGTCTTTGTTGGTGGTGAACACTAACAAATAGAGTTTTTGCTGCCCCAATGCTGGGGTCAATTTAATCGTCCCTTCCAGGCGATCGGCGGACATCACGCCCGGTTCCTGATAGGTAAAGTAGCTCGACGGGAAATAGGCAGCCGGCGTCAAGTTCTGGTCAAGAACCAGTACGTTCGGCGCAAATACCGCGTTTTTACTGATTTCACTAGTGAGCGTAATGGTCAATTCGCCAATATTTGCAGGCACACTATAAGCCGCAACTGGGCCAGTAATATCACCTGCGCTTAGGCTCTGACCACTGGTAGCCAGTGTTGTGGTTAATGTTTTTGATTGATCGACGGGCGTCCACTGTAGCTGTTGTAACGCTGAACTCGGCACTGCTGGCGCCGCAGAAATGTCTTGTGGAACGATATTCACATCAGCCAGGCTCACTGCGGGAATGCTGGCGAGCAGCCCTGCGGAAAGGCAGAGTGCGAGGAGACTTTTTTTCATTTTCATTGTTATAAACCTCGAATGGAAAGTCGGTGGAAAGTTGGCCAGGCAATAGCCCTTTCCACCTGAAACAAGCATTGGCATACAAGGGTAATAACAAGGGGTTCAGTGGCGAACCCCTTATCACTTCTTACTTTAAGCTACTGCTGTGTTACCACCAGATTTCCATCTGGGCACCGAAGGAGAACTCGTCGTTGTCGCCACGGCTGGTAGAGAACGTACCGTTGCCGGTAGAATCAGCGATAGCAAAGCGAGTTGAGTCGCCGTTGGCATCTTTAGCGTAACCCCATTTCTCATCCCACTTCGCGTAGGTTGCGAAGACACGCAGTGCCGGACGGGACCAGATGCTGTCGCCTGCCTGCCATTGTTGTGCCAGGGTAATTTTGTATTGACCATTATGATCGCCAGTTTCCTGGGATTTCACGTTGTCGTAGCCCACTTCCAGCAGGGTACTCATGATAGGCGTCCATTTGAACATTGGACGAACACCGATGGTGTACCATTCAGTCCCCTGGTTATCATCCATATCCAGGTTCTGATACATACCGACGTACATCAGATCCCAGCGGTCAGCCAGAGTAATCGCACCGTGATCGATAACACGAATCATGCTGCCATCGTTGTTCAGAGAACCGCCCTGCGCCTGACCTTTACCTTGCGAGGTCATGGAGTCAGTTGCGTACTGAACGACAAATTTGTTGTAGCCTTTCATCATGCTTTGGGTGTGTTCGATTGTCCCCATCCAGCCATCTTTAGATGCGCCAGGTTGCAGGTAATAATCGTCAGGAATGTTAGTGTGACCGTAATCAACACCCAGTTCTAAAGTACCGCCTGGGTTGGTTTCGATCCCCGCCCAACGCACGTCAAATACATCGTTTGGTACTTTATTGCTGTAGTTACGAGAACCATCAGCATTGAAATCATTGAATGCAGCCGAGCCGCCTGATTCAGAAGAACGAGTCGCTGCGAAGGACAGTTTACCCACGCCGACGTCAATGTTTTCCAGACCCGCACCAGGACCAGAAATATCCCAGTAGTAGAAGTCGATCATGTGTACGTCATGACGTTGATAGAAACGCTTACCGGCCCACATGTTGGCGCCTGGCAGTGCATCAATCAGGTTTTTACCCTGCACGTTTGCTTCACGGAATGCCGGGCTGGTTGCTTCCCAGTCATTATCCTGAGCAACGGAGTACGCCACGTTAGTATCGAAATAGAAGCTCTTGTCGCCTTCTTTCCACACTTCCTGGCCCAGTTTTAATTCCGCATAGGTTTCACATTCGTTACCAAGACGGTATTTAGATTGAGCACCAGTTGCCTGGAAACATTCCTGTGTGCCACCACTGCCGGTCCAGCCGATACCAGAACGGGCATAACCGTGGAAATCCACTGCCATTGCCTGAACAGACATAACGCCTGCTGCTACGGCGACTGCCAGTGGGAGTTTGCGCAGAGTAATCATCGTTCTATCTCCTGAGATCATTGCTTTTCTTTTTTATGGGAATGCTTAAACACCTGGCTCTTGATGCAGCCGACGACAAGCAGTGCCATCTTCACGGAACAGATGGCAGCGCTCTGGCGGCAAGCCAATAGCGAATGTGGCACCCTCTTTTACCAACACCACGTCATTCTGGCGGTACACCAGGTTCTGACGGATGGCGGGGATTTGGATATGAATCTGAGTTTCATGGCCGAGCTGCTCGACAACCTGAACTTCACCTTCAAGGGTCACGTCAGCGATGTCGCTTGGCAGCAGATGTTCCGGGCGAATCCCCAGAGACATGTTGGCGCCGACCTGAACTTCTTTGCTTTCAACCGGCAGCCAGACTTGCTGGCGGTTCGGTAATTCAACCTGCACTTGATCGATAGCCGTGGCGGTGACTTTCACCGGCAGGAAGTTCATTTTTGGCGAGCCAATAAAGCCCGCAACAAAACGGTCAGCCGGGTAGTGATACAGCTCGAGCGGTTTGCCGACCTGCGCGACACGCCCGGCGTCCAGTACCACAATTTTGTCGGCAAGCGTCATCGCTTCGACCTGGTCGTGGGTGACGTAAATCATGGTGCGCCCGAGGCGCTTATGCAGCCGGGAAATCTCAATGCGCATCTGCACACGGAGTGCCGCATCAAGGTTTGAAAGAGGTTCATCAAGCAGGAATACACGCGGTTCAGCCACCAGCGTACGGCCAATAGCTACGCGCTGACGTTGCCCACCAGAAAGTGCTTTCGGGCGACGTTCTAATAAATGCCCCAGTTGCAAAGTTTCTGAAACCTGGGTGACACGCTGATTGATATCACTTTTCTTCGCGCCCGCGAGCTTCAACCCGAAGGACATGTTTTCAGCAACAGAAAGATGGGGATAAAGAGCATAAGACTGGAACACCATACCGACGCCGCGTTCAGCGGGCGGAATGTCATTCATACGGGTATCGCCGATAAACAAATCACCGCTGGTGATGGTTTCCAGCCCCGCAATCATGCGCAACAAAGTGGATTTACCGCAGCCTGACGGTCCAACAAAAACCACGAACTCACCTTCCTGAATGTTCAGGTTGATATCTTTCGATACCACCACGTCACCCCAGGCTTTTGTTACGTTCCGTAGCTGTACGCTTGCCATGTACTTCTCCCTTCATTCCGTCACGCTGCTGATTGGCAGGTGATTCAAGATGTGTCGGACTATGACGGATCAATACATTTCATGAATCCTCCACCCTGCTGTTTTTTATGGGGGAGGAGGCGGGAGGATGAGAGGGGCTGCTCTGCAACCGGTTGCAGTGGGCGCGACAGTTTTTCGTGATCGTGGTTTCAAATTTCTGGGTGGTTTTGTGTGCTCCAGCACGCATAACTGTCAGTTATGGAATGCAGATCACAGATACCAGGGTGGGGGCGTAGGGCTAAGGAGGATGAGAAGCACTTGCCATCTGCGCAAACTGGCAACCGTAACGCCACTACCTTGACCTTGATGTATCCACGCGCAAAGCAAACCACCATTCAAAGGATGGGAATAAATATGAAAATTAAAACTGGCGCCCGCATCCTCGCTCTGTCTGCCCTGACAACGATGATGTTTTCCGCCTCTGCACTGGCAAAAATAGAAGAAGGCAAATTGGTCATCTGGATTAACGGTGACAAAGGCTATAACGGCCTGGCCGAGGTCGGTAAGAAATTTGAAAAAGATACCGGTATTAAAGTCACCATCGAACATCCGGACAAACTGGAAGAGAAATTCCCACAAGTTGCGGCGACAGGCGATGGCCCGGATATCATCTTCTGGGCGCACGATCGTTTCGGTGGTTACGCACAATCTGGCCTGCTGGCCGAGATCTCTCCAGACAAAGCTTTCCAGGACAAGCTGTATCCGTTTACCTGGGACGCCGTTCGTTACAACGGCAAAATCATCGCTTACCCAGTTGCGGTTGAAGCACTGTCTCTGATTTACAACAAAGACCTCGTACCTAATCCACCGAAAACCTGGGAAGAAATCCCGGCGCTGGATAAGCAGCTGAAAGCGAAAGGTAAGAGTGCGTTGATGTTCAACCTGCAAGAACCGTACTTCACCTGGCCGCTGATTGCCGCTGACGGCGGTTATGCCTTCAAACTCGAAAACGGCAAATATGACGTGAAAGATGTGGGCGTGGACAGCGCAGGCGCGAAAGCGGGCCTGAGCTTCCTGGTCAACATGATTAAAAACAAAGAAATGAATGCGGATACCGATTACTCCATCGCAGAAGCGGCCTTTAACAAAGGCGAAACGGCGATGACAATCAACGGCCCGTGGGCCTGGTCGAACATTGATAAGAGCAAAATCAATTACGGCGTGACGCTGCTGCCAACGTTCAAAGGCAAAGCGTCTAAACCATTCGTTGGCGTGCTGAGTGCCGGTATCAACGCCGCCAGCCCGAACAAAGAGCTGGCGAAAGAGTTCCTGGAAAACTACCTGCTGACCGATCAGGGTCTGGCTGAAGTGAACAAAGATAAGCCATTGGGTGCCGTTGCACTGAAATCATACCAGGACCAGCTGGCGAAAGACCCACGTATCGCCGCCACCATGGATAACGCCCAGAAAGGCGAAATCATGCCTAACGTGCCGCAAATGTCTGCGTTCTGGTATGCCGTTCGTACCGCTGTTATCAACGCCGTTAGCGGTCGCCAGACTGTTGATGAAGCGATGAAAGACGCTCAGGGACGTATTACTAAGTAAGAACTTCCCCCTCACCCCGGCCCTCTCCCTGAGGGAGAAAACCGGACAATCCCCTCTCCCTCAGGGAGAGGGTTAGGGTGAGGGTGGTTTCAGATGAAAAGCTGTTGAGGAACACCCCATGGATGTAGTTAAAAAGAGCCACTGGTGGCAAAGCGATGTGCTGAAGTGGTCAGTCATCGGCCTGTTGGGATTGCTGGTTGGTTATCTTGTCGTATTAATGTACGCCCAGGGGGAGTACCTGTTTGCCATTATGACGCTGATTTTAAGCTCACTTGGCCTGTATATTTACGCTAACCGCAAGGCTTATGCCTGGCGTTATGTTTACCCCGGTCTTGCCGGCATGGGGCTGTTCGTCCTGTTCCCGCTGGTCTGTACCATTGCTATTGCCTTCACCAACTACAGCAGCACCAACCAGCTGACGCAGGAACGTGCACAAGAAGTGCTGATGGACCGCCAGTATCAGGCGGGCAAAACCTTTAACTTCGGCCTGTACCCGGCGGGCGACGAGTGGCAACTGGCCCTCACCGACGGTGAATCCGGCAAGAATTTCATCTCCGATGCCTTTAAATTTGGTGGCGAACAGCACCTGAAATTGAAAGAAGCGGATGCGCTGCCAGAAGGGGAAAAAGCCAATCTGCGCGTGATTACGCAAAACCGCGCGGCGCTGACCCAAATCACCGCGCAAATGCCCGATGAAAGCACGCTGACCATGAGTTCCCTGCGCCAGTTCTCCGGCACTCGCCCTCTGTATACCGTGGCTGATAACGGTGAGATGACCAACAACCAAAGCGGTGTGAAGTACCGCCCGAATAACGAAATTGGTTTCTACCAGTCTGTTAACGCCGACGGCAACTGGGGCAACGAACAGTTAAGCCCAGGCTACACCGTGACTATCGGCTGGAAGAACTTCCTGCGTGTGTTCCACGATGAAGGCATCCAGAAACCATTTATGGCGATTTTCGTCTGGACGGTGATCTTCTCCATCCTGACGGTGATTCTGACCGTAGCCGTCGGCATGATTCTGGCCTGCGTCGTACAGTGGGAATCCCTGAAGGGCAAAGCGATTTATCGCGTGATGTTGATTCTGCCCTACGCGGTGCCTTCGTTTATTTCTATCCTGATTTTCAAAGGATTGTTCAACCAAAGCTTTGGTGAAATCAACATGATGTTGAGCTCACTGTTTGGTATCAAACCCGCCTGGTTTAGCGACCCGACCACCGCGCGTTCAATGATTATTATCGTGAATACCTGGCTCGGTTATCCATACATGATGATTCTGTGCATGGGCTTGTTGAAAGCAATTCCAGATGACCTTTACGAAGCTTCAGCAATGGATGGCGCAGGCCCATTCCAGAACTTCTTTAAAATCACGCTGCCGCTGCTGATTAAACCGCTGACGCCGCTGATGATTGCCAGCTTTGCCTTTAACTTTAACAACTTCGTGCTGATTCAACTGTTAACCAACGGCGGCCCGGATAGACTCGGCACCACGACTCCTGCGGGCTACACGGACTTGCTGGTGAGCTACACCTACCGCATCGCCTTTGAAGGTGGCGGCGGCCAGGACTTTGGTTTAGCTGCGGCTATCGCCACGCTTATCTTCATCCTGGTTGGCGCATTAGCGATTGTTAACCTGAAAGCCACCCGCATGAAGTTTGATTAAGGAGCAACACACATGGCTATGGTTCAACCCAAATCTCAAAAGCTGCGTTTATTTACTACGCACCTTTTATTACTACTGTTTATCGCGGCAATTATGTTCCCGCTGCTGATGGTTATTGCGATTTCACTGCGTCCGGGTAACTTCGCCACCGGCAGCCTGATCCCGGATCAAATTTCCTGGGAGCACTGGAAATTAGCGCTGGGTTTCAGCGTGCAACATGCCGATGGTAGCGTAACGCCACCGCCGTTCCCGGTGCTGTTGTGGTTGTGGAACTCGATCAAAATCGCGGCGATTACCGCGCTGGGTATCGTGACGCTTTCAACGACTTGTGCTTACGCTTTTGCCCGTATGCGTTTCCCTGGCAAAGCGACGCTGCTGAAAGGGATGCTGATTTTCCAGATGTTCCCGGCGGTGCTGTCACTGGTGGCGTTGTATGCCTTGTTTGACCGCCTCGGCCAGTACATTCCGTTTATCGGCCTGAACACTCACGGTGGGGTGATCTTCGCCTATCTTGGCGGTATCGCGCTGCATGTGTGGACGATTAAAGGCTATTTCGAAACGATTGATAACTCGCTGGAAGAAGCGGCAGCGCTGGACGGCGCCACCCCATGGCAAGCCTTCCGCCTGGTGTTACTGCCACTTTCCGTACCGATTCTGGCGGTGGTGTTTATTCTGTCGTTCATTGCCGCGATTACCGAAGTCCCGGTCGCATCGTTGCTGCTGCGCGATGTGAACAGCTACACCCTGGCGGTCGGCATGCAGCAATATCTCAACCCACAAAACTACCTGTGGGGCGACTTTGCCGCAGCCGCTGTGCTTTCAGCCATTCCGATTACTGTCGTGTTCTTACTGGCGCAACGCTGGCTGGTGAGCGGCCTGACGGCTGGCGGGGTGAAAGGTTAAGATTTCCTGTTAGTTATTGTTCTACCTTGTTTTAAAAGCCACTGTACCCCTCATTTGACTTTGTATTTTCTTCGGCGGCCTGCGGGCCGCCTTTTTTATTCTCGTTTTAAGCGGCTGCTATTACACAACCACAGCGTAATCACCAGCAGCAAAATCGCCCCGGAATAAATCAGCACATCCAGGGGTTGCTTATGGTCAATGATGATCAGCCGCACAATGGCCGTAATACCGATATAGATAAAATAACGCAGCGGGAAGTGATATCCCGACTGAAAGTACTTAACAATCAGCGCGATAAATTCGAAATACAGGAAGTAAACCACCAGCCCTTCGATAAACAGATATTTGCTGGCCTGTTCGCTGGGCGCGAAGAGTACATTAGCCAAATGCAGCGTTTCTTTGCCAAGAAAGATGATGAGAATCAGGCCAAGAGTGAGCAGAGCCAGATTAAGGACCGTTTGCATAACGGTAGCGATTAACTCGACGCGGGCGATAGATGTCATAAAACACCTCGTGGGTTAGGATACCGAAGTGTTGTTATACGTTGAAAGTGTGATCTGGATCTAGATTTTTTACTTATATACGCAAAGTGCCCAAGGCAACAATCTATGGCAGGATTTGATAAGTAATAATTGAGAGGATGCTGATTTTTACTGAGGTTGCGGGCAGTTTGCTTTACACTGGTCGCCACTTCTTAAGAGGCCGCAACAATGTCCACATCAAGACTGACACAACAAGATATGACCGAAGCCGAGCAACGCGAATTAAAAACACGCCTTGATCGCTCCCGCATCGCCCATGGCCGCCCTCTGACAAACTCAGAAATTAACCACGTTAAAAAAACTTATATCGACCAACTGATAGCAGAACGTGAATTGGCGGCCAAAAAAGTCCGCCAGATTAAAAAACAGAAAGCGTTAAAACCGGATACGTCTGCAACCTATTCCTGGTCTGCAAACAGCCACTCTCGTGGGAAACGCTAATTTAGCGTCCCTTTTTCTTGCGTCCTGGCTGAGCGAAGCGTTTACGTGAAGCAAGCTCCGCCGGGGTTTTAGCGCTGCTCTTCGGCCCACTCACGGCAGGCTTTTTAACAGCAACTGCCTTAGGTTTTGCTTTTGCCTTAGCGGCTGGCTTCGCTTCGGAAGAAGAGTTTTCAATCAGCTTAAATAACTCAATCAATTCATCGTCGGTTAAATCACGCCATTCACCCAACGGCAGCCCTTTCATGCTGACATTCATGATGCGGGTACGCTCAAGCTTCGTCACGTCATAACCAAAGTGTTCGCACATCCGGCGAATCTGACGGTTAAGCCCCTGCACCAGCGTGATACGAAACACAAATGGAGCTTCTTTCTTCACTTTGCATTTCTTGGTGACGGTTCCCAGCATCGGAACGCCCGCCCCCATGCCGCGAATGAACTCGTCAGTGACCGGTTTGTTGACCGTAACAACATATTCTTTTTCGTGGTCGTTCCCGGCCCGCAGGATTTTATTCACCAGATCGCCATGATTGGTGAGGAAAATCAGCCCTTGAGAATCTTTATCCAGACGCCCAATCGGGAAAACGCGCTTGCTGTGGTTAACGAAATCGACAATGTTATCTTTCTCGCCGTCTTCGGTTGTACTCACGATGCCCACAGGCTTGTTCAGCGCAATCAGCACCAAATCGTCTTCATCACGGGGTTCAATGAGCTGGCCATTAACCTTCACCACATCTCCGGCAAATACCTGATCGCCAATCGCGGCACGTTTACCGTTGATAAAAACATTTCCCTGTTCGATGTAACGGTCGGCGTCACGGCGCGAGCAGATGCCGCTCTCGCTAATGTATTTGTTCAGACGTATAGATGAGTTAGGCAGCATGGTTCCTCCGTAAAACCCGGAATATACCTTACCTGAGGGGCGATGCGAACAGGCTCGGGCAACAAACTCGAAGCTCATTACCCGCAAAGAGGGTTATTTGGCAGGCGTCGCCGCCATCACTGCTAATTTCTTCTGAATATCTTTATCCAGATTATTCACCCAGTGATTATAAGAACGGTGTATTTCGCCATCGGATGCCAACAAATTCACACTGCTGACATAGTTAATTGAGTAGTTTCTTTCGCTGTAGTTAATGCGAACTGTCACGCTGTGCTTGCGGATATTTTGCGTCGCATTAATGACTCCAGGGCCTGCCACGGACATGATCCAGTCTCGCCCTTGCCCAGCATTGATAATCGCGTTTTTAACCTGCTCTGCGGTTACGTGCTGAGTGATAATGGTCTGCGGCGTGCGCACTGGCTCGGTTCGTTCGAGTGCTGCACACCCGGCTAGCGCTGCAACGCAAAGCACACTGGCAAGTATCTGTTTTAGCTTCATCATTAAATTCCTTTTTTATAAAAATTAACGTCCCGATTATAAACGGATAGCCACGTCAGAATAATTAGTATTCATCTCTTTCGTCATCATCAGGTTGCTCAAGAACACTATAAGCAACGGCACAAAATAGTGAGTTCAGGCGCTTCATATCTCCGAGCAAACCGAGGTGCAGCGAGCTGGTTTCGATACTTTGCACGTTTTGCTGATGCAGGCGATCCACGTGCGCATGCGAGAAGCGGCGATTCAGAATGCGGAAGCGATGTTTATTACGGCGCAAACGGCGAGCGCTGTTCACGTCTGCGGAGAAAAATACCGACAGGCTGAGTTTCAGGTTGCTGGTTAATTGCTGGAGCAGAATATCCAGCTCTTTCAGACCGTCTGGCGAGAATGCCCGACGTGCTGCCAGCGATTTATCCGCCACTTCGCTACCCATGCGTTCCAGAATATCTGCCGCCTGCTCAAGGTTCAGCGACATCTCAATAATTTCAGCCCAGCGACGGGATTCGACTTCCGCCAGTTCCTCTTTTTGCATTTGCGCCATATACAGTTTGATTGCGGTATAGAGCACATCGACATCATCGGCGAGCTTACGCAGTTCCTTCTCCTGGCGCGGCTCCCCGTGCATCACTTTGCTCCAGGTTTCGAGCATCTGCTCGAGAACATCGCCCATGCGCAGGGTTTCACGTGCTGCGTTGGAAAGCCCGAGCGCTGGTGTATCCAGAGCGGTGACATCAAGATGTTTTGGCTTCATCCGCGCATCAACTTCTGGTACTTCACTGATTACACTGCGGCAAAAACGCGCCATCGCACCCGCAAATGGCACCATCGCCAGGCAGCGAATCAGGTTGTAGAACACGTGGAAATAGATAACCAGTTCAGATTCCGGCTGCGAGAGTTTTTGCATCGCGTCTGCAAGAATATGAATAAACGGCAGCACAATCACGCCGCCCACCAGCTTGAATAACAAACTTCCGAGCGCAACACGACGAGCAGCTGCATTGGCAGTACTGTTATTGATCATCGCCAACAAGCCAGAGCCAAGGTTGGCACCAATCACCAGGCACAGTGCGACATCAAACGAGATTATACCGGCGGATGTCAGCGTGGCGGTCAGCAACACAGCGGCAAGGCTGGAATAACTGATGATGGCGAACATCGCGCCAATCAGCGCATCAAGCATGATATCGCCCGTCAGCGAGGCGAAAATGACCTGCACACCGGAGGCCTGGGTTATCGGCGTCACAGCGGCAACAATCAGCTCCAGCGCCAGTAAAATCAGCCCAAGGCCAATGCCTACACGGCCAAGTTGTCCGGCGCGAGTTTGTTTGCGGCTGAGGAAGAAAATAACGCCGATGAAAATGAGTAACGGCGAGAGCCACGAGAGATCAAAGGTCAGGATTCGCGCCATCAGCGCAGTACCGACATCGGCCCCCAGCACAATCACCAGCGCAGGGGTAAGCGCCACCAGATCCTGTGCCACAAAAGAGGTGACTAACATGGTGGTGGCGTTGCTGCTTTGCACCAGCGCGGTAACACCAATCCCGGCACAAAAGGCGAACGGTTTTTTTTCAACACTGCGGCTGAGTACGCTACGGAGATTTGCACCGTAAACGCGCATGATTCCGGTACGCACAATGTGCGTACCCCATACCAATAGCGCCACCGCAGAAAGTAGATGCAGTAATGTCAGCACACTTTCTCCTGGAAATGATAAGACGAGAAATTCCTTCTCTTTCCAGTATATAACGCCTGGTGAGAATTAAACGTTTCGGGATGTAAGAAGGGGAAAAGGAAGGAATTGTAGGGTGGATAAACATATGCGCCATCCACCCTTTTTGTCGGATGACGCTTACGCTTATCCGACCTACAAAGTAAAAACTAATCCGCGTCGTAGCCCAGGTTTGGGGCTAACCAACGCTCTACGTCCGTCACCGACATCCCTTTGCGACGCGCATAATCTTCCACCTGGTCGCGTTGAATCTGCGCCACGGCGTAATATTTGCTGTCAGGGTGGCTGAAATACCAGCCGGAAACGGATGCGCCAGGCCACATGGCGTAGGATTCAGTGAGTTTCATGCCCACGACATTTTCTACGTCGAGCAGCTCCCAGATGGTCGCTTTCTCAGTGTGTTCCGGGCAGGCTGGATAACCTGGCGCCGGGCGAATCCCCTGGTAGTTTTCGCGGATAAGCTCTTCGTTGCTGAGGTTTTCCGTTGGCGCATAGCCCCAGTAAACTTTACGCACGCGTTCATGCAGATACTCGGCAAAGGCTTCCGCCAGGCGGTCAGACAGCGCTTTCACCATGATTTTGTTGTAATCATCATGCTGTGCTTCATAGCCTTCCGCTAACGTGTCTTCTTCCATGCCGCCGGTGACGGCAAAGGCACCGATGTAATCCGCTTTGCCACTGTGTTTTGGCGCGACGAAATCGGCGAGGCAGTAGTTGGCGAAACCGACTTTCTCGGTTTGCTGGCGCAGATGGTGCGCGACAGTTTTCACCTGTGTACGGGATTCATCGCGATAAATTTCGATGTCGTCGTCCACACGGTTTGCCGGGAACAACCCGACAACGCCACGCGGCGTCAGCAATTTTTCTGCATGAAGTTTGTCGAGCATGTCGTTCGCGTCTTTGAACAAACGCTGCGCTTCTTCGCCGACCACTTCATCTTCCAGGATGCGCGGATATTTCCCGGCCAGCGACCAGGTCATGAAGAATGGCGTCCAGTCGATGTAATTACGCAGCGTTTCGATGCTGGCAGTCACTTCCTGTACACCAGGGCGATGGGGAACCGGAGGCGTGTAGCTTGTCCAGTCAAAGGCCAGATCGTTTTCACGCGCGGCGGCAAGTGACACTGGCGGCGTGCGTGGTTTTTTACGCGCATGCTGAGTACGCACCGTGACGTATTCTTTGCGCGTGCGTTCTACAAAATCATCGTGCTGAGTCGGAGAAAGTAGCGCTGAAACCACACCGACGGTACGCGAGGCGTTCTGCACGTAAACCGTTGGGCCGCTGTAGTTCTGCTCGATTTTCACCGCCGTATGCGCTTTAGAAGTCGTCGCCCCGCCAATCAGCAGCGGCAGCGTAAAGCCCTGGCGCTCCATCTCTTTGGCGACGTTAACCATTTCGTCCAGCGACGGCGTAATCAGGCCAGACAGACCGATAATATCGGCACCCACTTCACGCGCAGTTTTCAGGATCTTCTCGGTTGGCACCATCACGCCAAGGTCGATGATTTCGTAGTTATTACATTGCAGCACTACGCCGACGATGTTTTTGCCGATGTCATGAACATCGCCTTTCACCGTCGCCAGCACGATTTTTCCGTTGGTGGAGCCTTTTTCTTTGCTGGCCTCAATATACGGTTCAAGGTACGCCACGGCTTGTTTCATTACGCGGGCGGATTTCACTACCTGCGGCAGGAACATTTTCCCTTCACCGAAAAGGTCGCCGACCACGTTCATGCCATCCATCAGCGGGCCTTCAATAACCTGAATCGGGCGTTCAGCCTGCTGACGGGCTTCTTCTGTGTCGAGTTCGATAAACTCGGTGATGCCTTTAACCAGCGAGTATTCAAGACGCTTTTTCACATCCCAACTACGCCATTCGGCTTGTTGAGCGTTCGCGCTATCGTCACTTTTACTGCCGCGATATTTTTCAGCCAGATCCAACAAGCGTTCGGTGCTGTCATCACGACGGTTCAGAATCACGTCTTCGACGGCATTACGCAGCTCTTCAGAGAGATCGTCGTAAATCGCCAGTTGTCCGGCGTTCACAATCCCCATGTCCATACCATTGCGAATGGCGTAATAGAGGAACACAGCGTGAATCGCTTCGCGTACCGGGTCGTTACCACGGAAAGAAAACGACACGTTCGATACACCGCCGGAAATCATCGCATGCGGCAGTTCGCGTTTGATGTCTTCACAGGCGCCGATAAAGTCCTGGGCATAGTTGTTGTGTTCTTCAATACCCGTCGCGACGGCAAAAATATTCGGGTCAAAAATAATGTCTTCCGGTGGGAAGCCAACTTCTTCGGTCAGAATTTTGTAGGCGCGACGGCAAATTTCGATTTTGCGCTCGCGGGTGTCGGCCTGACCGACTTCGTCAAACGCCATGACCACCATCGCGGCACCGTAGCGGCGCACCAGTTTTGCGTGGTGGATAAACGGCTCGATCCCCTCTTTCATGGAAATCGAGTTCACGATGCCTTTGCCCTGAATGCATTTCAGGCCTTTTTCGATGACGTCCCATTTCGAGGAGTCAATCATGATTGGTACGCGGGCGATGTCTGGCTCACCGGCAATCAGGTTGAGGAAACGCACCATCGCCGCTTCGGCGTCGAGCATCCCTTCATCCATGTTGATGTCGATGATTTGCGCGCCGCTTTCTACCTGCTGGAGAGCCACTTCCAGTGCTTCGTTATATTTATCTTCTTTGATCAGACGCTTAAATTTGGCAGAACCGGTGACGTTAGTACGTTCACCGACGTTAACAAACAGACTTTCGGCGGTGATGTTTAGCGGTTCAAGCCCTGCTAAACGACAGGCAACTGGCAGGTCAGGCAGTTTACGCGGCGCAACGCCTTCAACGGCTTTGCTCATCGCGGCGATATGTTCCGGCGTGGTGCCACAGCAACCACCGATGATATTCAGGAACCCGGCCTGCGCCCATTCGCCAATTTGTTTTGCCATTTCTCTGGCATCCAAATCGTATTCACCGAAAGCATTCGGCAGCCCGGCGTTCGGGTGTGCGGTAACGTAGCATTCGGCAATGCGCGAAAGTTCTGCAACGTACTGGCGCAATTCATCTGGCCCCAGTGCGCAGTTCAGGCCGAAAGTCAGCGCGTCCGCATGGCGCAATGAGTTATAGAAGGCTTCGGTCGTTTGCCCCGATAGCGTACGGCCAGAGGCATCGGTGATGGTGCCGGAAATCATGATCGGGAGATCAACGCCCAGCGCTTCAAATTCAGTTTTCACGGCAAAAATCGCCGCTTTGGCGTTCAGGGTATCGAACACCGTTTCAATCATTATCAGGTCAGAGCCACCTTCCACCAGCGCACGAGTGGATTCACGATACGCTTCCACCAGTTGATCAAAGGTCACGTTACGGAATGCGGGATCGTTAACGTCTGGAGAAATGGAGGCGGTACGGTTGGTTGGGCCTAATACACCTGCCACGTAGCGCGGTTTTTCTGGTGTGCGTGCGGTCCATTCATCAGCGCAGGCGCGGGCCAACTTCGCCGCTTCGTAGTTTATTTCTGCCGACAGGGATTCCATTTGGTAATCCGCCATCGCGATGGTCGTTGAGTTGAAGGTATTGGTTTCGACGATGTCGGCACCGGCTTCAAAGTAGGCGTAGTGAATAGCGGCAATCGTTTCCGGTTTGCTCAGCACCAGCAAGTCGTTATTCCCTTTCAGGTCACACGGCCAGTCAGCAAAGCGCTCACCCCGGAAATCGCTCTCATCAAGACGGTAGCTCTGAATCATGGTTCCCATGCCACCATCCAGTACCAAAATGCGTTGTTGCAACTGCTGATGCAGTTTTTCTAATTTATTGCTCACTCTAACTCCCACCTGTTTACCCAAGCCTGTCAGCCCAACAAGTCATACTGTCACAAGTTGTAATAGTCGCAAAGTAATCGAACATGAGACATGTTCACCTGACTGCTCCGATGAGTCTGATGCTGGTTGCATTATCGCCAAATAAAACGAAAATGATTTCCACGATACGAAAACAGGAGTCAGTTATGGTTGCTGCCGTTCCCGCCAAACGTGGAAAAAAACCACGCGCTGCCACAGTGGCCGCACCTCAGCCAACCGGGCAAGTTCAGTCACTTACGCGTGGCCTGAAACTGCTTGAATGGATTGCCGAATCGCATGGTAGCGTTGCGCTCACCGAGCTGGCACAACAAGCTGGTTTACCTAATTCCACTACGCATCGTCTGCTCACTACCATGCAGCAACTCGGCTTTGTTCGCCAGATTGGCGACCTGGGCCACTGGACGATTGGCGCACATGCGTTTGTCGTCGGCAGTAGCTTCCTGCAAAGCCGTAACCTGCTCGCCATTGTTCACCCTATCCTGCGCAAACTAATGGAAGATTCCGGCGAAACCGTGAATCTGGCGGTGCTCGACCATAGCGATCACCAGGCGATTATCATTGACCAGGTGCAATGCGCACAGCTGATGCGCATGTCAGCGCCGATTGGCGGCAAGCTACCGATGCACGCTTCAGGTGCCGGGAAGGTGTTTCTGGCAAATCTGAGTGACGATCAGGTCGCGACTTTACTGCATCGCAAAGGGCTGCACAGTTACACGCCTGCAACGCTCACTTCTCCGCTACATCTGAAAGAAGATTTGGCGCAGACTCGCAAGCGCGGTTACTCGTTTGATGATGAAGAACATGCGCTGGGGCTGCGTTGTGTGGCGGCGTGTATTTATGACGAGCACCATGAAGCGTTTGCCGCGATTTCGATTTCAGGCCCAATTTCACGCGTGACAGATGACCGCGTTACCGAGTTGGGCGCGTTAGTGATCAAAGCGGCGAAAGAGATTACTCAGGCTTACGGCGGCGGGCGCTAACCCGCCTGCTTTAAATCGCCAAAACGAGAGCAAAAACGCTGCCGTTTGCGGTAGGCAAAAACATCCTCCACATGCCCGTTGCGGATTCTTTCCTGCAACGCGCGCCAGTAATCAGCACGGAATAAGTCGCCGTGCATTTCATCGAATATCAGGCGAATACGCGGGTCGGCGCATAAATAGTGGCGAAACTCCTCCGGGAAAACATCGCCTGGCGCCACGCTGTACCACGGTTCGGCTGAGAGTTCGTCCTCCGGGTAACGCGGCGGAGGAACGTTACGGAAGTTCACTTCGGTCATATAGCAAATTTCATCATAATCGTAGAACACCACGCGCCCGTGACGGGTGACGCCAAAGTTTTTAAATAGCATGTCACCAGGGAAAATATTCGCCGCCGCAAGCTGACGGATAGCGTTGCCATATTCTTCAACGGCATCGCGTAATTGCTGGCCTTCCACCTGTTCCAGCCACAGATTCAGCGGCACCATTCTGCGTTCAATATACAGATGGCTAATGGCAATACTGTCACCAAGATCGGTGAGTTTTTCAGGTACTTCCTGCTTTAGCAGCTCGAGCAGCGGCTGGCTGATCTGATGTTTAGACAGCACAAAATTTTCAAACTCCTGGGTATCAGCCATACGCCCGACACGATCGTGTTCCTTCACCAGTTGATAGCATTCGCGAACACGCTCGGCAGTGACTTCTTTTTGCGGGGCAAACTTATCTTTAATCACCTTGAAAACCCGGTCAAAACCAGGAAGTGTAAATACCAGCATCACCATGCCGCGAATACCCGGCGCTTCAATAAACTGCTCATCGGTGGCTGAGATATACGTCAGATATTCACGATAACTTTCTGTTTTACCGTGTTTTTGACAACCAATCGCCATGTACAGCTCGGCTGTGGTTTTTCCCGGCAAAAGTTCACGCAACCATTCGACTAATGCCGCAGGTTGCGGGGCGTAAACCATGAAATAGGAGCGGGCAAAACCAAAAACGATGCTGGCTTCAGCGCTGCTGGTTAAGCAGGTATCTACCACTAAATGTCCGTCATCGGTGCGATGTATCGGCAACAAAAAAGGCACCTTGCCCGTCGGAAGAACCAGCTTCCCGACCAGCCAGGCGGCTTTATTTCGATAAAATAGTTCGTTGGCAATTTCGAGGCTAGCCTGCTGCAAAGCTTCAGTGCCAAAGGTTTCAGACAGATGCGCGATGATGTAACCGGCGTCGCGGGCTAGATCTTGCCACGGCAGGCGCAAAGGCAAATCCCGCAGTACGGAGCGCAAAAGCGGCTGCCAGCCTAAAGCTGGGGTAAAGGTTTTTGACAGCGGGCGAGGAATGGCGCGAAAGCGCGTTTCGTCCTGAGAGCTGAAAATAAAAAGCCGCTCGGGAGATAACGAGCGGTGATCGAAGAGCCGACAATAAACTGAATTGAAAAAGCTTTCGGCAATTTCAAAGCGAGGGTAATCGGGCAATAACTGGGTGTACTGCGCTTTGACACGCAATAAAAATTCGTCGTCCGTATGCTGGCCGTCGGTAATGCAGCGCAATTGTTCGACCACCAGACCGACGTGGTGATCGTAGAGATGGATACGGCTTTTCATCGCCCGCTGTACCGCGTGCCAGTCGGCTTGTTCGAAGCGCTGCTGCGCTCCGGAGGTGACTTCAAGAAAGCGGCCATACTGCGCGTCAAAACCTTGCAGGATGGTGTGGGCGATTAACAATTCCAGCCGTCGCGTCATAGGTTTCTCCGTCGCGAATTTCCCCCTCACCCTGGCCCTCTCCCTGAGGGAGAGGGGACTGATCGAGTTTTTCTCCTTCTCCCTCAGGGAGAAGGTTGGGATGAGGGTTGTTTTAGAACTGTTCTTCTTCCGTTGAACCCGTTAATGCAGTCACTGAAGAAGCACCTCCCTGAATAATCGTCGTTACACGGTCGAAGTAACCGGTACCCACTTCCTGCTGATGCGAGACGAAGGTGTAGCCTTCAGGTGCTGCAGCAAATTCTGGTTGCTGGACTTTCTCTACGTAATGGCGCATACCCTCACCCTGCGCGTAAGCGTGCGCCAGGTCGAACATGTTGAACCACATGCTGTGGATACCCGCGAGTGTAATAAATTGGTATTTGTAGCCCATTGCTGACAACTCCTCCTGGAACGAAGCAATGGTTTTGTCGTCGAGGTTTTTCTTCCAGTTAAACGATGGCGAGCAGTTGTAGGCCAACAGTTTGCCAGGGAAGCGAGCATGGATGGCATCAGCAAAGCGACGCGCCTGTTCAAGGTCAGGTTTGGACGTTTCGCACCACACCAAATCGGCATAGGGCGCGTAAGCCAGGCCACGGCTGATAGCCTGCTCAATGCCAGCACGAGTACGGTAGAAACCTTCTTGCGTGCGCTCGCCCGTAACAAATTCGCGGTCGTATTCGTCGCAATCAGAGGTGATTAAATCCGCAGCATCAGCATCGGTACGGGCAATGACCAGTGTTGGAACGCCCATCACGTCTGCTGCCAGGCGGGCAGCGACAAGTTTCTGAATGGCTTCCTGAGTCGGCACCAGCACCTTGCCGCCCATGTGTCCGCATTTCTTCACGGATGCCAGTTGGTCTTCAAAGTGAACCGCTGCTGCACCAGCCTGAATCATCGATTTCATCAACTCAAATGCGTTCAGTACGCCACCAAAACCGGCTTCCGCATCGGCTACGATCGGCAGGTAGTAATCAACATAGCGCGGATCACCTTCCTCAATGTTGGATGCCCATTGGATCTGATCGGCGCGGCGGAATGTGTTGTTGATCCGATCGACCACCGCAGGCACTGAGTTTGCCGGATATAACGATTGATCCGGGTACATGCTGGATGCGAGGTTGGCATCTGCGGCCACCTGCCAGCCAGACAGATAAATAGCTTCGATGCCCGCTTTCGCTTGTTGCAACGCTTGCCCGCCAGTTAATGCGCCAAGGCTGTTGATGTAACCCTTTTTCGATTCACCATGCAGCAAGCGCCACATTCTGGCCGCGCCATTTTGCGCCAGCGTACATTCCGGGTTCACAGAACCACGCAATTTCACGACCTCTTCCGCGCTGTATGGGCGCTTGATACCTTCCCAGCGAGCTTGCGTCCAGTCTTCTTGTAATTGTTGAATTTGTTGGTTGCGTGAGGTTTTCATAGCAGATGCTCCATATTTTTTTGTCGTAGGGTTTAAGCAAGCAGGCGGTAGCCCGGCAGCGTCAGGAAGTCGATTAACGTCTCGGAAGTGGTGATTTGCTCCATCAGGCGAGCCGCTTCATCAAAGCGCCCCTGGCTGAAACGCTTGTCACCGAGTTCTTCCTGAATAACGAACATTTCTTCGGCCAGCATTTGGCGGAACAGCGCCTTAGTGACCGTTTCGCCGTTACTCAACGTTTTTTGATGGTGAATCCACTGCCAGATAGAGGTACGGGAAATTTCTGCCGTCGCGGCATCTTCCATTAAGCCGTAAATCGGCACGCAACCATTGCCCGAAATCCATGCTTCGATGTATTGCACAGCAACGCGGATATTGGCACGCATGCCTGCTTCTGTGCGCTCGCCAGGACAAGGCTCCAGCAGTTGTGCCGCAGTAATCGGTGCATCTTCCTCACGTAAAACATGTAGCTGGTTTTTATTGTCACCCAGCGCTTTATCAAAAACTTCCACTACCGTGTCAGCAAGCCCCGGATGCGCAATCCAGGTGCCGTCGTGGCCGTTGGTCGCTTCCATTTGCTTGTCTGTTTTAACTTTATTGAGCACCCATTCGTTGCGGGCACTCTCTTTACTCGGAATGAATGCCGCCATGCCGCCCATGGCAAAAGCACCACGGCGATGACACGTTTTGATCAGCAGACGTGAATAAGCGTTCAGGAAAGGCTTGTCCATGGTGACGGACTGACGATCCGGCAGAACGCGATCCGGATGGTTTTTTAACGTTTTGATGTAGCTGAAAATATAGTCCCAGCGACCACAGTTCAGCCCAACGATGTGATCACGCAGCGCATGCAGGATCTCATCCATCTGGAATACCGCTGGCAACGTTTCAATCAACAGCGTCGCTTTGATGGTGCCGCGCGGGAGGGAGAAATGATCTTCGGTAAAACTGAATACTTCGCTCCACCAGGCCGCTTCTTGCCAGGATTGGGTTTTAGGCAGGTAGAAATAGGGACCGCTTCCTTTTGCCAGCAAAGCATCCACGTTGTGGAAGAAGTAGAGCGCAAAATCAAACAGGCTGCCAGGGATCGGCTCATTACGCCAGGTCACGTGTTTTTCCGGCAAGTGAAGACCACGGACGCGACAAACCAACACCGCTGGGTCTGGCTTCAACTGGTAGATTTTGCCGGCTTCGTTGGTCCAGCTAATGGTGCCATTGATGGCATCGCGCAGGTTGATTTGCCCATCGATAACTTTGCTCCAACTGGGTGCGAGCGAATCTTCAAAGTCAGCCATAAACACTTTGACGTTAGCATTCAGCGCATTAATCACCATCTTGCGTTCGACCGGCCCTGTGATCTCGACCCGTCGATCCAGTAAATCGTTTGGCACTCCACGAATTGTCCATTCAGATTCTCGAATGGAACTTGTTTCCGAAATAAAACCTGGAAGTTTACCGCCGTCGATTTCTGCCTGCTGAACGGTGCGTGCCGCCAACAGCTTATTGCGTTGTGGAGTAAACCGGGTGACGAGTTCACTGAGAAACTCTACTGCATCGGGCGTAAGAACCTGCTTCTCTTGTTCACCAAACGGCTGGCTAAAGGCCAACTCTTCGCTAACTGTCTGTTGTGTCATTGGATTTATCCCCTCATCTCATCCCGTCGCTAAAACCGATTTTATCTGGTACGTCCAGTGCGGTGTTTTCACTCAACAGGTTTAAGACTACTTCATGATTTTCTAAAATCAAAAACTATTTCCATTTTTGAAATGAAAATCATTTATCACATTGATATATATGAGATTAAAATTTATTCATTTGGGGAATGTGTTTTTAGAAAACAAAAAAGCACCCGAAGGTGCCTTGATCTCAGTGCTGATGGGATGCTGAAACGCTTAATCGAGCGTTGGGTTCATATGGCGCAGATCGAATGGCGTGATCTGGTAAACGTAGTAATTTAGCCAGTTTGTGAACAGTAAATTCCCATGGCTACGCCAGGTAGCATGCGGCTTTCTCTGCGGATCGTTATTCGGGAAGTAATTGTATGGCACATCAGGATTCAGGCCTGCTTCGACGTCACGGAAATATTCGCCTGACAGCGTGTGTGCATCATATTCCGGATGGCCCGTGACAAAAGCAATGCGTTTATCTTTGCTACCAAAAAGGTAAGCATCCCCTTCTTCTGACTCAGCCAGAACTTCCAGATCGGTATAGTCACGAATCAAAGATGCCGGGAAATCTGCATAGCGTGAATGTGGTGCCAGGAAGGAGTCATCAAAGCCACGTGTTAATAAGGCGTGTGGATAAGTGAGGTTGTGTTCATATACGCCAGAGAGCTTATCTTTACGCGTTTGCTTCGGAATCCCGTAGAGAATATTTAGCGCTGCCTGCACAGCCCAACACACAAATAGCGTTGAGGTGACGTGATCTTTTGCCCAGTGAATCACTTGTTCTATTTGCGGCCAATAGGCCACATCATTAAATTCCACCAGACCCAATGGCGCACCGGTCACGATCAAGCCATCAAAATTTTCATCCTGTATATCTTCGAAATTACAGTAGAAGTTGTTGAGGTGTTCAGTCGGTGTATTACGGGATTCACGAGAATCAATGCGCAACAGTTGGACATCAACCTGTAGAGGAGAGTTAGAAAGCAGACGTAAAAACTGGTTCTCCGTCTCAATCTTTTTCGGCATCAGATTAAGTATGAGCACTTTTAGCGGACGGATTTCCTGATTGCTTGCGCGCGATGTTGTCATGACAAAAACATTCTCATCACGCAGGAAATTGACGGCTGGTAACTCATCCAGTACCCGAATTGGCATAACCTTTTATCCTCACAGCATACGTATAAACGTTTAGACATCCAGATAGCTGAAGATAACTCGCCGCCTGTCAAATGTCGAGTATTCATAAGATAATTGAAAATGTTTCACTTAAGCATAGATTTTACGGGCAGTGGAATAGACTGGGTAATAGCTTGTTTTGCAGTGAATTATAAGGCTGAAGTTGGCTTGCAGAGAGGGATTATGAAGGGTGATCGCATAAATCGCAGACAGCAAAAAGCCCTGTACGTCAGTACAGGGCTTTACACTTATTTGGAGCCTGGCAGTTCCCTACTCTCGCATGGGGAGACCCCACAC
>NZ_JANUEU010000011.1:0-32650 GCF_024807715.1 Buttiauxella sp. BIGb0471
GTGTTCATGAACAAATGTGACATGGTTGATGACGAAGAGCTGCTGGAACTGGTAGAAATGGAAGTTCGTGAACTTCTGTCTGCTTATGATTTCCCGGGCGACGACATCCCAGTGGTTCGTGGTTCAGCTCTGAAAGCGCTGGAAGGCGAAGCAGAGTGGGAAGCTAAAATCATCGAGCTGGCTGGTCACCTGGATAACTACATCCCAGAACCAGAGCGTGCTATCGACAAGCCATTCCTGCTGCCAATCGAAGACGTATTCTCCATCTCCGGCCGTGGTACTGTTGTTACCGGTCGTGTAGAGCGTGGTATCATTAAAGTTGGTGAAGAAGTAGAAATCGTTGGTATCAAAGATACCGTGAAATCTACCTGTACTGGCGTTGAAATGTTCCGCAAACTGCTGGACGAAGGCCGTGCTGGTGAGAACGTTGGTGTTCTGCTGCGTGGTATTAAACGTGAAGATATCGAACGTGGTCAGGTTCTGGCTAAGCCAGGCTCTATCAAGCCGCACACTCAGTTCGAATCAGAAGTTTATATCCTGTCCAAAGATGAAGGCGGCCGTCATACTCCGTTCTTCAAAGGCTACCGTCCACAGTTCTACTTCCGTACAACTGACGTGACTGGCACCATCGAACTGCCAGAAGGCGTTGAGATGGTAATGCCGGGCGACAACATTCAGATGGTTGTTACCCTGATCCACCCAATCGCGATGGACGACGGTCTGCGTTTCGCAATCCGTGAAGGCGGCCGTACTGTAGGTGCGGGCGTTGTTGCTAAAGTTATCGCTTAATCGCTGATAACATTTGACGCAACGCGCAAGAAAAGGGCATCATTTGATGCCCTTTTTGTACGCTCTCTGCCCAGAACCTGGCTCATCAGTGATTTTTTACTCATAATCATTGCTGAGACAGGCTCTGAAGAAGGCGTTATACCGAATAGTGCCTGAAAAATTGCCATTCGGTTTGGTTTTGCCTCGCATATGCGGGGCAAAAATGTTTGTCTGAATTACTGTGACGGGTTGGTTTATGAGTGCGAATACCGAAGCTCAAGGAAGCGGGCGCGGCCTGGAAGCGATGAAATGGCTGGCAGTTGCTGCTCTGCTGATTGTGGCGATCGTGGGCAACTACATTTATCGTGATGTATCTCTGCCTCTGCGTGCCCTGGCAGTGGTTGTTCTGATTGCTGCAGCGGGTGGTGTCGCGCTGTTAACGACGAAAGGCAAAGCTACTGTTGCTTTCGCCCGCGAAGCGAGAACCGAAGTTCGTAAAGTGATTTGGCCAACTCGCCAGGAAACTTTACACACCACCTTAATCGTGGCAGCAGTTACCGCTGTAATGTCACTGATTTTGTGGGGGCTGGATGGTATTCTTGTCCGCCTGGTTTCTTTTATTACTGGCCTGAGGTTCTGAGATGTCTGAAGCCCCTAAAATGCGCTGGTACGTCGTTCAGGCGTTTTCCGGTTTTGAAGGCCGCGTAGCAACATCGCTGCGTGAGCATATCAAATTGCACAACATGGAAGAGTTGTTTGGCGAAGTCATGGTTCCGACTGAAGAAGTCGTCGAAATCCGTGGTGGCCAACGTCGCAAAAGCGAGCGTAAATTCTTCCCGGGCTATGTTCTGGTCCAGATGGTTATGAACGACGCGAGCTGGCACTTAGTGCGTAGCGTTCCGCGCGTAATGGGATTCATTGGCGGTACTTCTGACCGTCCTGCACCAATCAGCGATAAAGAAGTTGATGCGATTATGAACCGCCTGCAGCAGGTTGGTGATAAACCGCGTCCTAAAACGTTGTTTGAGCCAGGCGAGATGGTACGTGTCAGCGATGGCCCGTTTGCAGACTTTAACGGTGTAGTTGAAGAAGTAGATTACGAAAAGAGCCGCTTAAAGGTTTCTGTATCTATCTTCGGTCGTGCTACGCCGGTTGAGCTTGATTTTGCTCAAGTAGAGAAAGCCTAATAATCAGGTTGTAAAAGCAGCGATTATTCGTTGCACAAGGCGCGAGATTGAACTACAATTTCGCGCCTTTTGTTTTTACGGGTCTCGCACACGTAAAACGATTTATTCACGGGGAGCCTTCATTCTGTAAGGCGCTATAACCCACTAGAGGAAATTAAGATGGCTAAGAAAGTACAAGCCTACGTCAAGCTGCAAGTTGCAGCTGGTATGGCGAACCCAAGTCCACCAGTTGGTCCAGCTCTGGGTCAGCAAGGTGTGAACATCATGGAATTCTGTAAAGCGTTCAACGCAAAAACTGAATCCCTGGAGAAAGGTCTGCCAATTCCGGTTGTTATTACCGTTTATGCTGACCGTTCTTTCACCTTCGTTACTAAAACTCCACCGGCTGCTGTTCTGTTGAAGAAAGCTGCAGGTATCAAGTCTGGTTCCGGTAAGCCGAACAAAGACAAAGTGGGTAAAGTGACCCGTGCTCAGGTGCGTGAAATCGCAGAAACCAAAGCTGCGGACATGACTGGTTCTGACGTTGAAGCGATGACTCGCTCCATCGAAGGTACTGCTCGTTCCATGGGCCTGGTAGTGGAGGATTAAGAAATGGCTAAACTGACCAAGCGCATGCGCGTGATCCGTGACAAAGTTGATGTAACTAAACAGTATGACATCAACGAAGCCGTTGCCCTGCTGAAAGAGCTGGCCACTGCGAAATTCGTAGAAAGCGTTGACGTTGCTGTAAACCTCGGCATCGACGCTCGTAAATCTGACCAGAACGTACGTGGTGCAACTGTACTGCCGCACGGTACTGGCCGTTCAGTTCGCGTAGCCGTATTTGCCCAAGGCCCTAACGCTGAAGCAGCTAAAGCTGCTGGCGCTGAGCTGGTAGGTATGGAAGATCTGGCTGACCAGATCAAAAAAGGCGAAATGAACTTCGACGTTGTTATCGCATCTCCAGATGCAATGCGCGTTGTTGGCCAACTGGGCCAGGTACTGGGTCCACGTGGCCTGATGCCTAACCCGAAAGTTGGTACTGTAACTCCTAACGTTGCTGAAGCGGTTAAGAACGCTAAAGCGGGTCAGGTTCGTTACCGTAACGACAAAAACGGCATCATTCACACCACCATCGGTAAAGTGGATTTTGACACTGACAAACTGAAAGAAAACCTGGAAGCTCTGCTGGTTGCGCTGAAAAAAGCTAAACCAACTCAAGCTAAAGGCGTTTTCATTAAGAAAGTTAGCCTGTCTACCACTATGGGTGCAGGTGTTGCGATCGACCAGTCTGGTCTGAGCGCAGTAGTGAACTAAGATTCACTGCTTTACGCGGGCGAAAGATTAGTCTAAAATCTTACGCCCGTTGCCTTGCAATGCAGGGCACAAAGAATTTTCGGTTGGAGCCTGGCCTTATCCAGGCCTCCGTCCAAGACCGCAGGTGTTTCGCAAGAGACTTAATTGCCTGCGTAGACGGTGACAGAACCTGAAGAATATTTTTGATAGTCTTTGGCTTGTTTCTGCTCACCGTATTTCGACGTTCATTATCGTTTTGGTGATGAATGAAGTGAGTTCCGGGGGCAACCCCGGCTAATATCCAGGAGCAAAGCTAATGGCTTTAAATCTTCAAGACAAACAAGCGATTGTTGCTGAAGTCAGCGAAGTAGCCAAAGGTGCGCTGTCTGCGGTTGTTGCGGATTCCCGTGGCGTTACCGTAGGTAAAATGACTGAACTGCGTAAAGCAGGTCGTGAAGCTGGCGTTTACATGCGTGTTGTTCGTAACACCCTGCTGCGCCGCGTTGTTGAAGGTACTCAGTTTGAGTGCCTGAAAGACACGTTTGTTGGTCCAACCTTGATTGCATATTCTATGGAACACCCGGGCGCTGCTGCTCGTCTGTTCAAAGAATTCGCTAAAGCGAATGCAAAATTCGAGGTTAAAGCTGCAGCCTTTGAAGGTGAGCTGATCCCGGCGGCCCAGATCGATCGCCTGGCAACTCTGCCAACTTACGAAGAAGCAATCGCACGCCTGATGGCAACCATGAAAGAAGCCTCTGCAGGCAAACTGGTTCGCACTCTGGCTGCTGTACGCGATCAGAAAGAAGCTGCTTAATAGCACTTTTCTTTCTCACGCATTTGCTTACGTATAAACTTATTCTGATTTTCAGGAACAATTGTTATGTCTATCACTAAAGATCAAATCATTGAAGCAGTATCCGCTATGTCTGTAATGGACATTGTTGAACTGATTTCTGCAATGGAAGAAAAATTCGGTGTTTCCGCTGCTGCTGCTGTTGCAGGCCCTGCTGCTGCTGCTGAAGCTGTAGAAGAGAAAACTGAGTTCGACGTTATTCTGAAAGCTGCTGGCGCTAACAAAGTTGCCGTTATCAAAGCAGTACGTAGCGCAACTGGCCTGGGCTTGAAAGAAGCTAAAGACCTGGTTGAATCCGCTCCAGCTGCGCTGAAAGAAGGCGTGAGCAAAGATGACGCAGAAGCTCTGAAAAAATCTCTGGAAGAAGCTGGCGCTGAAGTTGAAGTTAAATAAGCCAACCTTTCCGGTTGCAGCCTGAGAAATTAGGCTGATGGCTGGTGACTTTTTAGTCACCAGCCTTTTTGCGCTGTAGGGTACCAGTAGCATTTCACACTGTTTGACTGCTGGTTGCCTTTCAATGCTTGTCTCTATCTACGACTTAATATACTACGACTTTCTATTCCGGGAGTTCCGGGGTAAAGCGTAGCGAAATGGTTTAAGAGTGATAGAAACAGGTATTGCGGAAAGTGTTCCACTTTCCGGTCCACAAAATAGTGTTGCACAAACTGTCCCCTTGTCGGGCAGATGGGTCGACTTGTCAGCGAGCTGAGGAACCCTATGGTTTACTCCTATACCGAGAAAAAACGTATTCGTAAGGATTTTGGAAAGCGTCCACAAGTTTTGGACATTCCTTATCTCCTTTCTATCCAGCTTGACTCGTTCCAGAAGTTCATCGAGCAAGATCCTGAAGGCCAGTACGGGCTGGAAGCGGCTTTCCGTTCCGTGTTCCCTATTGCAAGCTACAGCGGTAACTCTGAGCTGCAATATGTGAGCTATCGTCTGGGTGAGCCGGTATTTGACGTTAAAGAATGTCAGATCCGCGGCGTGACGTATTCCGCTCCCCTGCGCGTAAAACTGCGTCTGGTGATCTACGAGCGTGAAGCGCCGGAAGGCACCGTTAAAGATATTAAAGAACAAGAAGTCTACATGGGTGAAATTCCACTCATGACTGATAACGGCACCTTCGTTATCAACGGTACTGAGCGTGTTATCGTTTCTCAGTTACACCGTAGCCCAGGCGTGTTCTTCGATAGTGACAAAGGTAAAACTCACTCTTCAGGGAAGGTGCTGTATAACGCACGTATCATCCCTTACCGTGGTTCCTGGCTGGATTTCGAATTCGACCCGAAAGATAACTTGTTCGTACGTATTGACCGTCGCCGCAAATTACCAGCGACCATTATTCTGCGTGCGTTACAGTTCACCACTGAGCAGATTCTTGATCTGTTCTTTGAGAAAGTTAATTTCGAAATCCGCGACAACAAGCTGCAGATGGAATTGGTGCCAGAACGCCTTCGTGGTGAGACTGCATCCTTTGACATCGAAGCTGACGGCAAGATCTATGTCGAAAAAGGCCGCCGTATTACTGCGCGCCATATTCGTCAGCTGGAAAAAGACGATATTAAGCTTATCGAAGTTCCGGTTGAATACATTGCTGGTAAAGTCGCGGCTAAAGACTACGTTGATGCATCGACTGGCGAACTGATTTGCCCGGCGAACATGGAACTGTCTTTGGATCTGTTGGCTAAGCTGAGCCAGTGTGGTCATAAGCGTATCGAAACGCTGTTTACCAACGATCTGGATCACGGTGCATACATTTCTGAGACCATCCGTGTCGACCCAACCAGCGATCGCTTAAGTGCGCTGGTTGAAATCTATCGCATGATGCGTCCTGGCGAGCCACCAACTCGCGAAGCGGCTGAAAACCTGTTCGAGAACCTGTTCTTCTCCGAAGACCGTTATGACTTGTCAGCGGTTGGTCGTATGAAGTTCAACCGTTCCCTGCTGCGTGATGAGATCGAAGGTTCAGGTATCCTGAGCAAAGACGACATCATCCAGGTAATGCGTAAGCTGATCGGTATTCGTAACGGTCAGGGCGAAGTGGATGATATCGACCACCTCGGCAACCGTCGTATCCGTTCCGTAGGCGAAATGGCGGAAAACCAATTCCGTGTTGGCCTGGTACGTGTTGAGCGTGCGGTTAAAGAGCGTCTGTCTTTAGGCGACCTCGATACCCTGATGCCTCAGGATATGATCAACGCTAAGCCTATCTCTGCTGCGGTTAAAGAGTTCTTCGGTTCCAGCCAGCTGTCTCAGTTCATGGATCAGAACAACCCGTTATCTGAGATTACGCACAAACGTCGTATCTCCGCACTCGGCCCGGGTGGTTTGACCCGTGAGCGCGCAGGCTTCGAAGTACGTGACGTACACCCAACCCACTACGGTCGTGTATGTCCAATCGAAACCCCTGAAGGTCCAAACATCGGTCTGATCAACTCCCTGTCTGTGTATGCACAGACTAACGAATACGGTTTCTTAGAAACTCCGTATCGTCGCGTTGTTGAAGGTGTTGTGACTGACGAGATTCATTACCTTTCTGCTATTGAAGAAGGTAACTACGTTATCGCTCAGGCGAACACCAACCTGGACGAAGAAGGCCGTTTCGTTGACGACCTCGTAACTTGCCGTAGCAAAGGCGAATCAAGCTTGTTCAGCAACGACCAGGTTGACTACATGGACGTTTCCACCCAACAGGTGGTTTCCGTCGGTGCGTCCCTGATCCCGTTCCTGGAACACGATGACGCCAACCGTGCATTGATGGGTGCGAACATGCAACGTCAGGCCGTTCCAACTCTGCGCGCTGATAAGCCGCTGGTTGGTACTGGTATGGAACGTGCTGTTGCCGTTGACTCCGGTGTTACTGCGGTTGCTAAACGTGGCGGTACTGTTCAGTACGTTGATGCGTCTCGTATCGTTATTAAAGTTAACGAAGACGAAATGCTGGCTGGTGAAGCTGGTATCGACATCTACAACCTGACCAAATACACCCGTTCTAACCAGAACACTTGTATCAACCAGATGCCTTGTGTGTCTCTGGGTGAGCCAGTTGAACGTGGCGACGTGTTGGCAGACGGTCCGTCTACTGACCTCGGTGAACTGGCTCTTGGCCAGAACATGCGCGTAGCGTTCATGCCGTGGAACGGTTACAACTTCGAAGACTCCATCCTCGTATCCGAGCGTGTTGTTCAGGAAGATCGTTTCACAACTATTCACATCCAGGAACTGGCATGTGTGTCTCGTGACACCAAGCTGGGGCCTGAAGAGATCACTGCAGACATCCCTAACGTGGGTGAAGCAGCTCTCTCCAAACTGGATGAATCCGGTATCGTTTATATCGGTGCTGAAGTGACCGGTGGTGACATTCTGGTTGGTAAGGTAACGCCTAAAGGCGAAACTCAACTGACTCCAGAAGAGAAACTACTGCGTGCAATCTTCGGTGAGAAAGCGTCTGACGTTAAAGACTCTTCTCTGCGCGTACCAAACGGCGTTTCCGGTACCGTTATCGATGTGCAGGTCTTTACCCGCGATGGCGTGGAAAAAGACAAGCGCGCGCTGGAAATCGAAGAGATGCAACTGAAGCAGGCTAAGAAAGACCTGACTGAAGAACTGCAAATCTTTGAAGCTGGTCTGTTTGCTCGTATCCATGCTGTGCTGGTTGCTGGCGGTGTTGAAGCTGAGAAGCTCGACAAATTGCCACGCGATCGCTGGTTGGAACTGGGTCTGACTGACGAAGAGAAGCAAAACCAGCTGGAACAGCTGGCAGAGCAGTACGACGAGCTGAAGCACGAGTTTGAGAAGAAACTTGAAGCTAAGCGCCGCAAAATCACTCAGGGCGATGACCTGGCACCTGGCGTGCTGAAAATCGTTAAAGTGTATCTGGCCGTTAAACGTCAGATCCAACCTGGTGACAAGATGGCAGGTCGTCACGGGAACAAAGGTGTTATCTCCAAGATCAACCCGATCGAAGATATGCCTTACGATGAAAACGGCACGCCGGTTGACATCGTACTGAACCCGCTGGGCGTACCATCTCGTATGAACATCGGTCAGATTCTGGAAACCCACTTGGGTATGGCTGCGAAAGGCATCGGCGAGAAAATCAACGCTATGCTGAAGAAGCAGGAAGAAGTTTCCAAGCTGCGTGAATTTATCCAGAAAGCATACGATTTGGGTTCAGATGTTCGTCAGAAAGTTGACCTGAACACCTTCACCGACGATGAAGTTCTGCGTCTGGCTGAGAACCTGAAAAAAGGTATGCCGATTGCTACTCCTGTCTTCGACGGTGCAAAAGAGTCGGAAATCAAAGAGCTGCTGAAACTGGGTGACCTGCCGACTTCCGGCCAGATCACACTGTTCGACGGCCGTAGCGGTGAGCAGTTTGAGCGTCCAGTAACCGTAGGTTACATGTACATGCTGAAACTGAACCACTTGGTTGATGACAAAATGCACGCGCGTTCTACCGGTTCTTACAGCCTGGTTACTCAGCAACCGCTGGGTGGTAAGGCTCAGTTCGGTGGTCAGCGCTTCGGTGAGATGGAAGTGTGGGCGCTGGAAGCTTACGGTGCTGCTTATACCCTGCAGGAAATGCTGACTGTTAAGTCTGATGACGTTAATGGCCGTACCAAGATGTATAAAAACATCGTGGATGGTAACCATCAGATGGAACCAGGCATGCCGGAATCCTTCAACGTATTGTTGAAAGAAATCCGTTCGCTGGGTATCAACATCGAGCTGGAAGACGAGTAATCACTCGTATCTGCTGTACTGGTTACAGGATGTCCGGGTCACTCCGGACGTCTCTGAGAAGTCTCACTCCGACGGGAGCTAATCCGTGAAAGACTTACTTAAGTTTCTGAAAGCGCAAACTAAGACCGAAGAGTTTGATGCGATCAAAATTGCTCTGGCATCGCCAGACATGATTCGTTCATGGTCGTTCGGCGAAGTTAAAAAGCCGGAAACCATTAACTATCGTACGTTCAAACCAGAACGTGACGGTCTGTTCTGTGCTCGTATTTTTGGGCCAGTAAAAGACTATGAGTGCCTGTGCGGTAAGTACAAGCGCCTGAAACATCGTGGTGTAATTTGTGAGAAGTGCGGCGTTGAAGTCACCCAAACTAAAGTGCGCCGTGAGCGCATGGGTCACATCGAGCTGGCTTCCCCAACTGCACACATTTGGTTCCTGAAGTCACTGCCGTCTCGTATCGGCTTGCTGCTGGATATGCCACTGCGTGATATCGAACGTGTACTTTACTTCGAATCTTATGTGGTAATCGAAGGTGGTATGACCAACCTCGAGCGTCGTCAGATCCTGACTGAAGAGCAGTATCTGGATGCGCTGGAAGAGTTCGGTGACGAATTCGATGCGAAGATGGGTGCGGAAGCTATTCAGGCCCTGTTGAAAAACATGGATCTGGAGCAAGAGTGTGAAACTCTGCGCGAAGAGCTGAACGAAACCAACTCCGAAACCAAACGTAAAAAGCTGACCAAGCGTATCAAACTGCTGGAAGCGTTCGTTCAGTCTGGTAACAAACCAGAGTGGATGATCCTGACAGTTCTGCCGGTTCTGCCGCCAGATCTGCGTCCATTAGTTCCGCTGGATGGCGGTCGTTTCGCAACGTCAGATCTGAACGATCTGTATCGTCGCGTTATCAACCGTAACAACCGTTTGAAACGCCTGCTGGATCTGGCTGCTCCTGACATCATCGTACGTAACGAAAAACGTATGTTGCAAGAAGCGGTAGATGCCCTGCTGGATAACGGCCGTCGCGGTCGTGCAATCACGGGTTCTAACAAGCGTCCTCTGAAATCTTTGGCCGATATGATCAAAGGTAAGCAGGGTCGTTTCCGTCAGAACTTGTTGGGTAAACGTGTTGACTACTCCGGTCGTTCTGTAATCACCGTAGGTCCATACCTGCGTCTGCATCAGTGCGGTCTGCCTAAGAAAATGGCACTGGAGCTGTTCAAACCGTTCATCTACGGCAAGCTGGAACTGCGTGGTCTTGCTACCACCATTAAAGCTGCGAAGAAAATGGTTGAGCGCGAAGAAGCTGTCGTTTGGGATATCCTGGACGAAGTTATCCGCGAACACCCGGTACTGCTGAACCGTGCACCAACTCTGCACCGTTTGGGTATCCAGGCATTTGAGCCAGTACTGATCGAAGGTAAAGCTATCCAGCTTCACCCGCTGGTTTGTGCGGCATACAACGCCGACTTCGATGGTGACCAGATGGCAGTACACGTTCCACTGACGCTTGAAGCTCAGTTGGAAGCGCGTGCGCTGATGATGTCTACCAACAACATCCTGTCACCAGCGAACGGCGAGCCAATCATCGTTCCTTCTCAGGACGTTGTATTGGGTCTGTACTACATGACCCGTGACTGTGTTAACGCCAAAGGCGAAGGCATGGTGCTGACTGGCCCTAAAGAAGCTGAGCGTATTTATCGCGCAGGTCTGGCCTCTCTGCATGCGCGTGTAAAAGTGCGTATCACCGAGTACGAAAAAGACGAAAACGAACAATTCGTTGCGAAAACCAGCATTATCGACACCACCGTTGGTCGTGCGATTCTGTGGATGATCGTACCGAAAGGCCTGCCTTACTCCATCATCAACCAGGCGTTGGGTAAGAAAGCCATTTCCAAAATGCTGAACACTTGTTACCGCATTCTGGGTCTGAAACCGACAGTAATCTTTGCTGACCAAACTATGTACACCGGCTTTGCTTATGCAGCGCGTTCAGGTGTTTCTGTTGGTATCGATGACATGGTCATCCCAGCTAAGAAAACTGAAATCATCTCTGAAGCGGAAGCTGAAGTTGCTGAGATTCAGGAACAGTTCCAGTCCGGTCTGGTAACAGCGGGCGAGCGTTATAACAAAGTTATCGATATCTGGGCTGCGGCGAACGATCGTGTATCCAAAGCGATGATGGACAACCTGCAAACTGAATCCGTTATTAACCGTGACGGCGTCGAAGAGCAGCAAGTTTCCTTCAACAGCATTTACATGATGGCCGACTCCGGTGCTCGTGGTTCTGCGGCACAGATTCGTCAGTTGGCTGGTATGCGTGGTCTGATGGCTAAGCCAGATGGCTCCATCATCGAAACGCCAATCACCGCGAACTTCCGTGAAGGTCTGAACGTACTCCAGTACTTCATCTCCACGCACGGTGCTCGTAAGGGTCTGGCGGATACCGCACTGAAAACTGCTAACTCCGGTTATCTGACGCGTCGTCTGGTTGACGTTGCACAGGATCTGGTTGTTACCGAAGACGATTGTGGCACCCTCGAAGGTATCACGATGACTCCGGTTATCGAAGGCGGCGACGTTAAAGAGCCACTGCGTGACCGCGTATTGGGTCGTGTAACGGCTGAAGACGTACTGAAACCTGGTACTGCTGATATCCTGATCACACGTAACACTCTGCTCCATGAGCAAATGTGTGACCTGTTAGAAGCTAACTCTGTTGATAGCGTGAAAGTACGTTCTGTTGTGGGTTGTGAAACCGACTTCGGCGTATGTGCGCACTGCTATGGTCGTGACCTGGCTCGTGGCCACATCATCAACAAAGGTGAAGCAATCGGGGTTATCGCGGCACAGTCCATCGGTGAACCTGGTACTCAGCTGACGATGCGTACGTTCCACATCGGTGGTGCGGCATCTCGTTCTGCTGCTGAATCCAGCATTCAGGTTAAGAACAAAGGTAGCATCAAGCTCAGCAACGCGAAGTCGGTTGTGAACTCTGCCGGTAAACTGGTAGTGACTTCTCGTAACACTGAACTGAAACTGATTGATGAATTCGGTCGTACTAAAGAGAGCTATAAAGTTCCTTACGGTGCGGTAATGGGCAAAGGTGATGGCGAGCAGATTGCAGCGGGCGAGACCGTAGCAAACTGGGATCCGCACACCATGCCAGTCGTTTCTGAAGTAAGTGGTTTCATCCGCTTTACTGACATGATCGACGGCCAGACCATTACTCGTCAAACTGACGAACTGACAGGTCTGTCATCTCTGGTTGTTCTGGATTCTGCAGAACGTACCGCGGGTGGTAAAGATCTGCGTCCAGCACTGAAAATTGTTGATGCTCAAGGCAACGACGTTCTGATTCCTGGTACAGATATGCCAGCTCAGTACTTCCTGCCAGGTAAAGCGATTGTTCAGTTGGAAGATGGTACTCAGATTCACTCTGGTGACGCGCTGGCGCGTATTCCTCAGGAATCCAGTGGTACCAAGGACATCACCGGTGGTCTGCCACGCGTTGCTGACCTGTTCGAAGCGCGTCGTCCGAAAGAGCCAGCTATCCTTGCTGAAATCAGCGGGATCATCTCCTTCGGTAAAGAAACCAAAGGCAAACGCCGTCTGGTAATCTCTCCACTCGACGGCAGCGATGCTTACGAAGAGATGATTCCTAAGTGGCGTCAGCTGAACGTGTTCGAAGGCGAAGTTGTAGAACGCGGTGACGTTGTTTCCGATGGTCCAGAATCTCCGCATGACATTCTGCGTCTGCGTGGCGTGTATGCTGTGACTCGTTACATCACCAACGAAGTGCAGGACGTTTACCGTCTGCAAGGCGTTAAGATTAACGATAAACACATCGAAGTCATCGTGCGTCAGATGTTGCGTAAAGCAACCATCGTTAACGCTGGTAGCTCTGACTTCCTGGAAGGTGAGCAGGCTGAATACTCTCGCGTCAAGATCGCTAACCGCGAACTGGAAGCGAACGGCAAGATTAACGTGTCCTTCTCACGTGATCTGCTGGGTATCACCAAAGCTTCTCTTGCAACCGAGTCCTTCATCTCCGCGGCATCGTTCCAGGAGACAACTCGTGTGCTTACCGAAGCAGCCGTTGCGGGTAAACGTGACGAACTGCGTGGCCTGAAAGAGAACGTTATCGTGGGTCGTCTGATCCCAGCTGGTACGGGTTATGCGTATCACCAGGATCGTATGCGCCGTCGTGCAGCGGGTGAAGCACCTGTTGTTCCTCAGGTAACTGCAGCAGATGCAACTGCCAGCCTGGCAGAATTGCTGAACGCAGGTAACTTGGGCGGTAACGATAACGATTAATCGTTAGAGACGCCAAAAACAAAAACCGCTCGAAAGAGCGGTTTTTTTATGCCTGAAATCTGAAGCGTTAAAACTGAAAGTAACGAAAAATCAGTTAGCTAACGGCAGACGGCGGTACAGTTCAATCATGTCTTCGGCTAAATCCTGGATAACCATCGCATTCATCAGGTGATCCTGGGAGTGTACGGTAATCAGGTTCACTGGCAGTTTGCCGGTGCCTTCATCCAGCCCGATGAGCTGGGTCTGAATTTTGTGTGCATGTTTCACAAACTCACGAGATTCTTCCATCGCTTGCTGGGCCGCTGCGAAATCACCTTTACGTGCCATTTGCAGAGCTGTCAGTGCCTGGCTGCGTGCGCTACCTGCATTGACCAACAATTCCATGATAATCGATTCTAAATCTTCCACGTCTTATGACTCCATCATTTTCAAAGCTTTATCAAGTACGACATCACCTTTCATCATGCCGTAATCCATCATGTCGATGACCGCAACGGTTTTACCCATCGGCTCTGCGATCGCCTGTAGTTTTGCGTGCTCATACTTAACTTGTGGACCCAGCAGCACAATATCCGCGGTGTCGATGTTGTCTTTGAACTCGGCAACTGGCACAGCCTTGATAGAGACTTCAATACCTTTCTTCTGAGCGGCGTCCTTCATGCGCTGGACTAAAATGCTAGTCGACATACCCGCTGCACAACACAAAACGATATTCTTCATAGATCTGCTCTCAGTGTCCGTTCGATACACTGATAATTATCCGTGACGCCTCGCTACAACAACCGCTTTACGATGATTGTGTGTGAGGTATCACAAAAGAAACTGATCAGGGCTGAAACCGGTTACATTTTTTAGTTTCCATAACCACTTTGATTGTGTCGCTGCTCACAAAATCCGCATATTCCAGTCAAACACGTTTGCGCTCCATTGACACAAAACGGTGAACTACATAATCTTCAGTTTAGTGGTATATACCACCAACACAAAAACCAGCACAGTGAGTGACAACATGAACAATTTCACTGCATTTATGGAAAGGAAAATATTGCCTCTGGCAATGAAGATTGAAGGGAATGATTATCTCTCGGCCATTAAAGATGGCTTTATTCGGATTATGCCATTTCTGATTATTGGTTCCTTCTTTTTGCTGATAGCCAATTTACCTATTCCGGGATATAGCGAATTTATTATTCGAATTTTCGGTGAGCATTTTATTGGGCAATTGAATTATATTCTTGATGCTACTTATTCTGTGATGGCATTGTTGGTGGTAGTGAGTACCAGTATCAGCCTCGCAAAGCGCTGGCAGCTAAATGAAATATCCTGTGTGTTAATTTCCCTGGTGAGTTTTTTAATTGTCACGCCATTCAGGATCCCGCAAGAAAATGGCAGTGCAATCACGGATGTTATTCCGACGTTTGCGCTTGGTGCGCAGGGACTGTTCCTGTCCTTAATCGTCACGCTGGCGACCGTTCGACTTTACAGGTTGTTCAACCATCCACGGCTGATGATTTCAATGCCGGATAGCGTTCCGCCAGCGGTAGCCAATAGTTTCAGCTCGCTCATTCCGTCCTTTTTGATTGTTGTTATCTTCTGGCTGCTTCGCCTGGTCTTTGAAATAACACCGTTTGGTACGGCCCAGGAGATGATTTTCAAAGTGCTGCAAGCACCGATGATGCATCTGGGTAACACGCTACCGTCGCAAATGGTTGCGGAGTTCTTCGTCAGCTTCTTCTGGTTCTTCGGTCTGCATGGCGACTCTATCGTGACTGCCATCATGGGGCCAATCTGGCGTTCATTAACTCTTGAAAATATGCAGGCAATGAAACAAGGTTTGCAGCCAGTAAACATCATTACCCAACAATTCCGCGATGTGTTTTTGATTTGTGGCGGGACTGGTTTTACTCTTGCGATGCTCCTCGTAATGTTGTTCCGCGCTAAGAGCAAACGCCTGCGTGAAATCGCTAAGCTTGCATCTCCAGCAGCTATTTTTAATATTAATGAGCCGATTATATTTGGCGTTCCCATTGCACTAAACCCACTGTTGTTTATCCCATTTATTATCGTTCCGGTTGTATTGTGTGTCATTACCTACAGCGCGATGGCTTTTGGCTGGCTGCCATTGACATCGGGTCTGGAAATTCCCTGGACTACACCTATTTTCATCAGTGGTTTTTTAATCTGTGGTTGGAAAGGCATGTTATTCCAGGCCATTAACCTCGCTGTCGCGATGACAATTTATTATCCGTTCGTTATGACGCTGGATAAACAGTACCTGCGTGAAGAAAACGAGCTGGAAGAAAGTAACGTTAATCAGGATGAAATAGTCCTGGAATATAAAGAAGGGTTACGTAATGAATAATAAATTAAAGATAGTGACCATCGGTGGCGGCAGTTCATATACGCCAGAGATTATCGAAGGTTTTATCCAACGCTATGCGGAAATGCCGATTAAAGAAATCTGGCTGGTGGACGTAGAAGCCGGACGCGAAAAGCTCGAAATTGTTGGAAACCTGGCAAAACGCATGGTCGAGGCGGCTGGCATAGACTGCCAGGTGTATCTCACGATCGACAGGCGTGAAGCGCTTAAAGATGCCGATTTTGTCACTACCCAGTTGCGAGTTGGGCAGCTCGATGCACGAATCAAAGACGAACGTATTCCTTTGTCGCACGGGCTAATTGGACAGGAGACTAACGGAGCGGGCGGGCTGGCAAAAGCCTTGCGCACCATCCCGGTTATTCTGGATATCTGTCGTGATATGGAGGAGCTGTGCCCGGACGCGTGGCTGATTAACTTCACCAATCCAAGCGGTATTGTGACCGAAGCGGTTATCAAGCACAGCAAAATCAAATGTGTCGGCTTATGCAATCTTTCACAGTCAATGCAGCGCATGGTGGCCGAAATTCTCGGTGTGGATAAATCTCGCTTCCTGCTGCAACTCGTTGGTTTGAACCATTTCCTGTATGGCACCCATGTCTATATGGACGGCAAAGATGTCATGCCAGACGTGCTGAAAAATCTCAAATATGACAGCGAACACAAACCGAAAAATATCCCGGACATTCCATGGCTTCAGGATCAAATCCAGCATCTTGGCGTGATCCCATGCCCTTATCACCAGTATTACTACGCCACCAGTGATGTTCTGGAAAAGCAGCTGCAAGAATTCGAAGAACATGGAACGCGTGGCGAAGTGGTGCAAGCGGTAGAGCATGAGTTATTCGAACTCTATCGAAATCCACATTTGCATGAAAAGCCAAAACAGTTAGAGCAGCGCGGCGGGGCTTATTACTCTGAAGCAGCCTGCGAGCTAATCAGCGCAATCTATAACGACAAAAATCTCCTGATGACGGTCAACGTACGCAACAACGGGGCGATTCGTTCACTGCCGGATAACGTCGCCATTGAAACGACCTGTGTGATTGGACGCTATGGTGCCATTCCTCTTAATAACGATCCGCTGCCAGCTACCGTTTCTGGGTTGGTGTCATTAATGAAGTCGTGGGAAGAAATGGCAGTAGAGGCGGCTGTTACAGGTGATTACGGTGCAGCTTTGCAGGCATTGACGCTGAACCCACTTGTGCCGTCAGGCAAAGTGGCAAAAGTCGTGCTTGATGAATTGCTTGAAGCACACCGTGAATATCTACCGCAATTCTTTAAGGGATAAGGATTTTTCGGCTGCGCATTCTGAAGAGGTCGCCACGGTTATAACTCCAGGAATAGTTAAAAACTGTGCCGTCCTCAAGCCAGGTACTTTCTTTAATGTGCAGCATCGGTGAGTTAACAGGGACGTCGAGTAATGCCGCCATGACGTCATCGAACAGGCTGGCCCCAACAACAGAATCGGTACCGCCCATTTTTTGTTGGCACTTTTCTTCGATGAAGGCGTAAAGCGAGTGGTTTTGCAAAACGTCGTCGTCAATGACATCGACAATTGCTAATGGAATGTAGCTGTCCTCAACCAATACGGGCACGCCATCAAACAAACGAACGCGACGGATGGCGTGAACGGGTTCGGTAGCGGAAACACTAAATTGGTTTGCGAGGTAATCACCCGCAGCTTGCTGGACATGGTAAATCAGGCGGCTGGTGATGGAGACTTTACCACTCAATTCTTTTGTGACGCCTAGCGCAGTGCTTTCCCCGTCAGGGTTGAGTAGATAAACCGGCGGGGCAAAGGCTCGGTTTACATAAGTGCCTTTGCCAACCACTTTTTTAACCAGGCCTTCCTGCTCCATTTGAGCGATGGCTTTTTGCACCGTAGCACGCGTGACCTGGTAGGTTTCCGCCAGTTCGCGTTCAGAAGGGATCAGGGAGCCAACCGGGTACTTTTGGTTCTGAATATCGCTTTTCAGCGTATCGCGAATAAGGATGTACACCGGTTTCATGGTTCCCCCGATAGGGTTGTTAACGAATAAAAGTGCGAGTGTCGGCATGCTAAAGCAATTTTCCTGCGCGGCGCAAGTTCCATAAGAGGTGGAAAATAAACATGCTAAATCATAATGAAGCGTACTGGCAGCAAAAGGGAGCCAGTTTAACCGTTGAAGCCATCGTGGCTCAGCCGCGTTTATGGGAAGAAGGGCTGGCACAAATCAAAGCGCGTCAGGCGGATATTGAAGCATTTTGGGCGAAATGCGATCCCCGCACGCGCATTCTGATTACTGGCGCGGGTTCGTCTTTGTTGGCCGCACATGCGAGCGTGAATTGGTTGCGAAGTGTCGTACCAAATCACATCGAAGTGGTTCCGGCAACGGATCTGGTACTCATGCCTGAAAGCGTACAACAAAATACTGTTTTGGTTTCCGTGAGTAGTTCGGGTAACACACCAGAAACAGTAAAGGTTGTGGAGCGAGCACTCACTGCCAACCCAAAATTGCGCCATCTCGCGGTGACGAACAATGCCACTAGCCGTTTGGCTCATCTTGCGCAGCAGCATCCCGAAGGGCTTTTTGTCCCGGTACCCGAAGGCACTTCTAACGGCAGTTTTGCTGCAACCTCTGAGTTCACCGTTCCCTTGTGGTACCTGATGCTGCTGGTGGCTCCAGCAGGCTGGCCTGAAGCAGAAAAAGTACTGCCGGTTTTGCAACGTGGCATGAACCACTTCCTGAATAACTACGCCTCTGAAATCGAACAGTGGGCAGCAGAATCACGTAACAACGTAGTTGCGGTCGGCTCATTATCGCTAAAAGCTATTGCCTGTGAAACCAGCCTCAAACTGCTGGAAATGGGAAACGGGCAGGTGATGACGGCCTGGCATTCAATGCTGGAGTTCCGCCATGGGCCGAAGCTCATCATCAATCGCGATGCCACACTTATTGGCTATCTTGCGGCACGACCGGAAATTCACCGTTATGACATCGACATGATGACTGAGCTGGCTTGTGAACGAAGTGCAGCGGCACAGGTTATCTCGATAGGCCATGATGATCTGCCTGCTGGCGTTAAAGCGGGGGATCGCTATTTCCACTTTGCTTCTCCGGAACTGGCGGATTACCACGAATCCTGGACGACTTTACTCTATGTTGCTTTTGCGCAGTTGGCCGGGCTTTACAGCGCTATCGAGCTGGGCGTCACACCTGATACGCCTTCCCGAGACGGTAAAGTTGCGAAGGTCGCGAAAGTCACCGTTTATTAATCGAAAGGTGGGGCGGCAACGAAAAGGTAAAGTTGCCGCCATTTCAGCGTGCAAAGCTACTGCGAGGTTCTTCCCAGAAAACGATCCCAATCTTTCCACACGGGTTGTAAGCCTGAGCGTGTTAATGCCTCAGCCACTTCGACTGGAGTGCGCCCATCATGTGGAGCAAACTGCTCGAGTTCAGGGTGATTATCGGCGTAGCCGCCAGGCTGCGTTTTTGAAAACGCACTGACGTTGTTTATGGCGAGTGGAATCATGTTGTCCCGGAACCACGGAGATTCGCGCGTAGAAAGTGAAAGCTCAACGTCGGGGGCGAGCAGACGAAATGCACATATCACCTGCACAAGCTGGCTTTCCGTCATCACAGATGCGGGTTCCACCCCGCCTGCGCACGGGCGTAATCGCGGAAATGAAATCGAAAAGCGGCTTTGCCAATAATTTTGCTGTAGCCACAAGAGATGTTCAGCCACCATAAAACAGTCGGTGCGCCAGCTGTCTGATAATCCGATTAACGCACCAAGACCGATTTTGTCTATTCCTGCCCGACCCAATCTGTCGGGTGTTTCCAGGCGCCAGAAGAAATCCTGCTTATTGCCCCGTAGATGGTGCTGCGCGTATACCGCCTGGTGATAAGTTTCCTGGTAAACCATCACGCCATCCAGACCGAGGGTTTTCAGTTCAGCGTATTCATGTTCCTCCAGCGGCTGCACTTCCATTTGTAATGAACTGAACTGCCGGCGAATGGCGGGAAGATGCTGGCGGAAATAGTCCATTCCCACTTTGGTCTGATGCTCACCGGTCACCAACAGCAAATGCTCAAAGCCCAGTTTGCGAATCGCCTCGCACTCGCGTTCAATCTCTGGCGCATTGAGCGTTTTACGTTTGAGCTTGTTACTCATGGAAAATCCACAGTAAGTACAATCGTTAGCGCAGAGATTTGACAGATAAAGCGGCACATAAAAACTCACTGTGTTGCCAAAGCGTTGGCGAGTTAAATACTGTGCCTTTTGCGCGAGCGGTTCCAGAAATTGGCTGGTGGCGGGGGAGAGCAACGCCATGAAATCATCACGTGTGAGTTTCTGTGTTGCCAGCGCACGTTCTACGTCGGCAGCTGTTTTGCTGTTGATGCGAAGCGTAATGTCATCCCAGTCCAGCTCTCGCCAGCGGTCAGTGAAGGTTTGTGCCATCACGCATTCTCCTGGCTAAATTGCAAAAACTCCGTCAACGGGCTGGATGCGTGAGCCTGCTGATGGCGTGTTCCTAAACCAGACTGCGCTGCAATTAAGCCCGCTTCAACGGCGAGGCGAAATGCGTGCGCCATTTGTACCGGGTCACGCGCCACGGCAATGGCGGTGTTGACCAACACCGCTGAAGCCCCGATTTCCAGGGCTTCAGCGGCATGACTTGGTGCGCCAATTCCAGCATCAACGACGACCGGGACTCTGGCCTGTTCGATGATAATTTCCAGCAGCGCTCGCGTTTGTAAGCCTTGATTTGAACCGATAGGCGCACCAAGCGGCATCACTGCCGCGCATCCTGCTTCTTCAAGCCGTTTACACAAAACCGGATCGGCTCCGCAGTAAGGCAGAACCACAAACCCCATTTTTACGAGTTGTTCCGCAGCTTTCAGAGTTTCGATAGGGTCGGGCAACAGGTAGCGAGCATCAGGGTGAATTTCCAATTTAACCCAATGCGTACCGAGCGCCTCACGTGCCAGTTGAGCGGCAAAAATCGCTTCTTCCGCCGTCTTGGCACCTGAAGTATTAGGCAGCAATTGCACGCCGGCTTCGAGTAAAGGTGCCAGAATCGCATCGTTACGATTACGCAAATCGACCCGTTTCATCGCCATCGTCACCAATTGCGAACCTGAGGCGCGAATGGCTTCTGCCATCAACTGCGGCGAGGCAAATTTCCCGGTGCCGGTGAACAGGTGTGACGAAAAAGTTTTATCAGCAATCTGTAGCATTTAACCCCCGGCTATGGCCTGAAAAAGCACGATTTGGTCGCCATCATTCAACAAATGGTTTTCCCATTGCTCACGTGGAACGATTCTCTGATTGATCGCTAATGCAACGCCTGGTTTCAATAAACTGAGTTGTTCCAGCAGCATCGCCAGCATCAGGTTGTCCGGGCATTGCATCGGTTCGTCGTTAAAGTGGATGCGCATGTTGCCCTCCGCACACCGGGCAGCCTGCTGCTTTCTGCATGATGAGCGTTCGCCAGCTATGTTGGCGGGCATCAAACAGGCGTAAAGAACCCGCAGCCGGAACCATGCCGCTGAGGTGTTTTATCGCTTCAAGCGCCTGCAATGTGCCCATCACACCCACCACCGGGCCGCTGATACCTGCCGTGCGGCAGTTGCGTTCCGGTTCGTGTTCATCAGGCCACACACAGCGATAACAACCGTTCTCCCATGGCGGCGTCAGCACCATAAGTTGCCCACCAAATCCCACGGCACTTGCGGAAATCAGCGGTTTGCTGTGTGCGACGCAGGCGGCATTAATCGCATGGCGCGTTGCCATGTTGTCGCTGCAATCCAGTACCAAATCGGCATTTTTTACTGCCTGATTCAACACTTCTCCAGCCAGACGCTCGCCAATAACCTGGAGCTTAATATCAGGATTAAGTTGTTGTAGATGGCGTTGGGCGGCCAGCGATTTCGGCTGTTCGATATCTTGCGTGGTGAACAGAATCTGGCGCTGCAAATTACTGATATGCACGTTGTCATCGTCGGCGAGAATCAGGGTACCAACGCCTGCGGCAGCCAAATACAACGCCGCCGGGGAACCCAGCCCGCCTAATCCGACGATTAAGACTTTGCTGGCGAGCAGCTTTTGCTGCCCTTCAATGGCGATGTCTTCCAATAGCACCTGGCGGCTGTAACGCATAAAGTCGGAATCATTCATCGCCAGCCCCCACTAGTTCCAACAACTGCACAGTTGCCGCTCGCCAGTCAGCAGCCTGAGTTATTGCGCTAACCACCGCGACACTGCCCACACCTGTTTTTAGCACGGAGGGAACGCGCTCAATGCTTATCCCGCCAATCGCCACGGTGGGGTAATCGCCCAACGTTTTGATATGTGCAGCGAGCTGCGCCAGCCCTTGCGGGGCGGACGGCATTTGTTTGGTGTTGGTAGGGAAAACATGCCCCAAAGCGATGTAAGAAGGGCGCGCCATCAGGGCGCGATCCATTTCCATATTGTCGTGTGTCGAAAGCCCGAGGCGTAAACCCGCGTCGCGAATGGCGTCCAGATTAGCCACATCCATATCTTCCTGGCCGAGATGCACGCCGTAAGCGCGATGTTTTATTGCCAGCCGCCAGTAATCGTTAATAAACAGGCGAGCTTCGTATTGCTGGCTTAACTTGATGGCCGCAACAATATCGGCCTCAACGTCATCGTCGTGTTTGTCTTTGATGCGCAATTGAATGGTGCGCACACCTGCTCCCAACAGTCGCTCAATCCATTCAACGCTATCAACCACCGGGTATAAACCCAACCGCTGCGGCACAGCGGGAAATGCAGGTTTGTTCATCACACTTCCTCCTGGCGCAGATAAATTTCGCCACCTTTTGCCCGGAAGGTTTGTGACATATCTTCCAGTCCGACTTCTATGGCTTGTTTAGCAGCGAAATCGCGAACCTCCTGGGAGATTTTCATTGAGCAGAATTTTGGCCCGCACATGGAACAGAAGTGCGCGACTTTGCCGGACTCCTGTGGCAGCGTTTCGTCGTGATACGCGCGGGCAGTGAACGGGTCGAGTGCGAGGTTAAACTGATCTTCCCAGCGGAATTCAAAGCGGGCTTTCGACATGGCGTTATCGCGGATCTGCGCACCAGGGTGGCCTTTTGCGAGGTCTGCGGCATGGGCCGCAATTTTATAGGTAATCAGCCCCTGCTTAACATCTTCTTTGTTCGGCAGGCCGAGATGCTCTTTCGGCGTGACGTAACACAACATCGCGCAGCCAAACCAGCCGATCATGGCCGCACCAATTCCTGACGTGAAATGGTCGTAACCAGGCGCAATATCGGTAGTCAGCGGGCCGAGTGTGTAGAACGGCGCTTCGTGGCAATGCTCCAGTTCTTCGGTCATGTTGCGGCGAATCATCTGCATTGGCACATGCCCCGGTCCTTCAATCATCACCTGTACGTCGTACTCCCAGGCAATTTTGGTTAACTCGCCAAGCGTATGCAGCTCAGAGAATTGTGCTTCGTCGTTGGCATCCTGGATGGAGCCGGGGCGCAGGCCGTCGCCTAAAGAGAGCGAAACGTCGTAAGCCGCGCATATTTCGCATATTTCGCGGAAGTGCTCATACAGGAAGTTTTCCTGATGATGCGACAGGCACCATTTCGCCATAATCGAGCCACCGCGCGAAACAATTCCGGTGAGGCGTTTGGCGGTCATCGGCACATAACGCAGCAGTACTCCGGCGTGTATCGTGAAATAGTCCACGCCTTGCTCGGCCTGTTCCAGCAGCGTATCGCGGAACATTTCCCAGGTCAGGTCTTCGGCGATGCCATTAACTTTCTCCAGCGCCTGGTAAATTGGCACGGTGCCGATGGGGACCGGGCTGTTACGCAAAATCCATTCACGGGTTTCGTGGATATAGCGGCCCGTAGACAGATCCATTACGGTATCTGCCCCCCAGCGCGTGGACCAGACCAGTTTTTCCACTTCTTCTTCAATGGAGGAGGTGACCGCCGAGTTGCCAATATTGGCGTTCACTTTCACCAGAAAGTTACGTCCAATAATCATCGGCTCGGATTCGGGGTGGTTGATATTGGCGGGGATAATTGCCCGTCCAGCCGCCACTTCGTCACGCACAAATTCCGGCGTGATATTTTCTGGCAGACGAGCGCCAAAACCCTGGCCTGGATGCTGGTGGCGTAAAACTTCATCGCGAATACGCTCGCGGCCCATATTTTCACGAATGGCGATGAACTCCATTTCCGGCGTCACTCTTCCCTGGCGAGCATAGTGCAGTTGCGTGACGGTTTTCCCGGCTTTAGCCCGCTTCGGTGTGAGCTGTGTTTCGAAACGCAATTCATCCAGACCGTCATCGGCCAGGCGCTCTTTGGTGTAGGCAGAGCTGCGGTCGGTCAGGATTTCGCAATCATCACGTTCGGCAATCCAGTTTTCACGTAGTGGCGAAAGACCGCGCAGGACATCAATGTTGATAGCCGGGTCGCCATATGCGCCAGAAGTGTCATAAACCGGAATGGCATCGTTAGGGGTGAACTGCGGGTTTTCTTTGCTACCGCCAGTGGCGGTCGGGCTAAGCTGGATTTCACGCATCGGCACGCGGATATCATCACGCGAGCCGGTGAGGTAAATGCGCTGAGAGTTAGGGAAAGCAGTGCCTTCGAGGGTATTGATAAAGTGTTGGGCAGCAGCACGCTGTTCGCGACGGTTTGGTTTTTTTTCAGTAGTAGACATAGCTCATTCCAGTAATTATCAGGAAGTGGCTTGTCAGAACAACGGAGGAGTAATGAATGTGGGGCGCCCGCGCACGGGTGAACCCAAAAGCAGAATTACTCTTGTTCCCTTCGCAGGTATTAACCTGATCAGGTTCCGCGGATCCCGAATTAACGGTCTCAGCCGGTGCTTAACTAAGTTAAACACTCGGCACTCCGACAAGAAGAAACCCGTATTGCTACGGGTCGATATGTAAATTACGCGTTAACAGAGCAGAACTCAAGCCGGACGTGCAAGGCTGCCGGTCTCATTAGCACTGTCATTTAGATCGTGGTCGTACGCCAACTGAATCAGTTTATCTTCCAGCGAAAAGCGGGATTCTAACGCTTCACCAATGCCGGAAAGTGCTTTCTGGAACTCAATATAATTATCATGATCGATTGCGCTTTCGAGATGCGAATCGTAGAAATCCATGATTTGCTGGGTGTTGGCTTCAAGTTGTGGGTAAAGATGAGTGGCGGCTAAAAGTGGGCTGCTACCTTCCATTTCACTGATAATGCGTTCATAAATATTAAAATGGCCGGAAGAAAGATAGTCCACGAGGTTATGGCAAAAATTATCCAGAGCCTTTTCATCGAGCGCAGTATGGGATTCCTTGTTAGGCTTGATCCCAACCATATTGTAATAAGCTACCAACAGATGTTTGCGGGCATGAAGCCATTGGTCGATTAACTCATTACTACCACCAACGCGCTCAGTCAGGTTTTCTAACTGGTTAAGCATGATTGACTCCGTGAGTAGAGATGTGACGCAAACGTACCCAAAAGTGTTACGACTATTTGTTTATACCAGCGAACTCGGGGATGTGCACCAGGTTATGGAACGCGTAATTCAAAAGTTAGATCAGGGCTGGTTTATCGTCAGTCATGAACAAAAACTGTGGCTGCCCAAAGGTGAGCTACCTCACGGAGCGGCAGAGGAATTTCAATTAGATGGCGCAGTGGGAATACCCATCGGCGAATGGGAAAACGAGCCTGTCTGGCTGGTGCGACAAAATCGCCGGGCGGATATGGGTTCTGTGCGTCAGGTAATTGACCAGGATGTGGGTTTGTTCCAGCTGGCTGGGCGTGGCGTGCAGTTGGCGGAGTTCTATCGCTCGCACAAATTCTGCGGCTACTGTGGCCATGAAATGCACGTCAGCAAAACCGAATGGGCGATGCTGTGTAGCCATTGCCGTGAACGTTATTACCCGCAAATTTCACCGTGCATCATCGTTGCCATTCGCCGCGACGATCAAATCCTGCTCGCCCAACATACGCGCCATCGCAACGGGGTTTATACCGTGCTGGCCGGGTTTGTTGAAGTTGGGGAAACCCTCGAACAAGCCGTGGCGCGTGAAGTGATGGAAGAGAGCAGCATTCGCGTGAAGAATTTACGCTATGTAACCTCCCAACCTTGGCCGTTCCCGCAATCGTTGATGACTGCGTTTATGGCGGATTATCACAGCGGTGAGATTAAAATTGACCCGAAAGAGTTAATTGACGCGGGTTGGTATAGATATGATCAGCTCCCGCTGTTGCCGCCACCAGGTACGGTGGCGCGTCGTTTGATTGAAGATACCGTCGCCCTGTGTCGCGCGGACTATGAGTGATAAACTTGAGCGATACAGCCAAAGGAAATTCAAAATGACTGAACTGAAGAACGACCGTTACCTGCGGGCGCTGCAACGCCAACCTGTAGATACCACGCCAGTATGGATGATGAGGCAGGCAGGTCGTTACTTGCCAGAATACAAAGCCACGCGCGCTGTCGCAGGCGATTTTATGTCGCTGTGCAAAAATGCGGAGCTGGCTTGTGAAGTGACATTGCAGCCGCTGCGTCGCTATCCGCTGGATGCCGCTATCCTTTTCTCCGATATTCTCACCGTGCCAGACGCGATGGGGCTTGGTCTCTTTTTCGAAGCCGGTGAAGGCCCGCGTTTCCGCTCGCCAATTACCAGCCGTGCCGATGTCGAAAAACTGCCGATTCCTGATCCAGAAGATGAACTGGGTTATGTAATGAACGCGGTGCGTACTATTCGCCGCGAGTTAAAAGGCGAAGTGCCGCTGATTGGTTTCACCGGCAGCCCGTGGACGCTGGCGACTTATATGGTTGAAGGCGGCAGCAGCAAAGCCTTTACCGTGATTAAAAAGATGATGTATGCCGACCCGCAAGCGCTGCATCTTCTGCTCGATAAGCTGGCGCAAAGCGTCACGCTGTACCTGAATGCGCAAATCAAAGCGGGTGCGCAATCGGTGATGATTTTCGATACCTGGGGCGGTGTGCTGACTGGGCGTGATTATCAACAATTCTCGCTCTATTACATGCACAAAATCATTGATGGCCTGCTGCGTGAAAACGAAGGTCGTCGCGTGCCGGTGACGATGTTCACCAAAGGCGGCGGTCAGTGGCTGGAAGCGATGGCCGAAACAGGTTGTGATGCGCTGGGCTTAGACTGGACGACCGACATCGCCGATGCTCGCCGCCGTGTTGGCCATAAAGTCGCGCTTCAGGGCAATATGGACCCATCCATGCTTTATGCACAACCTGCGCGTATTGAAGAAGAAGTGGCAACGATTCTGGCTGGGTTCGGTAAAGGTGAAGGCCACGTCTTTAACCTCGGCCACGGTATTCATCAGGATGTGCCGCCAGAGCACGCGGGTGCATTTGTTGAAGCGGTGCACCGTTTGTCGAAACCGTATCACCTGTAAAAGTCCGGAGAGGGAATGGATCTTGCAATCCTTCGTAAACAACAGATCGAATTAGCTTCTCAGGTGATCCGCGAAGATCGCCTGGAGCAAGATCCTCCCCGGTTCATCGCCGGGGCTGACGTTGGGTTTGAGCAGGGCGGCGACGTCACGCGCGCCGCCATCGTGCTATTGAAATATCCTTCCCTCGAACTGGTTGAATATCAGGTGGCGCGTGTCGCCACCTCAATGCCTTATATCCCCGGCTTCCTTTCATTTCGTGAATATCCCGCACTGCTTGCCGCGTGGGAAATGCTGTCGCAAAAACCTGACCTGCTGTTTGTCGACGGTCACGGTATTTCGCATCCCCGGCGTTTGGGCGTTGCCAGCCATTTTGGCCTGCTGGTGGACGTGCCAACGATAGGCGTTGCCAAGAAACGTCTGTGTGGGAAGTTTGAGCCGCTATCGGAGGAACCCGGCTCGTGCCAGTTGCTGACTGATAAAGGCGAACCGCTGGCGTGGGTGCTGCGCAGTAAAAAGCGCTGCAATCCGTTGTTTGTCTCAACAGGCCATCGTGTCAGCCTCGATACGGCTTTGTTATGGGTGAATCGCTGTCTGGTGGGTTATCGTTTACCGGAGCCGACTCGCTGGGCTGATGCCGTGGCATCAGGTCGCCCGGCTTTCACGCGGTGGCAAGCAATTCAGGGGTGATTAAGGTAAACTGCCGCTAATATTCCGTCTTTGAGACATCGCTATGTTACAAAACCCAATCCATCTGCGCCTGGAGAAACTGGAAAGCTGGCAACATGTCACTTTCATGGCTTCTTTATGCGAACGTATGTATCCGAATTACGCCATGTTCTGCCAGCAGACTGAATTTGGTGATCCTCAGTTATATCGCAAAATTCTCGATTTGATTTGGGAAACCTTGACGGTCAAAGATGCGAAAGTAAACTTTGATAGCCAACTTGAGAAGCTCGAGGAAGGCATCCCGGTTGCTGATGACTATGATATTTACGGTGTCTACCCGGCGATTGATGCATGCGTTGCGTTGAGCGAACTCCTTCATTCACGTCTTTCCGGGGAAACTCTGGAACATGCGATTGAAGTCAGTAAAGCGTCAATTACGACCGTTGCGATGCTGGAAATGACCCAGGCTGGTCGTGAAATGACCGACGAAGAGCTGAGAGAAAACCCTGCCGTTGAAGAAGAATGGGACATTCAATGGGAAATTTTCCGCCTGTTAGCCGACTGCGAAGAACGCGACATTGAGCTGATCAAAGGGCTGCGTGCAGACCTGCGCGAAGCGGGTAGCAGCAATATTGGTATAAATTTGCAGCAGTAAGACAGCAAAACGTGACTTACAGTCCGAATTGTCACCCCTGAAGGCTTCCAATTAGCCCCCCGTCTGGTCTACATTTGTGGGGCGAAAAAAAGTGGCTATCGGTGCGTGTATGCAGGAGAGTGCTTTTTTGGCATTTCCGTCGCACTCGATGCTTAGCAAGCGATAAACACATTGTAAGGATAACTTATGAACAAGACTCAACTGATTGATGTAATTGCTGACAAGGCTGATCTGTCTAAAGTACAGGCTAAAGCTGCTCTGGAATCCACCCTGGCTGCAATTACTGAGTCTCTGAAAGAAGGTGATGCTGTCCAACTGGTTGGTTTCGGTACCTTCAAGGTAAACCACCGTGCTGAGCGCACTGGCCGCAACCCACAGACTGGTAATGAAATCAAAATCGCCGCAGCTAACGTGCCGGCATTTGTTTCAGGCAAAGCACTGAAAGACGCTGTTAAGAGCTAATAGTGTCAGTGAACAGTTTTAGCAGAGGGGCGTTTACGCCCCTTTTGTTTGTCTGGCGTCCTTTGGTCGTGCTGGCAGGCACAGTGCTGCTAATGGCATGCAGCAGTCAGCCTCCGCTTCCACCATTTACGGCAAGTGGCTATATCGCTGATAAAGGTGTGGTGCGTATCTGGCGTAAAGATAATAGCGACGACCACAGCATTCATATGCTTGCGGTACTGAGTCCAATGCAGAAAGGCGCAACGACCACCAGTGATTACCGCTGGTTGGGTGAAAAGCTAATGTCGATTGAAACGACAATTCAGAGTGAGCCGTCTGAACACATCAAAGTTCGCTTTGATGAAAACGGCGAGTTGAGCTTTATGCAGCGCGAAGTGAACGGCCAAAAACAACAGCTTTCCAATGACCAAATCGCTTTGTATCAGTATCAGGCGAGCCGGACCAAAGCAACCAGCGAAGCATTACGTATTGGACGTGTGGTTCTTCGGCAAGGGCGCTGGCATGACAATGGAACAGTCATCACCTGTGAAGGTGAGACAATCAAGCCTAAACTCGACAGCATATCTTTGAGTCATATCGCGAATCGCCAACGTCACTCCTCGATGGATGTGAGCGTGGCCTGGCTTGAAGCGCCAGAAGGGTCACAACTTTTGCTGGTCGCGAATCAGGACTATTGTAGTTGGCAGCCTAAGCCTGCGACATTTTAGATGTAAAAAAACCGCCACGCGGGCGGTCTTTAATATCACTTCAAATATTACTTCGCGTTTTCACGCTCAATGGCGCGATAGCCAATATCTGAGCGGCTGAAACTGCCATCCCAGTGGATATCCTTCATCAACTCGTAAGCACGCTGCTGCGCTTGTGCGACAGTGTCGCCTAATGCGGTCACGCATAGAACGCGGCCACCGTTAGTCACAACCATATCGTCTTCACGCAGTTTGGTTCCGGCATGGAACACTTTGCCGTCCGCCACTTCTTCCAGCGGTAGGCCGTGAATCACGTCGCCATTACTGTAATCCGCCGGATAACCGCCAGCTGCCATGACCACGCCAAGAGAAGGACGCTCATCCCACTTCGATGTTGTCTTATCCAGCTTGCCATCACAGGCGGCGAGGCATAGCTCAACCAGGTCTGATTGCAGGCGCAGCATAATCGGTTGGGTTTCCGGGTCGCCGAAGCGGCAGTTAAACTCGATAACCTTCGGATTGCCTTGCTTGTCGATCATCAAGCCAGCGTACAGGAAACCGGTATAAGTATTTCCTTCAGCCGCCATGCCGCGCACGGTTGGCCAGATAACCAGATCCATTGCACGCTGGTGGACTTCATCCGTCACAACCGGTGCTGGAGAATACGCGCCCATACCGCCGGTATTTGGACCGGTATCACCATCGCCAACACGTTTATGATCCTGACTGGTGGCCATTGGCAGAACGTTTTCGCCATCCACCATCACGATGAAGCTGGCTTCTTCGCCATCCAAAAACTCTTCTACAACGATACGGTGCCCAGCGTCGCCAAAGGCGTTGCCCGCCAGCATATCGTTTACCGCAGCTTCGGCTTCTTCTAGCGTCATCGCTACGATTACGCCTTTACCTGCGGCCAAACCGTCGGCTTTAATGACAATCGGCGCGCCTTTTTCACGAACATAAGCCAAAGCGGGTTCGACTTCGGTGAAGTTTTGGTATTCAGCGGTCGGGATTTTGTGGCGAGCCAGGAAATCCTTGGTGAAAGCTTTTGAACCTTCTAACTGCGCAGCTCCCTGAGTTGGGCCAAAGATCTTCAGGCCAGCTGCACGGAAGGCATCGACCACACCAATCACCAGCGGCGCTTCCGGGCCGACAATCGTCAGGTCGATTTTTTCATTCTGTGCAAAGCTCAACAGCGCGGAAATATCCGTTGGGTTAATCGCCACGTTTTGTAAAGCGGGTTCCAGAGCCGTGCCCGCATTGCCGGGGGCGACGAATACCGTGCGAACCAAAGGCGACTGCGATGCTTTCCAGGCCAACGCGTGTTCACGCCCGCCATTACCAATCACTAATACTTTCATTTATGGTCGCTCCGGATTAATGGCGGAAGTGGCGCATGTCGGTAAAGATCATTGCGATCCCGTGTTCGTCAGCGGCGGCGATCACTTCGTCATCGCGAATTGAACCGCCTGGCTGGATAACACAGCTCACACCGACTGCCGCAGCGGCATCAATACCGTCACGGAATGGGAAGAAGGCATCTGAAGCCATTGCCGAGCCTTTCACTTCCAGGCCTTCATCGGCGGCTTTAATACCGGCAATTTTAGCGGAGTAAACGCGGCTCATTTGGCCTGCGCCTATACCGATAGTCATATTCTCGCGGGCATAGACAATTGCGTTGGACTTAACAAACTTCGCCACCTTCCAGCAGAACAGCGCATCACGCAGTTCTTGCTCTGTTGGCTGGCGCTTGCTGACAACACGCAGGTCTGCGGTTGTCACCATACCCAAATCGCGATCCTGGACTAACACACCACCGTTGACGCGTTTGAAATCCAGACCCGGAACACGCTGCTGCCACTGGCCGCAAGTCAGAACACGAACGTTTTGCTTAGCAGAAGTGATCTTCAGTGCTTCAACGCTTGCTGACGGCGCAATAATCACTTCGACGAACTGGCGAGAGATAATCGCTTGTGCAGTTTCAGCGTCCAGTTCACGGTTGAACGCGATGATGCCGCCGAATGCAGAAGTTGGGTCGGTTTTGTAAGCGCGGTCGTAAGCATCTAATAAGGAAGTGCTGACAGCTACGCCGCAAGGGTTTGCATGCTTCACGATAACGCAGGCAGGCTCGCTAAACTCTTTCACACATTCCAGTGCCGCATCAGTATCAGCAATGTTGTTATAAGAGAGCGCTTTGCCCTGAACCTGAGTTGCGGTGGCAACGGAGGCTTCTTTAATTTCTTCTTCTATATAGAAAGCTGCTTGCTGGTGGCTGTTTTCACCGTAACGCATATCCTGCTTCTTAATGAAGTTCAGGTTCAGCGTGCGAGGGAAGCGGCCAGAAGGATCTTTGCTTTCGCCGTGGTAGGCAGGAACCATGCTACCGAAGTAATTGGCGATCATGCTGTCGTAAGCGGCCGTGTGTTCGAAAGCCTTAATAGCCAAATCGAAACGTGTCTCGAGCGTCAGAGATCCTTCATTAGCATCCAGCTCGCTAATAATCGCTTCGTAGTCACTGCTCTTTACGACGATTGCCACATCTTTATGGTTCTTCGCCGCCGAGCGCACCATGGTTGGGCCACCGATATCAATATTCTCTACCGCATCTTCCAGTGAGCAACCTTCACGGGCAACAGTCTGGGCGAACGGGTAGAGGTTGACGACAACCATATCAATTGGGGAGATAGCGTGTTGTTCCATGATCGCATCATCCTGGCCGCGACGACCGAGAATGCCACCATGCACCTTTGGATGCAGGGTTTTGACGCGTCCATCCATCATCTCCGGGAAACCGGTGTAGTCAGAGACTTCGGTTACCGGCAGGCCAGCTTTAGCCAGCAGATGAGCAGTTCCGCCAGTGGACAGCAGCTCGACACCACGTTGGGAGAGCGCCTGGGCGAATTCGACGATACCGGCTTTGTCAGAAACACTGAGCAGAGCGCGGCGTACAGGACGACGTTGTTGCATGGTTTGATCCCTTAGCTTTGGTTCGCATATAGAAGAGCGTTAGCTGAATTTTAGTTATTTCCCCTAAAACTCAGCTAACGCCCCAAAACGGGGCGTCCTTTTATTGCGCGCACATTGTAGCGAAAACGTTTGCGTCACGCTCGCATAATTTAGGACTTCATCACGATTGTGGATAACTTTGTGCACAACTGCGTATAAGGCGGGGTTTTGCTGTGGAATGCAGCAGTCAGTCAAATTACTGCATATTTAGGGTTGCAGCCTCAGAAGAACTCC
>NZ_JANUEU010000012.1:0-26009 GCF_024807715.1 Buttiauxella sp. BIGb0471
GACGTGACTGGCACCATCGAACTGCCAGAAGGCGTTGAGATGGTAATGCCGGGCGACAACATTCAGATGGTTGTTACCCTGATCCACCCAATCGCAATGGACGACGGTCTGCGTTTCGCAATCCGTGAAGGCGGCCGTACTGTAGGCGCTGGTGTTGTTGCTAAAGTTATCGCTTAATCGCTGATACCTTTATATGAAAAAAGAGCGCTTAGGCGCTCTTTTTTTTTGCATTTTTTGCCGCTTATCACGTGCATCAAACATGCGTGTGCTATTGTAATCATAACTATTCTCATTTACACTTTGCGCGTAATTTGAACGGGAGTGCTTATGTACGTTTGTTTGTGTAATGGTGTAAGTGATAAAAAAATTCGGCAGGCTGTACGCCAGTTTCATCCACAATCTTTCCAGCAGCTTCGCAAGTTTGTGCCAGTGGGAAACCAATGTGGCAAGTGCATTCGCGCAGCAAGAGAAATCATGCAAGAAGAGTTATTGCAGATCCCAGAATTTAAAGAGATTGCCTAAGCCAGTCACTTTTTTTTGACTTACTCCGTGCTACATCTACGCTTCATGTAGTGGAAGCGGAGGGAGTAAAAAATGAAAGGTGATATTAAGATAATAAATTATCTCAATAAATTATTGGGAAACGAGCTTGTCGCGATCAATCAGTATTTTCTCCATGCGAGAATGTTCAAAAACTGGGGCTTAATGCGCCTCAACGAAGTGGAATACCACGAATCCATCGATGAAATGAAACACGCCGATAAATATATCGAGCGAATTTTGTTCCTCGAAGGCATTCCTAACCTACAAGACTTAGGCAAACTTCACATCGGAGAGGATGTCGAAGAAATGCTTCAGTCCGATCTCAACTTAGAAATGGATGGCGCTAAAGATTTACGTGAAGCCATTGCGTACGCAGATACCATTCATGACTATGTTAGTCGGGATATGATGATACAAATTCTTGCCGAAGAAGAGCATCACATCGACTGGTTAGAAACTGAATTGGACCTCATTTCAAAAATTGGTTTGCAAAACTATCTACAATCGCAAATCAAAGAAGGAAACTGAGTTCTTTAAACTGTGGGAAGGAAGAGCAAATCCATCCTACAGAACCACCCGCTATCGCCAGGTTTGGTCCGAAAGGTAGCGGAGTGGTAGCAAGTGAAAGACGATTCGTCAGTAACAGTTTTGATATCAAGGCACATAGCAATCCGGATGTTGCCGCCGCTAATGTTATCCATCCTAAATTCTGCCAACCATGCCATGCCCCCAAAGCCGCTAACAATTTCATGTCGCCGTATCCAATTCCTTCCCAGCCTCGCCAGTAATAGTAAATCCAATAGAGTACCCATAAACTCAAATACCCGATGATGGCTCCAACTACACAGTCAGATAAGTGTTCAGGCGCGAAACAGATTTGAAATAGTAATCCAGACCATAGAAGAGGGTAGTTCAGTCTATCCGGTAGCAACATGCTTCGATAATCAATCCAGGCCAGGCGCAGTAAAAGTCCAATATGCAGGACAATAAAAAGTAAAAGGACCAGGGTAGAGGAGATAAACATTACGTAAGATACTCTTCAAAAAGATATCTTCTCAGGCTAGTGAAATGAACGGGTCAAAGCAAAATGACAAATGCTGATTTACGAGGGGCCTTCCCAAAAAGTTCTCCCGGGCATCATCGAAGACATTTACCTTGCAAAGAGAATCGTATTTCCACACAAAAGATTGTTTAATTCGTATCCATGGCTTGCTTAAGGTGCAGATTTACGTATAATGCGCGGGCCTGTCTTAATCGATGGCTGGCTCGATATGAGCCTGACAGTGAAGCTACTGTCGACAATGTTCCCAATTGGGGAACTATGTATGAACGATTACACTCCCCCATCAATCGTAATGGGTGCGAGTAGTAATTTTTTTCGTCTATAAAATAATTGGAGCTATGGTCTCATGCAGAGCCAAAGAATCCGTATCCGCCTTAAAGCGTTTGATCATCGTCTGATCGATCAATCAACTGCGGAAATCGTCGAGACTGCTAAGCGCACTGGTGCGCAAGTACGTGGTCCGATCCCGCTGCCGACCCGCAAAGAGCGCTTTACCGTTCTGATCTCTCCGCACGTCAACAAAGACGCGCGTGATCAGTACGAAATTCGCACTCACAAGCGTCTGGTTGACATCGTTGAGCCAACTGAGAAAACCGTTGATGCTCTGATGCGTCTGGATCTGGCTGCTGGTGTTGACGTGCAGATCAGCCTGGGTTAATCAGGTCATTGACGATTGAGAGGTTGAAACAATGATTGGTTTAGTCGGTAAAAAAGTGGGTATGACCCGTATCTTCACAGAAGACGGCGTTTCTATCCCAGTAACCGTGATCGAAGTAGAAGCAAACCGTGTTACTCAGGTTAAAGACCTGGCTAACGACGGCTACCGTGCTGTTCAAGTTACCACTGGCGCTAAAAAAGCTAGCCGTGTAACTAAGCCGGAAGCTGGTCACTTCGCTAAAGCTGGCGTAGAAGCTGGCCGTGGCCTTTGGGAATTCCGTCTTGCAGAAGGCGAAGAGTTCACTGTAGGTCAAGACATTAGCGTTGAGCTGTTTGCTGAAGTTAAAAAAGTTGACGTAACTGGCACCTCTAAAGGTAAAGGTTTCGCAGGTACCGTTAAGCGCTGGAACTTCCGTACCCAGGACGCTACACACGGTAACTCCTTGTCTCACCGCGTTCCGGGTTCTATCGGTCAGAACCAGACTCCGGGCAAAGTGTTCAAAGGCAAGAAAATGGCAGGCCAACTGGGCAACGAACGTGTAACTGTTCAGAGCCTGGATGTAGTACGCGTTGACGCTGAGCGCAACCTGCTGCTGGTTAAGGGTGCAGTTCCGGGTGCAACCGGTAGCGACCTTATTGTTAAACCAGCTGTGAAGGCGTGAGGAGATAGCAATGGAATTAGTATTGAAAGACGCGCAAAGCGCGCTGACTGTTTCCGAAACTACCTTCGGTCGTGATTTCAACGAAGCGCTGGTACACCAGGTTGTAGTTGCTTATGCAGCTGGTGCCCGTCAAGGTACTCGTGCTCAGAAGACCCGTGCTGAAGTAACTGGTTCCGGTAAAAAGCCGTGGCGCCAGAAAGGTACCGGCCGTGCGCGTTCAGGTTCTATCAAGAGCCCGATCTGGCGTTCCGGTGGCGTAACCTTCGCTGCTCGCCCGCAGGACCACAGTCAAAAAGTTAACAAAAAGATGTACCGCGGAGCGCTGAAAAGCATTCTGTCCGAACTGGTACGTCAGGATCGTCTGATCGTTGTCGAGACGTTCTCTGTTGAAGCGCCTAAAACTAAGCTGCTTGCTCAGAAACTGAAAGACATGGCCCTGGAAGATGTGCTGATCGTAACTGGCGAACTGGATGAGAATCTGTTCCTGGCTGCGCGTAACCTGCATAAGGTTGACGTGCGCGATGCAGCAACAATCGATCCAGTTAGCCTGATCGCCTTCGACAAAGTCGTTATGACTGCTGATGCAGTTAAGCAAGTTGAGGAGATGCTGGCATGATCCGTGAAGAACGTCTGCTGAAAGTACTGCGCGCGCCGCACGTATCTGAAAAAGCATCTATGGCGATGGAAAAAACAAATACCATCGTTCTCAAAGTTGCAAAAGACGCGACCAAAGCAGAGATCGTTGCTGCTGTTGAGAAACTGTTCGAAGTTGAAGTTAAAGGCGTTAATACCTTGGTTGTTAAAGGTAAAACTAAGCGTCATGGACAGCGTATCGGTCGTCGTAGCGACTGGAAAAAAGCTTACGTCACCCTGAAGGAAGGCCAGAATCTGGACTTCGTCGGCGGCGCTGAGTAAGTCGGAGGAGAAAAACAATGGCAGTTGTTAAATGTAAACCGACATCTCCGGGTCGTCGCCACGTAGTTAAAGTGGTCAACCCTGAGCTGCATAAGGGCAAACCATTTGCTCCGCTGGTTGAAAAAAACAGCAAATCCGGTGGCCGTAACAACAATGGTCGTATCACTACTCGTCACATCGGTGGTGGTCACAAGCAGGCTTATCGTATTGTTGACTTTAAACGCAACAAAGACGGTATCCCGGCAATTGTTGAACGTCTTGAGTACGATCCGAACCGTTCTGCGAACATCGCACTGGTTCTGTACAAAGATGGCGAACGCCGTTACATCCTGGCCCCTAAAGGCCTGAAAGCTGGCGACCAGATTCAATCTGGCGTTGATGCTGCAATCAAAGCAGGTAACACCCTGCCGATGCGCAATATCCCGGTTGGTTCTACCGTTCATAACGTAGAAATGAAACCAGGTAAAGGCGGTCAGCTTGCACGTTCTGCTGGTACCTATGTGCAGATCGTTGCACGTGATGGTGCTTACGTTACCCTGCGTCTGCGTTCTGGTGAAATGCGTAAAGTCGAAGCTGACTGCCGTGCAACCATGGGCGAAGTCGGTAACTCTGAGCATATGCTCCGCGTTCTGGGTAAAGCAGGTGCTGCACGCTGGCGTGGTGTTCGTCCTACCGTTCGCGGTACTGCGATGAACCCAGTCGACCACCCACATGGTGGTGGTGAAGGTCGTAACTTTGGTAAGCACCCGGTAACTCCGTGGGGCGTTCAGACCAAAGGTAAGAAGACCCGCAGCAACAAGCGTACTGATAAATTCATCGTACGTCGCCGTAGCAAATAATTTTAGAGGATAAGCCATGCCACGTTCTCTCAAGAAAGGTCCTTTTATTGACCTGCACTTGCTGAAGAAGGTAGAGAAAGCGGTGGAAAGCGGTGACAAGAAGCCCCTGCGCACTTGGTCCCGTCGTTCAACGATCTTTCCTAACATGATCGGTTTGACCATCGCTGTCCATAATGGTCGTCAGCATGTTCCGGTATTTGTTTCCGACGAAATGGTCGGTCACAAACTGGGTGAATTTGCACCGACACGTACTTATCGCGGCCACGCTGCTGATAAAAAAGCCAAGAAGAAATAAGTAGGAGGAAGAGATGGAAACTTTAGCTCAACATCGCCACGCTCGTTCTTCTGCTCAAAAGGTTCGCCTTGTTGCAGACCTTATTCGCGGTAAGAAAGTGTCGCAGGCACTGGAAATTTTGACCTTCACCAACAAGAAAGCTGCGGTATTGGTCAAGAAAGTTCTGGAATCTGCCATTGCTAACGCTGAACACAACGATGGCGCTGACATTGACGATCTGAAAGTCGCGAAAATCTTCGTAGACGCAGGCCCAAGCATGAAGCGCATTATGCCGCGTGCAAAAGGTCGTGCAGATCGCATCCTGAAGCGCACCAGCCACATTACTGTGGTTGTGTCCGATCGCTGAGACTCTGGAGACTAGCAATGGGTCAGAAAGTACATCCTAATGGTATTCGCCTGGGTATTGTAAAACCTTGGAACTCTACTTGGTTTGCGAACACCAAAGAATTCGCTGACAACCTGGACAGCGATTTTAAAGTTCGTCAGTACCTGACTAAGGAACTGGCGAAGGCGTCTGTATCTCGTATCGTTATCGAGCGTCCAGCTAAGAGCATCCGTGTGACTATTCACACTGCTCGCCCTGGCATCGTAATCGGTAAGAAAGGCGAAGACGTAGAAAAACTGCGCAAGGTCGTAGCGGATATCGCTGGCGTTCCTGCACAGATCAATATCGCCGAAGTTCGTAAGCCTGAACTGGACGCAAAATTGGTTGCTGATAGCATCACTTCACAGCTGGAACGTCGTGTTATGTTCCGTCGTGCTATGAAGCGTGCTGTACAGAATGCCATGCGTCTGGGCGCTAAAGGTATCAAAGTTGAAGTTAGCGGCCGTCTGGGTGGCGCTGAGATCGCACGTACCGAATGGTATCGTGAAGGTCGCGTGCCATTGCACACACTGCGTGCTGACATTGACTACAACACCTCTGAAGCGCACACCACTTATGGTGTAATCGGCGTTAAAGTGTGGATCTTTAAAGGTGAGATCCTGGGTGGGATGGCTGCTGTTGAACAACCGGAAAAACCGGCTGCTCAACCTAAAAAGCAGCAGCGTAAAGGCCGTAAGTAAGGAGAGTCGCTGATGTTACAACCAAAGCGTACAAAATTCCGTAAAGTGCACAAAGGCCGCAACCGTGGTCTGGCTGCCGGTACGGATGTTAGCTTCGGCACTTTCGGTCTGAAAGCTGTTGGCCGTGGTCGTCTGACTGCACGTCAGATCGAAGCAGCACGTCGTGCAATGACCCGTGCAGTTAAGCGTCAGGGTAAGATCTGGATCCGTGTATTCCCGGACAAACCGATCACCGAAAAGCCGCTTGAAGTGCGTATGGGTAAAGGTAAAGGCAACGTAGAGTATTGGGTTGCCTTGATTCAGCCTGGCAAAGTCCTGTATGAAATGGACGGCGTACCAGAAGAGCTGGCCCGTGAAGCATTCAAGCTGGCAGCAGCGAAACTGCCGATTAAAACCACCTTTGTAACTAAGACGGTGATGTAATGAAAGCAAAAGAGCTGCGTGAAAAGAGTGTTGAAGAGCTGAACACCGAGCTGCTGAATTTGCTGCGTGAGCAGTTCAATCTGCGTATGCAAGCAGCAAGTGGCCAGCTGCAACAGACTCACCTGCTGAAGCAAGTGCGTCGTGATGTTGCACGTGTTAAGACTTTATTGACTCAGAAGGCGGGTGCGTAATGACCGATAAAATCCGTACTCTGCAAGGTCGCGTGATTAGCAACAAAATGGAGAAATCCATCGTTGTTGCTATCGAACGTGTGGTGAAGCACCCGATTTACGGTAAATTCATCAAACGTACGACCAAACTGCACGTACATGACGAGAGCAATGAATGTGGTATCGGTGACGTGGTTGAAATCCGCGAATGCCGTCCACTGTCCAAGACTAAGTCCTGGACGCTTGTTCGCGTTGTAGATAAAGCTGTTCTGTAATACAGTGAGCTTTGTCTAACGAATAAACGGCTCAGTAAATGAGCCGTTTATTTTTTCTACCCATATTCAGGAACCGGTGTTATAATGCCGCGCCCTCGTTTATGGGGCTTTTTAACGACCTAATTATGGGTCCCGAAGTAGTAGTTGACATTAGCGGAGCACTGAAATGATCCAAGAACAGACTATGCTGACCGTAGCCGACAACTCCGGCGCGCGTCGCGTAATGTGTATCAAGGTTCTGGGTGGCTCGCACCGTCGCTACGCAGGCGTCGGCGACATCATCAAAATTACCATCAAGGAAGCAATTCCTCGTGGTAAGGTGAAGAAAGGCGATGTCCTGAAAGCGGTAGTGGTGCGCACCAGGAAGGGTGTTCGTCGCCCGGACGGTTCTGTCATTCGCTTCGATGGTAATGCATGCGTTATTTTAAATAATAACAGCGAGCAACCAATCGGCACGCGTATTTTTGGGCCGGTAACTCGTGAACTGCGTAATGAAAAGTTCATGAAAATTATCTCTCTGGCACCAGAAGTACTCTAAGGAGCGAATCATGGCAGCTAAAATCCGTCGTGATGACGAAGTTATCGTGTTAACCGGTAAAGATAAAGGTAAGCGCGGTAAAGTTAAGAATGTCTTGTCTTCCGGCAAGCTAATTGTTGAAGGTATTAACCTGGTTAAGAAACATCAGAAGCCGGTTCCGGCCCTGAACCAACCAGGTGGCATCGTTGAAAAAGAAGCTGCTATTCAAGTTTCTAACGTTGCACTCTTCAATGCGGCAACCGGCAAGGCTGACCGTGTAGGCTTTAGATTCGAAGAGGGCAAAAAAGTCCGTTTCTTCAAGTCTAACAGCGAAACTATCAAGTAATTTGGAGTAGTACGATGGCGAAACTGCATGATTACTACAAAGACGAAGTAGTTACAAAACTCATGACTGAGTTTAACTACAATTCTGTCATGCAAGTCCCTCGGGTCGAGAAGATCACCCTGAACATGGGTGTGGGTGAAGCGATCGCTGACAAGAAACTGCTGGATAACGCAGCAGCTGACTTGACAGCAATCTCCGGTCAAAAGCCGTTGATCACCAAAGCACGCAAATCAGTTGCAGGCTTCAAAATCCGTCAGGGCTATCCGATCGGCTGTAAAGTAACTCTGCGTGGCGAACGCATGTGGGAGTTTCTTGAGCGCCTGATCACCATTGCTGTACCGCGTATCCGTGACTTCCGTGGCTTGTCCGCTAAGTCATTCGATGGTCGAGGTAACTACAGCATGGGTGTCCGTGAGCAGATCATCTTCCCAGAAATCGACTATGACAAAGTCGATCGCGTTCGTGGTTTGGATATTACCATTACCACTACTGCGAAATCTGATGATGAAGGCCGTGCTCTGCTGGCAGCCTTTAACTTCCCATTCCGTAAGTAAGGTAGGGTTACTAATGGCTAAGCAATCGATGAAAGCACGCGAAGTCGTTCGCGTGAAACTGGCCGACAAATACCGCGCTAAACGCGAGGAATTGAAAGCTATCATCTCTGGTGTGAACTCATCCGACGAAGATCGTTGGGATGCTGTTCTTAAGCTGCAGTCTCTGCCGCGTGATTCCAGCCCGTCCCGTCAGCGTAACCGCTGCCGCCAAACTGGTCGTCCGCATGGTTATGTGGGCAAATTCGGGTTGAGCCGTATCAAGCTTCGTGAAGCCGCTATGCGCGGTGAAGTACCTGGCTTGAAGAAGGCTAGCTGGTAATATCCAATTGAATCACGGGAGTAAAGACAGATGAGCATGCAAGATCCGATCGCGGATATGCTGACCCGTATCCGTAACGGTCAAGCCGCGAATAAAGTTGCGGTCACCATGCCTTCCTCCAAGCTGAAATTGGCAATTGCCAACGTGCTGAAAGAAGAAGGCTATATTGAAGATTTTAAAATCGAAGGCGACATCAAGCCTGAACTGGAACTGACTCTTAAGTATTTCCAGGGCAAGGCTGTGGTAGAGAGCATTCAGCGAGTCAGCCGCCCAGGTCTGCGCATCTATAAGAAAAAAGATGAGCTGCCTAAAGTTATGGCCGGTATGGGTATTGCTGTCGTTTCTACCTCTAAAGGTGTTATGACTGATCGTGCAGCGCGCCAAGCTGGTCTTGGTGGCGAAATTATCTGCTACGTAGCCTAATTGGAGGAATAAAATGTCTCGTGTTGCTAAAGCACCGGTCGTTATTCCTGCTGGCGTAGAGGTAAAACTCAACGGTCAGGTTATTTCGATCAAAGGTAAGAACGGCGAGCTGACTCGTACAATCAACGATGCTGTTGAAGTTAAACACGCTGATAATGCACTGACTTTCGCTCCACGTGAAGGTTTTGCTAACGCGTGGGCCCAAGCGGGTACCACTCGTGCGCTGTTAAATGCAATGGTTATCGGTGTTACCGAAGGCTTCACTAAGAAGCTGCAGCTGGTTGGTGTAGGTTATCGTGCAGCAGTTAAAGGCAATGCGGTGAGTTTGGCCCTGGGCTTCTCTCATCCTGTTGAACATGCTCTGCCAGCGGGAATCACTGCTGAATGTCCAACTCAAACTGAAATCGTGCTGAAAGGCGCTGATAAGCAGATGATTGGACAAGTGGCTGCTGATCTTCGCGCCTACCGTCGTCCTGAGCCTTATAAAGGCAAGGGTGTTCGTTACGCCGACGAAGTCGTGCGTACCAAAGAGGCTAAGAAGAAGTAAGGTAACACTATGGATAAGAAATCTGCTCGTATCCGTCGTGCGACCCGCGCACGTCACAAGCTCAAAGAACTGGGTGCGACTCGTTTGGTGATTCACCGTACGCCTCGTCATATTTATGCACAGGTTATCGCACCGAACGGTTCAGAAGTCCTGGTAGCTGCATCTACTGTAGAGAAAGCTATCGCTGAGCAACTGAAGTACACTGGAAATAAAGACGCCGCTACAGCTGTGGGTAAAGCTGTTGCAGAGCGCGCACTGGAAAAAGGTATTACGAAAGTATCCTTTGACCGTGCTGGTTTCCAATATCATGGTCGTGTCCAGGCACTGGCAGATGCTGCCCGTGATGCTGGCCTTCAGTTCTAAGGTAGAGGTGTAAGATGGCTCACATCGAAAAACAAGCTGGCGAACTGCAGGAAAAGCTGATCGCGGTAAATCGCGTATCTAAAACCGTTAAAGGTGGTCGTATTTTCTCCTTCACTGCTCTGACAGTGGTTGGCGATGGTAACGGTCGCATTGGTTTTGGTTACGGAAAAGCGCGTGAAGTTCCAGCAGCTATCCAGAAAGCGATGGAAAAAGCCCGTCGCAACATGATTAACGTCGCGCTGAACCACGGCACCCTGCAGCACCCTGTTAAAGGTGTGCACACAGGCTCTCGTGTGTTCATGCAGCCGGCTTCCCAGGGTACCGGTATTATTGCCGGTGGTGCAATGCGCGCCGTTCTGGAAGTCGCTGGAGTTCATAACGTTTTGGCTAAAGCATATGGTTCCACCAACCCGATTAACGTGGTTCGTGCAACTATTGATGGCCTGGCGAATATGAAGTCTCCGGAAATGGTCGCTGCCAAGCGTGGTAAATCCGTTGAAGAAATTCTGGGGTAATTGACCATGGCAAAGACTATTAAAATTACACAAACCCGCAGTGCAATCGGTCGTCTGCCGAAACACAAGGCAACGCTGCTTGGCCTGGGTCTGCGTCGTATTGGCCACACCGTAGAGCGCGAGGATACTCCTGCTGTACGTGGTATGGTCAACGCGGTTTCCTACATGGTTAAAGTTGAGGAGTAAGAGATGCGTTTAAATACTCTGTCTCCGGCCGAAGGGTCTAAGCACGCTTCCAAGCGTCTGGGTCGTGGTATCGGTTCTGGCCTCGGTAAAACCGCTGGTCGTGGTCACAAAGGTCAGAACTCTCGTTCTGGCGGTGGCGTACGTCGTGGTTTTGAAGGTGGTCAGATGCCGTTGTACCGTCGTCTGCCGAAGTTTGGTTTCACCTCTCGCAAAGCAATGATCACCGGTGAGATTCGTCTCTCTGATCTGGCGAAAGTTGAAGGCGACGTAGTTGACCTGAACACGCTGAAAGCAGCAAACATTATCGGTATTCAGATTGAATTCGCGAAAGTGATTCTGTCTGGCGAGGTTTCTCGTCCGGTAACTGTTCGCGGCCTGCGTGTCACTAAAGGCGCTCGTGCTGCTATCGAAGCTGCTGGCGGTAAAATCGAGGAATAAGTAGCAGATGGCAAAGCAACCGGGATTAGATTTTCAAAGTGCTAAAGGCGGGCTAGGTGAGCTGAAACGCAGACTGATGTTTGTTATCGGTGCGCTGATTGTTTTCCGCATTGGCTCTTTTATTCCGATCCCTGGTATTGATGCCGCTGTACTTGCCAAACTGCTTGAGCAACAGCGAGGCACTATCATTGAAATGTTTAACATGTTCTCTGGTGGTGCTCTCAGCCGTGCTTCTATCTTTGCATTGGGTATCATGCCGTATATTTCGGCATCGATTATTATCCAGCTGTTAACGGTGGTTCATCCAGCGTTAGCAGAGTTGAAGAAGGAAGGGGAATCTGGCCGTCGTAAGATTAGTCAGTACACCCGTTACGGAACTCTGGTGCTGGCAATATTCCAGTCAATCGGTATTGCTACCGGTTTACCGAATATGCCTGGTATGCAGGGCCTGGTGTTAAACCCAGGCTTTGCATTCTACTTCACAGCTGTTGTGAGTCTTGTCACGGGAACGATGTTCCTTATGTGGCTGGGCGAACAGATTACTGAGCGTGGTATCGGTAACGGTATCTCAATCATAATCTTCGCTGGTATTGTTGCGGGTTTGCCGCCGGCCGTTGGCCATACTATCGAACAAGCAAGGCAAGGCGACCTGCACTTCCTTCTGTTGCTGTTGGTTGCAGTACTAGTATTCGCAGTGACCTTCTTCGTTGTTTTTGTTGAACGTGGTCAACGCCGCATTGTGGTAAACTACGCAAAACGTCAACAAGGTCGTCGTGTCTATGCTGCGCAGAGCACGCATTTACCGCTGAAAGTGAATATGGCTGGTGTTATTCCAGCAATCTTTGCTTCCAGTATTATTCTGTTCCCTGCGACGATTGCATCGTGGTTCGGGGGCGGAACCGGTTGGAACTGGCTGACTACAATTTCGCTGTATTTGCAGCCTGGGCAACCGCTTTATGTGTTACTCTATGCGTCTGCAATCATCTTCTTCTGTTTCTTCTATACGGCGTTGGTTTTCAACCCTCGTGAAACAGCAGATAACCTGAAGAAGTCCGGTGCATTTGTACCAGGAATTCGTCCGGGAGAACAAACGGCGAAGTATATTGATAAAGTAATGACCCGCCTGACCTTGGTTGGTGCGTTGTACATTACCTTTATCTGCCTAATCCCGGAGTTCATGCGTGACGCAATGAAAGTGCCTTTCTACTTCGGTGGAACCTCACTGCTCATTGTTGTCGTGGTTATCATGGACTTTATGGCTCAAGTGCAAACTCTGATGATGTCAAGTCAGTACGAGTCTGCATTGAAGAAAGCGAATCTGAAAGGCTACGGCCGTTAATAGTCGCTTGAGAAGTTACGGAGAGTAAAAATGAAAGTTCGTGCTTCCGTCAAGAAATTATGTCGTAACTGCAAAATCGTTAAGCGTGACGGTGTTATTCGCGTGATTTGCAGCGCCGAACCGAAGCATAAACAGCGTCAAGGCTGATTATCTCGCATATTTTTCTTGCAAAGTTGGGTTGAGCTGGCTAGATTAGCCAGCCAATCTTTTGTATGTCTATGCGTTTCCATTTGAGTATCCTGAAAACGGGCTTTTCGGTATGGGACGCATAATCTAAATAGTAGGAGTGCATAGTGGCCCGTATAGCAGGCATTAACATTCCTGATCAAAAACATACCGTGATCGCTTTAACTTCGATCTACGGTGTAGGCAAGACTCGTTCAAAGGCCATTTGTGCTGCGGCGGGTATCGCTGAAGATGTTAAGATCAGAGAGCTGTCTGAAGAACAAATCGACACGCTGCGTGACGAAGTTGCCAAATTTGTCGTTGAAGGTGATCTACGCCGTGAAGTGAGTATGAGCATCAAGCGTCTGATGGACCTTGGTTGCTATCGCGGTTTGCGTCATCGTCGTGGTCTGCCAGTACGCGGTCAGCGTACGAAGACCAACGCACGTACCCGTAAGGGTCCGCGCAAACCGATCAAGAAATAATCGGGGTGATTGAATAATGGCAAAGGCACCAGTTCGTGCACGTAAGCGTGTAAGAAAACAAGTCTCTGACGGCGTGGCTCATGTCCATGCTTCTTTCAACAACACAATCGTTACTATTACTGATCGTCAGGGTAATGCATTGGGTTGGGCAACTGCCGGTGGTTCCGGTTTCCGTGGCTCTCGCAAGTCCACTCCGTTCGCAGCTCAGGTTGCAGCAGAGCGTTGCGCAGAAGCTGTGAAAGAATACGGTATCAAGAACCTTGAAGTTATGGTTAAGGGACCGGGTCCAGGCCGCGAATCTACTATTCGTGCTCTGAACGCCGCTGGTTTCCGCATCACTAATATTACTGATGTGACTCCGATCCCTCACAACGGTTGTCGTCCGCCGAAAAAACGTCGCGTATAACGCTCGTTTTTAGGAATGTTGGAGAAAGAAAATGGCAAGATATTTGGGTCCTAAGCTCAAGCTGAGCCGTCGCGAGGGCACAGACCTGTTCCTGAAGTCTGGTGTTCGCGCGATCGATACCAAGTGTAAAATTGAACAAGCCCCTGGCCAGCACGGTGCGCGTAAACCGCGTCTGTCTGACTATGGTGTGCAGTTGCGTGAAAAGCAAAAAGTTCGCCGTATGTTCGGTGTTCTGGAGCGTCAGTTCCGTAACTACTATAAAGAAGCAGCTCGTCTGAAAGGCAACACCGGTGAAAACCTGTTGGCTCTGCTGGAAGGTCGTCTTGACAACGTTGTTTACCGTATGGGCTTCGGTGCTACTCGTGCAGAATCACGTCAGCTCGTTAGCCACAAAGCAGTAATGGTAAATGGTCGCGTTGTTAACATCGCTTCTTATCAGGTAACTCCGAATGACGTAGTTAGCATCCGTGAGAAAGCCAAAAAGCAATCTCGCGTGAAGGCCGCTCTGGAGCTGGCTGAACAGCGTGAAAAGCCAACCTGGCTGGAAGTTGATGCTGCTAAGATGGAAGGTGTGTTCAAGCGTAAGCCTGAGCGTACAGATCTGTCTGCGGACATTAACGAACACCTGATCGTCGAGCTTTACTCCAAGTAAGGCTTAGTACCAAAGAGAGGACACAATGCAGGGTTCTGTGACAGAGTTTCTAAAACCGCGCCTGGTAGATATCGAGCAAGTGAGTTCGACGCACGCCAAGGTGACCCTTGAGCCTTTAGAGCGTGGCTTTGGCCATACTCTTGGTAATGCACTGCGCCGTATTCTGCTCTCATCGATGCCGGGTTGCGCGGTGACAGAGGTTGAGATTGATGGTGTACTACATGAGTACAGCACCAAAGAAGGCGTTCAGGAGGATATCCTGGAAATCCTGCTCAACCTGAAAGGGCTGGCGGTGAGAGTTCAAGGTAAAGATGATGTTATTCTTACTCTGAATAAGTCTGGCATTGGCCCTGTGACTGCAGCCGATATCACCCATGATGGTGATGTCGAAATCGTCAAGCCGCAGCATGTGATCTGCCACCTGACCGATGAGAACGCATCTATTAGCATGCGTATCAAAGTTCAGCGCGGTCGCGGTTATGTGCCGGCCTCTGCCCGAATTCATTCGGAAGAAGATGAGCGCCCAATCGGACGTTTGCTGGTCGACGCTTGCTACAGCCCTGTAGAGCGAATTGCCTACAATGTTGAAGCTGCGCGTGTAGAACAGCGCACCGACCTGGATAAGCTGGTCATCGAAATGGAAACCAACGGCACAATCGATCCTGAAGAGGCGATTCGTCGTGCGGCAACCATTCTGGCTGAACAACTTGAAGCTTTCGTTGACTTACGTGATGTACGTCAACCAGAAGTTAAAGAAGAGAAACCAGAATTCGATCCGATCCTGCTGCGCCCTGTTGACGATCTGGAATTGACTGTCCGCTCTGCTAACTGCCTTAAGGCAGAAGCTATCCACTATATCGGTGATCTGGTACAGCGTACCGAAGTTGAGCTGCTCAAAACGCCTAACTTGGGTAAAAAATCTCTTACTGAGATTAAAGACGTGCTGGCTTCCCGTGGTTTGTCTCTGGGCATGCGCCTGGAAAACTGGCCACCGGCAAGCATCGCTGACGAGTAACCGGATCACAGGTTAAGGTTTTACTGAGAAGGATAAGGTCATGCGCCATCGTAAGAGTGGTCGTCAACTGAACCGCAACAGCAGCCATCGCCAGGCTATGTTCCGCAACATGGCAGGTTCACTGGTTCGTCATGAGATCATCAAGACGACTCTGCCTAAAGCGAAAGAGCTGCGTCGCGTAGTTGAGCCGCTGATTACTCTTGCCAAGACTGATAGCGTTGCTAATCGTCGTCTGGCATTCGCCCGCACTCGTGATAACGAGATCGTGGCAAAACTGTTTAATGAATTGGGTCCGCGCTTTGCAGCGCGTACTGGTGGTTACACTCGTATTCTTAAGTGTGGCTTCCGTGCTGGTGATAACGCTCCGATGGCTTACATCGAGCTGGTTGACCGCGCCGAATCTCAAACAGAAGCTGCTGCAGAGTAATCTGTAGTAACGTGAAAAAACCGGGCTTGCCCGGTTTTTTTATATCTGAAATTCCCCTCCGGCATTAATTCATCGTATCTTTGTTGTATCTCTTACCAGCAGGAACAACATACGTTACTTCATAAAATTGATGAGGAATGAATATGTTTCGTATTGGAGAGTTGGCCAAACTGGCGGACGTTACACCTGATACCATTCGTTATTACGAAAAGCAGCAAATGATGGCTCATGAAGTCAGGACTGAAGGTGGATTCAGACTTTACAGCGAAAGTGATTTACAGCGTTTGAAATTCATCCGTTATGCCAAGCAGTTAGGCTTCACTCTTGAAACGATCCGTGAACTTTTGTCTATCCGAGTTGATCCCGAACATCATACATGCCAGGAATCAAAGAGCATTGTGCAGTCGAGGCTGCTCGAAGTTGAGTCGAAAATTAAAGAATTACAGCATATGAAAAGGTCACTACAAAGACTGAATGATGCCTGCTGTGGCAGCGCTCATAGCAGTGAGTATTGTTCAATTCTCGAGGCGCTTGAGCAAGGTGCGAGGCAGCGAAAAGAATAAATTGCAGTCCGATATGTGCAGGCATAGAATAATGCCGTTATTTTAATCTATCTGGAGTTTTTATGAGTAAGTATCAGCATAAAAAAGGTGTCATCAGGGATAATGCTATCGAGGCTTTGCTGCATGATCCGCTGTTTCGCCAACGAGTTGAGCAGAATAAGAAAGGGAAGGGTAGTTATCAACGAACAGCAAAACATGCAAAACGAGGTAACTGGGAGGCCAGTGGCAAACAAGCAAATTGCTTTTTTACCACTGGCCTTCCTGTTTTAACTAGCGCAATCAGATTCGCTCATTCTGCTGTTTAAGCAGATCGCGGATTTCGCTGAGTAATATTTCTTCTTTGGTTGGCGCCGGTGGCGCTGCAGGTTCTTCTTTTTTCTTACGATTCAGTTGGTTTAGCGCTTTGATTGCCATGAAGATTGCGAAAGCAACGATCACGAAGTCAAAAATATTTTGAATAAATACGCCGTAATGCATTACCACTGCCGGAATATCTCCAATTGCGGGTCTTAGCGTTATAGCGAATTGTTTAAAATCAACGCCACCAATCAATAACCCCAGTGGTGGCATAATAATATCTGCGACCAGAGACGAAACGATTTTCCCGAATGCTGCACCAATAATGACACCCACTGCCAAATCAACAACATTTCCGCGCATCGCGAATTCGCGAAATTCTTTTAACATGCTCATTTTTCTCTCCTTGTTCCGGCTGACGTTAATAAGTCTAACAAATGATGACTCGATTGCCATTACATCAGGAAATAAGAATTTATCGCCAATTCAATAGCTTTAGTAAGGTTTATCGAGATTGAAAGTGAAATGGGCAGAAATGTAATCTGCCCAAAAGTGACTACAGGAAGAATGGACTTGGCTGGAACAGGCGTTCTACATCGCTAACAAATTTCTTATCTGTCAGGAACATAATGACATGGTCACCTTGTTCGATGCGTAAATTGTCATTTGCGATCATAACGTCATTACCACGAACTACTGCACCGATAATCGTCCCTGGTGGAAGCTTTATCTCATCAATAGAGCGTCCTACTACACGTGAAGTACTCTCATCACCGTGAGCAACGGCTTCAATCGCTTCGGCTACACCACGGCGCAAAGATGAAACGCTCACGATATCAGCTTTCCGCACGTGCCCCAGAAGTGCCGAAATGGTGGCTTGTTGCGGTGAAATTGCAATATCAATTACACTGCCCTGCACAAGGTCCACGTAAGCTTTACGTTGAATAAGAACCATAACTTTTTTGGCTCCCATACGTTTAGCCAACATAGCAGACATAATATTTGCTTCATCATCGTTGGTGACGGCGATAAACAAATCTACCTGCTCGATATGCTCTTCAGCCAGCAGCTCCTGATCGGAAGCATCGCCGTAAAATACGATGGTATTTTGCAGCATTTCCGCAAGTTCGGCTGCGCGCTGTGGATCGCGTTCAATAAGCTTAACGCTGTAATCTTTTTCAAGGCGTTGCGCCAGACCTGCACCAATATTACCGCCACCAACGAGCATGATGCGCTTATACGGTTTTTCCAGACGCTGTAGCTCACTCATCACCGCTCGAATATGCTGAGATGCGGCAATGAAGAAGACTTCATCCCCAGCTTCAACGATGGTTGAACCTTGCGGGCGAATAGGTCGGTCGTGACGGAAAATAGCGGCGACACGAGTTTCGATATGCGGCATATGCTCACGCATTGTCGAAAGGGCATTCCCTACTAATGGACCACCGTAATAGGCTTTCACTACCGCAAGACTGACTTTCCCTTCTGCGAAATTCACGACCTGAAGCGCACCAGGATACTCAATCAGACGATAAATATTGTCGATAACTAATTGTTCTGGCGCGATAAGATGGTCAATTGGCACGGCTTCAGCGTTAAACAAACGCTCGGCGTCACGCACGTAATCTGGCGCACGGATACGCGCAATTCGGTTTGGCGTGTTAAACAACGAATACGCCACCTGGCAGGCGATCATATTCGTTTCATCAGAACTGGTAACAGCAACCAGCATATCGGCATCGTCAGCACCTGCTTCACGTAAAACACGTGGATGCGAGCCGTGCCCCTGCACAACTCGTAAATCGAACTTATCCTGCAAGCTGCGTAGACGGTCCTGATTAGTATCAACAACGGTAATATCGTTGTTCTCACCAACCAGGTTTTCTGCCAGTGTGCCGCCAACCTGGCCAGCACCGAGAATTATTATTTTCATTGTTTATAGCTTCATGGGTGATGAAACCTAAGACTCAGCAAACTGAATCAGCTCTTAATTAGCTTAGCGTAAAAGAAGCCGTCACCGTCTTCCTGGGAAGGTAGATTCTGGATCCCCGGCTTTTCAGTTGTACCCGTTTCAACCAGTTTTGCTTCTGGATGCAGAGCAAGGAACGCGGCGACTTGCTGGCAATTCTCTTCCGGCAGGATAGAGCAGGTCGCGTAGACCAGTGTTCCACCTGTTTTCAATTTTGGCCAGATAGCTTCAAGAATCTCTTTTTGCAGCGCGGCTAATTCAGCGATGTCACGGTCACGACGCAGCCATTTGATATCTGGATGGCGTCGAATAACCCCTGTTGCTGAACATGGAGCATCAAGAAGAATACGATCAAATTGCTGGTTGCCACACCACTGCTCAGGGTAACGACCATCGCCTTTTTTCACATCAGCGGTCATTCTCAAACGTTGTAGATTTTCGTGGACTCGTTTCAGACGCTGTTCATCAATGTCTACTGCCATGACATGCGCTTTTGGGGCTGCTTCCAGAATATGTGTCGTTTTTCCGCCCGGTGCCGCACACAAATCCAGGATCGTATCGCCATTTTGCGGATCAAGCAGATCAACACAACCCTGAGCCGAAGCATCCTGAACAGTAACCCAGCCCTCTTCAAATCCAGGCAGTGCATGCACTGGAGCTGGAGCCTCCAGACGCACAGCGTCGCGATATTGCGGGTGAGCATGACCTTCAAGACCTTTTTCAGCCAGTAATGCCATCCACTCTTCACGCGTTTGATGCTGACGGTTCACGCGTAGCCACATTGGTGGACGCTGATTGTTAGCCTCAATGATTGATTGCCACTGATTGGGGTAGGCTTTTTTTAAACGTTGCAGCAACCAGGAAGGATGTAAAAAACGACTTTCGTGTTTAGCCGCTTCCGCCATTAATTCTGCTTGCTGCCGTTGGAACTGGCGCAGAACGCCATTAATCAGCCCTTTCAGCGACTGGCGTTTAATTGCCACCGCGCCTTCAACTGTTTCTGCCAGAGCGGCATGAGCAGGAATTCGGGTATAAAGCAGCTGATAAAAACCCACCATAATCAGATAGTGGATGGTGCGTTGCTTGCCGGTCATTGGACGGGACATCAATTTGCCAATCAGCCATTCTAGCTGCGGCAAGGTGCGTAATACACCAAAGCAAAGTTCTTGTAGTAAGGCTCTATCTTTGTCAGAGACTTTTTGTTGCATGGCTGGTAGGACATTGCTGAGTGACTGTCCCTGTTCCACAACTTGTTCAATCGTCTGTGCGGCCATACTGCGAAGATTTAGTGTTTTTTTCATAACAACGCTCTGGTTTTCCGGCGCTTAAAAACAAAAATGCCCAGGTGTTTGACCTGGGCGCAAAGAATTTCTTTTATCAGGCGAGAAGCGCGCCTGGCTTAAACCATTCGCTGCGAGAGTTCAGAAGATCCTGAGCGCTCATTGCTTTTTTACCTGCGGGTTGAAGCGATTCCAGATTTAAAATTCCTTCACCTGTTGCCACCTGAATACCCTGCTTACTGGCTTCAATGATTGTTCCAGGAGTTGCTTTAGCAGGCTGGTTAATCACGGATGCTTGCCAGATTTTGACAGGTTGACCGTCAATTTCCAGCCAACTCATTGGCCACGGGTTAAATGCACGGATATTGCGCTCGAGCTGTGCCGCAGAAAGTGACCAATCGACGCGGGCCTCTTCCTTGCTGAGCTTTTCAGCGTAAGTCACTAATTCTTCATTCTGAGTTTCAGGTTTTGCAGTGCCTGCTGATAACTGGCTTAATGTTTCCAGTAATCCCTGAGGACCAAGATCTGCCAGTTTATCGTACAACGTTGCACTGGTATCTGTTGCTTCAATTGGGCATGCGAGTTTAACCAGCATATCGCCAGTATCCAGACCAACATCCATCTGCATGATAGTTACGCCAGTTTCAGCATCACCTGCCCATAACGAACGTTGGATAGGTGCCGCACCGCGCCAGCGTGGCAGCAGTGACCCGTGCACATTGATGCAACCCAGGCGAGGCATATCAAGAACTGCTTTTGGCAGAATCAAACCGTAAGCCACGACAACCATCACATCCGCATCCAGGTTGGAAACCAATTCCTGATTTTCAGCAGGGCGCAATGACGCAGGTTGAAAAATGGGGATACTCTTTTCCGTCGCCAACACTTTGACCGGACTCGGCATCAGCTTTTTACCACGTCCAGCGGGCCTGTCGGGTTGTGTGAATACGCCAACAACCTGGTGCTGAGAAGACAACAGCGCATCTAGATGACGCGCTGCGAAGTCAGGTGTGCCAGCGAAAATAATACGTAGTGAATCAGACACATTATTCCCTTTTGTGATGGATTAGGCGCTCTTATTCAGACGAGCCATTTTTTCCAGTTTCTGACGAATACGCTGACGTTTCAACGGCGAAAGATAATCGACGAAAAGTTTACCAACCAGGTGATCCATCTCGTGCTGGATACAGATAGCCAGCAGGCCATCAGCTTCGAGTTCGTACGGCTTACCTTCACGATCGAGCGCGCGGATTTTGACTTTTTCCGCACGTGGAACCAGCGCACGTTGTTCAGGAATAGACAGACAACCTTCTTCGATACCTGTTTCACCGCTTTTTTCCAGCAGTTCAGGGTTAATCAACACCAGGCGTTCATCGCGATTCTCGGAAACATCAATCACGATAATACGTTGATGGATATCCACCTGCGTTGCTGCCAGGCCAATACCTTCCTCTGCGTACATTGTCTCGAACATGTCATCGACAATCCGCTGAATCTCCGCATTCACCTCTTTAACCGGCGTCGCAACAGTGCGAAGGCGCTCGTCCGGAAAATGTAATACCTGCAAAACTGACATAAATATCCAGAGCTGTGTTCAATTGATAGAAAGATTATTACCTCTATTCTAGACATTTCCCCGCCTGATTGACAGCATCAGTGACCAATCGCAAGGATTGCTTTTATAGCTTATGGCAGGGGGAAGTTATGCCAACAAAAGAGATTTGGTTACGCCTTATGGCTGTTCAAAGCTTGAGTGGCGATAAGCTATTAAAAATTGCCCATTTCTTAATGAGTGAACCAGAGTATTCGGCATTCTCGCTGGATAAAGCGGGGTTGTCTGCTCCACAGATATCTCAGTTTCTGGCACTCAGTAATAAAGAGTTGGAAGCATCATTCAGTTGGCTTGAACAACCTAATCATCATCTCCTGACTGCAGATGACCCAGCATATCCCGAGCAACTACGAGCAATCGACTGCTACCCCGCAGCGCTATTTGTCGCGGGTGATGTGGCGCTTCTTTCCAGTAATCAGCTTGCTGTAGTGGGTAATCGCGGCCTTACTCTTTACGGCGAACGTTGGTGCCGAATGTTTTGTGAGCCACTCGCTACAGCTGGGTTAACAATAACCAGTGGCCTGGCTTTGGGTATTGACGCGGTAGCACACCGCACAGCACTCAATGTTCATGGGAAAACAGTCGCGGTATTGGGAAACGGTCTGGCAGAAATCTACCCCAAACGGCATAAGCAGTTGGGTCAGCAGATCATTGCTGAAGGGGGGGCGGTAATATCTGAGTTTCCACTTACGACCTCGCCGTATCCTGGTAACTTCCCTCGCAGAAATCGCATCATTAGTGGTCTAAGCCGGGCTGTATTTGTTGTGGAGGCGAGTGAGCGCAGCGGTTCGTTGGTGACAGCGCGTTATGCCCTCGAACAAGGCCGTGAATTGTTTGCGTTACCTGGGGCCGTGGGAAGCCCGGGGAGCGAAGGCCCGCATTGGTTGATTAAGCAGGGGGCAACTCTTGTGAGCCGTCCTTCAGATATTCTCGAGTATCTGGAAAACGAGCTGCAATGGCTTCCGTCACCTCACAAAGCATTAATATATTCACACAATGAAGGGGATCGTACATTGCCATTTCCTGAGCTGTTGGCTAACGTAGGAGATGAGGTTACACCTGTTGACGTCGTCGCTGAACGTGCCGGCCAACCTGTGCCAGTTACGGTAGCCCAGCTACTCGAACTGGAGTTAGCAGGATGGATCGCAGCTGTACCCGGCGGCTATGTCCGATTGAGGAGGGCATGCCATGTTCGACGTACTAATGTACTTATTTGAAACCTACATCCACAACGAAGTGGAAATGCGAGTTGATCAAGATAAATTGACGCGTGATCTCGCCGATGCTGGTTTTGATCACGAAGACATTTATAACGCTCTTGTATGGCTTGAAAAGCTGGCGGACTATCAAGATGGTCTGACTGAACCCATGCAACTGGCCGCTGATCCTCTTTCTATGCGTATGTATACCGCAGAAGAATGCCAGCGACTTGATGCAACTTGTCGGGGGTTTTTACTGTTCCTGGAACAGATTCAGGTGCTGAATCTCGAAACCCGTGAAATGGTCATTGAACGAGTATTGGCGCTAGACACCGCTGAGTTTGAGCTGGAAGACTTAAAGTGGGTGGTGCTAATGGTACTGTTCAATATTCCGGGTTGTGAAAACGCATATCAACAAATGGAAGAATTACTCTTCGAAGTAAATGAAGGTATGCTGCACTAAATTAAAGTCGCAGCACGAGATGTTATGACCAAATCAGCACTGTTCACTGTGCCTAAAAATGAACCCTGTCCTCAATGCGGGGCAGGGTTAGTGATTCGTTCCGGTAAACATGGCCCTTTTCTTGGCTGTTCTCATTACCCGGAATGCGATTATGTGCGTCCGCTAAAAAACCAGGCTGACGGCCATATAGTTAAAGTACTGGAAGGCCAGCTCTGCCCGTTATGCCAGGAGAACCTTGTTCTACGCCAGGGGCGTTTTGGTATGTTCATTGGTTGTAGCAACTATCCTTCCTGCGAGCACACGGAAGTTATCGACAAACCAGATGAAACGGCAATCAATTGTCCCCAATGCCAGCAGGGAAAATTAGTCCAGCGCCGTTCCCGATTTGGCAAAACATTTTGGTCTTGTGATAGCTACCCGACATGTCAGTTTGTTATCAACAGCAAACCGGTAGCGGGCGAATGCCCTGCATGTCACTATCCTTTACTTATCGAAAAGAAAACCGCACAGGGCTTAAAACATCTTTGTGCCAGTAAACAATGTGGAAAGCCGGTAACGGCGGAATAAAAGCTTGTGAAGACAAACCTGCAAAAAGAGCAACTCGTAGAGATCGTTGCCGCCTTAAAAGAACAACAAGTCATCGCTTATCCAACCGAAGCTGTATTCGGTGTCGGTTGTGATCCTGACAGTGAATTAGCCGTTACGCGTTTGCTTGAGTTAAAACATCGCCCTGTCGACAAAGGCCTTATTCTGATTGCTGCGAATTTCGAGCAACTTGTTCCTTATATAGATAGCTCCGCACTTTCACAAAAGCAGCGAGACGATGTGTTTTCTTGCTGGCCAGGACCTGTGACTTTTGTTTTTCCTGCACTTCCTTCAACGCCGCGCTGGCTGACAGGGCGGTTTGATTCCCTGGCTGTGAGAGTCACGGACCACCCTTTAGTCCGCGATTTATGCGAGGCGTTTGGCAAACCTTTGGTTTCCACCAGTGCCAATTTATCCGGCCTGCCTCCGTGTCGCACTGCTGATGAAGTGTCGCTGCAATTTGGCGATAACTTCCCGGTATTACGTGGTGATACCGGAGGCCGCCAGAATCCTTCTGAAATTCGTGACGCTTTGACCGGCCAACTTTTCCGCCAGGGGTAATTTAATTAATGGAAACCTTTGCCGTTTTTGGTAACCCAATTCAGCACAGCAAATCACCGCAAATACACAAGATGTTTGCTGAGCAACTAACAATCGAGCATCCATATGGTCGAGTGTTGGCACCTGTTGATGCTTTTAATGAAACACTGGAGCAATTTTTCCAGGCTGGCGGCAAAGGCATCAACATTACCGTTCCTTTTAAGGAGCAGGCATTCGCTCGGGCAGATGAACTGACTGAACGTGCAGCATTAGCCGGAGCGGTGAATACTCTCAAACGGCTGGACGATGGCCGCCTGTTGGGGGACAACACTGACGGTATTGGGTTGTTAACCGACCTGGAACGGTTGTCCTTCATTAAACCGAGGCAGCGTATTTTGTTGTTAGGTGCTGGTGGCGCGGCAAGAGGGGTATTATTGCCATTGCTTTCGCTTGATTGCGCAGTAACGATAGTTAACCGAACTCTTTCCCGGGCACAAGAACTCGCGAAGCTCTTTAGCCACACCGGCAGTATTAAGGCGTTGGCGCAGTGTGACCTCGATGGTCATGAATTTGATCTCATTATCAATGCGACTTCGAGCGGAATCGCCGGTGATATTCCAGCAATCCCGGCGTCGCTGCTTTCGCGCAACGTTTATTGCTACGACATGTTCTACCAAAAGGGTGAAACACCCTTCCTGCTTTGGTGCAAACAACACGGCGTTCAACACTACGCTGACGGTTTGGGAATGCTGGTGGGGCAAGCTGCCCATGCATTTTTACTGTGGCATGGAAGATTACCTGAAATTGCACCCGTAATAGAGAAGCTAAAACAGGAAATGTCGCAGTGAACCAGGCGATCCAGTTTCCCGATCGTGAATGGTGGGACGATCAGCTCCAGGCTATATGCTTTCCAGCGGTAGTAAATGGGTTTCAAGTGATGTGTGGCATTTCCGGGGAGATTATCGCCAGCCGCTATGGTGGCGATAATAAGGAATCATGGCTCGAGCACTTTCGTCTTCATCGTTGGGACCTGGAAGAAGAAGCTGAGGCTATGATTGCCGAAGACGAAGATGACGGTCAAGGCTGGGTCTGGCTTTCCTGAATAAGGTATTCATCTTTCCATCGTACATAGTTATTGGCTGAGTATTTTAAGCCTTCCCGTTCTTCTGGTGTGAGCGGGCGAATCTGTTTAACCGGACTGCCCAAATAAAGGTAGCCACTTTCAAGTCGCTTGTGTTGTGGCACCAGACTTCCCGCACCAATCATTACGTCATCTTCTATTACTACTCCATCCAGCAAAATCGACCCCATACCGACAAGCACTCGATTGCCAATAGTGCAGCCATGCAGCATGACCTTGTGTCCAACAGTTACATCTTCGCCGACAACTAGCGGATTGCCTTCCGGGTTGTAGGCGGATTTATGCGTGACGTGTAGAACACTGCCATCCTGAATATTGCTACGAGCACCAATAGCGACATAGTTAACGTCACCACGAATGGCGACTAGCGGCCAGATACTCACATCATCGGCAAGACGTACATCGCCAATTACTACGCTTGAACTATCAAGCATCACTCGTTGGCCGACTTTAGGGTAAGTTTTTTGAAAAGGTCGTAATACTGCGGACATAAACACCTCTGGAAGTTCTCTTCGTAGATAGACTGTGGCTGCTTTCTTAACCGATGGCAAGGAGGGAAACCGTCAAAAACAGGCGAGATCGAACACGATCGCAGCGAAAAGGGCGAAAACTAATCAGTCAGTAGAAAAGATCGAAAAAAGGGTTGTGCAATAAAAAGAGATCCCTATAATGCGCCTCCATCGACACGGAACATGTGAACAACATCACAGAGTCACGGCGGCGATGAGAGTCAAATATCCTGAAATTAAGGGTTGA
>NZ_JANUEU010000013.1:0-11968 GCF_024807715.1 Buttiauxella sp. BIGb0471
ACAAGGTCGCCGACGGTCGTTTTTAAAGAAGTCCAGATACGCATCAGCGCTTTGGCTGCACGCGGGATGCCTTTGGTGGCGTCGTTGACGTTGTTGATGGCCATCTTCACGTCGTTAGAAACTACCGTCCAGACGTCGCCCAGGGTGCGCGGCATTTCTCGCAGTTGCGTAATGTATTTGCGGGTGTTTTTGATCAGCGATTCCGCAAGCATTTTCGAGGTTACTTTCCCCTGCGAAACCATTTTTTTAAACGCTGTGGTAGTGCCGCCGATATCCTCCGCGACGCTTACGTATAAATTGCCCTGCGCGTCCATCAGGCTGTTTAGTTCTTCCATTTGAACAGTGCCGCCGCTGATTGACTGCGTAAGCTGGAAGAGCGCACCTTGTGACGTAGCCGCCGCCGTTCCGTTAACGCGGAACGCAGCCGACAGGCCATCGACAAGGTCGGTCGTGTCGTCGGATGTCTTGCCCATCCGTACCATGCCGGTTTCAAACTTCGCCCATGAATCCGCGTAAGCGTCCACGCTCATCCGGTTATCGTTAGCATGTTTTGCCAGGTCGTTAAGCTGCGCATTTGCGCCGCTCAGGTCGCCGGTTGCGGAACCGATGCGCGATTGCAGATCCTGCATTGCGTCGGCAGTGCTCAAAATTCCTTTAATGGCACCGCCTGCAAACAGCGCAGTAAGCACGCCGTTTAGCGCCTGAAAACTGCGCTTAGTGGCGTCGACGGCCCGATCTACTTTGTTCAGTTCAGGCACGGCATCGCCAGTGTCGACGCCGATTTTGATTAGTAATTCGCGAATGTTCATTCGTCCGCCTTCTTGTGGTTGTCACTTTGCGGTGCTCCAGAAACAACAAAACCGCCATTTTCGGCGGTTTGGTTGACTGAATCGTCAAGCGGTAAAGGTGGCGCGGGTCGCCGTGTCAGGTCGAACAGCCCGCGCGTTAAATCAAGAATCGCGTTTAACATGATAAATATTTCCATTGGTGGCGAAGTCCTCCGGCTGTTCCGCTGCTGCTGCCTCCTGGCGTGCCTTACGGCGTTTCAATGCAAAAGCGATGGTGCGGGCAACCGCTGCGCGGTTTCTGCGTCGAATAATCATTTTGTAGCCTCGCTCAAGTGCTGGACGGCTTCGGCAAACATTGCCGCTTCAACGCCCTTGTAAATCTGTTCGGCGATTTCAATGTCGTCATTGTGGCCCACTTTCTCGATCATTAAGTCGGTGATCGCCGTGTCGAGCGCTTCGCTATCCATTGCCAGCGCTGCCGTTAAACCGTTCGCCAGCAAGATAACCACGCGGCGGCGGTCGGTAATTTCGCGAGGGGTTGCCATGTTAAGCGCCCTTAGTAGTTGCGGCTGCGTGCGCCATTGCATAGCCATCGATCTCGTCGGTGCGAATTTCTGGATGGTGTTGGGCCATGTAGCCCGCGTACGCAGCATCGACAATGTGGGCGCTGGCGTTCAAATAGGAAAACTCTTTCCCCGGCTGTTTAGCGAGGATCTGGCGTTTCGCGTCGGTGCTAGTCATAGATGGAATCTCTCAAGGTTAATAGGCGTTCTGCGCAGTTTACGGGGTTGCCGTATTGGTCTTTGGCAAGGCCGAACCAGATAACCAGGGCGCGGCGCTTGGCTTCACGGCGTACGGATTGGATAAACGCTTCGGTAGCGTTCAGGACGCGATAAGACTCGCCAGCTTCCACGAAGTCGATCAGGACTCGCGCCACGTCAGACAGAAAATAATTTGCGTCCGGGTTGTTGGTCATGCGGGCAACGTCGATGGCGTCCTGGTTAAAATCGACCTGAAATTCATAGCCGCGACCATTTGCAAAGGTGCGGACGTTGGCGTCATAGGCGGCGCGTTTGTTGTTTAACACCTGGTCAGCAATGGACACGGGCGGATCTCCTGGTTGGTTGTTGGGTGCCACCTTCACCGCGCTTATATGGAACGCGGCAAAGGTGGGCTTTAGGTGCGACAGGCACGCAAGGCAGCGACGAAACCACCTTGTTAGAGACAGTTTGTACCTGCAAAAATACAAAGTAAAATTTGTAACGTGTATTTTTGCATCTAAATCAATAAGTTACTGGACAATGTGCACGGAATTACGGATCGGTAAACTTTGGCGTGAATAGGTAATAACGCGGTGATCGTTCGCCGTTTCAACGGTTTAGCTGTATTTGTGAATAGCTTCCTGTGCGGGCCGTGGTGACGTTCTGCCGTTGGTTGGTATCGTGGGAAGGGTAAGGCCGTGAAAACAGCGCCACGGCCTGAATTTTTGGCTAGTTTTCGCCGTGTATGTCGTAGAAGGTATCGGCGGGCGTTTCGACCAGCTTTAAAGGCTGGTCGGCGGCAAGGTAGCAGACCACGCCAGGCCCTAAGCAAAGGTTTGTATGCTGTGACTCACCTTTGCACGCTGGCAACGTTACGGTAAACGGTACCGGCACACCGTCAGCATTAACGGCAGTGATTACGGTCGCGTCTTTCGCTTTGTACATTTTCGGGGTCTGGTTGATGTTCATGCGATTAATTCCGCTGCCGCGTGTTCAATCCAGTAGTCAACCGGCGACCAGGCATCGGGGTCGACTGCTGCGAACTGGTCGAACTCTTTAGCCAGGACAAGCGCATCGCGGTCGTTCGGGAATTTATCGCGGAAGTGCGCCGCCAGTGCGTGCAACGGGTAGCAATAACGCCGCCAATCGTCGCCGAAGAACTCAGCCGGATCGTTTGAACCGTTGGACGCTGCGAATATTTGCGCCCGCTTCACGCTGGCCATCGTCCGTGGGTGCGTGTCCCATGTTGGGCGACCACTGATCAGGCGGGCAGTTTCTCGCGTTTTCGCCGTCTTCAAGCGCTGGCGGCGCAGGCGGTCAAGGTTAAACGCCATCGGCTAACTCCTTCCGGCTCAGATCCATTTCCAGCGCCAGGGCGCGCGACTGCTGCACCGCCGACACGGTGTTAAACAGCGCTTCAAGGCTGGCGACATCTCCACCGGTTGCCATCTGCAAGGCGATTTTTTCCAATGTCGCCGCGATACCTGCGTCACTCGTCAAATCGACTTCAATGTCGAGCGGCTTATATCGGGCTTTCGGGTAGATCAGCGGCGCTAAAGTCTTCATCGCGGTTTCAGGGCTGATGCGCTTCACCTGCTCGATCAGGTCTGCGACGAACTCGTCCGCCGTCTGTTGTTCAATTGACGTGTTGCCCTGGCGTTCGTGCGCTATCTCTGCGGCACGTTCCAGCATCTGCCAGACGTCATCCCGTTTCTTACGCCCGCCGGTTTTCGCTCTCCCCTTCTGGAAGAAAGTTTTTTGCGATCCCGCCGTTGTACCTCGCGCATCTGCTGGCTGTTTTCTCGGTGTTCGTGGCATGTGATTTTGTCCCGTAAATGTCGATGCCTTCTATTTTCCTCTATCGGGTCATTTGCTCAGAATTTGTAACGTCGAGGGTGTCAGCGTGATGTAAGGGGATAAGTGACAACCGCTTATCTGCTTGTCGCTTTGGTTGTGTTTACCGAACTGCGTTTCGGTTTACCGCCGTGTTAGTTGCGAAGCAAATAACGCGGTTAACTCTTTTTGTTTTGCCCTTCCCCTGATCAACGGCGGGCCATGCGTTAGCCAGTTGGGGACGTGTTGAAGCGTCGAAAAGAGATCGCCCATAGATCACGTAAGTCATTGATATTTTACCGACCTACCAAAAATTAAGGTGTTTTTTCCTTTAAATTCATACACCTATAGCAAAACCTACGACCTACCGATCTGATCCTTCCAGGACTATATACACACATCTACCTATCTTTTTTTTATATATCTTTATTAACTAATTATTTAGTAGGTTGGTAGGTTTTAGCTGTTTTTATTATGTAAATCATGAATTTAACGACCTACCAAAATTTAAAAAAAGCGGTAGGTTTTAGGTAGGTTTTTAGGTGTTTTGGTAGGTTTAGGCACAAAAAAGCCCGCTTGCGCGGGCTTCGAGTCGACCTACCTTTTTTCGGTAGGTCACTTTTTACGTGAAAGTCGTGCAATCTCGATTTCGTTAAAACCACTGCGTAATACGTCCGCAAAACCTCGTTTTAACTTCGGGTCGAATACACGGCACTTAATGGCTTTATGCTCCGGGCTGTAATCGACAACCTTTTCGAGCGCAGCGATTTTATTTACCGCTCGCTTAACTGCTAACTGGTTCAGGTCTTTATTTTCCGAACGTGCGCAGAATTTAGCGACTATCTCGCCGATATATGCCGCCGGTACAACGGCACACGGTAACGACTCCAGGATCTCGCGGGCGAGTTGTTCTTCAAACGTTCCGCTATTCATTAACAGACGTTCGCGGGCTGGCAACGTCTTATCAGGGGCGCGGAAGTCGAAGTCGGACAGGTCGCGACGCCATAACCATGATGCTAACTGGTTGCGGAAGTCGTGATCGCGGGCCAGTGAGTCGACACGCCCCCAAACAACGGGGCCAGGGTCTGCAACGTCGGCGGCTGCGCCGGTTGTAGCCTGAATACGGCGATCGCCGTTGCTGATTGATAAGCTGTAATCGTTCAGCGCCATAAACACATTATTATAAAGGTGCTCGTCATACTTCCCGCCGTACTTAAGGTTAAGCATCCTACGTTCGGACGTGATCACGTCGTTCCATACACCGGCAATCTTGATGCGCTTGCCGTTGGCGTCTTCGTCACCTTCTTCAACGACAGTAACCAGACGGCGGAACATGTAGTCATGGTAACGATCCTCGCTTATGTCTGCCGGTGTCGTGATGCCGACGTTACGTTCGCCTAACAGCCAGGACATAATCTTAATAAGGCGACCACGGCCCGAACCGTAAGCAGGCGAGATGTTGACGTGTGCAAACGGTATTTTTAACGACGGGTAGCGGAACGTAACCGCCAGCCAGTCATAAAAAAGGCCCGCTTCTTTGGCGTCCGGGTGCGTGCGTTCAACCAACCAGAAAAAATCTTTCAAACGGTCTTCTGCGGTGGTCTGAACGAACGGCGCGATGTAAAACGTGTTCACCTTCTGCACGCCGTCCTCACGGTCGAAATAGACACGCGGCGCACCTGGTAGAAAACCGGTTTCGTGCACGCTTTCCCTGTTCTTAGACCGAAGCCACGACTCAGAATAAAGATGCGGTTTGCTTTTGGCATCGATCCAGTATTCCGGCAGACGGTCGGTTTTGAACTCGTCCCACTTCAAAGGCGGCACGTTCGGCGACAAGCTGCGGTCTATAACCTCTTTCCCGCGTGCAATATAGATATAACGCGCCGCGTAATGCTGATGGCGTTGAATGCGCACTTGTTCACGGGCTTTAGCATATGCGGCTTGCTCCGCTTCGCTGGCGTCTTCTGCCGGTGCATCAGCGTCGTCCAGATCTTCGGGCCAATCGAATGACGGCGGGAAGGTAAATTCGACAAGCGGCGCGGTTACACCGGCAGGCGCAGGCCCTGGCGTTGTCATATCGCTATTTGCAGCGCTTACCGGCGTATGGTTTACCGAAGGCGTCTTCGGTTTACTAACGCGTTTTTTAAGCGCTGCTGCGTAAAGTTTCGCGGGTTCTTTGGTGTCGTAACGCTTCGCCAGCACGCCGATCGCGTCCTGAATGCCGAAGGTTTCCGATGGTTCGTTTACCGTGTGCAAGCTATGGAATACGGCCATCTCATAGGTACCGGATGGCGGGTAGATATTCCAGCCATCGCCGCCGTCTTCACCGTCACTGTACTTTTCCGGCTGTTGTCCGGGCATCTGCAATGCCACACGGCCATCGGGCTTCTTGACGATCTTAGCGTCGTTGACGGTATCGAGGCACCAGGCCGCGAACTCAGCAAATACGCCGAACGCTGGCAACGCCGCATCCTGCTCTTCGCGGGTCATACCGTCGCGGCCCTTCTTGACCAGCGTTAAACCGTGCTCAGTGAACAGGGCGGCGCAGTCGAGCGGGTCGCCGTCGTACGCGTCGACAGGTTCGCCCATGAATGGCAGATAAACGATGCGGGTCGGTTGGTCGCAGGAGGCATCCCACTCGCCGCCGTCGAACTGGCGGGCCAGATTGTCACGCATCCACGCCGTGACCGCTTCGGCAATGTCTGCCGCTACTGGCTTGCACTGGATAAGGATGCGGAAGGCTTCTAGTTCGCCTTTGCATTCCATGCCGTAGCCGGTGGATTTGTACATAAGCATCGCGCGGCTGGTAAGCGGCAACGCCTTTTTAACGCGGGCGTAAGTACCTTTCGGCATCTTGTCGGCGTCAAACATAAGGAAATTACAGACCGTTACCGAACCTTTTCGGCGGTGCCAGTGCTCCGTGCCGTTCTCGTCGGTAGCTAAGGCGTGCTCTTCGTCGATAGCTCGCATTAACCACGGCCCGCGCTCTTTCTTACGTGCGTACTCTTCCGCGCTGATATTCATCGGGAAGCGCATAACGCGGGCGTTTGCTTCGATAGCGTCGGCGAGGTCGTTAACGTCGTTGAATGCGACAGGGTCGCCAGGATAACCGAACTTACCAGCGCCGAAAGACACGGTAAAAGCAGGTGTGGCGGGTTGCGACAGTCCCGTAACTGGTTTAGTATCTGTATTAGCGGTTGTCATTTATGGCCCCCGCTAGGTGTTTAAAATTTGAACCTTTCGCCCGATCGGTCATATTATTAAGCCCTGAAAATTTGTTGTCAGTTCCGGTTTTGCCGACCGGTGCCGATTTGAAAAACCCGCTTTTTGCCGAAGCGGGTTTTTTATTGCCCTTTTTTCTTCGCTGCATATTCGGCGACCTCCTGCCGATTGAAGTACCAATCGCGGCCTATCTTCTCCGCGCGTGGTTTACCTGGTGCGTTACGCGTCTGCCACTGCTGCACGGTTCGGATATGACAACCGATCGCGGCTGCTACTTCTGGCGCGCTCATTTTGTCCCGTAAATCCATAATAAAAAGCCTCTTTTTTGTTCGTAACGGATGCAGTGTAGATCGGTTTGTTCGCTTGGCGCAAATTTGTAACGCAAACACGAACACCGTCAAAAATAGACGGTAAAAAGTTGCACTAATCGAAGCGAAAATCGCTTTATTCCGGCGGGTTGCGTCAGGCCGCTAAAGCCGCGTTTAGCATCGTTTTACCGGTCTGTTTGAACAGTTCGGCGGAAATTTCCTGCGCCTCGTCATAATCAAGCATGACGTAACGTTTAGTTACGGCGATGTCGCTATGTCCTACGGCGTCGCGCGCAGTAGACAAGCCATCTTTGCCTTTCGCTTTAGCGTTGGCATAAACGCGGTATATGTAGGTTTTACGCAGGCTATAGGCGCTGAAACCGTAGCCAGGGGTGAACGTTACGCCGTCGTTTTCGAGCATTTCGCCGATCTGTTTAAAGCGCTTCCATACTGCCTGGCGGCTGATGTGGCCATCGAGGTCTTTACGGTTGCGTGCTTCGGTAAACTGCCGCGCAAAAACGTACTCTTCGCCGCTGTCCTTCTCCCGCAGCCGCTCAATCATTTTGACCGTGTTAGCGGAAAGCGTCTTCGAGTCGGGCTTAACCTTCGCTTTGCTGGCGGCTTCCTGGCATAAAGCGAACTCAGTATCCGTAAGCACGGTTTTAAACTCTGCTTCGGTTTTGAGTGTCGTTAACCGGCGGTACTCGAAGATGGTTAGATCAGGGGCGTCCAGGCGTGGCGCTATGAATTTGCGGGCCAGCGTACGAAAAGCCTTTGTCTGCGCCGCGCGGGTCTGTTTGGCAACCGTGATCGACGTTTTGCCGGTCTTAAAGTTGATGTTATCGAAGCGCAGGCGGCAAACGTCAGACGTTCGCCATCCTGTTTCGAGGCTGATTTCGTGGAACAGGTGAACCCATCCGCCGATTTTCGCGCATATGCGGCGCAGTTTGGCGCAGTCTTCCAGCGATTTAACCGGCGCGACTTCTAATTTATCTGTAGTCATTTTTAAGCCCTTATTAGGCAATGAATTGAAGCCCGATAAATCGGGCTTCAAACAATTACATTCTGAATTTGCCGTAAAGTTTGTAGCCATTCGGCACGGCCTGCGGCAAGGCTTCAAGGTCTGGAAGAGAACGGCGGCGGATATATGATTCAATGGTCGCTATTGCGCCAGGTTGCCCATCTCTTGTCTGGATATAAACCCCTGTGCGACGCTCAAGCCAGAAAGCCACAAACGCGCCGACAAACTTCGGGTAGTGTTGGTTTTTAGCAAGCGGACGCGCGCCCGTGAAAGTCTCTTTACTATTGCCCGTTAAGTTAATTTGCGGGTGTTTGTCGACGTCGAAATCGAACCACACGGACACGCGTAACTCACCCCATCCGACATTCTGCCAGTTCACCACGGCAGGACGTCCGCCGATCTCGGTGAACATGTAACCTTTCTCGTCTTCGTGACTGTTGCAGTCGTTGACGTCTTGCGGTGGTGTTGGTTCCGTTAGTGATAAACGGCCTGCGGCAATTGCTGCGTTTAAACCGTGTGTCGCTAGATTGCTCAGTAATGCGGATTGTTGAGAAGCCATTTTTAACTAATCTCTTTTAAAAGGTCTGATTAATTATTTGCGTTCGCAAATAGTTTTGTCGCCGTACTGTCGGCAAGTCTCGACAGTGCCATCCGGGTTAGTGGTGCGGGTCTTCCCGCCATACTCACGGGTTACGCTGCCATCGCTGCAACGCTCGCCGTTCCATGTCGGGCGACACGTCACGGTTTCTGCATGTGCAACGGCAGACAGCGCCAGGATAAGGATTAGTGCGCGCATCTGTTAGGTTCTCCGGTTTCCAGGTCGACAAAATCGGCAAGGTGTAGCACTGCGCCAGTGTTAGCCATTTTTTATCAAATGCTCGTTAACCAGCGCCCGGACAACGTCGGCGACGGTGACTTCTACGCCGATAAGGTCGCCGCGTCGTTTTGCTTCCGCTTCCAGTGCCGCGAACTGCTGTTCGGTAAAGCGGATGCCTCTTTGATTGGTGAAGGCGTTCTCGCCTTTTGCTTTGGCCATCGTCAGCGCTCCTAAGTGACAACCGGTTTAAATCAGCTATCAATATAGATCCCTTTGGGATCTGATGCAAGTTTAAGCAATCAAGCGACAATCGGTTTACGGAATTTCTATTCGGTAAACCATAAGCGCCAGGCGTAAAAAAGCCCGCTAGATGGCGGGCTATTTGTCGGTGGCGAAGAGTCGTTCGCGGGCGGAGTCATAAACGGCGTTTTTATCGCGCTTGCCGACTGCAACAACCAGGATAATTAATTCGCCGTCTTCCACTTTGTAGACCAGGCGAACGCCAGCGGCGCGGAGTTTGATTTTGTAGCAACCATCCAGGCCGTGTAAGCGGTTCTTCGGTACGTGTGGCGCGGCTGTGAGTTTCGCTAACTTCTTTTTAAGCTGCTCGCGGACGCTGGCATCCAGCTTGTGCCATTCGGCGAAAGCGTCTTCGTAAAAATCAATCTCATAGGTCATCGAGTTTCACGCGGATCCGTTTGCCAGGGTTAGCCAGGCGAGCGCGCGCCAGTTCGATGATGTCCGCGTCTTCGTCTGCCAGTAGTGCGACTTGCACCGGCAAACGGTTATTCTGCGCGACGTATTCAAGGACAAGGCGAACGGCTTCGGACGTTGTAACGCCTAACGCTTCAAGCGCTGCACCAGAACGCGCCTTTAAATCGTCGTCGATGCGGATGTTCATAGTTGCCATGTTTGCGGCTCCTTTGTGGTTACATTCGTGTATACACAATATAAGCGACAACCGGTTAACAGGCAATAGAAAGGCCGCTGATTAGCGGCCTTTGTTGGTTAAAACTGGCGGGCTTTCCACCGGTCGAAGTATTCCCGAACCATCGCCACGTTATCGCCAGGACAAGGCCCGCCGGGTGGTGACATTATCAGACGTTCAAGCGTTGGGGTGATGTGGGTGCTGTCCGCCGGTACCGGATTGCCCGGATGCTTTGCCATAAATTCAGCGACCGGCATCGGGTCAAGGGTCGCCGTTGCCACCACTGCGCAGCCAGGACGCGTGACCAGTTCAAACGGGCGACCGTTTACCAGGGCGCTGAATGAATCAAACGCCGTGAACAGCGACCGGCGTAACCTGTATCGAGTAAGCCAAAGTCTGATCATTTCAACGCCTCCGCATACACGCCGAAAACGCAGTCGAGCGGGTCGGGGTACCGTTGCAGGCAACAAATAACACCGGCATCGAGTAGCGCTTCGACTTCCGCTTCGCTGGCCTTTTTGAGTATGTCCCGCAGCGTATGCGGGCCATGTTTCAGCACATCGATAACGGCGCTCATTTGCGCCCCAACAATACTTTTAATGCGCTGGCGTTCTGCTGTACCGGCTTTGGCGCGTCTTTGATATCTGACACACTGCGGCCCGTAGATTTACCGGCATCCGCCTTCACACCTGCGCGCGTCTTCGTGGCGTTGTCAGCCTGTGCGCCGGATCTGCCGATGCCTGGTGGTACTTTGCCGCGCTGTGCCGACACAACGCGGATTTGTCGGAAGGACATATCGACAACCAACGCTTTACCGATATCAGGCGACCGGCGGATCTCGATATTGGTGATGGCCATGTTGGTAAACTGCTTGTAACGCGTGGTTACGGCCATCGGGATGCTCTGCTTCCAAAGTGCCTCTAACTGGTTGTAAGCCGCCGCCGTTCTGCTCTGTCCATCCAGGAAGCGATCAGCGTATGCCATAACCTCATTTACGATGCCGTAAACCGGCGTGTCAGATATAAAGGCGCTGATCGACAGTTCAAACGGCTTTTCCTTAATGTTGTCGGTGATGTCGACTTCGCCTTCTGTCGGGAATTGCGTCACATCTGCCGCCATGCGATGCGTTTCGTCTTCAATAACGTCAAATGACATTGAGCTAAAGCCCGTCATATCAATATGAAAAACTTTGTCGCCTGCGTCCTGGAACAGGAAAGAAACATGATCATTCACTTTAGATCGTAGCCAATCCTCTGTACTGGTGGAGTTGTTACTGGTGGCGTTGCCCGTGCTTGAATAGTTAATCATTTGTCACCTCGATAGCCCGCCATTGCTGGCGGGTGTTGGATTATTTAGCGCCGCCAGCGTTGACCAGGGAGTTAGCATCGAAGCCGTAGTCTTTTAACTTGAACTGCATTTGATTTGTTACCGCGCTCCCGATTGCGGCCGGGTCTTGCCCTGGTGCCGCCGTGATGTTGTTGGTCACGTTGATCGTCTGCGGTGCGGTGACGTTATTGTTTACCGTTGTTGTTTTCGGTAATGCTGCGCCCGGTGCACCGGCTGGCGGCATTTGAACGCCCGCCGGTTGCTTGTTCCCGCCCATCCCGCTGCCGCCTGCAACAAGGTATTTGTCAAACAGCCCTTTGACGTAGTCGTCGATGGCCTGGAACGGTGCGAACACTGCTTCGCGTGCACTGTTTGCGCTGGCTTCCACGCCTGGCGTTGCTGATGGCTTGTCCTGGCCTTGCGTCATTAACGCTTTGCCAGCTTTGCCCGCTGCTGTGAAGTCGCCCGCCGCTAACGCGTTTAACATGTTGGCAAGCTGCCGCCCCATCTCGGTCAGTTCTTTAAAGTTGTCCGCCAGGCCTTTAAGCTCGCCTTTTAAAGTCCAGTTCGCGAAGTCGATGCCTAAAATAGACTTTAAAGCGTCGCGCAGCCCGTAAACAGCATCAGTGGCGGCGGTGATCTCCGGCTTCCATTCGTTCCAGTTAATGAAACTTTCCCCGCCTTCCTTCCACGTCGTGTAATCGTCATAAAGAAGGCCGATCGCCGTTGCCAGGCCCGTAATTAAGCCGATCGGTGTGGTCAGGTACGCCAACGCTTTAAACGCCATTAAACCCGCGAATACCAGTGCCAGCGGAGTAACAGCGCGGCCCAGGTGCACCAGTGCGCCATCCAATCCGCCTAACTGGTCGACAAGGTCGCCGACGGTCGTTTTTAAAGAAGTCCAGATACGCATCAGCGCTTTGGCTGCACGCGGGATGCCTTTGGTGGCGTCGTTGACGTTGTT
>NZ_JANUEU010000014.1:0-4694 GCF_024807715.1 Buttiauxella sp. BIGb0471
GATTGCTGCAGTCAGAGTAGTTTTACCATGGTCAACGTGGCCGATAGTACCGACGTTGACGTGCGGTTTTGTACGTTCAAATTTTTCTTTAGACATCGATTGTCCCTCTAAGACACGGATAAATCGGTGATATCACCACATCAACCAGGCTAAAGCCTGAATTTGTTGAATTCATTAACAGAAGAGAAACAGGGAGGATAAAGGAGGTGGTGCTGATAGGCAGATTCGAACTGCCGACCTCACCCTTACCAAGGGTGCGCTCTACCAACTGAGCTATATCAGCACATCTGGAGCGGGCAGTGGGAATCGAACCCACATCATCAGCTTGGAAGGCTGAGGTAATAGCCATTATACGATGCCCGCACTCTGGAACTCGGCTACCTGCTTGAATTCTGTATTGACCTGAGAAGAAGCTTCTCAGTATTCGAGCCGACTAGTTGGATCTCGTCGCCTCGGGCTACGCATAGCGCGGCCTGAAAATGGTGGTGGGGGAAGGATTCGAACCTTCGAAGTCGATGACGGCAGATTTACAGTCTGCTCCCTTTGGCCGCTCGGGAACCCCACCAAGCACTTGATGGTGCCGACTACCGGAATCGAACTGGTGACCTACTGATTACAAGTCAGTTGCTCTACCTACTGAGCTAAGTCGGCATCAAGTAGCGCGCATTCTAGGAAGACCGGCTCCGTGATGCAACAAAAAAATTAAAGAAAATGCACTACCGCTTATATTTTGCGCGATAGCTCGTAAAAATGGTGGATTAATCAACGTTACGGTGTGATTTTTGTACACGAAATCTAATACGGCGACCCTCGACTTACCGCGCAGTTGCACCTATACCTTGCGAAATGCCCTTTTTAACGCCCTACGATTACGCAAACATCCTTTCATATGCGTTGATATGGCAGTTATAGCGACTTCTGCGGCTTTGGATCACTTCTTACCTTTATGGATGTATCCACATACAGAGAAATCATCAATCGCAAATCATCGAGGGTTATTGTTGTGGATGTCCAGGCAAGTACACCTGCCGAAGCATTCTTTCGCAAAGCTTCTTGATGCCAGGAAAAGTTACCGGATTACATCTGTTCGCCAGATGGCGATTATTATCCTGCCGTTATCTACTTCATACGCTTATTCGCCGTTAATCAATTTGTGCACCGCATAGCGAGTTAATGGTCCGGACCCAGGTGATGTTTTCCTCTGAAAGCATCACCACTATGTTTTTTTCTTATTATTATCCCCCATCTGGTGTTACCCTCCTGCCCATTGTAAAAAGATATATACGTTGCACGCCTTTGATTACCTGAGATGAGTCTCCTTTTCTCAGTCCGCGTACTACGTTCATTTTTGTCCTGAATTACAGGCAGAAGCATGCTTATGAGTAATAAAGAGCAAATGTTGACGACTCCTTATATGCAGTTCAACCGCAACCAATGGGCAGCTTTACGCGACTCAGTGCCGATGACCTTGACTGAAGGTGAAATCGCACGGTTGAAAGGTATCAATGAGGACCTCTCTTTAGAGGAAGTGGCAGAGATCTATCTGCCCCTTTCGCGTCTATTGAATTTCTATATCAGTTCGAACTTACGCCGCCAGGCAGTACTTGAGCAGTTCCTCGGTACGAATGGGCAGCGTATTCCGTACGTCATTAGTATCGCGGGGAGTGTTGCGGTAGGTAAAAGTACTACTGCCCGTGTGTTACAAGCCTTGCTTAGCCGCTGGCCTGAGCATCGTCGCGTAGAGTTAATTACGACTGATGGGTTTCTACATCCGAATAAAGTGTTGAAAGAACGCAATCTGATGAAGAAAAAGGGATTCCCACAATCCTATGATATGCATCGTCTGGTGAAATTCGTTTCTGATATTAAATCAGGCGCACCGAATGTGACCGCACCGGTTTACTCTCATCTTATTTATGATGTCATTCCCGATGGGGATAAAACAGTTGCTCAGCCTGATATTTTAATTCTTGAAGGATTGAATGTTTTACAGAGCGGCATGGATTACCCACACGACCCACATCATGTGTTTGTATCGGACTTTGTCGACTTCTCTATATATGTTGATGCACCTGAAGATCTGCTCCAGGATTGGTATATCACTCGCTTCCTGAAATTCCGTGAAGGCGCTTTTACCGACCCTGATTCTTATTTCCACAGCTACGCCAAGCTTTCAGAAGATGAAGCTGTTAACGTCGCATTACAACTTTGGAAAGAGATAAACTGGCGGAATTTAAAAGAAAATATACTGCCTACGCGTGAGCGCGCTAGCCTGATCATGACGAAGAGCTCGAATCATGAAGTCGAGTGTGTTCGACTGAGAAAATAAAAAATGGGGGGTGTCCCCCATTTTTTTAATTAACGCCGCGCAATGATATTTCACCACCGACCCAAGGTTTAATTACTCCATCCTGCTCTAATAGCAATCCACCTTGTTCATTAATTCCTCTGGAAATTCCGTGAATTTCTCTTTCACCTATTATTAACTTCACCTGACGATTAATAAAATTATCGAGTGGTTTCCAGCGAGGAAGAAAAGGAACTAAACCTTCATCTTCAAATAATTGTAATGCCTTACGTAACTCTTTTATTATTTTAATTGCTAATGCATTACGATCTATATTAATTCCAGCTTCCTGGAGATTAATCCAGCTTTGATTAATGACATCGGTTGCCACATTCCGCATTGCAAGGTTAATCCCTGCGCCAATAACAATTTGGGCTGCATCCCCCGTTTTACCCGTCAACTCCACCAGAATACCAGCGAGCTTACGATCGTTGAGATAGAGATCATTTGGCCATTTCACCCTGACATTTTCTGCACCTAGCTCTTGCAGAACTTCGGCCATAACAATCCCAATAACAAGACTTAAGCCCACCGCAGCTGCTGGCCCTTGTTCAAGTCGCCAGTACATAGACAGGTAGAGATTGGCACCAAAAGGTGAAAACCATTGGCGCCCACGACGGCCACGACCCGCCTGCTGGTATTCAGCAATACACGCATCTCCAGACTGAAGTGTATCTAACCTCTCGAGTAAATACTGATTCGTCGAGTCAATCACTGGGAGTACTGCAATTGATCCTGTATCAATCTGTGACTTTATCAGCTCTTCATTAAGTAACTGGATAGGATCCGGCAGGCTGTATCCTTTGCCTGGTACGGTAAAAACATCCACACCCCAGTCTCTTATTGTTTGAATATGCTTATTAATAGCAGCTCGGCTCATACCAAGCTGCTCGCCTAAATGTTCACCAGAATGAAACTCACCATCAGAAAGGATGCTAATCAGCGTTAGAGGAATTTTGTTATCTTTCATGCAATGGTCTCCACAGCGCTAACCTCACCAGATAGCCCGATAAAGCGGACTTCCGGCTCCAGCCACACATTAAATTTTTCTCCAACGCACTGACGAACATAATGCGCGAGATCCACAACGTTCTGGCTGGACGCGCTTTCTTCGTTTATCAATACCAGAGCTTGCTGTTTATGGACTGCAGCACCGCCAATCTTGTAGCCTTTCAGTTGGCATTGATCGATTAACCAACCAGCGGCGAGTTTTACGGAACCATCGGTCTGCGGATAATGTGGAATAGCTGAAAAAGTAGAAATTAATGTGGTTGCTTGTTCGGCGGTCACAACGGGATTCTTAAAGAAACTCCCTGCATTACCATTAACACGCGGATCAGGCAGCTTTGTCATACGCATGTGGCACACGGAATTGAACACTTCTTGAGGGGTAACATTCGCGGCATCAAGGCGGGTTAGGTCACCATAAGTTAACACCGGCAGCCATTTTTTCGGTAGACGCAGACCTACGGCAACAATTGCATAGTGACTCTGATATTCATGCTTAAAAATACTGTCGCGATAACCAAACTGGCACTGTGAATTATCCAGACGATGCATTTCACCGCTGAGTAAATCAACACAATCTACGTAATAGCAAACACTCTTAAGTTCAACACCATATGCCCCAATATTTTGAATAGGCGAAGATCCGGCACAACCCGGAATTAAAGCCAAATTTTCGAGTCCTGGCATGCCATGCTGCAAGGTATATTCAACCAGCTGATGCCAGTTTTCACCTGCACCAACATGCAAATGCCAGGCATCATCTTCCTCGATAACCTCTATGCCTTTTATACGGTTGATAATTACCGTGCCAGAATAATCTTCAAGAAAGAGAACGTTACTCCCTTCTCCCAGTAGCAACACCGGCATCTGTGCTGAAACCGCCTCGCCCCAGGCGTCTTTTAGCTGCGACAGAGTTTCAGCAATGACAATACGTGAAGCGTTAGCCTGAATACCAAATGTATTGAAAGGCTTAAGAGAGGTGCTCATATCGGTATCTTTCCTGAGTTTAAACCCAGTTAGTTTACCTTATATGCCAGGGGTTGGCTTGTGTGAAGGGAGGCAGGAAGGAGCAATTTCATACATCGCAGACAGCAAAAAGCCCTGTACGTCAGTACAGGGCTTGTATTCGTATCATCCTGATACTCACCCCTCCGGGGCCGTCGCACGCGACGTGCAACATTGTTCCCGACAATGTTGTCCACTTAAAGCGCAAAAAAGCCCCATGCTTTCGCATGAGGCTTGTCTGTTTATTTGGAGCCTGGCAGTTCCCTACTCTCGCATGGGGAGACCCCACACTACCATCGGCGCTACGGCGTTTCACTTCTGAGTTCGGCATGGG
>NZ_JANUEU010000015.1:0-2676 GCF_024807715.1 Buttiauxella sp. BIGb0471
TGCCGCCAGGCATATTCTGTTTCATCAACCGTCATGTTATTCACACAACCATTGACTTAAAATCTCGGTTCAAGCTGAAAATCAAATATCTTAGTCTCTCAACCAAAACACCTTCGGTGTTGTAAGGTTAAGCCTCACGGATCATTAGTACTGGTTAGCTCAACGTATCGCTACGCTTACACACCCAGCCTATCAACGTCGTAGTCTTCAACGTTCCTTCAGGACCCTTAAAGGGTCAGGGAGAACTCATCTCGGGGCAAGTTTCGCGCTTAGATGCTTTCAGCGCTTATCTTTTCCGCATTTAGCTACCGGGCAATGCCATTGGCATGACAACCCGAACACCAGTGATGCGTCCACTCCGGTCCTCTCGTACTAGGAGCAGCCCCCCTCAATTCTCCAGCGCCCACGGCAGATAGGGACCGAACTGTCTCACGACGTTCTAAACCCAGCTCGCGTACCACTTTAAATGGCGAACAGCCATACCCTTGGGACCTACTTCAGCCCCAGGATGTGATGAGCCGACATCGAGGTGCCAAACACCGCCGTCGATATGAACTCTTGGGCGGTATCAGCCTGTTATCCCCGGAGTACCTTTTATCCGTTGAGCGATGGCCCTTCCATTCAGAACCACCGGATCACTAAGACCTGCTTTCGCACCTGCTCGAGCCGTCACTCTCGCAGTCAAGCTAGCTTATGCCTTTGCACTAACCTCACGATGTCCGACCGTGATTAGCTAACCTTCGTGCTCCTCCGTTACGCTTTAGGAGGAGACCGCCCCAGTCAAACTACCCACCAGACACTGTCCGCAACCCGGATCACGGGTCTACGTTAGAACATCAAACATTAAAGGGTGGTATTTCAAGGTTGGCTCCATGCAGACTGGCGTCCACACTTCAAAGCCTCCCACCTATCCTACACATCAAGGCTCAATGTTCAGTGTCAAGCTATAGTAAAGGTTCACGGGGTCTTTCCGTCTTGCCGCGGGTACACTGCATCTTCACAGCGATTTCAATTTCACTGAGTCTCGGGTGGAGACAGCCTGGCCATCATTACGCCATTCGTGCAGGTCGGAACTTACCCGACAAGGAATTTCGCTACCTTAGGACCGTTATAGTTACGGCCGCCGTTTACCGGGGCTTCGATCAAGAGCTTCAGCTTGCGCTTAACCCCATCAATTAACCTTCCGGCACCGGGCAGGCGTCACACCGTATACGTCCACTTTCGTGTTTGCACAGTGCTGTGTTTTTAATAAACAGTTGCAGCCAGCTGGTATCTTCGACTGCCTTCAGCTCCACCCGCGAGGGGTTTCACCTACCGACAGCGTGCCTTCTCCCGAAGTTACGGCACCATTTTGCCTAGTTCCTTCACCCGAGTTCTCTCAAGCGCCTTGGTATTCTCTACCTGACCACCTGTGTCGGTTTGGGGTACGATTCGTTGTTACCTGATGCTTAGAGGCTTTTCCTGGAAGTGCGGCATTTGTTACTTCAGCACCGTAGTGCCTCGTCATCACACCTCAGCGTTAGATAAGAGTCCGGATTTACCTAAACTCTCCGCCTACATGCTTAAACCGGGACAACCGTCGCCCGGCTAACATAGCCCTCTCCGTCCCCCCTTCGCAGTAACACCGAGTACAGGAATATTAACCTGTTTCCCATCGACTACGCCTTTCGGCCTCGCCTTAGGGGTCGACTCACCCTGCCCCGATTAACGTTGGACAGGAACCCTTGGTCTTCCGGCGAGCGGGTTTTTCACCCGCTTTATCGTTACTTATGTCAGCATTCGCACTTCTGATACCTCCACCAGACCTCACAGTCCAGCTTCAACGGCTTACAGAACGCTCCCCTACCCAACAACGCATAAGCGTCGCTGCCGCAGCTTCGGTGCATGGTTTAGCCCCGTTACATCTTCCGCGCAGGCCGACTCGACCAGTGAGCTATTACGCTTTCTTTAAATGATGGCTGCTTCTAAGCCAACATCCTGGCTGTCTGTGCCTTCCCACATCGTTTCCCACTTAACCATGACTTTGGGACCTTAGCTGGCGGTCTGGGTTGTTTCCCTCTTCACGACGGACGTTAGCACCCGCCGTGTGTCTCCCGTGATAACATTCTTCGGTATTCGTAGTTTGCATCGGGTTGGTAAGCCGGGATGGCCCCCTAGCCGAAACAGTGCTCTACCCCCGAAGATGAGTTCACGAGGCGCTACCTAAATAGCTTTCGGGGAGAACCAGCTATCTCCCGGTTTGATTGGCCTTTCACCCCCAGCCACAAGTCATCCGCTAATTTTTCAACATTAGTCGGTTCGGTCCTCCAGTTAGTGTTACCCAACCTTCAACCTGCCCATGGCTAGATCACCGGGTTTCGGGTCTATACCCTGCAACTTAACGCCCAGTTAAGACTCGGTTTCCCTGCGGCTCCCCTATACGGTTAACCTTGCTACAGAATATAAGTCGCTGACCCATTATACAAAAGGTACGCAGTCACCCCATAAAAGAGGCTCCCACTGCTTGTACGTACACGGTTTCAGGTTCTGTTTCACTCCCCTCGCCGGGGTTCTTTTCGCCTTTCCCTCACGGTACTGGTTCACTATCGGTCAGTCAGGAGTATTTAGCCTTGGAGGATGGTCCCCCCATATTCAGACAGGATACCACGTGTCCCGCCCTACTCTTCGAGTTCACAG
>NZ_JANUEU010000016.1:0-1838 GCF_024807715.1 Buttiauxella sp. BIGb0471
TTCTATCAGACAATCTGTGTGAGCACTACGCAAGTTCGTATCTTTCAGGTAAGGAGGTGATCCAACCGCAGGTTCCCCTACGGTTACCTTGTTACGACTTCACCCCAGTCATGAATCACAAAGTGGTAAGCGCCCTCCCGAAGGTTAAGCTACCTACTTCTTTTGCAACCCACTCCCATGGTGTGACGGGCGGTGTGTACAAGGCCCGGGAACGTATTCACCGTAGCATTCTGATCTACGATTACTAGCGATTCCGACTTCACGGAGTCGAGTTGCAGACTCCGATCCGGACTACGACGCACTTTATGAGGTCCGCTTGCTCTCGCGAGGTCGCTTCTCTTTGTATGCGCCATTGTAGCACGTGTGTAGCCCTACTCGTAAGGGCCATGATGACTTGACGTCATCCCCACCTTCCTCCAGTTTATCACTGGCAGTCTCCTTTGAGTTCCCGGCCGAACCGCTGGCAACAAAGGATAAGGGTTGCGCTCGTTGCGGGACTTAACCCAACATTTCACAACACGAGCTGACGACAGCCATGCAGCACCTGTCTCACGGTTCCCGAAGGCACTAAGGCATCTCTGCCGAATTCCGTGGATGTCAAGAGTAGGTAAGGTTCTTCGCGTTGCATCGAATTAAACCACATGCTCCACCGCTTGTGCGGGCCCCCGTCAATTCATTTGAGTTTTAACCTTGCGGCCGTACTCCCCAGGCGGTCGACTTAACGCGTTAGCTCCGGAAGCCACTCCTCAAGGGAACAACCTCCAAGTCGACATCGTTTACGGCGTGGACTACCAGGGTATCTAATCCTGTTTGCTCCCCACGCTTTCGCACCTGAGCGTCAGTCTTTGTCCAGGGGGCCGCCTTCGCCACCGGTATTCCTCCAGATCTCTACGCATTTCACCGCTACACCTGGAATTCTACCCCCCTCTACAAGACTCTAGCCTGCCAGTTTCGAATGCAGTTCCCAGGTTGAGCCCGGGGATTTCACATCCGACTTGACAGACCGCCTGCGTGCGCTTTACGCCCAGTAATTCCGATTAACGCTTGCACCCTCCGTATTACCGCGGCTGCTGGCACGGAGTTAGCCGGTGCTTCTTCTGCGAGTAACGTCAATCACTGCGGTTATTAACCACAATGCCTTCCTCCTCGCTGAAAGTACTTTACAACCCGAAGGCCTTCTTCATACACGCGGCATGGCTGCATCAGGCTTGCGCCCATTGTGCAATATTCCCCACTGCTGCCTCCCGTAGGAGTCTGGACCGTGTCTCAGTTCCAGTGTGGCTGGTCATCCTCTCAGACCAGCTAGGGATCGTCGCCTAGGTGAGCCATTACCTCACCTACTAGCTAATCCCATCTGGGCACATCTGATGGCAAGAGGCCCGAAGGTCCCCCTCTTTGGTCCGAAGACGTTATGCGGTATTAGCTACCGTTTCCAGTAGTTATCCCCCTCCATCAGGCAGTTTCCCAGACATTACTCACCCGTCCGCCGCTCGTCACCCAGGAGCAAGCTCCCTGTGCTACCGCTCGACTTGCATGTGTTAGGCCTGCCGCCAGCGTTCAATCTGAGCCATGATCAAACTCTTCAATTAAAAGCTTGATTTGCTTCAACTCGTGAAGCGGTGCTCAAAAATTAACTTTCGTAATAATTCAACTAAATGAATTACTGCTTGGTCACTCTTCAAGACTTGATATTTTTTTGATACCCGAAGGTATCTGAGATATCAATCCTGCGAGTGCCCACACAGATTGTCTGATAAATTGTTAAAGAGCAGTGAGTTACGCGCTTTCGCTTGCTAACTCGAGGTGGCGTATATTACGCTTTCCTCTTTCAGAGTCAA